>CAYOWS010000018.1:0-73853 GCA_964407735.1 uncultured Sphaerochaeta sp. | reverse complement strand
TACATGAAGATGGCGACTGCGGGGCGGAAGAAGGTCTCCACGCCGTTGACGAGCACGGGCCACATGGGCTCCATGAAGGGCACGACGGCCAGCAATACTCCGGCGGCCACCGCGCTGCCGATCACCCCGGCCACGTTCGGGCCCATGGCGTGCATCAGCAGGAAGTTCTGCGGGTCCGCCTCCTGGCCCACCTTGCTCGACACCCGCGCGGCCATCGGCACAGCCGACACCCCAGCGCTGCCGATCAGCGGGTTCACCGGATGCTTGGGGTCGATCCTGTTCATGATCTTGGCGATGATGACGCCGGCCCCGGTGCCCAGGGCGAACGCTATCATGCCCAGCGCCAGGATACCCAGCGTGTTCAGGTTCAGGAACTTGGACGCCTCCATCTTCGAGCCCACCGACAGCCCAAGGAAGATGGTCACGATGTTCATCAGCGCGTTCTGCATCGTGTCAGACAGGCGGTTGGTCACCCCGCACTCCTTGGCCAGGTTGCCGAACATCAGCGACCCGATGAGGGGCGTCGCCGAGGGAAGCAGCAGTGCGCATACGGTCAGCACCGAGATCGGGAAGATGATCTTCTCCGTCTTGGACACCGGGCGCAGCTGCTGCATGCGGATCTCGCGCTCCTCCTTGGTGGTGAGCAGCTTCATGATCGGCGGCTGGATGATCGGCACCAGCGCCATGTACGAGTACGCCGCCACCGCGATCGAGCCCAGCAGCTCAGGGGCCAGGCGGCTGGTCACGTAGATCGCCGTAGGACCGTCAGCGCCCCCGATGATCCCGATCGACGCCGCAGCGTGCAGGTCGAAGTTGATCCCCGGGATGAAGCTCAGCCCCAGCGCCCCGATCAGGGCCACGAAGATCCCGAACTGCGCCGCCGCGCCAAGCAGCAGCGTCTTGGGGTTCGCTATCAGCGGCCCGAAGTCAGTCATCGCGCCCACGCCCATGAAGATCAGGATCGGGAACAGCCCTGTCTCGATGCCCATGTCGTACAGCAGCTTGATGAACCCAGGGTCCCCGCTGGCCGGGTCGATGCCCGCTATGTACGCGAACGGGATGTTCGCCAGGATGCACCCGATGCCGATCGGCACCAGAAGCAGCGGCTCGAACCCCTTCCTGATGGCCAGGTACAGCAGCACGAACCCAACCAGGATCATGAGGATGTTCCCCCAGCCCCCGGACTGAAGGAACCCGACGATCCCCGTGGTCTTCCACAATTCATTCAACGCAGAACCAATCATATTCATTCAGCTCCTTATCAGCCGATCACGACCAGGTCGTCGTCGGCGTTCATCTGCTGGCCCTGGGCCACGCAGATCCGGGTCACGGTCCCGTCGACGGGCGAGTAGATCTCGTTCTCCATCTTCATGGCCTCCATGACCAGCAGCAGCTGGTTCTTCTTCACAGCCTCCCCCTCCTTGACCTCGGTGCGCAGGATCAGGCCAGGCATCGGCGCCTTCACCGTCGTCCCTCCCGCAGGTACAGCCACGGGTGCCGCAGCAGGGGCTGCAACAGGCGCCGGTGCGGGAGCCGCGGGGGCGGCTGCGCCACCGATTACGACCAGGACATCATCGGCGTTCATCTGCTGGCCTTGGGAGACCTTGATTGCGCTGACGACGCCGTCGCAAGGGGCGTAGACTTCATTCTCCATCTTCATGGCTTCCATGACGAGGAGGAGCTGGTTCTTCTTGACCGTGTCGCCGACCTTGACCTCTGTGCGGAGGATCAGACCCGGCATCGGAGCCTTGACTTCGACGGCTGCGGTAGGTGCCGCGGCCACGGAAGCTGCCGCGACAGGAGCCGCGATAGCGGTAAGCCCGTCCTTGATGGAGATCGGATAGGTGACTCCGTTGACGACGGCCTTGTCAGCGTCAAGCTTGACGCCATATGCGTTGCCATTGACGGTGACAGTGTATTCTCCAGCCTTCTTGGCAGCCTCTGCGGCAGGATCCGCTTTGCGGATACCATTGACCTTGGCCTTGCCTGTAAGGTAGAGGATACCCTTTTCCTTACAGGAAGCGGCGATGAAGATGTTCTCTTCTGTAACAGGTACGCCTGCGTCCTCAAGCATCTTGATGGCGGCTTTGCGGCCCTTCTTCGGATCTGCGTCGTTGATGTCCACTACTTTCTTGGTGGTGGGTTCGAGCTTCATCTGCTCAGCGGCGGCCTTGACGACTTCCGGATCGGGAGCGACAGGGGTCTTGCCGAAATAGCCGAGGACCATCTTGCCGTATCCTTCAGCGATCTTCTTCCACTTGCCGAACATGACGTTGTTGAACGCCTGCTGGAAATAGAACTGGGAGACCGGGGTGACGGAGGTTCCGAAACCGCCCTTCTCGACAGTCTCGCCCATGGCTTCGACGATCTCGGGATATTTGTCCATCAGACCGTTGTCGCGGAGCATCTGGGTGTTGGCGGTAAGAGCGCCGCCGGGGAGGGGGAAGAACGGGATGTTCGGGTTGACCATGGTGGCCTCGGGAGGCAGGAAGTAGTCCTTCATGCAATCCTCGAATACACGCTCCGCTTCCTGGACCTTTTTGATATCGATGTCGAGATCCCAGTCGGTTCCGCGCAGCGCATGCCACATGGTGATGATGTCGGGCTGGCAGGTACCGCCGGAACAGGGACTCATGGAGAGGTCCACCTGGTTCGCACCGGCTTCCAAGGCTCTCATGTACTGCTGGATGGATACACCGGCGGTCTCGTGGGAGTGGAATACGAGGTTCATGTCAGGACCGAGCATCTTGCGGGCGCGCTTGATGGTCTCGTAGACTACCGCAGGGGTGGAAGTTCCGGAAGCGTCCTTGAAACAGACGGATTCAAAAGGAATGCCTGCGTCGAGGATCTGGCGGAGGACACCTTCATAGAAGGCGGGGTCATGTGCACCCTTGGCGTTTGGAGGAAGAGCCATCATGGTGACGGTGACTTCATGGCGAAGGCCTGCGTCGTGGATAGCCTTTCCGCTATCGATCAGGTTGTTGACGTCGTTGAGGGCGTCGAAGTTACGGATGGTGGAGATACCATGCTTGGCGAACATCTGGGCATGGAGCTGGATGATGTCGCGGGGCTGGGAATCGAGGCCTACTACGTTGACGCCGCGGGAGAGTGTCTGAAGGTCGGCGTCCGGGCCGGCGACTTCACGGAACTCGTCCATCATCTGGAAGGCATCTTCGTTGCTGTAGAAATACAGGGCCTGGAAGCGAGCACCACCGCCGGCTTCGAAATGGTTGATACCAGCTTCGCGGGCAGCCGCGACAGCCGGCATGAAATCCTTGGTGAATACGCGGGCGCCATAGACGGACTGGAAACCGTCACGGAACGCCGTACACATGAACTTGACTTTCTTCTTCATGGAAAACCTCCGAGGTTACTTTTTAGATTGTGCTAGTGCAGCGACTATGGCCGCGGCGATTTCTGCATCGACAGAAGCTGATACCGCAGGTGCCGCAGTAACGGCAACAGGTCTCGCAACCGGAGCTGATGCTTTCGCAGGAGAGACTCTTTTGATTATCGCGGACATCGCTTTAATCACAAAGACCAGGATAATTAGGAAAACGAATACGGTGCCCATACCAAGCAGAAGCAAAACCAGACCGTTCTGCAATTGGTCAAACAACATATCCTTAGGAAGTTGTGCTAATGTTCCCATACGAACTCCTTTATATGATCGCGACGGTTTACCACCATCGGGAAAAAACATTCCAACCTACTATATAGATAAATATCTATCATTTCAAGTCAAAACCAGGAAAAACCAGACAGTGTCGGAAAGTAACCGCGGACATGAGGAAAAAATTGTCATATCAACATTTACCGCATCCTGAAGAACGCCCGCCGCCTCGCTTTTCTCACACCTTTCACACTCTTTTAGCGGATGATTGAATCGCCCACAGGGAGAGGTCGCCATCAGGTCCGGGGAACATTGCTTCCCCCTGTCCTGTCTCATCTTTCCCGGCGACAGGAATTTCCCGATGAAGTTCGTAGCGCCTCCCGAAAAACCCTCCCATCCCCTTGCTTGTTTACAGCCGATGCCGTATCTTTGTTACGGATAATTTCCCCCTTCACAAGCCATCCTCTTGATGCCTGTGACTGGTGGATGACAGATAACAGGAGTGTGAGTTTTCATGAGTGAAGGAATCGATTTCGAAGCACAGATAGAGCAGGACAAGAAAATCCGTGAACATATGGACAAGATCGGTCGCAAGATACTGATCATGAGCGGAAAGGGTGGTGTCGGCAAGACGACCGTGACCGTCAATCTCGCCAACGCGTTGGTGGACGCCGGCTGTACCGTCGGCATCCTCGATACGGACCTCCATGGGCCGAACGTCGCGAAGATGCTTGGCTGTGAGGACGGCCGTCTTGACAGCTATGACGGGGTGAGCTTCATCCCGGTGGAAGCCCGTCCGGGTCTCAAGGTCGTAAGCCTCTCTTTCGCCATTCCTGATCCCGACGCCCCGATCGTCTGGCGCGGTCCCATGAAGATGTCCGCCATCAGACAGTTCCTCGCCGATGTCGACTGGGGTACTCTTGATTATCTGCTGATCGATTCCCCTCCTGGAACCGGCGACGAACAGTTGACCGTCTGCCAGAGCATCCCTGAGATGACCGGCTCGATCATCGTGACGACGCCTCAGGCCGTGGCGGTCCTGGACGCCCGTAGAAGCGTCAACTTCTCCCGCAAGCTCGGTGTCGCGATCCTTGGCGTTGTCGAAAACATGAGCGGCCTGTTCTGCCCGGAATGCAATACCGAGATCCCCGTATTCGGTATTGGCGGCGGCAAGAAGATGTCGGAGGACATGCATGTTCCGTTCCTTGGACGGATACCGCTGGAGATTCCCCTTCGCGAAGCGGAAGATGGAGGAACCTCATGGGTCTCTACGGCTCCGGACAGCCCGTCAGCCCAGGCTTTCAAGAACATAGCCATGATCATCAACGAAGGAACCGCGTGCAGTACCTCTCGTGATACCTCGTTCGCAGGGACCAGCGGGTGCAAGCCCTCGGCATGTGCCACCTGCTCCAGCGAATGTTCCTCCCGTAAAAAATAGGAGATACCCCTATGGATGAATTCACGAAAGGCGACATACAGGACATCGACCACCTTATCTGGAAGACCTCCGCACGGGAGAAGGTCTGGAAAGGCCCGATCTTCGATATATGCAGGGTCCACCGATGCTCGACGGACGGTAGGGAAGGTGACTTCATCGAGGTCGAATCCGCCGACTGGGTCACCGTGATACCTTGGATCCGGGGCAAGGACGGCGTACCTCGCTTCATCATGGTCCAGCAATACCGGCATGGTTCCGATTCCGTGACCAGGGAGTTCCCCGCCGGTCTGGTCGATGCCGGAGAGGACGCTGAGCAAGCGGCGTTGCGGGAGTTGCTGGAGGAGACCGGATCTCGCGCGGGCAAGGTCACCTGCCTTGGAACGGTGTCCCCCAACTCGGCCTTCATGACCAACCGTTCCAACTTCTTCCTCGTGGAAGATCTGGAAGTAGTCCAGGGACAGGAACTGGATGCAAATGAACAGTTGGATGTCCTGACCGTCCCTGTCTCCGAAGTCATCGCCGACATGGGGAGTGGATTGTATGACAACGGTATCATGATGATGGCGTTGGGTTTCTTCCTTCGTGAAGCTCTGACCCGGCCTGAACTGGTCCGGTAGAGGTTTTTCAAGCGAAATTTCGTAACGAACAAGCCGATCAGGTGTTTAGCTATAGACGGGTTCTGGGGTTCCTGTTCATATGTATATATGTGCAGGTAGTTGCCAGGACCTTTTTTTTGCCTGATGACGTATCAGGCATCCCCGAAACGGGGTAAGGAGAAATACACATGAAACATCGTACTTCCGTATCTTTGGCCATAGCCCTTCTCGCGGTCGTGTTCTTGACTTTGGCCGGGTGCGCCACGGCTCCCGACCAGCGGGCGGTCGTCGAGGAATCCGTCATCCGGACCATTTCCGTCTCCGGTACTGGTACTGTGAAGGTCGCCCCCGATATCGCGACGTTCTCCGTCGGCATATCGGAAACAGCCCAGACCACCGCGGCCGCCCAACAGATGGTGAACGTGAAGATGAACCAGATCCTCGACATTCTGAAGAAAAATGGCATCGAGGCGAAGGACATGACCACCAATTATCTGACCCTTCGTCCTGAATACGTATGGACGGACGGCAAGCAGCAGCTTACCGGTCAGCGGGCGAGCCAGCAGGTGTCCGTCACCCTCCGGGGACTGGACAAGGATTCCACGAAGCTCTCCACATTGGTAGACCAGCTTGGAGTCGTCACCGGCATTGAATTCTCTTCGGTCCGTTTTGATCGTCAGGACAAGACCCAGGCCTATGACGAAGCCCGCGAACTGGCTGTGCGGAAAGCGGTGGACAAGGCCGGTATCTATGCACAGAGCGCGGGAATGTCAGTCAGCACCCCGCTTTCGATCAGTGAGCAGAACGACGTGTCCTACGCCCTGACCCGAAATACCCTGGCCGTTCCGAAGGCCGCCATGATGGAAGCGTCCGGTTCCGCCGACTACGCTTCCGAACTCCCTACCGGAGAACTTGAGATATCCTGTACCATCTACATGATGTTTGAGATGGAGTAGGGCGTCCTGAGAAGCACCACGAAACACCCCGTGATATATCCTTGGTGGATGAATTTCCGGCAAAGGTATGTCGAAATACCATGTGGGTGGAGAAAACGTGGTGCTTCTTTTTGTTTTTTACAGTGAAAGTGTATGTTGTAAGTTTGTAACAACTTGTACAAAGTCTTGTCAGACCGTACCTGAATTTTCCCTAAATTAAAAGATGTGACAAGAGATATTTCGTTATATCCTATGTTTATAGGTATGTTTGTGCATTTTTTTTGTAAACTATTGTCAAAAGGACTTAACATAAGTCATGAATCCTGTTATACTAAGTTTGTCTGTGACATGGAAATTTGCAGGACTTATCCAATCCTGCTTCCCTTAGTTTCTCTCACAGATGCTTTGGCGCCGTTGTTTCCCCCTCAGCTCTTGAGGAGACGTCGCAAAGCCATCCCCCGCTTCAAAAGCGGAACTCCTTCATGAGTGCAAGCATGGAGGAGTTTTTTTTGTCCTTTCTGTAACACAGTCTGTCATTTCAATAAAAACTTGCGTGACAGTGTATGGTTAAATGAAATGATAGAACGATATGTACATCCGGATATAACTGGGGGAATATTAACTTTTATTGACTGAGTGGAACGATAGGATAGGAATAAAAAAGACTGACGGGAATACAAGATTCCGCCAGTCCTTTCTTGCAACAGTACTAATAGCAGAACGCAATGCCAACATATGGCACTATAGACACTCCGGTTGTCGTCGCATCAATTTTAATTGACATGCCGTTGCCGCTTATCTTTGAACTGGTATAAATTGGTGTACTTAATCCGAGACCAGCACGAATGCCGATCAAATCCGTAAAATTAAACAAAATATTTGCATTCGCGAACAAGCTGGTTATATTTACTTCTTGCTTTACTGAAATTCCACTGTCAGTTGTCGTCTGAGACTGATAGGCATGAGTGAAACCAATGCCGACTTCAATAGCACATTTATCATTGAATGCATTCCTGTATTGAAAGCTTATTTTGGGAAGTACGCTGACGGGAGTATTTGAAACATCGACTTTTTGGTCCTCCATTGTTCCAGAGAGGGCAAAGCCAACACCGAATCCGTAGCCGATTCCAAATTGAGCCTTCTGGCCAAAATAATTCGCGCCTTCCGCTGCGACCATCAAATTTGTACTCGATGATTTTATTTTTTCAGATTGCCCTCCGAAATCCACTTTGACCGTTGACCAACCGAATTCAGGAGCGACGGTTATGCCTCCCCAGCTTTCCATCGCGAATACAGGGAGTACAGCCAGGCTGATAAGCAAACAAACTACGATAATTTTTTTCATGTCCCCTCTCCTTGATTATTTATCTAATGTATCTATTAGATAATATTTATCATCAATTAGATTACTAACTGTTTTATTAGTAGTCAATCGAAAAGTTAACGTTTCAATGAGATTTATGGCATTTTGTCCGTATGAACACACAGATTGACAAGGCGATGGACTTCTGGGGGCGTGTGGAAAATGCTCAAAAGGCAAAGGGCTGGACTCTTTTGGAACTTTGCCAGAGAGCAGGCTTGAACTATGGTACGATCATGAACAAACGCAGTACGGCCAAACTTCCTAATCTGGAAGCTGGGGTCGCTATAGCCAAAGTCTTGGAGAGAAGTGTGGAATGGTTGTTGTATGGTGATGAAGCATCTGAACCCGTAATACAATTGGAGACGATCAGAGACATCTATAATGATAAGAAACTACTGCATATCTCAAAAGAACTAGGAAACGCAAGCGACAGGCAGATAGATGCGATACAAGTCATCCTGAGAATTGAAAACTAAAACTCAGGCGTCGGAACAATATCTTAGCAGTTTTTTTTGCTTTCTCAAATTCAATTTGTTTCCATTTTCTAGTGATACATCTAGATATTGTCGAAGTGCATAAAGTATTCAGAAAGCAAGTCGCCATTTGCATCATACCATTAATACAACTTCTAGTTGAACCCTGCGTTGTTTCTTCAGGTTCTAATGGTTATGCTCTCGACCTGATATCTCACGTCGAAGCTACCGCCTACTACCTCTATACTAGTTTCGACTATCCGCTATCGTCTGTTTCGACCGTTCATCTTCCTTGTAAGGATGCAGGCGACTGCATCCACAGCGAGACCGAGATCATAGCAGACATATACGTTCCCCTCCGTATGCTGTTCCATTTCCTTTTCTTCAACGTTCTGTTGTTTCGTTCTGGAAACAATATTGAAATATAAGAATATCTTGAGTGGTTGCTATTTTTATTGAAGTAAAGAGAATAGGGATTGACAACAGATATGGCAATAAATATCAATAACTGCATATATCGCTATAGAAATGGATCCCCGAGCATATCCAGGATGGTCCGGCTATCCATCTCTACAGCCAAATGAGTGTTTTATTCGATGCCGTCAATTCCATCTCTTTCCTCAAGAAGATAAGTAGCAAGCTTGCCAATGATTATCGGTCATTCTATGACCAGAGGTGAGGGGAGTTACGCATCATAGGTTGTGGATGCGGTTTTCCCACCGTGACCAGTCCAATCGGTGTGAAAGAATTCTCCACGTGGACTATCCGTGCGTTCATACATATGCGCTCCGAAATAGTCTCGTTGCGCTTGTAATAGATTGGCTGGAAGTTTTTCGCTTCTATAGCTGTCGAACCAGGACAAAGCAGCTGACAAAGCCGGTACAGGAATTCCTTCCATGATCGCCGCCGATACTACTCGGCGAAGACTTTTTTCTGTCCCTCTCAATGTATCGCGGAAAAATGGTGCGAGTACAAGGTTCTGCAATGTTGGATTGTCTGTATAGGCGTCATTGATTTTATCGAGGAATGATGAACGTATGATACAGCCTCCGCGCCAAAGTAATGCAATATCTCCGAGATTCAACTCCCAGCCATGGTTGTCGCTGGATTTCTTGAGAAGTTCAAATCCTTGTGCATAGGAGATTATCTTTGCCGCATAAAGAGCTTGCTTCAGAATAGTGCTTGCGGTGGTATCCTTGTCCGCTTCCTCGCCTAGAAGTAATTTTGACGGTCTACCTGATATCGTAATATCATCGACTGGGGAAAAGAATGTGGCGGCAACTACCCGTTCATTTTTTTGTGAAGATATGTAACGGGCGAATACTGCCTCGGAGATCAGTGTAAGCGGGATGTTCTCATGTAAAGCTTCTATGCTGGTCCATTTCCCTGTACCTTTCTGACCTGCGGTATCGAGTATATGGTCCAGAAGGATTGTTCCATCAGAATCCTTGAAACCAAGGATATCGGCTGTAATCTCGATAAGATAGGAATTGAGTTCGGAATCGTTCCATTGAGCGAAAAGCGACTGCATTTCATGATATTCATATCCTAGAAGGTTCTTCATCACCCAATAGATTTCTGAAATGAGCTGCATGTCACCATATTCGATACCGTTATGGACCATCTTCACAAAATGACCGGCGCCACCTTTCCCGATCCAACTACAACAGGGTTTCCCGTCCACCGCTTGAGCGGCGATTTTCTGAAAAATATCTTTGATCAACGGCCATGCGCCCATTGATCCCCCCGGCATGATCGATGGTCCTGTGAGTGCTCCCTCCTCGCCTCCGGAGACCCCGGTACCAACGTATAGAAGACCATGGCTTTCAACCTGCCTCAGTCGTCTCGCTGTATCCTCAAAATGTGAATTACCACCGTCTATAATCAGATCTCCAGGTGATAACAGAGGAAGCAACGCCTCTATTGTATCATCAACCGGTTTCCCGGCCTTGACCATGAGCATGATTTTTCGTGGAGAAGTGAGTTCCATGACTAGGTTCTCCAAGGAATGAGTTCCAACAAACCTTTTTCCCTTTGCTCTACTGTTGATAAATGCGTCAACCGTACTTATGGTTCTATTATATACTGCGACTGTAAATCCTTTTGACTCCATGTTCAATACAAGGTTTTCACCCATTACTGCGAGGCCTATGACCCCGATATCCGCCATACTGTCCATCCGATTTTTGTTTGCTGTCATGATGCTCTCCTAGTCTTTCCAGACGATTGCGTGGGTAGTTCTGAGTTTGTCTTGCCCTGCGTGCATGAATACCGTGAGATTATTTCCATTGGCGAGGATCGTAGAGTTCGGATAATAGAAATTTGCCCCGTATTCAACATGTATGATTTGCATGTGATTCCATGTTGTTCCGTCTGTGGTTTGATTGCATACAAGCTCGGAATGGTCCGGGTATCTGGCGGTATAGGTCAGGCAGAGTTCACCGTCACCTAGATCGTGAATACTTGGGAAATCGCCCCTTAAACCACTGTCTTGGGGAATACTCCAAGTAAAGCCATAGTCTGTACTGAAGGAGACCCAAAGTGACGGCAGATAATCCGTAAATACTCCAGCGCGAGGCTGGGTCGACACGTTTCGCTGAGGAGCGGAACTCTGCATATCCTGGACCATGACACAGATGAGTGTCCCATCTCGCAAAGCTGCGATGACCGGTTCCCAATATCCAATGCCGGCGCTATAGGAATGGTTTGCATGAATGTCCTTTGTGACGACAGAGGTATCGCCCCAATTTTTTCCATCAAAGGAACGGATGACCCCGACATGTCTGCTTTGCCATGGATATCCTGACGTGATCGGCACAAGAAGCGTACCGTCCGGTGCCTGGAACGGTTTACGGAGATTGTAATGGTTTTGCCATCCCGGTATCGCTATGATCGGTTGATATTCCCAACTTATCCCCTCATCCACTGAGGTAGCGAAGTGTAGCCCGTCCACACCTATCACTGTATTCATTTCTGGGATATGGCGATGGAATATCCCGGTGAGCTCAGCTCTTTTTGTCGTAGGTTGCGAAGACCCCGCGACTACTCCGGCGAATAATGTCCCGTCATTCAATACCCGTATGGTAGGATCGAACGCAAATCCGTCAAAAACAATATTCTCCCTTTGAAACGTCTTTCCTCGGTCTTTTGAACGGTACAAAACGAACTGAGGCTCGATTTCGAAGAACGTCAGAGGAGAGGGAAACCCGTATGTTGCCTGTCGAGCCCAAGGACCACACTCCCTGAGCAATACCAGGACATCTCCATCAGGCAATACCGTCAGATCAGGGAAATCGCGGTGGAACCGTTCGTTCCTCTCTTCCGCAACGATTGTATGGTTAAGAATTTGTTTGGTCATGGCTCATGATAGGAACGGGGTTATTGAAAAGTCAAGAGAAAAAAATATATTTGACATATCTGATATATCATGTATACAATTGAGCATCAACCAACGAAGGAGGGGCGTATGTCCAAATCAGACAAGAAGGTTTTTCCCTATGTGGATTCCACCAAAACAAAGACGGTCCTGAGGAATTACCGCACATATGAATACCATTTGCCATTCAACTATGAGAACATCAAGGTAGTTCGGGCATACAATTGTGGTGAACCACATGGAATGGAACTCAATGCGATAAATTCTCATTATCCCGATACAGAGCGGAAGCCTGCTGACTATATCGAAATCGGTGAACAGGAAGCGATTGTCGATGTCGAGGTGATTGGAAGTGCCTGTACTCCTCCTGGTTTCATCATGCTTTCCGCAACTCCTTTGGAGGGCTTCCGAAGACCCGACGAGCCGGTGGATATCACACCCGTCCGATTCCGGGTCGGAAATCTGTGGGGTATGCATCTGAGAGCCGACCAATGGCTTGTCCATGGAGTTCAGGTTCCCAGATTCGTAGATACGTATCCTCCCTATCAAGCGCTTCCAGAAGAGTTCCGTCGTCTGGAACCGGACCTGAAGGACTGCTACATGAAGACCGACTACCATGAGTTTCCCCTTTGTGGTATGAGTTCGGCACGTTTTTCCATCCCCTTGTCCTCATCTGTCAGGATAACGGCTGGTTCGGAAACCATGGGATGGACCGACGATGTATATCCGGATGACAACCACTATTCAATCAGAATCATCAGAGTCACTGTCTGCGACGTTGAAAAAGGGGAGTGAAAAGAAGTGAAAGGATCAGGTATGTGCATACATGCCTGAAAACAAAAGGAGACTGCTATGAAAAGAAAGCTATTGTGTTTTGTACTTGTCTTGTTGTGTTGTACCATATTGTTCGCAGGAGGCGGACAGGAGAAAGGTACGACCGTGCCGCAAGGTCCGAAAGAGAATACGCCGATTGAAAATGCAATTCCTGGCTATCAGTTCCCTGAGGAAAAAATCACCCTGAGGTATTGGCACATGCTGGGATCCCGACCAGGCTTCAAGGACTGGCTGGACAAAGCGGTCAATGACTATCAGTCGATACACCCGAATGTGACGATTCAGGTCCGTGATATACCGATACAGGATTTCCAGACCGTTTTCCTCGCTGCTATGGAGGCCGGGACACTTCCGGATCTTTTCACCAACCAGATGTCCGTGGTTCATGCTTGGGGGCTTGCCCAGCCAGCTCCCGGTTGGGTGACTGATATTTTTGAAACTGAATATACCGATTCAGCCAACGCATATCAGAAATACAGTGGTAGCCGTGCGGATTATCAGGGAAAATATCTTGGTTGGATGATCGTAGAACTGGATTGTGGCATGATGCTGTACTATAACAAGGATATCTTGGCAGAGGCAGGGATTACAGAACCTCCTGTCACACTTGAGGATTTCATCGACGTCGCCAAAAAAACGACCAAATACAATAATTCTGGACGTATAACACAGGGAGGATTTGGAATTCGGTATGCAGGAGGTCCGGGTGGTGTGTTGGACAAGTGGTTGCCGATCATATTCGCATTCAGAGACAGTACGAAAGGGTGGGCTTTCAATGAGGATTGGTCTGATGTAGCGGACTGGACCGGACCGGAGTATGTCGCTGCAACCCAGTTCTACAAGGATGCCATATGGAATTGGAAAATCGCCGCGACGGATATGCCTGCGCCTGAGGAAGCCTTCAAGCTCGGGCTTGTAGGAATGGTTCATAGAGAAGCGTTCCTGGCCGGTTCTCTGACGACTGACGCTCCGGATATCAACTATGGTATCGCTTCATTGCCTATCGGCGCATATGCTCCTGGTGTCAAAGTTCCTGTCCAGCTCAGCTATGTGTCCCGTGATGCGAAGAATAGCGATATAGCTTGGGACTTCAATATGTTTCTCAATTCGGATTCCAGGGATCTGGAACTAGCTGAATTGACAGGTAGCTTCCCGAAGAGAAAGACTAACGAAGATTCTCCCTATGCTCAGAGTATTCCGTACAAGACAGTGTTCGAGGCTATGTATGAACGTCCGTTGATCAGGGACGAGACGCTTGATCCTTATGGACTGTACGACAAGATGGCAGATCTTCTTGGTGCTGCGTTGGAGAAGATCATCATGGATCCCAATGCCAATGTGGAGGCTGAACTTGCGGCTGCCAAGGCAAAAGGCCATCAGGCTGTCCTGGAGGCTAAGACCGGTCGTTAGATCCTGCGGTAGGTAGAGATCCTTGATATGATTGAGATGATGGATACTGGAAAGAACAACCCTTCCGGTATTCAAAGGAGGCGGAGAATGGGTACGAAGCAGATGCGAAGGATACAGAAGTGGGGATATATATTCATAGCTCCAGGATTGGTATGGTTCTTCCTGTTCATGCTTTTGCCTATGATTGAGGTTATCCGGCTCTCTTTCGTCATGTATCGCGGTTCTGAACCAAACGTATTCGTGGGGCTCTATAATTACAAATCTATTCTGACGAGTAAGGACTTCGGGGCGGCATTCCTTCACACCTTTGTTTTTGTTGGAATTGTTTTAGTCGGGGTGCTGCCCCTTTCTCTGGTTCTGGCATTTCTACTTTCGACAATCAAGTCCGGATCAGGGTTCTTCAGAGCGTTGTACTATCTTCCAAGTGTCGTCGGCATCGTTTCCATCGGTATTGTCTGGCAGTGGGTATTCGTCCCTAAATTCGGACTTATGGATAATCTTTTCACACGATTGGGCTGGAACCCGATCAATTGGTTGAACGACGGTACCATGGCCGTGATATCTGTCAGCATAGTGAAGATCTGGATGCGATTGGGTTTTTCGGTGATCTTGTTCTTGGCTGGGATACTCAATATTCCCAAGGAACTGTATGAGGCCGCCAAGGTAGACGGTGTCCCCAGTGTAAAGCAGTTTTTCTACATCACAATCCCTATGGTGATGCCGATCATGACCCTGCTGGTGATATTGACGACCATTGATACTTTGCAGATGTTCGGGGAGATCTTCATGCTTACGAAGGGTGGACCGGCAGGGAGGACCACTACGGTAGGTTATCTCATGTACAACACGGCTTTCCGATACATGGAGATGGGTAAGGCGAGCGCCATGGGATTGATCCTACTGGTAGTCATCATGGCACTCACTCTGATCCAGCAAAAATATCTGGATAGCAAGACCACGACAGTATGATCGGAGGAGGGAATATGCGGACTCATTACAGATTGAGACGGAATGTCGGTCAGATTGTCCTCTATACCATATTGCTGGTCATCGGACTCGTGATCCTGTTTCCCGTACTATGGGCGTTGTTGTCTTCGCTCAAGACCAACCGGGAGATATTCCGGATACCGACCACATTCTTTCCCTCCAGGATATCATTGGAAAACTACCAGGCGTTGTTCCGGGAATTCAAGGTGTTCCGTTTGCTTGGGAATTCTCTGATCTACGCTGGAGTCACAACAATCACCTGTCTGTTTTTTTCGACCTTGATAGGTTATGGATTCGCAAAATTTCGCAGCAAGTTCATGGATATTTTGTTCAATCTGATTCTGACCTCGATCATGGTACCATTCTTTACCAGATTCATACCATTGTACATTGGTATGGTGAAGATTGGTGGCGACAACACGTTCTGGGGTTTGATCCTGCCGAACTATCTCAGTGTGTTCGGGATATTCTTCATGCGACAGTATTGCATGACGATTCCTGATGAACTGTTGCAAGCGGCTAGGATGGATGGTGCCCATGAGATCCAGATTCTTTGGAAGATTGTATTTCCGCTGATGAAATCAGCCTGCGCAACACTGACAGTCATCAAGTTCATTGACACATGGAATGACTTCCTTTGGCCTTTGGTGATGTTGTCCGATAAGGATAAAATGACGTTTTCCATAGCATTGGCCACGTATATCGATCCAATGACCATGACACGTTTCGGACCGATTCTCGCTGGTGGTATAATTATGTTGCTACCGGTCGCCGTTTTGTTTTTGATCCTTCAACGGCAGGTCGTAGAGAGCGTCGCGATGAGCGGGTTCAAGAGTTGAGACGGCCTGGGTGGTATGATAGGGGCGTTCTCTATGCTTTTCGTGAAAATTGTAATATCATGACTGATAGTTCTGATAGCTAGAATCTCAATAGGAGGCCATTGTGGAAGATTTTAGAACTGAATCTGAAAAACTTGCGGACCAACTGCGCACTTGTATCTTGAATGGAGAATTCAAAGGTGGCAGCAAGTTGCCTCAGCGTGCTATCGCGGAGCAGTTCAATACAACTACAACGGTCGTGAGGGAGGCGTTTCGTTCCGTTGAGAATGAAGGTCTTGTCAAAATCGTTCCACGTTACGGGGCGATAGTCGATGAAGTGACTCCGGAAAAGCTCAAAGGAAGATATATTGTTCGGGAGGCGTTGGAAGGAATGGCGGCCCGTGTCGCAAGCTTCAATGTCTCCGCCATGAACAGAGACCAACTATTGATGCTTGCGGATCGGTGTGATGCCATGTTGCCGTTCGAGAATTTTACAGATCAGGAAAAGGCGGTGGAACATCTCGCCCTTCATAATTACATTGCGCAAATGACTTGTTGTGAAGAGTTGATCCGGTCGTTGCGAAATATCTACCTGCGTACGATGCTTCTCTCCAATGCCGTTCGTGTCGAATGGTCCAGTGATACCCTTGGTTGGCATAGACAGCTGGCCGATGCAATTCTTTCTGGTGATCCTGATGAGGCGGAACGTATGATGCGCATCCATGTACAACGTGGATATGCAATGGAACTGCAAGCGCTGTTAGGTGCAGATAGAACTGAATAAAAAAATACATATTCTAATGGGTCCTTGCATATTCTGAAAAGTATTTGGAAGGTGATGTAATTGTCAAAATATTATTGATATACCAAATATATCTGAAATATTTATATAAGGATGGTATCCATGGGAGCAAACCAGGTTAAGAAGAAATTGAAGGAAGGTACTTTGTCAGTAGGGAGTTGGATTCAGATTGGATTCGATTCCACTGTTGCGGAAATACTATCGGAAGTTGGGTTTGACTGGTTGGCGATAGACTGTGAACATACCTCTTCCGATATCGCAGAGGTCGCGGCATTGGTGAACAGCGTCTCAGGTAAAGCCTGTGAACCGTTCGTAAGAGTGAAAGCCAACGATACCTTGAGTATCCGCAGGGCTTTGGATGCCGGTGCGACTGGTGTGATAGTCCCTCTTGTAAATTCAGCGAACGAGGCCGCTCAGGCAGTCGCCGCAGCGAAGTTCCCCCCCGCAGGGATACGTGGATTCGCTTTTACAAAAGCCAATGCCTATGGTGAACAGTTTGATGAATATGCCAGGACGGCGAATGAAGAGATCCTGGTGATCGTAATGATAGAGACTCGGGAAGCTGTTGAACACATCGATTCAATCCTACAGGTAGAGGGTGTCGACGGGGTGTTTATCGGGCCCTACGATATGAGCGGTTCCTACGGCATACCCGGCCAAGTCGATTCCCCTATTGTAAGGGAAGCCTGCAAGACCGTCGTCGCGGCATGCACCAGTGCGGGCAAAGTTGCCGGTCTCCATATTGTAACCCCAACCGAAACAGCCGTCATGTCAGCATTATCGGATGGATTCACACTACTGGCATTGGGTATGGATACGGTGTTTTTACAGCAATCGTCAAAAGCCGCTCTGAAAATGGCTTGGGATGTCAGCATAAAATAGGAAGAAGAATGAAAACCATACTTTGTACTACTTCAACCTTCAAGGAAACGGAACAGCTTGATGGCTTCAATATTGAAATGAATCCCTATGGCAGGAAACTTTCTGAATCTGAGCTTATCAAGCTTGTTGAGCACTTCCAACCATCAGGCGTCATCGCTGGAATCGAACCTTGGACGAAGAAGGTATTCAGTGCGGCACATGAACTCGTCGTTCTTTCCCGGTGTGGTATCGGACTGGATTCCATCGATCTTCTTGCTGCGGACAATCTTGGTGTAAAGGTTCTGAATACTCCGGAAGCTCCTGTCCAGTCAGTGGCGGAATTGGCTGTTTCCTATGCGTTCGCACTTTCCCGAAAGCTTATTGAAATGACTTCCTCTATCAGGGATGGTGATTGGCCGAAAGGTGCCCCTGGTACGTTGATCACTGGAAAAACGGTCGGAATCATGGGATGTGGACGCATTGGTTCCCGTGTGGCTGAGATATTCCGTAACCTAGGTTGTTCTGTCCTTGGATATGATCCGTATCTTACGGAGCATACCAGTTGCCGCCTGGTGAGTTTGCCTGAGTTGTTACAAGCTTCTGATATCGTCTCCTTGCACCTTCCGATCACTGACCTGACACGGCATATTATCGATGCGGATGCATTGGAAATGATGCTCCCTCACGCATTGCTTATCAATACCGCACGTGGCGGGCTGATTGATGAGCAATCCCTGTATGTCGCCATGAAAGACCATCTGATTGGGGGCGTGGCGTTGGATGTCTTCGAAATGGAACCTTATCAAGGGGCTCTACAAACCCTCGAAGGTAATATGATCCTTACACCGCATATTGCATCCAGTACAGTCGAAGGTCGTAAAATTATGGAATGTGAGGCATGGAGAAATCTTGTCGATGGACTTCGAGAGAGGGGATTGTATGAAGCGGAATAATTCTCTGAAAATACGGCCGGCATCTGAATGTCGCTTCGATTGTATTTCATTGGGAGAGGTGATGCTTAGGTTGGATCCTGGAGAATCCAGGATCCATACGTCCCGCCAATTCCAGGTTTGGGAAGGCGGAGGGGAATATAATGTCACCAGAGGCTTGAAAAGATGCTTCGGAATGAGGACAGCTTGTGCAACATCCTTGGTCGACAATGCGATAGGAAAATTGATCGAAGACTGTATGTTGCAAGGGGGTGTTGACACTTCGTTCATTCATTGGGTAGATGCCTCCACTTGTTCCGCTCCGGTACGGAACGGACTGAATTTTACAGAGCGGGGGTTTGGCATCCGCGGAGCGAAAGGTGTTCCTGACCGCCAATGTTCTGCGGCCTCACAGCTCCGACTTGGCGATATCGACTGGGAATATTTGTTTGGAACCTGTGGTGTCCGATGGTTTCATACAGGTGGAATTTTTGCGGCGTTATCCTCTGATACTGCTCATGTCATCTCTGAAGCTGTGGCTTGCGCCCATCGACATGGAACTATCGTTTCTTACGATATGAACTATAGACCCTCGTTATGGAAGGACAAGGGCGGTATGTCCCAAGCTCAAGCGGTCAACAAAGCTTTGGTCCCTATGGTCGATGTACTGCTTGGCAATGAGGAAGATTTTACTGCTTGTTTGGGAATCGATATTCCTGGTAATGATCATGCGCTGAGGACCTTGTCCATTGAAGGATATGGAGAAATGATCTCGAAACTCATCGTGCTCTATCCAGAAGTACAGGTAGTTGCGACGACATTGCGGACCGTCAGGACAGCGACCAGAAACGATTGGGAGGCATTGTGCTGGCAGGACGGTCGCCTTCATCGTTCCCGTCGATGGGAAAATCTGGAAATCCTTGATAGGGTCGGCGGTGGTGATAGCTTCGCTTCCGGTTTGATCTACGCTCTGCTGATGGGCCTGTCTGTAGAGCACGCCGTACAATATGGGGCTGCTCACGGTGCCCTATGCATGACTACCCCCGGAGATACATCGATGAGTTCTTTGCAAGAGGTTGAGAACGAGATCCGAGGGGGAACGGCCAGAATAGTCCGGTGAGATCGATGGATAGGAAACGATTAGGCCGGGAGACATCGTCGCAGGCCTGGGTATTGGAGGGGACTGCGTGCATCGGGCAGTTTGCCATGTCGATGGTGAATCTCTCTGTCGTCTACTATCTGAAACTTGACTTTGGACTTTCCTCCGGTATGATTGGAATCGCAACTTCCCTGTATACCGCCAGTTACTTTCTCTGCTGTTTGATTGGAGATCGGTTTTATGCACGATTGAAGCCTCGTCATACGATCATGTCCGCGACGTTTGGTATGGCGGTAGCCGTATTACTGCTGGTCCTCTCCGTGGATTGGAGGATGGTTTTTCTCTGTTTGGTCGCATACGGTGCATGTATGTCGATGCTTTGGCCTCAATTGGCAGGTTGGTTGAGTCGGGGTAAGGAAGGTCCTGAGCTCAACGCTGCGACCAGTCGATATAATCTCTCCTGGAGCATCGGGTTCTGCATTTCTCCGTATGTGACCGGTATTCTTGTCGAAGGCTCCACTCATCTTCCGTTATATGTCGGAAGCTGTATTTTCGCAGGTTTGGCGGTTCTGATCGTCGGAGCTTCCCGTATCCTGCCGACGATGCGAGATGCAGAACCCGAACAATCTTTCCAGACAGTACCGATGCCTGGACGGGAGACCTCGCTACGATTCCTCTGCTGGGCTGGGGTTGTGCCGATGTATTACGCTCTTTCAATTGTTCAGACTGTTTTCCCTCAATATGCGCAGGACTTTCTACAGGTTCCTGAAAGTTGGACCGGTTTCCTGTTGTTGTTATGTGGAATCGCTACTTGCATCGCTTTTCTGTATCTTGGTCGATATCATTGGTGGCAATTCAAACTTCCTTTGATTTTGGGAGTACAGTGTATGCTGATTGTCCTCTGCCTGATTGGACTGGAGATCACCTCTTTGATGGGATATTGTCTTTTTTTCTTTATGTTTGGACTTGTATTCGCATTGACGTATACCATGAGCATGTTCCATGGTGTATCAGGTAGCAGATATCGTTCAAGACGAATGATGATTCATGAAGTGCTGTTGACTGTAGGGACTATTTTAGGTGCATCAGTTGGAGGGATGATCTACGGCCGTTTTGGATATAGGACCGCATTGGGTAGCTGTGTAACGTTGAATTGCATTGTGATGTTCTTGGAATTGATTGGTCTGTTCGTATGGCGGCACAATACAAAATTACGTTCCAAGAATCAAACCGGTTGATATTCCATAGCCAATGTTGTAGGAAAAATCAACCTTCATAGGAGTGCTTGGGATAGATACGTAGGAACGGATAGTCACTTTTCCTCTTTGATCCATTACTTCCCGTTTTTCGGCTTCTTGTTGAGCTTCAGCACAACTCCACGCTTGTCCGCCATCATCTGGAACAGCTCCGCCGCAATAGCGGCCTTCTCTTTCAGTGACAAGCCCCCGGCTTGGGAATCCATCGCCTCCGCAAGCTGGTTCATCACCTCCCGGAGATCCTGTATCTCCAGAAGATTGGCCGCCTGGCAGTACATGGTTTTTTTGCGACCGTCGTTGTATTCAGCCAGCAGCGACCGCAGTATGGTGATCCGTTCCTCCAGCTCAACGCGGTAGGCGTCGATGCCGATGGTCTTCGCCTTCCTGAGATCCTGGATCATGTTGCGATGGGAGATGAATGAATCGTATTCCTCCAGGCCCTCATAGCGTCCGCACGGAAATTCCGGGCACTCGAAGCAAAATTGGACCACCCCATGCTGAAGACTGCATCTGGCGATCGCGCAGGCCTGGTTGCCCGAGCCACCGCCACAGCCCGGGCAATAACCACCCAGACGCATCTGGCACAGGCCACAGTTCAGTCCGCACAGCGAGAACAAAGGGTAGTCCCTGTTGAAGCCTTCCATCGCTACCTCCAAGCAAGTCCGGTTATGAGAACACAGTCCGCAGGTAGTCGTTGAGATTGTCCCCTTCGAACATCAGCCGATACATGGCCTGCACCATCGGGAACCGCTCGGCGACCTGCTGTTCGCGTGTGAGCTCTCCCATCAGCTTGATCGTCCTGTAGCCCTCGATGACCGTGCTGGAACCGTTCTGGTCGCAGGAGAAACCCTTGCCCATCAGCATGCCGAGGGTCCTGTTGCGGGAGAGGTCGTTCAGTGAGGTCAGCCCGAGGTCGCCGAGCCCGCAGTACCCGAAGATCGTCGTCTGCTCGCACCTGAACAGCTTGAGGAACCGACGCATCTCGTTCACCGCCTTGGTATAGACCATGAAATCGACGTTGGGCGAGTTGTACCTGCCCGAGACGAGGCCGATGGCGATCGCATACATGTTCTTCAGTACGCTCATCAGCTCTACGCCCCTGATATCCTTCGTATAGTCGAGGTAGATGCCGGTGTCCGGCAGTATGTCCCGCTTGAAGTCCTGATAGTCTTCCTCTTTCCCTCCGAACGTGAAGGAGGAAGGGAACCCGTTGATCACCTCTATGGCGAAGGTCGGCCCCTTCATGCTCGCCGTCCGCTCGAACGGGATTTTCTCCGTGATGAACGCACCGTCGTCGCTCATCCCTTTGGCGAGATTGATTACCATGCAGTTCGGTTTCGTCATCGGCCGGATCTCTTCACTGAAAGGGACGATCACCTTCGAGGGAATGACCAGCATGATATAGTCGGCCTCGGCGAATATCGCCTTGTCTCCGGTCGCCGTAATTGAGGCGTTGAGGAATCGGGTAGGGAAGTATTTCGTGTTCCTATGGTTCTGGTTGACGTCCAGAACGACATCCTCCTCTATCGTGTAGAGGATCACCTTGTTGTTGACGTTCCACGCCAGTCTCTCCGCCACCGCGGTGCCGAATACGCCCGCTCCCGCCACAACGACTGTATGTTGATCCACCATTGCTCTTGTCACTCCTTCTCGCTGTTTTGGTCGGCGGAGGAAAACACCATGGTCCGGTGCTCGATCCCCGCCTCCTTGAATATCGGCCCGCCGTCATCGACGAACCCAAGCCGCTTGTAGAAACCTTCGCTCGCCACCTGCGCGTGCAGGTATATTGTGGCCTCTCCATCATCCGCATGGATATGATGTATTGCGGCCTCTACCAGCCGACGCCCATACCCCTTGCCATGATGCTCCGGCAGGACGGCGATCCTCTCCAGCTTTACGCCTTCTTGCGTCGCCCTATACCGTAATGTACCTACGGGCGTGGAATTTTCCAACACCAACAGGTGGCCGCATGAAGATTCGTAGGAATCCCGTTCAATCGCATAGGGTACGTCCTGTCCGACGATGAACACGATCCGCCTGATCTCCAAGCATGCGTCGAGGTGATCCCTCTCCTGTCGTGTCATGGATTCTTCCGGCCTTGGTGGCAAATGGATGATGTGTCGGTCTTTGGCCATGGAATCTACTATAGTCCGCTTCGCCACCTTCTTCAACTACTGGACTTCTCAGAATATCGTTCGTATTGTATGCTAGTTGTCGTCCAGAAGGAAAGGGGGGAATCATATCATGAACGTTGTCATCGTCGGAAATGGAATCGCAGGAGTCACCGTCGCGCAGGAACTCGCGGCCAGGAAGCCGGAGGCCCAGGTAACCATCATCGCGGCGGAAAGCTATCCGTTCTACAGCCGGATCAAACTGCCTGAGGTAGTCGCCGGCCATATTGAACCGGTTTCCACGGTGATGTACCAGCAGCCCTGGTATGAGCAGCGGAACCTCCAGGTGCGGCTGGCCACCAGAGTCGTCTCCATCGACCGGAACGCAAAGAGCGTCGAGCTGTCCGATGGTTCAAGCCTCCCGTACGATTTCCTCGTCCTCGCCACCGGCAGCAAGCCGAATTCCCTCCAGGTACCGGGTTCCAATCTGGATGGGATCCATGTGTTGCGTACTTTGGATGATGCGAAGGCCCTTCGCGCAGATCTGCTTGCCCATGCCGAGGAACCTGTCGCGGTGATCGGCGGCGGTCTGCTCGGGCTCGAAGCCGCCGTCGGCGGCAAGGCTTGCGTCAACGTCCCGGTGCAGGTCCTGGAGTTCGCTCCATACCTCCTCTCCCGTCAGCTGGATGAAAAGGCGGCGGCGTTGCTGGCGCGGCACCTCGGCACCCTTGGCCTGGAGATCGTCACCTCCGCGGCGACAGTCGAATTCCTTGATGGTGGCGACGGTCGGGTAGGGGGTATCAGACTTGCCGACGGCCGGACGATAGCGGCACGGACCGTCCTTCAATCGCTGGGTGTGACTCCCGATACCGCACTCGCGAGAGACTGCGGGCTTGTCGTTGAACGGGGTGTCGTCGTCGATTCCCAGTTGCGTACGACCGATCCCTGCATCTTCGCCGTAGGTGACTGCGCCGAGTTCGAGAAGCGTTGCTGGGGTATCGTTCCCGCGGCTATGGAACAGGGGCAGATCGCAGCGAAGGTGATCGCCGGTGAAAGCGTGGTCTACTCCAATACGGTCCCCTCGACCATGCTGAAGGTCGCCGGTATCGAGGCGGCGAGCCTGGGCAAGATATCCCTTACCGACGAGGAACGCAATTCCGGTCACTGGACTACCGAGAGCCATTGCGTGGGGAACCGCTATGAGAGCTTCATCCTTCAGGACAGCGTCCTCCGGGGGGCGATCCTGTTCGGCTCCAAGGCCCATATGGGGCAGGTCCGGAAACTTGTCGGACAGCCGATGGACCAGACCACGCTCAGGCAGTTGCTCGGTTTCTAGCCGGTATCCGATATCTTTACGGGTGATGAGACCTCACCGGATATCATGCGCCGCCGATGTCGGCTTTCAGTTCAAAGTGATTCTTGTCGAAGGTCAGCAGCCCTTCATCCCTCATGCGGCCAAGTTCCGTCGTCATCGCGCTTCTGTCGATCGACAGGTACTCCGCGAGCTGCGTCCGGTTGAAGGGGATGTCGAAGAAGGGCCTTCCTTTTTTCAGGGCCTGCGCCGACAGGTAGGAGAGCAGTTTCTCCCTCGTGGAGCGTTTGCTCAGGTATTCGATCTTCTGCGTCAGCATCAGCGTCTTCTCCGTGACGATCTTCAGCAGGTTCCGTGTCAGCCTCGAATGGAATTCGCAGGATGATGGGCAGGCCTCGGTGATCTTCTTGCAGTTGAAGAACATCACCCGCACCGCGTCGGTGGCGATGACGCTCACTTCGAGCGGCCTGCCCGATATAGCATAGGCTTCGCCGAACAGTTCACAGGTCCTCATCTCCGCCATGATGCTTCGGTTTCCCCAGAAATCCTCTTTGACGACATGCACATGCCCGCTCAGCACCAGTCCGATGGTATTGATGTTGTCTCCCATCCTGTGGATGTACTGGTTCTTCTCATAGTTCTTGACTGTGACGGACAGGCAGTCGAGCATCGAGTCCATTTCCCGATCTGAAATCCCGTAGAACAGTGCGCTGCCTTTCAGTACGGTATGATATATAAGATTATTCATTCAGAAATTTTCCTTTTGTTTTTTCATTTATGTTGTAAATACAACAGAATTGTTGGATTTCTTCCATTACTATACGATTGTATTCGGGAGGATGCAATGATGAAAAGAAAGATTATCAAGATAGACGAAACATTGTGCAACGGTTGTGGAGCTTGCGCTTCTGCATGTCATGAAGGGGCGATTAGCATGGTCGACGGAAAGGCGAGACTTCTGCGTGACGACTACTGCGATGGATTGGGCGATTGCCTGCCGGCCTGTCCGACCGGTGCCATCACGTTTGAAGAACGCGAAGCCGCCGCCTACGACGAACAAGCCGTGCAGACGGCGAAGGCTCAGCGTCAGCAGGATACACCAATGCCTTGCGGTTGTCCTGGAACGAACAACAAGCGGATCGTCCGGGATCAGAAAACAATCTCCGATAGTGCGAGGACGATAGGAAGCGAGCTCGCCCAATGGCCGGTACAGATCAAGCTGGTCAATGTGAACGCCCCGTATTTCGACGGAGCCCACCTGCTCGTGGCAGCGGACTGCACCGCCTACGCCTATGGGGACTTCCACCGGAAGTTCATCCACAACCGGGTCACTCTGATCGGTTGCCCAAAACTGGATGAAGGGGATTACGCCGAGAAGCTGACCGAGATCATCAAGGCCAACGACATCAAGAGCGTTACCGTCGTGCGCATGGAAGTCCCCTGCTGCGGAGGGATCGAGCAGGCGGTGAAAACAGCGTTGCAGGCCAGTGGCAAGTTCATCCCCTGGCAAGTCGTGGTCATCTCGACCGACGGCCAGATCCTGGAGGACTAGTTCTGCCTGCTGAATGAAAGGGAAATGCTTATTGCTCTGCCAAAGGTTTCACAATTTTATGGAACATTTGGTAGAGCTTTTCGTATCTACACATAAAGGATTCAGCAGTAGCGACAATCATTTCATCAGAACTGATATCGGAGAAATCAACTTCATATCCATTTCGTTGTGCAAGAAGTTCAATGAAAAGTCGCTGGGTTCTTCCGTTTCCTTCTCTGAATGGATGGATTCCGACAAATACCCTGCAAGTTTCTCTGGCATTTTGCTACCGTTGAGCCCTTCAAGATAATGTTCCGATTTCAACTGGTTGAAGAGTTTTTCTGATTCAGTAGGAATATGAATCACAGGACAGAATAGATTTCCTTTTGCGATATTGACAGTTCTCGGTTTGCCGCTCCATTCAAAGATATCTTGGAATATGTGGCGATGCAGTAGCTTCAGATAAGCAAAATTCATTTTTTCATCTGGAGGAAACTCCCTGAGTTCCAATATTCTGATCGAAGTAATGGAACGTTCTGCTTCTTGTAGCTTTGACGCATCGCGTATGTTGAGTCGATTCTTCAACACTGAGGACTATGGATAGCAATATGTGCTATCCCACTCATATTCATAGCTATAGTTGACGGATGAAGTCATTTTACCGTATACCGCGCAATCAGTTCTTGTAATACATCAGTAGTGGTTCTTTTGCCTGTTGCACAACTGACCAAACGTTCTTTTTCCTGCACAGTTAAAGGCATACCCTCAATCGCAAGGCTAGCCGCAATCTGATCCACGAGTTTCTGTTTGCGATTAATGTCCATTTTTGCGCTCCTTTCAAGTGCCCCACGGCTGTGGCGATTGCGTTTTCTATGTACCCCCATTGCACCCCTGGGGTACCCCTCTACTTCTTGTCTTTCGTCGTTCTGCGGATGTAGTAGAGCCTGGATCCGAAGTCGCCCAGCACACGGGTCTGGGCGTCGAATCCCGTACCGCCGAATTGCTGGCTGAGGCGTATGCCACCATAGGCCAACATGTCGCCTGGTACGAAATAGTGCTCCACTTCGCTATCCAGCGAATACTTTTGACTCACTAGTTGCTGGAGGAAGCCATCGTTCGTCATCCTGACCGGACTGACCCGGTTGATCAGATCGCCGAACATCTTGATGCTTACCTTCTGCTTGCGAGGAACCACTTCGTAGTCATAGGCGGGGTTCGCGACTGGCACACGGAGGATGTCGCAGCCGGGGTTCGGCTCGTTGAGCTTCTGAGCCCAGAGGACCAGCATCTCGCCCCTGTCCGGAGTCGCCGCAACCCAGATGACCTCGTTCGTCTCCCCTGCCGCGGGGGTGATCCTGAAGAATTCCCCGTATTGCAGGATCGTCCGGTGCGCCTTGTAGAAGGCTATCTGTTCCTTCACGGCCTCTTTCTGCTGATCATCAAGACGGGTGATATCGAGCTCGTATCCCAAGACGCCGAACGACGCGACATTGAAACGGCTTTCTATGTCGCTTCTCCGCAAGGTCTGATGGTTTGGAGACGCTGAGACATGCGCCCCGATCGAAGAGAGCGGATAGCCGCAGCTCGTCCCCTCCTGGATATACATCCTGCACAGGACATCGGTATTGTCGCTGGTCCAGGTCTGCGGCATGAAGCAGAGCATGCCGAGGTCGAACCGGTTGCCGCCGGAGGCGCAGGACTCGAAGAGCATGTCGGGGAACAGCTTCGTCAGCTTGTCCAGCACATCGTACAGCCCCAGCACATACCGGTGGAGGAATTCACCATGGTTCCTGATCTCCCGGTTGTGGCTGAACAGATCGCTGAACACCCTGTTCATATCCCATTTCACATAGTCGACCCGAGCCAGATGCCAGATATCCGACAAAGAGGTCACCAGATAGTTGCGGACATCCTCCCGCGTCAGGTCGAGGATGAACTGGTTCCTCCCTGGCGATGGAGCGCGACCCGGAATCGCGATCATCCATTCTGGATGCGCGCGATAGAGGTCGCTCTCCACGCTGATCATCTCCGGTTCCACCCAAAGGCCGAACAACAGCCCCATCCGATGGATCTTCTTGGAGAGGTCCGCGATACCCGAGGGAAGCTTCTTCGTATTGACCGTCCAGTCCCCGAGGCTGGTGGTATCGTCGTCGCGGCTTCCGAACCAACCGTCATCGAGCACGAACAGCTCCGCGCCGAGATTCGCAGACTCCTGAGCGAGATCGAGCAAGCGTGATTCGGAGAAATTGAAGTAGGTGGCCTCCCAGTTGTTCACCAGTACGGGGCGCAGGCGGTTCTTCCAGGTTCCCCGGACGACATGCTCGTTGACGAACTTGTGGAAATGCCGGCTCGCTCCGTTCATTCCCTCCGAAGAGAAGGTCAGCACCGCCTCCGGCGTCTGGAACCGTTCGTTGCTGCTGAGTTTCCAACAGAACGTGGCCGGGTTGATCCCAGTCATCAACCTGACCTTGCCGTAGGGTGAAGTCTCCACCAGTTCCCTATGGTTGCCGCTGTAGATCAGGTTGCAGCCGATGCAATCGCCGCGGGATTCCGAGGTGGAGGGCTTGCGCAGGAACACGCAGCTGTTGTGTACAGCACCGCTGACACCGGTCTTGCTGTCGTTGACCATGATGCCAGGGGTGAGCGGCCGTTCGTTCCGATACCTCTCCCGCGCCCATGTACCGTCGAAAGTGACGAAGTTCCAGTCGCTTTCAGGCAGATCGAGCTGAAGGCTGGCGAGGTTCCGTACCGTAACGATATCCTGACCGTCGTTGTACAACGTGGCGCGACGGGTGATGACATCACAATCCTCAAAGATCGTATAGATCAGTTGGAGCCGCAACGGCAACAGCTTCTCCTTCATGACGATTTCCAGCGTCGTGCAGGTCTCCTTTGTGCCGTAGGAGGCTGGGATGCCCGAGAACGTCCGTGGTTTGCCGGGGATGGTCCGGTGTTCCTTGTAGAGAAAGTCGCAGGTCTGCATTCCGGGCCCGTATTCAATGACGATGGAACTCTCCCGGTAGTCGCCTTTTCCGGGAGAAGAACATTCCAGACAGATATTGTCCAGGAACAATGTCGGATGGAGACTGTCGTAGGCCGTACCGTTGCCGATCGGCAATGTATGCTTGTCCGTCAGGGCCTCTACGGAGGAAGTGTCACGCAACTTGCGCCCATAATAGAGATGTTCAAGGTGACCGGTTTCCCCGACCCTGAAAAGGTACGTCGTAGACCGGGTATCCAGGGTAAAGACCCTGTTCTGTTCTTTTATCATCAATTTCTCCTTCGAGCCCCTGCTTTGACAAAGTGTATCATATTCCCCACCCTGTCTCGCAAGGCCCTGCAAGGTCTCCCTTTTCCCAGAATTATAACCAAAGTTGACGACCAGCCACCTTTACAGGCCAATGGATATCTGATACCAGTATAGTATACTGTGGTCTGCTGGATTTGACAGCATCTTAATGCAAAAAAAACATGCCGGGACAAGTGGAAAACGCTATGGAGCCTCAAGCTTCCATCGCTAGCGGGCAGAAGGAATACGATCCATGGACATACGACGGATACCTCTCTGGGAAGGACGCAACGCCGCCGTCCTGACCAATGATCTGATACGGGTGGTCATCGAGGACCAGGGGGCCATGGCCCTGGAACTGAGTACGGAACTCTCTTCCGGAGGCCGAGTCAACGCGCATGCCCTCCCTTGGTTCCGAGGTACAGGCACTTCCGTCTATAGCGATGAGAACAGCGATTTCTGGCGAAACAACTCATTGCTCTACCAGAAGGCCGGAAGCTATTTCTGTTTCCCGAACTTCGGCACCGCATGTCAGAACGGTGAGATCTTCCACGAAACCGACGGATATTCCGCCAATGGCTATTGGATGGTGGAACGCTATGGAACCGATTCGACGTTCGGCGGCGCCTGGATACTCTCCTCCCTGACCAGCCGTGAGGCTGGAAATCGTTGGAAGATCCACAAAGTGGACCTCCTGCTTCCCGGACACCCCGTTCTCTATACAAGTTGCACGATCACAAACAACGGCGACAGCCCCCTCGATGCCAACGTAGCCTGGCGCAACACCCTCGGGTCTCCATTTCTGGAATCGGGATGCCTGCTGAACTCCTCGGCCGGGCAGTGGATGTCCATCGACCAGTCCCTGAACGGTATCAATGGCCGTATCGCCAACGACATGCCGTTCGATGACCTGCGGAAAGCTCCGCTGAAAAGCGGCGGGACCACTGACCTGACCCAGATCGCCGGCATGACCGGAAGTACCGACCTCATTTCGGGCGTGGTCCCCGAGACGGCGAAACTTGGATGGAACAGCGTGATCAACCCACGCCTGCAACTGCTCTACTTCACCTTCTTCCCCGGACCCGCTGCGCAGGAGGAGGGGGACCTTCCGCTCCATTTCAATCATTTCCTGATGGATTATGGTGGGCGGCAGTTCACCCCCTGGGCGTTGTACGATGGAGGGACCAGCCAGGTGTTCAATCTCGGCTGTGGCTCCGGCACCTGTTATTTTGGTGAGGGATTGGCCCGTTCCCTCACCCAGACCGCGTTGATGGACCGACCGACGACAGTCTCTTTGGCCCCGGACGAAACGAAAACCGCCTGGTACGCGAGCGCCCTCGTCCCCTATGAAAATCCCCGCATCGGCGGTAATTTCTTCGCAGTGGAACAGGTCGTGGAGGGGATCATCGCAAAGCGAACGAAATCCTGGGCGTTCATCCCCTCCGACAGTACCTTCCATTGTCTGCGGACCATCACCAAGTCTCTTCTGGATGAAGAACGGAACGGATAATCTGGAACTGGACAGAATTAGGAAAGCCCGATATCGTGCAATGGCATGGTACGACAAGAAGCCGGTCTCTCCCTGCCGCTTTCACAGTACCTCTTTGCATTTCAAGGAACCATGAGATGAACATACGAAAGAAATCCATATATCCCGTCATCATCCTGCTGATGCTTCTCCCCCTGCTTTTCTCCTGTTCCCGTGACCAGGCAGAATCTTCTGGTACAGGTGATGGTTCAATAGCTCAGAATATACCTGAAGCCCATTATTCCTTCACTGATTCCCTTGGCCGTACCGTCGTTCTGGAGAAAGCTCCCCGGCGGGTCATCTCGTTGCTGGGCTCCTACGCCGAGACCTGGCTGCTCGCCGGTGGCGAGCTGGTCGGTGTCACGGACGATGTGATCTCCGAGCGGCAGCTGGACGTGCCCGACGGAACAACGATCATCGGCACGGTCAAATCGCCCAATCTGGAGAAACTGCTGGAACTGGATCCCGATTTCGTCCTGCTGTCCACGGATATCGAAGGGCATGTCGCCGCCTCCAGGATCCTGGAGCAGGCTGGAATTCCGTATGCCTATTTCAAGGTGGAACAGTTTGAGGACTATCTGGGCATGCTGAAGATCTGTACCGACATCACCGGACGCAAGGACCTCTACGGACGATATGGACTGGACGTCCAGAGCCAGATCAGGACCGTACTGGAGAACGTCATTTCTTCTGAACAAGAACCAACTGTTCTGTTTGTGCGCGCCCTGTCCGGCAAAGCCAAGGCGAAAGCCGACGACAACATGACCTGCCGGATGCTGGAGGAGCTGGGGACGGACAATATCGCCAGACGCCATGAATCCTTGCTCGACGAACTGACGATGGAGGCAATCATCGCCGAAGATCCAGACTTCATTTTCGTCGTCCCGATGGGCAATGAAAAGAAGGCCCTCCAGTCGATGCATGACATCTTCGAACTGAATCCCGCCTGGGCCGGACTGACCGCGGTGAAAGAGGGGCGATACGTGATTCTGCCCAAAGAGCTGTTCCACTACAAGCCGAACGCCCGTTGGGGGGAGAGCTACGAATATCTTGATAGGATCATCTATGGGTGATGGTCGAAACGGCGCTTCGATAGCCAAAATAACGACAGTGTTTCTCTGTTCCCTGGGGCTTGTCATCATCCTTGCTATGGTGAGCATCTGCATCGGGGCGTCGAACCTCGGGCTTTCCCAGTTGTGGAAGGTGCTGACAGGACGGGATACCGCTTCAAGCGCTTACCGGATCATTATGTACGTCCGGCTTCCGAGGACGCTCGCCGCCATCCTGGCGGGCATGGCCCTCGCCGTAGCGGGCGTCATTCTCCAGGTGGTGCTGAACAACCTGCTCGCCGGGCCGAACATCATCGGCGTGAACGCCGGGGCCGGATTGGCGACCATGCTGCTCACCGCGTTCTTTCCGGCGTACCTGCGATATGCCCCGATAGCCGCTTTCGCCGGTTCGTTCGCTGCGGTGATGCTCGTGTACGGGCTTGCCCGGAGGACGGGAGCCTCCCGCATGACGATCGTCCTTGCCGGGGTGGCCGTGTCGAGCCTGCTGTCGGCGTGTACCGATACGATCATCACCCTGGTTCCTGACGCCCAGTTCGGGAGGATGGATTTCCTGATCGGGTCGTTCTCTTCCGTGACGATGGACCAGGTCCGGTTCGCTACGGGCTATATCATCGTCGGTTGTGTCGTCGCGTTGCTGCTGAGTTATGATATGAACGTGCTTGCTTTGGGCGACGACGCCGCGCAGTCCCTCGGCCTGCGGGTGAAAGGATGCCGGTTGATACTCCTTGCCGTCGCCGCGCTGCTGGCGGGAAGCGCGATCAGCATCTGTGGACTGATCGGGTTCGTCGGTCTGGTCGTACCCCATATCGCGAGGATGCTGGTAGGGCATGACAATCGGTATCTCGTGCCCGTTTCAGCGACACTCGGCGCGGCGGCCACCTTGGCCTGCGACATGCTGGCAAGGACGTTGTTCGCCCCGTACGAACTCCCCGTGGGAATCATCCTCTCGTTCCTCGGCAGTCCGTTCTTCCTCTATCTGCTGATCAGCAGGAAAAGGAGGTCCGTCCTTGCTTGAACTACATTCCCTCTCCGCCGGATACGAAGGACGCGCCGTGCTTTCCGACATTGACCTGACGTTCGAACCCGGTACGGTCACGGCGCTCATCGGTCGCAACGGTTGCGGCAAGTCGACCTTGCTGAAGACGGCCTGCCGCCTTCTCCCTCCCATGGGAGGGGCGATCGTCATGGATGGCGAAAAGTCCGCTTCCTACGATCCGAAAGATTGGGCGCGGCTTGTCTCCGTACTGCCTCAGTCGAGGTTGGTTCCCTCCATCCCCGTGCAGACCTTGGTGATGCATGGCCGTTTCCCGTATCTCGGTTTCTCCCGAAAGGCGAGGCCGGAGGACAAGGCTATGGTCGAGTCCTCCATGCGGCGTATGGATGTGTGGGCGTACCGGCACAAGAACATGGATACCCTCAGTGGAGGGGAGCGGCAGAAGGTCTATCTGGCGATGCTGCTCGCCCAGGATGCCCGATATATCTTCCTCGATGAACCGGCGACCTTCCTCGACATCCATTACCGTCTGGAGATCCTGCGTCTGATGCGCGAGCTTCGCGATGAAGGCCGTTGCGTGATCGCCGTGATGCACGAGCTCTCCCATGCGTTGTCGGTAGCCGACAAGGTCTGCCTGCTTGACGGGGGCGACGTAGTCATGCACGACACGCCGCAAGCCGTCTATGCCTCCGGAGCTATCGAACGGTGTTTCCAGGTGCGCTCAAGACCTGTGGAGACCGAGGACGGAACGACATATTTCTTCTATTGAAGGGCGAACCTGATAGGGTAGTACATCCTGACCGCTGTATTGGTCTCATTGAGCATGGCCGGAGTACACGTAAGACCTGCAAAAGCGTTGACCGCGGCCTGCGCCATGCCGAAACCAGGGTCCTCCACTACATCGATCCTGTCGATGATCCCCTTATCCGATATCCAGAGTTCCAGCAGAACGGTCCCCTCCTTTCCTTGTTTCTGTGCCGCGGGAGGGTAGACGATACGTTTCCGAAGTTGATCCACCGGAAACTGTGGCGCGACAGTGGTACTCTCGACATCAATATATCGTGTGACGGTCGTCTGCACCTGTTCGACGGTAGTTGCTGCCTGGCTTTCCCGCTGTGGTGCCACAGGGGCCTGTGTCGGTTGCTCGACCGGTTCCGGTTCATCGGGGGATTCTTCCTCCGGAACCGTGTCTTCAGTGGTTTCCCATTCAATGCGGGGCAGCTCCCGCTCCTGTCGTGCTTCAGGTTCGGGTATTCTTTCCACGGTTTCTTCCGAGGAGGTCTCTTTCGGGGGCGTTTGGACCGTTATCGGGTTCCGGGGTGGATTCTCCAGGCTCCGTTCCCTCAATAGTTCCAGAAACTCCGCCTGGAGTATGCTTGCGTCCGGCAACGGCGAGACAGGACGTTCCTGCGGCAAAGGTTTTTCCGTTGGTGCTGTCAGTTCCTGGAATTCTTCCGCCTCAGGTGCCGGTTCTGGTTCAATCGTCTGTTCGTCCGGTTGCGGTGCGGAGACCTCTTCCGGGATCTCCTCGACCTGCGAGCCAGCCGATATGCTCGGGGCGGTGGGGAGCAACTGGATGCTGATTCTCTGTTCGGTTGTTTTTGCCGAAGTGTTCCAGGGTACTTCGACAAAGGCCAATGCGCAGGTGTAGCAGGCGCAGGTCCCCAGAAGGGCAAGCCACAGCGTCAGGTTTTTCATTGTGACGCCTCCGTCTGGATGTCAACGGCAAAACCGACTTGCGTGATCCCCGCCTGCTGCAAAAGCTCTATGACTGGTGCGATAGCCTCAAACCGAGTCTCTTTATCAGCGGTGATGATTACATTGCTATTTTCGTCTATCGTTGCTTGGGTCAACCGGTCCTGACACTGTTGATAGGTCAATGGTCCGGATTCATCGAACAACGCTCCGTCGTGCGTAATGTACAGACTCAAGATCTCTTGTTGGTTGATGAATCCCCCCCGTTGTTCCGCTGGTGGATTGACTGATGCAGGGGTACGGAATCCAGTGACGGCCATCACCAGGAAGAACAGCAGCAACAGGAACGCGATATCGGTCATCGCCGTGGAATTCTTTCTTGCCCGTCTGCGCTTCATAGGCTTTCCTCCATGAATACGGGGATCCTCTGTTCGTCGCCCAGTGCGAGCAGCGGGGTGATCTGTTGCCATGTGGCCGCCGGATTGATGACCAGGTACAACGCAGAGACTTCCGGGGTTTCCCGCTGTATCCGCATCTGTAGCGTCTCCGGGGTGATGATGTCTCCATCGTTTCCAGTCCACGTGCCGTCTTCCGCTATATGTACGGTGAACGTCGTCGTTTCAATGGAAGGAGCTGTCGCTTCGGTTCCATCACTGAGGTTCATTGAGAGCTCCCGGATAGTCGTCGATCCCGCCAGGAGGATGAAGAAGATGATCAGGAGGAAGGCTAGGTCGCTCAGATACGAGCTGTTGTCCTGTTGCCTGCGTCGCCGCATCAGTTCAGTCTCAGTACCGTCTCTACGGTCGCCAGAGCGGTTTCCTGTTCGATCTCGTAGGTATCTATGATCTGGCGGAACACGTGGGCCGCGATGGTCGCTATGATGGCGATGATCAGTCCGAACGCCGTTGTGAACAGCGCTTCGTACAGACCGGCGGCTACAAGCTGAAGCTGGACCGTATTGGCTTCCGCTATCGACTTGAACGCCGAGATCATTCCGGTCACCGTCCCGAGGAAGCCGAGGATCGGGGCGACGGAGGCGATCATGTCGAGGTAGGAGAGCGGGCGTTCAAGCTTCATGATCGTCTCGCTTCCCTGTATACGGGCGAGCCCTATCGCCCTGGAACATCCTCCCTGGCAGTCCAGCGCGGTCGCGATCGCTTTTCCCCAGATGTTCTCGGAATCTTCGCAGAACCGCAAGGCTTCTTCCTTTCCCTGTGTCTTGTAGATGTCCAACGCGGCTTTCGCACCTTGGGCGACCCGTAGGTCCGACCATATCATCAATACGGTCCGTTCGACGATGATTACCGTGACGGCGACAAGGAGCGCGAGGAGCGGCCACATCACCGGTCCCCCAAGCATGAACAACGAGAACAATGATATTGATCCTTGCATTTTTCACCTCCTGTCGAAAAGCTTCCGCTTCCCTGGATAATCCCTGTCGTTTCGGACATAAGAGAAAAGAAAGGTGTGCGCCAGCCCTTGAAAGGACCATCCGGGCACACCCTTCTCCTGTATAAGCTGATTCCAGCCTATACGTCTAGTCTAGAACTTCGCGCTGCCGCCGATACGGATCTTCGTGCCGGGCATGGGGTAGCCTGTCTGCAACTCGTATCTGGTGTTCAACAGATTGTCCACGGCGAGATAGACGGTGTAGTCGTTTGCGATCTTGAAGTTCGCGATCATATCCATCAGGAATACAGCCTTTGCATATCCACTCTTTCCCATGTACTGTCCAGAAAGAGTGATGGAACCGATACCATAGTCATAGGAGGCGGAGAATTTGGCGGTATGCATGCGGACGTTTGCGACCCTGACATCCGATGCGAACGTGTTGGTTTCGGAAAGATCCCAGCTATAGTTCAGCAGATAGGAACCGGTCAACTTCAGCCCCTCGACAGGCATGATGGAAAGCTGTTGCTCTGTACCGGTCAAGAATACATGAGAAATATTCTGTGGTATCCAGGCCAAATCATTGGCGATTTTATCAAAAATATTCTTGACGAAAGCTGATCCTTCATACGAGAGAAAATCAAGATCATACGAAACTACAAATTCACCAGCGATCGCTTTTTCAGGTTTCAAATTCGGATTGCTCATATTGGGCCAATACAACTGGCTGAAATTGGGATTTGTCTTGGCATATGATACATTCGCCGACAATTGGAGATTTTCCATCGGAATACCTACGATCCCCAATGCTGCTGTAGGTACGAACCCGAAATCATTGGTCCAGCCAATACGAGCCATCGGGTGCATGGACAGGTTGCCGTTGAGGAAATAGATGCTTCCATTTGCATACAAGTTGGGATTGTACCTGCTGTTTTTACCAATATCGGTACTGTCTACATAATCCCAATCAAAAGAAATTCCGGTCGTCATGTTTGCCATATCGCCAAAATTCCATTTCGCATCTATGCTTGACTGGGTCTGGTGTTTGTTGTGCGTTGAATCTCCCCATGCGGTCTGGGCGAAAGTTCTGTTATACACGTATCCTTGGCCGATATGAAGATCCATCAGACCATCCAACATATTTCTCTGATCATAGGCAAGGGATACGATGGTGATCATGTCTGTTTGATAATCCGTATTGGAAAGAGCATCCAATCCACCGGGATTGCCTACATGTCTGTACTGAGTGGTATTGCTCCCTGTAAGCTCACTATCTTCAGTAAATGCGTAGGATAGTTTTACTCCTCCATATATGTTCCACATTTTGGCATTGGTTCTCAATCTGATAGAATCGTATTTCGGGTCAGGAATGTATGTGGGAGGCCAGGCATCAGGATCCTCTTTCATTTGCTCTTGCGAATACCAGTACGTATAATTGTTCTGCGCAATCTGTCCGCCAAGACTAGCTCCGATAGAGAGTTTGTCAAATGTATTCGCATAGGAGATATCCGCCTTCTGGGAATCGACCAATCCAAGCCAGTTGACCTTTTCTTCATCGGTTGCGGTCAAGTATTTCTCTGGCATGAAACTGCCGTTTTCAAAGCTGACAGTGAAGGGTTTGTCTGTCGGTTCTCCCTTTTTCGTCGAGATGTATACCATGCCGCCGATCGCGTTGGCTGTACCGGAAGAACCTGTTCCTGAACGGACGATCTCCACATGATCGATGGTTGATACCGGAATCAAGGAGAGATCGAAGTTTCCATCATGGGCGCTATTCATCCTCACGCCATCGACATAGATGTCTACCTGGGCACTGCTGGATCCTCTGAGCTGTACGTTCTGTAATGACCCCAACGCCCCGTAGGAACTGAACCCGGTCCCCAACGCCTCGCCGATCAGTTCGGCTGTGGACGCTGGCTGCAACTGTTCGATTTCTTCAGCTGTGATGATGGACACCGTCGATGCTGTGTTCTGTTCTGATTCATACAGAGCTTGTCCGGTGACGACCAATTCCCCGGCTGTTCCGAGATTCGCGTAGTCCGCTGCGGTGACTGTCATCATGGACAGGATCAGCAACAGGACCAAAGAGAAGATACCCCGCTTCTTCATGTGGGCCTCCTGAAAGTATATTGCCGTTCACATGGGATAGGGTTTTGGATTTGTCAGAAAGATACAGGAATTCGCCCATCATCCCCATAATCGCATTGCTACTGTATTCCGACGAATCGCTGCCCCTATTCCACGAGGATACAACCTGGAAACGTCTCCTGGCTTCCGATTCGTCTTACTGCCGGACCTTCTCATCCTTGGGCTTGGACAATGGTTTTTCCCGGGGTCATCGTCGGTTACAGTGGCGGGTCCGCTGAAGAATCTCACTTCATTCCGTTTTTCCAGGCCCAGCGTGGGTATGTTAGCTTTTCCCGGTATGTTGGTCAATTGTATTTCCTCAGAGATGCCGGTCAACGACAGGATTTCCGGGCAGGGGTCTCTCTTTCAAGGAGACGTAGACGGGACGTAGAGGAGACGTAAAAAGAAACACCCGACATCATTTCTGACGTCGGGTGTCCTTGCAAGAGGTGCCGATCGGAATCGAACCGATGCATAGAGGTTTTGCAGACCTGTCCCTTACCGCTTGGGTACGGCACCATGTTTTCTGGTAGGATTGACCATACCAGAAAAACGTCGGATAATCAAGTATCAAACTATAATTCCCTCCATGCGAATTACAAATGCATGGGGTAGGAGGAGAAATGTGTAAGCCCATCGGTCGTATCGTCGCGATCCTGCTCTTGTCGGTCGTTGCCGCCGCCCCGGTTTTCGCTGCTGAAAACTGGATGTCCACCACATTCCAATACGAGCATACTTTCAATACAGCGCTTCGTACGGACGGAAGTGCGGATTCTTTGGGATTTGATGTAGCCTGGCATTCCTTCATGGACAATTCCTTCGCTGGATTCTTCGCAAGGACGGGTTTCCTTTTTTCGGTCGATGGTCCTTCAGGATCGGATATCATGTTGTTCAGGATCAACCTCTTGACCGGTCCGACTTTCAAGGTTGATATCAATCGGATGCTGACCTGGTATATCGGATTCGGTCCGTTCCTTTCCCAGGCTACGACATTGGGTTCTTCTACGGGTAATGAAACATTGTTTGGCGCAGGTGTCGATACCGGTATCCGGGTCAGTCTGTTCACCGAAAACACTTCCGGACTCTATCTGATCGCTGGTGTAAGCGGAAGCTGCAACTTCCTGAGCATCCACGATTCCGGGGTTTCCAACAGGGTTACCGGTCAGATCATTCCATATGTCGGCTTCTGTTTCTCCTACAATACATATCCGTACAATAGTTACTACGTATACAATCCGTTGCTGTGGTAGTATGGTTTCTCCTGTATCCGTTCAAGGCCACCGTTGACACCTTTTCAGAGGACAAGTCATGGTGGCTTTTTTCATGCCGAGACTCAAAAACGCTAGGGTAAGTGCTCCTCGGAGTATGAATCTTGCGTTCCCATCCAGACAAACCTGCCGATATAAGGTATGTCCCGCCTATTTTGGGTCAGACCTGTTACCAAAAACGCCTAAACGCTGATACCAATGCCTGAAAACGGACAGAAGTGACTACCTATCGGTCCGTATGACCCTGCTCGGTATATACAAAGTCCTACGCTGGGACTAGCTTTCCTTGCTGTGAATGAATTTGAATGTTTTAAAGCTGTTAAAAGCAAAATTACACATTGACATTTGAATGTTTTTGAGCGTATTATAGAAATATAGGAACATAAAAGAACAAAAACGTTCATAATTGTGGTGTCGATACGATATCGGCTGAAAAGGAAAGACCATGGGAAACATTCCGGCTGACAGACACAAGCACATCATGGATCTCATCCGCAAGGGAAATGTCGTACAGGTCAACGAATTGGCCTCGTATTTCCATGTTTCGGAGCTGACTGTCCGCCGTGATCTGGACCAGCTCGCCAGCCAGGGGTTGGTGGAACGGACCCATGGTGGCGCGACCTCCCGCCGCAATCTTCCCATTGAACCCGACTACGTACAGAAATCCTCCGAATATCAATATGAAAAGCAAGTGATCGGCAAGGCCGCGGCTGAGTTGGTGGATGACGGCGATACCGTCTATATCAACAGCGGTTCCACAACGCTGGAAGTGATCCGCGCCTTGATCGCCTCGAACAAGAAGATCTCGGTCGTCACGAACAATATCGACGCTGTATGGCTTGTCAAGGAAGACTCTTCCTGTCGGCTGATCCTCGCTGGCGGCGTAGTCCGGCCTCGTTCTCATTCTGTATCAGGATCGTTGTCCCAGTTGATCCTGGATCAGGTATTCGCCAACAAGGCGATCATCGGTGTCGACGGTTTCAGTTTGAGCGTGGGGTTGACCACTCCTGTGCTAGAAGAGGCGGAGACTACCCGCGCCATGATCGAGAAGACCGTCGGCAAGGTCATCGTCGTAGCGGCCGGCAACAAGATCGGGGTGGTGTCCAACTTCAAGACCGTAGGTATCGACTACATCGACACTTTGGTCACCGACGAGACAGGTGGACGTCTGTTGTCGGAGGATACGACCGGGAACCTGGAGATAGTCGTCGCGAAGACGAATGAATAGAAACAAAGTACCCTCCGCCATCTGATGATGGGAAGGGATCGAGCAAGGAACGAGAAAATCGAAGGGGAATGGTTGTCAGACGGGACGAACGGATGGTGGCGGTATCCAGATACCGCGTTGTCCAGACGACAGGCTTTGCGATCATCACCGGAGAAAGGAGCAGATTATGGATTACGAAAAGGATTATGCGGAGCAATACGCTGATTGCGCATGGATTGGTTTTGATGAACTCGAGAAGTTCATGGTCGAAGCGCTGGAGCATTCCGGTGTGCCTGCCAAGGACGCGGAAGTCATTGGCGACGTACTGATCGAATCCGACAAGAGAGGTATCGATTCCCATGGTATCGGACGTCTCAAACCGATCTATATCGATCGTATCGACATGGGTATCATGAATCCTGTCACCAAGATCGATGTGATCAAAGACGAAGACGCCTGCGCGGTACTTGACGGCAACAATGGAATGGGTCATGTCGTCAGTGTGAAAGCCATGGAGATGGCGATCGAGAAAGCCCGCAAGTATGGTCTAGGTATGGTCGTCGTAAGAAACTCCAACCACTACGGTATCGCAGGATACTTCGCCACGATGGCGGTAGAAGCCGGAATGATCGGTATCACCGGTACGAACGCCCGTCCCTCCATCGCCCCGACCTTCGGTGTCGAGAACATGATGGGTACGAACCCCCTGACTTTCGGTATCCCGACCGACGAGGAATTCCCCTTCGTGCTCGACTGCGCCACTTCCGTTTCCCAGCGCGGCAAGATCGAAGTCTATGGACGTGCCGGAAAGCAACTGCCTCCTGGTTGGGTCATCGGCCTCGATGGCAAGACCCGTACCGATACGCAGCAGGTACTGAAGGACCTGACCACCGGCGAAGCCGCCCTGACCCCGCTTGGCGGTATCGGCGAAGTGACCGGTGGATACAAGGGCTATGGCTATGCCGCAGTAGTCGAAATCCTTTGCGCCGCCTTGCAGGATGGTGCTTGGATGAAGGCTCTGAACGGTTTCGACGCCGACCACAAGCCGATTCCGTATCCCCTCGGGCATTTCTTCATCGCGATCGATCCCGCCCACTTCATGGGTCTGGATATCTTCAAGCGGATCGCCGGGTCAATCTGCCGTGAGCTGCGTGAATCACAGAAGGCTCCTGGTTGTGATCGGATCTATACCGCTGGTGAGAAGGAATGGGAAGCCCGCAAATACCGCATGGCCCATGGTTGTCCGGTTCCTCCGAGCCTTCAGAAGGTGATGACCACGCTCCGCGATCGCTGGAACATGGACTACCACTGGGATTTCGAGGACGCCAAATAGGCGACTGTTGCGCCGATATCGCGAATGCCGGCTCAGCCTTCAGGCGGCCGGCGTTGTTTCGCATCATACACACAAATAGGATAAGGAACATCCACCATGAAAGACGAACTGAAAGAAAGAGCGTTAGCCTACCATTGCCTCGACGGTGTACCAGGCAAGGTATCCGTCGTACCGACCAAACCCTGTCAGACTGCCGACGACCTTGGCCTGGCCTATACCCCTGGTGTCGCCAAGCCTGTGCTTGAGATCGCGGAGAATCCAGAAGACGCCTACAAGTATACCTCCAAGGGTAACCTTGTCGCCGTCATCTCCAACGGAACCGCCATACTCGGTCTTGGTGATCGCGGCGCTCTCGCTTCCAAGCCTGTCATGGAAGGGAAGGGCGTTCTGTTCAAGCGTTTCGCCGACATCGACGTATTCGATATCGAGATCGATGAAAAAGACCCCGACAAGATCATCGAGATCGTCAAGGCGATCTCCCCGACCTTCGGGGGCGTCAACCTTGAGGACATCAAGGGACCTGAATGCTTCAGGATCGAACAGGAACTGATCGAGAAATGCGACATCCCCATATTCCATGATGACCAGCACGGTACGGCGATCATTGCCACCGCCGGCATGATGAACGCCTGTGAGATCGTCGGCAAGAAGCTGGCGGATGTCAAGGTCGTCGTCAACGGCGCCGGCGCGGCGGGTATCTCCTGTGCCAAGATGTTCGTGGCCGCCGGAGTGAAACGTGAGAATATCATCATGTGCGACAGCAAGGGTGTCATCTACAAGGGCCGTGTCGCAGGGATGACCTCTGAAAAAGAGGAGTTCGCCACGGAACTTCCGGTGCGGACGCTTGAAGAAGCGATGGTCGGAGCCGATTTCTTCATGGGCCTTTCAGTCGCTGACTGCGTGACTCCTGAAATGTTGCTCTCTATGGCGAAGGATCCTGTTGTGTTCGCCATGTCCAACCCGAACCCCGAGATCAACTATGAGATCGCGGTCAAGACGCGCAAGGATCTGATCATGGCTACCGGTCGCAGCGATTATCCCAACCAGATCAACAACGTCCTCGGTTTTCCGTTCATTTTCCGTGGCGCTCTCGACGTCCGGGCTTCCCGGATCAGCGAAGGCATGAAGATGGCCGCGGCGAAAGCTCTTGCGGCTCTTGCGAAAGAACCCGTTCCGGAAGTGGTGACAAAGGCCTATGGCGGTCGTGAGTTCTCCTTCGGCAGGGATTATATCGTTCCCAAGCCGTTCGATCCTCGTGTCATCTCCTGGGAAGCCGTCGCTGTAGCGAAAGCCGCCTGCGAGGAGGGCCTGGCCGCGAAGCCGATCACCGATTGGGACGCCTACAGGGTCAGCCTTGAAAAGAGAATGGAAAAATACTGGAACTGAGTATTTCGCACAGGTCCGTTGTGCAACGACAAGAGCGGCCACCGATCGGTGGCCGTTTCTGTATCCGGGTGATTTTACCTGGTTGATGATGAACCTCTCCGTCGATTATTGCTCGACGATTCCGAGCATCTCCCTGAGTTGATCCTTGGCCTGGTCCAACACCTGCTGGTACTGGGCAGTCAATTGCTGAAGGTTCTGCTGTAGCAATTTGACGAATTCCGGATCCTGTTCCGGGCGCAGGACGAAGTCGGGGCCGTACTGCTGGCGAAGCTGTGCCTGCTTCTGTTCAAGCATCGGCTGGAACTGTTGCTTCATCCTGTCGACCATATGCTCCTGTGTCTCCAGATATTGTCCGAAGAAACCCTCCAGCTGTTCCAGCAGCGGCCCCGCCTGCGGGTCGATGAGATCGGCCAGCTGACGAAGCTTCTGGATGAAATCTTTATAGCCGTCGTCCAACGGAAGGGTCATGTTGAACAGCAACGTCATCGCCATTCCCTGTTTGATGATCTGAAGCTGTCCCTCATCATAGGATGAGAGTTTCAGCTGGATGTCCTCTACGGTCTTGTCTCTATCGGTCAGGTAGCTGCCGGCGAGTTGCCGACCTTCCTTGATGAGACTGTCATGGCGGATCTTCTCTGGATCGGCGTGAATATCCTCCGTACGTTCCAATGCGATTTCCCATGCGGATTTGATTCTTCCCATATGATCCTCCTGTCGAGTGATAGTCCGTCCGTGCCCGATCGGTTCTTTCCGGTCGCGAGACCACTCAATCAAAATATCCTTGTAAAAAATAAGATAGCGGTAATCGGGAACTTGGACAAGTGTTGCGAACATGATAGTGTGGTGAAGCTATGGAAGACTTGATTATGTATTTGTTCGACTTGTTTGGTACGATGATCTTCGCCATTACCGGCGCGGTCATGGGTGTACGATGCAAGTTCGATTTTTTGGGAGTGATTGTATTCGCCTGTACGGTCGGTGTCGGCGGGGGCATGTTGCGTGACATGCTGCTGGGGGCGACTCCCGTGGCGGCCTATACGAACGAAGTGTACCTCATCATCTGCATCTGCACCGGGGTGATCATGTTCTTCATCTCTCCCAAGGTAGTAGGACGTTGGCGCATAATCATGTTCTGTGATGCGATCGGTCTTGGTGTTTTCACCGCCTTGGGTGTCGCCAAGGGTGCCATGTACGGGGTAGGTCCGGTCGGTCAGATCCTCTCCGGTGTTCTGAGCGCCGTAGGCGGTGGCGTGATCCGTGATATCATGGCTCGACGTATTCCCGCGGTTCTTACCAGCGATTTCTATGCCACCGCATCTTTGATCGGCGGTTTGATCTATGTGCTTTTGGAACTGACGCCCGTTTCCTTCTTCGTTCGGTTCTTTATCTGTCTGGGTACGGTGATCACATTGCGTCTCCTGGCGATCAAATTCAACATGTCGCTCCCAAAAGCCAGGCATTGGCAGGATCCTTCCAAGGTCCCGACTCGTGGGCAGGCTCCGATGCCGCCGCGCATCGATCCCATGAAAGATGTTCTGGATGATGAGGTCGCTTCGGAATAGGGCGTTCTTCGTTGTCCATGTGGTGTGGCCGGTATTTCATCTTTTACGGTATGGACTCCCACTAGGGGAAATCGTTACATTACCCATATGTCCGTTACAGAAGCAATTTACTATCAACAACCATATTCCAAGGAGCTTGATGCGCATGTCGTCGCTTCTGCTCCCTGGGGGAAGCCTGCGCAGAATCTGTTCGCCGTCCAACTGGACCGTACGATCTGCTATCCGGAGGGTGGAGGGCAGCCGGGTGACCGTGGAAGCCTTCACTCCCTCTCCGATGCTTCGCGTTCCTGTAGGATCATCGATACTCGCAAAGGTGATGACGATGCGATCCTCCATATCGTCGAAGAGCCTTGCCCGTTCTCAGCGGGCGATACCGTCCATGTGGCTCTGGATTGGGCCCATCGATATGAATACATGCAGCAGCATACCGCCCAACATCTCATTTCCGGCCTCCTGTATACCCGTTTCGGTATCGGCACCGTATCCGTCCACCAAGGGGAAGAGCTTCTTACCGTTGAGACGGACCGTGGTGATATCCCCGTTGAGACTCTCCATGAGATGGAGTCTCTGGTCAATCAGTCGATACGTAGCTGCGCAAAGGTCTCCTACGAGGAACGTTCCCATTCCGACGCCGAAGCCCTTGGGCTGCGACGCAGCATCAAGGTCGAAGGTTCCGTGCGGCTGGTCCGCATCGGTGATATCGACGTGATCGCTTGCGGAGGTATCCATGTCGCATCTACCGATGAGATAGCCATGGTGTTGTTCGTAGGGACTGAAATGATCCGCGGACATGTACGGACGATCTGGAAGACCGCCGACCGGGCGATTTCCGAAATCCATCGCAACCAAGCGATCGTCCACGAGCTCGGGACGGTTTTTTCAGCCCAACCCCAGGATCTGGTGGAGAAAGCCCGTCAGTTGCATCTACAAGCCACCGATTCCCAATGGCACCGCCAGAAGATAGCTACACGTCTTGCGTCGATGCTGCTGTTGATTGAACTTGATGGCGCCGACTGCTTGGTTCGCGAAACTCCCGTCGCCGTATTGGATATTTCTTCTGAGCCGGAGTTGTCGTTGAAACAATTCGCGGAACAGCTCGATTCCTATGAAGCGCTCGCTTTGTGTGTAGTACAGGTCACCGATGGCAAGCTGTCCTGGATGATCGGCCTGAAAGGACCGTTCGCGGAAGCCATTCCGTTCGATGTGTTCCGGTCCCGACTGCTTCCCATGGTCAATGGCAAGGGGGGAGGGCGACTGCCTCTCTGGCAAGGGGTAGGTACGGATGTTTCTGATCCTCTTGCGTTCTTGCGGATGTTCAGGACTTTGATAGAAGAACAGGGCAAGGCATAAGCATGGAACTAGACGACCACATTGAGACACCGGAAGAAATCGACACCTCGAATATCGCTCCGCAGCCGCCAGTCGAAGAAAAGAAAGGCTCTCACCGAAAGATACAATTTCTGGGCAATACCCAGTTGTTCAAGGCCAATGGTGACCTTGACTGGAAGCAACTGATCTCCAAGACGCTGGTACTCATGTGCATGTTCCTGCTGATCTATGCGATAGCCCTCTATTTCGTCAAGGACGAATATGCGACTATCGGTGGATGGGTCAGCAACAATATGGGATATATGGGCATCGGCATCTTCGTATTCCTGGTCGACATGCTGATCGTCCCCATGAGTGTGGACTTGGTGTTTCCGTTCGTTCTGACTTGGAATCCGTTCGCCCTGCTTGCGGTAATGGGTATCGCTTCCGCGTTGGGAGGCTACGGAGGCTATTGGATCGGACGTCTGCTTGGCCGGGTCCCCTTTATCCGGCAGTTCACCAGTAGCTTCAGCAAGGACGGGGAACAGATGTTTCGACGATACGGCATCTGGGCTGTCGTGATCGCCGGCCTCACTCCGATTCCCTTCTCCACCGTCTGCTGGTTGGCCGGCATGCTCCGTACTTCCGCAGGATGGACGTTCTTGGCCTGTTTTTCCCGTATCCCTCGAATGATCATCTACTATCTGATATTCGCTGGCGGACTGATGGTGATTTTCTAGCCTCCGGCTGACGGGATGAATTCAGGCTGCCGTTCTGGTCTTGATGACCGATGGACAGGCAGCCTGATCTATCTGTTGGCTTTGTGGTGTCTAGTCCTTCAGTATTTCCTGTACCCGCTCCAACACCATCCTCGTCCTCAAAGGAGCGTCTCCGATATAATCATCGGCGACCAGCAACGCAAGGACCTCTTCGGTCGTCGCGAATTCGAGGATGACGGGATCGGTCGAAAGTGCTGTCGCGAGAGGATTCGCCCGGCCTTCCTGAACTTCCTGCCATGCGGCGAGGGAATGGTTGCGGATCACTTCATGCATCTCCTGCCGGTTCGCACCCCTGCGGCCAAGTTCCATCAACAGACGTTCGCTCGCGGCGAACAGGCCGTATGCGGACAGGTTCTTCTTTACCCCGGTATCATGCACATGCATCCCGTTGATGATTTTCGTCGCGGTCGTCAGAACTTCGTCGACGGCGAGGAATGCGGAGGGGAGTACCATCCGTCTGTTCGCGCTGTCGTCCAGCGTCCGTTCCAAAAGCGTGTTGGCTGAATTCTGCCAGACGACGTTCTCCATGGAACTGACGTATCGGCAGAGGCTGTCCAGTTTCTCACAGTTGATAGGGTTGCGTTTGAACGGCATGGCCGATGAGCCGACCTGCTTCGCTCCGAACGGTTCGCTCCATTCTCCGATCGGGGGGCTCTGTAAGAGTCGGAAGTCGATCGCGAATTTGTACAGCGTACAGCAGAGTCCGGAAAGCGCGGTGACGATCCTCCAGTCCTGCTTGCGGGGATATACCTGTGTCGCTGCCGTAAACGGTTTGATGCCGAGTTCTTCCATTACTTCCTGCTCAAGCTGTACCGGAGTCATTCCTGTACCTTTGAGCAGTTCAGCGTAGCTTGCCGCGGTCCCGACGGCCCCTTTCATTCCTTTGCCGCGAATGTTCCGGCGTACCTGCCGCATCTGCTCCAGATCTTCCGCGACATCCTGGGCGGTCTGTGCGAAACGATAGCCTACAGTGGTTGGTTCCGCTGGTTGAATATGGGTAAATGCCATGCATGGGACATCGGCATACTGCTCCATTCGTTTGACGAATCCTTTGAGCAGTGTCTTCGTGCGTTCGATGATCAGGTCCATCGCTTCACCCAGGCGCATCGCATCCATGTTGTCCAGGGCGTCCATGCTGGTCGCCCCCAGGTGGATGATGCTGCCCGCGTCGGGGCATTGCTCCGCGTAGGTCTTGATCTCGGCCATCAGGTCATGGTGGATTTCCGCCTCGATCTCACTGGCCCTGTCTATGTCTATGTTGTCTTTGTTCTCTTCAAGCTCGGCTACCTGTCGGGACGTGACCAGCCCCGCATGCATCTCCGCACGTGCCAGGGCGATCCAGACGCGGCGGAGCAGACGTCTTTTATGGGTCTCCGACCAAATGCTGCGCATGGTTTCTGAACCATATCTCCAGGTAAAAGGGGAGATGAAGGTGTCGTGCGAATAATCGTTCATGGGGATAGCCTCCGAAATAGGGTGGTGCCGTCAGTATAGCAATTCCACCGCTGGTCGGGCAACACTCATGAAGGTCTGGGACCCTGCCATGTCCCCGCCGACGTAGACCTGCTTTCCTGGGGGCTACACGTGGTGTCCTCATAGGTAGACGTGGACTTTGCCCCGGTACACCTGCTTTCCAAAGCGTACACGTGGTCGTAGACGTGGCTTCCGCATGGGTAAACGTGGACCCCACCCCGGTACACCTGCTTTCCGCCGTTTACACGTGGTCGTAGACTTCATCACCCTACAGATTTATTTCCAAAAATTCATTTGACAGACCGCAGAACAGGTAGTAGTATACTAAGTATAAAGTTTGTATACAAATTTTAAAAGTGTATACAAACAGTCAGAAGCTACCAAGAATCAGAAAGTTCTTGGACAAAAAGGACAACGTTCATGAAGAACCAGGGTGGAGACATCGCCAATACAGTGTTCGAGACGCTCAAACAGGAAATCCTTGACTTGACCATCAAGCCGGGAGAACCGCTTCTTGAGGGTTCCGTCTGTGAACGTTTCGCTGCTTCCCGCACACCCGTCCGCACCGCTTTTCAGCGCCTGTCCGACGCCAATCTGATAGAGATCATCCCTTACAAGGGGGCTTGCTCCACTTTGCTGAGCATGAACCATATCAAGCAGATGATCTATATGCGTTGTGCAATCGAGACAAACGTCGTCAATGATTTCATAGACGAATATGACCTGTTCGCCATAGAGGATGTCGAGCATCATCTCAGACAACAGGAAATATTGCTTTCAACCCCATCGTTCACCTCGCAGGATTTCTACCAGGCAGACTCGAAGTTCCACCAGCTATGGTTCAAGCGGATGCATTGCGAACAGTTGTGGGAGATCATCCAGAAGTCGGAAGCCCACTACACGCGGTTCAGGATGCTGGATATCGTCGAGATGCACATGTTCCGCGACATCTATCAGGAGCATGTCCAGTTGGTGGAACTGATCAAGGGCAGGGACAAGTCCGCCGTCAAAGGCTGGATGACGAACCATCTCAACGGAGGCATCCGTCGGTTGGGGGATAAACTGTCCACCGATTTCGCTGGTTTTTTCGTGAAGGATGATGAAGAACGTTTTTCGGCATGGGCTATATGACCCGCCGACAATGATAAGAACCCAATCAGGAGGTATTCGTATGGATATCAGGTATTCAACAGGAAAAGAGCCATTCAAGAGAATGACCACGGAAGAGCTGCGTGAGGAATTCCTCATTCAGAATATTTTCATGAAGGATGATGTGTCCGCCGTCTATTCCCACATCGACCGCATCGTGACGATGGGGGCCATGCCCGTCACGCAGGAAATCAAGATCGACAAGAACATCGACTGCTGGAAGAATTTCGGCGTCCATTTTTTCCTCGAACGCCGTGAGCTTGGCGTGATCAATATTGGTGGTGCGGGTGCGGTCAAGGCCGACGGAACCGTGTACAAGATGGCCAATTACGATGGGCTCTATCTGCCCATGGGAACCAAAGAGATCTCTTTCGTCAGCGACAGCGCCAATGCCCCCGCCAAGTTCTACATGTGCTCGGCTCCCGCCCATCGCCCGTATCCCGCCAAGCTGATCCCGCTCGCCGAAGCCAAGCATGTCCACCTCGGATCACAGGCGACCAGCAACGAACGGACCATCAACCAGTATATCCACCCGGATGTGCTCGACACCTGCCAGCTCTCCATGGGCCTGACCCATCTTGAGACCGGTTCCGTATGGAACACCATGCCCGCCCACACCCACGAGCGCCGCATGGAGGTCTACTTCTACTTCGATATTCCGCAGGACAACGTCGTGTTCCATCTGATGGGTGAACCCCAGCAGACCCGCCACATCGTCATGCACAACGACGAAGCGGTCCTGAACCCCAGCTGGTCCATCCACTCCGGTTGCGGCACCAGCAACTATACGTTCATCTGGTCCATGTGCGGTGAGAACCGTGCCTATGACGACCAGGACTGGATCAAGACCGAAGATCTTCGCTAGGGCGAAGTAGTTCAACGCCCCGCCGTTCGGGCGGGGCTTATTTCCATGAAAGTTGTCTGCCCATGACGGAACAGGACCGTAGCGCTAGCCCGGCAGATGATAGATACGTTTCGGAGGTATCATGATGAGTATTTTGGATCAGTTCTCCCTAAAGGGAAAGATCGCATGGGTGACTGGAGCTTCCTATGGTATCGGTTTCGCTATCGCGACAGCCTATGCTGAAGCTGGTGCTACTATCGTATTCAACGATATCAATCAGGAGATGGTGGACAAAGGTATCGCCGCGTACGCTGAAAAGGGTATCAAGGCCCATGGCTATGTCTGTGATGTCACGGACGAGGACGCCGTCCAGGCGACCGTCGCCAAGATCGAGAAGGAAGTCGGTGTGGTCGATGTCCTGGTGAACAACGCCGGCATCATCAAGCGTATCCCAATGATCGAAATGTCCGCCGCCGATTTCCGCAAGGTCATCGACGTGGACCTCAACGCCCCGTTCATCGTCTCCAAGGCCGTCATCCCCAGCATGATCAAGAAAGGCCATGGCAAGATCATCAACATCTGTTCCATGATGAGCGAGCTTGGTCGTGAGACCGTCTCCGCCTACGCGGCGGCCAAGGGCGGCCTGAAGATGCTCACCCGCAACATCTGTTCCGAGTACGGCGAGCACAACATCCAGTGCAACGGTATCGGGCCTGGCTATATCGCCACCCCCCAGACCGCTCCGCTCCGTGAACGTCAGGCCGATGGTACCCGCCACCCGTTCGACCAGTTCATCATCGCGAAGACTCCCGCCGCAAGATGGGGCGAAACCAGCGACCTGCAAGGACCCGCCGTGTTCCTCGCTTCCGATGCTTCGGATTTTGTGAATGGGCATGTGCTGTATGTTGATGGGGGGATTCTTGCCTACATCGGCAAGCAACCCTGACAACTCGGGTAAAGGGGAGTCTACGTCGTTGCTGCGTCGCTTGTGTATCAGAATACACGGCGCGCCTTGCGGCCTAGTAGTCTCCCGCTTTCCCCTTCGTTGTTTCCTAAAGCCCCCGATGCTTTGTCGCTTTGACTCTCGTGTATCTGCAATACACTTCAAGTCTTTGCTCCTAGCCTAGGGGGCTTTTCTCTAGCCGATGAGGCTGAGACCTGTCATTGCCTCCAGTCTTCTGGAAATTCTTCATTGCTTCCGAATCTTCCCACGAACATTGTCTTGTTCATAAGCGGGAATAATCCACCTCATTCCTTTCCCTTCACAAATAATATTCGTTAATAAACTAACATGACAATCCTATCAAGGGCTGGACAGCGGGCGTGACTGTACGGCCATAGTAGCGACCCATGGGCCCAGGGGTGGGTGTGGGGGGATGTAATTGGAGTCGAGGAGCCTTTGCAATGGGGAGGAGGCTCCCTCTGCTGAATTGTACCGATAGCGACAATGTGAGATTGACGATGCGATAATTCTGTACAAGAATGGAAGCCACATGGAGGGCGGAAGACCAGCATCTTCCCCCTTTCTGTGATATAAGTCGTTGTGCGGAGAGTATTTATGATGAAATTCTGGGGGGGGGGGCTCGTGACCTTCATTCCCCTGCGATAGGAAGGACGGCCTGGCCGCGTGAGACGGCTAGGGTAGAGGACGGCGGGATACCGTCCGCCTTTTCCATATGTACAGGCCGTCCGGCGGGCAGTCGCGTACCGGAGATTCATCCTTCCAGCGAATCCGCCATGCATGACGGAAAGCAGGGTCTCCGCGCCGTGAGGAAGCCCCTTCTGGGATTCTCGCGTGTACGCGAGGGGCGTTGCCCGGCGAAAATCTCTCTCTCTCTCTCTCTCTCTCTCTCTCTCTCTCTCTCTCGTTTCATTCATTAGCTGACAGTGACATCTACGTGAAACAGCCCCTTTCCATTGGAAGGGGCGTTCCGTTGTGTGCGTCCATCCCATTGCAAGCGACGGCCTCTTTTTCATTTCAAGGTCCTGGCCCCTCTCTGGCGACTGGGACCGGGACGCCGCGCGGGGCCCGTCCGTCGGGCGGGTCCTCGCGCCTTTCTTCTATCCCTTCCGTCCGGGGGTTCTCCTGCGCGGACTCATTTCCTCCTTCATCCCTCCAGTCTCCTTGCACGCCAGGCCACGGTGTGCATCCTTCGCCCTGCGCAGGCCCAGCCGTCTCCGCGGGACGTCTTCGCGCATACAGGGAGGCCCTGTGATGGATGGGGAGGGATACCTTGGCGAGACGTTCGCGAGGAACCTGCGCCTTATGCGGGAGAAGGTGGGCATGAGCCGTGCCCGGCTGGCCGAGGAGGCGGGTGTGTCCGCGCCATACCTGAGGTGGCTTGAGGGTGGGGAGAGGACTCCGACGCTGGGTCTGCTTCAGCGGCTTGCCGAGGCGCTGGACGTGCCTCCTTGGACGCTGCTGTGCGAGGACGGGGACCTGGTGCAGGGCGACGGGGGCTGGGCGGATGCGATGAGCCATCGGTTCCGCGAGGAGCTGGGGCCGCTCGTGGACGCGCTGTTCGCCGACGCGAGGCGCGGGCGGCACATATAGGCGGAAGGCTACGGGCCCCAGGGACGAAGCCTTGGGGTGAGAAGAAAGGAAAGGGGGACGTGATGGACAGGGAAGGGACGTGCGTAGTGGACGTGTACAGGATGCGCGAGGGCGGAGGCGTGGCGATCACGACCGAGAGGGAGGTGGCTTGCGAGGCGGGCCGCGAGGCCGAGCTGTGCGAGCGGAGGGGGCGTGAGCTTGCCCTTGGGTGCGCATGCGACAGCGTGTACGTGGTGAGCGTGTGGCGTCCGGGGAACGAGGGGGCCAGGCGGAACCTGCTTGTGGGCCGGGACGGGCTTGGCGAGATGAGGCGGCACACCAGCGGCGGGGACGGGCTTGGGAAGCTGCTGCGCGAGGCCGAGGAGATGGTGGAGCGCCCCATGAGGCGCGCCTGGGGTGTGAGGTGGCGGACGACGACGGGGAGGGGAGTATGAAGAAGGAGTACGTGAGCGTGGTGGAGTACCGGCTGGACGGGAGGAGAAACGAGAGGCGGAGGCTGCTGTGGTGCGGTTGGACGGAGGTCCCCGGTGTGGGAAAGCTGTGCCGGACCCTTTGTGCGCAGGTGTCCGGAGGCCGCTGCGTGGTGTGCGCGAGGCGTGAGCGTTGGTCCCTGGACGAATGGGCGTGCCTGTACGAGGACGGTCGGGCGGTGGCCGAGCAGTCCGGGACGGTGGACCTGGAGGGTCTGCTCGGGGAGCTTGGACGTCTTGGCTGTGGAAGGAAGGAGGCCGTCTCATGCCGGATGTGAGCGTGGCCGTGTACCGCGGCGGGACGAGGGCTGAGGCGGGATCCGTATGGGTCCGTGACGGGAAGGCGGAGGCGGGCGAGGTGCTGGCATGCTTGGAGGAGGCGTGCTCGCTTCAGGGAGAGGGGGATTCCTGCGTGGTGTCCCTGGAGGACGGCATGTCGGGCCGTGCGCTGGACGCGTGGGTGTGCGAGAGCGGGGTGGTGGTGTCCCATGAGGGTCCCCTGTGCCGCGCGGGGCTTACGCGCCTGGTCCAGGAGACGGAGGAGGGGCGATGAACACGGATGAGGTGATGGCGGGCCTTGAGAGGCTGGGGGCGACGCTGTGTGGTCTGGGCTTGGGCAGCGGGGACGGGGAGGTGCTGTACACGTTGGTACCAGGGCGCGAGGGGGATGTGAGCGTGGTGATCCGCTGCGGGGAGGACTGCGTCCTGGCGCGAGTGGAAGACGTGGCGTACGTGGGGCGGACCACGAAGGGCCTGAAGGTGCATCTGAAGGGGTGCTGCGGTTCGGTGTCGATGCTGACGCTGGGGCCTGGGCGCAGTGTCCCGAAAAGCCGTGGCCGGGGGCGGTCGAAGGGGGACTAGGCATGGGAAGGATGACATGGATCGCGGCGGCGGCCGTCATCGTCCTCTCGTTGTCGCTGTGCTCGTGCCGGAGCGGAAGGCCCTACGGGTACTGGGACGGCAGGGGGTTCCATGAGCTGAGGCCCCTGACCGTCGAGGCGCAAGGGGGTGACGGATGAACAGGGGCGTATGGCCGACCTCTCTTGTGGTACTGCGACGCTGGCCCTGGTGTGCATGAAGGCTTTGGATGGTGCGGAATCCCTGTCGGTACGCAGGCTTCGGAGCGGGAACGTTCCGGATCGTGCGCACGGGCATGGAAGCCCGGGAAATGACGGATACCAAGAGACGAGCCCCGTCGGGGGCAAAGGAGAAAAGGTAATGAAGAGAAGGAAAGGAAGGGCGGCGCTGGTGGCGTCGGCCGTGATGGTGGCGCTGGCGGGTCTGCTGACGCTGGCGGGCTGTGCGGGAGAGACCCCCGTGCCGAAGACGACGGGGGTCTCCGTGTCCAGGACGCCCGCGGTGGTGGACGGATACGTGGATTTGGGTACGTTGAGCGTAGCGGTGGCCAGGGACAATACGCCTGGGGAGACGGTGCAGTACACCTCCGCCCCCAGCCGGTTCAGCTTCACGGTGGATGGGGAGCCAGTCGTTCCCCTTGAGGGCACCGGCAGGTTGGTGGTGGGCTTCGGGGAGCATACGGTTGGCCTGACGTACACGGAAAGCTTCGGATCAGCTGCCACATCGTTCAATGTGGAGTCATCGCTCACCATCCCTCAGATGGACGTTGCGGAGGACCCTACCAATACGTGGCAGGTGACGGTCTCTCACGCCACGGTATACAAGGCGGAAGATCTGGAGATGAAGATGTACTATACGGTGAATGATGGCAATGGTGAGAAGAAGTATACCATCCCCTTCACAGTAACGTATGTATCGGAACCAGTCACAGTGACTGCCCGTGCAACATTGGAAGACGGTTCCGGCGCTGAGGTGGTGGTCTCCGAGGTGAGCACACCCCTGGTTCTGGCTCCGACGCTGAGCACGCCAACAGTTCTCACCGAAAAAAATAATGGAGAACAAGGTTGGAATGTCACAATTAATTATGCTGGAAACGAGAACCCAACGTTGGAATACCAGGTGGTGACCAATACAAGTAATGTTCCCACAGAACCCATTGAAAGTGGATGGGAAATTTTCAACAAATCCTTATTTGTCGAGGATACGAAAACTCCGTGGGGATGGAGCGTGTACGCACGAGCGACGAAGGATGGGTACTCCAATAGTAGTTTCGGGCAGGCAATCCTGTTGCACCAGCTCAATGTCAAGGCCGGTTCTATCGTGACGATAAGCGATGCGGAGCCCGGTTACGCATGGAAGGTGACGTTCACCGGAGAAGCAGATAACATCACGCAAGGGGCGAAAATCACCTACAAGTACGGGGAGTCCTATGGCGGTGCGACTGGTTCAACGCTTGTCTACTCAGGGAGCGTCACCGATGTACAGATTTCGTATGATGGTGAAAAAAGCATGAAGCTCTGGTTTGACGTTGAAAAGGATGGATACGAAAAGTACAGTACTCCTGAAGCGGCGGGGATTGCCCTGCCCTCACTGGTGTCAGATGGTGTGTCGATGACCATCGACAAAGAGACTGATCCGTATGACTGGACGCTGACTCTGACAACTGATACAAACGGATCCCTGAAATATCGGTACACCGAAGGAAAACCAGACACAACATGGACGGCGTATGACCAAGCGTTCAGCATTGGCGGTGATATCGTGGGAAACGTGACGCTTGAGGCCGTGGCGGTGGATGATTCCACAGGGGCAGTTTTGGGCTATGCCACGCAACAGTACGAAAAGATACCGGTGATGCCTCAGATATCGGTCTATAATACCGGTACGGAGGTCCTATACTCGACTGGTATGCCGGACTTCGTCTTCACAAAGGATCCCCAAGAATCTTATCCCGAAGGTAGTCAATTCCAGTGGCGGACATCGATGGATGATGGCGCAAGCTGGACCGACTGGTCGGATCCTGTGGATTTTGACGGTGGTGAGAACATTGTGAACTGGAAATCAAGCAACATAGTAAAAGTCGAGGCTCGGACCGTCATGTCCGACGGCACACTGCTGCCATCGGATCCAGCGTTGGAAACGTGTACACCAGAGTACATGTTAGGCGACGAAGGCCCTGGCGGTGGAATGGTGGTGATGATGAAGGACCGTGGAAGCTATGTTCAGAGGGGTGGGGCTGCTCTGACTATAGTGGAAGAATTCACGTTGACTCGTGAGGACATAAGGGACTATTGGATGATGTTTGACCTTGATGAACTAGCGGTAAAGTTTAATGTCGGCGCTATAAACCAAAATGGTTGGGGTATGCGTGTTGGTACTGGGACTGAGTTCGCGGGGATGTATGGTACTGGTGCTGGGACAGACGAGGATCCACTTCGCTGGACTGTAGGTATTGGTTTAAAGAAGGATGCAATATACTGGGGTGGGGGGTATCACCCAGACGGAGAAAACTCCTATACATACATGTTCTAAGTCTTGTCCACAAGTTGCATATTCTATGCGGTATGCGGGAGTAAGCTAGTGCAGGGGTGGATAGCTGCTCGAAATAGCAGGCATCCGCCTGCTGGTCAGCATGATCATCGCGAACCAGTTTGCCAAAATCCCTGAGGTTGATGCCGACTAATCGGCATCAACCTCGTTCAGTACTGCGAGAAGATGTATAATAGAGAGTGGCTTTGATGCCACTCTCTATATCTTCCATAACCGGACTTATCCTTTTCTGTAGCTGCTGTGGGCCAAAGCAGGGAACGCAAGGAGGAACGTCAGCACGTACCAGATCCGCTGGTCAAGGGCTATCTGCCTCAGTGCTTTCATGAACCACCCCACAGGTAAACCTTGTGTGAGAAACAGGGGAACTTCCTGAGCTATGATTGCTTCGACAATAATCGACAGTATTCCGAGGGAGGTCAGGACCGTTACCCCGAACAGCAGCCACAACGAAAGTCCGCCAAACCAGGTGAATCTCCTTTTCGACGAACTCGCGCAAGTGAGCGAGAACGTCAGGAGCAGGAACGGGACCCCTGTCACGATCTCCACAAGGTTCCGCCCCTCTCTCCAGGGGGAGAGCCAAGCCAGTCCTATGTACGCTATGATCATGATGAAGTCGATGCATGCCAGTGCTATCCACCCGCCGTTGTGCCTTCTTTTTGCGAGATACTGGACAGTCAGCAACCCCAACAATGCCGGAAGCATATCCTCGGCCATGACAAGGGTGAATTCTAGGCTCCCGGTGGTGGCGTAGAGAACGGTATTGTTCTCAAGGACCGTCGCCGTCATATATGTCAGGGAACCCGCAAGCCACAGTACGACGGCCAACGCATCCATCCTTTTTGCCGCCGCGGCTACACCGAGCAATGTCATCAAGGACGAGAGGTAGTATATGAGCGGGAACACATACCCGATCTTGGATACGAAATCTTCTGGAGCATATGACATTCCTATCAGGAACACCGGAATGAACGGTACAAGCAACGCCGTCAGTGAATACCTCAATGCACCGGAACTCCGGTTTGCCCCGGTTGTGTGCGTCATATAATCTGCCATTGTTTCCTCCTTGGCAGGTGAGCGGGAGCGACTGAAATACCCTTGGTGAAACCATCCTGTCCACTTGGCTCCCGCCGACCGCATATTGGTATTCATCATACAATAATTTTTGCTAATAGCATATAAAAAATTATAAACTTGTACCAATAGCGATATTAGGAAACAAAAACCTCCCCATTCCTTTTATGTTGCCGTCTTGATATGTATTGACAGGAACAGGGACTGAAGGAAGAGTCGTCTGCATTGATCTTTTCAAAAGATGACCGTCCAGAAAGTTCTTTCTTGAGCCAATGCCTTTTTATATGTCCCCGACAGGAATTCTACGCACCGAACTCCGCTTTCAGCGCATCGTACATCACATCATATGGAGCGGGCTCTCCGGTCCAGAGCGTGAAGTTCAGCGCTCCCTGGTTCACCAGCATCCCCAGTCCGTTGATCACCTTCGCTCCACGTCGTTGTGCCTCGGCCAGAAATCCGGTCAGGGGAGGGTTGAACACTACGTCGCAGGCGACCATGCCGCAATGGATGGTATCGTAGTCGATCTCCGGCTCTGTGGTGTCGGGAATCAAGCCGATATTGGTGGCTTGGATCAGTATGTCAGTGCCTTTCGGAACCGCTACCGCCCCTTCCCAGGGGATATACGTCGATTTCGCCGGAGTCTTTGTCGCTATCAATTTGGCGAGCTCCGCGCCCCTGTCTTTGTTTCGGTTGATGATGGTTATGTCTGCCGCCCCTTCCAAGGCGCACTCCACCGCGATCGCCCTCGCAGCCCCTCCTGCGCCGAGTATCGTCACGTGACCGCCGGACAACTCGACGGTTTCATCCTTCAAGGATTTGACGAACCCCTTGCCATCGGTGTTTTCACCCCAAAGGTACCCGTCTCTGTTCACTACTGTGTTTACCGCGCCGATGATGCCGGCGGCGGGGGAGAGTTCGTCAAGGTACTTGAGCACCTTCACTTTATGCGGCATCGTCAGGTTGATGCCTCTCATGTTGAAAGCCCTGACAGCCCGCATGGCGGTTCCGAGGTCCCCATCTTCAACCTTGATCGTCAGATACCTATAGTTCAGATCCAGTTCCTTGAAACCGGCTTCCTCAAGTACTCCCGTCGGATTGTCGTCTACCGGACAACCGAATACACCGACGAGTTCAGCACGATAGCATTTACCCATGATTCATCCCTCCACTCTGGCAATAGTACGACGGTCGTTCCATTGAAGCAAGCAAGAACATGGTGGTGTTTCCGCAAATTTGGAACAACTCCTTTTGCATGGGGCGATTGCACGGTCTTTCCATGATTTCATTGTTCCACCATTGGTACCGTAATGGTTGCCCATTGAAACTCCATTGGTACCCCATTGCTCCATCATTGATTCTCGCTGCCACAAGGGTAAAAAAACGCCATCCGCTCGAGCGGATGGCAGGGGGTTGAAAACAGGGCGCAGGACTTCACTACCCGTTTAGTTGCTGTTTTTATCTTCGCAAACCTTATGGAACAGTTGTTCGAACTTCCTGCCGTATGCAATGAAGTTCTCTCTTCGCTGCTCTTCTGAGGCCTGGACGCTCGCGTCATGGAAGACGACCGCCATATGAGGCTCCATCGAATACCAACCGTCATATCCGTCCCGCTCAAGTCTGGCGACGATCTCCTCCACACGCCCCGCTCCCTCGCCTGGAAAGAAGTAGCGTTCATTGCCTTGCGCATCGACCGAACTGTCCTTGATATGGACATGTACGATGAGATCCTTGACATGCTCATAGAACTCCAAGGAATCCTGGCGGGCATATGGGAACGGAGTCCTTGCATCGACATCAATCGGGGGATTGCCGGTATCGAACACCAGGCGAAGTCCGGGAACCGCATCGCAAAGTCGAAGGGTATGCTCCCAGCTGAGCCCTCCATAGGTGAAGCAGTTCTCATGCACCGCCGTGATTCCCGCGTCCTGGAAAACATCACAGATCCATCGCATCCGACGAAAACGCTCCGCTTCCAGCTGATCCTCGAGAACACGGCCTTGGGCATCCGTCAGAATGCTGTAGCTCATGATACGGACCAGTTTTGTTCCGAGCGCCTGCATGCGGGGGATCGTCCTGAGGACCGTCTGTTTTGTCTTTTCAAACGGAGCCGTTACGGAATGACCCCAGTTCGCGATGCTGGACCCCAGGCTACAGACCTTGATATCCGCTTCCATCAACGCCGCGACGACATGTTCGAACTCATCTTCTGGAAGGTCATGGGCGGGAACATGGTTCACCGCCCGAAGCTCCATAGCTGACCATCCAAGAGCCTTGAGTACCGCTATCTGTCCTTCTATGCTGTCGGAAGCCTCATCGGTAAAACCTGCGAGGCGAGGGGCCAAATCCATGTCCATCACTCCTTCTCAAGCGGCAAGGTGACGGTCTTGCCCCCAAGTCTGGCGCTCTGGTAGATCGCTTCGATGATCTCCACGGCCTTGCGGGCCTCATGTCCATCAATATCCGGGGTGCGGGAGGCTCTGATGGCATCGGCGAATGCTGCGAACTCCAGCTTGTGACCCTGATACCCCAAAGAGGAGGGATCTCCGGCTCCGCCATCGCCAGTCTCCGCGCCGATATATTTCGCCCTGATCATTTCATCCTCAGGAAGCGCGTCCTCGAATTCCCAGACCTTCAGGGACTCCTCTTCCATCAGGATGGTTCCCTTTGAACCACAGATCTCGATCCGCTTGAGGAAACCGGGATAGGCGCAGGTAGTCCCTTCAATGACACCCAGGGCGCCGTTTGCGAACCGCAATGTAGCGACAGCGGTATCCTCGACTTCGATACGTTCGTGGGCAAGCGTAGCTACTCTCCCGTTGAGTTCGACGACAGGACCCATGAACCACTGGAGCAGGTCGATGGCATGGATCGACTGGTTCATCAGCGCCCCGCCACCGTCGAGCTTCCAGGTGCCTCTCCATGCGCCACTATCATAGTATTGCTGGGAACGATACCATTTCACCTGGGCGTCGGCCATCGCGATCGTTCCAAGACGGCCTGATTCAATCGTTTTCTTGATCAGCTGAGGCACCTCGAAATAGCGGGAATGGAATACCCCTCCAAGGAGGACTCCCTTCTCTTGCGCGGCCTTGATGATCTGGTCGCACCGTCCGACGGTGATTTCAAGGGGCTTCTCTACCATGACATGCTTGCCGGCGTCGATGGCCGCCAAAGCACCGTCCAGATGTAGGCCGGACGGAGTCGCGATGGTTACCGCGTCAAGTTCTGGATCAGCCAGGAAAGCGTCGATGTCATCGTAGCCCCTGCCTCCGTATTTCTCAGCGAAAGCCTGGGCCCTGCCCGGCGCGGGATCATAGCCGGCTACCACCTTGCAGCCTTCCAGCTCATTGATGGCTTTCGTATGGATCTCCGCGATCATACCGCAACCGATGATACCAAAACCTAATGTTTTCATGCCGCTTTCCTCTTTTTGATCAGCTTCTTTATCAGGGTGAACACCCCCATCTGGCTCAGGATCATCAGAACGATGACGACAAGGAAGATGATGCAGATCGGCCGATGGACCATAGGGGCGAACGAACCGTCGCTCAACCGCAACGCACGTCTGAGGTTGGAGTCGGCCATGGGCCCGAGGATGACACCCAGCAGGAACGGTGCGGGCGGACAATCCATATAGGAAAGGAACAGGCCGACCAGACCGAATACGAACATGACCTTGATGTCGAACAGATTGTAGTTGATCAGATATGAACCGATGATGCACAGGACGAAAATGATCGGCATCAGCACTTTCTTGTTCATCCGCAGGACCCTGACGGTAACCTTCGACATAAGGAGCGCAAGGGCCCACATGGCGACCGAGGCGAGCATCAGATAGATACCGACGCTGTAGACGAAGCTCGGTGATTCCGTCATCAGCAACGGACCGGGACGATAGCCATGCATCAGGAACGCCGCCAGCAATACGGCCGCGGGGGCTGATCCGGGAACGGCGAGGCTCAGGACGGGGATGATGGCTCCTCCGATACAGGCGTTGTTGCCGGTCTCCGCCGACACGACACCCTTTGGATTGCCGGTGCCGAAGCTTTCCGGATCCTTGCTGGTGGTCTTGCTCGCCCAGTAGGAAAGCCAGCCGCCGACATCTTCACCTACGCCGGGGATGATGCCGACACCGACGCCGATGAACGCGGAACGGATGATCGCGCCGATGTTTCTGCCGATGATCCTGAAGCCTTCCTTGAACCTGAACTTCGTCAGTTGCAGAACCTCGCTCGCACCGGTGCCCTTGAAGGAACGGACGATCTCAGGGAAACCGAACAGACCGATCATGACGGGGATCAGCTGGATACCGGACATCATGTTGACGTTCCCATAGCTGAACCGAGCGAAGGTATCGACCGTATCAAGGCCGATCTGGGCTACCAATAGCCCGATGATACCGCTGATCCAACCCTTGACGGCTTTGCCTTGGGCGGTGATCGCGCCGCAGATCAGGATGCCGAAGATCGACAGGAGGAAGAATTCCCAACTGGCGAACTTCAAAGCCAGCGATGTCAGCAGGGGAGTGAGCGTCAATACGAAGATGACGCTGATGATGGTCCCCAGACAACTCGCGGTGGTCGCGAGGAAGATCGCCAGACCTCCCTCGCCACGCTTGGCGATCGGGAATCCATCGAGGGCCGTCGCTGCGGAAGCCGGGGTTCCTGGTATGTTGAGCAGGATAGCCGACTGGCATCCACCGGAAATGGAGCCTACATATACGCCGATCAGAGCGATCAACGCCGATTGCGTCGGGAAATTGTATGTCAGGCCGGTAAGGAGCGCGATCGCCATCGTCGCGCTGAGGCCGGGGAGAACCCCCATCATCAGTCCAGCTGCCGTGGAGAGGATGAGGAACATGAAGTTGGTTGGTGTAAATACAGTCAGGATAGCATCCAAAAGATATTGTGCGGCCATATTTCACATCCTCCTTGTTATGGTAATGTAGTCTTGAAACAGACTTGGAACAGCAGGACTATCAAGCCCATGGCGACTGATGAAGTCAGCAGGATCATCCACCATTTGGTGGCGCGGAGGAAGAACATCATGGCGATCATGAAGAGCGTACCTCCGATCCAGAACGGGATCAGTCCCATCAGGACGAAGGTCAGGACGGCCATGAGAATCACTCCTCCGATCATCCTGAGGACTCCAGGATTACGGAACGCCGCGATGAAGCTTGCGAAGAAAGTCTTGAAGTGCCGCACGAACGCCGCGCCTGCGTTTTCCTCCCCCACCAAGGTCTTGATGAGCAGGATGATGCTGAACACGATGAGGGCGACGCCAAGGATCACAGGCAAGAAACCTGGGGAGACACTGAACGTCTTGATGTTATAAGGGGGTAATGCCGCTTTGCGCACTATCTTGACGCCTTCAACTACGACATAGCCTCCGAGTAACATCATCATAACGGAAAATACGGTATCTTTTGTTTTGTTTTCCATAATCCACTACCTATTCTCAATAAGGAATCCGTCACAAGAGCCCCGCAAAGGCAGGGCTCTTGCAATGGATATAAACAGTTTCCAGTACTAGCGGTTGATGCCGAACTGAGCAGGATTGATGGTGGTGGCACCAGCGTCATACATCAGGTAGCAAGCCTTGGAGGCGAAGTCTTCCATGTACGCCTGGGAATCGGCACGGCCCATCGGGATGACGGAGAAGCTTTTGACATCACAGAAATCGAGGAAGTCCTTCTCCTTGACGGCACTTTCGAAAGCGGCGTCGAGCTTGGCGAGCTTGGCTTCATCCAACCCCTTGGGGATCAGGATACCGGTGACTTCACCCATGGGGACGAACTTCGAGGCTTCGGGATAACTCTTGAGGATGGAAGGGATGACCACTCCAGGAGCGATCTCGATGTCCTCTTCCGCAAGGCTGGCGAGTACTTTCACTTCTCCGGCGATGATCAGGTCCTTGAACTCAGCCAGAAGCTGCGGGCAGAAGTCGACCTCTCCGGAGAGGGTGGCTGTCACAGCGGCGGCACCACCTGCATAGGTGATATGCTTGTAGTCGGCTCCAGCTACAGCCTTGACTGTCTCCGCACCGAAATGTCCACCGGAACCGATACCTGCGGTACCGGCGGTGATCTGACCGGGATTGGCCTTGATCGCGTTGATCAGGTCTTCGATGGTGTTGTAGGGGGAGTTCTTGGGTACGATGATAGCGTTCGGAGCGTAGGTCGCGATCCAGATGTCCCAGTCACGGAAGGTTTTGTCGGTGAATCCGTTGATAGGCATGGTACAGAACGCAAGCATTCCGTTGGCGAGCATGGTATAGCCGTCGACCTTCGCGTTCTGGACGTTCAGGGTTCCGGCGCTACCGCCGGCTCCGGGGGTGTTGACGACGTTGATCGTCACGCCCAGGACTTTGCCCATTCCGTTGGCCAGCGCACGACCGGTCAAGTCAGTTGTTCCGCCCGCGTTGTAGGGCACTGTCATGTTGATATTCTTGTTCGGCCAGTTCTCTTCGGAACCACCCTGTGCGAATACCGCTCCGCACAGCACTACAAGAACCAGAAGTGTTACGAATAGCTTTTTCATAATCTTCTCTCCTCTCATTTTCTTAACAGGACGAATGTCCTGGTTTTCACATGTTCTCCCATACCGAATCCAAAAAAGTCCGATAGGCTTTCAAGACGGTCTCAGGCTGGTCCGGCTGGAAAAAGATCTCCAGGGAAAGCCATCCGTCGTAACCGATTTCTTCCAGTTTCCTGAAAGTCGGCCGGTATGCGTCCGTTTCCGAAACGGCAGGCACGCCGCCGTCCATCGTATTCACATGGACATGCCTGATGATGTCCTTGTTCTCCGCTATGAGCCGTTCCCAGCTCTGTCGTTCATCCAAAGTGTTGTGGAAGTCGAACATGCCGCTGACTCCACGCCCTTGGCAGGCTTCGACCACCAGCCGGGCTTCCTCTAGGGTGTTGATGATGTTCGACTGATTCTTCGGCAACGCTTCGATACAGAACCAGCAGTTCCTTGTCCTGGCGAATTCCCCGACCTGTCGCGCCGCGTCGGTCAGATAGTCGACAGCCATTGTCTCTGTTACCGGAGGAACGGCGTTCCGTTGTCTCGGACCTCCGAGGACCAGTTCCCCTCCGCCGAAATCGGCTGCTGTTTCGACCAGCCGTTTCAGGAACGCTATGGCGGTATCCCTGTCGGCCTTGTCGTTTGAAGTCAGCCTCATCCCTTCCGGTTTCGTCAGGAGCCAATGGAATCCTGCGAATTCAAGACCGTGCCGTTCCAAGGATCTCCTACAGTCTCTGACCAGGGAAACCGGGAACTGGAAACGGTCATCCGCGATGGTGTATGGAGCGATCTCCAGACCTTGCAATCCGCTCTCAGCGGAGACCAGGCATTGCCGGTCGAAGGGGAGTGACCCGAACAGTTCGTTGCAGACGGCACGTTTCATTTTCATCTATCCGTTGTTCTTGCTTTCTATGGTTACAGAGAAATGATCGTGTTCCATACATCGTCTATGACGGGTATGCCCAGTTCCATATTCTCTTTCCGTGTCGCGAGTGAGTTCTCACCGGGGTAGCGGACCTTGCCCCCTTCTTTTGCCGGTTCTGAAGAAGCTATGTCATCGACCAGACGCCCGATCAGATCATCGGCGAAGCCCGGTTCGTTCATGATGCTGGGATCAAGTGCGATCAGCACCTGGCTCAGACCGTATTCATCTTCACAGTTCTTGCCAATGTCAGTGACGGAGAATCCACCGGAGAGAATCGCCGCGACGAGGTCAAGCGCGATGGACATTCCGCTCCCTTTCCAATAACCGATGGGCAGGACCCTCCAGTTTTTTTCGATGGCGGCGGGATCCGTCGTGGCGTTTCCGTCTTCGTCGAACCCCCCGGGGACGGGGAGTTGCTTCCCCTGAAGTTTCGTCAATTCGATCTTGCCGTAGGAGAACTGGCTCATGGCGCAGTCGAGGACCACATGCTCCCCGTTGCCACGGGGGACCGCGATGATGAAGGGATTGTTGCCGATCCGTCGGTCCTTCGCGCCCCATGCGGGCATGTTCGGCTGTGTATTCGTCCAGCAGATCCCGATGCATCCGGCATCGGCAGCCTGCCAGCCATAGGTTCCGCCACGCATCCAGTGGTTCGTATTCTTGATCGCGACTACACCGACTCCATGGGTTTTCGCAAGTTCGCAGGCGCGGGCCATTGCGTTCTTGGCGTTGACCATGCCAAGGCCGAGCTGTCCGTCCCATCTTTCCAGACTTCCTATGCCGTCGATCTTCTTCGCGACGGCGTTCGGATGGATATAGCTTTTCTGGATGTAGCTGATCAGCCGAGGAAACCGGTTGACACCATGTGAGTAGACACCGTCGGCGCTGTTCTGCGCCAGGATGATGGCGGCCTCGCGGGCCGTTTCAGGCTCCGTGCCATAAGCGACCAGCTTGTCTACGAAAACAGAAACCATGGTATCGAATGGAATGCGCATCGTATTTCTCTCCCCTCTGCATAGGCAAACGTTTGCCTGTTCGCTGTGTATATATATCGTCAATCAAGTTTACAAATTTGTCAATAAGAAATTATCAAAATAATAATTTCATGTATCACAATGAAATACATTGTCATACGTGTAAAAATGACATACAAGAGGGGAGCGATGTAAGCCTGGAAGGGGTATCTTTGAATGGCGTTCGGACATGGCGGAATCCCGGTCGGATACCATGATTTCGAGCTTCCGCGGATATGTCTTCAGGCTATGGCGGACAGTTTCCACAGGGACCTGCCCTGCCTGTGCGGCATGCGTGATCCTTGGGCCAGTCACTTGAGGCTCACGATATGGGCGGCTTTGCTGTGACGGGACTAGGATTGACCTGGCCCCTGGTTTTCAGTCAACGTATCTGATCGATTCCCATATCTTGTTATAGGTCTCAAACTCGGTGCCAAGGTCTTCCTTCAACTCGTAGTCGGCCAGCATTTCGACCGTGTAGAAAGGTGTTGTCGTGGTATATTCTTCCGCGGCGGGATTGACCGAAGCGGGAAAATGGAATCTGTCGAGGAACTGGGCATAGATCTCGGGACGATGGATGAAGTTGATGAATTCATGCGCGAGATCTATATGACGCGCGCCTTTGGGGATGCATAGGGAGTCGATATACATCGGACCTCCGTCAGGAGGGAGGATGAAGTCGACGTTCTCCCATCTGTTTTCGGGCAGTTCTTCGAAAACCGCTTCCGCATATCCCTGCACTACCCAGAACTCTCCCGCGGCAAAGGATTTTGCGAAACCTTCGGCATCGAATTTGACGAGGTTCGGTTTCCAGCTGTTGTTTATCAACTTGCGGGCCTCTTCAAGCTGTGTCCGGTCTGTCGTGTTGACCGAGTAGCCTAGATAGGCGAGTGCGTCCCCCATCACTTCCCTCATGTCATCCATCATGCACATGCGTCCGGCGAGCCGTCTGTCTCCGAAGATACTCCAATCCCTCGCATAGTCCTTGACGGTGCTTTTGTTGACGGCTATACCGGCGGCTCCCATGAAATATGGGACCGAATAGGCCATCGTCGGATCATAGGTCGCTTTTGATAGGACGAAGTCGCTGATATTGGCGGCGTTCGGTACTTTCGCGAGATCAATAGGCTCAAGCATGCCGAGCGACATCATGATCGATACATAGTCGCCGGAGGGAACTACGATATCATAGCCTTGCCCGCCACCGGCCATCAGTTTTGCGAACATGTCCTCGTTCGAGGCGAAGTAGTCGAGGACTACATCACAATTGAACTCCTGCTCGAATCGGGCGATCACCTCGTCGGGAGTGTAGTAGGACCAGTTGTAGATGTAGAGCCTACGATCAGACGATTGACGGGAAGTCCCCGAATTGTTTGCATCCCCGGTTTTCGTACATCCACCCAAGGTGACGAGAAGCAAAGTGAAGAGAGACAGGAAGACGACGGCAAGTAGCGAACGATTGGTAGGTTTGCGCATGGCAATACCTCCTGAAACGAGGTTCACTCCGTCCAGGACAGTCAAGGACCGTTCCCTGGAACGTGATCGACAGCTTTGGCGACAGACGTCAAAGACCGGTTCGTGGGGTGTCGGATATCAAAATGGAATATCTCTGGAAAGGGGAAAACGGGAAGGGGGGATCGGACTTGTCTTCATTATGAAGTCCTCCGTTTTACGGTGTATTTGTAAGCGAATCATCATGGTATTTTGGCTTTGTAGTCAATATGTTGGGAAAAGAAAATTGAAAAAGTTATAATTATATATATTATATTGAATTATATCTTGGGTGACGTATAATGCGGAATCGCCCCGTTCACCACCGTTTCGGGGAGTTGTACCTGCACCTGGCCGGATATGAAAAGGGTGTCGTGGTTGGACGTTTCCGTCATATCCTCGACACCCTGAAATCACCGCTTCGATAGATGTATTACATCAGTATGATCTGATCCCGTTCCGGTCCCACTGAAATGTATTTGACCGGTGCGCCGACAAGCTCTTCGATGCGTTTGATGTATTTCTGCGCGTTTACCGGAAGATCCTCCCACGTACGGGCGTTCTCCGTGGAGGTCATCCAACCGTCGAACTCTTCGTAGATGGGCTGTGCGATCTCCTGCAACGCCGTTTCCGGCAGGTAGTCGATCCTTTCGCCATTGACCATGTAGCCTACGCAGATCTTGAGTTTCTCGAAGGTGTCGAGGACGTCAAGCTTTGTAATGGCCAGCTCAGTGAAACCGTTCATCCAGCAGGAATAGTCCGAAGCCACAGCGTCAAGCCATCCGCACCGGCGGGGACGACCGGTAGTCGCCCCGTATTCATGGCCGATATCCCGCAGTTTCTCTCCATCGGCGTCGAACAGTTCCGTCATGAACGGACCTCCTCCGACACTGGTGGAATAAGCCTTGAGGACTCCGATCACCCGGTCGATGCGACGAGGTGAGAGGCCCGCTCCACTACAGGCGCCTCCCGCGGTAGGATTGCTGCTGGTCGTATACGGATAGATACCCCAGTCGAGGTCCCTCATGATCCCCAGCTGACCTTCCAGAAGGATGTCCTTGTGTTCAGTATACGCCTGACGGATCACTGGAACCGAGTCGATGATCTGCGTCCCGAAACGATCCCTCCACTTCGAGCAGAGTTCCATCATGTCCTCAAGCTTCATTTCAGGCAAGCCGAAATAAGAGAGCTCCCGATTCTTGCGGGGGAGCATCATCTGCAAGCGGGTCTTCAGCCGTTCCGGATCAAGGATATCCACCGCCCTGATCCCGCTACGGGCCGCTTTGTCGCTGTAACAGGGGCCGATGCCTCTCTTGGTGGTGCCGATCTGCCAGTTCTTGTTCTTTGACGCCTCTTCGGCTCCATCGAGCATGCAATGGAAGGGCATGATCAGATGTGCGCGTTTGTCGATGAACAGGTTCGCGCCAGTGACCCCGGCGTGTGCGATGGAATCAAGTTCCGTCGCCATGGTATCGAAATTCACCACCGTGCCGGCGCCTACGATATTGATCGTCGCAGGATTGAAAATCCCGGACGGGATGATGTGCAACGCGAACTTCCCCTGGTCATTGATCACGGTATGCCCTGCATTGTCCCCCCCCTGATACCTCACGACGATATCCGCCTGTTGCGCGAGATAGTCGACGATACGGCCTTTTCCTTCATCGCCCCATTGGGCTCCTACTATGGCTGATATGCTCATGTCGTTTTCTCCTTTGTCGTTCCAATCCTCGCGGCTGAAACTATTCGAACAAAAGTGGAGAACCCTGCTTCTTGAGGTTCTCAATCATCTCTTTCTCGCAACGCTCGTGCTCATCGATATCATCGGCATCCCAAGGATATTTGATCCAGAGATCGGATATCTCCATCGCGGGGAAGTAGCGCTTGATCTCGACGGGGAACTCGACGTCTTTCTTCTTGAGCTTGTTGTGGAGGACGAGGACGGCGATCTCTTCCGGTTCGTATTTGAGCAACTCCCCGACGCAATAGGCGAGGGTCGCCCTGGTGTCATCGACCTCATCGATCAACAGGACCTTCTTGCCACGCAGTTCCTGCTGGACCTCATCGATCCACTGAATCTTGGTCGGGTGGTTGCGGTGTTTTTTATCAACGCCATAATAGGAAATGCCTACGGCGTAGATAGGCCTGTTGATGAACGTCTTGATGATTCTCGCGGGGATGAATCCGCCGGAACCGATCGCCACGATGACATCCGGGTCGAAACCAGTCTCGATAAGCTGCTTTGAAAGCCTTCTGATCAATTTGTGAACGGTGTTGTAACTCACGTAGAACTTTTCGTCCATGGTACTTTTACTCCTGGGGTAGTATGGAATCCGCCTATTTGACGGGATACATTTCTGCGATATAGGGCAGTGTACGGTATTTCTCAGCATAGTCGAGACCATAGCCGACGACCCAGACATCAGGAATTTCAAAACCAAGGTAATCAATATGCACAGGTACGACGCGACGGTCCGGCTTGTCCAGCAGTACGGCGGTCTTGACCGACGCGGGACTTCTGGTTTTGAAGTTGCGGATCAGATAGTCCAACGTATTGCCGCTGTCGAGAATATCCTCGATGATCAATACATGCCGGTTCTCCATGTTCTCACGGGTGTCCATCAGCAGACGGACATTCGCGCTCTGCATGTCGCCGCTTGTCCCGTAGCTGGAAAGGGCGATGAAATCAACGACATGCGGTACGGTCAGCTTGCGGCATAGATCCGCCGTAAAAATAAAAGAGCCCTTCAATACCCCTACGAGTATCAGGCTCTCCTTGCTGTCTGCGTAATCCTGATTGATCTGGCGTGCGAGTTCATCCACTCGTCTCTGGATGCTATCCGCGTCGATCAGCACCTGCGCGAGATCCTTTGTCAACGGTGGGATTGCGAGAGAAGATTTCATGCGTCCTCCTCGAAACGACCTGTCGGGAAGGTCGTACGAAATGTTTTTGGGAATGCCTTAGGCATAACAGTTATTTGCCTGGCATGTCAAGGAAGGTTCAGGGATTCCTTGACATGATTTTGACATCTATACTGCCATATTGCAACAATTTGCATGAAGTGACCAGCTTTTTCTCAAAATCATGGAAACTGTTCTTTCAGCCAAGGCGGCGCATTCCATCCACGGACTCATCCCCCCGCACTCTTTTTCAGTTCATTCCTTCGACGTCTTTTTGTTGACCTGGCTCCGATTCATGGATACTATTTTTATGTACAATCGGAGAGTTTTCCGATCGTGCAGGGAGTTGCCTATGTTTCAAGAGATCAGTTATGAAATGTTGGAGATGAATCCTTTCACCGTCATCGGCAAGGATGGATTCCTGATTACCGCAGGCTCCGAAGAGCATTGGAATACCATGACCGCTTCCTGGGGTGCCCTTGGCGTGCTATGGGGCAAGCCGGTCATGCTGATTTTCGTTCGAGACAGTCGATATACCTTTGAGTTCCTTGAGAAAGCTGAAGGCTTCACCTGTTCTTTCTTCGATCCCGACATGGACTCCGCGCTGGCGTATTGTGGTTCCCACACTGGACGTGACGGGGACAAGGCCGATGCGACCGGATTGGCTCCGGTGACGATCGAAAGCTCCGACGGAGTGGATCGGATCACTTTTGACCAAGCCAATCTCGTTTTCTCCTGTAGCAAGGCGTCAAGGATGCCGATGGATCCAAAACAATTCGTGTTGCCGGAAGAAATCGAGCGACATTATCCTGAGAAAGACTACCACGTGCTGTATGTCGGCTTCGTCGACCAGATTCTTGCGCGTGAATAGTCCTTCGCATCAATGTCATCGTATTGGATGATGATGGAGCCGACGGCATGTCGGCTCCTTTTTATAGCCGTTTCCTGTCCGCCTTGTAGCTGATACACCATGTTTGAACGGGACGGCCATGAAAATCAACTTTTGCGGTATGCTTTCACCTTGACCAGTTTCCAGTTCAAGTCTAGTATGAAAGAACCATGTTTCGGTTCCATATGGACTTGTCTGTGGAATCGTTTCATGGCAGCTCGGGCACGCATGTGCTTGAAAGGACAAAACTCGACATTTTGTCAGGAGCGAGACATGACGACTATGTTTTCCCATCGGCAGGGCCTTGAAGCCTTGACGATTATGTTGCGTTCACGTTGCTTCGAACAGCAACTGGATGAACTTTTCAGCCGTAAGCTCATGCACGGCACGACCCATCTGGCCATTGGACAGGAAGCCGCCCACGCAGGTCTGGCGATGGGACTCGAATCAACGGACTGGATAGTCCCCACCCACCGTTGCCACGGCCATACGATTGCCCGTGGGACTGATCCGTACGCGATGTTCTCCGAGATGTTCGGTTCCCGGGACGGTTGCTGCAAAGGTCTTGGTGGCTCAATGCACATGACCGACGTCGCCCATTGCAACGCAGGGGCGTCCGCGGTGGTCGCCAGCGGAGTCCCGGTCGCCACCGGCATTGCTCTCGCTTTCAAAAGGAACAAAAGCAAATCTGTCAGCGTCGCTATCTTCGGCGATGGCGCCAGCAGCCGTGGAGCCATCCATGAGGCGATGAACCTTTCCTCGGTGTGGCATCTTCCCGTTCTGTTCTTCTGTGAGAACAATGGCTATGGCATGTCGGCTCCCGCTGAACGGGTTTTGTCAGTTCCTGCTGTTTCTGAACGGGGCGCAGCCTATTCCATGAAAACCCTCACCGCCGACGGCAACGATGTAGAGGCCGTCCATGAAGCTGTCAAAGAGGCTTGCGACTATATCCGCGCGACTTCCGACCCCTGTCTCCTTGAGGTCCATACCTACCGCCAATGCGGCCATTCCAAGAACGACGCCAGAGTCTACCGTACAAGGGAAGAGGAGCGTCTCTGGCTTGAACGATGTCCTATAGAGCGCTTCAAGGCCAAGATGATCGAAAGAAAGCAGCTGGATGAGCAACAATTTGAGTTCCTTGCCGATCAGGTGCGAACTGAGATCGCCATGGCTGCGGACAGGGCCCGGAAGAATTCCCAGGATTGTATTTCCTTGGAGGAAGCCGCTTCCTACGTGTATGCCGAAGGTTCCGATGAAAAACGCACAGCCGTTGTGGACGGACGTCACTGCGCGAGGTTCGCATGAAGAATGCCGTAACCTATAGGGAAGCTATCCGGGCAGCGCTCGCGGAAGAGATGCGTCGTGACCAGAACGTGGTTCTGATCGGAGAGGATGTCGGCAAGTATGGCGGTTGCTTCAAGGTGACGCAGGGCTTGTGGGATGAATTCGGTGCCGACCAGATTCTCGAGACCCCCGTATCCGAAGAGGGTTTTACCGGTCTCGCCGTGGGTGCCGCCATGATGGGGCTTCGGCCTGTGGTCGAGATCATGTACGGTGATTTCTCCACCCTTGCCAGTGATCCTTTGATCAACCATGCCGCGAAAGCCCGCTTCATGAGTGCCGGGCAGATAGGTTGCCCGATGGTCTATCGCGCTCCCTCCGGCTCTGGTACCGGCCATGGAGCGCAGCATACCCAGAGCCTTGAGACGATGTTCACCAACGTTCCTGGGCTGAAGATAGTCGCTCCCTCTTCCCCCCGCGACGCCAAGGCGTTGCTCAAGGCGGCGGTCCGGGATAATGACCCCGTCCTGTATTTTGAACACAAACAGCTATATAGCACCCTGGGTCCCGTCGGGGATGAGAATGATGTCGCGGAAATCGGCAAGGCGGATATCAAGCATGTTGGAGAGGATGTCACGTTGGTTTCATATTCCCATGCGGTCCAGACCTGCCTGGAGGCGGCCGACCTGCTATCAGTGGAGGGGGTCGGCGTTGAAGTCGTCGATCTCTGCTCTCTCCGCCCGCTCGATGTTCCGGCGATCCTGGAATCGGTACGCAAGACGGGGAGGGTGGTCATCGTCCATGACGCACCAACCTTTGGTGGATTCGGCGGCGAGATCGCCGCCAGCATCGCCGGTGATCCTGAGACTTTCTCGGCGTTGAAAGCTCCTGTATGCCGCGTCTGTGGCAAGGAACTGCCTGTACCGTTCAACGAAGAGCTGGAAAAACAGGTCATCCCTTCTGTGGATGAAATCATCTGCGCCGTGAGAGCTCTGATAGGGTAGAACGACTCTCTACGATCCGCATAGTGATCCTCCTCCTTGCGCCTGCCAGTAAGTCTCCAGAGCGTCGGCCTTCCCAAAGAAAACCAACCCCTTTACCTCTTGTTCCAAATATCTCGTTATAACGCAGGCGATTGCCTGCGTTTCTTGGAATGGACTTCATTACTACTTCATTGC
>CAYOWS010000017.1:32306-74728 GCA_964407735.1 uncultured Sphaerochaeta sp. | reverse complement strand
TGACTTAGACCCAGAGATAGACCCAGAGATACGGACATAGGGAGATACGTCTGACTTAGACCCACACATAGACCCAGACATACGGACATAGGGACATACGTCTGACATAGACACGGACATAGACCCAGAGATAGGGACATAGGTACATACGTCTGACTTAGACCCGGACATAAGCCCAGACATAGGGACATAAGGACATACGTCTGACATAGACCCAGAGATAGACCCAGACATACGGACATAGGGACATACGTCTAACATAGACCCAGAGATAGCGACATAACAAGATCCCGCCGACAAGGAAGCCGACATGGTGATACCCGCGCACCCCTCCCCATACGGATCCCGACGCAATTTTCATTTCCAAGTCCATCGTCTGGATTTCTCCGACAAGGCGTTTATTTTCCATATGAAAACGGATTCTTTTCATAGACAGTCCTCAGAAATTGAACCTATACTGAGAGCATGAACAATCCCCATCACCTTTCATCCATCCTGAACCATCTCGCAGGGACGGCGATTTATGTAATCCGGCAGGACAATCATCAGATCCTGTACTACAACGACAAGGTGAAGGAAGTGACTCCCCATATAGAGGCCGGAATGGTGTGCGACAGACTCTGGGAGGGGTCCTGCAACAACTGTCCGTTGCTTACGATGGGGGATAAGGAAAGCAACACCACGACCAATTTCGAAGATCCGTTCGGCCGGATGGTGGATATCAGCGCCACGCGCATGATGTGGGACGATCTGCCAGCGTTTCTGATCGCGGTCAGCCAGCATGTGGTGACCGTTACGGAACGGCGACTGTCGCTGGAGAACCAACAGATGGCGATCGCCCTGACCATGGCATATCCCATGGTCATCTCGGTCAACCTGACTCAGAATGATTACTACATGGTCGAATACGACCGCTTTGACACGAAGAAAGCACCGGAAAGCGGGGTGTTCGATGAACTCATCGAGATCGGCGCAGCGACGATGCACCCTGATTTCAGACAGAGGTTCCACGATACGTTCAATCGTCAGAAATTGCTTCAGGCCTTCTCTGAAGGGACCAGGGATATCTATATGGAGCATCGGCAGTTGGGGGATGACGGCCAGTATCATTGGACCACTACCCATGTGTTGAAGGCCGACAATCCCTATAACGACGATGTGCTGGAAATTACGTTGAGCAAGAACATCGACCAGCAAAAACAGAATGAAGAAGTGCTCAAGCATTCCCTTGACGCCGCGTGCCGGAATTCCGGAGGCATCGTCGGTAAATTCCTCGTCATGGACGAACATGTCAGACTGTTGGAAGCCAGCGACCAGTTCCATGAATTCTTCGGCTTGTCGATGGACTATTACCAGAAACATGATGTTTTCTCGACCATCCCGCAGGAAACCTCGAATAAATACATCCGGAAGATCTGTGCCGTTGGAAAGCGTAGGGAGAACATCAACCTCGAACTGCAATACGCCAATTTCAAAGGTGAAAACTTCTGGTTACAGGTTCAAGCCGCCTGCATAGGCGAGCAGGCGGGCTGGCCGATCTATTTTACGCTGATCGTCGACATCACCTCCCACAAACAATTGGAACTGGATCGTGAGGCGACCTACAACAGTCTTCCTGGAGGCATCGCGAAAGTAGCGATAGATGACAACTTCACGTTGGTCGAGGCGAACGAGACTCTCTTTGAACTCTGTCAGCTCTCTCCGGATGATTTCGCGGACGGTTACCTTCCGATCATCCATGAAGCGGACCGTAAACGGGTGGCTTCCTCCGTCCGTTCACAAGCGAAGTACGATCTTCCTGTGAAATTGGAATATCGGCTGAAGACGAAGACCGGCAAACTGATATGGGTCCATGTCGAAGGACGAAAGGTGGGGCAGTGGCATGGATATCCCCTGTATCTCACCGTTGTCATTGATATCACTGAAAGAAAAAAGGCCGAGGAGGAACTGTCCCAGGAACAGCTGAGATACCGAATCGCGATAGAAGCCTCCGCCGAGTTGCTTTTTGAATATGTGGTTCCTGAAGATACGTTCCATATCTATCGGAACATCAAAGGCGTCCCTGTGGATGAACGGACCATGAAGGAGACGCTTCCCCGTTTCATGGAGCGGCTTTCTGAATATGGTTTCGTACATCCGGAAGATGAGGGCGAGCTACAGGGGTTGCTTGATGGAAAGCTTTCCCATTGTGAGATTCGTCTCATGGGAAAAGGCAGGTACTACCGGCCCGCCAAGCCAGGAGAGCCTGAATACGGCTGGTTCTCGTTCCAGGGGGATACCATCAGGGACCAGAGCTGCGTATCCCGGGTGATCGGTACGATACGTGATATCGACAAGATCAAGAAAACGGAAGATGACAGCATCTATTTTCAGAAGATCTGTAACTTTATCAGCAACAAGGACTATGAACTTCTGGGAACCATAGACGTCAGGTCGCAGGAATACCATGTCGCTTACACCGCCTCGGATTCAGTATATGTCGATAGCCCCATGGATGGCCCCTACGAAGAGAAGATACTCTCGTTCGCCAGACGGTTCGTGACAAGCGAAGATCGCCAGAGCGTGGCTGATATGTTCAGGTTGGAGAACGTCCAGCAGCAACTCCAGTCGAACGGGAGGGAATACTCCGTATACTATCGGGGATTGGAAAGGGATGGTTCAAGCAGATGGAAGAGTATGTCCTTTTCCTACTATAGTGAAGACAAGGGAAAGATACTCATCTCCATCCGTGATATCCAGGAAATCCAGGACGCGAAAATCAAGGAAGAGATAGCCGACCGAAGCATCAGCATCGCTTTGGAAAGCGTATATGAGGAAGTCATCTACTTGAACTTGAGCGAATGGCAGTTTGTATTCGTCAGAAGCCGGGGAAACTATGCGTTGCCCTCACAGTTGGAGGATGATTCCTTGGAGACTGTCTTGCTTCCCTCGATACATCCCGCGGATCGGGAGGAAGTCGCCCTGAAACTTGGTCAGAAACATCTTCTTGACGCCCTCGCCCGTGGAGAATCCTCCATCTATCTGGAAAGCCGTCGCATGGGAAAAGACCGACGGTATCATTGGACCGCATTGAACATCATCCGTATGGATGATACTCCTGACGGCGATATCATGGTGATGCTCCTGCTCAGTACGATAGACGAACGCAAGCAGATCGAGCAGGAACATGAGGAATTCTATACCGGTGTCACTGAATTGTTCGAGGAATGCGTCTCCCTCAATGCGACGAAGAATACCTATATCCTCCGGCGGATTTCAGACCGATCCTGGGAGAAGATCCCCGAGCAGGGGGATTTTGACACGAACAACAGGTTGTATTGCCAGACCTTGATACACCCCGATGATCAACAGCTGTTTCTTGATGCATTTTCCCTCGCCAGCATCCGAAAAGAGATAGGGGAGAACGGAGCGAACAGGATCCATCGCGAGTTCCGTCGTAAAATAACATCGGGCGAATATCATTGGGCTGAAATGACCGCGATCAGGGTGGATGACATGTTCGGCGACGACCTGAAGGTCATCCTGGTCTATAGGGATATCCACGACCTCAGGCTGGCCCAGGAGCAGCAACGGGACGCCGATCAACGTTTCGCGGTAACGGTGAATACCTTGTACAACACGATCTATGAGGCGGAACTGAACAGTGGCGTTTTCTACAAGTGGCGGTATGACGGTTATAAATTGACACGTGAACAGTTGACGCATCCTTTCGGTGATACCCTTGAACAGGTTTCCGAATATATCGTACATCCAGACTACAAGGAAGACTATGAGAGGCATTTCAGTCTGGAGGCCTTGCGGGCCGCCTTCAAGGAGGGACGGCAGGAAATCTATATGGAGGCTCCCCGACTGATGGAGGATGGTGTCTATCGTTGGTATTCCATGCAGGTTCAGTTTCTTCCTCAGAAGGGGAATGAGATCCATTTCATGTTCTATCTCAAGGATATGGACGACGCCAAACGGGAATCGGAAGCGAAACGGCAGGCTTTGCTCGACGCGCTGAATCTCGCGGAACAGGCCAACAGCGCGAAGACGGATTTCCTTTCCCGCATGTCCCATGATATCAGGACGCCGATGAACGCGATCATCGGCATGACGACAATCGCCGAAGCGAATCTCGACGATACAGCGAAAATTGAAGACGCGCTCGGCAAGATCGGTGTTTCCGCGAAATTCCTCCTTTCCTTGATCAATGACATCCTGGACATGTCGAAGATTGAGAGCGGCAAGATGCAACTCTCCTCCAAACCTTTTGATATCCATGAGTTCCTGCGGGATATCGCGACGGTCACTTCCGCGCAAGCTTTGGAGAAAGATCAGGAGTTCGATGTGACCGTGGCAAATGATGTCGGACGGGAATATGTCGGAGATGTTCTGCGGCTTAATCAGATCCTGCTGAATCTGCTCGGCAACGCGATCAAGTATACTGACTGCAAGGGGAAGGTCTCCCTCAGGGTTTCCCTTGTCGGAAAAAGCGACGTCACAGATACCCTGCGTTTTGAGGTGGAGGACAATGGGATCGGAATTTCGTCGGAATTCCTTGAGCGGATGTTCGAACCTTTTGAACAGGCGAAGACATCTTCCGGACGAGTGTTTGAAGGTACCGGCCTGGGACTCTCTATCACCAAGAATCTTGTGCAGATGATGAATGGAAGACTCCATGTTTCAAGTGAAGTCGGAAAGGGAAGTCTGTTTTCCGTGGAATTGCCTTTGGAAACCTCACAGATGAAACTCCCGACCTCAACGGCTTCCGTTTCCTTGGAAGGACTTTCCGTCCTGGTCGTCGATGATGAAAGATTCATCTGCGAACAACTGGAACAGCTCCTTTCCCGGATGGGAGTGGTTGTCCGTTGGACGACCTCCAGCTATGCGGCCGTGAAATTGGTGCAGGAAGCTGATCAGACCCACTCTCTGTTCGATGTCGTGATTCTCGATTGGAAGATGCCGGAAATGGATGGTCTCTCGACCGTCAGGGCTATCCGTCGGTTGGTCGGAACCGATACCGTGATCGCCGTCATGTCCGCATATGATTGGAGCGAAATAGAGACAGTGGCCAGGCAGGCTGGTGTGGATATGTTCCTGTCCAAGCCTGTTTGCGCCGATACGGTTCGTTCCGTCCTGGAACAGGTCTGTACGTGGAACGGATTGTCCCGTCGTGAGAAACGGCCTGAAAGGACGGCCGATCTGGTTTTTCATCACGAAAGGATACTGCTGGTCGAGGATAATGAGATCAATATGGAGATCGCACGGACTCTGCTTGAGATGCAGGGGCTGGTGGTTGATTCCGTGGAAAACGGACGGCTGGCGGTCGATGTTTTCTCCAGTTCGCCACCGGGATACTATCAGGTGGTGCTGATGGATATCCGGATGCCGGTGATGGACGGTATCGAGGCGACCAAAGCGATCCGTCGCCTGGCCCGGCCCGATGCGAGGAACATCCCTATCGTGGCGATGACGGCGAATGCGTTCCAGGATGAGGTCGATTACGCGAAACGGGCGGGTATGACCGATTACCTGACGAAACCGATCGATATGAATGTCTTGTTCCGCGTTCTGCATCGTGTGCTCTATGCCTGATAGGAAAGTGTTTATTTTCTGAAAACCTCATTCCTTTGTACTATCCTATCGGTTTCGATACGTTTATATTTTGTTGTGGCATGAACAAAAAAATTGATGCAACGACGAAAAAACTCCTTTGGACGATCATCATCTATTGCGCCCTGCTGGTCGTGGTGACGATTCTGTTGTGGCCGTTTGTGAAAAAACTCGCGGACCCGGCGTATCGTGTCCAATTCCAGCAGTGGGTCGCTTCATTAGGTCCTTGGGGATGGCTTGTCTTGCTTGGTATCCAGATATTGCAGATAGTGATCGCCTTTATCCCTGGGGGCCCGGTGGAGATTATCGCCGGTGCGTTGTACGGTACTTTCGGTGGTCTGTTGATCTGTCTCGTCGGGTGCCTCATCGCTTCCGCTCTGGTGTTCTCCCTGACACGGAGATTCGGGACCCCGTTGCTGTATCGCCTCTTCGGCAAGGAGAAGGTCGATGGCTTCACGTTCCTTCAGGACAGCAAGCGCATCGAGTCGGTGACCTTCATACTCTTTCTGATCCCAGGGACGCCGAAGGATATGCTGACATACGTAGCAGGTATCAGCAGCATCCATATGTCGAGTTTCCTGGTGATATCGATGCTTGCGAGAATTCCCGCCATGGTCCTCTCCTTGATGGTCGGTTCAACGGTAAGCGATGGAAACTGGCAGCTGGCCATAGGGATCTTCGCCCTGACCGCGGTCATCGGTCTGGTCGGGATCAAGTACAAGGACCGGATCATCACCTATTGCCATGCCCAGGGAAATCGCCGCAAGGGAAAGCACGATCCTAAAGACGACAGGCGCAGGTTGCTTTCCGAGCCACCGGAGTCGGAGGCGTGAACACTCTTTTCATGTAACTCATGGTCACTGCCGAAGATGCTGAGAGTCAGAGGGCTCCCTTGTGTTTTGTAGACAAGTTGACAGAATTCCAATAAAACCAGACAACTTTATTCCTTTGTGAGGAAAATTTGTATTGTGGATACCAAGAAATCAGCCAATACTTTTTTTAGAAATCAACAGAAACGGAGGTTTTCTATGAAAAAGGTGGTAGTTTCTCTTTTGATTCTCGCAATGGTTGTCGGTTCTGTTTTTGCCGGTGGGGCGAAAGAAGTCGATGTGGATGCATGGCCGCAGGAAGCCGTTACAGTCATCTGTCCTTGGGCAGTCGGCGGTGTCGCCGACTTGGTCAATAGGAAAGCGGCGACATATGGGCAGGAAGTGTTGGGACAGACGATCCTGGCGACCAATGAGCTTGGTGCCGGTGGAAATGTCGCATTGACCAATTACTTGAAGAACGCTCCGAACTCCTACAATCTGATCTTCGGTGGGGAAGGAGCTTTCTCTATCGCCCCGAATATCGACGGTAGCGATGCCCTACAGTTCACTTATGCGGATTATGAACCGATCATCAATCTCTATTCCGCGATCTTCGTCATGACCGCCGACGCGAAGCTTGGTGTCCGTGACATGGAAAGCCTCAAGGCTTATGGACAGGGCAAGAAACTGAAAGTCGCCGTCAACGGAATGGCCGGTTCCGAAGCGTTCCTGGCGAAAGCCCTGTTCAAGGAACTTGGGCTTGATGTCGAGCTGGTCAGTTACAACGGCGCAAATCTGGCTCTGGACGCGGCTTCCAAGGGGGAGACGGCTTTCGCCATTTCCCACCAGTCACAGGCCCGTGGCAGCGTTGAAGCCGGTATCCTCGTCCCGGTTCTCGTATTCGACAAGGACGGTGTGGACAATGAAGTATTCAAGAATGTGAAGGGTGTCGGTGAATACGGGTATACAGCGTATTTCCGCAACCGTTGCTTCATCATGGCCCGCAAAGGAACCGATCAGAAAATTCTGGACAAGGTCCGCGATGCGTATCTGGCCATCCTCGCCAAGCCGGACGTGAAGGAGTTCCTTGACAACATGCTCATCGAGGTCGACCCCATGGATAGAGCCAGCATGGACAAACATGTCGAAGATGTGGCCGCCATTGTGAAGGCGAACCTGTAGCCCCTCGTATTTCATCCCGAGACAGGTTGGAGCTTTTCCCGTCGGGGTGGGGCTCCAGCCTTGATATATATGTGAGAAACCCTATGAATATCTTTAAGAAACTGGATGGGAAGATCGATCAGTGGGGGCGGGAACTGGACGGCAGGAAGGTCAAGTTCTATCCGGAACTCGTCGGCCCCATCCTGTGCATCGTATTCGCTGTCGTGATCCTGTCGCTGATGCCCGGTCAGATCAAGATCCATACGGACCAGAGCATCACGGCCAGGACTTTCCCCACCATGCTCATGGGTATCATCCTTGTCTTCTCGGTCGTTCTCCTTGTGAAGGAGATCTACAAGATGATCAGAAAGCTGCCCATACATACCATGGAACTGGATGTCCTCTCCGAAATCAAGGCGTTGATCCTGCTGGCGTTGTTGGTCAGTTACTTCTTCCTGATGAAATGGATCGGTTTCATTCCGAGTTCAACGTTGTTCTCTGTGGCGATGCTCTATTATTTCCGGTCCAAGAACTGGAAGTACTATGTGATCGTAGTCACAGTCTCCATCGCCATCGGCGTGATCTTCCGATACGTTCTGCATGTGCGGTTGCCATAAGGAGGGGAGATATGGATTTATTCATTCAAGGTTTCCAGGCGTTCTTTTCCCTTTCCAGCTTCCTGTACATGAATATAGGATTGTTTCTCGGTGTCCTGTTCGGTGCCATCCCCGGTTTGACGGTAATCCTCTGTATCGTCCTGTTCTTGCCGTTCACCTATACCATGGGGCCGATTCCGTCGTTCATGTTCCTGCTTGGTATCTATTGCGCCGGTAGTTACGGTGGTTCCATCAGCGCTATCCTGATCAGGACCCCTGGTACCCCTCATGCCACGGCGACGATGCTGGACGGCTATCCGCTGAGCCAGCGGGGGCAATCCCGCAAGGCGCTCAATATCGCGTTGCAGGCTTCGACTTTCGGAGGGATCTTCAGTGCGTTGGTGTTGTTGTTCTTCGCTCCGCAGGTAGCCAAATTCGCTCAGAAGATGGGTACCCCTGAATATTTCCTCGTCTGCGTGTTCGGGCTCACGATTATCGCGGGAGTCTCCGGCAAGAGTTTGATGAAGGGAATCATTTCCGGGGCGATCGGTCTGTTCATCTCCACGATCGGCCTTGACCCGATGACCGGCGGGACCAGATTCATCTTCAGCAATATCAATCTCTACTCCGGGTTCGACCTGGTGATATGTCTGATCGGGCTGTTCGCATTAAGCGAGGTTCTTGCCAAGAGCCAGCGGACCGGAGGGGCCGCCCAGATCGACCTGCAAAGCATCAAGAGGGAATCAGGCAAGATCTCGAAGTCTGAATACAAGCGTATGGTGTTGCCTTCGTTCGTATCGGCGATCATCGGTGTCGTGATAGGCATCATCCCCGGTACCGGTGCCTCGATGGCTTCCTTCTTCAGCTACGACCGTGCGAAACGGATGAGCAAGCATCCCGAAGAATTCGGCGATGGTTCCATCGAGGGTATCGCGGCGGCGGAGACCGCCAACAACGCTGTGACCGGCGCTACATTGGTCCCTCTGTTGACGATGGGTATCCCTGGTGACGGTTGTGTGGCGATCATGCTGGGCGCCCTCATGATCAACGGTCTGACACCTGGACCGAAACTGTTCGTGGAACATGGGGTGACGATGTATGCCATCATGATCGGGCTGATATTCGTCAACCTGTTCATGTTTCTCCAAGGTAGATATCTGACCAAGCTGTTCTCCCGGGTGATATCTGTACCGATATCCATCCTGACACCGATCATCGTGATCTTCTGCTTCGCCGGCGCCTATTCGGTCAATACCTCGATGTTCGATGTCGGCACTACGCTGGTATTCGCCATTCTTGCGTATCTGCTTTCGAAGCTCGGATTCTCGACCATCCCGATATTGCTTGGATTGGTGTTGGGAGCCCTCACGGAAGAGAACTTCCGGCGTTCGCTGATTCTCAGTGACGGCAACTGGAATATCTTTGTCTCGAGTCCTATAGCCATCGTATTCCTCTTGTTGATCGCTCTTACGTTGATCGTCATCATCAGAGGAAAATATAGAGAAATGCGGAAAGGGGATGCGGAAAGTGTCTGACAAGAAACCCAATATCATATTCTACTTCTCCGACCAACAGCGACCTGATACTCTCGGTTGCTACGGTCAGGAACTGCCTGTTTCACCATGTATCGACCGGCTGGCCGATGAGGGGGTCCGGTTCGATCATGCTTTCACCCCACAACCGGTCTGCGGCCCGTGCCGAGCCATTTTCCAGACGGGGCTATACCCTACGGAGACGGGGTGCTTTCGCAACAACAAGATGCTTCCCTCCGGGATCAAGACTGTCGCGCAGTATATGGCCGAGGCCGGTTATGAGAATGCCTATGTCGGCAAATGGCATCTTGCCAGCGATGGCGGGCTGGAGGAGGCCCCGACCATCAACTATCAGATGGAAGCCATCCCCCTTGAGTACCGTGGGGGCTATACCGGGTTCTGGCGCGTTTCGGACGTGCTGGAGTTCACCAGCGATGGGTATGGCGGCTATGTGTTCGATGAAGCTGGCCGTCGGTGCGATTTCTCCGGATATCGGGCTGATTGCATCACTGACTTCGCTTTGGAGTTCCTTGATGGGCATGATGCGTCCAAGCCGTTTTTCCTGACGGTAAGCCATATCGAACCCCACCATCAGAACGGAGCGCACCATTACCAAGGGCCGGTCGGATCGAAAGAGAAGTTCAAGGATTTTCCTGTTCCCGGCGACCTCGCGGCTTTTCCCGACGGGGACTGGAAGGAGGAATATCCTGACTATCTTGGTGCCTGTGAAAGCATCGACCATAATCTTGGACGATTGGTTGAGAAGCTGAAGGCTTTGGACCTCTACGATGATACGGTCATCATTTTCGCTTCGGACCATGGCTCCCACTTCAAGACCCGCAACCGGGACGAGCATCTTTGCGGGTATGACGACTACAAGCGTACAGGACACGACGCGGCGCTCAGGGTTCCCCTTGTGATTCGTGGCGGTGCCTATGCCGGAGGCGCTGTGGTCGAGGATCTGGTCAGTACTGCGAGTCTTCCGAAAACGATCCTCGCTTTGGCCGGTGTCGATATCGGGGACAAGATGATCGGCGAGAATCTGCTTGACGTGGTCCAGCACGTCAAAGATAATCGACGTAACGAGGTATACGCCCAGATTTCGGAAAGCCGTGTCGGCAGAGTGCTCCGGACTCCGGAATATGCGTATGCCGTAGTGGCTCCGGGGGTGAATGGCGGTTCGGTGATGGACAGTGATCTGTATGTCGATGATTTCCTCTATGATCTGGGGAAGGATCCTTACGAGCTGACCAATCTCGTCGCTGATCCTGCCTATTCCAAGATCAAGCGGCATCTACGGGAACGTCTGCTTGACTGGATAGAAGCCTCGGAGCACAAGGAGCCTCGAATCACGGACTAAGGGGTTTTCGTGGTGGCGACTGAGAGGAAACGCAAGATCGTCTATGATTACATCAGGACGTATATTGATCAGAACAAGTTCACCGTATGCAACCGGTTGCCCAGTGAGAACTATCTGTGCGGCCGTTGCTCGGTGAGCCGGGAGACGGTACGTGCCGCGATCCGTCAATTGTTCGAAGAGGGCTTCACATACGCCGTCAAAGGAAGCGGGACCTATTTCCATCGTACCAAGGCATTGTTGAACCCGTATTTCGCCAAGACAGGCGATATCACTATCGGCCTGATTCTCCAGGGCCAGGACTTCAACGCCAACTCGAATCTGGTCAAGGGTATCAGGACGACGCTCGACCAGGTCGGTGCCGTCGTGCGCATATTCCAGACGGACAACAAGCTGATCAATGAGCGACGGTGCCTGATGTCATGTCGCAGAGGATTCCAAGGGCTGATCGTGGACGGGGTCAAGGCGAGCATCCTCAACCCGAATCTCGATTGTTATGCCGATCTCTACTCTGACAACCTTCCTGTGATCTTCTACAACAATTTCTACAAGGATACCTTCTATCCAAAGGTCATCAACGACGATTTCCGTTGCGCCGACGCCTTGATCCAGCGGCTTACGGAAAAGGGGCATTCACATATCATGGGTATCTTCGTCTATGACAACTACCAGGGAGTCGAGAAGTATCAGGGCTATGTCCATGCGTTGTTCAAATACAAGGCTCGGTTTGATGACAAGTATGTGAAGTGGTGCATCAGCGATGAAGTATATGACAAAGACAACTATCCGAAGACGTTATGGAGATTCATCAAGAGCCAGACGAAATGTACCGCCATCGTCTGCTGCAACTATATGATACTCCAGTATGTGCTGAAGTTGCTGGCGGACCATGGCAGGCGGGTTCCCGAGGACTATTCGATCGTCAGTTTCGACTATTCCAACACGGACTGGGAGACGACGGGTATCACCTCGTCGATACATCCCGGTTTCGACATGGGGGTGGAAGTCAGCAACCGTATCGTCCGGATGGTGAATGATCCCCAATACAAGAAACACGACTATTCACATGTATTTTCTCCCACCATCTACGACGGTAGTTCGATCAAGGACCTACGGTAGCTTATCTTTTCTGGAAGACGCCGTGGATAGGTCTGTAGGTCATTTGGGAACGATGTAAAAAAGGCACTGTACGACCGGTTTTCAACCATATCGTACAATGCCTTCTATTATCCATCGGTCATCCACCGACCGCGGCTCAATATTTGCCGTATAACGGGCCGTAGGCGGCGCAGGCGCGGTAGTCCGATCCTTCCTTGTCCATGCCGAAAGCGTTCCAGGCGCTCGGGCGGAAGATATCCCCCTCCGGTACATTGTGCATGCATACGGGGATTCTCAGCATTGAGCAGAGGGTGATCAGGTCGGCGCCGATATGTCCGTAGCTGATCGCTCCATGATTTGCTCCCCAGTATGCCATGACGGAGTAGACATCCTTGAAAGGTCCCTCCTGTCCGTCGGTACGGGGCACGAACCAGGTGGTCGGCCAAGTCGGGTCGGTCCGCTTGTTCAGGACGGTGAACACCTTGTCGGGAACTTCCACGGTCCAGCCTTCGGCTATCTGTAGCACAGGACCGAGGCCCTTCACGATATTGAGACGGCTCATGGTCACGGGCATCGCCCCTTCACTGAGGAAGGTGGAACTATAGCCACCGCCACGGAAATATCCGCCGTTCGCTACGCTGAATTCTGAATTTTCCAGTACATTCTTCACATCTTCAGGAGTGATCTCCCAGAAATGCTTCATGATGGGCTTGCCTTCTTCGTCCTTCATCGCCCCGGTGGCGTCGAGGGTGGTGGCTCCGCTGTTGATCAGGTGGATGAACCCGTCCTTGGCCATTCCGGTGGGCTTCCAGCCGGTCACCCGTTCTACGGCTTCAGGGCTCCAGTAGGTACGGACGTCGCTGAAGATCTGGGCGCGGTTGGTCAGGAGCTTGCCGAACAGCATCGCCGTTCCGTTGAGATGGTCGTTTTCAGTGGCGCATACGAAAGGTTCTCGGATGCCGTTCCAGTCGAAGGAGGTGCAGAGCATCGTCTCCATGAAGTCGCCGTTGGGCCAGTGGTCGGTCCACTGCCGCTGTCCCTGGAACCCGCTGAACAATGCGTTGTGTCCGTTCGCTTCCTCTGCGAAACCCATCTCCTTGAGTTTCGGGTTGCCGATCATCAGGTCGCGGCCGATCATGACCATCCTGATGCAGTACTCCCAGTCCTTCCTGCGTTGTTCATCGGAGCGCTGCCATTCGGGAGGGTTGACCAGGTCCGGAGCTTCCTTGCAGTTCTCCTTGACCCACTTCACGGCCCGTTCGAACTCTTCCTTGTCATAGATGCCTTCGTCGATACGGCGTTCGATCTCGCACATGTCGATGGCTTCCGTCCTCATTCCCAGATAGGACTGCAGGAAGTCCTGGTCGACGATGGAACCGGCGATGCCCATTGCGCAGCCACCCATCGAAAGGTAGCTCTTGCCGCGCATGGTCGCGGTCGCGAGGCCCGCACGGGCGAAACGGAGGATCTTTTCGGAGACGTCCGCAGGGATCGAGGTATCGGAACTGTCCTGTACGTTATGGCCGTAGATGCCGAACGCGGGCAATCCCTTCTGGGCATGGGCGGCGAGGACGGCGGCGAGATATACCGCTCCGGGGCGTTCTGTGCCGTTGAAGCCCCATACCGCTTTCACGGTGAACGGGTCGTCGTCAAAGGTCTCGGTTCCATAGCACCAGCATGGGGTGACTGTCAGGGTGATCCCCACGCCTTCCCGTGCGAACTTGGCCGCGCAGGCCGCGGCTTCCGCCACTCCGCCGATCGTCGTGTCGGCTATGACGCATTCGAGGGGAAGTCCGTTTCCGTGCCGGACGTTCTCGCTGATCAGCTTCGCAGCCGCTTTCGCCATATTCATTGTCTGGACTTCCAGTGATTCTCTCACTCCGCGCTGCCGTCCGTCGATCGCCGGGCGGATGCCAAGCTTCGGTAGTTCTCCCGCATATCTTTTCTCGGGTCCGATTGAAGTGATGTGAGAAACAGTTGCCATGTCGTACCTCCTGTGGTATATATAGAACCAGGGTTTATGTAATCGTTTACATTTGTTTTCAGTATACACGCTAATACCAGTTTTGCAACTTGTTTTTTGGATGATGTGGCTTCCCGTTTCCTGACGGCGGCGCCGCTCGTCCCCCATGCCGGAACTGGCGTCGGTCATATATCGAAAGGGCAGCGGTTTAAAAAAGGAGATGCACTATGTTGAAGAACATTCCGTCCATTATCAGTCCTGAATTGTTGAAGATCCTCATGGAAATGGGCCATGGTGATGAATTGGTCATCGGAGATGGCAATTTCCCCGCCGCGTCTATGAACGACAGGGTGGTGAGACTCGACGGGCATGGTGTGCCGGAGATCCTTGAGGCGATCCTCAAGCTCTTTCCCTTGGACATCTACGCCGACAATGCGTTCCTGATGGCTAAAACCCCCGGCGATACCGTCGAGACTCCTATCTGGACCACGTACGAGCGGTTGGCGGAGAAAGGGGACCCTAACTTCAAGGGTTTCAAGTATATCGACCGCTTCGGTTTCTACGACCGGACCAAGAAGGCCTATGCCGTCGTCGCCACCAGCGAGACAGCGCTCTACGCCAACATCCTGCTGAAAAAAGGCGTGATTTCTTAAACGTCTCCTCTACGTCTCGTTCTCACGAAATCCGTCCTTCCTCCGCATTGACCGGAAGGGCTTTTTCCCGTGTACCCCCATTGCACCCCTGGGGTACCGCTATCGTACCCGTACTGTACCCCTACCGGTACCAGCTGGCCCTGTCTTCCTTATACTCCCTCGGGCTCATGTTCATGACCTTGCGGAACTGCCGGGAGAAGTAGTTCGGATCGGCGAACCCCGCGGCATCCGATATCGCCGCCATCGACAGCGGCGTGGTACGGATCAACTTGCAGGCCAGCTCGATACGCTTGTGGGTGTGGAACTCTATCGGTGAAAGCCCCGTACACCTCTGGAAGTATCTGTTGAGCGTGCTGGCGCTCATGTTGGCCACCTTCATCAGCTCTTCGGTCGTCACCGGCTGGTCGGTATGTGATTCTATATAGCTGAATACATCGGCCAGCCGCAGGATCATCTGGTTGTCTCCACGCGGAGTCTCTTCATAGATCCTGAAAGTCATGACGAGGAATTCCATCAGATAGGCGAACGCGATGCTTTTCGCACCGTTGTTGTATTCGGTCGAATCCGATTCCGCAAGCATTCTGTCGACCAACGGAAGCAACTCCGCGATCTGGGCGGGGGTGAGCTGAAGCATTGATGAAAACCGGGTGTCATTGCGGTACATCGGCTCGATGGTGAAGAGAGCCTGATATCCCGGCATGTCGGTCAGATCGAAGAACCTGTCCTTGAACAGACGCTTGCCAAACAGGATGTTGTATAGGACCATGTCCTTTACATTCTTGTACCCGTGCTCCATTCCCGGGACGATGACGAACAGGTTCCCCGGCCGCAAAGCCAGCTCGTTCTCCTTCGTGAAATGGGTGCCCGTACCGGAGACGATGAACACGAGCTCATAGAAATCATGGCTGTGCAAAGGATAGGGAAGTTCCGGATCCCGCTTGATGACTTTCATCTGAAAGGTCGGATCATAGAAGTAGTCGTTGGCGAACAGTTTGAGCCTTATCATGATAAAATCGTGCTATAAATTAGTTGATATGTCAAGGCGAAGTTTCAAAACCCCCCTCACAATGGGTATAGATGGAACTCACCAGAGTTTCCAGGGAGGGGCAGGTGACTAACTACGAAGTTGCAAGAAATGAGTACTCTAGGTTGGGCGTCGATACAGAATCCGTGCTTGAAGTACTTGCCGCGGTTCCTGTCTCCGTCCATTGCTGGCAGGGGGACGATGTCGGAGGTTTCGAACGTCCCGGTTCCGTTCTCGCAGGCGGAGGTATCCAGACCACCGGGAATTTCCCCGGCAAGGCCCGCTCCATTGAAGAGCTCCGCGCCGATATCGACAAAGTTTTTTCCCTTGTCCCAGGAACGCATAGATTGAACCTTCACGCCAGCTACGGTGAGTTCGGCGAGGACTTCGTCGATCGTGACCAGATCGAGGAACGGCATTTCCAGGGATGGGTGGACTGGGCCAAGGAACGTGGGATCGGTCTCGACTTCAACGGGACATTCTTCAGCCATCCATTTGCGGAAGATGGATTTACCTTGGCAAGCAAGGACCCTATGATCCGTTCGTTCTGGATTGAGCATACCAAGCGTTGCCGCCGGATCGCCGCCTGGATTGGTAAGGAACTGGGTACCCCCTGTATCCTCGATACCTGGGTGCCGGATGGCGCCAAGGACTATACCGTGGACAAGATCGGATACCGTCGGATCCTCAAGGAATCCCTCGACGAGATCTTCTCGATCAAATACCCGGCGGAGCAGATGCGCGATGCCCTGGAAACCAAGTTGTTCGGTATCGGAAGCGAGGCGTTCGTCGTCGGTTCCCATGAGTTCTACATGAACTACGCGGCACGGAACGGACATATGCTCTGTATCGACACGGGGCACTTCCATGTAGGGGAAGATATCTCCGATAAACTCTCAGCGATTTTACTGTATGATGACGAAATTCTGCTACATGTCAGCCGCCCAATGCGATGGGACAGCGACCATGTCGTACTATTCGACGATAAAGTCCGTGCGGTGGCTGAAGAGCTGGTCCGAAGCGGTAAACTTACCTCCGCCCATATCGGGCTCGATTACTTCGATGCGTCGATCAACCGCGTCGGTGCGTGGGTCACGGGTATCCGCTCCATGAGAAAGGCCCTGCTGTACGCCTTGCTCGAACCTCAGGACCAGCTCAAGACCTATGAAGAACAGGGCAACGGCTACGCCAAGATGGCGTTGCTGGAGAATATGGCGGTGATGCCGTTCGGTGCCGTATGGGATGAATTCTGCCGTCGCAACGACGCTCCGACCGACCTCGGAGTCGTGGATCAGGTCACGGACTACGAAGCGGGCGTACAAGGACTGAGAATATGAGCGCACGGACGAAACTCGACGAACTGATCACATTGTCCCGGTACTACGGGAATGATCCGCAGTTCGTGTTGCTGGGCGGCGGGAACACCTCTGTGAAAGAGGACGGCGTCATGTACGTCAAGGCTTCCGGCCATGCCTTGGGCACGATCACTGAGGCCGGGTTCGTCCGCATGTCGCTCCAGGAACTCGGCGCGATCTGGTCGAAGGATTATCCGGCTGATGACAGCGCCCGTGAGGACGCCGTATTGCGGGATATGATGGATTGCCGCTGTTCCGGTGAAACGGCTCGTCCGAGTGTCGAAGCCTTGCTTCACGCTTTGATCCCCTGTACGTATGTCGTGCATCTGCATCCGGCCATGGTCAACGGCCTTACCTGTGGACAGAGCGGGAAGGATGCGGTCTCGATCATGTTCCCGGACGCCTTGTGGATCCCGTTGGTGAAGCCTGGCTACATCCTCGCCGATATCGTCCGCCAGGAGATGTCGAAGTACGCCGAAGTCCATGACGGGACCGTCCCGAATGTAATCTTCCTGCAAAACCACGGCATTTTCGTAGGAGCCGAAACACCGCAGGAGATCCATGGTATCTATGCCGATGTCATGAAAGCGTTGGCCACCCATGTGGTCCGACGCCCGAACTTCTCCGAAGTGGCGATCAATTCGAACGATGTCCAGAAAGTACTCGACGGTCTGCGCCGGTTCGCCGGGGAGGACGCCGATATCCATATGGTCATGAATGTAGAGCTTGAGACCAAGTTGCAGAATCGGGAGAATTTCTATCCAATCAGTTCGGCCTTCACTCCCGACCATATCGTCTACAGCGGATTCAAGCCCCTGTGGATCGATGCTGACGTATTCACGGCGGCCGACCCTGCCGCTGAAGTCGCGAAGCGTTGCGAGGCTTTCGCAGGGAAAGAGGGTGTCCGCCCCAAGGTGGTCTGTGTCCAGGGCCTTGGCGTCTTCGCTTTCGGGGAGAACGCCTTGGCGTTGTTCCTTGATACCGTCAAGGTGTCGGTGTTCACCGAAAGCTTCGGCGGGGCCCTTTTCATGGATGACGCCATGATTGATTTCATCCGCAACTGGGAGGTGGAGAAGTATCGTTCATCCGTCCTCAAGTAGAATTCTTCGGTCGATTCATGGAGGGGAGAAGCCGAGGAAATGAAAATGGTGTTTTCCGGATTTCCGGAAATCAATACACATTCGGACCTGGTCCGAAAAACAAAAGGAGTTTCGAATGAAAAAAACAGTTCTGATCCTTATGGTAGCGTTACTTTCCGTAGGAATGCTGTTTGCACAAGGTGCTCAGGAAGCGTCAAAAGACCAGTATGACATCGTCATCCTCTGCAAGAGCATGGGAAATGGATTCTTCGACGCATGTTTCCGTGGTAGCCAGGAAGCCGCAGGCGAACTTGGCAACGTCAAGACCACCTATATGGCTCCGACCCAGGCGACCGCCGAAGGTCAGATCGAGATGATCGAGACCTTGATCGCCCAGAGAGTCGATGGCATCGCCATCTCCGCCAATGACGCCGACGCATTGATCCCCGTGACCAAGAAAGCAATGGCCGCCGGTATCAAGGTCATCTCCTTCGACTCCGGCATCAACCCCGGCGGACGTATCGTAGACCTGCTTCCCTCAGGCGAAGAATTGATCGGACGTCAGCAGATTCAGCTCGCGGCCGAGCTCACCGGTTACACCGGCGACGTAGCGGTCCTGTCCGCTTCCGCCCAGGCGACGAACCAGAACCTCTGGATCGAATGGATGAAGGAAGAGATCAAGGATCCGAAGTACGCCAACATGAAGCTCGTGGAAGTCGTCTATGGCGATGACGCCCCGGACAAGAGCTATCGTGAAGCTACCGCTTTGATGCAGAAGTATCCCAACCTGAAGTGCATCATCTGTCCGACCACCGTTGGTCTGCTCGCCACCGCACAGGCTGTCAAGGACGCCGGAAAGAGTGGTGTCGTGGAAGTCACCGGCCTCGGCCTGCCTTCTGAAATGAAGGGCTACATCCTCGACGGCACCTGCCGCCAGATGGCTCTGTGGAATCCCGTCGACCTCGGCTACACCTCCACCTACCTGCTCGAAGCGCTGATCTCCGGCGATACCGACGGCAGCGTTGGTTCCGTGATCCCCGCCGGTCGCATGAACACCGTCAAGGTTGAAGACAACGGCCTCATCTACATGAGCACCCCGTATGTATTCAACAAAGACAATATCGAAGAGTACGCAGCAATTTTCTAAGCCCTCCTATGTTCTGTCAGGGCCTGGTCGTCGGCCAGGCCCTGTCTTTCAGGACTTCCGTCCGGTATACGCCCGAATCGTTCCCGGCGGATGGCACCCATGAACTTCACTTGATACGAAACATGTCGCGAAGGCGAGAGTTAGTAGGACAATGGTGAACACCTGAAGCCTATGATAACTTGCAAAACAAGCATTGCGAAGGAAGAAAGCGAGATAGCAAGGCGATGGAGCAAGGACAGTGCGATTGGCACGGCCTTGCGACAGCAACGCAGCTAGCTAGATTTCTTCCGAGCAAGGAAGGAGAGGGATGTGCAAGAATCCGGACTACTGACAATCAGAAACCTGACCAAGTATTTCCCCGGCATCAAAGCGTTGGACGATGTACATCTGACAGTACGCCCAGGAGAAGTACATGCCCTGATAGGCGAGAATGGTGCCGGAAAATCGACTTTGGTAAAGATACTCACCGGGGTGTACACGCCCACTGGCGGGACCATCACCCTGGAAGGAAAGGAAATTTCATTCCGCAATGCGATAGACGCCCAGGAAGCGGGTATCGTCGCGATTCATCAGGAAGCCTCCATGTTCCCGGAACTGAGCGTGACGGAGAACATCTACATGGGACACCATCTTCGTGATCCCAAGATAAAGAAGCTCGACTGGAAGCAGATGACGGAGAATACCCGGCGACTGCTGGAGCAGATGCAGCTGGATATCAACCCCGATACGCTGGTCAAGAACCTCGGTGTCGCCCAGCGGCATATGGTCGAGATCTCCAAGGCGCTGTCCATGAACGCCAAGGTCGTGATCATGGATGAACCGACCAGCGCCCTGACCTCCCGCGAGGTCGAAGACCTGTTTCGGATCGTCAACAACCTGAAGGCCGAAGGAAAGGCCATTGTGTTCATATCGCATAAGTTCGAGGAGATATTCGAGATCTGCGACTATTTCACCGTCTTGCGCGACGGCAAGTATGTCGGGGAAGGATATGTGAAGGACACCTCCGAGGAAAAGATCATCAATATGATGATCGGGCGGGACATCGACCAGATGTTCCCCAAGAAAGAGGTCGCGATCGGCGAGGCGTTGCTGGAAGTTGAGGGACTGTCCCAGCTCGGGGCGTTTCAGAAGGTGTCGTTCAACCTCCATGCAGGCGAGATCCTTGGCTTCTTCGGCCTGGTCGGAGCGGGGCGTACCGAGGTCGTCCGTACCGTGTTCGGTATCGATCCCTCAAGCGGCGGGTCCATGAAGCTGTATGGAAAACCGTTCGCGCCGAAATGCCCCCATGACGCGATGAAGCAGAATATCGCTCTGGTCCCGGAAGACCGCCAGAAGCAGGGGCTGGTACTCGCCATGTCCCTGACCAAGAATATTTCATTGCCGAAACTCCGGCATCTGAGCCGCCACGGCTTTGTCACGCAGAAAAAGCGCGAGGAGGCCTACACCCAGGAGCATGGCGAGCAGATGGAGATCAAGGCGGCCGGTTACCATGTCGACGCGGAGACGCTGTCCGGCGGCAACCAGCAGAAAGTCGTCCTGGCGAAGTGGATCGGAACCCAACCGAAGATCCTGATCCTTGACGAGCCCACGAAGGGAATCGATGTCGCTACAAAGGCCGCCGTGCATGAATTTGTATCGGAAATGGCTTCCAAGGGTGTCGGAATCATATTGATCTCCTCCGAACTGCCGGAGATCGTGGGAATGTCGGACCGGGTCGTGGTCATGCATGAAGGTGACGTCACGGCGACGATCAACCGCAAGGACGCGACGGCCGAGAACATCATGCGTGCCGCCATCGGCGATATCAAGGAGGCCCAGTGATGCCGGAAAAACAGAAGTTTGATTGGTTGCAGCTGGTCAAGAAGATCTTTTCCCGTCGCGAAGCGAGCTTGGTAGTGTTGCTGATCCTGATGTTGATCCCGATCTCCATCCGGTCGCCGAAGTTCCTCTCGCCGAACAACGTCAGCACAATCCTCAACGACATGGCGATCCTCGTCATCGTCGCGATCGGCGAGTTTTTCGTCATCCTGTCCAACGGCATCGACCTGTCGGTCGGCTCGATCATCGCTTTCACCGGCATGGCCTGCGGCATGATCAACGAGTCCTTCCCGATGTTCCCGGCCCCGCTTCTGCTGGTGGTCGGGCTGTCGATCGGAGCGTTGATGGGTGTCGTCAACGGCGTGCTGGTCGCATATGGCAAGATACCTCCGATCATCACCACGTTAGGTACGATGAGTATATACCGCGGTTTGACCTTCGTGTTGAGCAAGGGGACCTGGGTTACGGCCCATGAGATGACCTCTTCCTATATCGGTCTGCCCCGTATGTCGTTCCTCGGCGTCTCGGTCCTGCTGTGGATCGCCTTCCTGGTGATCGCCGTCTGCTACTACTTCAGCAAGAACACCCGTACCGGCCGTGAGATCTATGCGATCGGGGGCAACCCTACGGCTGCGAAGTTCGTAGGAGTCAACGAAGCCAAGGTCAGGTTGGTGGTGTTCATCGCTTCCGGTCTGCTCTGCGGTCTGGCCGGCGCCCTTTGGACGGCCCGGTACGCCTCGGCTGTAAACGAAATGGCCACGGGCTTCGAGATGCAGGCGGTCGCCGCGTGCGTCCTCGGCGGAGTCAGTTTCTCCGGCGGGGCCGGCGGCATCATCGGCGTCGCCCTCGGTACGCTGTTCCTTGGCGTCGTCAACAATGCGTTGCCGGTAATCTATCTGTCCACATTCTGGCAGTTGTTCGCTCAGGGTCTGATCGTCCTGCTGGCGTTGTCGATCAACACGATCGTCGACCAGCGCAAGACACGGAAGCTGCTTGAGCAGAGGAGGGGATGATCATGGCTGAAAAAATTGACCTCGTCTCAAAAGGCAGACTGCTTGATGAATCCGGGTGGAGAAACCGTTTCGTGGAGATCTTCACCAAATGGGAAGTGTTGCTGGGCATTATCTTCGTCGCCATGTTCATCTATTTCTCCAGCGCGACCAGATATTTCCTCGACTATTTCAATCTGATGAACGCGACGTTCCAGTTCTCCGAAAAGGCGATCATGGCGTTGCCGATGATATTCATCATCATGTGCGGCGATATCGACATATCGGTAGCCTCGATCGTCGCCCTCTGTGCGTTTACGATCGGTATGGCCGCTGAAGCGGGCGTCGGAATCCCCGGACTGATCCTGATCGGCCTGCTCGTCGGAACCGTAGCGGGAATGATCAACGGCCTGTTGATCACCGGTCTGAATATGCCGGCCATAGCTGTGACGCTCGCCACCCAGTCGATCTATCGCGGCATCGCCCAGGGGATTCTGGAGGAACATGCCTGTACTACCTATCCCGCCGGTTTCGGGTTCTTCGGTCAGGAATTCATCCCTGGTACGGTGATCCCGTTCGAACTGGTGCTCTTTATCGTGTTCGCCCTGGTCTTCGCCTTCATCCTCCACAAGACCACCTATGGCCGCAAGCTCTATGTGATCGGCAATAGCGCCGAAGCGGCCCGGTTCTGTGGTATCGATGTCAAGCGGGTGCGTGTGATCAACTATACGCTGATGGGTCTGTTCTGCGGTGTCGCGAGCGTCCTGCTCGCCAGCCGTATCCTGAGCGTCCGTTCCAATATCGCGACCGGATGGGACCTTGAGGTCATTACCCTGGTAGTCCTGGGCGGTGTCGCGATCACCGGTGGCCGCGGTACGGTCTTCGGTGTCGTGATCGCGTCGTTCCTGATCGGCTACCTGAAGTTCGGCATGGGCTTGCTCAAACTCTCCGGTACGATGATGACGATCGTCATCGGCACTCTGCTGATCTTCGCGGTCCTGCTTCCCCGTTTGCTCGATATCTACAAGGCGAACAGGAAGCTGCGTATCCAGCAGTTGCGTTCGGAACAAGGGGTGGCGCATGGACAGGCGTGAAGCGTTCGTCATGAAGCTCAAGCCGGGCTTCGAAGAGGAGTATGAGCGCCGTCATGCGGCGATCTGGCCGGAACTGAAGCGACTGCTTTCCGACAGCGGCGTATACGACTATACGATCTTCCTGGACAAGCGGACGTTGAACTTGTTCGCCTTCCAGCGCACCCGAGGCGTGGGAGGCTCCCAGGACCTGGGCGGTACGGAGATCGTGCGGAAGTGGTGGGCCTACATGGCCGACATCATGGAGACGAATCCAGACGACTCCCCGGTGTCGGTTCCGCTGGCGGAAGTGTTCCATATGGACTGATTTGGATTGAAGGCTGTCGCGTAGCTGTACATGTCGTACAAACTGTGCGGCGGCCTTTTTTTGGGTGATGGGCTGGTCGTATCGAAATGGGCGTACGGACGCGCCTTCCAGGATACGGCCGTTTTGGGACGAAAAAAATATTGAGAATTTTTCTTTGCTGCACATAATTTTTCTTGCATTCGAAATGATTTCGTAATATGATTGAAAGTAATTCGAAAGTATTTCGAAAAAAGAAGGGCGGAATGATTGGAATTTCACAGCGAGAAGAACAGATCCTACAACTATTGCGCAGCGGTGAAGAATACTCGGTGGTCCGGTTGAGCGAAGAACTGGGCGTATCGAGCGTGACGATCCGCAATGACCTCAAGAACCTCGACGCAAAAGGCATGGTCGTCCGTACCCGTGGAACGGCCATCGCCGCGGACTGCCCCCAGATGGCGCAGCGCCAGTCGAGCCACATAGCTGAGAAAGAGGCGATCGCCCGCGCCGCCGCCAGTCTTGTGAAGGACAACGATACCGTCATGATCACCAACGGTTCGACCTGTTCCTTGATCGCCCGGTATCTGTTCGGCAGCAAGGACGTGAAGGTCGTGACCAATTCCACCTTGCTGCTTCCCTACGCACGGGCCAACACGGGGCTTGCCGTCACCATCATAGGTGGGGAGTTCAGACCCCAGGCCGAAGCGATGGTGGGACCTGCGGCCGTCGCCCAGATCGAGGACTACCATGTGCCGATCACCTTTTTCGGGACTGACGGGATCACCATCGAGCATGGTCTTACCACCGCTTTGATCGAGAACGCCGAGGTCGTGCGCCGCATGTGTGCCCAGGCGACCAAGCGGATACTGGTGGTCGATTCCTCCAAGTTCGGAAACCGCGGGTTCGTCCGTATCATGCCGATCGCCGACATCGATACAATCATCACCGACGCCGGGGTTCCGGAAGATATCGTGGGCCAGCTCAAGGAGCTCGGTGTGGAGGTCGTCATAGCGAACTGACTCTGGAGCCGCATGTCGCGGCCGGAGGCGGTTTAAATAGAGGAACGAGAGTGAACGGTTCCAGCGAAGAAGCTATACAGCCGCTTTGGAATCGTGATGAAGAATCATTTATCGAAGGAGATCGTAGGGATGGCAAGTCAGGTAGTAATGCCCAAGCAGGGCAACTCGGTCGAATCCTGCATCATCGTGGAATGGAAGAAGAAAGTCGGTGACACCGTAGCGGTGGGCGAAGTCCTCTGCGCCGCGGAAACCGACAAATCCACCATCGACGTCGAATCGACGGCGGCTGGAACTGTATTGGCCCTTCTGTATGAAGAGGGTTCCGACGTTCCCGTCATGCTTCCCATTGCGGTCGTCGGGGAACCTGGAGAGAAAGTCGAGGAGGTCGGCCCGGAAGCTCCCGCTCCAAGCGATGCCGCTCCGTCCGCGCCTGCGGCCGCTCCGAAGGAAGTTCCCGTCGTTGCCTCTGTCGCCGCTGTCTCGGTGGTCAGCGCCAATGGCGCTTCTCCCCGCGCCCGCAACCTGGCCGATTCCCTGGGTGTTCCTTTGTCAGCGCTTTCCGCGACCGGTCCGAAAGGGAGGATCATTGAACGCGATGTCGTCAATGCCGCCGGACAGCCGTTGAGCCCCGCCGCGAAAGCGGCCGCCCTGGCCTCAGGACAATTGCCTCCCGCCTCTGGTTCTGGAATCGGAGGAAGGGTTCTCGCCGCCGATATGGGCGACGCTCCTGCCGCCGCTAGTACGGTGGCCGCTGAATCCGTAGCTCCGACAGCCGCTGGTTCGGACTTCCCCGGTCCTGTAACGGAGATTCCTGTCAAGGGAGTGCGAAAGGTTACCGCCAGGCGGATGATGGAATCGATACATGGAACCTGCCAGCTGACATTGCACGCGTTCGCCGATGCGTCGGCGCTGAAAAAGCTCCGTGCCGGTTTCAAGGCGAGCAACCCCGACCTCGGTCTGACGAAGATCACGATCAACGACCTGGTCCTGTTCGCCGTCGCCCGCACGTTGGTGCAGTTCCCTGAGTTCAACGCCCATTTCCTCGGCGACAAGATCGTGCAGTTCGGCCAGGTCCATCTGGGCATGGCGACCGATACACCGAGAGGCCTGCTGGTCCCCGTGATCCGCAACGCAGCGAAGCTCTCCCTTTCCGATCTTTCCGCGACCGCCAAGAAGCTTGCCGTCTCCTGCATGGAGGGGAACGCTACACCCGATGACCTGACCGGCAGCACCTTCACTGTGAGCAATGTCGGTTCCTTCGGGATCGAAGCCTTCACTCCGGTCCTGAACGTACCCGAAGTCGCGATCCTCGGTGTCGGCGGCATAGCGTTGAAGCCCGTCGAAGGGAAGGATGGTGCCGTTTCATTCGTGCCACATATCGGCTTGTCCCTGACCATCGACCACCAGGCCGTGGACGGGGCTCCTGGAGCGCGGTTCCTACAGGCTTTGTCGATGAATATCGCAGCCATCGACCTGTTGATGGCGAAATAGTCCGATGGCCTGATCGGCCGAAGAGAGGATGATGACATGGAGAAATATGATCTGATAGTAGTCGGCGCCGGTCCTGGCGGCTATGTCGCCGCCGAGCGCGCCGGAGCCCTGGGCAAACGGGTTCTGCTGATCGAGAAGGAGCATTTCGGCGGGGTGTGTACCAACCGAGGCTGTATCCCGACGAAGAGCCTGCTTAATTCCGCCAAACAATACCATCATGCGTTGGACGCCGCAAAATATGGCGTCCATTGCGAGCAGGTGACTTTCAACCTGTCCGAGGCGATGGCATGGAAGCAGGAGACGATCCAGACCCTCCGGGGAGGAATCGAGTTCCTGATGAAGTCCAACAAGGTCGATGTCGTTTTCGGTGAAGCCTCCTTCTCCGACGCACATCATGTCGCGGTGGGCGACACCGCCTATGAGGGGGACTATCTGATCCTGGCCACAGGTTCGTCCCCCTTCGTCCCGCCGATTCCCGGCCATGACCTGCCGCACGTGCTGACCAGCGATGGAATCCTCGAAATCGAAGAGGCTCCGGAATCCCTGGTCGTCATCGGCGGGGGAGTCATCGGGGTGGAGTTCGCCTCCTTCTTCTCCATGATCGGGACAAAAGTTACCGTCATTGAGATGATGCCCGAGATCCTTCCCATGATGGACGGAGAGTTCGCCAAGCTGATGCGTCGTGAACTGAAGTCGGTGACCTTCAATCTCGGTTGCAAGGTCGAGGCAGTCACCCCCGAAGCCGTAGTCTACACCGATGCGAAAGGCCAGAAGCAGGAGGTTCCCGCCAAGATGGTCCTGATGAGCGTCGGCCGACGTCCGAACATCAAGGGGCTTGAAAACCTGAAGCTCGACATCTCCCGTCAAGGAGTGGTCGTAAACGACCATATGCAGACGAATATCGGCAGCATCTATGCGATCGGGGACATCAACGGACGTTCTCAGCTAGCCCATAGCGCCTCCCGCATGGCTGAAGTCGCAGTCTCCCATATCTGCGGTTCGAGACAGCAGCGGATGCGCTACAACGCGATTCCTTGGGCCGTCTACGGACAGCCTGAGGCGGCGGGCTGTGGCCTGACGGAACAGGAGGCTTTGAAGCTGGGCGTTCCCGTCAAGACGGCGACGACGCAGATGCGGGCGAACGGGCGTTTCCTCGCCGAACAGGGCAAGCGGGCGTCTGGCTTGGTGAAAGTCGTCGCCCATGCGCAGACCGGCGTGATCCTCGGGATTCATCTTCTCGGGCCCTACAGCAGTGAGATGATCTGGGGGGCTTCCGCGGTAATCGAGGCTGAGTTGCGTGTGCAGGATGTCAAGGAAGTCGTATTCCCCCATCCGAGCGTTTCCGAATTGATCAAGGATACCTGTTTCGCCATCGACCATTCTCTGTGAGAGCAGGCGACCGGCGAAGATTCAGACATGATAGTGAGTGACAAGGAGAGAAGAAGATATGTCCAGACAAATTGAGTTCGATCCCGCGGCGTTGAGAAAGCCGCAGATGGTGGAGGTCCCCGCGATCCCCGTCAACCAGTATGCTTCCGATATCAAGAAAGAGGTGAAGACCTTCGGCAAGGAACGCCTGGTCCGCGCCTACTACGATATGCTGCTGATCCGTGAGTTCGAGACGATGCTCGACACGATCAAGAAAGAGGGTATCTACCAGGGAATCTCTTTCAACCACAAGGGACCCGCCCACCTTTCCGCCGGTCAGGAATCGGCCGCGGTCGGACAGTCGATGGTCCTCGGTCCCGAGGACTATATCTTCGGATCCCACCGCAGTCATGGCGAGATTCTCGCTAAATGCCTCTCCGCAATATGGAAGATGAATGATTCCGAGCTGGTCAAGGTGATGGAGGACTTCATGGGCGGCGAGACGTTCCATGTCGTCGAGCAGGGTTTCAAAGGCAAGGACGTCAAGGATCTCGCCGAGAACTTCGTGCTGTACGGAGCGCTCGCTGAAATCTACGCGAAACGTACCGGTTTCTCCCGTGGCCTCGGCGGCTCGATGCATACCTTCTTCGCCCCGTTCGGAAGCATGCCTAACAATGCGATCGTCGGTGGTTCCTGCACCATCGCCGTCGGTTCCGCCCTCTACAAGAAAGTCAACCGCAAGCCCGGCATCGTCATCGCCAATATCGGCGACGGCTCCTTGGCCCGCGGCCCCGTCTGGGAAGGCCTCGTCCTCTCCGCGATGGACCAGTACAAGACGCTCTGGAACGAGAACCCCGGCAATCCGCCGTTCATGCTCAACTGTTTCGACAACTTCTACGCGATGGGCGGCCAGCCCGTCGGCGAGACGATGGGCTACGGCATGGCCGCCCGTGTCGGTTGCGGCGTGAACTCCGATTCGATGCATACCGAGCGTGTCGATGGGTTCAACCCCCTGGCCGTCGCCGAGGCGACTGAACGCAAGAAGCAGCTGCTCCTCAAAGGTGACGGCCCTGCGTTCATGGATACCATCACCTACCGGTTCAGCGGTCACAGCCCCTCCGACGCCATGACCTATCGGTCCAAGGAGGAGCTCCAGCTGTTCCGTGACCAGGATCCGATCAACGCTTATGGCGAGTACCTCGTCTCCAACAAGATCGCCAAGGCTTCCGACCTCGAAGAGATGCATTCCGTCCTGCTCGAAAAGATGCGCAAGACGTTGGAACTGACCGTCGATGATACGATCAGTCCGATGGTCGAACCCACGTTCGTCGAGTCGGTGATGTTCTCCAACGGCCATGAAGAGAAGCTGGACGACCGCCAGCCAGAACTGACCCAGCCCCTTGAAGAGAACGCTCGTGTCAAGCAGATCGCACAGCGCAACCGCTATGCGTTCGACGAGAGCGGCAAGCCCTATCCTGCCGCTAGACAGTACCAGTACCGCGATGCGGTTTTCGAAGCGATGGCGCATCGTTTCGCCATCGACCCGACGATGATCGCCTATGGCGAGGACCATCGTGACTGGGGTGGTGCGTTCGCCTGCTACCGTGGTCTGACCGAACTGCTTCCCGCGCACCGCTTCTTCAATTCCCCGATCGCGGAATCGGCTATCGTCGGCAGCGGTGTCGGCTATGCGATGTCCGGTGGTCGTGCTGTCGTCGAACTCATGTACTGTGACTTCCTCGGTTGCGCCGGTGACGAGGTGTTCAACCAGATGCCCAAGTGGCAGTCGATGAGTGCCGGTGCTCTCAAGATGCCGTTGGTCCTGCGTGTCTCCGTCGGTAACAAGTATGGTGCCCAGCATTCCCAGGAATGGACTTCGATGGTCGCCGCCGTACCCGGTCTCAAGGCCATGTATCCCGCGACCCCCTACGACGCCAAGGGCATGCTCAACTATGCACTCCGTGGAACCGACCCGGTCGTGTTCTTCGAGAGCCAGAAGCTCTACGGTATCGGCGAGCAGTTCGAGAAGGGCGGTGTTCCCGAGGGGTATTATGAGATCCCTGAAGGTGAGCCGGCCATCCGTCGCGAAGGTTCCGACCTTACCCTGATCGCCCTCGGCCCAGCTCTGTACACGGCGGTCGCCGCGGCGGATCGTCTGGAGAAGGATTTCGGCATCAAGGCCGAGGTTATCGACCTCCGCTGGATCAATCCCCTCAAGTACGAGCTGCTGGTTGAATCGGTCAAGAAGACCGGTCGTTGCGTGCTGGTGACCGACTCCGCCGAACGCGGTTGTTACCTGCATACGGTAGCCTCAAACCTCGGCCGTCTGGCGTTCGATTATCTCGACGCTCCCCCGGTGGTCGTCGGTTCCAAGAACTGGATCACCCCGCCTGCGGAGATGGAGGAGTTCTATTTCGCCCATGCCGATTCTGTGCTTGATGCGATTCATGAACAGGTTTTGCCGTTGGGAGGGTATGTGCCGAAGCATAACGTTACTGATGGTGAGTTCTATCGTACATCCCGTGCCGGGGTTTAAAAGTCATCTGGCGGCGTTGTTCTCGGCAGGCCGTGCGAATAGCACTGTCCTGCCTCGGCCGCCTTGCCAGCTGACTTTTAGCAAATCTACAATGGGCCGTGCAGATAGCACTGTCCCATTGCGGTTGCCTAGTACAAAGGTGTTCAGCATACAGGTGGCGGCGTTGCCAGATTGATTTTCGCGAGTCGCAGGTCTGGTGGCGGTCGCCGTATGGCTGATGTAGGGCTACTGCTGGGCTGATGTAGGGCTACTGCTAGAGAGGTGTAAGAGTGGAAGATCTTGAACGACAGATAAACGCTCCGGACCGGGAGGTCCGGTTGGAAGCCGCCGCGGAACTCGGACGGTTGATCCAGGACGGAAAGCTTTCAAGGAGTCCGTTGGAAGAGGTGAACAACCATGTGCATACCACTTGGTCGTTCAGTCCGTATGAACCCGCCGCCGCCGCATGGCAGGCCTGGAAAGCCGGCCTTGGCATCGTCGGAAGCATCGACCACGACAGCATCGGGGCGGCGCGGGAAATGCTTGACGCCTCGGCGTTGATCGGCATCGCCAGTACAGTCGGCTTCGAACTGCGGGTAAGCTTTCTTGATACCCCCCTGGCCGACAGGAAGATCAACAACCCTGATTCTCAAGGGATCGTCTATATGTGCGTACACGGAGTTCCCCGTCAGCATATAGGAACGGTAGCCGATTTCCTCGCACCTGTGAACCTGGAACGTAATCGACGCAACCAGGCGCAAGTGGAGCAGTTGCAGTCCCTCGTCGGAAAGTATGGCTATGATCTCGATTTCGAACGTGACGTAGTACCCCTGTCCCATGCCAACGACAGAGGAAGCATCACCGAACGCCATATCCTCTACGCCCTGGCGTTGCAGACGATCCAGATGAACGGCAAAGGGGAGCGGCTGGTCGATTTCCTTGCGAATGAACTCCGGATCCCGCTCTCGTCGAAAGTTGAAGGGCTTCTGCTGGATTCGGGCAACCCCCACTACGCCTATGACCTGCTGGGTGTGTTCAAGAGCAATTTCCTTCCGCGGTTCTTCATCCAGCCGGGGAGGGACGAGTGCCTGGACGCCAAAAAGGTAGTCGATTTCGGCAAGTCGATCGGAGCCATCCCCGCCTATGCCTATCTGGGCGATGTCGGAGACAGCGTGACCGGCGACAAGAAGAAGGAACAGTTCGAGGACGGCTACCTCGACGAGCTGATGGACGTGCTGGTCGACCTCGGCTATCCCGCCATCACCTACATGCCGCCACGCAATACCGTCGCCCAGATGGAACGGTTGCAGGGACTTGCGCATGAACGTGACATGATGGAGATCAGCGGGGTGGATATCAACTCCTCCCGCCAGAGCTTCAACTGTCCCGAACTGTTGCAGCCCTGCTGTCGCCATCTCGTCGACGCCGCCTGGGCGCTGGTCGCCCATGAGAAACTTTCGGTCTGCGATCCAGCGCTTGGTCTGTTCAGCGGACAGAATCCTTTGGCTGGGCTGTCGTTGCAAGAGAGATTGGCGAGATACGCTGTGTTGGGCCGGAAGATGGACCCATGTCACCCGGAAAGAATCATCGAGTTGTTCTGAGAACTATTTTGTGGAGAGTATAGAATGGCAAGTTTCATGAAACCCCTTACAGAGATTCCCGTCCTGCTGAGAGGCATGACCTTCGATGGCGAGAAAGGGCTGTTCGTCCATACCTTGGAGCCAGACGCGAAGCTATCGGCAGATCTTGAGCTGGCCCCGATCGCAGAGAATGTGGAAACCTCAATGGATATCTGGAATCAGCAATTGGTGAGGTATTGCAAGGAAGAAGCTTCATATCCGGCTATCGTTTTAGTTGAAGGGCAACCGTTGAAGATGAGCCTGGGCATCTCCTATGATGAAGCCCTGGCCTGCAATGGCGTCTCCGTGAAGCCCGGTACGATGGGCTCCACCGACCGTGGCGACGTAGTCCGCGGCAAGATAGCGCTTGTCACCGGAGGGGCCCAGGGCTTCGGCGAAGGAATGGTACGCGGCCTGTGTGACCTCGGTGCGTTCGTATATATCGCCGACATGAACATCTCAGGCGCGCAGAAGCTTGCGGATACGTTGAACGCCGCGGCTGGATATACCGTCGCCGCGGGTATCGCGGTCAACGTGACCGACGAAGATTCCGTCATCGCCATGATGGACGAAGTCGCTTCCCGTACCGGCGGGTTGGATATCTTCATCAGCAATGCGGGAGTGTTGCGCGCGGGAAGCGTGAAGGCGATGGCCCTGAAGGATTTCCAGTTCGTCACCAGCGTCGACTACACCGGGTTCTTCCTGTGCAGCAAGCATGCTTCCGTACAGATGGCTTTGCAGAACCTTCCTACGAAGTCCTACTATACCGACTTGATCGCGATCAGCAGCAAGTCCGGTCTGGAAGGATCGAACAAGAACGGCGCCTATTCCGGCGCGAAGTTCGGGACCCTTGGCCTGACGCAGAGCTATGCGTTGGAACTGGTGACCGACAATATCAAGGTAAACGCGATCTGTCCGGGGAACTTCCTCGACGGCCCGCTTTGGTCCGATCCGGAGAAGGGGCTGTTCGTCCAGTACCTCAACGCCGGAAAAGTCCCAGGGGCGAATACGGTCGCGGATGTCCGCCGTTTCTATGAATCGAAAGTGCCGATGAACCGTGGCTGCCGTACCGAAGATGTGCTTCGGGCGATCTGCTACATCGTTGAACAGAAATATGAAACCGGTCAGGCGGTACCTGTCACCGGCGGTCAGGTAATGCTGAACTAGCTGAGAAGGAGATGACGATCATGAAAACAAACGCAGTACGACTATATGGAGTGAACGACCTACGGGTCGAAGAATTCGAGCTTCCCAAGATCAAGGACGATGAGATCCTGGCCAGGGTCGTCACCAACAGCGTGTGCATGAGCGACCACAAGGCCGCCGAACAGGGAGCGTCGCACAAGCGTGTTCCAGACGACGTCGCAACCAATCCGATCATCCTCGGACACGAGTTCTGTGGTGAGATCGTCGAAGTCGGCGCGAAATGGGCGGGCAAGTTCTCTCCGGGCAAGCGGTTCTCCATCCAGCCCGCGCTGAACTACAAGGGTTCGCTGGCCGCTCCCGGCTACTCCTACCAGTATATCGGCGGCGACGCGACCTATATCGTCATCCCCCACGAAGTGATGGAGATGGATTGCCTGCTGCCGTATGACGGCGACGCTTTTTTCCTCGGCTCCCTGGCTGAACCCGTCTCCTGTATCGTCGGCACCTATCATGCCATGTACCATACCACCGCAGGCTCCTATGTCCACGACATGGGGATCGTCGAAGGGGGTAACCTCGCCATCATCGCCGGGGTAGGACCGATGGGTCTCGGGGCGATCGACTACGGTATCCACTGTGACCGCAAGCCCGGCCTCATGGTCGTCACCGATATCGACGAAGCCCGCCTCGCCCGCGCCGCCCAGCTCTATACTGTCGAGGAAGCCGCCCGCAACGGCGTCAGGCTCGTCTATCTCAACACCAAGGATATCGCCGACCCCGTCGCGGCCCTCATGGACCTGACCGATGGACATGGGTACGATGATGTCATGGTGATGGCTCCCGTCCGCCCGCTGGTGGAGCAGGGCGACGCCATCCTCGCCAATGACGGTTGTCTCAACTTTTTCGCCGGTCCGAACAAGACCGATTTCGCGGCGACCATGAATTTCTACAACGTCCATTACGCCTCCCATCATATTGTGGGGACCAGCGGCGGCAATACCGACGACATGCTTGAATCCCTGCGGATGATGGAGAAGGGCTTGCTGAATCCAGCCGCCATGGTGACCCATGTCGGAGGGCTTTCCGCCGTACCCCGTACCGTCATCGAACTGCCGTCGATTCCAGGCGGAAAGAAGCTGATCTACACCCACATGGATCTGCCGTTGACTGCGATCGCCGATTTCGCGGAACTGGGCAAGGCCGACCCCCTGTACGCCGAGCTTGATCGGTTGGTGAAGGAACACAACGGCCTTTGGTCCGCTGAAGCCGAGCTGTATCTGCTCTCCCACGTCCCTGCCGGCAACTAAGCCCAGGCCGGACCTGGAAATTTCAGGGAGTGTCGTACGACGAAAGGAGGAATGGTTTGGATAGGAAACAGAAGAAATACATCGCGGTGGACTTGGGCGCTTCCAATGGACGTGTCATCGTCGGAGACCTGCATGAATTTGCCGTCGTCCACAGATTCATCACCCATAACGAAACGATCCTCGGGGAGATGTACTGGAACGCCGTAGGAATCTTCTCCGAAATCAAGCAGGGGCTGAAGAAGGCTTTCACTGAATATGGTGATGAAATCGTGTCCATCGGAATCGACACCTGGGGGGTGGACTATGGCCTGTTGGATGCCAACGGCTCGCTGGTCTCCCTGACATACCATTATCGGGATGACCGTACCGATGGCCTGATCGAAGAGGTTTCCCGTCGGTTCGGCGGAAAGATGCCTTTGTTCGAGCGGACCGGCATCGCGTTCCAGCCGTTCAATACACTCTACCAATTGGCTGCGATGCGCCGCGACCGTCCCGACGCCCTCGCCGCGGCGAGACACTATCTGTCGATTCCCGATCTGCTCTGCTATTGGCTTACCGGAGTGATGAAGAACGAACGTTCCCATGCCTCCACGACACAACTGTATGATCCCTCGACGGGGGACTGGGCCTGGGAGATCATCGACAAGATGGGCTTTGAGCGAAGCCTGTTCGGCGATATCATCGATAGCGGGACCGTTCTGGGAAGTCTGACCGAATCGTTGCGCCACGAGTTCGGCGTCCACGATTCCGTGAAGGTCATCGCTACCGCGGCGCACGATACCGCATCCGCGGTAGCCGCCGTGCCCTCCGCCGCTGGGGAGACTCCCCTGTACATCTCCAGCGGGACATGGTCCTTGCTCGGGGTGGAACTTCCCCGGCCCTTGTTGACCGAGGAAGCGGTCGGCTGCGGGTTTACCAACGAAGTATCCGCCAGCGGCTCCATCCGGTTCCTGAAGAATATCATGGGGATGTGGATACAGCAGGAATGCGTCCGGTATTGGGAGGCGAATGGAGAGAAGATCAGCTGGAAGGAGCTGGATGAACAGACCGTGGTCGCGGGCGAGACGTATCATGGCATGATAGATCCGAACGACGGCAGGTTCCTCAAGCCGAACGCCCATGATTCCCTCATGGTCGACCGTATCCGCCAATGGTGCGTAGAGCATGATATCGTTCCTCCCAAGACCAAGGGCGAGTACATGGTCGCCATCTACCGAGGCCTTGCCAAAGCCTATGCGGAGGCGATCGAACATCTTGCCAAGCTGACAGGACGTGAGTTCAAGACTTTGAACATCATCGGTGGTGGAAGCAAGAACGAGATACTGGATCAATGGGCCGCCGATGAAACCGGACTGACCGTGGTCGCCGGTCCTGTCGAGGCCACCGCCTTGGGCAATGTCATGGTCCAGATGCTCGCCATGGGAGAGATCGAATCGTTGCAGCAGGGGAGGGATCTGCTCCGTGAAGCCCAGCGGGTCAAGGTATTCATGTCACGCTGAGCATAAGTTGTATTCGACTCGATTTTCTCGATTGTAACGGGGCTGGCTGTTCGCCAGTCCCGTTGTCGTCATGGTACGACAAGAGATAGCGGCGGCAAGTTGTCCAGGGACTTCCCTGGGGCAAGGGAATCCTGTACGGCAATCTTCAATCTTCTCTCTTTTTATCATGCAAAATGATGCATTTTCTCCGTATCTGAAAAAGAATTTCCAGTGGAGATTAAGTTAATATCAAGTTTAAATGATATCCCATATTTGTGTAATAACTAATAAAATTTGCTACACATGTATATTTCATGCCATCGTTATGGTGTGGCTGAATGTGTAATTCCCTCAATTGTGAAAATGATTTGTAAACGTTTACATTTTTTTGTTGACAAACATTAAAACCGATGGGAAGATACAGATGTCGGACCGGAAACTATTCTGTACGTCCGGTGCAAAAGAGGAAAAAAAAGCCTGTCAGGGTGGCGAACCCTGAACACAAAAGGAGAACAAGGTATGAAAAAGAGAATGTTGGTCGTCCTTCTGATTCTCGCGGTCGCATGTGGTACCGTATTCGCTCAGGGTGGAAAAGAAGCCTCCGCTCCTGGCACGATCAAAATGGGCGCATTGATCCGTAACCTGAATGAACAGTTCGTAAAGGACTATGCCGACAACCTGAAGAAGCTCGCCGCTGAAAATGGCGTCGATCTGAACCTCCAGGATGCCCAGGGCAACGTCGCTACACAGCTTGACCAGCTCAATACCCTCATCACCCAGGGATACAAGTATTTCGTCGTGATTCCGCAGGACACCAGCGCGACCGAGCAGATGGCTCAGCAGATCGCCGCTGTCGGCGGTGGCGCGGCTTTCTCCAACATCCAGCCTTCCGTTGAAGCTCTGAAGGTCGGAAAAGACTTCTATCTCGCATCTTCTCCTGAAGCGGTCGCTGGACAGTATCAGGCTCAGATCATCGACGAATACTTCACCAAGTATCCTGAAAAGGCTCCTGGCAAAGTCCTGAACATCCTGTACATCCAGGGTCAGCTCGGCCACCCCGCTCAGGTCAACCGTGAAGCCGGTATGATCGACGAATTGGTAGCTCGTGGCTACACCGTCAATTTCATCGCTCGTGATACCGCGAACTGGACTCCTGACCAGGCCCAGGAAAAGATGGACACCTGGCTCGCCGCTTTCCGTGGCAAGTTCAACCTCGTAGTGGCTCAGAACGATGGCATGGCCCTTGGTGCCGTCGAATCCTTGATCACCAATGGATACACCAAAGACAACGCTGACGACGGAACCATCCTGACCGTCCCTGTCCTCGGCATTGACGCCACCGCCGACGCCTTGAATTCCATGGATCAGAACAAGCTGTACGCGACTGTCCTCCAGGACTCCGTAGGACAGAGCTCCACCGCTTTCGAACTGATGCTCACCATGGCTAAGAACGGAACCGCTTACGGCAGCACCGCCTGGGGCCTCCAGCCCGCTACCAAGGTCATCGCCGAAGAGCCCGCTACTGATCCCGCAGTCATCGGCCAGTGCTATCTCGTTCCTTTCAAGCCCGTTACCAAGGCCAACTATAAGGATCTGATGTAATCGACCTCCCTGAACCGGCTGACGGAAGAGTGACTTCCGTCGGTCGGATTCCTTGATTTAAGAACCGGCTTGCCTGTTGTCATACAGAACAGGCCGGTTTTTTTACCACCACTTCATTGAATATGAAACGAAACTGATAGGGCAGAAGAAATCTAACCCTACCGATCTTCTTGACGTAAGGATAATGTATGGACAGCTATGCCCTCGAAATGCTGGATATCACCAAGAAATTTCCCGGTGTCCTTGCTCTGGACAATGTCACCTTTCGTGTAAAGCCGGGTACGGTGCATGCGCTGATGGGTGAGAATGGCGCAGGGAAATCCACGTTGATGAAATGTTTGTTCGGTATTTATAAAGAAGATGCCGGTACAATCCTGTTGCAAGGGAAAGAGACTCATTTTCATGGTTCCAAGAATGCGTTGGAAGCCGGTGTCTCCATGATCCACCAGGAACTTTCCAATGTTCCTGAACGGTCGGTGGCGGACAATATCTGGCTGGGGCGGGAACCGAGGAACAAGTTCGGCCTCCTCGACCACAAGAAAATGATGAAAGATACTGCGGACCTGTTACAGCGAGTAGAGATGGATATCGACCCCCGGCAACGGATGGGAAGCCTCTCCATCTCCAAACAGCAGGGATGCGAGATCGCCAAGGCGGTCAGCTACGACGCGAAAGTCGTCGTCATGGACGAACCCACCAGTTCCTTGACTGAGAACGAGGTGGAGCATCTGTTCAAGATCATCAGGAACCTCCGGGACCAGAATGTGGCGGTGATCTATATCAGCCACAAGATGGAGGAGATCTTCCAGATAGCCGATGAGGTTTCCGTCATGCGCGATGGTCAGATGATCGGAACGTATGACTCCAAGGAACTGGACAACGACAAGTTGATCTCCTTGATGGTAGGACGGGACAGCACCCAGCGATTCCCTGAGGTCGTGAGCGCGATAGGCGATGTCTGCCTTCGGGTCGAGCACCTGTCGGCGATCAATCCCCGGTCGTTCAAGGATGTCAGCTTTGAACTCCGTAAAGGAGAGATCCTTGGTATCGGCGGTCTTGTCGGTGCCCAGCGCACCGAACTGGTCGAGGCCATTTTCGGTATCAGGGGCGTCGCCGTGGGAAAGATTGAGATCAATGGAAAGAAATTCGACAAGCTGACTCCCAAGACGGCCATCGCCAATGGTCTGGGGATGATCACCGAGGACCGTCGAGGTAGCGGGATCTTCCCGTTGCTCAGTATCACCACCAATACTTCAATGGCCTCCTTGGCTGAATATCGGACCAAACTGAAGATGCTCAGGCACAAGGAGATCGAGGTGGAGAGCCGCCGGTACAACGATGCCTTGCGGACGAAAACCCCTACGATGGAGACTTTGATCCAGAACCTGTCGGGCGGAAACCAGCAGAAGGTCATCATCAGTCGCTGGCTTATGACCGTGCCTGATATCCTGATCATGGATGAACCGACCAGAGGTATCGACGTAGGCGCCAAGTTCGAGATATATACGATCATGGCGAATCTGGTCAAGGAAGGGAAGTCGATCATCATGGTAAGTAGTGAGATGCCTGAACTGATCGGCATGAGCCACCGGGTCATGGTGCTGTGCGAAGGCAATGTGACCGGCACATTGGATAGAGGCGATATCACGCAGGAGAACATCATGCGGCTCGCCACGCAATTCTCGTAGGCCAAAAGGAGAGATAGTATTATGGCTCAGAAAAATACCGAAAAGAACGAGTTGCAGTCAGCGCTGGCGACGACAAAGAGACTGGCTTCGAAATATACCACTTGGGTCACCTTCGTCGCATTGATCCTGTTGCTTTCGATCCTGACGAAGGGTGCCGCATTGCGCTGGCAGTCGATCAGGAACCTGCTGATCGCGGAATCTGTCCGTGCGTTCGCCGCATTGGGCGTAGGTATGATCATCATCACCAGAGGTATCGACCTGTCCATCGGATACGTAGTCTGTCTCTGTTCCTCGATCGCTGCGTCGTTCGCCCAGAATCCGAACTATTCGTCAGCGATCTATTCCGGGCATAGCTTCCCGTTGTTCGTCCCTATTCTCGCCGGTATCATCGCCGGTGGTCTGTTCGGTCTGTTCAATGGTTGGCTGGTCGCCTATGGCAAGTTGCCTCCGTTCATCGCCACCCTTGGTTCCATGTCGATAGCGAAAGGTCTTCAGCTGATCTACACGAAGGCCGCTGTAGTAGGTTCCTTGAACCAGAACTACAAGAACATCTCCCAGGGAAGCGTCGGGCCTCTGCCGAACCTGATTATCTACGTCATCATCGCGGCGGTGATCATCTGGGTGTTGCTCAACCATACCCGCCAAGGTACGAGTTTCTATGCGATCGGCGGCAACGCCCAGGCCGCACGTGTGTCCGGTATCAATGTCGAGCGGGAACTGATGATGGTCTACACCTACGCAGGTCTGCTCTATGGTGTCGCGGGTGTGCTCCTTTCCAGCCGTCTGGGTCTCGCCAACTCCCTGACCGCCAACGGCATGGAGCTGGACGCGATCGCCGCGGTGACGGTCGGCGGAGTTTCCCAGACCGGTGGTGTCGGTACGGTCGGCGGCATGATGATCGGTGTCTTTACGATGGGGCTGATCAACTACGGCATGACCTTCATGGCGATCGACAGCTATTACCAGCAGTTGGTGAAGGGCTTCATCATTATCATCGCCGTATTCTTCGATATGAAGAAATACGCCCGGCGTGCATAGTGGGGACCTGACAAAGAAATGTATCTGGACTGTGGGTGGCGGGGAGTTCTCCGTCGCTCCACCTCCGGAGATTTTCATCGTTATCAAAAGCTACGCATTCATTTCATGTTGCCACCTTGCCACAAGTAGGTGTAAGGTAGGTGTACAGATTCATGTAGCATCAGGATGTCAAATCGATGGATAGAAACAACCGGAGGAATGGAGAAACGACACAAACCGTCAAACGTGTTCTTGTTGAACATGGTACTGCCACGATCAAAGATGTCGCGGAACTTGCCGGAGTCTCCATCGCTACCGTCAGTCGAGTGCTGAACCATCTCGGAGTCGTCAATCCTGATACTGAACGCAAGGTCCTTTCCGCGATGACGATGCTGAACTATCAGCGCAATGAGGTCGCCCGGTCGTTGAAGACCCGCACGACGAAGCTGATCGGCATCATCGCCCCTGAACTATCCAATACATTTTTCTCCGAGATCGTAGACCAGCTTGAGAAGCAGCTTGGCCCCTTGGGGTATGCGATGCTGTTCTGTTCATCCCAGAATTCAGTGGAGGAGGAAAGGCGAAGGCTTCGGCTTCTCCTGGAACGTAGCGTCGATGCGTTGGTCGTCATTCCTGCCAGTGATACCGGTGAACATTTCACTGGAAAGGTCTTTGAATCGACCCCTTTGGTGATGATTGACCGTCAGATTCCCGGTCTTGATGTCGACTTGGTCCTTACCGACAACAGGAAGGGTGCGTATGAGGTCACGTCCTCGCTGATCAGGGAGGGCCATACCCGGATCGGGTTCCTTGGCGGGGACCTCCATGTCCATACCGCCACCGAACGTCTGCACGGATATCTGGGCGCCATGCATGCCCACGGGTTGCCGGTCGAGAAGAAGTTCGTCCTGATGGACGGCATGTCCCAGCAGGCCGGTCACGAGGTCATGCGGAAACTCCTGGAACATGATGATCGCCCCGATACGTTCTTCGTGGTAAACGACATGGTCCATGTCGGGGCCAGTAGCTATCTCTATGAACATGGAGATCGGAGCGACCAGGAAAAGATGGTGTTCGGCGCTTTCGACTATCTCCACTACGCCCCTTTGCTCCGTTTCTGCCACTATGCCGTCGCACAGCCGCTGGAGCAGATGGGTGAGGCCGCGGCCAAACTGTTGATCAAGCGTCTGGGTGGCGACCGGTCCGATTTCCCGACGAAAATCGTCATTCCTCCGACGATCAAGGTAATGACCGCGAACGGAGGTATCCTGACCAACGAGCAGGTGCAGGATGCCGCGGCGATAGAAGACAGTCCCCACCTGAACCGCGTCTTTAGCTAGGGGTACAATAGGGCTACGCTAGGGGTACACGGCTGTGTGTCACAAGGGCTTTCGCATCGGCTCTCCCTTTTGGACTGTTTGATGAAAAAAGGCGCCGCACATTCTGTACGACACCTTCCTTTCGGTTGTTTTCTCTATTTCAGTTCTTCATCGAAACAGACCGCTACCTTTCCGCAGGCTCCGCTCGCCATCAGTGCATAGGCCTCATCAGCCTTGTCCAGCGGGAACCGATGCGTGACGAGGTCTTCCGGATGGAGGTTCCATCTCACGAGCCGTTCCACAAGATCTTCCATCTTCCAGATACTGGTCACCCAGCTGCCGTAGATGGTCTTCTGGTCGTGCAGCATGTCGGGGCTTGGGTTGAAATGTACCGTACCGCCTTCACCGACGAATGCGATCTTGCCCCATTGCCGTGTCGCCCTGATCGCTGTCGCCCGACCAGGATCACTGGCTGAACAATCAATTGCTTTCTCCACGCCGAAACCTCCAGTGACTTCCTTGATGTGCTGGACATTATCTTCCGACGGGGTGAATACATGGTCCACCAAACCAAGCTTTTTCGCCAGTTCGATACGTGACGGTTGCATCTCTATGCCTATAAGCTTGTTTGCGCCCATCGCTTTGCAGAGCATCAGCGCCGCGAGTCCGACAGGCCCCAGCCCTACGACCAGCACTGCGTCATCGCCGCTGACGCCGATCTTCTCTATCGCTTCATACACCGTGCCGAATCCACAGGCGACCTGCGCCCCATCGGTATAGGTGAGCTCATCGGGGAGGGCTACCAGGTCTTTTTCATCACACAGCATATATTCAGCCATGCCACCGTCCCGTTGCCAGCCGTAAGCCGCGCGAAGCGGACTGGAACAAGAGATCATGAATCCCTGTCGACAGTCATGGCAGACCCCGCAACCACTGATATGGTAGATGATCACCCTGTCTCCCGTCTTGAACCGTTTAAGTCCCGGCCCCTCTTCCACGATGACACCACAGGGTTCATGTCCTGCGATCACCCCCTGGTATCCCTCCGGTCCTTTGCCCACATGTTCACGATAGATGCAGCGGATATCACTTCCGCAGATCGTCGTGCTTTTCGTCTTTACCAATACCTGCCCATGTCCTGGTGTCGGGATATCGTATTCCTTGAAAGATACCGTACTGTTGCCGGGGAGGGTTGCGCCTTTCATCGTGCCTTTCATTCTTTACTCCTATTTGCTCGTATCTTGCCGTTCATGCGGCGTCTCTGCTTCCACTCACGTAGTCGTGCTACGCTCGTTCCATT
>CAYOWS010000017.1:22528-32206 GCA_964407735.1 uncultured Sphaerochaeta sp. | reverse complement strand
GTTCCTTGCCTGACCGGCAATCTACTTCGCAAAGCCCGATGCCCGGTCTTGCCGTCCATGCGGCGTCTCTGCTTCCACTCACGTAGTCATGCTACGCTCGTTCCATTGTTCCTTGCCTGACCGGCAATCTACTTCGCAAAGCCCGATGCCCGGTCTTGCCGTTCATGCGGCGTCTTTGCTTCCACTCACGTAGTCGTGCTACGTTCGGTCATTCGCCTTTGTATTTCGACGGACAGGGAATTGTTCCGTCCAGGTCCCAAAGGTCCTCCCAACTCCCGGCGCCTTCCCAAAGGAACACCTGTCCTTTGATCAGCCGGCAGTTCTTGTCGATGCCCCTGAGCCGCTGGTATTCCTCATCGGTCAGAGGATCCTCACAAATCGCCTGAAGATTGGAGACGATGTTCCGCTCCTTTGTCGAAAGGGGAATGGGGATGTGTCCGTTCGCCGCCGCCCACTTCAGACAGACCGCCGCGGGATGGCAACCATGAACCTCCGCGATCTGGCGGAGTATCGGATCCTCCATGTCGACGGTGTCGGTGGCGACACGGTCCCGTTCCGGCCTGTTGGGGGACCCCAACGGACAGTAGCCCACGACAATGATGTCCTGATCTTGCACATATCGTACAAATTCCTGCTGTTGGAAGTGTGGGTGGAGCTCCATTTCCTGAACCGCCGGACGGATCCTGCAATCTCGAAGCAGGAGTTCAAGCTTTGGCTTCGTCATATTGCTGGTTCCGATATGACGGACCAGCCCCGCCTCGACAAGACTCTCCATCTGACGCCAGGTATTCATGAATTCTTCATGGATGTAGGGCCTTGCGTTGGGGCTGCGGGTCTCGACATCGCACTTTGGCGGATGGAAATTGGGAAACGGCCAGTGCACCAGATACAAGTCGAGATAATCAAGCCCCAGATCATCAAGAGATTTCCTGAAGGCCGGAACGACATCCTCTTTGGAATGTTTGTCGTTCCACAGCTTGCCTGTGATCCAGAGTTCTTCACGCGGTATCGCGGGAACACCTTCGATCCGACCTGCCATGGCATCGGCAAGCACCCTGCCGATCTCTTTCTCATTGCCATAGACTCCCGCGCAGTCGATGTGCCTGTAGCCCGCCCGCAACGCCATTTCAACCGACCGGGCCATCTGTTCGTTGCTAATGTGGTCGCTTCCGAACGTACCGAACCCAATGGCTGGAATCTTTGCTCCGGTAGAAGCGATGGTTTTGTAGGGTACTGTATTCATGCCGTCCTCCCTTCTCTATCCACACGGTATCGTATCGAGGATAATGCGCAATGCTTAAAATGCGTATATTTACTGTTGTTTTACGCAATCCATGGTATCCTGTACCTATGACCGAGAACCCATCAGCAACATCTCCGATGCGTCATATCGGATTGCAACTCCGTTTTCGTGACAGCTATGATATGGCGGTAGCCCGTGGCGTCGTCCGGTATGCGAAATCAAAGCCGAACTGGGAACTGCGGGGCGCGGGTTCATGGTTCCTTCCGTTGGATGCCGGAGGTCTTGATCGTTGCGAAGCCTTGATCGCAAGGATCGAGGGCGATGATGACGCCCAGGAACTATCTCAGTTCGGGATTCCGGTCGTCGATATAGCGGGCGCATGCACCCGGCACTTCTTCAGTACCGTCCGCAATGACGACTATGCGACCGGAGCTTGCGCAGGGGAGTATCTAAGACGGCTGGGAACCCGTTCCTATGCCTGGTGCGGGGTCGAACACGTCCACTGGGCGAGGGAACGTCTGATCGGGTTCTGCGGTGTCGTAGGCGGCTCTCCCGCGAAGCTCCCCCAGTTCAACCGCTCTTTGAAATGGTGGGAACAGCTCTATGACTCCTCCACTGAATTGCAGGAATGGCTGCTCCGCCTTCCGCGTCCGACCGCTCTGTTCTGCGGCAGCGACATGGTGGCGATGAAAGTCGAAGTCGAAGCCCGCCGCATTGGGCTTGATATCCCCTCGGATCTCTCTATCCTTGGGGTTGATGATGAATACCTCCTGTGCGAACTCGCTACACCCTCGCTGTCCAGCGTCCGCCTCAATTGTGAGCAGATAGGGTATGAAGCCGCCTCCATGCTGGATCGACTGCTGGAGTCGCCGGAGTTGGCGGGGACCATCAACATACGCCGCATCGCCCCGGGTGATGTCGTGGAACGGGAGAGTACGACGCTGGTCCTTGAACGAGATCCTCTGGTGGCTCAGGCAGTCCAGCTGATACGGCGGGAGGCCCGTCGCGGAATCAATGTGACCGATATCGTCGAAGCGCTGCCTGTGTCCCGCAGGTCCCTTGAGCAGCGATTCAAGCAGGCGAGGGGCACGACTTTGCTGGAGGAACTTCAACAGGAACGATTGCGGCAAGCCTGCAAGCTGTTGCGATTCACCGACCTTGCGTTGGAACAGGTCGCGCAAGAGTGCGGCTTCTTCTCCTTGCAACGGTTTTTCATCCAGTTCAAACGGCGTTATGGCACGACTCCCGGCAGCTGGCGGCGGAACAACAAGGAATTTTTCTCCAACGGCGGGCCGTATGCTTGAGGAATCCCCCTGCCTGTGGCAGAATGAGAACATACAAAAAACCATCTAGTGGAGAGGGAGCGACTATGGAACTGATGCTTGATACCGCAAATATAAAGGACATCCAGAAATGCCTTGAGATCTATCCCGTCAGTGGCGTTACGACGAACCCGTCGATTCTCAAGACGGAGGGAAAAGTCGACTTTTTCCAGCAGCTCAAGAAGATCCGGGCCCTGATTGGAAATGAACGGAGCCTGCATGTCCAGGTCATCAGCGAAAGCTGGAAGGACATCATCAAAGAGTCGGAACGGATTCGTTCGGTGCTCGGTGAATCGACTTTCGTCAAGATCCCTGTCACTGAAGATGGCTTGCGTGCGATCAAATATCTGACCAATGAAGGTGCGAACATCACAGCGACCGCCATCTACACCTCCTTGCAGGGAATCCTTGCGATGCTCTCCGGCGCGAGATATATCGCGGTCTACTATAACCGGATGCTCAATATCGACATTGACGCCGCCAAGGTCATCAAGGAGCTTTCCGGTCTGCTGTGGGCCAACCAGGGCAATTGCCAGGTGCTTGCGGCGAGTTTCAAGAATATCTCTGAAATCACTACGGCCTATGCGAATGGCGCAAGCTGTTGTACCGTCCCTTGCGACCTTCTGACCACTGGCTTGCGCATGCCCTCAATCACGAAAGCGGTATCGGACTTCCGGAACAACTGGTCGACGATCCACGGCGACAAGACGATTCTCGACGTATAGAGGCGAGTCGTTCACGGCCGGAAGAATTTTCTTTTCGGCCGTTTTTCATATACGGCCAAAGAGGGTTGTGGAATTGGTTCCCGTGATCCTTTTGCGTCCCCTTTGCTACGGCCTTTGAGGATGCGCTCGAACCTCGGTCTGTTGTACCGTTGGATGATCGTACAGGGGAGATTCATCAACAAGCTATATGCGATAAGCCATCGCACGAATTGAGTCGGGCAGGCAAGGATGATGGGAATGGCCAGGATGATCGTCAGCTCATGGGTCAGCTCAGCCCTGACTGATTCCAGGATGAACTGATGAATATAATCTTTTTCGACCCCTTGCAGATGCTTCTTTCTGAATTTGTACGGGGAAGTGATGCTTGCGTCCGGGATCAAGGGCTTCCATGCCTTGACCCTGCACCATTTCTGATAGACCGCGCCGTTCTGCTCCCAGGACCTCGGTCTGAGGCGGCCCCTCCAGTTCTCCAGTTGGTCGTACGAGAGATGATCCGCGATGGTCGCGGCCAGGATCTGGCTCACAATGGTGATCGTCACGACTGAGGAAAGTGATAATGGAAACATATCCCACCCATTCATATTTCTTACCTGTTTACAAATTATGTAATCTTGTCAGCATCGAAAAGAGCATTTGCAGAGTTTTTAGACAAAAAGTGTTTTTTTGTCCAAGAATTCCAATTATAATGACGCTATGAGCCAAACAGAACGGATTTTCTTCATTGATAGACAGATACGACGCCGTGGATTCGCCCGTACCGCCGATGTCGTGGAAACCTTTGAGGTCTGTGATCGCCAGGTAAAGCGGGATATCGAATACCTGCGGGACCGATTGGGCGCCCCCATCGAGTATGACCGGCAGAAGCATGGCTATGTCTATACAGAGACATTCGATGAATTCCAGAACGCCGATGAACGCATGCTGGTGTTCAACGCCATTTTCAAAGGAGTGGCGCAGTCCCAGGGGCTGATGCCCCTGATGAGCGACATGGTCCAGCACCATATCGACCTTGGCCTTTCTCGTGAATACCGCTCCTTGATGGACAAGATCATCTTCTCCACCCCTGTCGTGGATCTTCCTGACTACGGGGTCTTCGGAACGTTCTGTACCGCAATGGAGAAGAAGTTCCGGTTGGTCATGGAATACAGGAGCGGAAAAGGGGGGGTATCCACCCGCGAGATCGAACCGCTCAGACTCGTCAGCTATTCAGGACGGTGGTATGCCGTCGCATGGGATCATCTGCGTAACCAACTGCGCAACTTCCACCTGTCCCGGATCATATCCATTCGTCAGACTGACATCCCTGTCGGAAATCATTGTTCGGATGATGAACTGGAGCAGTACCTGACCAGTGGTTTCGGCATATTCATGGGTGGTGAAACCCTGGATGTCACCATCAGGATATTCGGTGACGCAGTTTATACCACACAGACCCAGGTCTGGCACAAGGACCAGAGGACGTCTCCCGTGACAGTCGGTTCCGACGGACGTCCTGAGATGACCATCACCATACCTGTCACGAATATGGCGGAGATTCTCAGCAAAGTCCTCTCCTTCGGGTCCTCCGCCATCCCGATCTCTCCCCCTGATTTCGTCAATCAATGGAGGCGACAGGTCCAGGGCATGACCCTCCATGCTGAAAACGAAAGCCCAGAAGTTTGATACGGTCTTTCCTCTGGTCGATGTAGCTCCTTGAAGCAATTCAAAAGTTCCTCAAATTTATTTTGCTATGACATCCTGTGTCATAGTGGTTGTCGTATGCTGTCCATACAAACTTGGAAGGATGGTGTGAAATGAGATTGTTGCAATTTGAGTTCGGGGATCATGTCGACATGTTCAGTATCAGCGGCACCGGTACTCTTGACTTTGTCGCTACCTTTGAAAGTTCCCAGAGTATGGAAATAAAGCGGTTGGTTCGTGATTCCTGTGGGGCTTTCACCCAGGAAATTGATATCCCGTTCATCAATGGTGATTGGGATGATCATGATTTTGAGTTGTACGATGAATCATGCAGAATCATTTTGCATTACCTTTCCAATGATTCTGATTCACTGAAGGCACCCATTCACGGCTTCTGCCAACGATATCCCGCATTTGCGTTGTCCATGAGTCGGGGAGATTTTCTTTGTTCCGCAAGGATTCTGCTTCGATCTTCAAAACTCCGTCCCTACCATACCCTGCTGAGTTACATGTATCGTGATATCTCGGCATGGCCGTTGATCCTCTACCATTTGCAGGATTTTTCTGATGACGCAGGAAAATATCTTCGTAATGCGATCAGCCATTGCGGTGATACGACGGATGCATATCTCTTGCTCACGAATTTTGCCGAGGATTTTAGCTCTTTGCCCTTTGCAGATAGTACTGAGCTTCGTTCCTATTTCACGACTCATTCTCGTTGGTTGCAGTTGCCGGTAGTCGGCGGTCATTATCACCAGCACGCGATGGATGGGATCATCGGTCAGATGCAGAAAGTCTACGATCTGGTACTTGAAGATCGGTTGCGCGGGAATATCTCCGCCAGTGAAACACGGCGTACGTTTCAGCAGAGAATTGAGTTTCTGTTTCCTGTGACTTTAGTTCGGGAAGTGAGCAATCCCCATGATCCCAATGCGATAGCGGTCCTTGTCTCCGGCGCCGATGGTGTTGAACGACATGTCGGATATCTGCGAAAAACGATCGCCCAAGCACTGGAGGACTTATCTGCATGTCGAGCCTCCATCGCAGCGGTCGGAGCAGGAAAAATTGAATTGAAACTGATATCCGACGCGACCGAGGACGCAGTTTCCTTCTAAAAACAATTACTATGACAATCTATGTCATGGTAACCATGCGATATTGATATCACGAATACGGATGAACATTGTCCAAGGAGGCGAATATGGCCATGACGATTGCGATGGAACGGAAAGATCTTAGGAAGCGGAGGCCTGCCCCTGAACCACGGCATGAATCGTATGTCGGGATGGATCTGATGGATGTTTCCGTGGAAACAGCTTTGGCGGATGAAAATCCCTCCTGGCTCCAGAAACTTACCTGTACCCCTGCTGGCCTCGTTGGCTTGGTTTTGCTGACGATCGTCCTGTCGCCGGTACTCATCGTATTCGGTGCGTTCTACGGCGCATTCAGACCATTCGGCCGTTAAAGCCAAGAAGGAGAAATCTATGGAAGAACGAAAGATTGTAAGACGTCCCGGTAGAAAACTGGGTGCTGAACGAAGACGTATCGCCAGAGAGATCCTACGGCGGTTCTATAACTCCGACGACTTCGCCTATCTGCCCTCCGATGTCAGGTTGGCGATGCTGGAACTATGTCCTGAACAGGATCTTGATACATCCGCCCAGATGGAAGATGTTCGCGCCGGATCAACCCGCGAGGATAGGGAAGGCTCCCTGCGTCTCGTTTCGTCCTGGGGATAGACGGGACTGCCCTTTCTTGTGGTTGATTTTGTCAGTCATAACGTATGAATGTTGGATTTTATTGATTTCATCTGACATGGATGATCGGATTTGTATGCGAGGTGTGCTTATGGCGGATACTGGCATCTATCAGAACATCATAGACTCGGATGATTGGGGCTCCTGCGCTGAAGAGACGAAACGATACACCGCGGTAGTGAAACGGGAACGTTATCTTGAACAGATCCGTCCTTTCATGGACACCCCCATTGTAAAAGTGTTGACTGGAGTACGTCGTAGCGGCAAGTCGGTTGCAGGTTGATCGTAGATTTAGATGAACTGGTGTTGCCAATACGGCTACTTGTCGCAGGTCAGCCGTGGAATCTAGACAGCCAACGATTTTCTGTATTTCAGGATCAGGACGACCGCCAGGCATGTCGTGACCGCTTCCGCCAATGGAACCGCCAGCCATACCCCGTTCACCCCCAGGAAGACCGGTAGGACAAGCAGCCCGACCGTGATCAGCCCAAAAGTCCGGGAGAAAGAGATGACCGCCGAAACCTTGCCGTTCGAAAGGGCTGTAAAGGTCGCGGAGGCAAAGATGTTGATGCCGCAGAAAAGAAAGCTGAAAGGGAAAATCAGGAAGCCGTTTCTCGCGATATCGTACACAGCGCTCCCTTTCGGGGCGAAGATGCTCACGAGTGGCGCTCCGAAAAGCATCGACAGTGAGAAAATCAGCACTGAGACGATACCGATGAACGACAGGCATGTAATGAATATCCTTCGCAGCCGTATGGAATTCTGGTTCCCGAAATTGTAGCTGATGATCGGCGCTACCCCCATCGAGAACCCGATGTATATCGTAGTCAGCAGGAACTGTGTATAGATGATGATGGTGATGGCCGCTACACCGGTCTCGCCGAGGAGTTTCATCATCACACGATTGAACAGGAACGTCGTGACGGCTGTGGCAAGCTGGCTTACCATCTCAGAAGAACCGTTCAGGCAGCTTTCCCCAATGACCTTCAGGTCGAATGAGGGCCTTTCAAAACGCAACACACCCTTTGAACGCAGAAAGAATACGGTGCCGATGATGGTCGGGATCAGATAGCCTATCCCGGTTCCAAGCGCGGAGCCCGCGATTCCCATATCGAGCTGGACGATGAAAACATAATCCAGCAATATGTTGGTCGCCCCCGCGCCAACGGACAGTGACAACCCTAGCCCCGGCTTCCCCGCCGTCACGATCAGCGACTGGAAAAGTACTTGCAGGATGCTGGCGGGAGTGAACAGGAGCAGGGTGAACAGATAGTCCCTGCAATATGGATAGAGGACCTCATTTGCACCCAAAGCCCAGATGATATCATCCAGAAAGATGACCCCGCATAGTGTGATCAGAACCCCCAGGACCGTGCCGACCAGAATCAGCAACGTGAAGTTTGACCTTGCTTCCGCTTCTTCTCCCGTTCCCATCTTGCGGGCGATGATCGCACTGCCCCCCGTGGCGACCATCGTTCCCAACCCGACGATGATGTTGATGACCGGGCAGACTATGTTGATGGCAGATAATGCGTTCGTGTTCACGAACCGAGCTACGAACACAGTATCGACTATCGTGTACAATCCCATGAAGATCATCATGATGATCGTAGGAAAGGCGAACCTGACCAATGAGCCGAGATGGAAGTCTTTTGCCAGGGGATTCTCCAGATCAAGCGTGGTGTTCGCAACGTCCATCTTCATGCCTCCGATTCGTTGTTTTTCAATATCATCCTTTGTGTTGGATAGCCGAACTCAACAAGTAATTCACCTTCCGCGAAACCGAGTCCTTCCAGTGTTTTCCGCTGTCCAGGGTCTGCCTTGTCCCCTTTTCGGAAGGTCGTTATGCTGAGGTCTTCGCCTGTCGGGAGTAAAATTTCCATTGCCTTTTGGAGAAAAGCGTTTGCGATTCCCCGCTTGTGATACTGGGGGTGTATCCCTAGGAAATCAATGCTTCCCGTCAGATGGTTGAATAGCATGATCCCGATAGCGGTATCTTGGTCTTTCAGCAGGAGGGCTTGGTTGTCCTGGATATATCGGGAGAGAGTTTCTCGGTATTCGTCCGTCTGAAGGTTGGGAAAGCCGTCCACTACAAGTCTGACCAGTTCCATCCACCGGGGAACGTCCTCCTGTGTGGCGAACCTGATGTCGTTTCGCCAGTCGATTTCAGCACCGCTCTTGGTCGGATTCTCGTTCAGGGTGTATCGCAGTTGCAGGGCGTAGAATTCCTCATCTTCCCTATATTGATGGGGTGTTTTCTTGTACATCTCTTTGAAGACGGTTGTGAACGCCTGCTGACTTTCGTATCCTGCGATCAGGGATATCTCCATGATCGGTCTGTCCGAAAACACCAGCAGCTTGGCGGCTTCCGTCAGCTTTCTTCGTTGGATATAGTCGTGTATCGTCACCCCTACCGTTGCTGTGAACACTCGGTGCAAGTGGTATTTCGAGTAACTCACCGCCTGGGAGATGGTTTCCAGATCAAGTTTTTCGGCCAGGTTCCGTTCGATATAGTCAATGACGGATATCACGTTGATGATGTTTCTGGGCATTGCCACCTCCTTTCTGCCTCGCATCATATCGGAAATATACATTTTGGTTTTGATGATTCTTGCTGTTTTTTGGAAAAAACATGGATGGTATGAAAGTGGACATCTCTTTCAATCGTTCTCATTGTGATGGGTTTTGAATAAGATATCGTATTCAGTTGCGGATTGACCGTAGATTTAGATGAACTATAATAGCAGGCAAATAGCTGTTAGGCTGGCGAGGGTTGCAGGTTGGCCGTAGATTTAGATGAACTATAATGAGACAAGGATGAATAAGATCATCAATCCAGTTGCAGGTTGACCGTAGATTTAGATGAACTATAATGCCTGTATCCACACTGACCCAATATCGATTGTTGCAGGTTGACCGTAGATTTAGATGAACTATAATGTGATTGACTC
>CAYOWS010000017.1:0-22428 GCA_964407735.1 uncultured Sphaerochaeta sp. | reverse complement strand
GCTCGCTCCTACAGTACTCGTTGCAGGTTGACCGTAGATTTAGATGAACTATAATGTGATTGACTCGCTCGCTCCTACAGTACTCGTTGCAGGTTGACCGTAGATTTAGATGAACTATAATACCCCGTATCGGCTTGCAATGTCGATATCGGTTGCAGGTTGACCGTAGATTTAGATGAACTATAATCACATACAATCTGAACGCTCACCTACATTCGTTGCAGGTTGACCGTAGATTTAGATGAACTATAATCTCACCAACGACGTCTACATCGGGAACGTGGTTGCAGGTTGACCGTAGATTTAGATGAACTATAATGTATTGGCATTTGTGCCGTCGCAATTAAGGGTTGCAGGTTGACCGTAGATTTAGATGAACTATAATTGGCTGTCTGAAAAGCTCGTGGCGTTCGTCGTTGCAGGTTGACCGTAGATTTAGATGAACTATAATTCGGTCTTGCGGTTCATAGACAATGGGGATGTTGCAGGTTGACCGTAGATTTAGATGAACTATAATAACAGCAGAAATTCAGTTGACCGCCCTCTTGTTGCAGGTTGACCGTAGATTTAGATGAACTATAATAAAGACGAGGCCGACTTCTTCGACTGCGTCGTTGCAGGTTGACCGTAGATTTAGATGAACTATAATGAAATAAGAAACGTCAGCGACCCCACATCCGTTGCAGGTTGACCGTAGATTTAGATGAACTATAATGACGTCGTTTTCCCCCATTCGTTCCGCCACGTTGCAGGTTGACCGTAGATTTAGATGAACTATAATCTTTCTGATGGTGATGTCGATATCTCGCATGTTGCAGGTTGACCGTAGATTTAGATGAACTATAATTTCAACTCAGATAATCTGAACCATCCTTCAGTTGCAGGTTGACCGTAGATTTAGATGAACTATAATGCATACGAACTGTACGCCACAGGCGACCACGTTGCAGGTTGACCGTAGATTTAGATGAACTATAATGAGTTCCTTCTGCATGGACGCCTTGGTCATGTTGCAGGTTGACCGTAGATTTAGATGAACTATAATAGTATATTTGCATTTCTATGCTTTGTAAAAGAATAGAATCAGATATTCAGTTTAATTATGCCTTTTTAGAACAAGAGATACTGTTTGTTGACCTGTTTTTGTTTTGATTTCGTTCTTCCGCTATAGGAAATGATGTTCTCATATTGCTTGTCCGTTATGCAGATGATATCGACTTTCCCTTGGTTAGGAAGCGCATCATATATCTTCCGGGTATATTGTTCTACAGCTTCTTTTCCTGAAAGAAGTTTTGTATAGACTGAGAACTGGGACATGGAGAACCCCTCCTCCAGAAGGAACTTCCTGAAATCGGTCGCCTCTTTTCGCTCTACTTTCTCTATGACCGGCAAGTCAAACAACACCATCATCCACATGAGCTGATAACCACTTAGAAAGGAAAAGGATATGTTGCGTCGAGAAGTTCTTTTCGTTGAAGTTGTGGTATGCATAATTGATTCTGTTTATTGCTGAAACTTTGAGCCAAAGAATATGCATAATATTCAACGGCTTTGATCAATGGCGATTTGCCTTTCGGCACCAGTACATCTGTCCAGGCCAGCTGATAGATTTGTTTCTTGAGAGCGGGAGTAAGAGCGACTTTGTCTTCTTTCGCTTCATGGACAATCCGATGGATGAGTAGATCCACTACAGGCCTGAATGGTTCGATCATGTCATCGACAAGACAGTAGTTGTTCAACCTGTTGCGATGAAAAATCCCCAAAGAGGGGTGCAGGCCAGCGCAGCAGACCGCTCGTGCGGTAATGCCTCGTAAGATCGCGTACCCATAGTTGAGGAAGGAATTGACCCCCTCCTCATCCGGATTTCGTGTGAAGTCAGGACCGAACAACATTCCCCAATAGGCTTTCGCTGCCACGGCTTCCCTGTTGTCAGTATCACCAGATACAACCTGCGTAGCATAGTTTTGTAGTAATAAAGCACCTTGTGCATTGCCGATAGTGGTCAAAACCATAGCTTGATTCAGAATTTTCTGTTGGACGATTGATTTCCACAACTGTTTGCGCAATGGTAGAGAGGCTTCGATTTGATCATTCAAACGGCCTGTAGTCTCATAGTTACCGAACAAAGGTATCATGATGCTTTCTGGTTTATAACTTTTGCCACAGAAAACTATCGCAGTACCTTGTCCGGTAAGTGCGAGAAGCGATTGCTTTGATAATGTCGTACCTTGGGCGGTCAGCAACAGGACGGCTATATCTGCCAAAGGTACTTCCCCGATTTCCTCACGATTCAAACCTAATTTGAGAAAACCATGTGAGACATGCAGGTATAGCCCTTCCTGAGCTACTTCAACGATACGTCTGAGCACGATACTACTCCTTGTCAGTCATGAACAATTCGACCGATTGGATTGATTTTCACTAACTTGATTTTGTTCTCTCCAAATAGAACGTTTAGTGATTTGAAATTATGCCCCTCAGGGCTTGCATCCTTCCAGATGACAGTGTTAGGGATATTCACATGATTAGTATTTTGCCGCCATTCTCCCAACGATCCCGCAGCATAGATCGGTTGTATATCAATGCAATTGGTTGTTGTCGAATATCCTGCGATCTTCGCTAGATACGGCATTCCTTCTTTGGGTGTAATTCTGACAATATCCCCCTTGTACAGGGTCATGATCCTCTTCGAGGCTGGATGCAACTTCTTGGGACGGGGCAAGGCCTGCCCATTGGCTACGTCGTAGGCTTGCTTGTAACTGATAAACTCCCCAATGTATTTGGGTGTTTTATCGGGTACGCGCCATATCCGTGCGAAACAGACCCCATCATTTTCATACCATTTGTTCGGAACTGATTTGACTTGCGAGAATACCTGTCCCTTTGGAATGTACCGGACACGTTTGATATTCCACTCTTTTGAGAGCTCCAGGAGTCTTTCCCGAAGCTGTTTCTTGTCGCCGAGAACATCCTTTGTTCTTTCCGTAATCTGGGCGTCAAGTTTTCTGTTGAATACGCGATGCGCCGTAATATCCGTTGCATCAAGATCGACAAGAGGTACCCTGGTCACCCAGACTTCTTCATATACCTGAACCATCGGGTTGTCGTTGCTCTTTTCCGTCGCGAACTTTGTCAGGATCTGATTCCGTCGCGTTCTGAATGAGATACCTTTTTCTTTGGCTTGTACAAAAAGGTCTTTCCATGCCTCATCGACAAGCATCGGCACTTGATCTTCACTAAGGGTGCTTACAGGAATCGTTTTCTTGACCAGTTTTCTCCCTGTGGCGGTCTCCTTGTACATCCGACCTTGGTAGCCGTGGTCGATCTTGTGGGAGACAATAATATTGCGCACCTGTGCTTCAACGTCTGAACGTCTGAACGGAAATGGCGGAACTTCATGGTCTGTCGCCTCCCGATTGATATTCATGTGGGCCATCCGCTGGATGAGACTCCTGTCGGTCAACCCTATGACCAACGCATCAACCGCATGATGCCGATGATCACTTCTGTTCTTGAAATAAGGGTCTTGGCTATTACTCAACAACGTGTTCAGCCCCCATCGCGCCCGGAGGAAACTGGTGTTTTGCCCTCTGATACTCCAGACCTGGTTGTTCGGACATATGCAGGAAAGGTAATCACGGGCCGCTTTTGAGAGATACCTGTTGTCATTGAGCTGCCGGGTGATGAACCCGCTATCTTGCTCGAACTTCTCCATGGCCGACTTCAGGAACTTGTCCCCCTTATGGTTCGGCAGTCTCTCCGCGCGCTCCATGATCTTGTTCCAATCATACCCATCAGGACTGTGGGAGAACGCCTCGTAAGGAGTCTGTTCTTTTTTCAGCTGATTGCATGAACGATGAGCGACTGTGAGATTGCTCATCGAATCGAGCATGGTCCTGGAATAGGGGAGTATGTGTTCGATTTCAATCTCTGGCGTAAACAGTTTGTATGCGGGGATCGGTTTGCCGCAATAGGGGCAGCAACGGACGTTTGCATCAGTGCCGAGTTCGCACCAAAGCTTGTATTTCTTCAGATCCCACGCTCTAGGATGTGGAATACTGAAAGTCTCAGTAAGTTCTGTTCGGATTCTTTCATTGTCTCTTTCCCTTTTTGCTTGTTCTGAGTAATGGATGCTGCGGGCTTCGGCACTATCGCTGATATCCCTGGACAATTCCATGACGATCTGGTCTGGCCTGCCGTATTCAGCGATCAATGCATTGGTGACTTTCCGCAATTGGTTCAGGGCGATATGTACAGTCGGGTTCGCTATCTTTCCATATTTCCGTTCTGGCTCATCTTCCGGTACTTCCGGATGTGCTCCAGCTATCGAGCCTACGAGGACTTTCCCATAGTACGGAAGTTCCGGCTGGAGCTCTGTGATCGGATTGTAGCTATGGTTCATGGACATGCTTGCCACCGCTTCATCATACCGGATATGGTCAGTGATCATGATGGCTGAACAATCCCGCATGAACCGTGCGGACAGTTTGCCGACTTTACGCGTTCCCTTCCATGCCATGAGGTTTTGCTTCTGGTCGGAGGTCAAGGAGAAGCAATCGAGGTATTGGAGAAGATCATCGTCATTATCCATTTCCAGCAGTTTGTCGATCAGTGTATCTTGTGTTTCCAAGGGAAGGGTGTCCCACATGTTGCCGAGATACTCCGCTTTTCTCATTGTATACGCAGTTTCATTGCCGAGCAGCTTTTCGCGTCTCTCATCCTCCAGATTGAATTTCCCTTCGATGTGGGGGAATTTCGACCTGATTTTGGCGAATGAAAGGGTCTTGCAGTTGTCCAACATGGAGAACAAGGCGTCTTTTTCCGCATCGTCCAACGTGAACGTGTTCCCGTGGAGATCGTTGTATCGCAGGTTGTTGATCTCTTGGGCGATCCTGAAGCGATGGGCGGAGGGCAATGCGAGATAGGCACGGTCTTCCTGTGTATAGAACTGGCATTTTCCTTTTTCCTGTTGTTTCAACGGGCGTTGGTCAAAAATGATATGTTCGATCCTGTCCCAATCGACTGAAGGATGATAGGGGAGTTGTTTTTCCTTGATGGACAGGAACTCCTGATAGTAGTGTTCTCTTGATGGATATCCATTGAACTCGCCCCCCTTGAACCTGGTCCCTTGGTTGTCGGTCTGTCTGGTGTGCAGATACTCTCCCAAGGTCCTGGCCCCCGATTCGACGATGAGTGTGCTGAGTTCTTTCATCCGTTCCGCCTGGACTGAACTCTCTTTGTCCTTGTTGTCTGTGATTCGATTGCTTTTGAAACCTCTTCGCGTTCCGATATGGAACAAGGCTCTTCCCAGTTCGTATGGTTCCATCTCCCTGTCCAGAGCCTCTTTTCGGAGAACATATGGATCAAGTACTTTCAGCTGTTCCCGTTCTTCCATCGTTGTAGGGAACAAGCCGTCCCGCATCAATTGGTTGACCAGCAGCCGTTTTCGTTGAATGAGACGATCACGTCGCCGTCTCATTCCTCTCGCGATACGTCTGGCGACGGCCAAGGGTTGTTTGTCTTTGGGATTCCTGCCGTCGGAAAATATCCGTGCTCCCATATCGAGGAGTTCGGTAGGATCACCATGAGCGTCGAGCTCAATTACGGAATAGCCAATGGAATTAGTTCCCATGTCAAAGCCAAAACGTATTGCCATTTTTTTCTATTTCTCCCTTGCGAGTTTTACTCTTGCATGTGGAAATTATAGCATAGGGACTTGTATTCGCTATTTCTTTCTGTTGACAATTTGATACCGTCCGCCTTATTATTCAGACATAGTTTATCTAAACCTACGGTTGAAACTTGCTAACAAGGCTGCCAATGGTAGCCACAAAATGAGGGTGGGACGCTACGGCTCCCACTTTTTTTGTGAAATGATCAAAGGTCAAAATCATACTTAACATCTGCTAACCCCTAGAGATACCTAAGTGAAACCTGTCGGAGACCATGAAAAACCGTTGGTTCTGGATGGTTTTCCGACCATTCGCGGGGCGCTCCTGCTGTTTCCTTGTTGCGGGGCGTTTGTTGCAGACCATTGCGTCCCGCTGAAATTTTGTTGCAACTTTAGATGTTTTGGTCTTTCCCCTTGCGCCTTGATTTTGATATGCTACCCAAAACCCTCAGGGAGAGGGAAATAATTTCACGACATCGACGATGCATCGGATTCATCCGACAAGGCAAAGGAGCCTTGCTCCAGTCTTTGCGGCCTCAAGCCTGCATCGTCTACGTCAACAAAGGAGCGTCCCGACGGGACAAGGTATGAGTAAGACACCTCCACGCTATTACGGCCCTTCTGAACGACCGCCGCTTTCACAACTGTTGCCGCTCAGCATCCAGCATGTGTTCGCCATGTTCGGCGCCACCATCCTGGTACCGATGCTCACCGGCCTGAGCCCCTCGACCGCGCTGTTCACCGCAGGGACCGGTACGTTGCTCTACATCCTGCTTACCGGTGCCAAGGTTCCCGCCTTCCTCGGGTCCTCCTTCGCTTTCATTCCGGCGTTGATCGGTGTGAGCGCGACTTACGGAGTCGGGTATGCGATGGGCGGCGCCTTCTGCGCGGGTATCTTCTACTGTATCATCGCGGGCATCATCAAGATAGCCGGTTACAATTGGCTGAACAGGGCCCTGCCTCCTGTGGTGATCGGTTCCGTCATCATCGTCATCGGCCTCGGGCTGGCCCCGACCGGCATGAGCATGGCCATGAACGATGCCGCTGGCAACTACAGCCTGGTCTGTCTCTCCATCGCCTTGGTCACTTTGGGTGTCACCGTTGTGGCGAACATCTTCCTCAAAGGATTCTTCAGCATCATCCCGATCCTGATCGGACTGGTCAGCGGGTACCTCTTTACCCTGATCATGGGGATGTTCTTCCCCGCCTATGCGTTGATCGACTTCACCGTGGTCAAGGAAGCGGCCTGGTTCGGGTTCCCCCGTTTTGAATTCCCGAAGTTCAACTTCGTTGCGATCCTGACTTTCGTCATTGTCTCCCTTGCCACCATTTGCGAGCATCTGGGCGATACGCTGGTGATCTCCAAAGTCGTCGGTAAAGACTTCTACAAGGATCCCGGCCTGCATCGGACCTTGTGTGGCGATGGCCTCGCCACCGCTTGGGCGGCTCTCTGGGGCGGACCTCCGAATACGACCTACGGTGAGAACGTCGGTGTTCTGGCCATCACCAAAGTCTACAGCGTGTGGGTCGTCGGTGGCGCCGCGATTATCGCCGTCATCCTCTCCTTCTTCCAGAAGTTCGGGGCGTTGATCCAGACCATCCCGGGCCCGGTCATGGGCGGTATCTCGATGCTCCTGTACGGTATCATCGCCTCAAGCGGCCTGCGAACCTTGGTAGAAAGCGGAGTCGACTACAAGGACAAGCGCAACCTCACTATCAGCTCGATCATCCTGGTCATCGGTATCGGTGGCGGTGTGCTCGCCTTCTCCATGGGCAAGGACCTTCAGTTCCAGCTCGGTGGCGTCGCGTTGGCGACCCTCGTCGGTATCATCATGAACCTGATCTTCCCTGCCAGCAGGGCGGAAGTAGAGCCGAGAGAACCGAAGAAGAAATAAATCTTTCGCACATTGAATCTCCCTCTGGGGCGCCTGTCGTCCTGGAGGGATTTTTTTGGACGATGAATACCGAAGCGCAATGCTAGAGTAATCCTGTTGCAATGCTAGTGCAATGTCGGGCGGTTTCTGATAGGCTGGAACCATGTACGACTATACCATCATCGACAGCGACAAAGCCTTGGATGGCTTGCTTGAAACCTGGCGTTCCAACGGGACGCATGAAATCGCAATGGACTTCGAAGGGGAGTTCAACCTCCATATCTATGGAGAACACCTCTGCCTGATCCAGATCTTCGACCGTAGTTCCTACTACCTGATCGATCCGTTCAAAGTCTCCACCGACGCCCTCAGGCGATTCCTCGAATCCCCCGATATCACCAAGCTGATGTTCGACTGCGCCAGTGATTCCGCTCTGGTGCGCAAGGAGTTCGGCATCAAGCTCACAGCGGTATATGATGTCCGTGTTCCCGCTTTAGCCCTCGGTTTTACCGGCAACCTGACTGGATTGGTCGATCGTTGCCTGGGGGAACGGGTAGGGGAAGACGGCCAGCCGATAGTCGTACAGAACGCCTCTGCGCAGGCGAAGAAAAAGAACCAGATGACCAACTGGTTGCTCCGGCCGTTGAAAGAGGAACAGATACGCTACGCCCTGTCGGACGTAGAACATCTCTTTGAACTGAAGGACTCCCTGGAAGCCGAGATCAAGGGGACCAAGCTGGAGAAGGAAGTCGCCGCCACCATGAAAGGTGTGGCGTTGCCCAAAGGGCCGGACAAACCGGGCTGGGTGAAAGTCTGCAACTGGAAGTTCCTGTCCAAAGAGCAGCAGGTCTATCTCAAACATTTCTTCATCGCCCGTGATACTCTGGCCCGGGAGATGAACGTGCCTGCCGTCCGTGTGTTGGACAAGAGGATTCTCGTCGATATGGCTCACAACGTCCCCGCTTCGGAAGAGGATTTCCATAAGAAGGCCTGGAACCGGGACCGACGTGTGGAGGACAAGCTGGTCGGGCTGTTGGTCCAGGCGAAGCAGGACGCGGTAGCGGAATTGGCCGCGGGAAAAGCTGGCAAGTAACCCACAGCTATCCTGAACCTATCGACCATCGGTAGCCTATCGGCTCTGATGCCGCCTGATCTGTACTTGCTCGCTGGCTTCGGCCAGCTTTCCCAGAAAATCGCAGACCGTAGTCTGGATACCGTGTTTCCTTCCAAGCCGGGAGACCGTACCGCAGAACCAGTTGTTTTCCGTCGGTCTGCCCGCCTCCATGTCCTGTAGCATCGAGGTCTTGCCCTCGTCGCTCAGACTTGCCAGCGTCGTATGGATCCGTTCGACATCCGCCGGGGTGAACAAGACACCCTCTGCGGCTGCGACCTCCACGACCTCGTTGAACACCATCGTCACACAGTCTCGAAACGCCCCGACTGTATTGCAGTCCCCATAGTTCGCCCGACAGACCGCCGACAACGTGTTGTAGCCGGTATTGAGCATGAACTTCCACCACATTTCATGATGGATATCGTCCGGGATCCTGCAATTGATACGGGCAGCGGCGAATAGACGCGCCAGAGCTTCGGTCCGCTCCGACCTGTTGTTGTCGTTTTCTCCGAAGATGATGATCCCTTCCTGCGTGAACGTGATCCGGTTGCCCTCATGCACGGAATTGAGACCTGTGACGAACCCCCAGAGCACATGCTCGGCACCATACGCCTCCGCAAGCCTGTTTTCGCTTTCGATACCGTTGAGGAGGGAAAGGATCATGGTTTGCGGACCCACATGGTTCGCGATCGCAACGACAGCTTCATTGATCTGAAGATTCTTTGTAGCGAGGATGATGAGGTCCGCGGGTGCTACATGCGTATCTGGTGTGACGACATCAAACCGAACCTGTTCCTCGTTCAGGATGAAACCATCCCGCTCATATCGCGCCTTGCGGGCGGGATCAGCGATCAGCCTGACGTTCTCGAACCCCAGGGTTTGCTGGAGACGGTATGCGAACAAAGCACCTACGGCACCCGCGCCAATCATCGAGATTTTCTGTATTCGCATATAGTACCCCTCTATCCAAGTTCCATCATGCTCGTAAAGCTGAAAGAGCGCTATGCTGTCATCAGCTCCAGGACCAAAGCGGTCAACCGTGAGAATTCGTTCAGGACCAAGACCTCATGCACGCTATGGGCGTTGCTATAGCCGGCGCACAACACCGCGACAGGGATGCCCGCCCGATTGAATACGTTCGCATCGCTGCCGCCGGTCGTCTGTTTTGTGACGAACGGAAGCTTCAGTCTTTCACAAGCCTCGGCGACAGCCTGGAGCACAGGTGCTTTTTCCGGGATCGAGTAGAGGAAGTAGAGCCGTTCGATATCAACATCGCAGGTTCCACCAAAATCTTCGGCGGCTTGCAGGCAGCATTGCTTCATGTGTTCGGTCTGAGCCTCTATCTTTGATTCCACGAGACTCCGGGTCTCCATGACGATCGTCGCCGTTTCGCAGACGATGTTCGTGCTGCCACCTCCGGAGATAGAACCGATATTGGCGGTCGTTTCCGGGTCAACCCGTAGCAATTTCATCTTATCAACGGCTCTACAGGCCATCGAAATGGCACTGATGCCCTTTTCCGGGACGAACCCCGCATGAGCCGCCCTGCCGTGGAAGGTCGCGGTGATCCGGTACTTGCTCGGAGCCTGAACGACGGTGGTACCCGCCGCCCCGCTGGCATCGAGCGTATAGCCGTGGTCCACCTTCGCGATGCGTGAAAGCTCCGCCATTCGGGCCCCGGAAAGGCCGGTCTCCTCACTGACGGTGAACAATACCATGAGCGGTGGATGGGGGAGGTCTTCCTGATGAACCATGTCCAACGCGGTCATGACCGCCGCGATACCGGCCTTGTCGTCGGCACCCAACGCCGTGGTCCCGTCGCTTCGAAGTTCACCGTCCACTACGACAGGATGGACGCCGGCCGCGGGGGGGACGGTATCCATGTGGCAGTTGAACATGATCATTGGATCTTGCTCCCTGCCCGGTGACGCCGGCAAGGTGGCGTAGACGTTGCCCGCCGGATCCTGTCCAGTGGTGAATCCCAGGCTTTCAAGCTGCCCGATGAGATGGCTGGCTATTTCCCCTTCATGCCCTGACGGGGAATCAATCGCCAGAAGTTCCAGCAAGGTGGAGAGTGCTTTCGCACCCAAGGTCGCATATGTCTGTTCCATGAACCGAGCATACCACAACTTGCCATTCGCTACTATATGTTTTTCCCAGTGGATGGGGTACAATGAGTGTGTGGGGCATCAGCCTCAGGAGGATTTCAGGATGGACAATACGGCCGCCTATCAGGCTTCGGAATCAAGGTATGAGGGGATGCGGTATCGCAACTGCGGTGGCAGCGGCTTGGAGCTTCCGGAACTTTCGTTGGGGCTCTGGCATAATTTCGGAGATGACGCCGACGATGCCGTCGCCCGTGACATCCTCTGCAAAGCGTTTGACCGAGGGATCACCCATTTCGATCTCGCCAACAACTATGGCCCCGCCCCTGGTGCCGCCGAAACCCGTTTCGGCAAGATTCTCGGAAAAGAGCTCAAAGCCTATCGTGACGAACTGGTCATCTCCTCCAAGGCTGGGTACACGATGTGGCCCGGCCCCTATGGCGACTGGGGTTCCAGGAAATACCTGATCGCAAGCTGCGACCAGAGCCTCAGGCGTATGGGACTGGAATACGTCGATATTTTCTATCATCATCGACCCGATCCCAATACCCCCTTGGAAGAGACCATGCAGGCGCTTGCCGATATCGTCAGGCAAGGGAAGGCCCTGTACGTGGGCATATCCAACTACCACCCGAAAGAGGCCCTGGAAGCCGCGCTCCTGTTGCGGAAGATGGGGTGTCCGTGCATTCTCGACCAAGTACGGTATTCGATGCTCGACAGATGGGTTGAGAAGGAGCGGCTGCTCGCCGCGATCGCGCCGGAAGGGGTAGGATGTATCTGTTTTTCTCCATTGGCGCAAGGCTTGCTCACCGGCCGGTATCTCGACGGCGACATTCCCGCGGGTTCAAGGGCGTCCCGGAACGGATTCCTGAAGTCGGAGGCTATCACACCTGAACTGCTCTCCAGGCTCAACGCCTTGAACGATGTCGCGAAGAGTCGGGGGCAATCGCTGTCGGAGCTTGCGATCAGCTGGCTCTTGAAGGATCCTCGCGTGACCAGCGTCCTGATCGGCGCAAGTTCCGTCGGCCAGCTTGACCTGAACCTGAAGGCGATCGAGAATGTGGAACCTTTTACCGACGCGCAACTCGAACGGATTGATGCGCTGACGCTGTAGACCAGTCGGTGGCCAGGGCCTCGGTCCGAGGAGTCGGCTTTCTGACAAAATGGCAAGGAGGGGTGTTTTGGAATCACCAGGAAACCGTCTGCTCGACTATCTTGAAGTCCACGGGATTCTCTGCTGCAACTACAATCCATATCTGCCCTGTCTGTTCGATATCGGCTGTACCTGGGAGGATATGACGACGCTGGTCGACTCACACGGATTGTTTCTCTGCAAGGCGTTCAGAAAACGCACGACCTATCTTTCGCGGGAGGTCTACTACCTGCTGAAACGGATCCGCACCCAGAAAGCGCTCCGTACAGACACGGAGCGGGCCATGCTGGAGGCCATCCAGGAATACGCCCCGCTAGATACCGTGACGCTGAAACGTATCATGGATATCCCCGCCAAAGAGTACTCCCCGGCGTTCGATTTCTTGCTGGAGAACCTCTATGTCACGGCGATCCACAATGGGGATGTCCTGCAATCCAACTGGTCCACGTTCCTCTACGGCCCCGCCGGGATGTGGGAGCGTTTCGTCGGTCCTGATTCTCAATACGATGGAATTACGGCCGATGAAGCCCGCGAGCGCTTGCGGTCCAGGCTCTCCTTGTCGATGACGGAGAAGGATATCAGGAAGTTTCTTTCATGACGTTTCCCCTGTATACAAGGACAGCCGCGGATTTCTTCGTATGAAGAGCTCCACGGCTGTTGTATCAATCAACACAACGTGTTTTTATTTCTTGTATGCGGTATGTTCCATCGGCAGTTTCGTTCTGAACGTGCCGTCGTATCTATAGTAGGCATGCTGGCAGGCCGGAGCGGTGGGTATCGTACAGAGTTCCCCGACACCTTTCGCCCCATATGCCTGAACGCCTGGATCCGGCCCTTGCGCGATCAATACCTCGACCGGGGGGCAATCGGTGCTGCGAAGGAGTCCGAGCGTCCCGTACTTTACCTTCGGATGTCCTCCGACCGTCGGGAAATCCTCGGTAAGCGCATACCCTAGACCCATGATCACACCGCCTTCGATCTGCCCCTCCACGGATTGGACGTTCACCACGGTACCGACATCGCAGGCCGCCACCACTTTCTCCACCTTGCCGGCTTCATCGAGTATGACGACCTGGGCCGAGTAGCTGTAGGCCAGATGGCTGACCGGGTTCTGCTTCGTCGAGGTGATGGGATCTGTATGGACCATGAACTCTCCGAAGTATTCCTCTCCTTCAAGTGTTTCCAGTTTTCCACCGACGCTGTCGAGGGCGATCTTCAGGTCCTCCGCCGCCCGACGGACGGCCTCTCCCGTAAAAGCGGTCTGACGGCTCGCGGTACTGGTGCCGGAGTCCGGTGTACGTGCGGTATCAGGCCGCTCCACCACGATCCTGGAGGCGGGAAGCCCGCAGGTTTCCCCTACCATCTGGACGCACATGGTGGCGACCCCTTGCCCCATGCAGGCCGCGGAGGTCCTGACATGGACGATCCCCTGTTCGATTGAGAGGATGCAACGTCCGGCGTCCGGACAGCCCACGCCGACACCGCTGTTCTTCATCGCACAGGCGATACCCGCGCGCGGTGAGGAATAGTAGGCGTCCTTCACCGCCTCGACGCATTCGATGATTCCCGTGTCTGTTCCCGCCATCTGCCCGTTGGGGAGTACCTGTCCGGGTTTGACCGCATTGAGGCGCCTGAACTGCCAAGGGTCAAGGCCGACCTTCTCCGCAAGCAGGTTGAGGCAGCATTCAAGGGCGAAGCAGCTCTGGGTTACACCGAAGCCACGGAACGCCCCCGAAGGGACATTGTTCGTATATACCGCTTTTCCAAGGATGTCGATGTTCTGGTAATCGTATGGTCCGGCGGCATGTGTGCAGGCCCTTTGCAGGACGGGACCGCCAAGAGAAGCATACGCCCCGGTATCCGCGATCAGTGTCGCCTTCATGCCGGTAAGCCGTCCCTGTTTGTCGCAAGCCACGGTGAAGTCCATCTCCATAGGATGTCTCTTTGGATGGATCAGCAGGCTCTCCTGCCTCGACAGGCGTACTTTCACGGGAAGCTTCGTCGCCCAGGCGACCAACGCCGCATGATGCTGCACGCTCATGTCCTCTTTGCCGCCGAATCCTCCGCCGACCAGTTTGCTCTGGCAACGCACCTTGCTCAAGGGGAGCTCCAGCATCCGCGCGATCTCGTGCTGTTCATCATAGACGGACTGCCCCGACGTATAGAGTAGCACTCCTTCGGGACCATCCGGCATTGCGATGGCGCACTCCGGTTCCATGAACGCATGTTCGGTGAACGGGGTGCTGAAATGCTCTGTGACCACATGTTCGCTCTGCTCGATCGCTTCCTCGGCATCGCCACGAACAATGTGCTCAGTACAGAGTATGTTGCCAGTTTCGTGTAGTAAAGGAGCGTCTGGGGCCATTGATTGCTCTGGCGTCACCAGAGGATCCAATACCTCGTATTCGACATTGATCAGTGACAGGACCTCATCCAGACTCTCCTTGCGCCGTGTCGCGACAAGGGCGAGGGCGTCTCCGACATACCTCGTGGTATCCCCGACCCGGATCATGACATCCCAATCGTGGACAAGATGCCCCAGCTTGTTTTCCGGAACATCCTCGGCGGTCAGCACCGTTACGCAATCGGGGTGGGATTTCGCCTTCAACGTATCTATGCTGATGATCCTGGCCCGTGGATGAACCGATCTCAACGCCTTGGCATGGATCATTCCCGGCAGGGTGATGTCATCGACGAACTCCCCGGTTCCGAGAACCTTTTCGGCTACGTCGATTCGCTTGAACCGTCGGGACAGCAGAGCCTCGTCCTCCAGCGTGGGGACGGGCAGGTTTTCTCGGAAGTAGCGGGCAGCCATCAGGATCGCTTCCTCGATCTTCACATAACCGGTGCAACGGCAGATATTGCCGCGCAACGCTTTCTTGATTTCAGCGGATGTCGGTTCCGGATTGACGTCAAGCAGCGCCTTCGCCGCCATGACCATCCCCGGAGTACAGTAACCGCATTGCACGGCGCCAGCTTCGGCGAAGCAATAGACATAGACTTCCTGTTCGCGGGGCGAGAGTCCTTCAATGGTCACGATTGATTTTCCCTCCAGTTTGGAGAGGGAAGGGATGCAGGCCTTTGTCGCCTTGCCTTCGATGATGACGGTGCAGGTGCCGCAAGCACCTTCGCTACAACCGTCTTTCGTACCAACCAGCTTCAGATCATCACGAAGAAAACGTAGAAGTTTCTTGTCCTGCTCGGTCTGAATCTGTTTTCCGTTTACGCAGAATGCATACACAGAGTGTCCTCCAAATCAGCAGTTCCCTTTGTATCCTTGACGGATGACAAAGGAAAATATCGGGAGCAAAAGCGTAGCGACTCACAATTCAAGTACAATGCTTCTGCCTGTCTCTACCGTGTGACTAGCCGCTTAGCTTCTGTCCCTTTCGGACAGCGGTCTGTGATACTATCATCGGTACTTATATTTTAATAACCTGTGATGAATTGTCAACAAATATCGTGAAATTTGTTAAAACTTAAAAAAAATATTATGTAAAACAGCAGAATTGCTAAGTTTTTGCCAAAATAATGCGGTAAATATAAGAAATCGTTATATTAATAAAAACATAATGGAAACTGGATTCGTACTTCTCCCTGCATGACGCTGTATCAATCCGGAAGAACCCGTCCGCCGATAGGTACGTGGTCTTAGTCAAACAGGCTTAATTGTATATCCTTCTGCCTGGACTCGAACGTGTTCAGATATGCAAAGATCCGTCTGTTGTCATGCATGATATGATTTTCCTCGCATATCCCGTGGAACAGTTTCATCAAGTGCCCGGTGCGGGGGCTGTTCAATACATATTGATTCCCGTAGACGCGCGCATACCGTTCTTTCAACCCCGGAAACAGACGGTCCAGCTGCTCGTAGAAGTATTCCCGGTTTCCCTCCCTGAGTGTCATCCCCATGCCGAAACTGATGACGCCCCGAACCTTCGCTTCCACACAATAATCCAAGATGCCTCGTATGTTCTCCTCGGTATCGTTGATGAACGGCAGGATAGGGCATAACCATACGACCGTTGGAATTCCGGCGTCACGCAATAGCTTCAGGGCCTCGACCCTTTCTCCCGTGGTGCTGACGTTCGGCTCGATTTTCTTGCACAGAGCCTCGTCATACGTGGTCAACGTCATCTGCACCACGCATTTGGTTTTTGCATGTATGCTTTTCAACAGGTCCAGATCCCGCAATACCCGATTCGACTTTGTGATCAAGGTGAACCCGAAACCATATCGGTCCGCCAAGGACAGGGCTTTCCTGACATTCCCGATTTCCTCTTCAAGCGGGATATACGGGTCCGTCATGGAGCCTGTGCCTATCATGCATTTCGTACGTTTGCCTTTCAGGGTCTTTTCCAAAAGCTCGATCGCGTTCGCTTTGACCTCTATATCTTCAAAATCATGCTCTATGTGATAGCACTTGCTTCTTGAATCGCAATATATGCACCCATGTGAACAGCCTCGATACAAATTCATTCCATTTCTAGCCGATAGAATCCCTTTTACCTGAACATCGTGCATTGCTTTTCCTTTTGAAACAGTGTCTCCCGAAATCCCGCGGGAAGCTTTTCAATCATCAGATGATACATAGGATACGACAGATAACTTGCCAAGTGATGTCATATTTGTGATTTCGTCAGACATATGCTATATAGACAGTAACCTGTATGAAGACGGCATCAACGTAGACTTGAAGAAGTCGAGGGAGTGTATCTATGAATATAAAAGGGAAAATCCCGACATTGATTTTGCGAGCGATTTCACTTCTGTCTGCTGTCGTTGGAGTGTTGATAGCTGTATTTGCGTTGCCATCGTTCGGTACCGCTATAGCAGAAATTTTGCCTGTCCATGCTTTTTGGCAATATCCGATTGTTTTTGGATTGTATGCAGCGGCTGGATGTTTTTTCTACGCCCTGTTGAGATTCTGGTTTTTACTGAACGGGATTGATACGGACAGGATGCTTTTGGTGAAAGACTTGAGAGCCATTCGAGTAAGCTCTATCATATTCAGCGTATTGTATTACCTTTCTGCGATGCCCGTCATATTCTTGTTCGCGGAAGTAGACGATGCGCCGGGTCTTGTTCTTGTCGGAGCTTTTATAGGTACGTTTTCGATAGGTGTAGCGGCTGTTGCCATGATTCTAGAGAGAAATGTCTGCGGTATACAGGAACATAAACAGGAGTAATCGGATGCCAAAACTGAGAAAAATGTTGGGTGCGGCGGACTCCCCCTATATCGTATCCCTCATGCGTTTGATCGAGACGCAGAGCAAAGCGACCATCGCGACCTGGTGCATGGCGTATTGTGAAGAACATGTACTGCCTGTCTTCGAGAAGCACTGTCCCGGTGACAACCGTCCACGCAGGGCGCTCGAGGCCTCCCATGATTGGTTCGAGGGAAAAAAGAAACTGCCCGAAGTCAAGAACCTCATCCTCAATGAATGCCATGCCGCCGCCCGTGAAATGGACGGCGACCCCGCGGCTCAGGCCGCCGCCAGGGCTTGTGGACAGGCCGCCGCCTGTTTCCATACTCCGACACACTCGCTTGGGCTGGCCTTCTACGGTACGGCCGCTATCGCATATGATCGTGTGGGGATACATGAACAGCCGGAAGTCTATGACAGGATCGCCGCCGAAGAGTGTGCCAGGATGGAGGCCGCGCTCGCCGCGATCGCCGTAGAGAACGAGCCGGATCCGGCCAAGATCAAGTGGAATTGTTGATGTCTCCATGGCGATGAGCTGAGAAAGGGGCGAGAGCGCCGACCTGCCGCGAATGGCCGGTCTGTCAGAAATGCGATGGTGACCGGGCCGATGCTTCCACCGGCGCGGAATTCCCATTTTGCCGGAAACAGTGGCTGATTTGAATTCGTATGATTATATTATGGACATCATCAGGATTCAAACTGATGGACGCCAGGTCGGGATCCGCGTCTTGCGACCTGCCATAAGGAGAAACATCATGGATAAGGATTTTGAAAAACTGACCGTTGAACTGGATGGACTGAAGATCAAGCAGGAGGCTATCAGCCACAATACCGCGAAGACCGCTGAAAAGCTTGATGCCATTGAAAAGACTTTGCAGGCGATCTATGACCTGCTGAAGAACAAATAAGTCTTCATCCCCTTCCGTTGAAATGCCAGCCGTTCCTGGAACTTCCTCCGCGGCTGGTTTTTTTGCGCCTGCCGGTTGGTTGCCATGCGAAATCGGTTATGATGTTCCCTCCAAAGCAGAACCGATAGCCCAATTCCATGAAGTCGTGATACACTTGCGGCAAGTGAGGTGCGTATGAATATCGTTGTCATCGACGGACAAGGCGGAAGCCTTGGCAAGATCATCGTGGAGCAGTTGCGGACCCGTGTCGAAGAGCATGAGATCATCGTCATCGGAACAAACAGTCTTGCGACATCCAATATGCTGAAAGGTGGCGCTTCCAACGGTGCGACAGGTGAGAATCCCGTTCTGGTCGCCTGCCGTCATGCCGATATCATCATAGGTCCTATCGGAATCATCGCGGCGGACTCCCTGCATGGTGAGATCACCCCCGCCATGGCGTTGGCCATTGGACAGAGTTCCGCCCACAAGGTCCTGATACCTGTCAACCGCTGTTGCATCACCGTCGCCGGCACGCAGGATCTTCCCTATACCGACTATATCCGCCTTGCCGTCGAGAAAGTCTGTGAATGCTGCGCCTGTGACAAGTAGCGCCATTGTCAGGGACATAGCCTGGTCCGTCCGGTTTCAAGCAACTTGACATCGAAAAAAAAGTCCCCTATGATGATGCCAACCGCATCATGAAGGTGCTTTTCCGCAGGTAGCCCTGTATCGTCCGTTGAACTGAAAAGAAGAATATATCATAACGTTGCCATGAAGGCGGCATGCGACACACATCGTGCATACCGGGATTCATGGCTTTTTCATCTTCTCGTGACGATGACATGATGGCGATACATCGCAGTGTACATGCCGACCTCCGCGACAAAGGAGTAGGAACGTGGAGAACGTACTCGCTGGTTCCGACCAGCTCCCGTACAGACAGCCGTTGCCCCCCGGGGTGTCCCTGGCTGTATATCAAGGGGCCGTTCTTGTATTTACCAGCGGCGGCAAATGGCTGCATCCCTTGTTTGAGCTGGAACAATTTCTGAAAGAGTCACATCTTGATCCCGGCATGCTGTCTTTGCACGATACAGCGGCAGGGCTGGCCGCCGCCGCGCTCATGGCACGGATGGGTATTCCCGAGGTACACGTCAACCTGATTAGTGAGCTTGCCTTACAATCCTATTCCCAACATCGAATCAATGTTTCCTGGGAACGCAAGGTCGACCGACTGGCTTGCAAGACGGAGGAGATCCTCGCCCCGGACATGTCCTTGGACGATATCTACGGAACGCTCAGACGTCGGGCGAAACTGGTACAAGGGGTTCCTCTGACCGTCACTGATGTCAGCGCGGGGTACGGTTCCCGTTCCGTATTCGAGCATGTCGGTTTTTCCGTCGAAGGCGGAGGGCGTTTGATCCTGCGCGGAGAGAACGGGTGCGGGAAGTCGACCCTGCTCAAATGCATACTTGGACAGCTCCCGGTCTGGACAGGAAAGATTCTGGTCGGCGACAAGGTGGCGAGTATCGGTTCCTCCCGTCAGAGTTCCGAGGTGGCCGCTGGAACGATAGCCTATATCAAGCAAGATCATGTGAAACAGCAGTTCCCGGTCTCTGTACGGGAAGTCGTCGCCATGGGACTGCCCGCCAAGCTGAGCGCCGAGGAACGGAACTGGAGGCTCGATATCTCCATGCGCCGCACCGGGTGCCAGGACTTGGCGAACCGGAACTACTTCACCCTCAGCGGTGGCGAACGCCAGCGGGTCGCCATAGCCCGATGCCTCTGTCAGCATGCCGGGTTGTTCCTGTTGGATGAACCGACCACCTTCCTTGACAGGGAAAGCCGTGACACGTTGGTGAACATCCTCAAAGGGCTTTCCGTCGATGAAATGCCTACCATGGTCTTGGTGACCCACGACCAGAATCTAGTGGACGCCCTCGGGTGGCCGGAATACTCTATGGAGCGCCACCATGTCTGACTTGTTGTTCATGCTCTCTTTGCCGCCGATATTCCGGGGCCTGCTCGCCATGGTCATGGCCGGAGTCGTCTTTCCTGCGACCGGGGTGATGGTCCTCCGCATGGGTCTCGTCCCCATGCGGTACATGCTGATGCATGGCGTGATCCTGGGAGGCGCCATAGCGTTGGCCCTGTCTTTGCCGATGTTCCCGGTGGTCGCCGTCCTCAACCTCGCCCTGGTGCTGCTGATGGTATACCTCTCCGAACGACGCCAGATAGATCTGAGCATGGCGAGCGCGGCGCTCATGGTGTTCACCATGGGCATGGCCTCCCTGCTGATGCATATCTGCGATGTTCCCGCCAAGGACACTCTGGAGCTGATGTGGGGCAGCCCGTTCGCCTTGGTCACCTCCGACCTTGTGGTCCTGGGCGTCCTGACCATCCTCACCATACTTTATGTGGTATTCAACTTCAGGATCATCACCACCGTATTCTTCGACCGCGAGATCGCCCGGTCCCTGGGGATCAACGTCCGGCTCCACCATACCGTCATGGTGACGCTTGTCGCCTTGGTCGTGGCCGTGGCGATGAAACTTCTCGGAGCCTTGTTGATCGACGCGTTGCTGATCCTCCCCGTGTTGATCGCTTCCCGTCAGGCGACAAGCATGAAGCAAGTGTTCGTCCGCAGCATCCTGTGCGGCGCGTTCCTCTCCCTCGTCGGCTATGTCGGCTCCGTTGGCTTGGACCTGCCGGTCAGCGGGACGATCTCAGTACTCGCCGTCCTTCTGTTCATCTGTGTCTCTGTATTCTCATGGATTCAAACAAGGAGAAAGAATCATGTTCAATAAAAGAATCGCAAGCATCGTCTGTGTCATGCTCCTGTGCATCGTCACTCCGCTCATGGCCGCCGGTACCCGTGAAGAGGCCCGGAACCTGGAGAGCCCGAAGAATTACGTCGCCTCCACCTCTTGGACCGCTTCTTTCGCGGAACTCGCGGGCTTGGATGATGTCACCGTGATCGCCCCCGCTTCACTGCGACATCCCCCTGAGTATGAAATCAAGGCAAGTGATATCGCAAACCTCATGAACGCCGATCTGTTCGTCTACGCAGGATATGAACGGATGATGAACACCATCCAGGAATCAGCGCGGCTTCCGCAGGAGAAACAGATCCGGATCAAGACAGCCAACGACATCGACAATGTCCGTATGCAGACCGCAGCCATCGCGGAAATAGCCGGTACGCAAGAGGAGAGCGCAAGACGTGTCGATGCCTATGCGGCCGTCATGGAGGCCGGTCGTGCGGAGGTCTCACGTCTCGGGCTGGACAAGGTCCCCGCCATGGTGCATGCCATGCAGGTCCCGTTGGCAAAAGACCTCGGCCTTGATGTCCAGGCCACCTTCGGCTCCGCGCCTGCTACCGCGGCGCAGATCGCCGATGCCGCCACAGGCGCATATGGCATCATCATCGACAATGTCCACAATCCTGTAGCCGGACCCCTTGCGGAAGTGAGTCCCGCAAGCAAGCTGGTCGTCTGGCGCAACTTCCCCGAAACGGTCGGAGGCAACGCCCTACTGACCATGGTCGAGGCCAATATCGAAGCGTTGGTACAATGATCGCAGCATCGTGACCAAGCCCCCGGGATGATAAGGTCCGGGGGCTGTTTTATATCCAGGGGGGGGAACGCCTCTCTCACTTTTTCTTTCGTCCTTGGAATTTCTTCAGAATTATTGCGTCCTTCCCTGACGCTGTGCTGTTCCTGTGCGGGAACATCTGGTCAGTTCTTTCCCCGGGTGCGCACAATTCATAGTCATATATCACTATAATAGTCCTTATTAGGATTAGTAGATGGATATGCAGTCATAGCAGATGACGCTAGATAACAACTGGACAACAACGACATGCGTACGGCCATAGTAGCGACCCATGGGCCCCGGGGTGGGTGTGGGGGGATGGAATTGGAGTCGAGGAGCCTTTGCAATGCGGAGCCTCTCTCCGCTGAATTGTACCAAAAGCGACATTGCGATATTGACGATGCGATATTTCTGTACAAGAATGATATCGACATGAGAAGCGGAAGACCGGGATCTTCCTTCTCATGGTAGTATAAATCGTTGTACGGAGAGAACTTATGATGAAAATCTGGGGGGGGGCGCTCATGACCTTCATTCCCCCGCGACAGGAGGTGCCGCCGGTGCGGCCTGGCCGCTAGGGTGGATCGCGGACGGGGGAAGACCGTCCGCCCTTTCCGCGTGTGCACGGCCGGCCTTCGGGCCTGAAGCGTGTTCCGGCCGTCCCCGCATATCCGCCATACATGACGGCAGGCATGGCCTCCGTGCCGTGAGGAAGCCCCTTTTCGGCGTCTCGCGTGTACGCGAGGGGCGTCGCCCGGCGAAAATTTCTCTCTCTCTCTCTCTCTCTCTCTCTCTCTCTCTCATTGCTATTCATTAGCTGACA
>CAYOWS010000016.1:37096-80743 GCA_964407735.1 uncultured Sphaerochaeta sp. | reverse complement strand
GTCTACCCCCGCAGGCACCACGTCTACGACCACGTGTACGCCCCGGAAAGCAGGTCTAGGTTCGTCCAGATCTAGGAGGTATGAGAATGATGCATATCTTGTCCGAAGGATATCAAAAATCGTGGGTGGAAATAGGCGGATACGTACCGTATACTGATATCATCGGGAAGTACCGAAGCACATGTCGCCACAATGACTGTCTGCGAGGTCTCTGTGACGGATTTCCCGACCACACGATGGGGATGTCATGAACCGGTTCCTGCTACCAGCGCTACACCTCTTTAACGACGGGTATCTCGCGGCGATGCCGTTGTTGCTGCCGTTTATGACGGCGGATCTTGGCATATCGCTCAGTGTGGTTGGCTTTCTTGGTTCCTTGCTCAATTTTTCCGGGATTATTTTGGCTTTGCCGGCAGGTATGCTCGCCGCCAGGTTCGGAGCGGGGCGAGTTTTGAGTTATGCCGTCCTGTTGTATGGACTTGGCTTTTTCGTGTTGGGAGTCTCACCGGGATTGCCTGTCGTAGTCCTCGGTTTTCTGTTGGGAAGTTTCGCTTTCGGAGTATTTCATCCGGTGGCGTTCTCCGCGGTGGCCTGTCAGGCGGGTTCCTGTGGGCTTGGGAAACAGATGGGAACCTTCGCGGCGACCGGTGATATCGGAAGGATAGGGTTCGCCGCTACAATCACTGTTTTGGTTGCGTGGAGTTCTTGGCGGACAACCGCTTTGCTGTATGCGGCAATAGCGGCGGTCGTATTCGTTTTCTGTGTGTTTTCATCTCGCCATGACATAGGTGAGGCGGATTCACGTGAACCCCACAAGGCGTTGGATTTTTCACTATTCAAGAACAATCGGTTCCTGATGGCCAACTTCGCCAGCGTGTTGGATACTTTCGCCAATTCATCGTTGTTCATTTTCCTGCCGTTCCTGCTGACTTTTCGCGGAATCGACGCGGCGCTGATGGGCTCGTTCACTGGAGTGTTCTTTGTCGGAAACCTTTTGGGAAAGGTCGTTATCGGCAGGTTGGTGGATACGATAGGGCAGAATCGCCTGTTCATCATCAGTGAACTGTGTGTCGCGGTATTCTTCATTCTGCTATCACAAGTCCAGAACCTGTTTCTGATCATGGGGATCGCTTTTTTGCTCGGTTTCCTGACGAAAGGGGCTGTTCCCATCACCAATACGATGATCGCGGAAGCCGTAGCTGGAACGGAGGGCTTCGAAGGTGCGTATAGCGTCAACTCCTTTACGATGAGTATCGCCAATACCGTTGCCCCGCTTGTCTTTGGAGTACTGGCGAACGCCCTCGGTATCCAGATGGTTTTTCAGGTCTGTGCTATCGTGGCTGCAAGCGCTACGATACCGGCATGTATATTGAGCCGGCTGATTCGTCAGGATACAATCAAAGAAATCAATTGATTGGAGGAAATGAAATGATGGATGCACGACCACACAAGAAAGTGCTCATGGATATTACCTTGAAGATCACGCTCAAGATGGTGACCGACGATACTGGAGTTGTCGTGTCATTATGAAAACTGATCCAAAGCAAGCATTAGGAGAGCATCATGGAAAAAACACATAAAGTACGGATCACAGTGCTGAAGAGAGAACTCTATGAGGATTTGCAGCGGCAGTATCTGGCTGATCCCGCATCTGGAAAATGCCCTTTTTTCACAGAGGGACAGGAATTTTTGGTGGAAAGCGATGACTTTTTTCGGATGATGCATGGAAAGTTTTGCGCGGAAGCCTGGGATTGCATCAGCAGGTATGTCTATGCGGCGTTGCAGGGGGGCTCCATCATGAAAGGATGGACGAACGATGAAAGCGTCATGATCACCTGTTGCAATGATGGAACCCGCCCGGTCATCTTCAAATTGGAACGAATCGACGAATAGGGACTGGGGGTGCGGACAGCGAGTACGGACCTCGCTGTCCGGTGATAGGCCCCCTATCCGATATCCAGGAACAGTCAGGTCGCCTAGATGTCGAGAACTTTCAGTTTCTCCCTGTTCTCCATTGCTTTGAGTGGAGTGAGTGTGTTCATCTTCGCGAAGATCAACACGCCGAGCAGGAAGAAGATCGCTGGAATCGCCGCCATATGGAGGCTGATGCCCATTTGCGCCAACGTGCTGTTTGGATCCTGTGCGAACCCGGTGAAACGATGGCACGCCCAGAATACGATGGCCTGGCTGGCGTAGCATAGCCGCATGAAGAACGCCCTGACTCCCATTACGACACCGTCATCACGCCGTCTGTCCTGTACGACGATCGCATCCATGACATCTGCCATGGCGGGGCTCATGAAGGTCCAGAAACCACCGAAGCCGATCCCCCAGAGCGTCATGCAGATGATATAGCCTAGTTGTGAACGGACGAAGGTCATGGGGAACGCGGCGACCGCCATCCAGATACAGGTGAGCATCAGCATCTTCTGGTTGTTTCGCAGCCTTTTCGCCAACTGGGTCCAGATGACGATGGATACCAGCGCCCCTACCAGCATGCCCGCGAAAATCGGGGTGGTGGCGCTGCTGGACATGCCAAGGATGTTGTCCACCACGTAGTTGACGCTGCCGGTCATGCAGATGCAGCCGCTTTGGTAGCAGAAAAGCAACAGGACGAACGCCATGAAGTCCCTGTGTTTCAGAGCCTTCTTCATCATCGGAAAGAAACCATCCTCCCGATGCCCTTCGGATTTCTCCATCTCCTTTTTCTTCTGGAACCGTTCGATCATCTGCCGGTTCTCCTTGATTCCGGGGATCATCAGCAGGGTGCCGAAGATGGTGATGACACCCAGGACGATCGCGCACCGCATGTAGCTGCCCCTGTCTCCGTAGGTGAAGAAGAGCGGGGGGACGATGAATCCCGCCGCGACACCGAATACGCCGATCGCTGTGGAGATGGCGGCGGTCTTGTTCCGTTCCTCCATGGAACGGAACTTGTCGGGATAGAGACTCTGGTAGTTGACCTCCCACATGCTGTAGAAGGCATCAAACAGACAGATGGCCATGAGCATCCACAGGAATACGCCGAACGGCTGGAGCTTTCCGTCCCATTCGGAGGGAACTGTGAAAATAAACACGAAGACCACCGCGCAGAGGATCAGTCCCAGGACTATCCAAGGTGTCCTTCTACCGAACTTCTTTGCGAACGGGGCGTTCTTGTTCGTGATAAAACCCATGATAGGATCATTGACTGCGTTCCATAATGAATAGAGGATCGTCGCGACCGCGGCGAAACCTGCGGCCAAACCGATCTCGTTTTCGTAGTAATAAAATACAATTGCCCCATAAGCACCGGTCAGAAATTCCGCGAGGAATTTGCCCATGCCATAGGATGCCATGACGGCGTTCTTCTTGATGTTCATATTATTTTGACACCTCTCGTGGTATTGTAAAAAATAATCACCGATTCTTGCAATGCTTTACTGTGAAAAAGTGGCATGTTATAGTCGTGAAAAGGAGTATCGCATGGACATCTGTAGTATCGACAGCCTATCTCAAGAGTACATAGGTGAATATGGAAAAGGTGCAGTCACCAAAATGCTGGGGCTCGCAGCCGGAAGCAAAGACCTGTATGTGAATATCGATATTCTCCCTCCCGGTACCCACGGATCGAAATACCACAGCCATACCCTGCAAGAGGAATTCTTCATCGTACTGGAGGGGGAAGGGGAACTCCGCCTCGCCGACCGTACTGTGAAAGTCGGCCCTGGTGATTTTTTCTCAAAGGGATCTGGTGTCGCCAATGCCCACCAATTCTATAATTCAGGCTCCACCCCGCTTCGGATTCTTGATATAGGTACTGTAGTCGATGGCGATCTATGTTATTATCCCGATGAGGACGTCTATCTGGTCAAGGCGCTTGGTCAAGCCTTCAAACGGGTGTCCGCTCTTGAAGATTGGAGTTCCGATCCAGATGCTTGAATGTTTGGATCATAGCCTCAATATGATGAATGATGTAGGAAAACTGAGGAATCTGTATGAATAAGCTATCGTTGTTTCCAAAATCACCCGATAAACTGATTCGAAAGGCTGTATCGGGAGATCTCGACGGGATCATGGATATCGTGTGGCGAACCATCATGTTGCTGCAATCGGAAGGGAACATGCAATGGAACGAGAACTACCCGACCCGGAGCGATTTCGCCCAGGATATTTCCGAGGGAACCCTCTATGTCTGTGTGGTGGATCAGGCCGTGGCTGGATTCATCTGCTGTAACCACATTGCGCCATCCGAATACGCGTCGGTCGTATGGTCGGGCCCGGATGTTCCCGTGCTGGTTCTCCACCGGTTCGCCGTTTCCACCGAACTGCATCGCCGGGGAATCGGTACATCGTTGCTTCAGAAGGCTGAGGATGTCGCCAAAGGCGAGGGATGCCGTAGCATCCGTACCGATACCTGTAGTCTGAATCTCCGTATGCGGGCGCTTTTTCTGACAAATGATTATGAAAAGGTAGGAGAAGTGCGCTTCCGGGATGTCGCCCATACCTTCTTTTGCTATGAGAAAGTTCTTGGATGATAGGGCGATACGCCCGAAGGGCTTCTGTCAATGAGCAGCCCCAGGTGAGGTTCTTCCATACTTGCCTGTGGAGATTACTGATATTCGTTGTTTTTGTCCGCAATACATATCGCATGACTTTCCTTATGGGTTGTTCCAGTCTCTGGGATGTTATAGACTTGTCACTGTGAGCCCAAAAATGACAGGGAGGGCGAGTGGAAAGGAGCCGGACGATTCGCATCATACAAATAGTTTTTCTTGTCGCTCTCTTGGTGTGTCTTTGTACCGTGGTCTATATCGGTGCTACGTTCCATCTTGATGATGTCCGCATCGTCTCCGATCCTCTGTCGTCCTTCTCTTCCGTCTGGTATTATACCGATTCTGGTAATCCTATCACACCGAAGACTTTTCCCTATGCAGTCGCCGGTTCTGATCCCAGGACCTTGCATATCTCGAATGTCCTTCCGCGGGATTTGCCGCCCGATACGTCGTTCTGCATGTTCTCCAACTGGCAGATGATCCGTCTTTATTTGGATGGGACGCTAATAGATACCTACGCAACTGAAAATGAGACCTCTTTCGGCACACTGTTCGGCGGTATCTGGTGGATGCCAATGTTGCCCGTTGACGCTGGAGGAAAGACCATTTCCTTGGAAGTCTCCGCGACGCAAGGTACGGTCAGGGTCGATCTGGACCGGATATTTCTTGGAAACCGAAACTCCATGGCATTCCGTGTGCTGAAAAGCAATCTTCCCAGCCTGCTTTTCGCATGCATCACGGTGGTGCTTGGATTCCTCTGTTTTTTCATCGTGTTATGGCAGATACTGTCGCGAAAGCGGTACAACCATGGAAGTTTCCTCCATTTGGGAGTGTTTCTTGTGATGACCGCCATCTGGGTGATCACCGATTCCTCCGTTCTTCAGTTTTTCGCTGGAAACGCCGCAGTAGGAAGCTCAATCTCTTTCTTTACGTTTATATTGCTGCCGGTGCCGATACTGCTTTACACCGATTCCATCTACGTGCATCACAATAGGTTGTTGAAGATCCTGTGTTTGGTCAATCTTTTGATATTCTTCATGAACTTCTCGCTCTATGTGTTCGGAGTCCGTGAACTCATCTCGACCTTGCCTATCGTCCACGGATTCTACCTGTTCGGTGCCATCGTGATTCTTTTCCTGGGGGTGAATGAGCGTTTCCGCTATAGGAACGCTGAGGCCAATACTTTGGTCTTCGGGCTCGGTATTCTCTGCGTCTCCAGCTTCGTCGCCATCTACCTGTTTAATTCGAAGTTCGCGCAATGGTATGCTCTGGCGTTCATGATCGGGATGTTTTGCTTTGAATGCGTACTAATAGTGGGGCAGACGAAACGTTTCATCGCTCTCATGAACGAACAGACGGAGGTCGATGCCTATAAGCGGCTGGCGTATTCCGATTATCTGACCCTGTTGGGCAATCGGGCCGCTTTCGAGACCTTACTGGAAAGTATCTATGCGACTTCCGTTGAATCCAGCGTCATGAATGCGCTGCTGGTCATTGATATGAACGATTTAAAACAGTGGAACGATCTGTACGGACATCCCTATGGTGATACATTGCTCAAAGATTCCGCTGATCTGCTCCAGACGGTATTCGCCGCTGATGGTGAATGTTTCCGCATCGGTGGTGATGAGTTCGCCGTGATCATGACTGATTGTACTGAGGATAGGGTACGTGACAAGCTGTCCGAGTTGGATCGGCTTCTGGATGGTTATCGGACGAAGCATGGACGAGACCTCGTTCTTGCCTGTGGGTATGCGATGTCGATACATACAAATGGCGAGGTACGTTCCTCTTTCCTCGAATGGTTCAAGTCGGCTGACAAGAAGATGTATGTGAACAAGATCATGAAAAAATCCTTTGCCAATCCCTAGACGACACCCCCCGCCAGATCTCGGCGGGGGGTGTGCTGTTTGAAGACCTGGGCTTTATTTCTTGTCGTTCGTATAGCGGACTACCATGTGGACTTTCGCAGGTTGGGCCGACTCGTTTGAGATCGTATGCTCGACATCGCAATGGTATACGAGAAAATCCCCCTTCCGGAGTTCCGCGGTGTTTTCTCCGGCGGTTACCTTCACCGTTCCTTTTACTACTGTGAGGAACTCCTGCGTCCCCGGGAAATGAGGGTCCGAGGGAAGCTCTGTATGAGGTTCAAAGGTCAGCAGGTACATTTCAAGGTCTTCGACCATGTTCAGCGGGGAAAGGATCTGGATCGTCACTCCGTTTTCGACCGTCTCCAGCTTGGAGGTGGAATCGGAGGCGGGGTTGATGGAAAACACCCGCTTTGGCTGTGTATCCGTATCAAGCAGATCCTGAAGATCGACACCGAGGCCTTTTGCGATTTTCCAGACCGTCGCGACCGTCGGATTCACCTTGTCTGATTCAATCTGGCTGAGCATCGCTTTCGATACGCCTGAACGTTCGGAAAGCACATTCAGGGTCAGGCTGCGGGAGGATCTGATCTTCTGTATATTCTTGCCGATCATCGGAGGATTTTCCATATTGTTCTCCTTGTGACGCCGATACTAGCGAACGGTCAGGAAAGAAATACCGGGAGCTATGTCGGCGACTAAAATATTTGACATATTAAACTATGTTCAATATAATGAACACATACATTGTATTGTGGCACCAGTCGGTTGTCAAGAAATGTTGTTCACAGCGGTGCGGGACGATACTTGCTTGAAAGATCTTTCAATGGTCTGTAAAGGGTTTGCGCATGAAAAATATCCTTATCATAGGTTCTCTGGGGCAGTTGGGGTCTGAAATCGCATTGGGTCTCCGTCAGAAATATGGAGCGGAGCATGTAGTGCTTACCGATATCCGAGATGACATCAATCTCCCATTGGTTAATGGAGGACCGTTCTACAAGGTCGATTGCCGGGATGGCGAGGCTATCCGGAGGATCGTCTCGCAACACCATATCGATACCATCTACCACCTGGCCGCCATCCTCTCCGCTACCGCGGAGAAGAATCCCCTCAACGCCTGGAACATCAACATGGGTGGCCTTGTCACCTCCTTGGAGATTGCCCGGGAGTTCGGTTGCGCGGTATTTACCCCTTCATCCATCGGTGCGTTCGGGCCCTCCACCCCCAAGCAATATACGCCCCAGGATACTATCCAGCGTCCGACCTCCATCTACGGAGTCAGCAAGGTGGCCGGTGAGCTGCTGTGCGACTATTACTACCATAAATATGATGTCGATACCCGTGGCGTCCGTTTTCCCGGCGTCATCAGCAACATGACCCCCCCTGGAGGCGGTACTACGGACTATGCCGTGGACATCTACTATGAGGCCGTAGAGAGGCATCACTATGAATGTTTCCTGCGCGGAGATACCTATCTCGACATGATCTATATGCCCGACGCCGTGCAGGCGGCCATCCAGATCATGGAGGCCGATCCAACAAGGCTACGGCATCGCAACGCCTTCAATATCGCCTCCATGAGTTTTTGTCCCGAGGAACAGGCCGCCTATATCCGCACGAGGATTCCCGATTTCACCATCAGCTACAATGTCGATCCAGTGAAACAGGCGATCGCCGACTCCTGGCCGGACGCGCTGGAGGATTATGCGGCCCGCGTAGAATGGGGCTGGCAACCGAAATACGACCTGTCCGCCATGACCAACGACATGATCGATACGATCGAACGCCGACGGGCCGCGAAAGCGAACTGAAGTGCCTTCTATATCCGAACATCAGGAGGGTAGAACTATGATGGGATCCGTACAAGCCGAACTTCGGGAATTCCTTGACTCCCTGGAAGCCCAGGGACTTGCGAAACATGAGCGTATCATCATTACGCCGCAAAGCGCCAGCATCGGAGTCCAGGGCGGACAGTCCGTATTGAATTTCTGTGCCAACAACTACCTTGGCCTCGCCGACAACGCCGAGGTCATCGCCGCGGCGAAAGCCGCGATGGATCACTGGGGCTACGGACTTTCCTCCGTCCGTTTCATCTGCGGCACACAGGGGATCCATAAGGAGCTGGAACGGAGGATCAGTGGCTTTCTCGGTACCGACGACACGATCCTTTTCTCTTCCTGTTTCGATGCGAATGGCGCGGCGTTCGAACCTCTGCTCGGGGCTGAGGACGCTATCGTCAGCGATGAACTGAACCATGCCTCCATCATTGACGGGGTACGCCTCTGCAAGGCCTCGCGGTTTCGCTACAAGCATAGTGACATGGCTGACCTGCGCAGATGTCTGGAGGAATCCCAAGGTGCCCGTCGTCGCCTGATCGCCACCGACGGGGTGTTTTCGATGGACGGTGATATCGCGAAGCTCCGCGACATCTGTGATCTTGCCGAAGAATTCAACGCCATGGTGATGGTCGATGATTCCCACGCCACCGGATATATCGGCGGTACAGGTCGCGGTACTCCTGAATACTGGGATGTCATGGATCGTGTCGACCTTGTCACTACCACCTTCGGTAAAGCCTGCGGCGGTGCCAGCGGCGGTTGTATCAGTGGGCACCAGGAGTTGATCGACCTCTATCGCCAGCGTGCCCGTCCGTATCTTTTCTCCAACACCGTCGCTCCCGCGATCTGCGGTGGAACCATCAAGGTCATCGACTTGCTGGAGGCCGGGAACCCGTATCGCGAGAAAACCATAGCCAACGCCCAGTATTTCCGTACCAGAATGGAAGCGGCGGGTTTCGAGCTGGTCAAAGGCGATACCGCCATCGTTCCTGTGATGCTGTACGATGAAGTGAAAGCGGTCGCCATGGCCGACGCCTTGCTCCAGGAGGGCGTCTATGTGATTGGTTTCTGTTACCCCGTCGTTCCGAAGGGGAAGGCCCGTATCCGTGTTCAGCTTTCCGCCGTTCATACGAGGGATGATCTGGACAAGGCGATCGCGGCGTTCATGAAAGTAGGGAAGGATATGGGTGTGATCGCCTGATACCCGTCAGGGAGAGAAATATATGCAGACGGGTGCCGTTGTTGACGGCACCCGTTCTTTATGTCTCGGAAGTTCAGTCCTCTTTCGGGAGCTGTCCTTCCGGCTCAAACAGTTTCTGCACCAGTTCGTCGCCATAGGCTTTGAGCTGCGACAGTACAATCTTCTCTTTTGGAGTCGTGTCGGTACTTTCGAGTTTTTCCGCGACCTTACGTTTGAAGAATGCGAGATTCACCGGAGCCTCTCCGGGAGGATTGAGCAGACGGTTCGCGGCGAAGGATCTCCACTTGCGGGCTTCGTCGTCGGTCAATACTTCCGGCCAGTTGCGGCAGACATGCCGCCAGAGCATCTGGGGACAACGCTGGTCCTCGAACTGGAGGTTGAGGTTGAGCTTTTGCGATGGCTCCGCGCCTCTGATCAGCATGAACTTGCGCTGGTCGGAGTCCTGAAAGAACCCATCGGCGTAGATGCGGAAGTCTGGGTCACGGACTTGTTCGTACTCGTCACGCTCCGCGGCGTTGCGGAAGAATACCGGAAGCATCGATTCCTGTGTCAGGCGGTTGTAGCGGAACATGCAGGTTTCGACATCGATGCCGAGTTTGATAGCCAGATCCGGCGTCAGGACTTTCATCGTACTGATGAACGGGCATTTATTCATGGCAATCTTGAGTACGCCGGGAATCCTCATGATATCCTCTTCTCCGGCCCGCAGCAGTGTTGCGATATCGTAGGAGAGGTCGAAACAGATGATCGAGTTCGGATTGTTCGGTACCGCGGTGATTGGCATGACCAGATGTGAGCAACCGTTGGGAGTCGTGAATTGGGCCGAGGTATACAGCACTGGCTCCCCCAGCGGTACTTGCAGCAGCTCCTTGACTTTCGCTTTCTTCCTCAGACCAAGGTAATAGGCGAAAAGTTTTGGTTGCTTCTCTTTGATCAGCTTCGCTACCGCGATAGTCGCGTTCACGTCGGACAAGGCGTCGTGCGCCCCTTCGTGGGAGATATTGTTCGCGGCGGTCAGTTCCGTCAGCTTGAAGGCCGGGTTTCCGTTCTCTTTTTTCGGTGGCCACTCAATACCCTCCGGACGTAGGTCGTACGCAGCCCGGACCAGGTCGATGATATCCCATCTGCTGTTACCGTTGGACCATTCTCGTCTGTAGGGGTCGAGAAAGTTCCTGTAGAGGGCGTTGCGGATGAATTCATCATCAAACCGGACGGAATTGAATCCCGCTACGCAAGTACCGGGTTTTGAGAACTCCTGGTTGATCCTGTCGATGAGATCACTCTCGCACATTCCTCTTTGCTGTACTTCCTGAGGGGTGATGCTCGTGATCAGGCAGGAGAGCGGGTCGGGGAGATAATCGTCGCTCAACTTGCAGTAGAGCAATACCGGCGCCCCGATCGGATTAAGGTTCCTGTCCGTCCGCTGTCCTGCAAACTGGGCGATTCTATCGTAGTGCGGATTCAATCCGAATGTCTCCAGGTCATACCAGAAAAAGGTTTCATTGGTGTTCATGTACATATAGTACCATAACTGGAGCTTGAGGGAAATGTTTTGCAGGTAATTTCCTCATGTATAATCCCCTTGCGGCGGAAGAATCCTACAGGTATCATACATAGGTACATCTTGGCCGTCACAAGCCGTGAAATGAATGGAGGCATGCCGATGCGTTGCAGGAAATATATATTGCTGGTCATAGTCTGTCTGTTGATGCCAACCGGTTTGATGGCTTCATATGACTATATTCCCACATCAAACGATGTCAGTACCTCTTTGCAGGCGATTATTGATGCGACGATGTCAGCTGTAGCTTCATATCTTGCATCTCCACCCTTGCAGCTTCCTGGTTGTGATATCCGCGATTCCTCGGGCAAGGCACTGCCTGAATCAATCATTTTCAAGGATTCCGACCTGGCTCTCTACCTGCCTGTCCTGAGACCTGAAGCTCCGGCGACAAGCTCTTGGCTCCAACGTCTGCTGTCGAAGGCCAGTTCCGCGATCTCGAGTCCGTTGGCTTCGACCGCCGCGAGTCTTCTCGACAACAACGGCTGGAAGAATGGCGATGCGGTTTTGTCCGGTGATCTATCCCTTTGGTTTCCCGATGGGACTACCGTCGCCTCGTTGATGGCTCTATTGGTCAGCCCGAAACCTGGCGAAACTACCGCTTCGGTGGCCGTTGACATGTCGTTGGTTGGAAACCGGTTCGGCGGTCCTGTCCAAATCGAAGGGGAGTTCCTGCTGGAAGTTCCCCAACGTGGCACGTTGGTGATCACCCCCCGGAACCTGACGGCGAACGGGCTGTCCTGCGAAGGCGGCAGGATTCGAATAGGAATGGGGCAGACCCTGTAGAGGTACTTGGCCTTTGACAGACGTTCAGCCGGGTTCCAATGAAACAGGGGTATAGTAGTCAATCTTTTGGGTGTTTCGTGGAATTGACTAGGATAGTTCATTCTCCAGGGGTGATTTTCATCAATCGGCATTGCATCTACGTTCCAGTCTATCAAAACTAGACAATCCGTTGGTTTCCAACTAGAATGTACCTACAGTACCAGCATCCCACGATGCGGAAAAAGGAGAGAACGACCATGAGTGATGTCGTTGCACGTACCGAGGCTTTTTTACAGAAGTGGAAGATCACCCCTGACGCGGTTGATATGGAGAAAGTCTGTGACCAATTCCTGGATGAAATGTCCAGAGGTCTCGCCCGGCAACATGGTAGTTCTTTACAGATGATTCCGACCTACGCCACCGAGAGTGAATCCATCACTCCTGGTGAAAGCGTCATTGTGTTGGATGCGGGCGGGACGAATTTTCGGACTTGTCTCGTCACGTTTGATGAAAACTATACCCCGCATATTTCCGAATTCCGTAAAAGCGGTATGCCGGGGGTCAAAGAAGAGGTTTCGTCTGAACGGTTCTTTTCCATACTCGCCGATGATGTCGAACGTCTGATCGACAAGAGCGACAAGATCGGGTTCTGTTTCTCCTATGCCGCTGATATCCTGCCGAACCATGACGGGGTTCCTTTGGTATTCTCCAAGGAGATCAAGGCTCCCGAGGTCATAGGCAAGCCCGTCGGTGCCACGCTCCTTGCGGAACTTGCCCGAAGAGGTCATGATGTCTCCAAGAAGACGGTATCGGTGGTCAATGATACCGTGGCGACCTTGCTTGCTGGAAAAGCGACCTCCGGGACTGCCTCATGGGATGGTTTCGTCGGCTTTATCCTTGGCACCGGTACCAATACCGCCTATTCCGAGCTGAACAGTGCCATTACCAAAATTGATTGCGGTAGCGCTGGTAGCCAGATCATCAATGTAGAATCGGGGTCCTTCGATTTCTGGCTTGGTGAGCTGGATGAGAAGTTCTTCGCTTCCACCAAGAATCCCGCCGACTATCATTTCGAAAAGATGATCAGCGGCGCATATTTGGGTGTCTATAGCAATCTGGTAATCCAGCAGGCGATCGACGATGGGTTGTTCTCAAAAGAGTTCGCTACTCGTTTCGAGACGATTGATCCACTGACTACCACGACCATGAGCCATTACCTGGAAATGCCGCTGAATCTAGACTATGCATTGGTAAAATGCGTGCATGGCAACGAAGATGATGCTACCGCGCTATGGATGATTCTTGATTCCTTTGTCGCTCGTGCCGCGAAACTTACGGCGGTCAATCTTTCCGCTGCGGTCCTGAAGTCCGGTAAGGGTGAAGATCCCCGCCGACCTGTCTGTATCAATGCCGACGGTACCACCTATTACAAGACTGAGTATCTCAAGCAGTACACTGAGTATTATCTCTATGAGTTTTTGCAGCGGAGGAAGAAGAGGTATGTGAAGTTCGTGCGAATCGAGGATTCTCCTGTCCTCGGCGCCGCCATCGCCGGTCTGCTCGGCTAATTCGTAGCATACTGCGTTGCTGCGGGAGGGCCGTACCTGAGTACTGTCCCTCCCTTGCGGCCTAGTCTCCTGCGAACTAGCCTTCGCAGTATTCTGGACCGGAACCACTCTATTCTTGCGTTATCCTCGGTGAGCCGTACCATAGTACTGTCTCACCTCGTCTGCCTTGGTTCACTGAGTTTAGCCTTCGCAGTACTTTAGGATTGTAATTCGCAGCATACTGCGTTGCTGCGGGAGGGCCGTACCTGAGTATTGTCCCTCCCTTGCGGCCTAGTCTCCTGCGAACTAGCCTTCGCAGTATTCTGGACCGGAACCACTCTATTCTTGCGTTATCCTCGGTGAGCCGTACCGCGATCATCACGATCACACATAAAAGTGGACCATCGAATAAACGACAGTCCACTTGTGTTTGATATAGGGCTAATGTAGGGCTACCCCTATACAGAAGCGTCCGCTTTCGCGATCATCTCCCTGTGCCAGTCCAGAAGGAAGTCATGCCTGCTTTGTGAGTCTCCCTTACTATCGACAAGAACCCTGAACACAGGTTCTGTACCGCTGCCTCGCATCCATATGTAGTCGGTCGGCTTGCCGTCGGCATCGAAGAACACGATCTTCAATCCGCCTTTGCCAGCGCCCGTCCTGAAGTCGGGGCCGACTCCTTCGAGACATGCCGTTCCTTCCGTCTGATACTCTTTCCAGGATACGATTCCATATTCCTTTGCAAGCTGCTCCTTCTTTCGCCTCCATTCCTCAATGAAGATTTTTTCATAAGCCGTCTTGAGCCTGCCATGTTCGGAACAGGCCACCTGCATCTTGCCGGCGGGAGAGAACGCCCCGGTCGTGGTGTAGATGGGCAGACTATCAATGATAGCCTCAATTGAAATGTTGCTTGGTTTTTTTGCACCGATCGCAGTGCACCAGGTCGCGAATATGGAATCATCCCCAGTAGAAGAAAGGAACTTCACCAAGGACATGATCGTGTTCATGGGATCTCTGACTTTCGCGGGATGAGTGATGTTGCCACCGTTGGAACCTTCTCCAAGAATCCGTACCACCGTACCTTGGGCACGGAGTTGTTCGGCAAGCTCCACGACGTTGGCTTCTCCAACCTCCGCACGATGGACTTCGACACCCAACGCTTCGCAAAGGCTTTCGATCCGCATCGAAGTCGGCCCGTTCACAGCGATGGCCAGTTTCGTATCCGCGGGCAGCTTCCGTCTCAGGTCGGCAAGCTCAATGACGACGACCAACGCGAATACCTCCTGCGCTTGGAGAATGTGCGCCTTCCCCTCCGATTGCCTGATATAGACGAGATTCCCCCTGTCCCCATCATTGTCAGGGACATAACCAAGCTGCCACGAGGTATCCTGGGAAAAAAGCCGCTCCAAGGTCATGCGGCAGAGTTCAAGGTTTTCCCCCTCCGGTACGATGGGATGCACGATCTGCCTTGGGCGGTCGTTCATGGCATGGACCTTCAGGCCGAGGGAGCCCAGGAAGTCTACGTCGATAGAATCCCCGCGGGCGCTTCCATTGAGTTCCGCCACGATACCGACGGGATTGCGTCTCGTAAAACTCTGTATCTGCGCGACAAGCGCTTCCTGGTCCGCTTTCACGAAGGAACCCGCCGCGGTAGCGAGCACGAACGTGCGATAACGCTCCAGCGATTGCTCCTTCTGGTAGGCCATCTGTGACAAGACCGCTTCATAGGATACGGTATCGAGCAATGCGCTGAGTTTCTGGACATAGGAACAGGCTTTGGGATCCTGCACAAGCTCTCTCATGGTCTGTGCGAGTTTTCCGGATTCAGAACCGGTATAGACACCTCCGGCCCTACCGAACTTGACACCGTTGTGTCCGACCGGGTTGTGGCTGGCCGAGATATAGAGGAACGCGTCCGCTTCCTTGGGACACAAGGAACTGTCCGCCATGATTTCGGGAGCCGCGCAGATGAAGAGATACCGGACGTCCGCGCCACAAGCGAGAAGTATCCTGTTGATCACATTCGCCAGAGCAGGGCCGGTCGGCCTGGCGTCGATACCCACGAGAACAGTGCAAGGTTCGTCAGGACGTGAAGGCAGCGCCAACAGGTTCGTTCCGCCATCGGCCAGCTTCATCAGGTCCGGACAAGCGCCTGGAAGTCCCAGATGGCGTGCCAGTGAAAGTGCTACGAACGCAGCGAGGATCGCATCCTCATGGGTGATGGCTTCCGTAGCGTCCTCTTCGTCTCCGCTTGCCGCGAAAACCTTGCGCCAGCCGGAAGCCGACAGTATCATTGTGGAAAACGCTTTCTGGATAGACTCTTGTGGAGGAGTCTCAAATGCAAGTGGGTCCACGTTCGGGTCCGCTACAAGCAACTCAGTGCGGGCATCATATATCTTCATGGGTACCTCCGGAATTTCAAAATATCCATTCCAATATAACATGATGATGAACTCTAGCCAACTCATGCTTGCAGACAAGGTAGCATTGTGATAGGGTAATATCGTTTTCAATTGAAAACAATCGGCATGCTGATCTGGGTGTCAGGCTTGCTTTCTGAGGTTTCTTGGGATACTTTTGTATCTAGGAGGAGGCGAATGCTTGCTAACTGTGCCGCCATACATGATTTGTCCTGCTATGCGAAAAGCTCATTGACAGTCGTTTCGCCTATCCTGGAAGCCATGGGGGTTGAGACCTGTCCTATTCCGACCGCTCTGCTTTCCACCCAGACCGATGGATTCGACGGATATCTGTTCGAAGACCTCACCACGCAGATGCAGAAAGTAATCTCACATTGGGAACGTCTGGAGCTTGTCTTCAATGCGGTCTATTCCGGATTCCTCGGATCTGTCCGTCAGGTCTCGCAGGTAGAAGCCTTTATCGATGCGCAACGTCGGTTGGGTGATCCCCTGGTCCTCGTGGACCCCGTCTTGGGTGATGCCGGTACACCATATGGCCCTATGGACGATGCCCTGGTTTCTGAAATGCGATCGCTGGTTGCCCATGCGGACATCATCACTCCGAATACGACCGAAGCGGCCCTGTTGCTGGGGCATGGCTGGAAACCGGAAGACTCCGCCTCCGATGTCTACTCCTATGCGAAGGCCCTTTCCGAACTTGGTCCGAAACGGGTGGCGATTACAAGCGTCATGCTGGAAGGTTCCCAGGACAAATGTTCCGTGGCTTGGTTTGATAGAGAACACAATGATTTCGGCATATTCAGCCATGACCGGATAGACGCTTCCTATCCTGGTTCCGGGGATCTGTTCGCCAGCCTTCTTTGTGGGTTGTCTCTTTGGGGCTGGCCGTTTCCCACTGCGGTCGAACAGGCCGCCCTCTGGGTCGCGACAGCGATAACCCGGACAAATATCCTGGGCTATCCGAATCGGCATGGCATTTGTCCTTCATCGTTGATACCGACCATAGTCAAGCTCCGGCCTGAAGAAGAAGGACGATTCAGATGAGAGTATTGATTGTGGCATCCTCCGAGCAGGAGTTGCAAGGACTATCCAGATTCGCAGAAGCGGATGGAGTGTTTCTTGAACGGCTTCTTCCCTGCGGCAAAGGGGAGATCGTGGCCGTGCCCGTTGGTGTCGGCTTGGTGCAAGCCTCCCTCGGCACCTTTGCCGCGATCCTGAAATGGGGGCCCGACCATGTCATCTGCTTCGGTACCGGCGGCGCCGTATGCGAAGAGCTGGAACTCGGGAGCCTGGTATATGCGGAAGAAGTCGTACAGTACAGCATGGATCTCCGGCCTTTCGGCCTGAAACGGGGCGAAACCTTCGGTGCTCATCCTGGCGTCGTTGTCGGTTCGCATAGGCCGATGATGTGCGTTCCCTCGATAGAGGGCGTCCACAGGATGGACGGAGTCGTCGGTAGCGCCGATATGTTCGCCGTCAGGTCATGGCGGGAAACGAATTCCTGGCTGCGCGACGAACTGCATGTCATACTGACGGATATGGAATCCTATGCCATGGTAAGCGTATGCCGTCAATGCTATATACCTTGTTGTGTCCTGCGGGTCGTCAGTGATACCGCGGACGGCCGCCGCCCCAAGAACTACAGCCGGTTCATGACCGAGACCGTCGGTACGATCCTTGTCGCGATCATTGAGTCGATCAAGGAGAAGTTCTAGACCGTACCGAGGGAGAAATCCCCCACGATCTTGTAGAGGTTCCCGTCCTTCACGATCTGAAGCTTCCTATTCGGGAAATAGATGGGCAAAAGCCTCTCGAGATACGCCACGGCTGAGGTTTCGATCATCTCATGGTCCTTTTTGTCGACACGCGAAAGAGTGACCATGTCTATATCGACGATATAGCCCCGCCCGGCTCTGCTGCCGTACCCCATGGTGAATTGTGTTCCTGTCGAGAAAAGCCCGTCATACGCTACGCTTGCGGCCTTTCCCCGTGCAAGCCGGTTCGGGTGGAGCGGATATTTGTCTCCATAGGTGTCCTCGAGAAACTTGTCCAGGTCATCGCACATTTTGCGCAAGGTGTTTTCAAGTTCCTGTTGTTTAGGATGTGTGCTCATCCTCTTCTCCTAAGGTGATGTGTTTTCTCTGGGGGCGATGCCAGAGCGTCCTTGACAACGACAGTATTTGATTCATTATTATATTCCGATAAAGGAATATTATCTTCAATATCTAATTTGACAGTCTCGGATGTCTCAATTGATTCCCTGTCTGGCCGCAATGCCGCGAAGTCCTGCGACTGTTCGCTGGTATCGGCTTCTTCGTCGGCCGCCGGGAAATGTATCTGGTCGAAGTTGGTCCGTTTTGACAGTTGTACGGCGAAACCTTGCAGAATATGCCTGTTTTCCTGGTATATGGTCTCCGCGCCTTCCTGGAGCTTTTGCATCGCATGTTCGCTTGTATCGTCCATTTTGATCTTTTCCGGCCCGATCTCTCCATGTACCCTGATATAGTCCAGGTCGGGAATCCCTTGGGCGAGAAGATCGGAGGTCTGCATCTGCGACTGCGCATAGATCTTCTGGATCGGGGCCCCTTTCGCCGGATCCAACCAGCCGATGACACCGCCTCCGGCTTTTCCCGCGTCGAAAGTGAATGTCTTGGAGGCCGTCGAAAGTGAGAGTATATGGAATCTTTTCGCATCGGGATACAGTTTTTTCGCTTCCAGATAGGCGAACAAGACAGGATTGTTGGCGACGACCCCTCCATCGATCAAATTCAGGCGTTTGCCTTCCTGTCTGTCGGTGACGAGCGCCGGGGAAAAGAATGTCGGAGCCGCGCTTGTGGCGCGTGCCGCCTCCCGCATCAGAAAGCCATGGCTATCGCTACTCGACAAAACGACAGGTCGCGCATATTTCGTGTCATAGGTGACGACCATGACAGGGACCGTCGCATCACAGAGCGGAATGTCATCGAACACACGCTTCAGCAGGCGGGACAGGGGCCGTTCATCATATTTGTCCGTAAAGATCGGGCCAAGGATGGACAATGGTCTGCTAGGGCTTTTTGGGAATATCTCCCGGCCGCTTTCCAGATATAGTTCCAGCAATTGGGAGGGGTCGATCCCTTGAGGTATCATTCCCGATACAACGGGGGTGTCTTCGGCACCGAAGAGAATGCGTTTCCATCTCGGTTGAAGCGGCGGCTCTGAATATATCGGAGCCGGAGGAAGGGCATCCAGACGGAGCCCCGTCCTTGCCGATGGAGCGGCCAACGCCAAAGCGAGCAATCCACCTGTGGAAGTCCCTGCGATCAGATCGAAATGAGCATAGAACGGGCGGTCGTCTCCGGCTTCCTTCAGATGTTCTGAAAGTTTTCTGAGAAGGACGGCGGGTACGACGCCACGCATGCCGCCCCCGTCTATACACAGGATATAGCGGTCATCCCGTTCATTGATGACCAGTTTCTTTTTGCGTGATTCCCATATGCTCATGTCAACTAACATGATATATTTGTCTGCGAGGGTCAAGCGTATTGGCCCAAGCCATCAGTATGAGGAGTGAAGTTTTCCATGAATCGTGATGTATTGTCCGCATACCGTAGTTGCCGACTTTGTCCGAACTACTGCGAAGTGGATCGTTCCTCTGGAAAACGCGGTCGATGCGGTGAGACCGACGAAGTGCGGATCGCGTGGAGCGGCCTTCATAGAGGCGAAGAACCCCCCGTCACCGGAGCCCATGGTTCGGGTATGATTTTCTTTTGTGGCTGCCCGTTGCATTGCGCCTACTGCCAGAACCACCAGATTTCAGGCGGGACTTTCGGCGGTGACCCGAAAGTCGGTGTCCCGTTGTCCATCAATGAACTTGCGACGCTCATGCTTGAGTTGGAACGGTTCGGTGCGACGAACCTGAACATGGTCACCGGCACCCACTATATCCCCTCGATCGTCGAAGCGCTGGACAATGCGAGAAGTCAAGGGCTGACCTTGCAGGTCGTCTGGAATTCCTCCGGATATGAATCCCTTGAAGGTCTTGAGATGATTGATCCCTATGTCGATCTCTATCTGGTCGATGTAAAGACTTTCGATCCACAGGTCGCCGCACGGTTCTGTGGTCTGGAACGGTATGCGCAATCAATCGAATCGGTGATGGGATACTTGGTAAGTCATCATGACAAAGTCTGGTTCGATGATCAGGACAACATGCATGGCATCCTGGTCAGGCACCTGCTGTTCCCCGGGACGATGGGGTCGACGGTGCGGTTCCTCCAGTGGTTCGCAAGGCATATGAAAGCGCATGCGTGGCTTTCCATGATGGTCCAGTTCGTCCCTCCGAAGCAGGACGTCGAGTTCCCCCTGCTGACCGACGATGAATATTCCTTCCTGATCGACCTCTTTGAAGATCTTGGCATTGATGATGGTTTTGTCCAGGAACTTGGCGATGATATCAAATGGATCCCTGATTTCACCCAGGACAATCCATTCCCCGAACCGTTCGCCGACACTTTGCCGTATTTTCTCAGTCTGAAGAATAGCAAGTCATTGTGAAATAAATAGATGTTACTGTTAGTAAGGAATGCTTATCAACTAAGTTCAAAGGTTACCGTAAGTATCGCACGATCGTGGACCAGCTCCCATGGGGATGGAAAAAGACCCTTGCCCGAAAGTCGGCGCAAGGGTCTTTGTAAGTGATCCTGACTAAGCTGTATTAGCCAATGATCGTCCCGAAGAAATCTTCCCTTCGCAGGATCGCCATCGTGTTCTCGATGTTTCTTCCGTCTGCGCAGATGACTTTCATTCCGAGCTCCTTTGCCCGTTTGCTGGCGATAGGGTCGAAGGGTGTGTTCTTGCCCGGGGTCCATGTATCGCCGACCATCTCGCAGAACTTTTCCCATGAGATCGCGTCCAACGGTTTGGCGTCGGGGTTTTTCTTGGGATCATCGGTATAGACCTTCGCGATATTGGAAAGGTTCACGATCAGCCTGCCTTCGAATTTTTCAGCGAGATAGACTGCGTCGGTATCGGTTGAGAAGCCAGGCTTCCACCCTGCCGCCACCAGGACCTGCCCGCCGAAAGAGATATCCGCGGTCGGGTCGGTCACCAGTTCATCGGGACAGAGGTCGCTGAAGATCGCCCGGAGCAACTGGCCGTTGAGATGGGTCGCCTTGATCCCGATCCAGTCCTGGTCGGATGAGGACGGATTGTCCACGACCTCTCTGTAGGCTTCCTGATATATACGGGCCGGAGCTCCACCTCCACAGACCAGGATCACCTTGCGCCCGGGGGCTTCCGCCAGATACGACCTCAACGCTACGTTGAATTTCTTGAGGAAGGGAAAGTCCACTTTGTCGGGGGCAATGATAGAACCCCCGAGAGAGAGTATCGTCAACGCTTCGTTCATCATCATCTCCATGCACCTCGGCCATCACCCATGATGGACTGCCGGTAGTCGCCGGCCTCCCGCAGCGCCGTTCGCTTGAAGAGGAAGCCGGGCCGGGCCTGGCTCCAACGGAGTTTCCCGGCGGTATGGGTGCGCGTTGCCGTCACGGTCTGGACAAAAAGATGGACGCAAGCTCGCACACCGTCCGATAGTGTAGCAGAAAACATTGCCGTCCACAATGGAAATACATGGAGGGAACGCAGAATGAGACGGCCGGAATACCCATAGGGCCAGGAACTTTGAAAAAGGGCTCTCGATCCGTTAAGCCTGGTAAAAAACCATCAAAATTCATATCGCATTTGATGATGCTGAATCACCAGCGGGATTTTTTCTCTGATAGAGGTGTCCGGTGGAAATCGACCGTGGACAGTTGTGGAAAACGGGCCGTTCGCCTATCCCGACATGTATCATCGGTACAAAACCCTTCCACCGGGCGAAGGAGTCTTTATGAACAATCTCAATTCTGTCTTGATCGAGGGCAACTTGGTGAAGGATCCGGACCGTTTCAGTTTCAACAACGGAACCATGGCCAAGTTCGGTATCGGTGTGAATCGATATTATCGAAACGCGGCGAAAGAGCCGATGAAGGAAACCTCGTTCATCACGATCCAGACTTGGGGAGCACTTGCCGAGGGATGCTGCCGGTATCTGAAGAAGGGAAGGGGTGTCCGAGTCGTAGGAAGACTGAAGCAGGAGAAATGGACTGAGAATGGAATAGGCCGAGATAGGCATGTTATTGTTGCTGAACATGTTGAATTCAAACCTGAACCCAAAGAACGCCCAGAGGTATCGCAGAATCCAATCCCTTCAGCTGAAAACGACAATGGAAAAGATGACGATGTAGAACGGACGGAAACTGCTGTGTCCGATACTGATCTGGGTGAGACGATCGTCTTGGAACAGACACAAGAGCAGAATGACGCTTTGGCTATGGAGGAACTCCCAGAGGAACCTGTAGATCCGGTGTCCTTCTGATCCGAAAGATGATGGGATCCGCCGATTGGTCGAAATGAAAATCTCCAGGAGTCCTGCGGTTCCCATCATCTTGTCCTGGTATGCGGTTTCAGCTAAAGAATGGTTACTTTGCAGCCAGCCACTTTCTTTTTTCCTCCCGACAATGTATGATGGCTCCCATCTATTATGCAAAAGAACGAAGACCATCGGCATGAGGAGTGGTCGTCTTGCTTCATTTTCATGGAGCCGTGACTTCCGTTTCTGTCATGGATGGTTTGAGGAGGAATATGATGAGTGAAATAACTATTACCGCCGCTAATTTTGAAGATGAGGTGTTGCGTTCCGACAAGCCGGTTCTCCTTGATTTCTGGGCGGAGTGGTGTGGTCCTTGCAAGATGATCGCACCGGCTGTCGCGCAGATCGCGACGAAATACGCCGACAAGATCAAGGTCGCGAAAGTGAATGTTGATGAAGCCGCTCCCGTGGCCGCACGTTACAACGTCGTCAGCATCCCGACGCTGATGGTGTTCAAGAACGGCGAGGTCGTCGACCAGCGTGTCGGCGCCGCTTCGTTGAATGTCATCGAGGCTTTTATCAGCGCGTACGTCTGAGCCGTCGTATGGCGACGATCCGTTACAATGTATGGTGAACAAAAAAACGGTATAGCGGGGACGCTATGCCGTTTCTTATATAAAGACATCGAGATGAAAGAGAACAAAGAGAATCTTCTTACGAAAACCTGGATCGTATGCCTGCTGGCTTCGGTCTGCTGTGTGCTTTGGGGGAGCGCCTTTCCCTGCATAAAGATCGGGTACCGGCTTTTCGCGATCAGCCAGGAGGCGACCGCTTCCCAGATACTGTTCGCCGGTTGCCGGTTTTCCTTGGCGGGGCTGTTTACGGTATTGATCGCCAGTATCGTCCGTCGCCGTATTCTGGTCCCCTCGCGGAGAACCTGGAAGAAGATCTGCAAGATCAGTCTGATCCAGACCGTCATGCAGTATCTTTTCTTCTATATCGGGTTGGCACACGCTTCTGGGGTCAAGTCCTCAATCATCGGGTCTTCCAGTACGTTCATCGCGATATTGCTAGCAAGCCTGGTGTTTCATCAGGAAAATCTGACGCCCAAGAAGATTTTCGGTTGTCTGGCGGGGTTCGCCGGTGTAGTGCTCATCAACCTGTCCGGAGGTGGACTGGACATGGGCTTTTCCTTCAGAGGGGAGGGCTTTATCCTGGTGTCCGCGTTCGCCTACGCACTCTCTTCCGTATTGATCAAACGGTATTCCGTTGACGACGATCCCGTAATGATCAGCGGGTACCAATTCTTTGTCGGTGGACTTTTCCTTGTTCTCTGTGGACTATCCTTCGGGGGGCGTCTGCCCGTAGTCTCTGCCGCCGGCCTTGCGATGCTCTGCTATCTGTCGCTTGTTTCCGCCATAGCCTATACCCTCTGGGGAATCCTGTTGAAATACAACCCTGTCTCGAAAGTGACGATCTTCGGATTCATGAATCCGATGTTCGGAGTCATCCTGTCCATTCTGCTGCTGGATGAAGGCGCTCAGTCTTTCGGCTTGAAGGGCGTGGTGGCGCTGTCGCTCGTCTGTCTGGGGATCTTCGTCGTAAACATGAAACGGACGAACCATTCAACTGAGGATCTTTCTACCCGTCGGGACTAGGGGTGCGCCACCATCAAGGCGAATGCTTTTCCTTGGTATTCTCCGAGCCGAATGTCGCACCCCTCGTGGGAACGACATGCCAATCGTTCTTTGAATCCGTATCCTGACCGCCCGGTGTGCGGCAGATGGACCGGGTGGCCGTCGAGTGTGTGGAATCAATTCCACAGTTGGCGTCAAGGGTTTGTGTGGGACCCTTCCAATGTCCTGCATCCACAATCCGTGTCGCTTTCTGTAGCAGTTCCCCGCTCCCAAAGCCATTGAAGGTGGTAGTAGTCCTATTGGTATAGACTACGGCATCAAGAATCTTTGCCTGTGGCGCGGGACTGGCGGAAAGGACCAGGATACCGTTGTTTCCCGGAAGTCCCGGCTCTCCGTCTACGGGATACGAATATATTCTGGAACCGTTTTCTCCAACTGCGACGCTCTCCTTCGGCGTCCCTTTCCACCAGATGACGATGAAATCCCCTTTTGTGACCTGTCGGGAAGGGAGGATCACTCTGGAGTTCCAGAGATCATCCGGACCATCGGACAGCGTTGCCCCGGCGATATCCCCGTCCGATAAAACCAGAAGCTCAGTCCTGTCCGGATTCGTTTCCGAGCCTTTCGTCGTGAACTCATTGATCTGCATCAAAGGGACGTTGTCGTTGTATCCCCAGCATGAGGTCGAGAACCAGGTCGTATTTCCCGCGGCGTCCCGGACCTTGCCTTCAATGTCGACGGTATCGCCTTTTGGTATCGGTCGACCGCACAGGATGATCGTCTCCACATCGTCCGCCATGTACTGGATCTCCTGTCCATGAGAGACACTCCATGGGAACGCATCGTCGCACTCGACCGGTTCATTGAAACGGCAGACTATTTCCGTGGAGGAAATAGCTTCCACGGAGAGCAGGACGGGGGGATACCGGTCTTTGCCGGTCAGCAGGTTGTGAAGCGTGCCGATTTCAGCCTCACAACCGGTGCAAGCGCTGAGTATCACCAGTAGCAAAGGGATCGCCATGGATAGTTGAATCTGTTTTGTCGTCATGTTTTTTCCTCCTGAAGAATTTCATCACCCTATATAGGGAAAAACCTCCCTGCTGATTCAGGATCGATGAATCAGACCTGTCCTGACGTGTCCTCTATCAGTGCAAAAACAATTGACAGGGCTTTCCCAAATTCCTAGACTGGGAGGAGTCTATGACGACTTCGGAGGTGGCTATGTCCAAGCTATGGCAGAAAGAATACAGTCTCGATTCCTTGATGGAAGAGTTCACGGTAGGCAATGACTACATCATGGATCAGGAGTTGGTCGTCGCGGACTGCCTCGCTTCCGTCGCCCACGCCCGTGGGCTGGAGCGGATAGGGATCTTGTCCCCCGAAGAACTGGCGTCTCTTGAAGGCGGGCTTCGTGAGATCCTCCAATTGAAGCTGGAGGGGAAGTTTCCCATTACCCGGCAGGATGAGGATTGCCATACCGCCATCGAGGGGTATCTGACCACCCGTATCGGGGAGGCTGGAAAGAAGATCCATACCGGGCGGAGCAGGAACGACCAGGTGCAGACAGCTTTGCGTCTCTGGATGCGTGAGTTCACCATCCGGATGGCGTTGGAGACCGTGGAGTTTTCCCGGAACCTGTTGTCGTTCGCCGAGAAACATGAGAAAGTCCCGATGCCTGGCCGGACGCACATGCAGATCGCGATGCCTTCTTCGGTAGGTCTCTGGGCCGCCGCCTATGCCGAAGAGCTGTATGATGAGGCTCAGCGCATCATGCAGCTCTCCTGGACGCTGGATCAATCCCCGTTGGGGTCCGCGGCCAGCTATGGGGTCCCGTTGCCGCTTGATCGTCGATTTGTCGCGGAGCAGATGGGCTTCACCCGTGTACAGAACAATGTCCTGTATGCCAACAACAGCCGTGGAAAGTTTGAAGCGATGCTGCTCGACAGCTGCGATTACATCTCTTTGACCATCAGCAAGATGGCACAAGACCTGATTCTGTTCACCTTGCCTGAGTTCGGGTATTTCTCATTGCCGAAAGAGCTCTGCACAGGGTCCTCGATCATGCCCCAGAAGAAAAATCCCGATGGCCTGGAACTGGCGAGGAGCCGGAGCGCGCTGGTATCTTCCTGCGCCAGCCGTGTCAAGGAGATCATCCGTAGTCTGCCGTCAGGGTACAACCGTGATTTCCAGGATACCAAGGAGCCTATGTTGACGGGTGCGAAGACGACCTTGCAGCTGGTACGGATCATGTCGAGGATGATCGACGGGCTGGAGGTCCATCCCGATCGGCTGATCGCCGCCTGCACTCCGGAACTGTACGCTACCGACGTGGTGCTCGAACGTATCCAGCAGGGCGGGAATTTCCGTGATACCTACAAGGAAGTCGGCATGCATCTGGATTCAGTCGCGAAGATGGACCCGGTCGAGACGATCCTCAACCGTACCAGCGAAGGAACGACGGGAAGGCTTGGTCTCGCTGAAATGGCCTTGTTCGACAAGTTGCTCGTTGACAGCTGTCATGAAGTCCTTGACAGCTGGAGCTGTGTCTACCAGGAACTCTCCGGAATGGAAGGTCTCAGCGTCGTTTCGTATTGATCGCAGGTTTCCAATCAAACATCAAGCAAAGCTTCCATTGTACACCCCAGGACTTTCGCAAGCCTGACCAGGTAAATGCACTGCGCCTTGTTGATATCTTTCTTCCGCTGTTCGTACATCTGTATGGATCGTATGTTGACTCCACTTCTGCGGGATAGTTCGGTCTGGGTCAATCCATAGCGTTTGCGTATGATCTGGAGTTTTGTCGGGCGGCCGGTTTCAGCGATGATCGCTTCCATTGTTTTCGTGAACTTCTCCGGAGGAGCTTCATGGAGGGTAGGGTACAGCTTGTCTATCTCTGCGAATGAGATGTATGACATGATATCTTTGAACGTTCGACTACTTTGCCATTGATAAAATGCCAATATCCATCCACTCCAATAATCTTTGGTTTTTTCAAATTGATGTGTAGGGATTGGTATATAGCGCTGGGAACCTGCCAAAGCCAAGGTTTCACATGCAAGTTCTACGCCGGACATTCCTGTGATATACTTGGGATTACCTTGGCCGAATGTATCCGCCATTCCTGTAGTGATGAATATCCTGAAGAATTCATCTTTATCCGTATCGCAGTCGTTACGGACATAGTCCATCATTTCCCCTAATATCTGCATGGCATCGTCGCGATATAATTCAGAATAAGCGTGGATCTCCATCCTGTATGTTCTCCTTGATAATGTCACGCATGAACAAGCCTTCGATATCATCCATCTGGCTTCTGTATGCGGTCCGTGCTGCCTCATCCCTACAACGGCGTTTCATATAGTAGATGGTATTGTCTGATGTTTCATTCTTGAGATATTGCAACGAAGAAAAACCTTTGGGGGTTGTCACGACTATTTGCTCTCCTAATTTGCCAAGTTTCATCGAATGTTCCAGTTGCCTCAAGGAGATGATGTTTTTGGTAAAATCCCTGGCAAAGGAAAAATAGGAGTCATCTGCTCGATATCCTTTGATGATATCGTATTGTGTCGTATCAATAAGAAAGTTTTCGGCTAGATATTGAACCCCACGATTTGCGATTGGAGTAGATGTGTCAAAGCGTCGATTGAGAACCAGGAGGGTGAGCCAATGGAGAATTGAGTATTTCGAGAGGTCCAATACCTTGAGTTGCGATACGTCGATTTGATATCCATTTGCGAATCCATCCCTGTTTTCCGTACAGGCCCATTCCTTTGCGAGCGCCTTATGTTCAGTGCAATAGAATCCCAGGCCATAATCGTTATAAGGATTGCCCCTGCCATATTCTGGTTTTTCTATGATATGTGATGAACCATGCCAAATTGTAATGATATTCCGCACGCCGATCCTCTATATATATTTTTATATAAGATTATCACCACAGTGATAGTTATGCAAGAAAAAATGTAGCAAGACTCCAAAATAAAGGCTGTCGCTTGAGTCTTTCGACTTGAGTGACAACCCTGACTGTGAACAGTGATCTGCGCTTGGAATATGTTTGTCGGGGTACCCGTATTGCACCCGTATTGCACCCCTAACGGCGGCGTTGGAGCATTGGCGTGTGTTTGACAGCTTGATGGTACGCTTCCGCGATATTTGTACAATAATCGCCGATGTGTTCCAGATGACGGACTTTTTCCAATGCGAGAAGTTCGACTTTTACATCTGCTACGCCGGTATTCAGCCGCTGCTGGATCACGTCGCTTAACGCGTAGCGCCAGTCGTTGATCTTCTGTTCGAAATCGTTGGCCCGCTGCATTTCCGCTTTCGTGAGCGTCCGGTCCATGTGGTCCCGGATGTAATCGAGGAATTCCTGCACGAGTTCCTCGTATTGGGTCAGCTTCTCTGAGATTTCAGGGGAGAACTGCCAGCCGTTGTTGTAACGACGCTCGCTGAGGATGATCAGGTTGTAGCAGCTGTCGGTGATGGATTCGAGTTCATCAAGGACACGGATCAGGCAGTTGAGCGATGAAGCGTTTGTCGGGGTCTGGGAATCCTGGAGCATATGGACGCAGAAGTCAGAAAGCTGTTCCTGCATCTGGTCCGCGTATTCCTCCATGTGCTTCAGAGCCTTGACTTCATGCCCCATGTCTATGTTCGGACTGTCGAACACCGCACGGTATCTGGCGAACATGTTGGAAGCCAGATCAGCCATCTTCCTGATCTCGTCCCTGATCGTGAGCATATAGATCTCGGGGGTATCCATGAACGTACCGCCGACATACTGGAAGTGGTAGGAGTCTTCATCGAACTCATCTTTCGCGGGAATGAATTTCTCGATCAGTTTTGCAAAAGTCTTCACGAACGGGAAGAAGAGGAGTGTGTTGATGACGTTGAACACTGTATGGAACATCGCCAGGAACGTCGGCAGCGTCGCCTGGAGGGCTGGACCTGTCATGGTATAGATGTCGCCCGGAGTGATGCTGTTGACGAGCCAGAGCAAAGGCTTGAAAAAGATGATGGCCAATACACTGCCGATGACATTGAACATGATATGTGCCCATGACGCCCGTTTCGCCGCCGTACTCGCACCGATCGAAGCAAGGTACGCGGTGATCGTCGTGCCGATGTTCTGTCCAAGCACCAATGCCGCGGCTGTATTGACTCCCAGCCAGCCTTGATAGGCCATGGTAAGGGTGATCGCCATGGTGGCCGAGGAGGATTGCACCACAACGGTGATGATCATGCCGATGAATACGCAGACCAGGATCATGCCGGGGGAGCCGCTGTTGAACTTGGCGAGCCAGGAAAGTATGGATACGTTTCCGGAGAGATCCGGCATGGAGCCCTGGAGGAAATCCAAGCCAAGGAACAGAAGTCCGAAACCAAGGAAGATTTCCGCGATATCCTTTGTCTTGACCTTTTTGGCGAACATCATCGGCAGTGCTATCGCGACGGAGGCCAGAGCCAGCGCCGATATGTTCATCTTGAATCCGACGATCGCTACGATCCATCCGGTGACGGTCGTACCGATGTTCGCGCCGAGAATGACACCGATGGCGGGAATCAGTCCCATCAGCCCCGCATTGACGAAACTGACCACCATGACTGTCGTCGCCGACGAACTCTGGATCAATACCGTTATGAGCAATCCAGTCAGTACCGCCATGAAACGGTTGGATGTCATCATGTTCAAGATGTTCTTCATCTTGTTGCCGGTGGCCTTCTGCAATCCTTCGCTGAGGATCTTCATGCCATAGAGGAACAACCCGAGACTTCCGGCGATCTTGAAAATGGTCAGAATAATTTGCATAACAAGTTCAGACTAACAAAAATTTCATCGTTCAGTAAAGTGTTTTTGATATTTGTGTGACGATAATGATGAATTTTGCGGGATATTAACCCTCCCTGGAATGGACCGCCGTCGCCATGGACTTGTCTATGGCGAAGATTCCGGCAAAGATTTTCCGTGATGCAATGGTGTGGTAGAATGATCATCACATCAGGAAGAGGAGTATCCGTATGCAGGAAATTGAATCGAACAAACAGGCTTGGAGCATGGTTTCAGAGGACCATTACCATCATTTCAAGAGGACCCTCTCAAGTGGTGAACACCAACTGAACCATTATATCCAGGAAGAATTGGGCGACCTGGCAGGAAAGCGGGTCATCCATCTGCAATGCAATACCGGGGCGGATACGTTCGCCTTGGCCCGGACCGCTTTCCATGTCACCGGGGTGGATCTGGTGCCGGAGAACATTCACTATGCGAAACAGCTTGCGTCGGATTTGGGGGTCGGGAACGTGGATTTCCTGGAATCGGATATCATGACGCTTTACGATGTCCATAGCGACAAATATGATGTCGTGTTCACTTCCGAAGGGGTCTTGGGATGGATTCCGGATCTGCCCGTCTGGGCCAGGACGATTCGGGGGCTGTTGGCTGACGACGGATATGTGTATATCTTTGATTCCCATCCCTTCTTTCTGTCGTTTGATGAAAGCCAGCTCGACAGTCAGCGGTATGAAATCAAGTTCCCGTATTTTGGTGTAGAGCCTGATGTCGATGATTCCATCGGGGGGTACGCGTCGGAAGTCAAGCATGGCGTCAGGGCCTATTTCTGGATGCATACCGTCTCCGATATCATCAACGCGCTGACGAAAGCGGGGCTGCATGTCGAGTTCTTCAATGAATTTCCTGAAAACTTCTTTGATTCAGGCAACATGCGGCCATCGAAAAAGACCGGCATGTATGAATATGCCTACAACACCGACAAGTATCCTATGTCGTTCAGCCTGAAGGCCTCTGTATATTCTCCCGGATGAAGGTGGTCCGGTCCAACGGAGGAGGGAGAAAGCAGAGGAAACGGAGTCGTTACCAATTGAACTTTCAAGACGCTTGTTGTATGGTAGCGGTATGAGCATCGTCAAACCCCATAAGCTCGGAATCATCGCTGGTCCGGGCTCTGAGTATTTTACCAGCAAGGTAATTAAGCATCTGAGAAGGCTGTACGTCGAGAGGTATGAAAAGCTCTCGGCGACTCTCGCGAAACGACATGGCATGACGGAAGAGGAAATCCTCAAGACCGTCACGTTGCTGGACGACTTGAACAACAAGAAGATTCCTAGAAGCAAGTGTCCCGTCGCATTCCAGTGCCCCGATCTTACCGTCGATGTAAAGTACACCCGTTTCGCCAATGGGGAAGTGAAGGCTGAGATCATCAGCCCCGTTCGCGGTCTTCGCGTATTCATCGTCTATGATGTCTCCAACCAGTCCCCGATCCGTGTCGCCGGTCTGGACGAACCCATGAGTTTTTCGATCAACGACCACTTGATGTTCATGTTCACTACGGTCAACGCCCTGAAGCTCGCCGGTGCGGATTCCGTCACCATGGTTCTTCCTACATACCCGTATGCACGCCAGCACAAGAAAAGCGGACGCGAGGCTTTGACCGCCTCAATGTTCGGTCATTTCTGTGAAATGCTCGGCGTCGACCGGATCATCACCCTGGATATCCACAGCAGGGAGATCGAGAACAGTTTCAACACATTGCATCTGGAGAACCTCCACGGTTCCTACCAGACTTTGATTCAGCTGCACAAGCTGATAGATTTCAGCGATCCCGACCTGGTGGTCGTGTCCCCCGATACCGGTGCTGTCAGCCGCAACAAGTTCTATGCCCAGGCTTTGCACCGTCCGCTTTCGATCCTCTACAAAGAACGGGACTATTCGATCGTCAGTAAAGACGCGAAGCACAGCAATATCAAGAGCGTCAATCTTCTTGGCGATGTCCGTGGAAAGACGGTCCTCATGTCCGACGACATGATCGCGACCGGAGGTACCGTGATCATCGCCATGAGGGAGTTGATGAACTTCGGTGCCAAGAAGATCATCTGCATGGTGAGTCTTCCGTTCTTCAACGGGACGGCCATCGAGGACTTCGACGCGGCGTACAAGGAAGGGATCTTCTATCGTATCATCGGTACGAACGCCGTCTACCATGGCAGGGAGCTTACCGACAAGGAGTGGTTCGTGCAGGCGGACGTCACCGAGTTGTTCGCACGTGTCATCAGCCGTCTCCATCATGGAAGGCCCATCAGCCCGTTGTTGGACAACAGGAAATTCATCCAGCGGCTTATCGACAATAGTCAGGCGAATCCTCAGGCACCACTACCGGACGCCAGCGCTAGCGACCCGGACCGTGATTAGTCATACGAACTAGGGCGGTACCGGGTTACTCAAATCGGTCACGCCCTTTTTCAAAGGTTCCGGCCGATAGTGCTGAGCGGGCTTGCGGAAGGTGTCCACCTCTGGAGCAGCGCGAGTAGTCGACTACATTGCCAGCAGGAGCTCACCATTATGAAAATGTCAGATCGTATCTCAGGATTCCAGTGTTCACCCATCAGACGGCTTGTGCCGTATTCGCGTGACGCGAAGGCGCGTGGAGTACATGTCTACCATCTGAATATCGGCCAGCCCGATATCAAGACCCCTGAACAGGTCATTACGGCGGTCAGCAAGTACAATGAACCGATCATCGCCTACGGAAACAGCGAGGGGATGCCCGAGCTTCGCGAAGCCCTCCCCAAGTACTACAAGACCTTCGGGATCGAGGTGTCCCCGGAGGATATCCTGATCACTACCGGCGGAAGCGAGGCGTTGCAGTTCACTTTCATGACGCTGTGCGACCCTGGCGATGAAATCATCATCCCGGAGCCGTATTATACGAACGTCGATTCCTTCGCCCGGATGGCGATGGTCAGGCTCGTACCGATCACCAGCAAGATGGAAGACGGTTTCGCGTTGCCTGATATCGACCATTTCGAGGAGAAGATCACGGACAGGACCAGGGGAGTCCTCCTGTGCAGTCCGAACAATCCGACCGGACATATATACACGCCGGAGGAACTGGTCCAGATACTGGAGATGTGCAAGCGTCACGACATCTTCCTGATCGTAGACGAGGTCTACCGTGAATTCTGCTACGACGGCAAGGATTTCACCAGCGTCCTCTCATACCCTGAATATGCCGACCGTGTCGTCTGCGTCGATAGTTTCTCCAAGCGCTACAGTATGTGCGGGGCAAGGGTGGGGGCTATGATCAGCCGTAATCCCGAGGTGTTGGAGTCCGCGTTGAAGCTTTCGCAGGCACGGCTCTGTCCTCCCGATATCGAGCAATACGCCGCTTGCGCCGCGTTGCTGACACCCGCTTCCTATCTCGACGAGGTCAAGACTGAATATGAGCGTCGCCGCGATTTCTTCGTCAAAGGCTTGCAGAGCATCGAAGGTGTCAGATGCGTCTCTCCCAAAGGTGCGTTCTATCTGGTCGCGGAACTCCCTGTGGACGACGCTGAGAAGTTCGCCATCTTCATGCTGCGGGACTTCGACTTGGACAAAGAGACCGTCATGTTCGCCCCTGCGGAGGACTTCTACGTCACGAAGGGTATCGGCAGGCGCCAAGCCCGTTTAGCCTATGTACTGAACACCACCGACCTTGAACATGCGGTCGAGTGCCTGCGGGCGGGACTGAAGGCCTACCAGGCTGTGATGGAGAAATAGTTCTTGGTTCCCTTAGAGGCCTAGGCTACGGCAGGTCTCTTGGATATATATGGAAGGGCGTTGCTTTTTGGTTCTTGACCATTGCGACGCCCTTTTTCTGTTTCTCCGATAGCCAGGTCCATCCGAAAGTCGTTAGGTCCATTGCAGTGGATGATGTCTCCGGGTATTCTCGGCGGATTGTCTTTTCGGTTGTGGGACGATATACTGGTAGGCAACTAGGAAGATGAAATGCCGATACCAGAAAATAGCCGTCCATTGTTGAGACAGTCCACCAAAGAAATGATTTATGAGGTCCTTTGCGATTGGATCATCTGTGAAAAGCTTCTGCCTGGCGAGAAGATCAATGATATGGAGCTTGCCAAACATTTCGGGGTGAGCCGTACACCGGTTCGGGAGGCCTTGCAGTTGTTGGAGGCCCAGAAGTTGGTCCGGTTCATTCCAGGCAAGGCCACCGTCGTCTCGGAAGTTGACAAGGATGACATAGAGAAGTGTTATGGACCTCTGTCTGTGATTCAGGCTTTGGCTGCGGAGCAGGCTTGCTCTCGGCTTACCTCGGCTCAGTTGGATATGCTCGATTCCTATGTAAAGGACTTGGTCAGAGCCAATGAGAACAATGATTCTCAGGCTGCGATCATCAGTGACATGGCTTTCCACGATATGATCATGGGTGTCGCGGACAATGGGTACATGGCAGAGTTTTCCCGTACCATGGTACTGCATATTGAAAGGATCAAGTATCATTATTTTCATCGGGAAATCATGAGAACGGCTTCGATCGAGCAACATGAGGAGATCCTTCAGGCTTTCCGAGCACGCGATGCAGCCCTTGCGTTTGAACGGATGAGGACGCACTGGCTGTATGTCATGGAACGATGCCTGACTGAGATCCTCTGCGCCAATGGATAGGCTGAATATTATCCAAGTCGGAAACTGAAGGCCGACTCAGGATTTCATGGACAATCAGGACTGGTTGAGTCAAAAATGGCTCGCCAGTCTTTTTTTCAATCTACCTGTTTTCGTTGCAAAAAATTGCATAAATAAAACTTGACAACCACCGTCGTCGGTTGTGTAATGATGGTATGTTCATTTTGCAATATATTGCATATCGCATATTGCATATCACAATGAATGAAAAGTAATTCATCACTAACCGGGGGAGGTGTATCATGTCAAGAGACGAAGAACTCGTCGCTCTATGTCAGAATCTAGTACGGATTCCAAGTCTGTCGGGTCAGGAAGGGGAAGTCGCGACCTTCATCAAGAAAACGATGGAAGGTCTTGGATATGATGAAGTCCATATCGACGGATACGGAAGCGTCCTAGGTGTCCTGAATGGTTCCAAGGCTGGAAAGTCGGTTCTTCTGGATGGGCATATAGATACGGTCGACATATCGGATGCAGGCCGGTGGACTCATCCTCCGTTCAGTGGAGAAATCTCAGATGGAAAAATATACGGGCGAGGTACCTCCGACATGAAGGGGAGTGTAGCCGCGATGATCCTCGCTTCTGCCTGGTACGCTCAGGATACCAGAAAGGAGTTCTCAGGAAAAATCTATGTTTCCTGTACAGTACATGAAGAATGCTTTGAAGGGGTCTCGTCGCGGAAGATGACACACAAGGCTTCCCCTGACTATGTGATCATTGGAGAGGCGACTACTACCACGTTGAAAATCGGACAGAGAGGGCGCGCGGAAATCACCGTCGAGACGGAAGGCCGACCCTGTCATTCCTCCAACCCCGAAAAAGGGGTGAACGCCGTATACCACATGATGGAAGTAGTCGATGCAATACGTGATATTCCGTTGAATGAACATCCGCTCCTCGGTAAAGGCATACTCGAACTTACGGATATCGTCTCGTCGCCATATCCTGGGGCTTCGGTGGTTCCTGAACATTGTCGTGTGACGTTCGATCGCAGGACTTTGGTCGGAGAGACCATTGATTCAGTGTTGGGTGAGATCGACGGAGCGATAGAATCCGTGCGTCGCCGGATACCTGACCTCAAGGCCAGGGCATATATCGCGAAAGGGGAGGAAAAATGCTGGACAGGAGAAACCATAGTCGCCGACAGGTTCTTCCCCGCCTGGGTGCTTGAAGAGGACGCGGAACTCGTGGAGAAGGCACGGAAGGGTTTGCTTTCCGCTGGCATCGACGCGCCTTTGTCCCATTTCGCTTTCTGCACGAATGGAAGCCATTTCTGTGGGGAAGCTGGTATTCCGACGATTGGCTTCGGCCCTTCCCGGGAAGATCTTGCGCATGTACTGGATGAGTACATCGAGGTGGAGCAACTGATAAAAGCTGGCAAGGGCTTCTACGGAATTCTCGGACAGCTTACAGATTGAACGTTTCGATACAAAAGGAGGAAGTATGGAACAATTCTTGACGTCATTCGCATCTTTTCTATGGGGAGCGCCTGTATTGATTCTCTTGTTTGTCGTTGGGCTGATCTATGCTATCAAAACGAGGTTCTTTCAGTTTCGTAAATTCGGGTACATCCTGAAGAATACCGCTGGAGAAATGTTCAAGAAAAGCAGTGTCAAGGGAGAAGGTACCTTGACACCGCTTCAAGCGGTTTCAACAGCGATCGCCGGCTGCGTCGGTACAGGAAATATCGCTGGAGTCGCGACGGCCTTGTTCGTAGGAGGCCCCGGCGCGGTGTTCTGGATGTGGGTCATCTCTTTGTTCGGCATGCTGACCAAATGCGTGGAGGTAACGCTCGCCCAGTACTACCGTATCAAAGGTGATGATGGAATCTATTACGGTGGCCCCATGTATTATATCGAGCGGGGACTTGGCCGGAAGTGGCGACCGTTGGCGATCGTCTTTTCCGTCACTATCATACTTGGCGGTCTGGGAACGGCGGCATTCGTTCAACCTTATGCCATGTCCAGTGCGTTGGAGAACGCTTTCAATGTTCCCGCATGGCTGACGATCAGCGTTGCCGCGGCTGTCTGCGGACTGGTCCTCATCGGTGGAGTAAAGAGTATCGGCAGATTCTGCGAGAAGCTCACTCCCTTCATGTGTGTAGTGTATATTGTCGCTGCGCTTGGTGTGCTTATCGTCAATATCAGAAACGTCCCCGCGGCTTTCACCACGATCTTCGTCTACGCTTTCAAGCCGTTCGCGGCGGTCGGCGGAATGGCTGGCAGTACATTGGCTTTGGCCTTGCGGCAGGGAGCTGCCCGCGGGACCTTCTCCAATGAAGCCGGTTGTGGTTCTTCACCCATCACCCATGCCACCGCGATAACCCCACATCCTTTCAAGGAGGGCATGTACGGTTCCTTCGAAGTATTCATCGACACCTTGGTAGTATGTACTATGACCTCTCTGGCGATCCTTTCGAGCAGTCCCGATATCTGGCAAAGCGGATTGAAGGATGTCCCTTTGACGATGGCCGCGTTCGCAAGTGTCTACGGTGTAGCTGGTAATATCCTGATTACACTGGGGGTTGCACTATTCGCCTTTTCCACGATGGTCGGTTGGGAAGTGAACTATGAATCCGCATTCTTCTATATTTTCCCGAAGAAAAGTAAAACCGCGAAACTTATTTTGCGGCTGGTCTGGCTCATCCCTGGGTTCCTTGCGTTGGGCAGGACTCCTGAGATGGTCTGGACGATCGTGGATATCTCCTCTGGCCTATGGTGTATTCCGAATGTCATCGCCCTGATTCTTCTGGTCGGTGTATTCATGAAGGTCTACAAGGACTATGAAATGAAATACATTCTAAAGACACGGGATATTTCGGAGGAGTTGCCGGTTATCGGCAAGGAATGACGGTGTGGTGGCAGATTGTCTCTGTCTCCATGAAATATCGTGGTTTTTGACACCGATGTTTCGTTTCAGGAAAAAGCAGAAGGGTGTCGTGTTTTGGGTTGCCCATCGCGATACCCTTTTCTATATTCTGTGTATGAGACTTTCTTTGAAACCTTTTTCCGATACAGACGTCGCATTGGTCCAGCTCTGGCTTGAGAAGCCTCATGTGAAAACCTGGTTCAATGATCCTGAAGATTGGTTGGCTGAGCTCCGAAACCGTCACGGCGAATTTTCCTTCATCCACCATTTCATAGCCTCTGTGGATGAACCGGACGATATCAAGAATCCCATCGGTTTCTGCCAGTATTATGACTGCACCAAATCAGGCGAAGAGTGGGAAGGTATTCTTCTCGACGGCGTATACAGCATCGACTATCTTCTTGGCGAAGAACAATACCTAGGACAAGGGGCGGGGCGTGAACTGGTGAGGCTGATCACCGACGCTGTCTGGAACGATACCCCGGCAGTGCGGATAGTCGTTGAACCTGATACGGGTAATGCGGCATCAAGGGCATCGTTGCTCACTAATGGGTATGTCCACGATCCTGATCTGGACTTGTTCTTCAAGGAGCGTCCCGCTGGACGTTGATGGGACCCCCGGACGGGACGGCCGGGTTTATCGTCACTCGCCGATGATTTTTATCAACGCATGTTTGTCCCGTTTCCCGTCGAGTTCATAGTAGAATATCTGCTCCCATGTTCCGAAATCAAGTCTGCCGTTGGTGATCGCCACGACACATTCTCGTCCCATGACCGTCCGTTTGAGATGGGCGTCGGCGTTGTCTTCATATCCATTGTGCCGATACTGGCTGTACGGTTTCTCAGGGGCGAGTTTTTCAAGCCAGACCTCATAGTCATGGTGCAGGCCGCTTTCATCGTCATTGATGAATACGCTGGCGGTGATGTTCATCGCGTTGACCAGGACGAGGCCCTCCTTGATCCCGCTGTCGTTGATCGCTTTCTGTACTTCATCGGTGATATTCACCAAACCTCGCCGTGCTGGAATGTTGAACCAGAGTTCCTTTCTGTATGATTTCATCAGGGTCTCCTTTGCTGATATCGTTCCTTCTCCAAGTGTAGCATCTCATCTCCCGTTGAAAAACCCTCTTTCCAGAGCTTCGGTACGAGATACCTACGGAGATTTTGGATGATCAATTCTTCTGTATCGTCAGTATCTTGCGATATGGGGTCTTTTCATACTTGCAAAACTACTATACAGATGTTACCCTATTTCGTATAACTGGTAGTTCCAGTGATATCCTGATGCATGGAGGTTTCCGATGGACGTACAGGAAAAGCTAGACATACTCGCTCGTGACGCACAATACGACTTGTCCTGTGCTTGCGGCACTAAAAAACCGGAAGAACATAGGAAGAAAAACGCCCTTGGGGACCGATGGCTCTATCCTGTCACTGTCGCGGGAGGAGGTTCCGGCATCATGCTCAAGACGCTCATGACCAATGGATGCGGAAACGATTGCAAGTATTGTCCTTTGCGTAGCCAGAAGGATTTCCGCCGCGTCTCCTTGGAACCGTCTGAACTGGCTTCGTTTTTCATGGAGTTCCAGCGCAAGCGTCATATGATAGGTCTGTTTCTCAGCAGCGGGGTGATCGGCAACCCTGACCGGACGATGGAACGACTGGTCGGCACGGCGGAAATCCTACGCAAGAAATACCGGTATCGAGGATATGTCCACCTGAAGATCATTCCCGGGGCCTCCCAGGCCGCGATTGACAAGGCGATGTCCTATGCTTCCGCGGTTTCTCTGAATATAGAGACCCCTGGAGAAAAGCACTTCCACAAGCTTACCGACCGGAAGCGGTATGAAACGGATATCGTGTCTCCTTTGCGCTATATCAGCGAACAGACCCGTAGAGGTGGTCCTTTCCCAAGGGTGCATACCAGCAGTCAGTTCATCGTAGGGGCTTCCGATGAGACGGATCAGGAAATCCTCCAGTACGGATGGGCGATGTATCGAAATCTCGAATTCGAACGGCTGTACTATTCCGCCTATCAGAACGGATTGGGTGATCCTTCGATCCCAGGCGAACGACAGTTGGAGAAGGAACTGATCGTAGAGGAACAACCGACGCTTTTTGAACTTCCTCCAGTATATCGTCCGGTAGGTGCGCAGAAGCTCCTCGTCAGGGAACACCGTCTCTATCAGGCCGACTGGCTGTTCAGGAAATACAGGTTCGATTACGACGACCTGTTGTTCGATACTTCAGGAAACCTTGATTTGACCAAGGATCCGAAGCAACGTTGGGCGGACGCGCATCCCGAGTACTACCCAGTCTCTGTACGAAAAGCGTCATTGAATCAGTTGCTGCGGGTTCCCGGCATCGGACCGACTTTCGCCCGGCGGATCGTGGATCAGCGGAAGGATGCCGTGCTGTGTACTTTGGACGATCTGCGGTTGCCCAACGCCTACTTGAAAAAGGCCAGTCCTTATTTGGAATTGTAGCCGGACTCTTTACAAGAGCCCCGTTCCTATGAGACGATGGCGATCGCGATGAGATACTATTGTTTGTTTTGTAGGGCGGGTGCCGAAAAGACATTCTCCAAGAACCTCCGGTTCCTGCTGTGTAGAGACTATCCTTCCTGTGATGAATTCTCCGTCATGTTCCCTGTCCGTTTGATTTCGGAACGGAAGAACGGGCAATGGAAATCCAAGGAACAGCCTTTGTTGCCTGGATATGTCTTTCTGTATCTCAACGATGACGACCCCTTTCCCAGCTTGCAGGTCCGCCAATGCGACGGCTTCTATCGGGTGTTGAAGTATACCGACGGAAGTACCGACCTTCGGGGGCCTGACCGGGAATACGCCCATTGGATACGGTCCCATGGAGGTGTGTTGAAACCCTCGAAGGTCTCATTCGATGCAGGGAACATGATCACTGTCATCAGCGGCCCTCTGAAAGATATGCAAGGCAAGGTCGTGAAGCTGGACAAACACAAGAAACGGGTGATCGTCGCGTTTGAATTCGCAGGAGAGATCAGGGAAGTTAACCTTTCCGTTGAATTCGTCTCAAAAGAAGCTGACTGAAAACTAGCATTCCCGGCGGCATGACGATACAATGAAGGCATGCTGCCGTTGTACTTCTCGTTCTTCACATTCCAAGCGATCAACGCCGTCGTCAATCCTTACCTACAGGTATTGCTTCGCAATGCCGGCTATTCCTATGAGATGATCGGGGTTCTGTACGCATTGTACGAAGCCTTTGGAATCATTGGACCTCTTGTCATTGGTATCGTCGCGGACCGTACGGGAAGATACCGGAGCGCCATGTTGCTTTGCACTGTCGGTTGTGCTGTGGCCTTTGTTCCGCTGGCATTGTCCACCTCATTGGTCGTGACAGTCTTGAGCTTGTTTTTCGTGGCATTTAGTCTGAGATCCCTTTTCCCATTGCAGGATACTGTTGCGACGAATTTCCTTCAGAACGATGCGGGACGGTATGCCCGGATGAGGGCGTTCGGAACATTGGGGTATATCCTGGCCAATCTTCTTTTTGCCGCGATCTCTTTCCCTCGTGTCGATTCGAACAGTTCAATCCTCCTGGCTTTGCTCATCTGCTGCGCTGTATTTTTTGTCGCTACTATTTTTCTGCCTCGACGATTTTGCATGGGTGACGTCCACAAGGGGAGTGTTCCACAAGCTGGTCCCCCTGTTTCTACTAGATCTGACGTTCCTGAAAAATGGTTCGACGTCGCGTTCCTTATCGGTCTTGCCGCGATGGGTTTCAGTAGGATCTCCATGGCGGCGGTGACAAGCTTTTTTTCTTTGTATATGGTCGAAGAACTTGGGATCGACCAACTCAGCTTCCTGACCGCGGTCGGTGCGACCAGTGAAATTCTGATGATGCTCTACAGTGGTTATCTTCTCCAGAAAAAGCGAGTCGAGCCAATTACCTTGATCCTGCTTTCCAGTATCGGCATGCTGGTGCGACTTCTGATCTATGCTTTCTTTCCTTCATATGCAGGAGTGTTCTGCGGGCAATTGCTCCATTCCTTAGGCTTTGGTGCGTTTCATCCCGCCGCAGTTCTGTTCGTCGCCCGCAGGGTTCGCAGACACCATAAGGGGGTGGGGATGTCGATGTATATTTCCTTGGCGACGGGCTTGCCTGCCGTGATAGGCTCTTCCCTCGGAGGCGTATTGACCGCCAACTATGGATACAAGACCATGTTCATCGTTTTGTCGATGTTCAGTATCATTTCAGTCTTTATCTGTCTTGGGTTCAGAAAAATATTGACCAGACCGGCGTTGGAGGTGTATTGATTGCTGACGCGGTGTGAAAGACAAGGTGGTTTCTTGCCCTTTGTTATGATATAGTTTCCGCAAGGAGTTGGATGTTGTGATTACCAATCAGCCGTGGGATCTGAGTTCCATGCAGAATATCTCCGCCGAAAAGCTACAGCGTAATCTGCGGGAGTTGACGATATACCTCGATCTTGACGTGAAGAAACTTGCGGAAATGGTCCGCGGGTATCATCCGCTGGAACTTCTGAAGATGGCGTGCTGGGAGTATCGGCGTATCGACCAGACATCAAAACCTGATGACGCGTTCTCCCGTTTGGTCGCTTTGAGGACTGTGGAGTACCTACAGGCTGTAGTGACTGCGGCTCCCGCCGGAAGTAATTCATCATCAAACAGAAACATCAAGTCCAAAGACTGGAAACGACTTGGACAGTTGATGGAGGACTTCTGCAAACGGACGATCCGTTATATCGACAACTACACCTTGCTTTGTTCCCGTCAGGGGATGTTTGGAGATGAATCCGATTCTCAGTCTCTGGTGGATATGGTCCGGTTCCAACAGCGATGCTTCAACTGGTGCTTTCCTTCTGCCATTGGGCAGGGTGAGATAGACGACAGAATCTCAGTATTGCATCAGCGTCTCCTTCCGTTCTCCGAAGCGATTGGCCAGACTTTTGAATGCGGTTTGGATGATTTACTCGCAGCTTTCACCCTCATCGCCCATAATGCCCAGGAGGGGATAGATAAACTTCGTGAGGATTGTTCTGTCTTCAAGGATTCGAGCATGGTCCAGATCGAGCGGCTGCGTGCTGAACTTGGAGCCGGGCCATCAATGCAGGAGCTCATGGAGCGAGTCATCCGAGAACAAGGCTGGGAAGGTTTGGTTTCAAACCTTGTTGATCGGCGCGATGACTTCGGGCTGTACGATATCTTGAAACTGACGAGCCTTCCTCCCTCTGTGTGTGACCGACTTGCAGTCTCCGTTGGTGATGGCACGGCGTCGTATGAATCCTCTGCTCATGCTGGATGGTTGCTGTATGAGTTGCCTTCCAGAAAGAAACCGTTTTTTAAATTCAATGGTACCTATTACTGCTTTACAGGACTTTTGTTGCTTTCTGATGCTTATAAAGCCATCAAATCGGCAGTATTGCAAGCTTTCCCCGGCTATGCTTCTGAGTGGGAGGCCATAGAGAAATCGCAGCGGACCACCGCCCCGATCTCAATACTAGAGCGTCTATTGCCTTCTCTGTCGACAAGCCGTGATATCCCTTGTGAGCGTCCCGATGGTTCGTTTGTTCTGATTTCCGCAGTCTTTCAGGATGCCCAGTCCGTAGTACTGACGCAGGTCTCTCCGCCCGCCTGCCGGATATCGCCATTTGACGCACCCTCCGATGTCATCCAGTCCATGCGTGATGAATCCATCGCGATTGATTCTGCGAAAGGTGGGCTCGCCTCTTTGGAGGATGACAGAACTAAATCCGTCCTGTATGTCGACATGTCGTCCGATGCTATCCAGTTGCCTGATACAACTCCTGTGGACGGGTTCCTCAGTCTTTCCTTCGGTACCTTGATCTCTTTGGCTTCTCGTTGGGACGGAGCTCCATTGCTTCGGACGCTTCTCTCCCTACCTCCGGCCGCTTCAGAAGCGTCCGCTCTATCAGAAACGGATTCTGAAGACGAGATTTCCGAAGAACAGCCTGAAGTACTGGTCGCTGATATGAAAGAACAGCTTGATACCCCGATAGAGGATTCTCTGATCTCTACCGATTCTCCTCTGGAATCTTTTGAAAGTGAACCGATGACATCTACAAACGATGGCTTTTCTGATGATTGCGCTTCAGAGCAAGAACCGGAAGTCGATGTCGCGTTGGAGTCAGATCTCAGTTCGGAATCAGAACTTGTTGATGATGACTACGTCGCATCTGAACTTGAAGATTTTGATTATGATGATTCTCCCTATGCGACAGTCTCTTCAGCCGTTCTTGACCCCGTTCGGGCAACTCTCGATCCTCCGGAGGCAAGGTCTGATGTGGTCGATAGCCAACCGGAGTTGTTTACATTTGCTTCCGATGATTTTTCCGTACCCACACCGTCTGTTCTGGACGAGCAGGAACCCTCTCTGATTCCTGAAAAATCCCCGCTCCTTCAGCCCGAGGACATTGCCGATCATGTATTGGTTGCGCCGGAGATCGCTTCAGATTCAATCGCTAAAGCCGTAATGGGGCCCGAGGTTGAAGCAGAGCCCGATGTTGA
>CAYOWS010000016.1:0-36996 GCA_964407735.1 uncultured Sphaerochaeta sp. | reverse complement strand
AGCAGAGCCCGAGGTTGAAGCAGAGCCCGAGGTTGAAGCAGAGCCCGAGGTTGAAGCAGAGCCCGAGGTTGAAACAGAGCCCGACGAGCCAAACAGTATGGATATACCGTCCTGTCCTGCGGTAGTGGGGGAATTGCTTGCGAAGCTGGGTACCCGTGCTGGAAGCGAATTCAGAAGAATATGCCAAAGTTCTGGTGATGACTTTCTCAATGGTGTAGTGAAACTTATCAACCAAGCTAAAGCTGCACAAATGAATGATGGAAAGGACAAGATGTTTACGCTTCCAGGAACGGAACTGACTATCGTGCTTTGCGTCCCGCAAGTCGACAAACTTCGTGAGATGGAACGTCGAAACAATGTGGCGGCGATCATGTACACGCAGGAAAAGACACAATGGCACGCACTCTATATCATCTATAACACGGCAGGGATTCTCGCTGACGCAAAGGAGATGATGATGCGACAGAGTGATTTTTCTACTTCAGACTGGAAACTCGTCATGGCGATGGGGGAGAAAATCTTGGCAAGGCGGCGTGAACATGGAACTACGTAGGCATCTGGATGTCGCTCTCTCCGTGGCGAAAAAAGCCGGTGAGTATCTGCTTGCGCAGGAACATTCTTCATCGCTTACAATTACACAGAAGCATGAAAACGATTATGTAACGAACGTAGATGGCTCCTGTGAACGCCTGATCATCTCCCTGCTCCATGAACACTTCCCTGATGAACATGTATTCGGAGAAGAGGGCGGTTCCGATGGAATGGGAAATAGCGGCAGATGGATCATCGACCCAATTGATGGAACAACCAATTTCTTCCGAGGAATCCCGAACTATACGATCAGCATCGCTTGGGAGATGGAAAGCCACAACCCGTTGATCGGAGTCGTATATAATCCCCGGCAGGGTGAACTGTTCTACGCTGCCAAAGGACTTGGCGCTTGGTGCGATGATAAACCGTTGAAGGTCTCGACTATCGCTGATCCATCGAAGGCTCTGTTGGTCTGTGTCCCGCCACATCGTCACCATGAGGCGACCAAGGACTATTTTTCAGTGATGCAAAAGTTGTTCATGGATGTGAGTGATCTCAGGAGCTTCGGCTCCGCCGCCTTGGAACTCAGCTATATCGCGGCTGGACGGCTTGATGGGTATTATGAAAAATTTCTCGGATACTATGATATCGCTGGCGGAATGGCTGTTTTGCAAGAGGCTGGAGGAATGATATCCTCATCAGACCTTGATATGCCGCTTTCTGATTCAAGATGCGATATCGTGGCATCAAATGGGCTGCTTCATCCTTGGTTGGAGAAGATGGTCCGTCCTAATTGAATGTTTTTCGGAGGTTTCATGTATTCTACAATTCTCTTTGATCTCGACGGTACCTTGATGAATACGTCGCCTGGAATCTTTGATACGGCGAACTATACGATGCAAGAGCTTGGGCTGCCCGTCGTACCTGAACAACAGCTCAGAAAATTCGTCGGACCACCTCTGAGGGAATGCTTCAAGGTGGCTTGCCAGCTTGAGGACTCATTGATCAGCGACGCTTGTGAAATCTATAGGAAGCGATATGCGGAAAAAGGCCGGTTCATGGCGGAAATCTATGAAGGCATGATAGATCTGCTCTCCACCTTGCGAAAGGAAGGGCGACAGACCGCGGTCGCGACATTGAAACATGAAAAGCTCGCGAAAGAAGTATTGGAGTATTTTGGTATCGCGTCCTATTTCGATGCCATCGTAGGCGCCGACATGGAAGGGACCAGGACGAAGGCCGGGATCATTGACCTTGTATTGGAGAGGCTGGGCCAGAACGACAAATCACAGGTTCTGATGATAGGAGATACCCCTCATGATATGATCGGTGCCCAAACCGCTGGGGTCGACATTATCGCGGTCGACTATGGATTCGGATTCCCCCGTGGAATCGACTTATCCGATGAGCGAGGCGTCATAGGCGTGGCCGACTCTCCCCAGGCGATACTTCCTATTATCAAAGAGCGGGACTGAGCTCTTCAAAAACTCCCTGCTCTCTGTTTTTCCTGACATTGTCCCAGGAAAATATCTTTCCTGACATACAGAGGTATACCCCGGGGGGTAACAGTTGGACGGCTGAGAATGAACAGCCGAGATTGAAGACCGCATCTGAGTTCTCAAGCGAATAGGGGATCATCGCCCCTGTAAAAACAACTGTGTGTGAATCCCTGTCCGCAAGAGTTTTCGCGACGACTTCCGCCGTCTGCACCATCGTATCGGTCCCATGGATGACGATGATCTTTTTCTCTTCGCTGGCCTGACATCTTTTAGCGACTTCCCGCCGTTGCTCATCATTCATATACAGGCTGTCTACAGCGAGCGGCCCCTCCAGTTCTATCTGGAGGGTGCAACGTGTCTGCTGGAGGATACGTGGAAGCTGCGATGATCTGAAGGTCAGTTCTCCCTTGATCTCATCGTACAGTTTGTCGAACGTCCCACCGGTCGTGATGATGCGTATATCTTTCGCCATGTCCCTATGCCTTATACAAAGACCTTGCGGCCATGATGGCCTCGTCGTTTTTCTTCGCTGGGTTTTCGTCGTCCGCGCTGACCGGGAGATATCCGATGAACTCGATGCCGCAGTAGTCGCAGATTTCGACGAACTGACGACGAATCAACTCGTACTGAACCCCTTGCGTTTCATCCGCCCCGACCGCTATAACATACAGCTTTTTCCCTTTGTGCGGTTCTGTGCCGAGTGCATAGAGCCTGTCTATGAAGAGCTTGAGTTGAGCAGTGATACCCCACCAATATACGGGAGTGGTGTATACGAGCGTATCAGCATCCACATACAGGTCATACAGTGGTTGCATGTCGTCCTTCTGGATGCATTGTCCGCCGTTTTTCCGACACGTATCACATCCCAGGCAACCACCGACATGCAGTTTCTGCAATTCCGTTTCGGTGATGACCGCTTCCGGATTCTGGCGTATGACTTCTGCGATGAATTCCTTTCCGAGGAAAGTTGAATTCCCTGAATGCCGTGGACTACCATAGATTACCATCATGTTCATGAGCAAAATATACCATGAAGACATTCTGTTGATAAGTGTGAATCTTCATTATCTGTTTTTCTTGATGAATCTCTTGCGGAAACAGGAAGTTTCTATGATTTGCCTTGCCAGAAATGTTGCTTCGGGGTACTGTTGATGTATCTTCAAGTTATTTCAAGAGGTATAACATGTACGAAAAGAAACAAGTCTCAACGAAGGCCGCCCCTGCGGCGATCGGTCCATATAGCCAGGCGGTCATCGCCGGCGGATTCGTGTTCGCCTCCGGCCAGATTCCCGTAGACCCCGCCACCGGCGCCGTCATCGAGGGGACCGCGGCGGTCCAGGCCCGTCAGGTGTTCGAGAACATCAAGGCTGTGCTGGCGGAAGCAGGAAGCTCTCTTTCCCAGGTCGTCAAGGCGACGGTGTTCCTCAAGAGCATGGATGATTTCGTCTCTGTGAATGAGGTCTACGCTGAATATTTCGCCGGTGGCATCCTCCCCGCGAGATCCGCAGTCCAGGTCGCGAAACTGCCGAAGGACGTACAGGTCGAGATCGAGGTCATCGCCATAGCAGGTTGATCGTCTGAAAGACAGAGAGAGGGAGGGGAAGATGAAAAGGACTCCGTTGTTTGACGCCTACAAGGATTATCCTGGCGTCAAGCTGATTGATTTCGGTGGCTGGGAACTCCCAGTGAATTTTGGGACAGGTATCATCTCCGAACATCATGCGGTACGTAACGCCGCAGGTCTGTTCGACGTCTCTCACATGGGTGAGTGCCTGGTTACCGGCGATTCTGCGAAAGCATATCTCGACTGGATCTGCACCAACGATATCGCGTCGATGGTTCCTGGCCAGGTGATGTATACGTTCATGTGCTATCCCACCGGAACCGTGGTGGATGACCTGATCGTCTATTGTATTTCCGAAACAGCCTATCTGGTTGTTCTGAATGCATCCAATACGACGAAAGACCTCGACTGGATGATCCAAGGCAACCCGAAGGCCAGCGATGGTTGTTCTCTTCCCCTCATCAAGGATCTTTCCGCTGAAACCGTGCAGATAGCTTTGCAGGGTCCCCAAGCGGAAAGCGTCCTGACAAAATTGCTTCCTTCTGCTGCACGGATATCTTTCTTCCGGTTCGATCCTCATTGTGTCGTCGCAGGAGTTCCCTGTCTGGTTTCCCGGACCGGGTATACCGGTGAGGACGGCTTTGAGTTGTATTGCGCCGCCAAGGACGGAGTCTCCCTATGGAACGCATTGCTTGAAGCTGGTAAGGTCGATGGCTTGGTTCCCTGTGGCCTCGGTGCCAGAGACACCTTGCGGATGGAAGCCAAACTGCCCCTGTACGGACATGAGATCAGCGACAAGATCTCACCCTTGGAGGCGAACCTCGCGGTATTCGTAAAGCTTGACAAGGATGATTTCTGTGGACGTGAATCACTCGCCGCACAGCATGAGCATGGCATCCCTCGCTCCCTGCGCGGTATCGAAATGATCGACGGCGGTGTGCCCCGCCAGGGATATCCCGTATTCCTTGATGACCGGGAGATCGGTTTCGTGACAAGCGGAGCCAAAAGCCCGACCCTGGAAAAATTCTGTGGGTATATCCTGATCGATCGAGCTACCGGACTCAAGTTCGGAGATGTCGTCGAGATCGAGATCCATGGAAAAAGAAAGAGGGCGAAGTTGGTGAAGACGCCGTTTTATAAGCGAGGCGTCCGCAACGACCAACTCCCTGCTTGAATAAAAGCCGCCATACGTCGTTGCGTCGTTCGGGCCGTACTATCGTACTGTCCCTTCACTTGTGGCCTAGTTTGGCGGCTTTTCTTCTGCGCAGGCAAGCTGCTTGAAGTCGCACGATCAACTCTCATGCTGTTCCCCACTGGGATATTCTTTATTGCATGTCCTAGGCGCAACTGAGCCGGTATAGGCACGTTTCAGGATGGATCTGGAGGATATAGGAAGGGTGCTGTTCGATGGTCCATCTCCCGTTGTCGCTTTTGTATCGCCGCCGGCAATGGTACCTGCAAGACCGCCGAAATAGGCTGTATTGTTTCGTCTTGTTTGACAAAGAAAGATTTTCTGTTGCAGTTGTACTGCTCCTTGGATATGATGATGTCGTGCGTATTTCAAGTTATGCCCCTGAGGGCTTCATTCCATTGGATAACTCCGCGATCATCTATCCGCCGACTGAGGCCCGTTTCAATGCCAATACGTTCAGGGTTTCGATGGACCTGAATGTACGGGTTGAGCCTCTTCTGTTGCAGCAGGCGCTTGAGTCAGTCCTGGTCAGGCTTCCATATTTCAAGGTCTCTCTCCATGAAGGTTTCTTCTGGTATTTCCTGTCGCCTTCCGACGCACCGGTGAAGCTGTTTCCCGAGCAGCCGTTCCCCTGTGGGCGGTTGAACCGTAAAGAGACCAACGGATATCTGTTCAAGGTCTGCTATACGGACCATCGCATCGCCTTGGAGTTCTTCCATGTGCTGACAGACGGTACCGGCGGCCTGATGTTTCTCAAGCTGCTGGTCCAACGGTACCTTGAACTTGCGGGTGAGCCTTCCATGGAGTTTCCCGATACCTTTGAGCTTTCTGAATCTCCACGCGCAGGGGAATTCACTGATCCGTTCCAAGGCTGGTATGATCCTGATGTTCCGTCTTCGCCGGCAGGGAAAGGAGCGTATCATTTGCGCTCAAAAACGGCTTTGACCGAACATGTGCAGGTGATTTCCGGCAGACTTTCCGCCAATGCGATCAAAGAGCTGGCTCATACGTATCATGCCACTGTAACTGAATTCCTCGCCGCCTTGCTGATAGATTCCTTCAGGCAGATCCAGGAGCAAAATGTCCCTAGACGCAAGAAACGTAAACCGATCATGCTGTCCGTACCTGTCAACCTCCGGAAAGTGTTCGGAGAATCGACGATGCGGAATTTCACATTGTTCGTGACAGTGGGCATCGAGCCCGCCTTGGGGGAGTTCTCCTTTCAGGAGATCGTTGATATCGTCCATCATCAATTGAAGCTGAAGGTCGATGGCAAAGCCTTGGTAAGTCAGATGAAACGCAATGTCGGTGGAGAGAGGAACTGTTTCCTGCGATTCGCACCCAACTTCCTGAAGCGGCCGATGTTCAAATTGCTGTCGGACTCATTGGGCGACAACCTCTACAGTTCCGTGATCTCAAACCTCGGGATGGTTCGGGTTCCAGATCAGCTGTCCCGACAGATCGAGCGTTGCGACTTCTATCTTTCCCCTGGCAAACTGAACAAACTGTCCTGTGCCGTGGCTGGTTGCGGTGATGAGCTCATCATCAATTTCACCAGTTTCCTTGAACATGACGTTTCAGTGGAGCGTTTGTTCTTTACCTCTTTGGTACGGCAGGGCCTGCATGTGAAAATTCAGACGAACCGAACGGATTGCGGCCGGATGGCGGAAAAGGAGCGATCATAATGCCATATTGTGTACGTTGTGGGGTGGAGTTGCCCCTGGATGCGGCTACATGTCCGCTTTGCGATACCCCTGTGATACTTCCACCTGAAGTGGAGGTTCCTGCCTCCACCGGGACTTGCCGGACCTTTCCTCCTGAAAGACCGCTGTTTCCGGACGCGGATCCTTCTCTCAAGGCGCATGGTCTGGACAAGAAGCGGAAAGGGGCCCTGGAGCTGTTGCTGGGTATTACCGTGGTAGCTGAAGTCGTGCTTGCTTTCTCTCTGTTTCCCGCTCCCGTCGGTTGGTTCATTCCTATGGTGAGCGTCCTTTTCGGCGCGGCGTGTGCCGCAGTTCCCTTGATATTGCCATTTTCCTACCGCTGGTTCGCTACCGGATGGCTGGTTTTGACGACTCTATTCATTGGAATCCTGGGAGGCGTTCTAGGCGGACTTTTCTGGCCGCTCGTCACATGTGCCTCCTTGATTCTTTTCTGGATTTGTTTCGTGTTTCCGTTCTTCCTGTCCGCAAAACGACGTTGGATCTCGGCGGTAACGCAATTGATATCGATTCTAGGATTCTTGTTGCTTGTCGATTTCCTTGGTGATGGAAGAATCTCCTGGTTCTTCCCCGTCGCTCTCCCCATTGCGGGGGTCTTCGCCGTGTCGATGGGAATCCTCGGTTTGAGAATGAAGTTTTCCAACCATGAGAATTTTCCATTGGCCGATCTGGTGCTGTCTGTCTGCTGTATCATCTGTATGACCGTCGGCGCAGGTGATGTGTTCGCACTTCGGTACCTGACCGGACATTGGGCGGTCGGTTGGTCAAAATCCCTTTGGGTCGCTGTCGCCACGATCCTGGTGTTCCTGCTGTTGGTCAGTTTCAGCCGGAGGGTCAGGCGCTATTTCAATAGTCAGATCAAGCACTTCTGAAAATTCTCGCCTGAATCCATGCTCCTGACGGAAACGGCTACTGACGTGCATGGTCATGTAAAGTCGGCGAACTGTGCGCTGGCTGCTTTCGCCAGATCCTGTGGCGCGACCCTGAGCTGTAGTCCTCGCTGGCCTGCGCTGACATAGATGAAGTCCTGCAATAAAGCCAGTTCTTCGATATAGGTAGGGTAGTGTTTCTTCATTCCCAGCGGAGAGCATCCACCCCTGATGTAGCCTGTCAACGGTTGCAGTTCAGTCATCTTGATCAGGTCTATATCCTTGCTTCCCGTGACCGCCCGAGCTTTTTTCAAGCTGATTTCGAACTGTGCGGGCAAACAGAATACGTAGACTTCATTGCGGACATTTTTCAGGACGATGGTCTTGAACACCTGTTCAGGGTCCAGTCCCGCCGCCTCCGATGCGTGGACGGCGTCGAGATGTTCGTCCTCCCATTCATAGGTCTTCACCCCGTAGGGAATCCCCATCGACTCCAGAATCCGCATTGCGTTGGTCTTTTTTATTTCCTCTTTCATCCATGTCCGCCTTGGATAGAAGTATGCGAATCCCTGGGCGGTTGGGCAAGGGGCTTTCCGTTGTTCGGGGCCGGATAAGAAAAGGACCGCACGGTGATATTCCGCACGGTCCTCGTCGAGACTGCGTCGTGTACCGCTGGGGTACCCCCATTGCACCCCTATTGTACCCCTACTTATCGTCTATGGCGAATGAAGTCCCCAGTGCGGAGGGCGCGGCGAAGGAGCCCCGCTTGCTCCGGCTGGCGATGGTCATTACCGCCAACGTGATCAGCGTGATGGCGTATGGCGCCATGGCCAGGAACTGGGTAGGGACCACCATCCTGATGCCGGCCGCCTGTAGGCTGAACTGCAAGGTCGTGATACCGCCGAACACCAAGGTGCCCAGGACGGCCTTCCCCGGATTCCAGGCGGCGAAGATTACCAGGGCAATGACGATCCATCCCTTGCCTCCCGTCATGTTGTCGTTCCAGCTAGGGGTGAAGGCGAGGGAGAGACATGCGCCGCCGAGACCCGCCAGCATTCCGCCGATAGTGGTATAGATGTATCGGGTTCTGGAGACTGAAATGCCCATGGCCGCCGCGGTCCTCGGGTTTTCTCCGACCGCACGCAACGCGAGGCCGTATTTGGTCTTGTACATGAAGAACCAGGCGAAAGGAATCAGCAGGTAGAGGAAATAGGTCAACAGACTTACGTCAAAGAACGCCGAAAGGATCGGTACTTTGCTCAGGCCGGGGAACGCAAGGTTCTCGAACTTGCTGGAGAGATTCATGCCCACGAGGTTGAAACCGTTGGACGCCGGACCAAGCCGTTGCCCGAGGAAGTTGGCGAGTCCTGTACCGAACATGGTGATCGCCAGGCCGCTTACCACTTGGTTCGCACGCATCGTGATGCACAGGAACGCATGGATCAGCGAGAACAGCCCGCCGACAAGAGCCGCTACAAGAATCGCCAGCGCGAGACTTCCTGAATGGTAGGCGGTCGCGAAACCGGACAGGGCACCCATGAGCATGATCCCTTCCATCCCGAGATTCAGGATGCCCGACTTCTCTGTATAGATCTCGCCAAGGGTCGCATAAGTGAGGGATGTCCCCATGGCGATGGTAGCCGCAAGGAGTTTTGTAATGAAATCCATCAGTTGACCTCCTTCTGCATCGTCTGTACGGCGGGATGCGCCACCTTCGGCTTGCGAATGATCAACAGCCTGTATTCGGTGAAGATGCTTCCGGCAAGCAGCGGGAGCAGTACCAGACCCTGGAGGACCTCGCCCATCGCCGCGGGAAGCTTCATGGAGATCTGCAAGGCGTCGGCGCCGGTGAGCAGTCCCGCCATGACGATCGCTACCAGGATCGAGGCGAACGGGTTCAGGCCGGACATCCATGCGATGATGATGCCGGTGAAACCATGGCCTGCGTCGACTCCCTTTGTCAGCCGATGCGTCACAGCCGCCGCTTCGACGCACCCGGCCATCGCGCAGATCGCGCCGGACAGGAGCATGGCGAGGATGATGTTCCGCTTGATCGATACCCCCTGACACTGCGCGGCACGGGGATTCTTGCCGATCATGTTGAGTTCGAACCCCCATTTCGTCTTGTACAGCACGAACCAGAGGATCACCACCAAGGCCAGGGCGATGAAGATTCCCGCGTGAACCTTTCCCCATATGCTGGGAAGCCATGCGGCTTGCGGATACTGTGGTGTTCCCATGTTGCCTCGCGGGGCTTTCCATGCGTTGATGTACAGGTATTCCGCCAGACCGATGGCGATATAGTTCATCATGAGCGTAGTGAGCGTTTCATCGACACTCCACTGGGCTTTCAAGAGACCCGGTATGCCTGCCCAGAGCGCACCACAGATCATTCCCATCAGCATGCCGATCGGAAGGAGCATCGGGGTGGGAAGGAAGGTCCAGAACTGCATGACCCAGGTCATTCCGATTACACCCCAGACAAACTGGCCTTCGGCTCCTATGTTCCAGAACTTGAGCCGGAAGGCGATTCCGACGCCAAGCCCACAGATCAAGAACGGAATGGCCTTGATGACCGTGTACTGGAAGCCCCTCGCCGAGCCGAACGCCCCTTTCGCCATCGCCGCATACGCACGAAGCGGGTTCGCTTTCGAGAGCAGCAGGACGATCGCTCCAAGCAACAGTGACACAAGAAGCGAGACGACCGGGACCAGTATCGCCATCTTGGTAGATTTGGCATCACGTTTTTCAAGCACGAATCTCATACCGCGTCCCCCTTCGCCACACCGGCCATCATCATCCCGATCTCTTCCGTATTGGTATCCTTGACCCCCATGGTGCCCATGATCCGCCCTTCGAACATGACGGCGATCCTGTCGGCTACCATCTGGAGTTCCTCCAGTTCCTCGGACACCAGCAACACGGCGTTGCCCCTGTCCCGTTGCTTGATCAGGTTCTGCCTGACCGCCTCGGTCGCACCGACATCGAGCCCGCGGGAAGGGTAGACCGCGACGAGTATGCCACCGCAGGAGTCTATCTCCCTCGCAAGGATGGTCTTCTGGATGTTCCCCCCGGAAAGGAACTTGACGCTTGTATCCTGATCCGGAGTCTTGATCGTAAACACCTTGATCAGTTTTTCGGCGAATTGCCTCATCTTGTTCTTCTGCATGACGGCATGTCTGGAAATCTCTTCCGTCCGGTATTTCTTCATTGAGAGGTTCTCTCCCACGCTCATGTCCCCGACGACACCCATCCTTCCGCGGTCGGCCGGGATATGGCTGACACCCGCCTTGATCACCGACAGCGGACTTCTGTTCGTATAGTCCTTGCCGTCGATATAGATATGACCGGATGAAGCGTGCATCAGGCCGGTGATCACTTCAGTCAGCGGCTGCTGCCCGTTGCCCGCGACACCCGCGATGCCAAGGATTTCCCCTCCATGGACTTCCAGCGAGATATCATCCAGGACTGGACGTCCCCCGTTGGGGTTCTCCACCGTCAGGGAATCGACCTTGAGCTTGACTCCCGCGGGAGCGTAAGGCCCCCGGTCGAGGGTGAACAGGACATCCCTGCCGACCATCATGTTGGCGAGCTCCTGGACCTTCTTGATGCTTGAGGTCTCACAGGTGTTGACGACCTTCCCCCGGCGCAATACCTGCACCTTGTGGGAGAATTCCATCACCTCATCCATCTTATGGGTGATGAAGATGGCGGATTTTCCCTCCGCGAGCATCTTCTGGATGATCTTGTTGAGATCCCGGGATTCTCCCGGCGTCAGTACCGCGGTCGGCTCGTCCAGAATGAGGATGTCGGCGCCACGGTACAGGAGCTTGAGTATTTCAACCCGTTGCTGTTCACCTACGCTCAGATCATGGATGATCGCGTCAGGGTCGACTTGCAGGCCATACCGCTCCGAGAGTTCGATGATTTTGCTTCGGATTTCGCTCATCGGCGGTACGAAGGGGAGTTCCTTCATACCCAGAACGATGTTTTCCGCGACGTTCATATTGCCGACCAGCATGAATTCTTGATGGATCATGCCGATTCCAAGAGCCATGGAGTCCTGAGGTGAGTGGATATCCACCTCTTCGCCCCGGATATGGATGGTCCCGCTGTCTGGGCGGTAGAGACCGACGAGCATGTTCATCAACGTGCTTTTTCCCGCTCCGTTCTCTCCCAGCAGCGCCAGGACCTCCCCGGAATGGAGTTCCAAGGATACATCGTCATTGGCGATGACACCCGGAAAATGCTTCGTGATATGCTCCATGCGGACCACAGGAATGCCTTGCTTGTGTTGTTCCATGGTATTTCCCGTTGAGAATGGATGTCGCCATCCATTGCATCGGTATTGAAAAGGGGCAGACAAGCCGTCTGCCCCTTGTACTGTACGAACTGTGACGGCTCTTCTTATCTGACGGAACCGACCACACCCTGGACGAACCAATCCATGGTCAGCATGGCGTCGTCGGACATCTTTTCTCCAGCCTTCTGTCGGATCGCGCCGGACTGGTCCTTCAATTCACCCCAGAATACATCGAAGGTTCCCGCTTCCATTTCAGCCTGCTTTGCGGCGACCTGATTCTGGAAATCTTGCGGAACGAGCGGGGAGATCGGGGAAAGATGAATCATGTGGTCTTCGAGGCCACCCCAGTAGCTCTGGGTTTCCCATGTTCCGTCAAGAGCGCTCTGGACCGCCGGGATCATGTAGTTTTCCCAGTTCCACATCGGGGAGACGAGGATCCTGTCGTCGCCGACGATGGCACGGAAATCAGCGTTGTAGCCGACGGCGTACTTGCCACGTTCGATAGCGGCCTTCGCCGGTTCCGTCGTATCCTGATGCTGGGCGATCGTGTCACAACCCTGATCGAGCAACGCAACCGCGCCCTGACGTTCGAGACCTGGATCGAACCATGTGTTCGTCCAGACGACCGTTACGGTCGCGTTCGGGTTCACTGCGCGCGCTCCGAGGGTGAAGGCGTTGATGCCGCGAACGACTTCTGGAGTATTGAACGCTCCGACGAAGCCGATCTTGCCGGTGGGTGACATCTTGCCCGCGATCATGCCGGCGAGATATCTCATCTGATACATCCGTCCGAAATAGTTGGACATGTTGTGGTTCGAAAGATATCCGGAACAGTGCTCGAACAGAATATCCGGATATTCCTGGGCGACCTGTAGCATGTAGTCCTGATAGTTGTAGGAGTTCGCGAAGATCATCTGGCAACCTTCCGCGATCAGGTTTTCCATGACGCGTGCGCTCTCCTCGTTCTCGGCGATACCTTCCATCCGGATCACTTCGATCCGATCCCCGAAATGGGCTTCCATTGCTTTCGTCCCCTGGTCATGCATGTAGGAATACCCCATGTCCCCAGGCGGGCTGATATAGATTACTCCGATTTTGTAGGGGCCGTCGGTCTTTGGGGGTGCGGCCTCTTTGCTTCCTTGTGCGAACGCGAAAGACGACACTAACAGGGCGATGAGCAAGAATACGGACAATTTTTTCATAGACCTCTCTCCTTGAGTGTTGTGTGATGGATGTTCGGCATGGTTTGATCAGCTGATTTAAATTATAGAGGATGAATTCTAGAGCTGTCAAAGAATTATTTTCTTTCAAAAAACCATAGAAATCGGTTGCGAAATCCAAGATATGCAACAGTCAAAATGAGGTTTTTATGAAATACAACAAAGCGTGCAGGGGTGTTGTTGTGAAAATGTTGCATTTTTTTTTCTCTCGAATATTTCCCAGCCCCTTCTGAGCATGAAGATCCTTCGTCTCGAAAGGCTTCGAAACAATACAATCGGCCGTGATAGTTCGCCTGGTCCGGCAGCCATTCTGGCCCATCTTGGAGACAGATGCGTACCTACGGTCTGAAATGCCCTCGATACCCTACGTATCCAAGTCGTTGTTGATCCTAAATCTTGTATAATCGGTCAGAACATGGTACGGTCTCTATATCATTTCACAGAGTTGATGGAATTGAAGAGACTATCCCTAGGGTATGCAATAATGAAAAACAGAGTAATGCGAAATACTAAGAACAAGATAACTGTCGTCGTCGCTATCCTTGCGATGGTCTGTACTTTTTCTCTTGTCGCGGCGGATGTCTCTTCCGAGATGTTCATGATGTCTCCGTTCTACGGACAAGGGGAGTCGAACGAATCCATCGCTTCCGGCAACGCTATCGGCGTTGTTTCCGGTGTCGCCCCCTATGTCGAACAGCTGGGTCTTCCAGAACCCTCCGCTGGAGAGCCTGTCGGACTTTCGGGATTGACTGTCGAGGAGCGGTTGCTCACGGCGATCAGCAGCAGTGATTATCCTGTGACTCCCGGGGATGTCTACAGCCTTTCCTATCTTGATGGACAGACCCCGGTCCTTACGGAGCTCCAGGTCGATGGCTCCTGTTCGGTGTCCGTCCCGGGCATCGGGGTCGTGGATGGCGCGAGCCTGACCTACCCGCGGATGAAGGCGGCCATCGAGAATCTGGTTCGCATGTATTATCCGTATTCCCTTCCTCAATGCAGACTCACCGGAACCGGTGTTTTTTCCGTAGTCGTAAAGGGTGAAGTCTCTTCGACACAGCGCGTGCCTGCATGGGGATTGTCCCGATTGTCCTCAGTGGTGGGACTGGCGACGCCATACGCCTCGACCCGGTCTGTCGAGATCCAGCATCGGGATGGTTCCTCTTCCAGCTATGACCTGTACAACGCCCTGCGTGACGGGGACCTTTCCCATGACCCTCTTTTGGCTCCCGGCGATGTCGTCGTCTTGAAGAAAGCTTCAAGGGTCATCACGCTGGAAGGTGAGGTCTATCGTCCTGGAACATATCAGCCGTTGGCCGGCCAGCAGCTCTCGGCTTTGCTCGATGTCTACGGCGGCGGCCTGCTTTCCTCCGCGGACAGCGCCAAAGTGCGTGTGGAACGATACGATTCGGCCGACGGAACCTGGGACGCCTCTTTCGTAGACAGCAAGACGAACGGGAACTATCAGTTGCGGACGCTCGATCGGGTCATCGTGGAGAAAGTGGTTCCTGTCGCCCAGAGCGTATCCGTCGAAGGCGCGATCGCTGTCAACCGCTCGACAACGACGAACACGGACTCCATCTCGTTCCTTACCAACGCCACGACAAGCAAGATGTTCTATCAGTTCTATCCTGGTGAGACGGTGTTGGAGATGCTCCGTGCGATCTCCTATCGGTTCAATACGACCAGCGACCTTGCGTCGATCTATCTGGTTCGTGACGGAGAGATGATCCCTATCGACGCACAGAAGATTCTGTATGGCGACGGCAAGGGTGGTGACATGCCGCTTCAGGGTGGCGATCGTTTCGTCGTTCCGTTCAACCAGATGTTCGTGACCGTCAGTGGCGCGGTTGTCAGTCCGGGAACTTTCGCCTATGTGCCGGATCGCCCGGTTTCCTACTATCTGGCTTTGGCGGGTGGCATCAGCGCCGATGCTTCCAAACCGAACTCCATAAAGATCACGGATGCGGCGGGGGAAGCCATGGATACCGATTCCATCGTTCCTCCGGAGGCCATCATCACGGTCGCCCGGAATACATTCTCCAGTGATATCTCCAAGACTGTGGCGATCGTCGGGCTTGTCAGTTCCGTCGTGACCATTGTCTCCACTGTCGTATTGATTTTGGTGAATACTGGCGTAATCGGAAAATAATCTATTAGAAAGGCTAGGGGAGGCTATATCCATGGCAACCGATACAGATAACGTACAGATCATGACCGAACCAATGGAAGAGGGGATCAGCATCAAGGAGCTGCTCCATATATTCAGAATCCGCTTCGGATGGTTCCTCGGTTGCTTCATCGTCGTCGTAGCTCTGGCTTTTTTCTATCTGCAGCGTACCGTACCGCAGTATGAATCCCAGGTGACGATTCTCGTCGAGCCGATCCAGACTTCGTCTTCGATAGAGAGCCTGATGATGGGTAGCTCGACCGGCAGTACCAAGATCGCGACGGAAGTGGAATTGGTCACCAGCCGCAAGAACATCGACCAGGCTTTGTCGTCATTGAACCTCGATTCATATATGGATAGCGAGGGGATTCCCTATACGGATCCGTTGTCTGGAATAACATACGAAAAGGCCAAAGAGAAGATTTCCGTTGGAACGGTCAAGGATACGAATATTGTACGGATCACGGTCACGGACCAGAATCTGGTGTTCGCCGCTGATTTCGCCAACGCCCTCGCCGAAAGCTACGACACATTGTTGACCTCCATCGCCCGCAATTCCCAAGCCGCCCAGCGTGAGTTCATTGAATCCCAGATTCCACTCAACGAGGAGCAGCAACGCGCCGCCGCCGATGCGTTGGGACGGTTCCGGGAGACTACGGATATCATCCAGTTGTCAGAGAAGAGCAGCCTGCTGGTACAGAAGATCGCTTATTTCCAGATGCGACGCGAACCGTTGCGGCTTCAGAACAAGGAGGCGATCAGCCTCGCCCAGAGATATTCCCAGCAGCTCGCCGATTATGGTATTACCGGACTCGCCAGTTATGACTCTTTGGTCCGGAATCCTGAGACTACCCGGTTGCTTTCCGAACTCAAGACTTGGAAGACGGAGTTCACGATGTATGAATCCGTCGGCCTCTCCTCGACACCCGCCGGTGCGACGGTCTCTACATCCTCTCCCTCCAACCAGACCAGGATCAATACCTTGACCAGTGCCATCACCCAGTCCACCAAGGAGTTCCAGGACTATGTGACCGTGCAGGTGTTGGATGGAGTCTCCGGTAGGGACGCCTGGGCAGATTCGTTGCTCAGGGAATATTCCAAGGCGCTGTCCCAACGCCTGGTCTCAGATGTCGATCTGGAAGTATTGCAGTTGATGGAGAGTCTCTATTCCGATGAACTGGCCCAGTTGCCGGCATTGGAGCGTCAGTTGCTGGAACTTCAGCGGAACGTCGAGGTCTACGAGGCCTTGGGGCTGAAATTGAGGGAAATGCTGGAGGAAGTGAAGTTGGTCGAGGCTTCAGTGACGGGGAACGTCATCATGATCGATCCCGCCGTCATGTCGAATCCGGACAAACCCGTCAGTCCCAACAAACTGATGATCCTCGCGGTCGCCGTACTGCTCGGCGGTGCGCTCGGCATACTGTTGGCGTCGGGGATTGAAATGCTTGATGTCTCGATCCGGGATGATTCCCAGATCAAGAAGATCGTCGGCAAGAGCATTCCGCTGCTCGGCTGGTTGCCGCTGCTTAAAATAGACACGACGGAGAAGTATCCGTCCTTGGTCGTCTGGAACGATCCCCAGTCCTTTGAGGCTGAACGGTACAAGCTGGTCGCCAGCAACATGATCTATGGAAAGAACCGCAAGCGGAAGATGTTCTCCATTACTTCCGCGTCGATGGGTGAGGGTAAAAGCAGTGTGGTCGCCAATATCGCGACCTCCTTGGCCCAGCTTGGTTCCAGGATACTGGTAATCGACGGCGACCTTCGCCTGCCCAGCATGGAACGGTTCTTCAACCTCAAGCATTCCGAGATAGGCCTTGTGGATCATATCGTCAACGATGTCCCCCTTGAACAGTGTATCATCCAGCCCCTTTCCAATGTCCCGAACCTGCATCTGTTGCCACCGGGCAAGGCTCCGTTGATTCCTCCCGCCATTTTCGCCAGTGAGGAGTTCGACTCCACGATGGAATATCTGCGGAACATCTACGACTATATCATCATAGACGCTCCCCCTCTTCAGTTCGCAAGTGAGTTGCTGGCTATCGCAAAGCGGGTCGACGGACTTGTCGTTGCGGTCCGTGCCGGTATCACTACCAAGGGTGCTCTCGAAGATCTCATGCTCAGCCTGAGGACCGTCGAAGTTCCGATCGTCGGCGTCGTGTTCAATGGTGTGATCACCAGTCGTGTCGGTAATATTTCCAAAGGTGGCCGGTACTATTCAGCTTCGTATGCCTATAGTTATCGTTATGGCAATACCGGCAAGAGGAAAAAGCGTTCCGCCGGACGCCATACGACCTTGTGGACCTATCGCAAGAAGTACAAGAAGGATCTGAAAAAGCGAGAGAAGGCCTTGCGGTACGGTACCGATGATCCGATCCTCGCTTTCCGCAGCGGTATCGAGGGAGCGTTCATCTCCGTAGCTGCCGCCGCCGGCGAAGCCCCTGCCGAAGAACTCGGTATGGAGACTAAGGTTCAGGATACAGGCGTCCAGAACGTGGAGGAATACGTCGAAGTCGATATAGACGCGTTCCTCAGTGATATCGAGTCTGATCCGATGGCCATCGGTAGAAAACCTGTGGAACCATCGGCCGAAGATCCTGAGAAAAATAGTTGATGAAGGACTGGACAGATTCGATGCGGTCTGTTATGGTAGTCCAGAAAAAGTAGAGAAGGAGACATGCGGTGTCTAGAAGCATCATGCATCAGTTGACCGGCGGAGAGCATTCCACGGTCTCGCTGTTTCCTTTTCCTTCGATATATGGAATCGTAGACGTCGGTCTTTAGGACCGGCGTTTTTTTTGCCCTGACGGCTGGGATCGTCATCAGGGATGGTCGTCGCCCGTAAGGGCGAAAGGAGCACGGTATGGATACGAATCCGAAGAGTGTGTTTATCGGTAGGTCTTTGTGTGTGATCGATGATCTGTCGATCGCTGAACGCAAGTATCTTTTCTCACAAGTGCGCAAGCTGAAGGCCGCGATAGAGGTCAATGACCTGCCGGTGATGGATGAGTTCAGGATCAACGATCAGGATTTCGGTATTTACGAGGTTTTTCTTGAGGACAGCACCCGCACTAGGGAATCATTCCGAAACGCCGCCAAGTTCCACCATGCCAAGGTTTCGGAGTTGAGCAGCGACAGTTCGTCCTTTAACAAGGGTGAGAGTTTCGCCGATACGTTCAATACCCTGGCCGGTTATTCGAACACGATCTTCATCATCCGGAGCAAGATCGAGGGTGTCTGCCGGTGGCTTGAGGATGAATGCACCGCTTTCGCCAATCGTAACAGGCTCTGGCGCAAACCTGCCTTCATCAACGCCGGTGATGGAAAGCATGAGCATCCCACGCAGGAACTGCTCGATGAGTTCACCTTCCTTGAAGACAACGACTGGCGGACCGACAGCATCCACGTAGCTCTGGTCGGCGATCTGTTCCATGGCCGCACAGTCCACTCCAAGGCTGATGGCCTGAAGACTTTTGATCATGTGAAGGTCGACCTGATCGCCCCCGTTGAACTGGCCATGCCGGAATCCTATGTCGAGAAGATGCGGGAGAACGGATTCGAGATCCGCATCTTCCCTTCGATCGACGCATACCTGGAGCAGGGTGACATCGCCCGAAAATGGTACTTCACCCGCCCTCAGCTGGAACGCATGGGCGACAGGATCCTTCAGCGCCAGGTGGAGCTCCGGGAGGCCATCACGTTCCGCAAGGACTTCCTCGACCGGATGCCGGAGGGAACCAAATTCTACCATCCGCTTCCGCGACACAAGGAGCACCCGACGATCCCTACCTTCCTTGACGAGACCTCCTTCAACGGATGGGAACGCCAGTCGATCAACGGCATGTACGTTCGTATCGTCCTGCTGGCCTTGATCGGTGGCAGGATAGGAGACGACTTTACCCCGGAAAAGATAGCACCCGTCCGGGATATCAACGATGAGGAGTACATCATCGAGGTCCCCGCTTCGTCCGAACCGAAGAAAGAGGTGAAGACCTACAGCGAGGGCGTCCATCCGATCAGGAACGGAATCGTGATAGACCATATCTGCAAAGGGGACAGCCCCGCGGGAATCCGAAATCATATGCGTCTGATCAGCAGCGTTCTCGGCCTGGACGAGTCCAAGGGCGGCGAGTGGATCTCCACCGGCCGGGAGCCCGATTCCTACAAGGGCATTATCTTCCGCCCCGGTGCCCGCGAGCTGACGCGCAAGGAGCTCAAGCGTCTGGCTGCGGTCGCCCCTGGCTGCACCCTCAACATCATCAAGGACGGCAAGGTCGCGGCGAAGTATCGGACCCATATGCCTCCCCGAATCTACAACTTCGACGACTTGGCCTGTAGTAACGAGGCCTGTATCTCCCATCCTTCCCAATCGGAGGGAGTCCCCGCCTTGTTCTACCGGACGGTGGACAACCGGTTCGCTTGTGCGTACTGTGGGAAGAGTCATTCGTTCAAGGAGATATGGCAGAGCAAAACCAAATAACCTTCCTGCTCGGATCTTGCCTGTATTGCGGCGTTGGCTACGCAAGGCCGTACTTGTCGTACTGTCCTTGCTTGTCCGCCTTGCAATAGCAGGCAATCTCCTTCGCAGGGCTGAAGCTTGGGCAGCGGCAACTGTGTCGTTTCGACAGGGCCGTACATATTGTACTGTCCCTGTCTTTGCTCCTTGTCGTCGCGCCATTCTCCTTCGCAGGGCTGAAGTTTGGGCAGTGGCAACCGCGTTGTTTCGGCAAGGGCTGGAAATGCCATTTTGGCATCAGATGTATCAAAACGGATGCTGCCCTGTCCTGGGACCTGTCCCTTTTGGGGTTGAAGCGGCATATCGTGGCTTGCCCCGACGAAAGAGGGGCGCCCCCTTGGAGGAGGATGCGTCAGTGGCGCGACTAGTAAAATAACCGTGGTGAAAGCTACGGTTTCATCGTAGAATGACAGAAAGCCTTTGGCTGAGTATGAGAGGATGAACATGAAGAAAACGATTGATGAAATTACCGGATACTATGGGCCGCTGCTTGCCGAGCAAGCCCTTGAAATGGGTGCGATTAGGCTGTCCCCCGATGATCCGTTCCAGTGGGCCTCCGGTTATCGCATGCCTATCTACAATGACAACCGCCAGTTCTTGGCCAAAGCTCAGTCCCGTAAGCTGATCCGTGACGCATTCGTCGAGATGCTGGAAGCGTTGGACTATCAGCCGGAGAATATCGCGGGAACATCAACCGCCGGTATCCCCCATGCCACAACACTCGCGGACAGGTTGCAGCTCCCTTTGACCTATGTTCGTAGCGCTGGCAAGGATCATGGTCTGCATCAGCAGATCGAAGGTCTTGGCCGTGGTGGTAGCTACAACGGATGCAAGGTCGTTTTGATCGAGGATCTGGTCTCCACCGGCGGTAGTTCCATCAAGGCCGTCGAGGCGATCGTCTCCGCAGGTGGTCGGTGTCCCCACTGTCTGGCGATCTTCACCTATGGGCTCCAGGCCTCTGTCGATGCGTTCGCCGCCTTGGATCCGGCTTGCGATGTCCACACGATCTTGAACTATGATATCATGGTGAACACCGCCTTGAAGACCGGGTATGTCGAGGCCAACGGGGCTGAGCTGCTTCGCGAGTGGCGGCAGGATCCGTTCGGGTGGGGCGAAAAGCACGGCTTTCCACCAGTAAAATAAGCGATGAAAAGAAGAGGAGTCTATCATTATGAGTACCTACATTGAACTGTTGCGGGAATCCGCTTCTGAAGTAAAGAACTGCACCTGCATGGGATTGGACCCCCAGCTTTCAGCCCTTCCATATGACAGCGGGGATGTCCGCGCCGACCTGAACGCCTATTTTCAGGAGCTGTTCAGGAGGATGAGCTTGGCCGGCACCATTCCCGCCGCATTCAAACCGAACATCGGCTACTACCAGTGCCTGGACCATCCTCGCGAAGAAGATTTCTCCGGCAGCCTCGCCCTGGTCGACGTGCTGGAACTCGTGGAGAACTTCTTCCCCGGCGTCCCTGTGATCCTCGACTCGAAGCGTGGGGATATCGCCCGTTCCAGCGCCAACTATGCGGTTGAAGCCTTCGATTGCTGGAATGCCTCGGCGGTAACCGTCTCCCCCTATATGGGAAGCGACTCCGTAGGACCGTTTCTCTCACATGTCCCCGGTGAGAAGGGGGTGTACGTCTTGAACCGCACCAGCAATCCGGGTGGCAGGGATTTTCAGAACCTCGATGTACTGGACAAGGTCGATGAAAAGGACCTCTATCCTCTCTATATGTCTGTCGCACATCATATCGTCGCATGGAGCAGCCAATGCCCTGGGATCGGTGCGGTCGTAGGTGCTACAAGCCTCGCTGAACTCGAAGCTATCGCCGCCTACTATAGCGACAAGGATATCCCTTTGCTGATTCCTGGGGTCGGGAGCCAGGGAGGAAGCGCCACAGAGACTATGGCTGTACTTCGCAAGGTCGGTTATCCTGTGGAGTTGGCCAGGATCAACAGCTCCAGCGGCTTGACCCATCCGTGGAAGAAAGGTCCGGCTCCGGAGGACTGGCTTGACCAGTGTGCGAAGAGCATTGCTCAGATTATCTCTGATACGGCGGTATGATCGATGGCTTTTTATGAAAACAAGGCCTCTCTTATCCTGAGAGGCCGTCATTTGGAATGTCTGGAAAATCCTGTTGAGACTCAACCCCTGCTTGCTACGGTGAGCGGGGTAGCCTCCACCAAGACACCCTTGATCCGTTATTTTGACAAGGAGATCCCCGCGGTAGGGATCATCACCACGAAAAGTTTTCAGGTGGTCCCGAACCCCGGCAATCGGGAACCCGTGATCTGCGAGGTCGCCCCCGGCGATTACGGCAACTCGGTCGGACTTCGGAATCCTGGCATGGAAGTGGCGTTGAAGGAACTGAAGGCTCTTCGCGACTCTCTTGAGATGCGGGCCTTGCTGAACGTTTCGGTATCTGCCAGCAATCCGGAGGATTTCATCACCCTGGTCAGGCAGTTCGAAGAGGTCGCCGATATCATAGAACTGAACTTTTCCTGTCCGCATGCTTCGGCTGGCTTCGGTGCGTCGATCGGTTGTGATCTCGCCGTCGCCTCTTCGTATGTGGCCGAGATCAAGAAAGCCGTGCCCCGATGCAAAGCGCTGATCTTCGTCAAGCTGACTCCGAACGTCGATGACATCGGTGCGATCGCCAAAGCGGTGGTCGATGCCGGTGCCGATGGTCTGGTCGCGATCAATACAGTCGGGCCGAACATCCACATGGACCCTGTCGCGAAAGCTCCGATACTCCAGAACAAACTGGGGGGGAAGGGTGGTTGCAGCGGTCGATGGGTCAATGGCCGCGCCTTGGAATGCGTGCGAGAAATCCGTGCCGCCGTCGGTGCTGACATCCCCTTGATCGGTATGGGCGGAGTCTCCACCGGCAACGATGTCGCGGCGATGATCCGCGCGGGAGCGGACGCGGTAGGTGTAGGTAGCGCCTTTGGCAAAGTCCATCAGCGGTTCTGGCGTGAGTATACCGACGCCCTGGTCCAAGAAGCGATAGCGAATCTCATGGCGGACCATGGCAAGAAGGGCATTCTTCCAGCCAACTCCAGCGCCTCGTACCTTGACGGTACCCGCCAGATGGAGTATCGGGCCCATACCATCAGCAAGGTGTTGTTCCATACTCCCGATATCGCAATATTCACGTTGACGGGCAGCTTGGATTGCCAGGCCGGACAGTTCGCCTTCATCTGGATTCCTGGGGTGGGCGAGAAGCCGTTCTCCATCGCTGAGAATGATCCCCTTACGTTTGTGATCAAGAAGCGGGGCGAGTTCACTGAAGCGATGTTCAACCTGCACGAAGGTGATACGGTCTATGTGCGTGGTCTGTATGGTGCGAAGATAGATCAGGTTCCTTCTCCAAAGGCTTTGGTTCTGGCTGGTGGCACAGGCGTCGCCGTCCTTCCTTCTCTGGTCAGACTGCTGAAGGAGCAGGGGACGGAGATGAGCATTTTCGTCGGAACCTCCACAAGCGATCCGACCGCGGACGGCAAGGCGTTGCTTGAAGATGACCTTTCTTCATATGGAGATTTCTCTTGCGTCGCGGACGACGGCAAGCCCGGTCGTGTCCTCGAACATCTGGACGATGCCTTGTCTGATATCGAAGGGCTCGCCTGCTATGTGGTCGGCCCGGAGAGATTCATGGCGATCGCAGCCGGAAAGATGGCGGATGCAGGGGTTCCTGCTGAGCGCATCCATCTCTCCATGGAACGAAGCACTCTCTGTGGTATCGGCATGTGCGGTGAATGCGTCTGTGGCGACCGTTTGGCCTGCCAATGGGGTACGTTCATGCGGTACGACTACCTGCTGGCGGAGGCTCCTGAACTGGTATGTTGATGATCGATCCCCACGTCCATCTGCGCGACTGGTCGCAGAGTTCCAAAGAGACTCTGGTTCACGGTATGACCGCGGGTGTGCGTGCTGGGATCGGGACTTTCTTCGATATGCCCAACACGTCTCCCGTCCTGACGGACAGGGTGACGATTCTCCGCAGGATCGCTGATGGTGAAGCCGCGGCCGTCCAAGTGTCTGAGGCGACAGGGATTCTTCCCTCCTACCATCTCTATGGCGGACTGACCTCCGATGCCGTCCAAATCGCGGAGATGGCTTCGATCGCCGGCGAACTGTTTCCGAAAGTGATCGGGCTCAAGATGTTCGCAGGTCATTCCACAGGCGACATGGGGTTGGTGACGGAAGAGCTGCAACGGCAGGTCTTCCATGAACTGGCGAAGGCCGGATACCGGGGGGTGCTGGCGATCCATTGCGAGAAGGAGTCTCTGCTTCGCCCTGAACTCTGGGATCCTACCGTACCGTCTTCCCATAGTCTTGCCAGACCGATGGAAGGGGAGATCGAATCGGTACGTGACCAGTTGCGGTTCGCTCTGGAAGAGGGGTTTCGCGGTACGTTGCATGTCTGCCATGTGAGTACCGCTGGAGCGCTGGACTTGATCAGGGAAGCCAAGGCTTCGCCCTTGCCGTTTTCCGTGACATGTGGGGCTACAGCCCATCATGCGTTGCTTTCCGAGTCCGCCTATGACATATCGGGCAACCTGGTGAAGATGAACCCCCCTCTGCGCTCCGAGCAGGATCGGCGGGCTGTATTCAAAGGGCTGATGGATGGTTCCATCGACTGGGCCGAAAGTGATCATGCCCCCCATACCATCGCGGACAAAGAGGGTGGTGCTTCCGGTATCCCCGGTTTCTCAGGGACTTTGCTGTTGGTACAGGCCTTGCGCCAGGCGGGGTGCTCTGAAAAGCGATTGGAAAGTCTTTTTGGGCGCAAAGTGGGAGAAACGTTCGGTTTACCCTGCGAAGACTGGATCTCCATCCCGATAGACATGGATATTGAAGCGATTCTGCCTGAGTTGAATGGGATGTATCCTTGGGATCCGTTTGTTTCGTTGAAATAGTTACCAAACAGATTTGATTGTTTTGTTCGTTAAAAACCTTGTTAAGTATTGAATTACTGTTGTTTTTGTAGTTATATAGGGGTTATGTTTACAAAACCGTCTAAAACTGTAGTAAAAACTCTGCCTGCATCGCTGGGTCTGATTATATTTTGTCTGTTATTTTTTATCTCCTGCCCAATGGCTCCGCCGGAGGATCCTGCGAAAGGATTGAATCCTTATCTGTCGCCTGCGGCACCGATAATTGAATCGGTAACAAATGGTTTGGACTCCAGTATTACAATTCGATGGAATGAATCGCCAAATGCGACAAGCTATGAAGTTTGGGGGATTCCGTCTAGTGATTTTGGTACTATTGATATTCCTCCGTTTTATAAAGGTGATGGTGACAATGCTGGCTATGATCCTGCCATCAAAGGATTCCAGTTTTTTGGTGATATCGAAGAAACATCATACACAATTTCTAATCTTCCAGTAGATAGTGCCTTTGTCTTCTGTCTCAGGGCTGTACGGGATCTTGGCGATCAAGTTCCTGTATCGAATAGATTGTTATATTCTTCACCCAGCGTATATGTAGAAGGTAGTACAAAAGGAACTGTTGCACTACAGGTTCTAGCTACAACAAAAAGTGTGAAATTGCTGTGGAATGTGGTAAATCTATTCAAAGCATTGCCTGAAGTTTCTGGGGCACAAGAACCGTTGTATTCTTGTTCATTCGACGTGTTGTATCGTGCTTCTGGAACTTCACAGTTCGTTGCTTTGCCGAACGCTGAAGGACTGACTTCATTTTCATATAGTATTTTGACTTCTAGCAATCTATTGGATACTCGTAATACGTATGATTTCCAAGTACGGATGACAATTACGACAAGCCTTGGAACGAGTGTCTATGTGTCCAGTGATTCCATAAGCGTCCAGCCAGAACAGAATTTGATTCCAGAACATATTGCTAGTGTTGAAGTGTCCCAAGGGGTATATGCTGATGGAATAGAAATTACTTGGAAAACTCCTGCTATTCCAATAGGTATGGATCCAGAATCAATATTTATAGTCGAACGGCAAATTGCAGGTGAAACAGATTGGTTCACTGTATTGGATCAAAGCTCGGTGGAATTCGATGCAAACGGCAACCCTCTGTATGTTGCTGGCGTTGATGCATATGTCTGGAAGGATACTACCGCTGCCGATAATACGACTTATCGATATAGGGTTTGGAATGGCTATCGGTTTGGACAAGTAATTTTCTTACAAGATGAATTCAATGGTTTTAATGAAAGCAATATTACTGAAAGTTCAAAGTTTGGTTGGAAGATATGGCAAATTGAAGGTGTTGTTTCTTTGTCAGAGTCGAATATTATCTATTGTGATACTCCCGCAGAAGCTGTAAAATCTGAAACTGTAACATTGACTTGGAATTATGGACAAGAATTTAATTCCTCTGTAACAAGATGGTTTGTCGAAAGACGTTGCTGGGATCAAATGTCAGGCAGTACAACGCAAGAGGAATATGAGATTTCTCCAGAAGTCGCGAATAATTTGTACACGTATTCTGAAGATTTAATATTAGCGGGTTCTGATGACCCTTCGTATCAAAAAACGTATTCGTATACTCTGAAAATCAAACTGGACGATGGCACAGTTTTCCAAAGTGTAAATGCAAATAAGACTACCAGTTTGGGGCAACCCCAGATTGCCTATTTTGATACAGTTTCTGCAACGAAGAACTTGGCGAAGAGTGTTAAACTTTCTTGGGTACTTCATAAAGAGAAGGTTCAAGAGGGGGCTGCCGTTAGCGATACAACAATTTGGAACGATATCATTAATGGTGTTGCCGAAGCGATTACATACACTATCAAATATTCTGACAATAATTCGACAGATAATATAGTAGATATCTCCAGTTGTACATTCTCGATTGCTGAATTAACAGATGAATCAACCAACGAAAAAATCGCTTTGGTACATTGTTTGTTCACTCCAGATTCTCATGATGATCGAAATTATCGCATATCAGCAAAATTGAGGAACTCCGATTCAACATTCAATAGTTCTGATACCGTAGTCGGTCGCCCTTTATCTGTTCCGACTGGTCTGACTGCGGCAAAGGGTATTTCCCAAAAATCAATTGCATTGTCATGGGATATTCCAAGTGTAACTGATGATGTTGTTTATCGATTGTATCGAAAGTCTGCTAGCGATGAATCTGCCCAATGGGTGCTTGTCGGGACGTTTGAGGATCCTACAGTAGCTGAGAGTTTTGATACTATTGGTGCTGATACCTCTGATGCAGGTGCTATCTATGAATATGCGCTTGATGCCTATAACAGTAAACAATCATCGAATGGATCAATATGTACAGACAAGTCAACGGTTGTGCAAGGATGTTTGTTCGGTGCCAAGCTGATAAATGTGCAAGCATCGGATGCCACGGATCCCAGCAAGGTTGTCATTACTTGGGATGGTGTTATTGGTGCGACCAAATACAAAGTAATGAGAAGGCAAAAAGGAACCTCCGATGCTTTCTATTCAGTTACAGCCCAAAATGTTACTGCTGATAATGACACCTATACAGCCGATGATATTGGTATCGTAAAGCTTGGGCGTACAGAACAGAATCAATATCCTCTTTCTGCCCAATATGACTATATTGTGCAACCAATACGTGATGTCGAAGGTGAGGATACGCTGACAGTCGCTGAAAATCATTGTCCTGTGGATTCAGGTTTCCTATTTGCTCCGCCGGAGAATATTCGGGCGACTGTAAGTCGAAGCGTATCTTCAATTGATATTTCTTGGGATCCTGTTAAAAAACTTGATGGGAATGGGAGTCTTGTAGCTGATCCTGATGCAACCTATATCGTCTATTCTATTGATGCCACAGGAGAACCGACAAGTGATACAAATTGGGGCAATCCACTAAAAACTGTAAATGGAACATCGACGACACATTCTTCGTTGAGCAATGCGGAAAAATATTATAATGTTGTGGCAGTAAAGAAACTTTCTGATTCTAATCAAATGCAGAGCGAATTCCAAAAAGCTTTCCCTGATGGAAAGACGTATTGCTATGGTGCAACATTGAATGCTCCTGCATCTCTGTCTGTTAGTAGAGATAAGGTAAAAGGAATTACAAAGGTATCATGGAAATCCGTTCCAAATGTTGTTTCTTATGTTGTATATGGGTTACCGGGAATTGAATCTGGAAAAGTATTGGACGTTTCTGGCGTAACGAAGCCAGGTACGAATAATGGGCAACATGAGGATTCCGTTGGCTTCATAGAATTGGATGGGGACGGTGCTTATACTTATTGTCTCGCCTATGCGGAGTATAAGGATAAGTATATGCCTATACAGATTTCTTCAAAAAATACTGTTGATACTGAAGAATATGAATCAGGAAAATCTTCAGGGGCATTTTTTAGGTTAACTGCTCTGGAGATTCTGAATCTCATTAATTCTGGATTTAAGCAGATTGTAGCTGAAGCGAATAGGCAGAATGAGGGTGATTGGTGGAAGGGTTCTGATAACGTAATCTCTGGTAACGGCTGGTCAATTAATATCATCGGAAGCGCGTCTCTTCCGACAAATAGACTGAATATTACTTTGTTTTCTCCTGTAGATATCTCTATTAAGATGAAAACTACTGATTCAATTGGAATGCAACCTTATTCTCCTGATGGTTGGGCGGGCCATCTCGGGACTGATCCGCTTAAAATAATTGGTTCTAATAATACAAGTGTACTATTTGTCAGTGACTTTAAAGATGAAAATGGATCGGATATTTCAGTCAAACTTGTATACAAATCTGTCGACGCCACAGCTTCGTTAAATTCTGCCGATAAATTTGAATTAACTGTCAATGAAGAAGTCATCCCATCATCAGAGCTATCTGGTGAGATTGTAATGCCGTATTAAGGAGGAATGAAAATGAAAAGATATTGTTTGCCATTGCTCCTTATTGTAGCGATAAGTTTGACGTTTTCTGGTTGCCGTTGGGATATATGGGGAAGTACTCCCGAAAAATATCTTTCCGGTACAGGGCAACTTGATAGTAGCGCAGCTTTCACTGGTGCGGCTCCGGCACATGTGTATGCTACGCAAGCGCGTTATGCAGAGAAAATAATTGTCAGTTGGGATCCTGTTGTCGGTGCTGATTATTATGAATTGTATAAAGCTGAAGTAGGGCGAATTGGTGAGGACCAGGCAAAATTGACATGGATCAAGGTACTGACGATGCCTACCGTCCCGACATATTCAGATATTGCGGTTGAACCTGGGATGAAGTATGCCTATCGTGTTCGGGCCAGAAGTAAAGTCAACCGATCCTTATTTGGAACTATTTCTGGATCTAGTTATGGATGGATCCTATCTGCTCCTGATAATTTGACGGCAAGCCAGGCAACTAGTACCAAGAGCATTGAACTGGCCTGGGATGCTGTTGATGGTGTCAAGTTTTACAAAATTGAATATAGTGTGACGGGATATGGAGAAGATTGGAACACAATTGGCAGAATTCCGGCACCACCGTTGGAAGATATTCCAACATATCTCTACTATCCTAAAAAGGATAAAGGTGAATTAGGAAAATCCTTATTTTTTAGAGTTTCGAGTATCGCGGAAACGGAAAGTGATCCAAGTGCTAGGCGTGTCGGCTATACCTATGTCATTGGAGCTCCTAAAGCACCGGAAGATGTACGAGCGAGCCGAGGAGATTCCTCCAAGCAGATTGAAGTGAGTTGGAAGGCAATGAAGGGTACGACTCCTAATGGCGACCCAGAGCCTTATGATTGGGAAATATTCCGAAGCTCTCCCGGAACTGCGGAAGAAAGAATCTATAGTACTGTGGACGATTTGAATGAGGAGCCAATGATCTCGGGTGATAGGATGTATATTATTGATAGTACAGGTCTAAACCCCGGTGTCGAATATACATATTCCGTTCAAGCGATAGGAAAAATTTATGACGGAGATACTGGTTTTGCTACTGGTACCGCAAACGGTTTGCCAAGTACTACTATCGGGTTCCTTTTCTCTCCTCCCACCGCTGCAAGTGCGGAAATCATACAAGTAAATGAACAATATGGTTTTTCAATTACTTTTGGTCCTGCTTTAGGTACTACTGAGACTAAGGATATCGTCGCGAATCAGGATACTTGGACGTATACAGTTTGTGGACGAGTTCGTTCTACTACTGGCAATCCTGATGAGTGGCTACCCATTAAAACGGATATACCTATCAATGATGAATCAGCACGTACTCTGTTTTTTGCTTACGAAGGAGAAAACAGTTTTGATGAATTTACCGTATATACAGTAAACAGATTTAGTGAGGATGGGGTGCAGGAGAGTGCATATTATGATGATGTGACAAAGAAAGTTATTGGAGTTCCTGTCCCACAAGTCCCGGATTCATTCGCCGCATCCGATAATGCCGTCTATAGTGGCATGCAAAGTTCTAGTGCGGGTATGTATCCTGTTGCCTTGCTGATATCAAAGGATACTTCTTCTGCTAGATATGATGTTCGTATTTGGGAATCGGTTCAGACTGGTGTGCCTGAGGAGTCTTCTGCTGATCAAAAAATGGATGATGTTATAATCATTAATGAAATGAACGGCTTGTTATACTTGGAAGTTCCATCTCCTGATTCTGTCGGAGTCATGTGGACATACCAGGTTCGAGGGGTTGATGTGCTTGGTCGTAAAGGTGAATGGAGTGAGCTTGATACTGGTTATGGTGCTATAACTGGAACTCTGTTGGTAAAGCATATGCAGGCATATTGTCTTAAGCCCTGGGAATATCTCAATACTGACATGCTCACTGAAGAAATGAAAGACAAATGGATTAAGAGTGATATCTATAACTTAGTTAAGCAAGCTGGAATGGGTAGTCTAGGTAATGCTCCTGCAAATGGTTTGAGCAGCGGTAGTATGAAGTACTCAGCGGTAGTTCAAGGTATAGGAGGAAGGGTTTCTTTTTCGTATACGAAATTCAGTGAAGTACCCTATATGAATGCGACTGGTAGCTATACAATGAATGTCAATATGTCCGGTACTGGAAGCTGTGATGGTGCTTTGACCATTTCAGGCTGGTATCCCGCTGCAATTGATTTTGGCCCGATCAATGTATCGAATCAGAAATTCACCGGTACTTATAGGGTTACACAGGCTAACGGTACGGCTGTTGAGAACGTGGCACCATAGGTATTGAGGAAAAAAATGATAAAAAGAAAAGCAATACTATTATGTATGGTTATGATATGTCTGTTTTTAACACTATCTTGTGAAATGAAAGTTCCTAATCCAATCGTTGGTGCCTATCGGCTACCTCGAAATGACAATGTTACCGATCAGGCTTGTATCTATCTGGGCAATGATGGGACGTTTGAATACTATCAGTTCGCCAATGATGAGATTTGGTGGTCAAAAGGTACTTATACCTTGACATTGGGGGCATATAATTTTTTACGTGCAAGTGGAGATATCTTCTTTAGGACTGCGACTTGTAATCCAAAAGACAATACCTCACTGCTCATTCGGGTTGATCATTCTGTAAAATTTGATTGGGATTGTGATAAAGACTTCGGCCCTCAGAAAATGAATTTATACTTTTCAGATACAGAGATAACTGACGATGGATATCGTTGTGAATATATAGGTGATTACAGCAAAATGGAAGTTGTTTTGAATGAATGGCAGTCTCAGATCACCCCTCAAGGAGATGCCCAATGAACTTCAAGAAACTTGTTCTTATTTTGGGACTCCTGTTGATGGCCTCTGGAATCCTGTTCGCCGTTGACCCCATCACCACGATAGACGGTAAGCCATATTTCCAGCATTCAAATGGAAGATATTACTATCAGGACGCAGCCGACGGCACCTATTACTTCATCAGTGACGATGCTGTGATCGCCCGGTTGGATGCGATTCTTGCGCAATCATCAGCCGCTACAACGGTATCCGCCGCCGATCCGAAATCCTCTCCCTCCACTGAGGATGAGGGATCCTCATCAGTCACGTCTTCGGATACAGTCGATGCGCCTGCTCCCGACTTTGTCGTGACCGACGAGATGGTCGCGGCGTTCCTATCCCAGTTGGCGAAGCAGGGGATAACGCCGGTGACTTTGACTACGGATGCCATCCCTTCGACGGCTGGCGCGACTCAACCAGAGAAAAAGAGCTGGTGGCAAAGCCAAGTGGAAGAGGCTTCGTTCAGCTATGACCTGTATTTCAGGACGCAGATGCTCCGAAACGCCACCTTCTCACTTGGTGGAGGCCTTAATTTCGGTGTTGAGACTGCATCGTTCAAGTTTGAATTCTATGGGCTGGGCGATTACTATCTTGCCCCCCTTGGAGGTTCCGGTGGCGCGGCGTCCCTTGAATTCTCCATTGAAGCCGGGGTGATGCTCGGTTGGAAATTCATGGAAGTCTGGAGAACCCGGACATATCTCTGCCTCGACATGGGGTGGTACGCTCAGTTCGCAAAGATCCCGCAACAGCCTGATGATACCTTCATGGGTTTCAACGGGATCATGTTCAGACCGAAGATCATGACGGAGATTCGAATCTCGAAACACTATGCGGTATCGATCGGTCTGTTCTACCAGTTCCCGCTGTATCCCGCCTATTCGGATTATCGTTGTCTTGGTGCGATGGTCTCCATTCTCTAAATGTTATGATTTCGCTAAAATGGCTTTGTCTCATAGGTATTCATAAACCCTCTCTTTTCCCGAGGGGGTTTATTTATTATCTTTAAGTACAAAATGTGTTATCAAATAAAATGTCCCTCGGTAAAGAATTCCTGGGGTAGAGGAGTCTGCCAGATATGGATTTACTGGCGAAATGCAAAGAAACGGTAGTATCCGTGGTTCCGATCATGGTGATCGTGCTGATACTACATTTGACTGTCGCTCCATTGCCATCGACGATACTCATCGAGTTTTTGATTGGAGGCGTCCTGTTGATCATAGGACTTTCAATTTTTCTACTCGGTACGGATATCGGCATGATACCGGTGGGGCAGCATGTCGGTTCGGCGCTTACGAAGAAAAAGAAACTGTTCCTGATGCTCGGGGTGGGATTCCTCATTGGTTTCGTCATTACCATCGCGGAGCCCGGTGTGCAAGTATTCGCCACACAGGTGACCGGTGTCGATAGTTCAATTCCTCGCACTCCATTGATCGTGATGATTCCCGTAGGAGTCGGGTTGTTCATCGCACTCGGTTTTGCAAGAATTGTATTCCAGATATCTATGAAATGGTTGTTGACTGGCGCTTTGTCCATCATCTTTCTCTGCGCCGCGTTTGTCAGTCCCGAATTCGTCGGTATCGCGTTCGACGCCGGTGGCGCCACGACGGGGCCATTGACCGTACCGTTCATCATGGCGTTGGGGCTCGGTGTTGCCTCGGTCAAGAAGCATGAGAATGTAGGGAAGGGTCAAGACGATAGTTTCGGTCTTGTGGGTATCACCGCGCTTGGGCCGATCGTGGCGGTACTGGCTATGGGATTGATCTCCGGTGGCGGTAATGGCGAAGCGGCCGCGGTCGCTGAAACAGCCGCTACGGTGGAGTATTCTGTGTTAGGCCATTTCTTGCAGATTCTGCCGGAAGTCACCCTTGATGTCGCGACGGCCTTTGGCCCCTTGGCGGTCATGTTCATCATATTCCAGGTCACCTTGCTCCATATGCCCCGGCAGCAGATTCGCCGTACGATTCTCGGTGTGATCTATACCTTCATCGGGCTGGTGATTTTTCTGACCGGGGTCAACGGCGGCTTCATGTCTGCCGGACAGGTAATGGGCGCGGGAATTGCAAACAGCCTAGAGAATAGCTGGTGGCTGGTTCCGATCGGACTGCTCTTCGGAGCCGTCGTCGTATGCGCCGAGCCCTCGGTCTGGGTACTGACATCCCAGGTCGAGGAAGTCTCCGGCGGACATATCAGGCGCCCGGTCCTGTTGGTAACCTTGGCCATCGGGGTGGCGATCGCGGTCGCGCTTTCCATGACAAGGGTTATTACAGGCCTGAGCATCTGGTGGTATCTGATTCCGGGCTATGCCCTTGCTTTGGGAATGACGTTTTTCTGTCCTCCGTTGTTCACCGCGATCGCCTTCGACTCCGGAGGTGTCGCGACCGGGCCGATGTCCTCGACGTTCATCCTGTCGTTCACTCTGGGCGCCTCCATCGCCTTGGGTGGCAATCCTGTGATGGACGCTTTCGGAGTAGTGGCGATGATCGCAATGATTCCCTTGATCGCCATCCAGTCCCTTGGCTTGATTTATCGGCGAAAGCAGGCGAAGATGAAGAAAGCCGTCAAGGAGTACAAGTCCAAGGATTTGGCTCTTGAGGAAAGGGGAGGTCAGTCATGAAGAATGAACTTACGCCAGTCTTCCGACCCGGAAAGCTGTTGCTGACGATAGTCGGGCGACATCAGGGCGAGCGCCTGGTCACCGCCGGCAAGGCGGTCGGGGCCCGTGGAGGGACCATCCTGCTGGGGCGAGGCACCGCCACGAACAAGCTCCTGCGGATGCTCGCCATAGGCGACGTCTCCAAGGACGTGCTGATGACGCTGCTGGACGACGGCCAGGTGGACGCCGTGGTCAAGGCCCAGCTGTCCGCGGCGGCGGAGGACCCGCGCCATCTGAGCGGCGTGGCCGCCCTGGTGGATGTGTCTGGTATGCTGCGGCGTGTGGCCGCCGACGGTGCCGCGGCCGGAACCAGCGGGGAAAACAGGAGGGACGAGGACATGGAAGCGAAGTGGAAGCTGATATCGATCATAGTGAACAGCGGGTACGCCGACGAGGCGATGGCCGCCGCGCGTAAGGCGGGAGCGTCCGGAGGGACGATCCTGAACGGGCGAGGCACGGGTACGGAGGAGGACGTGAGGTTCTTCGGCATCAGCCTGGTGCCCGAGAAGGAGATGCTGCTGATCCTGGCGGAGACGGAGAAGGCTCCGGGGATCATGGAGGCGATCCGGGACGAGACGAGCCTGAAGGAGCCGGGGAGCGGTATCGCGTACTGCATGGATGTACAGGAGTTCTACAACCTCGGACAGTAGCCCTGTCCGACGGGGAACACCTTGGCTTCTTGCCGAGAATTCTTAAGAAGATGACAGGCGACATGGGAATTGGTCCCGTGCCGCCTTTTTTGTGCTCGGGAGGAGATGCTATTTCAATGGGGGGGCGTTCTTCCGGATCTCTATGAGCTTCTTCAAGTCGTCCAGAATGGCCTTGTCCCTTACTTCGATCGCAAGCCATTTTTGCCCCATGCCTTCCTTTGCGTTCTGGTAGAGTCGCTGTAGATATTGGGTGAGGAATGGGAGTGCATATTCCGTTTCCGCTCGCTCTCTCCCTCCTATCACGACCAGAGCGATGAAAGATCCCTGTTGGGGGTAGAGTGAGCAAAGGCTTCGCCCGGACTTTTTGTATTTGACGTTCCATCCATCCCAGTTCCCTTCCATCTTGCAGCCGCTATAGCTGAAGACTGGTTTCACCTTGTACTGGGTTTCAACGTGTTGGCACAGGTCATCCCATAGCGGGGATTGTACGAAACCGCTGACCATTTCCATGGTAGGCTCCTGCGCCTTGTCCATCTTGTTCCATGAGTTGTCCATTCGTTGCCTCCTCATCGTATTGTACAATAATCATATGACGGTAAAGTTGCCAACAGGCTGTCAGGTTATACTTGTGGCCGTTGGCGATGTTTCTCTTGTGGAAATGTTCTTTACGGGATGAAAAGGCGGCAAATATTTTTTCTCCATGGGACACTTCCCTTTATCCACGATGTTTCGTATCCTGTATCAGTACATTTCAGTACCAGTTAAATGACTCCCGGAGATATTTCCGGGATGGAGGAGTCTGTCAGTCATGAATCTATTGGCGAAATGCAAAGAAACGATAGTGTCTGTAGTTCCGATCATGGTGATCGTGCTGATTCTACACTTGACTGTCGCTCCGTTGTCCTCGACGTTGCTCATTGAGTTTTTCATTGGAGGCGTCCTGTTGATCATAGGGCTTTCAATTTTTCTGCTCGGCGCTGATATCGGCATGATACCGGTGGGGCAGCATGTGGGTTCGGCGCTTACGAAGAAAAAGAACCTGTTCCTGATGCTTGGACTGGGGTTTGTCATTGGTTTCGTCATCACCATAGCCGAACCAGATGTACAAGTGTTGGCTACGCAGGTAACTGGTGTGGACAGTACAATCCCTCGTACCACGTTGATCATGATGATCGCCATCGGGGTAGGACTGTTCGTCGCGTTGGGGCTTGCGAGAATCGTGCTCCAGATTCCATTGAGATGGATTCTGATTGGTTCGTATCTTGTCCTGTTCGCGGTCGCGGCCTGTACCAGTCCTGAGTTCGTCGGGATCGGGTTCGACGCTGGTGGCGCAACGACTGGTCCGATGACCGTACCGTTCATCATGGCGTTGGGTCTCGGTGTTGCCTCGGTCAAGAAGCATGAGAATGCAGAGAAAGGGCAAGACGACAGTTTCGGTCTTGTCGGTATCGCTTCGGTCGGCCCGATCATGGCGGTCTTGGTGATGGGTTTGATCTCCGGTGGCGGTAATGGCGAAGCGACCGCAGCCGCGGAAGCCGCCGCTACGGTGGAGTATTCTGTGTTAGCCCATTTCCTGCACATCGTTCCGGAAGTCACCCTTGATGTTGTGAAAGCTTTGGGCCCATTGGCGGTCATGTTCATCATATTTCAGGTCGCATTGCTCCATATGCCCCGGCAGCAGGTCCGCCGCACGATTCTTGGCGTGATCTATACCTTCATCGGACTGGTAATTTTCCTGACCGGAGTCAACGGAGGCTTCATGCCCGCCGGGCAGGTGATGGGTGCCAGCATCGGAAGTCTTGGCAACGGTTGGTGGCTGGTCCCGGTCGGCTTGCTTTTCGGAGCCGTCGTCGTCTGCGCCGAACCCGCGGTCTGGGTCCTGACGGACCAGGTCGAAGAGGTCTCCGGTGGACATATCAGACGTCCGATCATGCTGGGCACCCTGGCCATCGGTGTAGCGGTCGCCGTGGCGCTTGCCATGACCCGTGTCGTGACAGGTCTGAGCATCTGGTGGTATCTGATTCCAGGCTATGCCCTTGCTTTGGGAATGACGTTTTTCTGTCCTCCGTTGTTCACCGCGATCGCCTTCGACTCCGGAGGGGTGGCTTCCGGACCTATGTCCTCGACGTTCATCCTGTCGTTCACCCTGGGTGCCTCTATCGCCTTGGGCGGCAATCCTGTGATGGACGCTTTCGGAGTAGTGGCAATGATCGCCATGACTCCCTTGATCGCCATCCAGGCACTCGGCTTGATCTATCAACGGAAGCAGGCCAAGACCGCGAAGGCAGCCCAGAAGGAGAGTTTATGATGGAAACGAAAACGATTTTCCGACCCGGTAAACTGTTGTTGACGATAGTCGGGCGACATCAGGGCGAGCGCCTGGTCACCGCCGGCAAGGCGGTCGGGGCCCGTGGAGGGACCATCCTGCTGGGGCGAGGCACCGCCAC
>CAYOWS010000015.1:36428-85746 GCA_964407735.1 uncultured Sphaerochaeta sp. | reverse complement strand
CATATCGGCAAGGGGGAGGTCGCCTTTCTTTTCCTTCTTTCGACATATTACGTGGCCTCCACGGGGGTAGACGTGGCTCCCACCCATCATCCAGATACGTTTTCTCCGAACTCTCCTACACCACCTCTTGAGATTTCATCAGACATGATGTATTATTTTGAAACAATGTTCCAAAAATCAAACATAAAAAACCGTAACAGGTATTGCGTTGACATAAGGAAAAAAAGGAGTCTGAAATGGTTGTCTTGCAGAATGAAAAACTTGTGATGAAAATAGCCGAACTTGGAGCGGAACCCCAGAGTTTGCTCTCAAAAGAGACCGGTTGTGAATATATCTGGAACGGAGATCCTGAATATTGGTTCAGGCATGCGCCGTTGCTGTTCCCCATGACAGGACCGACAAAAAACAACAAGGTCGCTTTCGAAGGGATCGAATATGAGATGCCCGGCAACGGCTTTGCGCGGGATACGGAATTTTCCGTCCTGGAATCCGATGACACCCATGCGGTATTCGTCCTTGAAGAATCCCCGGAAACGTTGAAGTACTACCCGTTCCCTTTCAAGCTGGTAGCCACCTATACCCTACTTGAAGACGGATACGAAGCAAAGGCTACGATCCATGCGAAAGACAAAGGGCTTTGGTTCACATTCGGTTGGCACCCGGCCTTCTCGCTCGACATGAACGGAACAGGCACCCCGATCGAAGCGTACCGCATGGAGTTCTCCGAGAAAGAGCATAGCGACAGAAAGTATCAGAAGGACGGAGTGTTCCAGATCGAGCCAAAGTTCATGGACGACGCGGACTCCTTCCAGCTCTCCAGAACCGAAACCGACAAGGGGCCGATCGTACTGCCGACCGTCAAATCGAGACAGGTGAAGCTGGTCTGCGACGAAGGGCCTCACGGCGTCATCGTCGATATGGGGGAAATGCCGTTGCTGGTCGTCTGGACCTGTGCGCCGAAACACGCCCAGTACGTCTGCGTTGAACCGATGTACTCCTTCGGCGACGCAACCCGGCCTCTCGACCTAGCCGAAATGCCTCAGACGATGCACCTTGATCCTAGTGGAGAAAAGACCTTTATCAATACATTCAGAGTATTCTAGACGCAAAGATCCATGACGATCGAAGAAGGGGCCGCCAGGCCCCTTCTTCATGCTATAATGATTCCATGGAACCAATCATCGACCATATACACATTACGGTACAGGATTTGGATCGGGCGGAAAAATTCTACGACAGGCTGCTTCCCCTGCTTGGATACGACATCACCCAGAAGGAACATGATGAAGAACCTGAAGATGAATACAGGATCGTCGAGTATCATCACAGGAACCTCTCGATAGGAATCGTCACCAGCCGCAAGGAGTATGAACAGGAGAAGATCTGTAGGAGGAAACCCGGAGCGTTGCATCATCTCGCTTTCCGGGTACCGTCGAAGGGATGTGTCGATACCTTGTTCGCACAGGTCAGCTCATTTGCCGCCGTCGTGCATGAACCCCAGTTCTATCCCGAGTATTGCGATGACTACTATGCGTTCTTCTTCAAGGACAGTGAAGGTATCGAGCTGGAAATCGTACATCTGGACCGGGCCATGTATTTTTAGAAAACAGATCGTCGCATTGAGTGAAACATGATTCGGATGTAGACTGTACCTATGTATACGACTACCGATACCTTTGTGCTGGTCCATGCGAACGTGATCAGCGACGGACGAATGATTGAAGATGCGACGATCTCTGTACGAAACGGCATTATCCAGAGTATCACGACCGAGAGCTCTCGGACCAAAGACCCTCTGATCGACTGCGCAGGCCTCACGGTCGGACCAGGACTCATTGACATGCATATCCATGGGTGCGGGGGCTTTGATACGACACAACAGAACCTTGCGGAAAACATTCAGGGTATGGCCGCATTCCTGCAAGAACATGGGATCACCAGTTTCCAGCTTGCGATCGCCATGAATTTTGAGTTGCTGACTGAGATCGGCAAGGTAGTGGACGCGCATCCGGAACTCATGAACAACCTGATCAGCGTCTATACTGAAGGACCATTCATAGCATTGGAGAAAAAAGGTGGGATTCCAAATGAGAGTATCAAAGCTCCGGATGAAGGGTATCTCAATCGCATATTGTCCATTGAACATGAACAAAAACCTATCGTGACCACCATGACCACGGCTCCTGAACTTGACGGTATCGATACGATACATACACGATTGCAGGAGGCGGGCGTCGTAGTAGCGTCGGGACATTCACAGGTTTATTTCGACCAGCTCACCCAGATGAAAGACGCCCATATCACCCACTTGTACAATGCGATGGTAGGACTTGCACATAGACGGCCAGGGCTCGCACTCCTCCCCTTCATGAACAAAGATGCGACTTATGAACTGATCTGCGACTACGTGCATGTCGATAAAGAAATGATCCATTTTACGCTGGAACGGTTGGGAACAAGCCGCATGTGCCTCATCTCGGATGGAATGAGCTTCTGCGGCAGGGGAAAAGGAACCGGCAGATACCTTGGCAAGGATATCCATAGTGATGGAAAAGCCTGCTATTATTCCGACAGCAACATTCTGATCGGCTCCGGAATGCTGATCTGCGATACCGCCAGACAACTATATGCCGATGGCTTCATTGATAAAGTCCAGTTCTTTGAGATCGCCGCGACGAATCCCTCCCGAGTACTGAAGCTCACCGACCGGGGGACGATAGAACCGGGCAAAACAGCCGATCTGGTGTTGATGGACGATGACATGCATGTCGTCCGCACGATCAAGCGGAGCATTCCGAACATTCCGCAGGAAAGCTGATCAGAGGCAGGACCTGACGAACTCCACAGGATGCTGGATGATCTCGGCGGTCTCCTCTATCGAACGGCCTTCCGCGATATACCGTCTGGCGATGACCTCCATCGCTTCCCCTATCTCGATCATATGATGGTCGGGATCGTAGATGCGAACAACACGTTGCTGCCAGTCATGTTTTTTCGGAGGATGGACATACTCAATGTCCGGATGCTTTCGCAGTCTCGACAGGAATTCATCGAAATCACCGACCTCAAAATAAAGCTCCATATTGTGGGAATTCTCGATGACGCTCTCCTCGGGCAGCCCTGTAAGCCACGCGAAGTTCTGCTGGATGGCAAACCCTCCGCTGAACGTCACATTCCAGCCAAGGTCAAGAACGACCATCTGGTCGAACAGTTCCCCATAGAATCGCTTTGAAACCTCCACGTCCTTGACCGCCAACAATACCAGGTTGAATTTCATCTTCATGATAGCCTCCAGATCAGGTCTTCAGAGCTTTTTTCGGATTCTTGATGGTGCAGGCGAACAATGTGTTGCACAATCCCAGGAGACCGGACATCGTGAACAAGACCTCGATACCCGTCTTCTGCCAGATCCAGCCACCGAACAGGGCGATCAGGATGCTGATCAGGTGGTTCACGGAGATTCCTGTAGTGATCGTCGCAGTCATCTCCTCCTGCGTCGACGCGATATCCTGTACATAGATATTGCTAGCCATGCTTGCAAGGGAGATGATTGAATCCAGGACATAGTTCGTACACACGACGATGTACGCTATGTGGGGTGGAAACAGACGATGGGCGAACCCGTAAAAGAAACAGACGACCATGAGCAGAAGCGTATCGGTGATCATGATCACCTTATATCCGAGCCTGTCGATGAGCTTGCCGATCATGGGGCTGAAAAAGATACCGAACGCGGCGCAGATAGCGAGCAGAAAGGAGATGACGGCGGTATCGGCACCGTACTGAAGGATCAGCACATACGGAGCGAATGTCAGGAATATCTGCTTTCGGGCTCCATAGAACACTTCCAGCATGTAGTACTTGCTGAACTTGCGGTTGAAATAGAATCTGCTTCTACGAACCACGGAAACGGAGGTTTCCTTGACAGCGAAAGAGATCAATACAGCGGCGAACATCAACGCAGCGGCGATCGAGAAGATGATCTTGAAACTGGCCGCGCCTCGTTCGATGTTGAACCGGGAGAACAGCATGAACAGGAGGCTCACCACCAGGAACCCCACGATGTTGCCGATATGGCCGATGCCGCTGGTAATACCAAGCGAGACCCCGCCCTTGCCAGGCTTCGCGGCTTCAAGGCTGATGGTACTTTTTACCGGCATGACGATATGTTCACCGGCACTGTACAAGACCATGAAAGCGATCACCGCGACCTTCCCGGTCCCTCCAAGCAACAACCCAAGACACCCCGCCAGCATGACGGCCGTTCCGATTCTGAAAATCTTGCTTTCAGCGAACCGGTACATGGCGGCCAGGATAAAGATCAGCAACAACCCTGGCAACTCTCGGAAGAACTCAACGACACCCCGTTCAAACTCGGTGATATGTACGATTTCAGCAAGGTAATTGTCCTGGACACCCCGATAGAAACCGTAGGCAAGACTGGAAAAAAGCAAGACAGACAGGAACGCCTTGACTTTTGCGTCAGGACGATAGACGTCACTCCAACGTCTTTTCTCAGGATGATCTACAACGGTATCGCCTTCTGATTGACTGGACATGAAAAAGCCTCCCACTACGATGCGCAAAGACATCCTAGCATGGAGGCTCCACGGGATTCAACGTATATCCCTACAAGTTGCCGCTCTATTTACAAATCAATTTTGGCCGCCAACCTGATTCCATTGAACTGAGGTAGATTATCCACCGTTGTAAAGCTGGGAGCCATCGCGACCGATATCGGGGCGGGAGACTTATTGAGGGCCGAGTCCAGAGCCTTGTTGTATGACTTGCCGAAAACAATCGGTCGGATAATTTCAAAAATACGGTTGGCTACGAGCGTCCCCAATCCCGCAAGGATACAGACAACCCCCGGCTCAGAGAACCCCGGCGTCGACACAGGCTTTCCACCTATCGCATAGATGGGGGCGAGAAGAATCAGGACGATGGCATCCACGCCGACCAGGACGGCGCCTGTAGCGAACAACGCCGCTCCGACCAGATCAAAGCCAAGACCGATGCCGCCACCCAGCCAATCCTTCTGGATAAAGGAACCGATACCAAAACCAAGGAGACCATTGGCGACAGTAGGCCAGAGTACGGGTTTCTTGAAATTCCTATAGAAAGAATCCCTTGTCGGTTGGTCCAATTGAGCCGCCAACAAAGATATCTGGTCGGAATTTTTGAATGAACCACCCTTTTTCAATGTCTGTGACAATACCAAGGCGGAATCACTCGCGGCGACGCCTTTCGGCACGACGGCAGCGAAAGCGATTGATGAAATCATCACGAGGACGATCAGCAAAAGCAGGATTTGTTTCATATTATCTTCTCCCCCAACTCCAGGATCATTGGTCAATAGGAACCTATCTTCGGGCTTGCCCGGTCAGGATACGTCCACCATGCACCTTGGATCTCTATGGTCTTGTATCGACAGTATGACGGAGGATCTTTTCAATGGCAACAAAATTAAAAGCCTCCCAGACATGATATCCGTTCGCATCAGGCAGGATGGCTTGGACTCAAATAAGGATATATCTTTTTTTTATAGTTCTATTTTCGCGACAAGGCTCAATCCGTCGAACTGAGGTCCGTTGTCCGCCATCGAAAAATTCGGGGGCATCGACACGGTTATCGGAACCGAAGTATCGTTGAGGGCCGATCTCAAAGCCTGGTTGTACGAGTTTCCAAAAAACTATCGGGCGAACAATTTCGAAGATGCGGTTCGCAATCAGCGTTCCAACCCCTACGGTTCCGACAATGTTCCTGAGATTTCATCGGTCCGACCAGTCAGGGCATATATGCCGCAAAGTATCGTCCGCCAAGATATCGTTGGTTTGACAGAGTCCACACCCGATAGTACACTTGGCGCAAAAGACCTAACTTTCCGCATGAGGACGTATATGGACGAACATTACAGAACATTGTCGGCGGTATTTCCCATCATCCTCCGTGAAATCGATGGAGATAGACAGGTATTGCTGCACCGCAGGGCGAATACCGGCTATATGGACGGCAAATGGGACTTCGCAGGGAGCGGACATGTGGAACAGGTTGAGACGGCAAAGATGGCGGTGGTGCGGGAGTGTATCGAGGAGCTCGGTATCATCGTCGATGCGGATGACGTGCGGTTCGCCCATCTGTCCCATCGCCTGGGAAGGCAAGGAGCCCGTACCTATTACGATATCTACTTCATCGTACACAAGTATGACGGAGTTCCCATGATCGCGGAACCAGAGAAATGCTCCGCCCTTGAATGGTTCAGCATCGATGCGTTGCCCATGGAGATGATCGACCTCAGGAGAAGGGCCTTGGAGGACTGCCTCAAGGGGATTCCCTACAGCGAAATCATTACGAAGCCACAGCAAGACTGATAGAGAGAGGACTCCTGATGGACATTACGTTTCGCACAGAAGAGGGACGGTTCAACTACCGTGTCACCGCCGTTATCATGGACAGGAATCGTCTATTGGTGATGAAAGATGAACGGAGCCCCTATTACTATTTGCCCGGCGGTCGGGTCAAGATGGGAGAAACAGCTCAAGAGGCCGTACTGCGGGAGCTCCGTGAAGAACTGGGGATCATGGCGGAAATCGTCCGTCCCCTCTGGTTCAACCAGAGTTTCTTCGTAGAAGATGTCGACAAAGAGCGATATCATGAAATCTGCATCTACTATCTGATCAATATCAACGCGACGGGACTGATATCCCGAGGAGAGAGTTTCCGTTGCATAGAGTCCGAGAACGGTGAACAACTGACCTTTTTCTGGATGCCGTTTGAAGAAGTCCGAGGTGAATATCTGTATCCAGAATTCATCAAGAAACATATCCTGCATATTCCGGAGACTCTGGAATGTACCGTCGAATATAGATAAGGACATTTTCTTTACAAGGAAAAGCGCCATCGCACTATACGACCTCAACAAAGAGGAATTGCACTGGCAAGAGCTATCAGGATGAGGAAAAACTGTCTGAAATATACAGGCAGATTTCCACCATTTCATCTTCTGTTTGCTTCATACCACCCAGAATCCAGCTAATGAGTATGTTATATACGGCACCACTCCAAAAAATCATGTCGTATCTGTTTTTTATATCTTCTGCGTCGATTTCCGAAGTCATTTGTTTTGTGATTTCTTCCAACACGACAGGACCAAAACCCGCACGCAGTAGAACACCAAAAGAGACAGCATGTATTTTCGTAGTCGCAAACAGGGTTTTCCAATACAACGCCTGTTCCGTCACATAGGAAAATTTCGTCATCGCCCGAATGATGTTCTCGATCAACTCAGTCAATGCCGTGTTAAGGATGTCCTCTTTGGATCTGTAATTGCGGTAATACGCAGTTCTTGAGACACCAGCTCTTTTCACAATTTCTGAAATGGTTATTTCTTGATAATCTTTTTCCGCCATCAACAAAAGCAGCGCTGATTCTATACATTCCTTTGTTATTCTATTTGACTCCTTATTTGACAAACGTAGAACTTCCCTTTTTTTCATTTCTGATTGTATATCCGACATTACATTTTCCCTCACTCTGTTCACTCCGACGCGAAAGACGTTGACAGTAAATTTCTTAGATATCACATTTGTATTCACATTACAAATGTATTCTCGAATGATTCAGTCGTCAAGACTTCTGGACAAACGGGATATGAAGTCCGTCAACGAACATCAGTCAAAAGGAAATTTTACATGAATCAAAAAAAACATGAACATAGAGCGTTGATTGTAGGAATCATATTCAATATCGTCATGGGAGTAGCGGGTATCTGTGTTTATCATATCACAAAAATCGAAGCTCTTTTCCTTGATGCCTATTTTACCTTGGTCGCCGTGCTTTCAGGAATCGTGGCTGTCATCATATCGAAAAAAAGCAGTATCAAGAGCAAGTCTTTCCCCTATGGGCATTATTTTCTGGAACCTCTCTACGCTGTCCTGAAATCGATGCTTACTTTGGTCTTATTGGGCTATACCACCATCAATGTGACAAAAAAAGCGATGGACTACTTTCTATATGGGATTGGTGAAGTCATGAACTATGGGCCGGTCATTCCCTATGAAATCATAATGGTAGTCATGTGCGTCTCCCTATCTTGCTTCTACTGGAGACAGAACAAACGTACCAACGACACAAGCACGATGCTGGCGGTGGAAGCACGTTCAACCATCATAGACGGCATCATGTCGGGAGGAATTGGTATCGGCATCATTTTGATGGTGCTTCTGAATGGTAGCGGTACCGATGGCGTAAGCGGCGAAAGTCCGTTCTCCTTTTTGCTCTATACGGGAGATTTCTTTATAACGATTACTCTAGTTGCATTTTCTGTAAAAGAACCCGTCAAGCTTTTGAAAGAAGCCTTCATTGAGCTAGCCAATGGAATCGTTACAAAAGAAACGTTAAAAGCTCCCATCGTGCGAATCGTATCGAAACATCTGCCAGAGAACACAGAGTTGAAGGACTGCCATATCCATAAAGTCGGTATGTGTTTCAGAATATCTGTCTATCTACATAGTCGGTCAAACAATATAAACAAGGTGGAATTACATGAGAAGGTGGTATCCATAGAAGATGAGCTATCTCATGAATATGAAAATACAAGCGTTAGCTTTGCATTCTCATAAAGCGATTTGCCATGCATGGACGAGGGTTCAACCGATGGAGTTCTCCATTGCATATCACATTGGAAGGGAGCGGATGAAACCTTACCCATCCGAATGCAAAAGACGGGCTATCACCCTATCGTTGACAACCCGTCTTTTGCTATCGCCTTCCACTTGCCGAACATACAATGCAACGGCCGCTTTGTGCCGGAAGTCCGAACGAAACTACAGCCTTCCCAATCCAGCTTTTTTGCCGGTGTTCAAGTAGACTCCGCCTCCGATGTAGGGAGTCGCTGTGAAACGGAAATAACCGTCGTCCCAGCGTCCATCTTCGATTTTTGAAGGTCCGGCCCCCAAGGAGCCTTTTCGATAGCACCCAAAATCAAACCCGAGTTTCGACCCTGCACGAATAAAGAACTTATTGTCAATCGCGAATTGAATGCCGGCGTCGATTCCTAATCCCAGGGTAACAGCTGACCCTTTCAAAATAATATTGCCATAGCTAAAAGAATTTCCCTGAACTCCTAGATTCAGTCCAGCCGCGGCGCTGAAGGTCACGGACTTGCTGATATTGTAGCGATACGCAGGACCTACGATGACGTTGAAAATCATCGGAGTATCCTTCAAATCAACGGAAATACTTCCTTTGCTTGCTTGAAACGGAAACAGGAACGCCATATCGGCATAGATACCAACAGAACCTTTTGTACTGAAAAAATTGTATGACATGATATCAAAGCCCGCAGAATGAACCAACGTACTATCGGAATCTTTAACCGGTGTCGCACTAAAGCTATAATCCCCTCCCAACCCTATCCAATGTTCGGTAGCAGCGAACACTGGCACACCAGCCAACAGCAGCACACACAGAATGATAGCAATCCTCTTTTTCATAGACGTACTTCTCCATAATTTGATACATGTATTGTCGGCCAGATTTGAGTTCCCGTCAATCTTTCCCCTCTGGGGTTTTAGACATATCATGTTCACTGTCTATCTTGATATCACCGACACCCTTCAGGGAATATAGCTGGTGGGCGAACGCTTTGCGGGAAGAATCAGCTATAGCGTCACAGATAGTCTTGAACTGTTCAGGGGAAAGATTCAATCGGCGCAAGGGTTGCTGTAGCCGCCAAAGGGTATCGCCCGACGCATTGACAGCCATTTGCTGGATATGAGGAACAGAGGTTCGAAACTCATACCATTGGAAGAATTCCGTAAGCTGGGCGTCGATATATGTTGTCGCAGAAGCTATGGCGGCCGCTCTGCGAGGACGGTCACAATCCAGATGCCGCAGGTCGATAAGAGTCGCCAAATCCAGGCCAGCTACCAGAGGGTCGATGTCGACCGGCATGGCGAGATCAAGAAACAAGGTCGGTTGCCGCAATACGGTTCTGACCTGTTCGAGTTCCAACGTATGGTATAGCCCCGCGGTCGCACTGATGACGATCCGGTGTCGTGGCACCAGCTCCAACCGATCCTCAAAGGATCTCGCCAGGCAACCGGCGGGAACCAAGGCGGGAGCTTTGGAGAGATCCCTCAACGTCACGGTGACAACCGCACCTTCTTCCATCAGGCGACGAGCGACCAAACGGGCCATTTCACCACTCCCGATCAGCAGGACGGGGACATCGACCAGATCAGCGACATCCAGATAGGCAGCTATCAGTTTCCTGATGTTCTCCGCGATGGTTTCATCGGCTTCGGAAAGCCGGACATGGGTCCGAACCAGCTTCGCCACCGTAACGGCGTCGCGGAACAGACGCTCCAATACAGGGCCGGCGCAACCGACGGCTCTGGCCCCTGTCATGGCATCGGTCAGCTGAGGGATGATCTGGTCCTCCCCGAACAATGCGGAACGCATGCCACAGGCCAGTTCAAACAGATATCTTGCGACAGTATCACCATGTCTATGGTAGAAATGGTTCTCGTACCGGGAGACGGGGATCGCCAAGGCATTGCAGAGGCTTCGATATGGACTACCGCCCTGCCCTCCCTGAACCCAGACTTCGGTACGGTTGCAGGTAGAAAGCACCACACAGCCTTTCGCATTCATCCGAGATCTGATCTTGACCGCTACGTCCTGACATTGGATACGGTCCAACAAAAACACCTCCCGGCAATCCTGAGGGGCGGTATCATGGTCGATACCGCAAAGGCGGATATCAAGACGGTCGTCAGGCATGGGATCCCCCTTTCTGATCTCCGGTACGCTCCAGATGGAACAGATACTGTTGCGCGATCCCGGCATACGGACCGAAGCAACCGCAATCCTTTTCAGGAAAATGGGAGGCCATGACCCGTTTCATCCAGACATCCATCGGAAACGCTTCCAGCCTATGGAGTCCATAGAGCAACGCGCAGTCGGCGACTTTCGGACCTACACCATGGATCCGCATCAACATTGAACGGGCTTCGTCCATGGGGACTGAAACGAGATCGTCAAAATCAATCTTTCCGCTGGCGACTTTCGTCGCCGCGTCGATGATATACGGAGCCCGAAACCCAGTGCCTAGCGTCCGAAGCTCCTCGTCAGTAGCCGCGGCTAGCGACAGGGCGGTTGGAAACGCATGCCGTGGTGTTCCCTCTACAACGCTCCCGTATCGGTCGCTCAACCGCTCTATGATCAGACGTATCCTCTTGATATTGTTGTTCTGGCTGATGATGAATGAACACAGGGCCTCCCAGGGTTCCTGTTTCAGTATGCGGATGCCTGGCGCATACCGGCAGGCCCGCGCCATATGGGGATCGAGCAGGGAAAAATCGGCCTTGATCGCCTGATAGTCGAGACTGAGATCAAAATAATCGAACAATAGCGGCTCAGTATATATCGGGCTCGTCGGATTGGACACATCACCCTGGCAAAGCCGGAAGAAACGCCCCTGTACGATCCCCTCCCACATGCCGTCACCGCCGGGAACCCAGCGAAAACACTGTCCGCAGTCGAGGGTATGTGCAAGGGACAACTCCATATCGGAAAAAGGTGGAACCAGAGGGTTTTGCTGCATATGGGGATTATACATCGGGCCGATATCAGAGGGCAACCATTGAAACAACTTCTCCCTTTCTGTATACTGCGCCGCAATCATCATTTCATGGAAACCAAATAGAGGAGGTATTCACATGGACATTGAAACTATCGTTCAGAATGGCATCAGGATAGCGGTGGTGCGTTGCGACGCGCCGATCATGGCGGATGTCTCCTCCGCTCTGGATTTCGTCATGTCGGTGAAAGTCGAGACGGGCTGCGAGAGAATCGCAGTGAACAAAGAGTCACTTGTCTCGGATTTTTTCGTCCTCAGTACAGGCCTGGCTGGAGAAATACTTCAGAAATTCACCACCTATCGCATCAAGTTCGCCATCTATGGCGACCTGACACAATATACCGCGACCAGCAAGCCGTTGAGGGATTTCATCTATGAAAGCAATACAGGGACGGATGTGTTTTTCACTTCGACGGTCGACGAGGCCGTGACAAGACTGGAGCGCATCGTATAGCGCAGGCATGGCAGCTACATCGGGCATTTCCATTTGTCATTGTTCCACCATTGGTTCCTCTTTGTTCCACCATTGGTTTTCGCTTCTATGAGAATTCGTCAGGGCGAAGGGGCTTTCCGCCCTTTCGCCCCCTGTCGGCCTGTACAAAACTGACATATCTATAGGGCGTTACCTATTCAACAGAAAAGTTGCCATTTGAGTGTATTTTCATGGTGAAAAAGTTTTCTTTACGAATTATTAACACACCAGTATATCCATATTCATCAAAACTAATTACCTCATTCATGAATGTCAAAAATTGACATAAAATTAGCTGTGTTAAGAAGTTGCTAAGAGCATTCGCAATATTTTCTGTTGACGGATCAATAATTGCATACTAGCATGTCAGTGTAACACAAAAGGAGTGATACATCATGGACAAGAACATGAAAAAACCGATCGCCACCACCTAGTTCCATCTACCGTTTCAACAAGCATCGTATCGACTCGCCCGGTTCCATAAAACGCCTCTCACCCTAGAGTGTGCAGGCAGGGACAACTGAACAGAAACTTATACCGAGTATAGGGGAGAAACATATGAAATCAATTCTTGACAAACTTTTCAAAGGCATAGAGGTGCTTATCGCGGTATTCCTGGCTGTGATGATATTCCTCATGTTCGCGAATGTCGTACTCAGGTACCTCTTCAGCAAAGGCTTCGCCTGGTCCGAGGAGATCGCGCGTATCTGTTTCATCTACCTGGTATACCTGGGTTCCATCGAGGCGGCGAAAGACAACAGGCACCTTTTGATCGACTCCGTCCTGCTGAAGCTCAAGCCGGTTCCACAGAAAATCGTCTATTGTCTGATCCAGGGAATCGTCATCTGGCTGATGGGAATCCTCACGGTCGGCAGCTGGGGCCTGATGAAGCAGAACCTCCACGACCGATGGGTCGCCACACAGCTTCCGATCTGGATTGTCTATCTCGCGGGGGCGATCCTCGGCGTCGCGATCATCCTGATCTCGATTACAAACCTTGTCCATCTGCTCGTACAGAAGAAACCTGTCGCTGAACTGATCGCAATTCCGGCGGATGAGAAAGACGATCTGGCGGCAAGCGCCGAATGACGCACGAAAGAATAAGGAGAATGATATGGTAACCGTCTATAGCATTGTATTTCTAGGATCACTCATCATAGGCATCATGTTCGGCCTTCCTATCGCGCATTCGCTCCTTCTGAGTGCCGCGTCAACCGCCCTTGCGATCGGCGGTAGTGCCACGAACCCGCAGATCGTCGCGGCCCAGCTGATGCGCGGGACAGACTCCGTGACCATGATGGCGCTCCCCTTCTTCATCCTTGTAGGTGAACTCATGAACAGGGGCGGCCTGACCAAACGCATCATCAACTTCTGCAACATCTTCGTCGGACGAGTCAAAGGCGGTCTTGGATACGTGACGATCTTCGCGTGCCTGATGTTCGCGAGCCTCGTAGGCTCGGCGGTCGCCAGCACAGCGGCCCTCGGCGCGATCCTGATCCCCATGATGGTCGAATCGGGATATGACAGAGAGAAATCCTCCGGTTTGCTCGCGAGCGCAAACCTGGTGGCCCCGATCATGCCGCCATCGGTACCGATGATCGTCTACGGCGTGACGGCCGGCGTCTCGATCAAGTCCCTGTTCCTAGGCGGTGTCGCACCAGCGATATACCTTACTACGATCATGTGCGTCGTATGGTTCTTCGTCTCACGCAAGGACGGCATCAAGACTGAAATGCCGCCGATGACGGTAAAGTATATAGCAAAAAGTTTCCTTGACGGCTTGTGCGCACTCCTGCTCCCGCTCATTATCCTGGTAGGCCTCAGAAGTGGTATCTTCACCGCGACCGAGGCCGGTGTCGTGGCGGTCGTGTATTCGTTGATCATCGGCCTCTTCGTCTATCGCGAGATGAAACCGAAGGATATCATGAAGGCGTTCATCGCCGCCGCCAAGATGTCGGCGGTCGTCATGTTCCTGGCGGCCACGGCGCAGGTCGCGGCCTATATCCTGACGATCTCCCGTATCCCGCAGCTCATTACGGAGTCCCTGCACCCGCTGATCGAACATCCGATGCTTCTGAACTTCGTGTTGCAGGTCATCATCATCCTGATGGGGACCTGTGTGGACGTCACCCCGACGATCCTGATCATGACCCCGATCATGCTGCCGCTGCTGAGGGCGGCGAACATCGACCTCGTCTACTTCGGCGTCGTGTTCACGCTGGCGAACGTTCTGGGTCTCACCTCCCCGCCAGTCGGACCGGTACTCAACGTCGCCTGCGCCACGGGTGGCGTGAAGATGGACAAGCTCCTGCCGACGATCATACCGTATTACGTCCTTCAAGTATTGCTCGTATTCCTGTTGATCTTCGTCCCGCAGTTGGTCACTGTACCGCTCAGCTGGCTCAATGGATGATATGAGATATTAATGGCCTGCGGGCCTGTTGTCCCCGGGCTGCCGAGAAGTCGAGAATCGCGGCAGCCCTTTTCGTGTCTTTCGGCAAGCTCGGATAAAATGAACTGTCCATCAAGTGGTAATGAAGTCGCCACCAAGTGATAATCAAGTAGCAATGAAGTCGAATGATGGAAGTCCCATGCGGCATCCATCATCATAACGAGACATTCAGTAGCCGCGATAGCCTTGTCTGATTTTTGTGAACGTACAAAAAAGGCTGCCGCTTTTTGCGACAGCCCATGCACTGAAGGATCGGATTACTTTGTCGAAGGTGTGGAAAGCCCCTTGTATACGAGCGCCGCCAAGGCACCGCCCACCAGAGGAGCCGCGATGAAAACCCATACCTGGGAAATGGCCAGACCGCCGGAAAGCAAAGCGGGGCCAAGACTGCGGGCGGGGTTCACGGAGGTTCCTGTGAACGGAATGCCCAGAATGTGGACAAGGGTCAGGGTAAGACCGATGACCAGACCGGATACGGCGCCGTTCTCCACCTTCGAAGTAACGCCGAGGATCGCGATGACGAACACGAAAGAGAGGATGACTTCAACCAGAAGCGCGGGTCCCAAACCAACGCCCAAGGCACTGGCCGCCCCATAGCCATTGGTTCCGAGAGAGGCATTGCTACCGAACATGGCGACCAGCAAGGCGGCCCCGATGATACCACCGACGACCTGTGCGCAGATATAGCCGACACAATCCTTGCCGCTCATCCGTCCTGCCACGAACATGGAGAACGACACAGCGGGGTTGATATGACAACCGGAGATATTGCCGATCGAATAGGCCATCGCCACAATGGATAGGCCGAAGGCGAAAGCGATCAGCAAAGTAGAGAACGCGAGAGGGACGGCGCTCCCCCCGAATCCAAGCAATGTGTTGGCTGCTACGGCGCTGCCACACCCGAACACGACCAGGACCGCGGTCCCGATACATTCCGCAATAAGTTTTTTCATAGTATTCTCCCCGGTTATGATTATAGCTCAATATTAAGATTTCGTTAAGAAAAATTCTTTCTCTCCGCTACAATTATTCAAGTAAGAAACCAGCAGTTTTCGTATAGAACAGAAGCAAGCTGCTCAAAGACATCCTGCGACAAGATCTTTCATCCGCGAACGTTTTTCCTAGACATCGCCCCATATCATGATTATTTTTGAAGAAACAAGGTCCACATGGTTGACCTTCTGGGGAAAGAATCATAGAACATTGTCGAACCACACTCCTACCCGCCCAGGGAACAGGATCATTCAAGGAAGGTTTTTCGTGCAATTCCATACACCCGTCGCGGCAGACAAGCAGGCCTTTGACAGACTATGCCGCGAGGTTCCACGTCTCGCGTATGAATATCAGTTTTCGTATCTATGGCTTTGGAAAGACGCAGGAGAGATGTCCGTCTGCATAGAGGATGACGCGATCTATATGTATAGCGCAAAATACAAGTCGTTCCTCGCGCCAATCGCGGAGGACCTGTCCGAAGCGCTGGACAGACTCTATGAGTTCTGCAAAGAACAGGACATGCCCTGCATCATCATCAGCGCGACCGACGATGTCGTCGCATTGGTCAAGGACGATCCCCGCTACGCCCTCGAACGGACCAGGGAACTCGATGACTACGTCTACACTTCGGAGAAACTGATTTCCCTGTCAGGGAAGCACCTCCAGGCGAAGCGCAACCATATCTCCCAGTTCGAAAGGGATTATTCCTTCACGTTCAAACCGATCACGAAGGCCGATATCGAGGAATGCCTCGAACTCGACGCCAAATGGAACGCCGAGCATGACAGCCCCGAAGTACAGGCGGAACGCAGTGCCATAGAGACTGCGTTCAGGGATTGGGATTTGCTCAACCTGCTGGGAGCCGTCATCAGGGTCGACGGAAAAGTCGAGGCGTTCACCGTAGGCGAGATCGCCAGCCCTGAACTGGCCATCATCCATTTTGAAAAGGGAAACACCGACTACCACGGGATATATCCGACGATCAACCGGTTGTTCTGCGCCACATACCTCTCCCAAGTCACCTACGTGAACAGGCAGGAGGACATGGGCCTTGAGTCGCTGCGCAAAGCGAAGCAGTCCTATCACCCTGCGGTGATGGTCGAGAAATACACGGTCGAGCGCATATGCTGATACGCAGGGCGTCCGCGGCGGACAAAGAGGAACTCAAGGCTCTCTGGCAAGTAGTGTTCAACGAAGAACAAGGGTTCCTGGAGGATTTCTTTTCGTTGCGATTCGCCCCTGACAACATCTTCCTGATCGAGACGGACGGTATCATTGTCAGTGCGTTGCATGCGCTTGCGGTACAGTTCCTCGACGTCAGGCAGGGAACCATAGACGCCTCATACATCGTCGGGGCGGCCACGTTGGACGCATACAGGAAGAGGGGCTATATGGAGGAACTGTTGAAACAGGTACGGGAACAGTCCGAAGGCCCGGTACTCCTCTACCCCGCGGTCAGAGCCTATTATGAGAAACATGGGTTCAGCAGTTGTTCCTCCAGCACGGTCTATGATTTGCGGCAGACCAGCTATTTCACCCAGCCCCCTTCGCAGGAAATCCCTCAAGTCAATGTCGGCCGTACCGTGCCGGACATGAAAGAACTGAATGAAGCGTATGAGGCTTCCATCGCCTGCAACGGGGGACTTCTGCGAGATACCGTCGCATGGAAATTCATCCTGGATGGATTCGGGTCGGACATCATCCAGATACAAGAGGATTCCAATACCGCATACGCTTTGATTCGGGAGGGACAGGCCGTGGAAGTGGCGGCCTCCACCCTCCAAGCTGGCAAAGAACTTCTTGCGGAACTGGGAGCCAGGCAGGTCACCGGCATCAAAACAATCCAAGGTTCCATTATCGACGAGTTGCTCAGCGTCACCAACGCACCTTTCACTTCGCGACTCGAAGGGATGTCTTTCCCCGATATCGAGAACAATCCGTATATCGGAGAGCAGTACTGAGTCACAGGACCGCCATTGTTCGCTTTCGGACTGTCGGGCGATACTGACCGCATAGACTCTAAATCGCTTTGGAGCCACTGGTTGCGAAAACACCTTTCCATGGTGTACGATGGTTTCAAAACGCGATCAGGACCAAGACAGGGAAGGAAAAAACATGGCGGAAGAACGATATACGGATTTGAATTCACACATCATCGACAGCTGGGTAGACGCAGGTTGGGAATGGGGCCGTCCGATCTCACATGAGATGTTCTTGCAGGCGAAAGAGGGGCATTGGGATGTGGTCCTGACCCCGACGAAACCTGTTCCCCACGACTGGTTCCTTCCGTTCCCAGGTGCGAAGCTGCTCGGCCTCGCGTCCGGTGGCGGGCAACAGATGCCGATCTTCACCGCTTTGGGCGCCTCCTGTACCGTGCTAGATTATTCGCAGAAACAGCTGGACAGTGAAATACAGTTCGCAGGACAAGAAGGATACGATATCGAGATCGTCAAGGCCGACATGACGAAACCTCTCCCTTTTGAATCGGAAAGTTTCGACATGATCTTCCATCCTGTATCAAACAGCTATGTCGAAGAAGTCCTGCCGATCTGGAAAGAGTGCTTCCGCATTCTGAAGAGAGGCGGAGTACTGTTGACCGGAGTTGATATCGGCATCAACTATATCTTCGACGATTCAGAGACTACGCTGATACACAGCCTCCCTTTCAATCCGCTGAAAGATCCCGCTTTGTACCAAGAATGTATGGATGCCGATGTCGGCATCCAATTCTCCCATACCACCGAAGAACAGGTCGGCGGTTTGCTGAAGGCCGGTTTCATGATCACAGATCTGTATGAGGACACCAATGGTTATGGCAAGCTGCATGAGTTCAATATCCCGACTTTTCTCTCCGTACGTGCCATGAAACCATGAGTTCCATGGTGAGATTGGTACGAAACGAAATTGAAACCGGCAAAGGAGAGAAAAACATGGCTGAATATTGGGATCTATACGATGAAAAACGCAATCCGACTGGGAAGATACATCGGCAGGGAACTCCTATTCCTGAGGGGTATTACCATGTCGTGGCAAACGCCTGGGTAAAGAACGAGGAGGGGCGCTACCTCCTTTCCCGACGGCATCCTGACAGGTCGTACCCTCTGTTGTGGGAACCTTCCGGAGGGAGTGTGATCAAGGGGGAAACCAGTATGCAGGGTATTCTTCGTGAGGTCCAAGAGGAACTAGGGATCACATTACCCGCCCACAAAGGGAAACTGGTACTTTCACTTTGCAAGAACGAATATGCGTTGTTCCATGACATCTGGGCGTTCTCTTACGATATACCGTTGGAGGAACTGGACATACAGCAGAACGAGGTGGCGGAAGTCGCATGGTTCACACCTGAGGAAATACGCCAATTGGACGTTGACGGACTGTTGGTTCCAACACAACAGCATTACGAAGAGATCTTCTGGTTCTTCAACAAAAGGTGACCCTGCCAGGCGACACCTTTACCATCACCTGTTAACTTGATTCGGCATTTTGCTATCTTGCTATCTCCTTATCTCTGGGTCTATGTCAGGCGTATCTTGTTATCTTGCTATGTGTGGGTCTAAGTCTGGGCCTATGTCTGACGTATCTCGTTATCCCGGCATCCATGTCAGCGAAAACCGGCAGACACACAGAATTTTCTTTGTAGAACGTGTCAGGAAAGTGGTAGTATAGGGGGTCGAATACTTACGATGAAGGATATGAACCTATGGATTGCAGTATCAGGAAAGCCATTCCGACAGAAGCAGAACTCCTCACTGAACTGACATTCATATCAAAACGATTCTGGGGATATCCAGAAGAACTCATGGAGAAATGGATTGAGGAACTGAAGATCACCGATGAATATATCCGTACCCAGCAGGTATATGTAGCGACTACTCAGGGTGAGATCATTGGATACTATTCCATTGTTTCGGAGGATGGTCTATACGGTTTGGACAATATGTTCATCCTGCCCGCCTACATAGGCAAAGGTGTGGGCAGGCTCTTGTTCAGTCATATGCTTGAAACCGCGGAAGGAAGCGGTATCAAGGAGTTGCTGATAACGGGAGATCCCCATGCCAGAGGTTTCTATGAAAAGATGGGAGCCACCTATCTGGGTGAAAAACCTTCCAGCGTGATCCCTGGACGGACGTTGCCATGTTTCATCTACCACATCGAAGAACAAATCAAATAAGGAAGGATAGACAGCATGATTCTCAAAGGAAGCGTTTCCTCACAGACTCTTGAAATGGAGACGGGAGTCTCCATCATCACCCCGATTGAATTCCCATCCGACAAACCGTACAAGGTCGCTTATCTGTTGCATGGGCTGTATGGCGCCAACGGAGACTGGATGAACTATACGATGCTCCCCTATTTCGCGAGGGATTATCAGGTGGTGTTCATCATGCCGGAAGTGGCCAGAAGCTTCTATACGGATATGGCGCATGGACAGAAGTTCTTCACCTATATCACGGAAGAATTGCCGCGGATATGTCAAGCGACATTCAAGATATCCACCAAACGGGAAGATACCGCGATCCTCGGTGCGTCGATGGGTGGATACGGGGCATTGAAAGCGGCTTTGTCGAAACCGTCACAGTACGGGCATTGCTGCGCGATGTCCTCCGCCTGGCTGTTCCTGCAAGAAGCCATGGACGATCTGAGGACGGAGCAAGGAAAAAAGAGGGCGTTGGCCCATTATGGACAGCAGATGGTCACCGACATGTATTCCATCTTTGGCGATGATCTCACCTGGCAGTCCGACTGCGAAATCCGAGAATTAGCGAAAAGAGCGCAACAAGGACCGACTACGCCACGGTTCTACTGCACCTGTGGCACTGAGGATTATCTGCGTGCCGACAATCTCCGTTTCGCACAAGAGATGAAGAAACTACAGCTTGACTTCACCTACGAGGAATGGCCAGGGCGTCATGACTGGTATTTCTTCAATGACGCATTGAAGAAATCACTGGAATTCTGCTTCCGCTAGAGCAATGGGCACACCTCTTCTAGAAACATACCAGGACATATCATGGAAAATTTTACGAAAGAAGAACTGGAAGAAGCTCTCCGGGCGATCGCGTCAACGATCAGCAAATGCGAGAAGATACTGCCGAAACTGAAGCAGGGCACATCCCAGCACACGTTGCTGGTACGGAGGATCAAGGCGCTGGATATCGCGTCGGAGTTGATACGGAAAGAGCTAGGGACTGAAACAACAGTCAAGTAATTTTCAGCTGGATCAGGAAGTTTTTCGCCAGATTACGCAAGTGAACTATTCAGTATCTCGGCAGGTTTTGTTCCCATGAACAAAGCAGAAGAGACACCTTCATACGCATATCGTGAGACTGTCTTTCATACCCATACGATTCCCTTTGCATTTTTTCCCAGAAGTGTACAGAATATAGGTATGAGTAAAGCATCTAAAGTCTTTCGATGGATTCTGATCAGTATAGGAATCATCCTTGGTATCGTGTTGTTGATCGTAGGGGGATATCTCGCCTATGTAGTCATCCAGTATGAAAGGATCCCCGATGGGATCGAGCTCACCGTCGAGAACCCGCGGACAGGCGGTCTGACGGTCGGGGATGAATATACTATCGCGACCTACAACATAGGGTTCGGAGCATATGGCCCGACCTTCAGTTTCTTCATGGACACAGGAACAATGCTCGACGGTACGGAACCGGTCGGCAAATACGGCAAGGCGGAAAGCAAGGAAGCCGTCCGGTACAATACCGACGGTGCCATCACTGTATTGGAAGCGCTTGATCCTGACTTCGTATTCGTCCAGGAAGTCGATACCGACGCGACGAGAAGCTACCACATCAACCAGCTGGAGGATATCACCGCGGCCATGGGCGGTTATGGATACACCTTTGCCTCTAATTTCCACTCCGCATGGCTGCATTATCCATTGCATGATCCCCACGGGAAATCCAATGCGGGTCTGCTTACGCTCAGCAGGTTCAGCCTGGAGGACAATGTTCGTCGCAGCTATCCTGTCGACAATGGATTCCCCACCCGTTTCTTCGATCTGGACAGATGTTTCTCGCTTCACAGGGTCCCCGTCGACAACGGCAAGGAACTGGTTCTGATCAACAGTCACATGTCGGCCTATGATGTAGGCGGAACTATCCGCACGCAGCAGCTCGAAATGCTCAACCAAGTAGCCTCAGAGGAGTACGAGAAAGGGAACTATGTCATTATCGGCGGGGACTTCAACCATGCGCTGGGAGAAGTCGCGGCACATGCGTTCCCGTCTCAACAGCAGTTCCCCGGCTGGGTCTTTATACTCACGGATGACGATCTCGCCCCCGGCCTACGCATCGTGACCGCGGAGAACGAAACCGAAGTCGCTACGTGTCGTGGTGCGGAAATCCCCTATGAGAAAGGTGTCAACTTCATGACCGTCGTAGACGGGTTCATCGTCTCCGACAACGTGAGGACCCGGGCGGAGAACATCGATACGGACTTCGCCTACAGCGACCACCAGCCGGTCATGATGTGGTTCGAGCTGGAGTAGCGGAAGAACCTCTCACAACTCAACAGAGATAGAGAGGTATTCATGTCGCGCCCCCTGTAAGGTGTAGACATGAAGCAGATGGCCGCCACCGCTGGTCCAGTGGTCGGCGGCGACCGAGGGAGGTCCGGCTATGGAATGGCTGATGAAGATGAATCTGGCTCTTGACTATATGGAAGACCATCTCTGTGATGAGATATCGTACAGACATGCGGCGGATCTCGCCTGCTGTTCGAGCTATCATTTCCAGAAGATGTTCACCTGCATCGTCGGAGTTCCACTTGGAGAGTATATCAGACGTCGCAGGCTGACGCTGGCGGCATTGGATCTACAAGGCGGACAAAGGGTCATTGACGTCGCCCTCAAGTATGGCTATGACTCCCCCACCGCGTTCAACAGAGCGTTCCAAAACATGCATGGAATGGCGCCCTCGTTGGCTCGGAAGGAAGGAATGGCATTGAAAGCCTATCCTCGCATCAGCTTCAAGATTTCCATCAAAGGGGAAAGCGAAATGGAGTACCGCATCGAAACAAAGGAAGCGTTCAGGATCGTCGGGGTGAAAACCAGTCTAGGACAGGATATCGAAAAGAATTTCCAAGAGGTTCCCATGTTCTGGGGGCAGGTATCGTCCAGCCCAATCTTCGGTCAGATCTGTTCACTGATGAACAGCGAACCGAAAGGTGTATTGGGTGTCTGCGGCGCGGAACTGCAAGGGGATACCTGGGACTACTTTATCGCAGTAGCTTCGGACCTGCCAGTTCCGGAAGGTATGGTGGAATATACCGTACCGGCGAACACCTGGGTGACCTTTCCCGGCAAAGGGGCGATGCCTACCGCGATCCAGGAGATCGAGAGGAGAGCCGTGACTGAATGGCTTCCCACATCAGGCTATGAATATGCCAACGCACCCGACATTGAACTCTATCTGGAACCGAATCCGGCAAACGCAGCCTTTGAGGTCTGGTTGCCGATCGTCAAGAAAGGCTGATGATTCCAGCGCCAATCACAAACGCGAACCAAAGAACGGACCATGAAAAACAGAGCCTTCCTCCCCTAGGAATCATCCTTGGAAAGGAAGGCTCTTTCATCAACCAACAATCAAGCAGAGAATAGCGAATCGTTATTTCAGGTCATTGTCCGCGAGTATCGTCTGATACGAAGCAAGATCCGTGTAGATCGGCTCCTTGAGCGGATTCCGATGGGTCCTGCGAATCGTGCGTATCTCGAATACCAGCACGGCGACATTGGCGGCCAACGCCGCGATCGACAACACCAGTTTGGGAGCGGCGGCCTGTGTAGACGTAATCGAAAACAAATTCGTCGAGGCCGCATAGTCCACCGTCAGAGAGAACATGGCCCACAAAGCCAATGTCTGGGCGCGATGTTGCAACCAGGCCCCTTTACGGAAGAGGAATTCAGCGACGCCACTGGCTATCAGCAACAGGAATCCTGCATAGAAGCTTCTGTTGGAGATGCAGTTGTAACAATAGCTCCAGTTCCACAGACCGTATGCTATGATCCAGAACCACAGCTGGTCGGCCCAGATCATGTCCTTGGATTTCTTGTTCGAGACCATGATGCCGAACCAGCCGGAAAGCGTTATGATCAACAGGATGCCAGCGATGGCGTTGATAATGTTCCAGGGGCCTCCGTTCATCAGAAGTCCAGCCTCGACGACACCCTGCTTGGGGAAGCATTCCAAATCGGCGAATACCGCTTCGAGAATGTTGACCGCAAGAATCGCCATCGGCAGACAGAGCATCACCTTGTTCTTTCCCAGTCTTTTTGAATAACGGATACCCATGAAGATGATCACACCGGCGAGGGCTGAATAGGTCTTTACCCAGGAGAACCAGGTGCCTCCCGCATTTCCATCCCCTGCCGTGGTCCTCGGCCAAACGACCAGCGTGCAGATGATCGGAAGCGCCACATAGACGGCGATCGCGAGCCATTTGCTTCGACGGGTCACCTCGTTCAGCGCCAGAAGCACTACTAGGCAGAGCAGGAACATGGCAAGACTGGTAAGAGAATATCCAGTATAAAAGAACATTTCAGACCTCCTACAATGTGATCTTCAGATCAGAGACCGGATACGCCTTGCAGGAATGGATGTAACCGAACTGCGTATCGGTATAGCGAAGGAGCGTGCCAGGAGCCGTATAGACCGACCCTTGTTCCAGCTTCATACGACAGAACGAACATTCACCGCTGCGGCAACAGACGTTGACACGTATTTTCGCCCGTTCCAACGCGACCAGTACGGACTCCCTGGCTTTCGCGGGAATCCGCTTGCCGTCAACCTCGATGGTGAACTCTTCCTCCCCGGTCAAAGCCGAGGGCCAACCGACTTCATGCTCGATATCATTACGGGAACCGAACACTTCGCGACGGATCCTCCGGGCCGGAATTTGTAGGGAATCAAGCTCGCAACGGCAGAACTGCTGCATCACCTCCGGGCCACAGAGATAGAACATGCAATCATTTAGGTCTAAAACGATACGGGCAAGCAGTTCCTTGCTGATGAACCCGTTCTCGAAGCCATCCCGCTTTTCATCTGAAAGCACGGGTATATAGGTGAAATTCGGAAGTGCTTCGGCATAGGCAGCAAGTTCCTCATGATAGAACGCGGCTTCGACGGTACGGACGCCATAGACCAAGGTCATTCGCTTCGCATCGCCCGAAGCGGCGGCCTCACGTATCATCGACACGAATGGAGTCACCCCGCTACCGCCGGCGAGGAACACCTTATGAGGCTTGTGGAACACTGGATTGTCATGGAACGTCCCTGCGGGGCCGTTCGCCTCGAAGCGGTCGCCGACTTTCGCTTCCCGGACCAGATAACGGGAAATGAAACCATCGGGAGTCTCAGCGACCGTAATCTCATAGAAGGCTCGCTGGGAGGGTGCGGAGGAGATCGAATAAGGCCGACTGGTCACGATGCCCATCGTCCCGACAAACAGATTGAGGTACTGTCCGGCCTCAAACGGAGGCAGATACCCATCGTTGGAAACAAAACGCAGGCGTCGGGAAGTCGGGGTGATCATCTCGGCTTCGGTCAGCGTCAGAGACAGGGCCGACGGATGAAGTTCATGAAGTTTCCTTGCGACCTGTCCTCTGGTAGTGATGAAATCCAAGCCTATCTTCCGGCCCATCTCCCGTTCCAACAGGACTTCCTTGCCGTCGCGCATCGTTGAAATCAAAGTCTCTTTTATAGGTAGTCTGCTCATACTGTTCTCCCCTCCTTCTTCAGCATCGCGCTCGCGATTTTCTCACCATACTGGTAGTTCGGCCCGAAACCACAGGTATTGACCCAACCGGACGAAAAATGGAGGTGAGGCACGAACGTGTCCTGCGGATAGAAGAAAACGGACGATTTCAGGTCCTGCTCATATCCATAGATCGCACCGCTGGGGTGACCAAGATATCGCATATGAGTCAATGGAGAGGCGATCTCCAGCTCTTCGATGTGTTCCCGTAGTCCGGGGAACCGGTTCTCCAACCTGTTGATGATATCCTCCGCGGTCCTGTACTTCTGTTCATGGTATTCTTCAGGACTGAGCTTTTCCCACGCGGTTCCATATTTCAGCGAACCAGCGGTGATGACGCTCGTGCCTTCGGGAGAGACGCGGCGATCGTCGATCGTGTAGCAGGTCGCTACGATGGGGTCGATCTTGGCATCCAACTGATAGGCGTTGAAGAAGTCCTCATTGGCGTTCAGGGAATCGTAGATCAGGTTGAAGGAATCCGTGAACCCGATCTCTTCCGGCGGACAATCGAGTCCGATGAAACAGGTAAAGGCGGAGATGCCTACGGTATAGCTTTTGAAATAGTCCCGGCATTCCTTGGGAATCTCCTCGTTTTCCAGCAGTCCCGCATAGGTCGCGGTCGGAGAGATATTTGAGACGATATCCTTCGCCCGGTATTCGTTGCCGAGGGAATCGACGACACCGACGGCCACACCGTCCTCCAGGATGATACGTTGGACCGGTCGATTGAAATAGACCTCGGAGCCGGCCTCCTTCAAGCCTTCCACGAACGCCTGACTCATCATCTGGCTACCGCCACGTACATAGTACGGCTTGTTCTCCGTATAGAGATACATGCAGCGGGAAAGGATCGAGAACGGGAACCTTGATGGGGGCATTCCCATGAAACACCAGTAGGCGGAGAGACAGAGCTGAAGCTCCTTGTCGGTAAAGAATTCATTGAGGACGTCTTCGCTGGAACGCATCGCATATTTCGCCAGCGTAGGATACAGCTTGGGGAACCCGACCTTCATGATCGCCTTCTTCAAAGAGGAGGGTTCACCTTCAGACGCAGCGCTTTTGGCAAGGAACGCACCGATCTCTTCGTTGAATTTCCAGACCATGTCGATATAGGCGCGCACCGCGTCCGCCTGATGGGGGAATTCCTCGGCGAGTCTCTTTTTCGCAAGCTCCTTGTCAGCGGGCACCGCGACACCACGCCCACCGGGAAGGTTTATCTTGTAGAGAGCCTCGATGGGGATCCAATCGATCTTGTCCTCCATCTTCCACTGTCGGAACAACATCCGGATCGGACCGGGGGCTTCCTTGGTGCCGATCCCGTTCAGCTGGTGCAAAGCAACTTCAAATTCGAAACGTCCGCGGCAGAAACTTGTACCACAGCCGCCGGGGATATTGTGTCTTTCGAACAAGGCGACGCGTTTCCCCGCCTGAGCGAACGTCAGGCCCGCCGCAAGACCTCCGTTTCCGCTGCCGATGACAATGACATCAAACTCATTTTTCTTCATAAACGACCTCACCTCACATGAAATAATGAACGACCGGAATGGCGATCAACACAAGGTTCACGACCATCAGGACACATTGTACGGCGGGCTTTTTCACCACCGCTATGAACGCCGAAACCTTCTTGTTCTTCAGCGAAGCCTCTACCTGATCCTTACAACCGATCTGGAATACTCCACCACAGGTCAGGCTGTTCGCACGGAAGATCAACCAATAGCCGGGATTCTGGAATATCAGGAAAGACAGGATCGGAGAGAGCAGAATGCCTATGTGCAGATAGGAGACTGAATCACTGAACTCCCCTATCACGAAAATCCAGTTCCAGATAGTGTAGGCAAGCACCCAACAGACGGTCCCCCACATGAAGATCTCGTTCACACCGAACAGGCCGGAACCTTTATGCATGACATCGGTCGTGTATACCGCAGAAAACGGACCTGCGAAACCTTCGTGCCAGGTACCCCCCAGACAAAGTACGGAAGCGGCGAGCAACAGCCCCGTCACAAAATTGAAGTATTGATGGCTCTTGAGCAGATCGGAGAAGGTCGCTTCAAGTATATTGATGATCAGAAATACAAGGACCAGCTTGACATAGAACGGTCCCGACATCAGGCCGAACACCGGCAGCAGGATCAATGTACGCATCACCAGCAAGGTGGAGAGTTTCACCCTCTCGAACCGGACCATCGGCATTTTCGCCAACATGATGACAGGAAGGATGATATTGATAGGCAGGTTCGCCCAGACAGGAAAGAACGAGGTCAATATCGATACTACTGTGATTCCAATGAACATGAGAAGAAACAATGGAAACTGACCTATTTTCAAAGACCAGTCCTTTGACATACTCTTCATACACTCCCCTCTTTTTGTTGAGATAACTCACAATATCACGGAAAAACAGGATATCAAGAAATTATTATCGATTTGACAGCAAGAACAACAACTGGTATTATTATTCGTGCCAGAAGGAGAACAAGCAGCATGAGCAAGGAAGTACGCGCCACGATTTTCGAGGAGTATGTATCGAAGATTCTTTCAGGAGAACTATCCCCTGGGGACAGACTCCCCGGAGAGAGGGAACTTGCTCAACGGCATGGAATCAGCAAGACGACGGTCCACAACGCCATGCTGGACTTGGAAGAACGCGGTCTTGTATCGATCCTTCCCCGCAGCGGGACGGTCGTCCGGAACTGGGTCCTTGAGGGGAACACCACGACTATCACGACGCTGCTGCTCGCCGCTTCATTGTCCGAGCCCAGCGAACAGCTCGCCCATGCGTTCATGGAGTTCAGGATCATCAATGAGGGGAAATGCGCGGCGCTCGCCGCCCAACGGCGTTCGGAACAGGATATGGCGCATCTCAAGAAATGGGTGAAGAAGATCGAGACGGCAAAGGATCCGAAGGAGTATGTCGAAGCCAACAGCCAGTTCCATCTTGGTGTCATGGCTGCAAGCAAGAATCCGTTCTTCCCGCTTCTGTTCCTCGCCTTCCAGCCGGTGATCGTCGCCTGGTCGGACCGGCTCATGCAGCATCGTCAGCTCGATGCGCTCCCTACGCTCAAGGCGATCTGCTCCATGATAGAGAGACAGGATTCTGTAGGCGCGGAAAACCTCATGAACGCCTATACGACCTATTCGGCGACATTGCTCAAGCAGATACTCAAAGGACCACGTTGAATCGTATTTGACAAGCTTTTTCTTTTTGCCGCTTTCTGATACGTTCGTACTATCATGAACTCTCAACAGATCCTCGGGCAGTTGCTCGCATTGTTCACCGCCACCTGCTGGGCGGGGAATTCGGTCACATACCGATATCTCGGATCATTCATCAAAAGCGACAGTCTCGCCCATGTGCGGATGTGGATCGCCTTTCCTGCGATCCTGTTGCTCACCGTGTTGGTCGATGGAACGCTCCCCCTGCATGCCAGCGCGAGAACCTACGCCGCGCTGTTGTCCTCGGGGGTGATCGGTTATTTCATTACAGATCTGTTGATGTTCAAGGCGTACATCTATCTTGGTGCGAGGGAATCGCTCGTCATCATGACGCTTTCCCCCGTGGTCTCCGCGGTCCTCTCCTATTTCTGTTTCGCCCAGGCGCTGTCCCTGACCGAAATATTCGGTATAGCGCTGACCATCGGAGGAATCGTTTGCATGGTGATGGGAGAGATGAGGATACAGGGAGGGGCGGCGACGGGCGACGCGGACGGGAAAACCCCCAATCCGAAAACCAGGACAGGATTGATCTGCGCATTCCTTGGAGCGATATTGCAGTCAGTCTCCTATATCCTGGCGAAATATGCGCTGGAGGACGTTCCGGCGGTATCCTCGAACCTGATCAGGAACTTCGGCGGCCTGCTTGCGTTCATTGTCTATTCCACGTTCTTCTCGCGTCATTTCTTCAATGATATCAAGGTACTGAAGAACGGCAAGTTGCTGGGGCTGCTCGTCTTCGCCGCGATTTCCGGCCCTGTACTGGGAATGAGCAGCCAGATGCTCGCACTGACGCTTGCGCCGGTAGGCATCGTGACCGCGATCAGCCAGATCAGCCCCGTTCTGCTCCTGCCGATAGACAAGTTCGTATTCCGGCGGCGACTTTCCGTAGCCTCGGTCGCGGGAACACTCATTTCGATAGCCGGTGTGGTGATGCTATTCGTGTGACGCCCCTCGCAAAGTCTCTATGAGTTTCTCGGCGGGCATCGGTTTCGCTTCACAACCTGGCATAGTTTTCCACTCTTCAAGCATTGGCGTTTAGTATAATGATAGTTTCAAGAAGCTAAAAAACTATACTTTTAGACACATCGGTCTTTCTGTAGGTAAACATTGTCAGGTCCGACAATTCATTCCATACTAGGAGGAAGACATTTCCTGTTCATATCATGGCGGCACTGGGATTTCCAGAGTCAGCCGCGGGGGAATGCGATGCTAGAGGATCCTGAGTTTTATCAATTTTTTCAGCATGTCGCTATAAGTCGGCGAATCTCAAAGCCAGTTCCGAGACGAACAGTTCAACCAACGCCTTGTTGGTACGGAATCCAGTCCGTTCCACCGTAATATAGAAGGGCCATTCAGGACCATCAATGCGTTCCAGCTTAATTGCGGGATTCTTCTGAAGCGCCCATGTCTTTGAGGGGACGAAGGCGACTCCCGTCCCATTGTTGAGCAAATTGCGGAGCATGGCCGGGTTATCGCAGATTATGGAATGTCGAAGATTCTTATAATAGACAGCCATGTAATGTTCTTCAATCGTACTGAAAGAATAATTTCGGCTGATACCTATGAGCGTATTTTCAGATATGAATTCACTAGTCACAGGGACATCATATGATTGATTGAGTATACGGGGAATTGCCAAGACAATATGTTCTTTCAATATTACATCGAGTCCCTGAGACGGCACGATCTCTGTCGCACCGATGATGATATCGGGGACTTCCCCATTTATGTTTTCATTGGTCATCCGTATCTTTATTTCAGGATGGTTATGATGGAACCTGGACACGACATCTATGATCACAGGAATAGCGGCATGGGTCTCTATGAATATTTCCTTCTCCGGCCCCCAGTTGTTCTTGCAGGCTGAAACAATCTCAGATTCATATGCCAGGATCCTCTCAACATATGGAATGATTGACCTTCCTCTTGCAGAAAGACGGATCGACCTCCCTTTCCTGTGAAACAATTCAGTCCCCACCTCACTTTCCAGTTTTCTGATACTAATACTTAAGGCGGGTTGCGAAATATGCATTGTTTCGGCGGCGCGAGAGATATTCTCCTGTTTCGCGACTTCAAGGAAGCATTTAAGCTGATACAATTCCATATCGTCTCCACATATATTTAAATTATTTATAACTATATTGAAAAATAATATTTTTTGTAAATATAAAACAGGTTTATAGTTTCGTAAAAGGAAAACCGCCTGCCACATTTTACAGCAAAAGGAGAGTTGTCAATGAGGTATAGATATACGTTTGTCAACAGAAGATTTGAAACAAAGCAAACCATTACGGCCATCGTACTTCTGCTCCCCACATTCATTGCACTTTTTTTCCTTTTCATCTATCCGGTCATCAACGTACTCTTGTTGAGTTTCACATCAACCAATACAATCACAGGAATATCAACCCCAAACGGCATAAAGAATTATACTTTCCTACTGAAAAACGAAATATTCAGGAAGGCATTTTCAAATACAGTAATATTCACAACCATAAAAATTATACTGGAAGTCTCGATTTCACTCATCCTGGCGGTTATGCTGGATGAGAGAATTCCTATGAGGAAATATCTCCGGATATGCTATTTCGCTCCTGTGATTGTCCCGGTGGTAGCATCAAGTATCATATTCATGTGGCTTTATGATCCTCAGCTCGGCCCATTGAACCAACTTCTGCGATTACTGCATCTTCCCACGAGCAACTATATCTATTCGGAAAATTCCGCCTTGATAAGCATCATAATGTTCGCAGTCTGGCGAGGAATCGGATATGACATAATAATATTCATCTCAGGGCTGCAAGGAATCTCGGATTCCCTTATTGAGGCGGCCCGGATTGATGGTGCAAACGACAGACAGATATTTCTTCACATAAAGCTGCCATTGCTCAGACCGATTCTGGCATTTGTAATCATGATGGGTCTTATCGGATGTTTCCAGGCGTTCACGGAAGTAGACATCATGACTGACGGAGGACCGAACAACAGCACTTTGCTGATGGTAAACTACATATACAAGCAGGCATTCGGAAATGCCAGGATGGGCCGTGGAGCCGCGGCGTCCATGATTCTTTTCATTGTAATTCTCATTCTTACGATCATACAGAAAACAATCTCAGATAGGAAAGAGGGTGTAAATGAATAGCAGAAATCTGAAACATTACAACATACCAGTATTCATCATCCTTTTTATCATATCAATCATCATGATCTTCCCTTTCATATGGATGTTTTTATCTGCGTTCAAGACCAATGCCGATGTCTATACCTACCCAATAAGGATTTGGCCTTCCTCGTTCAAGATGGACAACTTCTCAAAGGTATTCAGAATGATCCCGTTCGGACGATACTATGTGAATACAATCATAACATCAGTCCTGCAGACAGCAATACAGATTTCAATGTCGGTCTGTGCGGCATTCGTCTTTGCGAAACTCGATTTCCCTTTCAAAAAAACGGCCTATATTGTTCTCCAGAGCGCAATGTTCGTTCCAATGTCCGTGCTGATCATTCCATTGTATCAGTTGGTAAGCGATACTGGACTAGTCGATACATATGCAGGAATAATTCTGCCCCAGATACTGGGTGTGTTTACAACCATGCTTCTGATCTCATTTTTCATAACAATACCTGACGATTTGATAAATGCAGCGAAAATTGATGGATGCAGTTATTTCGGTGTCTTACGACATGTCGTACTTGCAAATTCAACTACATCAATCAGTGCAGCCATACTTTATGCATTCCTATCTCACTGGAAAGCATACCTTTGGCCTCTGCTGGTTACAAACAAGACAGAGATGCGAACACTGGCGGTCGGGCTGAAATATCTTATTTCAGAGTCAAACTCGGCATATCAGGTGATGATGGCAGCCGCCCTGATGAGCATAGCGCCTCTCCTGCTCATATATGTTCTTTGCGAGAAGAACTTTGTCAGATCAATGACTTTGACAGGTCTGAAAGGATAATTGTAAAAACAGCAGATGCTGTTTGGAAAATACAAAAGGAGGAAATCGACATGAAGATTTCAAGGTTTATTGCAGGACTCTGCCTGCTGATAATCATTCCGGTTTTTATATTTGCTGGTGGTGCGAAGGAGAGTACGACACCAGAAGGGGCGGTTACACTCAATGTCTGGTATGCATTGAGCGGATCTTCCGGAGAAGCATTCATGAATATCGTCGATGATTTCAATGCTCTGAACAATGGGATCGTCATCAACGCTTCCTATTCAGGAGGATATAATGACACCTCGACAAAAATCACAGCGGCATTGAGAAGCAATTCAACTCCGGATGTCCTCATCGGTGGACAGGTCACCTATTCAGGAGCATATGGGAATTTCTACTGTGGCAATCAAGCCCAAGAAGATCCTGAATTCGATTTTGATGATGTGTTCCCCGGATTATGGGAATATGGCCGATACAATGGACAGATCTGCAATATTCCATACGGCATGTCAACGAATACCATGTTCTACAATAGGCAGTTGCTTGAAAATGCAGGTCTTGACATGGAAAACAATGCGCCGGAGACCTGGAATGACTTTCTTGAAGTATGCATGGCGTTGAAGGAATACTACTCCGACAAGGAAGGCTTCATACCGTTTGTCGTTCAGGATGAAGACTGGCTTTCCAATACTCAGCTCCTGCAATGTGGAAATCCTATCATAGCCCACAATGAAGATTATTCAGAGAAGACAGCCGCATGGGGCACTGAAGAATGTGCGAAAGTCGCAAAATGGTGGCAGGATATGGTCCGGAACGGAACCATGGATATGACGATGAACCAGAATGGCAATAATATTTTCTCCGCCGGCAACGCGGCCTTCTTCGCTGGGTCATCAACCAAAATAAGCGAATGGTCCACAACGATGGGCGAGAATCTCAGGGCAATCGAAATGCCGTATTTCGATATGAGGAAAGTTGCCCTAGGAGGGAACACCCTGTCGATTTTCCCAAAGGATACGGTACGGACAGAGGCGGCCTGGACATTTGTCAAATTCATTACAAGTGCGGATGAAAATGCCAAATTCGCAGTCGCCAGTGGATATCTTCCAATCAGGGAATCGTCATTCAATTCACCTGCTGTCAAAGAAGCAATAAAGGCCATGCCTGCATATGCGGTTGCTTTCAGTCAACTTTTCTATGCGGATGCATATATCAATATCGACGATTATGCAACAAAAGCCAGCGCGCTTGCATATTTCCGCACAGCCGTTACCAATGATCTTTCGTATGATCCTCTGACAGCCATGCAGAAATCCGCCATACGTTATAACGAAGAAACGTTTTAAATCAAAACTCCGGAGAGCCACAAGCTCTCCGGAGCGTATAAGAACTGGAATAATCGAAATGAACAAAGAACTGATAAGATCTTTTCTGGAAGCCTATGCAGTGGGTGACGCATATGGAAAAGCTACGGAATACTGCACAAGACATGAAATTGAAGAACGGTTTGATAAAATAGATACAATTCTTCCTCCAGAAGCTTCCCTTTCTCATCAGGATCTTGACTATGGACAGATTACGGATGACACTGGGCAGAACATCTACCTGATAAGAGAGTACGCACGTAGACACAGAGTCAATGCGACAGATACGGCGGAATGTCTTCTTAAATGGTTTGAAGAAACAGATGCGGAACGGTATATCGGCCCCAATAGCCTAAAGGCGCTCAAAGCGATAAAAGCAGGAGAAGATGCAGGAACGGCCGGTAAATACGGAACTACATGCGGCGGTCTGATGCGAACACCGGCAGCCTTCTTCTTCAGTACGCCCGCGACCCTTGAGATGAATATAGTCGAGTGTCTCAAACCCACTCATTTTACAAGCATCGCACTTGAATCCGCAATGGCATATGCCTATGCTTTGCAAGCGGCGGCCGACAGCACTGACATGGATGCAATACTAGACGAAGCCTGCAAAGGGGCCTGTATCGGCAGAGCCTACGGCAACAGGGAGCGTATGTGCGGTGTCGCACCATATGTCGACAGCAGGATACGGTTCATGGAGAAAATCATACCGACGATGACTCAAGAATCTGAAATAAAAACTTTTCTCTATGATATAATGGGGGCGACACTTGCATCATATGATGTTTCATCTTGTATCTTTGCCCTGTTCATATACGCAAAGGACAATGTGAATCTCGCGATAAAGCTTGCCACAGAAATGGGCGGAGACACAGACACGATAGCCTGCCTTACAGCGGGACTCTGCACACTCTACGCAAAAAGGCATAATATAGACCAGAAACTCATAGACATCGTGAGCACCGCGAATAATATTGATTTTGCAAAGTTGGCAGAATTAGTAACAAAGGAGAAAAATAGATGAAGCTCTCAACTTCGACGAACCTCATAGCCTTTCGTCCTGACTGGGTATCATATGTCCCCACACTTGATTCAATGAGAAGACTCAAGAAGGCCGGCTTCGACGCTGTCGATCTGAATATCTCTGATGCTGGAAAATCATTTTTCCGACTGGCAGACGATGACTGGAGGGAATGGATCAATGATGTCGCGGCACTTTCAAGAGAACTGAATCTCCCGATAACCCAGTCACATGCCCCATTCTATAATGCGATAGAACCGGAAAGTACAAAAGCAGCGATATGGGAACCAATGCTCAGAAGGGCAATCGAGGCGTCAGGAATCGCAGGTATTCCGTGGATTGTAATGCATCCGGGGACCTATCCAGATGATACATACGATTTCAAGGAATCGAAAAGGAGAAATTACGAGTACTTCATGCCATATCTGGAGATGGCCGCAAAAGCAGGTTGCGGAATAGCGATAGAAAACATGGCGGATGACATACGGAGGACATACTTGCGGCCGGGAGCTGTTTATTGTTCAACACATGTGGAAATCGTTGATCTTGTAGATTCCTTCCATGTGGACAATGTCGGAATTTGTTGGGACTTCGGACATGCCAACTTGATGGGCCTTGACCAGAGGGAAGCGCTACGTTATATGGGGAAACGGCTTAAAGCTACCCATGTTGCGGATAATTCAGGTTTTCATGATGATCACATCATGCCGTTTCAAGGTTGCATAGACTGGAGGAAGATATTGCCGATTCTTTCAGAAATCGGATATGACGGAGATCTTACCTATGAAATTCACAGTTCAACATCAAGACTTCCCGACAATCTCCTAGACGAAGTAGCCATTCTAGCTGAACATGTAGGCAGATATCTCCTGAATTTGGCAGAAGGTGCGATAACCCCCAACAGCTATTGATGGTACTGCACCGTACATCTGTTACAATGAAGATGTGAAAGGCTTCGATAGTATAGAATCCTCGTGGTGGGTAGGTCTCTTGGTTTGTTCGCAGGCATTCAAACTTTTTGACACTACCCTACCTTCCAGTTCGCTTCATTGATTTTCTCCTACACTTCAGGAATCTACAGAAAATCATGAAACTGAATCCCGCCATGGCATGTTCCATGGCACCCTTGGCTTTTCAAGGTGTAGTCAGGGCAAACAAAAAGGCATCCGATTCCTTATTCAATTCTTCCCCACCCCCGCGACGCAAGGACGGACGGTCTTGTCATGACCCTTTGCACCATGCACCATGTCCCGTCAGATCAGCCAGGCAGGGACATACCAATTCTTCCTGTCGATCGGAAGCATGTCCGCGGCCATGCAGATGACGTTGCCCGACCCTACATCCACTTTCAGCTCATGCATCCCTCCGAACATCTCCGGACGGCTGAGCGGTTCAAGCACCGAAAAATTCTTGACCGCATCCTTTCCCGGGGAGGCGGCCTTCTTGATCTCAATTGGACAGGCCGTACCGTTCTGGTAGAGAAGCAGGTCAATCTCCTTCTGGTCCTTGTCCCTGTAATAGTACAATGGAGGCTCCTTGCCGGCGTTCAGGTAACTCTTGTATATCTCAGAAAAGACATACGTCTCGAAAAAGGCCCCTGACATCGCCCCCCTTTCCAAAGCCTCCGGATTCCCCCATTTGAGCAGGTACGCCGCAAGGCCTGTGTCGAGGAAGTGCATCAACGGCATCTTGACGACCCGTTTCAGCACGTTGTTGGAATAGGGCTGCACCAATGTGATGATATGGGAAGACCGCAGGATGGACAACCATTTCTTCGCTGTAGGTGAACTGATGCCGGAGGCTGCGGCCAGTTCCTCATATACCACAGGCTTCGCCGTCCGGGCCGCCGCCACGACCATGAAGTTATAGAACTGCATCTCATCGGCGACCTGGGTCAAGTCCCTGATATCCCGCTGGAGATAGGTGTCCACATAGGAACGGTAGTATCTTTCCCAGTCCACATCCCCATCCGAATACAGCGCGGGCATCGAGCCCTTGAAGATCCTGGCGTAGATATCGTTCAAACCCCGAGGATGGACGGATCCCAGCCGTTTCATCAGCCGGTCGGGGTCCGTCGTGTACGGTTCGCTTGCGTATCCGTGGATTTCCGCGTCGGATAGTCCGAGCAGACTGAGGATGCCGACCCTTCCGGCAAGACTTTCGCTGACGTCCTTCATCAGATGGAACACCTGGGAACCGGTAATCCAAAAATCCCCCTTTCTCCTGGATCTGTCCACGTCCATCTTGATATAGGGAAGAAGCTCCGTCGCATATTGGATCTCATCAATCAGCACAGGGGGGGTATACCGCTGCATGAACAAAGCAGGGTCTTTCTTCGCCAGATATCTGGCGTCGGGATCATCCAGCGTGACGTATTTCCGTTCAGGTTCCATGAGGCGCTGGAGCAACGTGGTCTTGCCTACCTGACGTGGCCCGGTCACAAGCATGACCGGAAACATTTTGGATGTCCGCGATACAGTATCTTCCACGGCACGCTTGATATACATGATGCTCCCTCCTTATGAAAAGATGCTATGTTTCACAATTTTCTGGCTAAACTAAAATCATATATTAGAATAGCCGAGACATTGACCGGTGTCAACCTTCTTGTAGGTGGACAACCACCTATCAGTGAAATCCACTTCTCCTGGTCGGAACAAGGAGGTCCGACGTCGGTACGAGGCAGGATACAGCGGATACAGCGGATACAAGGACAAGCATGGCGGCCACATCATGTCCATCATCAGAGGCGAAATATTCGCGAGACCCATCGACAGGGGAACAGACTCACCCACCGGATGAATGAAGAAGTTCGCCGTCCTCTGTCACCTCCAACATTGGAAGGTCGTGGGTGATTGTGATATGCTCGTGCAAGGGTAAGCCTTTCCTCTTTGTCGCGGTAATTCAAACCCTCAGGGTCTTACCCGTTTTTGTTCAATATCTTTCCGCCTCTTCTCTCTCACCACAAGTTTGTGTTCAGGACTCTGAAAGTTTCCAGAAAATTGAATCTCGCCATGGCACTTTCCATGGCACTCTTGGCTTTTCAAGGTGTCGCCAAGGCAAACAAAAAGGCAACCAATTCCATATCCAGAATCAGATGCCTTGTTGACCGCGACTGGGATTGAACCAGTGACCCCTACCGTGTGAAGGTAATGCTCTCCCGCTGAGCTACGCGGCCGAAACTTCAAATGCCTTGCTATAGTAAGTGAAAAAACAATTTTTGTCTATATGGATATTGAGAAAGTCGGTGTACTTCCCTTGCCACGCATTTGCCACACAGGTGAAACACTTCGCCTCCGCCATCAGGCACCATCGCCAGAACGGAACCGTATCGGATCGTTCTTCTTCACGATGCCACCACGAATCCAGCCATAGACGACATAGAGCAGCGAAGTACCGGCCCATGTGATCGGATAGCAGATGATTATCGACCAGATGCTGCTACCCTCAGGAACGGCCAGAATCCAGATGATACGAACCAGACAGGTGCCGATGAACGTCATGATCATCGGCTGTATTGAATCTCCCGTGCCACGGATCGCACCGGAATAGACATCCCCGACGATATACAGCCAATAGGCGGGAGCGAAGAAATGCAACAGCGTGACCGTCATCTCTATGACGGTTTGGTCCGCGACAAAGATCCGTGCGAGAAAGGGTGCGCACACATAGAGGAAGACGCTCAGCGGAACGAACAAGGCGAAGCCGACCCCGATCGCGGTCCTGACACCCTTTGAAACACGCTCGACCATCCCCGCCCCATAATTCTGTGCGACGAATGTCGAAACGGAGATAGTCAGCGCATCAAGCAAGATCCAGATCAGGAAATCGACCTTTCCGCTCACAGCCCAGGCCGCGACCATATCAGTGCCGAAGGTATTGACTTTCGCCTGTATCAGGATGTTGGAAAATGCGTACATGGCTGACTGTAGACCGATCGGTAATCCAAGGAACACGATACGCTTCAACAACTCCTTGTGTATGCGGATATGCTTCAGGACGACCTGATAGCTCGCGGTAGTCCTGCACAACGTCCTGAACACCAATACGGCGCTCAATGCCTGCGCAAGCAACGTAGCGATAGCGACTCCGGCGACGCCCATGTGGAAGATAAGCACGAACACTATATCGAGGATGATGTTGAGGATGCAGCAGAAGATCAGGAAATAGAACGGCCTGCGGGAATCGCCGACGGCACGGAGTATCGCCGCGCCGATCGTATAGAGGAATGTAGGGATCACCCCGAGAAAGAACACCCGCGTGTAGAGGATCGCGTCACTTTCAATATCGGCGGGGACATGCATCGCCCGCAGACAAGCGGGGGCCAGCAGCAAGCCCAGCGTCGTCACGACCACCCCACCCCATATGGCGAACGCGATGGCGGTATGGACGGTCTTCGAAACCCGTGCATCGTCCTTGCCCCCGAACGCCTGGGAGATCAAGATCGTGGCTCCACTGGCGACGCCGATGAAAAACTGCACGAGCAAGCGAGTCAGGCTCCCCGTGGACTCGATCGCGGCGAGGGCACCCTTGCCTACGAACTGCCCGACGATCAACGCATCAGTGCTGTTGTAGAACTGCTGGAAAAAACTCCCCAGGAATATAGGGAGGAAAAAGAGAAGCAGTTGTTTTCCGATAGGTCCTTTCGTAAGATCCAGTTCTTTTGTCGCAGCCATAAAACACCTTCCCCAAGGCTTGGGAGGAACTATATCATACGCTTGGTTTTTTGGGAATCGTGAGATTGCATTCCGATGACAAAAGAAAAATCGATATCACACCGAGGGTATGGAACAAAACTGCATCATTTCTTTTAGACATACAATTAAATCTGTCTATTACAAAAGAATAGGTTCAAGATTTCAGTTGACGATTTGAATTTTATTGCCGTAATTAGGGATAGAGACCGACGAACCCATCGACAGGATGGAAACGCGGGGCTCGCTGTATCGAAATGGTACAGTCACTTCAAGCCAAAGAGGTACCTACATGGTAAACAATGAGAAGATTCGTGTCGTACAGTATGGTTGCGGCAAAATGGCGAAATATATCCTCCGTTATCTCTACGAAAGCGGGGCGGAAATCGTTGGCGCAATCGATGTAAATCCAGATGTAGTCGGAATGGATGTCGGCGATTTCGCCGGATTGGGCATGAAACTGGGAGTCACGATCCAGAAGGACGCTGACGCAGTACTTGACTCCTGTGACCCCGATATCGCGATCCTTACCCTTTTCAGCTTCATGGACGACGTGGAACCTCATTTCGAACGTTGCGCGAAACGCGGCATCAATGTCATTACCACTTGTGAAGAAGCCATCTATCCTTGGACCACTTCCTCCTCGATCACCAACCGCTTGGACAAGATAGCCAAGGAAACCGGCTGTACCATCGTAGGTTCAGGTATGCAGGACATCTATTGGATCAACATGATCGCCTGCGTCGCTGGCGGCGTACACCGTATCGACAGGATAGAAGGCGCTGTCAGCTACAACGTGGAAGACTACGGGCTCGCCCTGGCGGAAGCCCATGGAGCGGGCATGACACCCCAGGAATTCGAAGAGAAGATCGCCCACCCCACCACGCTGGAACCCTCCTACGTATGGAACTCCAACGAGGCCCTTTGCAACAAGATGGGCTGGACCATCAAGTCCCAGACCCAGAAGTGCGTCCCGTACTTCTATGACAAGGACCTCTATTCCGCCACGTTGGGAAGGACGATCAAGAAAGGCGACTGCATAGGCATGAGCGCGGTCGTGACCACGGAAACCTTCCAGGGACCGGTCATCGAGACCCAGTGCATCGGCAAGGTATACGGGCCGGATGACGGGGATATGTGCGACTGGAAGATCAAAGGCGAGCCTGACACCACGTTCTTCGTGCAGAAGCCCGCTACGGTGGAGCATACCTGCGCGACGATCGTCAACAGGATTCCAACCGTACTCAACGCTCCCGCAGGATATATCACCGCGGAGAAACTCGATCCGGTCGAGTACCTCTCCTACCCCATGAACCAGTATCTCGACTGGTAAGTGGACAATTGAATCTGTACAACTATTGCTTCACATAACCTGAAAGCCATCGTCGAGTCCTTACGGGGAGGAGACGGTGGCTTTCTCTTTTCTTGAGAACCATGAACAAGGACTTCAAAGAGGGCATCCCCCGCAGGCCGTGGCGAACGCCTCGAACTTCCGTTCGAAGGGCATCGTGTTGGCCGGGCTGGTCGAAGGCAGTTCAACGAATCTGATGGAGTCGGGATAGAGCCCTACATATCGCCGGTAGAAAGCGCTCGCCGTCTTGCCGTTAAAACAGATGAGCCTTATGGCGGGGTGTGAAGCGAGAAAGCCGGGGATATCGTTCGCTACCGGCACGGTGATGGCGCTGTCTAGGGAACCCTCGCGCTCACAAGCCGCGACGACATCCCAAAGGGCGATACGATGAGCAAGAAGCAACTCACGTTTCTTCTCATAGGTATCTATGGGGCCATCAAGCAACCGGGACATGATCGGCCAGAATGCGTTTCTTGGATGCCCGTAGTATTGCTGAAGAGATAGAGAGGCGACACTCGGCATGGAACCGAGAAACAATACTTGGGCATCGGCACGCTCGATCGGCGGGAACCCATGGATCATGGAGACGAAAACCTCTACAGTTCCGGCGTCTCCGCCGAAATGACGGCGGCATCGGCAGATTCGCTATCGAACATACTCAGTTGAGGGTCGGAAATACGGGATTCACCCATGGCCTTCGTCTCAAAGGAGGAAATGGACAGCGGTCTTGAAAAATAGAAGCCCTGCCCCATCTCACAACCGATTCCCTTGAGGAACAGATACTGGGACTCCGTCTCAATGCCTTCACAGATGACATGCATGTGCAGATGCTTTGCCATTGTGACGACATCGGTGATCACGCTCCGCCCACGTTCGGATTCGACGCATTCATCGAGGAAGCCCTTGTCCAGCTTCAGAGTATCCAGCGGAATATCCTTGAGGATGTTCAACGTGGAGAATCCGGTCCCGAAATCATCCATGGCGACGGCGAACCCCTCCGCCTTGAGCTCCGAAAGCATCCGGAGCATGCCGGCCTCATCGTCTCGGAAAGAATTCTCGGTGATCTCAAGCTCAAGCAAGTTGCACGGAATTCCGTAATATCTGACCAAGGAAGTCAGGATGGGGACGAGTCCGAGATCATCGAGATGGCTTCTGGAAAGATTGACGGATATGGGGAACACCTCCCATCCCGTGTCAAGCCACTTGCGGATGGTCACACAGACCTGTTCGAACATATACAGGTCTATCTTGCGGATAAAACCCGTCCGTTCGAACGTAGGCAAGAACTGGTCGGGCAACAAAAGGCCCCTGCTCGGATGGTGCCAACGGACCAGAGCTTCCGCTCCACAGAGTTTGCCGTCGGCCAGCATGTATTTCGGCTGGAGATACAGGAGGAACTGCTGCTTGTCCAAAGCATGCTCCATCGAAGTCTCGATATTCTGCTCAAGGAGCATCGACTGAAGGCTGCTTTCGTCATAGAACACGACGAACTGGTGGGAATCTCCGGCTTCATGACATGCTATGTTGGCACGTTCGGCCATAGTCCGGACATCCATCGTCCAATCCTTGATCTCGTATACACCCGAGCGGATGAGGATCTGCCATGAACAGCCGACGGCTTCCTGAGGCAGACTGGGACATTCCTCGTACAGTTTCCGCAGACGATTGGCAATATCCTCCCGCGAGTCGCCGGTAAGCAGCAGCACGAAATGGTCGGCGTAGGCACGGCAGAACAATTCATCGGGAGCGAGGCTTGAGTCGAGGATCGTAGCGATCTGGCGGAGAAGGTCGTCGCCGACATGATAGCCGTAGCTGTCGTTGATCAACTTGAACCGGTCGAGGTCGGAATGGATCATGACGCGCCGCACCGATCCTTTCTCCTTCGCCAGAGCCGCCTGCGCCTTTTCCAAGAACGCGCCATAGCTGATGGAACCGGACACAGGATCACGCAGACGGGCATCCTCCAGCCTGCGGAGCACGTTCGACAGGAACAGCAGCAAGGTACAGGTCATGCCGGCCAACAACAGGATGCAGATACTGCCGATGATCACCTGAATTCCTGAACTCGCGCGCAAGATTACGGAAAGCGGAAAAATGGAGAGCAACAGGCAGATGACGATTCCAAAGCACAGGACCACCATCAGACCTTTCTTGTCACCGGGGCATCCCCGGTCCGTCGATTTCAGATGCGAAACATCGTCTGACACACAATCACCTCACTTGCAACTTCGACATATCTTCCGGAGCATCCGGCAAAGAGACATCGGACATCTTCATATCATACAGAACGGCGTCGGCGCACCGCAAGCCGTCCAAAGAGGCGGAAACTATGCCTCCAGCATAACCGGCGCCTTCTCCGCAAGGATATAATCTTTTCAACTGGACATGGCTCATCGTCCGAGGGTCCCTGGGTATCCTGACAGGGCTGCTGGTCCGTGTCTCCGCCGCGATCAGGACGGCCTCTTCCGTCAGGAATCCTTTCGAGACACTTCCGAAGTAGGAGAACCCAGAACGAAGCCTGTTCGCGATCATGGGAGGAAGAACCATGGACATATCGTACGATCTCAGACCGGGGAGATAGGAGGACTCCGGCAACGTCGAAGATATCTTCTTCGAGACGAAATCGGTCATCCTTTGCGCGGGAGCCGCCAACGTCTTTCCTCCTGCGATCCAGCTCTGGCGTTCGATCGCCTGCTGGAAATGCATCATAGCCAATACGCCATGACGCTGAAACTCCGCGGGGATATCCTCGGGACGCAACTCGACGACCATTCCGCTGTTCGCCCAACGGGAATTTCTGGCGGCCGGGGACATGCCGTTCACGACCACCTGCCCTGGGCCGGTAGCGGCGGGAATGACGAACCCGCCGGGGCACATGCAGAAAGAGTACACGCCACGACCGTCCACCTGTGTCACGAAACTATACTCGGCGGCAGGCAGCCAACGGCCTCTTCCTTTCGGATCATGGTACTGGATCGTATCGACCAACGCCTGGGGGTGTTCCAGCCGGACACCGATCGCGAGCCCTTTCGGTTCAAGGGAGATGGCATTGGCATCGAAATACTGGTAGACATCGCGGGCTGAGTGCCCGGTGGCCAATATGACTGGTCCAAGGAACTCTTTCGAACCACCCTGCGACGTATCGACGGCAACGACGCCTTCCACCTCATCATCCCTCATGATCAATTCCGTCATCCGATGATGAAACAATACCTGTCCGCCGCAACGTTCAATGGTATCGCGGATTGATTCGATCACAAGGGGCAACCGGTCGGTTCCGATATGGGGATGGGCGTCCGCAAGGATATCAGTACTGGCGCCGTGCTGGCACAGCAGTGAAAGGATGCGGTCCACGGGGCCTCGTTTGGTCGCCCGTGTATAGAGCTTGCCGTCGCTGAAGGCTCCCGCGCCCCCCTCTCCGAAGCTGTAGTTCGAATCAGGGTCTACGACGCCTTCCCTCGATATCCTGGCGATATCGACTTTCCTATGATGCACATCGGCACCGCGCTCCAATACGACAGGTCGCAGACCGAGCTCTATCAAGCGCAACGCGGCGAACAGACCGCCGGGCCCGGCTCCGACCACGACGACTTGGGGCCGGTCGGATACGTCGTGGAACTGTACAGGGGAAAATTCTTCATCAGATGGGGTTTCGCCGACATAGGCCCGCACGGACAAATCCACGACGACGGGGACACGCCTGGCGTCAATGGAACGCCGCCGGATACGGACCGCGCTCAGGTCGGATTCTCTGATACCTGTCTTCTGAGCGACAGCACAGCGAATCAAGGATGTATCAGCGGCTTGTTCAGGCGGCAATCTCAGCTGTATGTCTTGTATCATGCTCCCCTCGGTCAAGTACCCCATGACTTGAACCCCTATTGTAACAAGTAGATACAGGGAGTGCAATCAGAAGAGGCATTTTTTGCACCCGAAACCCCAAGAACACGCAACCGTATTTCAAGGAATCTCGAGAAGATGGAAATGTAATAAAACTCCCAAAAATACAATAACAAACAGAAATCACAAGCTCCCCATCGGCCGATACAGCGTCCAATACCTGCCAACGATCATCGCCATCCGCATAAGATTCTTGTTAATCTCTTCTATCAGCATGAATAATTTGTCCTGGAACCCAATTTTTTCCCCTTGTCATTTCGCAGAATGTCATTGTACTATTCCAGCAAGATACCCGATGTGTCTAAAAAACGCACAATCACTTCGTTGCATTATGTTGCACTACGGCATATAATGGAACATTCGAAGTCCAAACAGGAGGAAGCGAATGTCGCTGTCCAGACAATCATTTCATATGCCTCTTTTCCATGCAGAAGGTCCACGGAGAATAGTCCGCAATGTTCTGCCGGGAATCCTTTGTATGGTGGTTCTCCTTTGCGGCTGTGCCTCCACCAAGAACCTCAAGATAGAACTCGAATCGAATCCTACCACTGGCTACAGTTGGGATTGGCGTCAGGAGGGACCGGGCAGCATCACTTTGGTAGAGGATTCGTTCACAGGTCCATCAACTTCCATCCCTGGAGCCGGAGGAAAACAGACATTTATTTTTTCAGGTGGAACCCCTGGGAGGGTAACCCTTACATTCACATACGCAAGGCCGTGGGAACCGTCGTCGCTTGCACCAGTGGATACGAAAGTATTCCACTATGACGTCGATTCCAACGGAAATATCGCGGAATCCAGATAGGGCTGGATTGTCAAGGAGATTGCGCAATGTTAGACTTACTCATGACCATGATCGCAGAAGGCCAGCAGCCTTTGACCGATCAACTGGTAGAACGACAGCTACAAGTGACGCCACGACCGGGTCGGATAACCGTGATCCAAGGCGTACGAAGATGCGGAAAATCTGCGTTCCAGCAACAATTCATGGATGACCTGATCAAAGGGGGGATACCTGCGGAACGGCTTGTCCATATCGACTTCTCCGACAGCAGGTTGAGAACATTACGTCGCGCACCATTGAACATCATCCTCAAGGCGTATCAATCGCTGTATCCGGACTTCGACATGAAAAAGGACAAGACTTATTTCTTTCTTGATGAAATACAACGGGTAAGCAACTGGCCGACTTTTATCATGGAGATCAAACAAGGGCTGAATTGCGAAATTTTCCTCACCGCCTCCACCCAGACGCTGTTCACCCGTGAAGATACCGCCGTATTGCGCCCCGATTGCGATATCTATGAGCTCTTTCCGTTCAGTTTTCTTGAATTCCTTCGACTGCGTGGAGTCCATCCACATAATCCTCCACAGGATAAGGAACTACCGTTTCTTCGCCATATGTTCGCACGATATATGGAGTTCGGTGGATTTCCCATGGCCATCTTGACCTATAATAACGCACATAGGCTCCAGCGGCTTCAGAACTATGTCAGCGGCACGATCTGTTCCGAATTGTTTCAGCATTATCATATCAGCAACCCGATGGCGTTCTCCGATCTCGCCCATCATCTGCTCGGACATGTCTCCCAGACTTTCACCAGCCGCCAGATCATCAATTTTTTGAGAAGCAACGGGCATGAATGCGATGAACAGCTTGTATTTAACTATATGCAGTGGATGAAGGACTTCTATTTCATCGCGGGAATGGAAGAGGCTTGTCGCCCTGGCGATGAGGGGCAGAGAGACCCGCATTGGAGGATACTGAGCATCGACCATTCGTTGGCGAGAGCGGTCAGCCCTGAAAACGAATACCGGCTCGACGGATTCCTGCGCAACGCGGTCGCCATGTCCCTGCGCCATACCACGCCGGTGCTTCACTATTATCGTTGCGACAGCGGCGCGGAAGTCGACTTCGACGTATCGCCCTTTGGAAAGCGACGGTTGCTCATACAGGTGCGCGACCAATTGAAGTACGGTACACCGGAATGGGAAAACGCGACGAACGCCCTTGCGGAAGCAATGTATGAACTGGACCTCAAGGAAGGCTATCTGGTGACGAACGACGACCAGATCGAAACATGGATCGTCAACGGGAAGGTGATCCAGCAGGTTCCGGCATATCGCTTCATACTGCATCTGAACAATACGGAGGAGCAATACGTCCTCTAGATCCACCAGGTCGGGGATTGTAGGTCCATGCCATTTTGGGCTAGAGTCCAGATATGAACGTGCTATCATTGGAAAATGTCTCGAAGACACTGAAGGATGAACCTCTTTTCGAAGAGGTCACCCTAGGTCTGGAAAGCGGAGAGCGTGTGGGTCTGATCGGACGAAACGGTACCGGCAAGTCGACGTTCCTCAGGTTGATCAAGGGAGATTATGAAACGGATACGGGAACCATGGCCCGTAGCCGGGATATGGAACTGATCATGCTCGACCAACACGTCGTCTGGGATGGAGACACTTCGGTTCGCGCATACCTGTACCAAGGCCAAGGAAAGCGCATTCATCTGTTGAAGCAATACCAGGACTGCCTGGATGCATATCGAAAAAATCCTGAGGCTCCGGGATCGGCCGCCACACTCTCCCGCCTTACCGACCAGATGGACAAGGGTGATGTCTGGAACCTCGAAAATGATTACCAGTCGATGCTCAGCGAACTCGCCTTGGAGGATGGCATCCTTGACAGGAAGATGTCGGAGTTGTCCGGCGGTATGCAGAAGAAGATTTCGATAGCCCGTGCCTTGGCCGCGAAACCGACCATGCTGTTGCTCGATGAACCGACGAACCATCTCGACATTCCGACGATCGAATGGCTCGAACGCTATTTGAACAATTCTCAGATGACGATCATCGTCGTCACCCACGACAGGTATTTCCTCAACCACATCTGCACCTCTATCCTTGAACTGGACCGGGGCAGGATGTATCTTCATCCGGGTTCGTTCGCCGCCTATCTGGAGCGGAAGGCACAGCGGCTGGAAGCGATGCAGAAGGAACAGGACAGGATCGCGACGATTCTCAGAAGGGAGTTGCAGTGGCTGCAACGGGGCCCAAAAGCCCGCACCGGCAAAGATTCGGGGAGAAAAGCGAGAATCCAACAGTTGCTCGACAGCAAGCACAAAGTCTCCGAGGACCAGCAGGCGGCGTTCACATCTACATCCAGACGTCTGGGAAAGAAGATCCTTGAGGTCGATTCGGTATCGAAAAGCTACGACGGACACAAGGTGATAGAGGACTTCTCTTTCAGTTTCATCAAGGGACAGCGGATAGGCATCGTGGGGCCGAACGGTTCAGGAAAGAGTACTTTGCTGGATATACTCACCTCCCATATCGTACCGGACGAGGGAACCGTCGATACAGGAATCAATACAGTATTCGGCTATTATGATCAGCTTGGGCGCAATCTGACCAGCGACAAGGGCGTACTGGAATACATGCAGGATATCAGCGAGCGGATCATCCTGGCACCTGGCTACGAAGTGACCGCGGCTCGGTTCCTGGAGATATTCGGCTTCCCCTCCTCTTTCCACAGGCTTCCGATCTCGGTGCTTTCGGGCGGAGAAAGACGGAGGCTCTATCTGATCAGCCGGTTGATCCGCAATCCGAACTTCCTCGTCCTGGATGAACCGACCAACGATCTCGATCTCGACACCATGCAACGGCTGGAGCAATACGTCCTTGATTTTGACGGCTGTGTACTGGTGGTCTCCCATGACAGAGCCTTTCTCGATTGCACCTGTGACCAACTGTTCATCCTCGACGGTACCGGATCAGTCCATTCCTACGCAGGTACGTTCAGCGAATACAGGCAGGACTATGAGCAAGAGGGAATGCTGGGTACTTCCGCGGTGCTGCACAGGCTGAAGGAGCCAGTCCCGACGCCAGAAACCGATCAGAAACGGCAGAAAAACAACGTCGTTTCCCAACAACGGACAAAAAAAGGGTTATCTTATAAGGAACAGAAGGAGTTCGATTCCTTGATGGAGGAGATCGAGCGTCTGGAAGAGGAGCAGGCCCGTCTGGAGGAGAGTTTCTCGACCGCGGAGGTCACGCCCGAGGGCTCATTGCAGGAGCGGACGAAACGATATGAAACTGTGATGGCCCTGCTGGAACAGAAGAACTCACGTTGGGAAGAGCTCGCGGAACTGGCCTAATATTCTGTACGAGGGTGGGGACTCCGGATATGATGGATACAACAAGATTCAGTACCAAGAAACCATATGCAAGGCGTGCCGGGGTTATGCTTTCCCGACGATTGAATATGTTTTTTCTCCTTTTCACGTCCTGTCTGATGATGGGTATCACGCCCTTGTGGGGTGTCGTCCAGTCGAGTGCAGCCGGTGACGCAGCCTATGGTGCGACGTTCGCAGAAACAACCTCCGAAGGGATTTGCGCCATAGACAAGGAAACGGCGCAGCGAGCATGTATCGCACATGTGAGTGCAGCCGGTGACGCAGCCTATGGTGCGACGTTCGCAGAAACAG
>CAYOWS010000015.1:0-36328 GCA_964407735.1 uncultured Sphaerochaeta sp. | reverse complement strand
CGCAGCGAGCATGTATTGCACATGTGAGTGCAGCCGGTGACGCAGCCTATGGTGCGACGTTCGCAGAAACAGCCTCCGAAGGGATTTGCGCCATAGACAAGGAAACGGCGCAGCGAGCATGTATTGCACATGTGAGTGCAGCCGGTGACGCAGCCTATGGTGCAAAGACCGAGGAAAAGGATGTTTGGGGAGTGAGATCCATCCTACTCGGCTTCGGCAACGACAACATCACCTACGGAATCGCCCGCAACAATGACGACGGACTTTCCTATGGGGCAAGGGTCGTCGTGGACGCCCCCATCTGGTGGGCCGAGCTTGATTTCGAAGGGTATACGAACCGGGGCTGGCGCTCAAACTGGGCTGATCCCACCACTTTCCATGATGGCCGTTATGATGTCATACGGTTGGGCTACGGCATGCGTTTCCAGCCGTTGAGAAAAGTCGTCCCCTCTTGGCTGGAGATCACGGCAAGTCCGTATGTGGGGCTTCATCTTGCAGGGAACCTCGGACTTGTAGAGGTACAGAATATTTTCCACAAGATCATCAACCGGCCCTATCTGACCATTACGTACGATGAAGGAACGACACCGGTCCATGCTTCGGCGGAATTGAACCTTGATCTCTCCATCGCCGGCAAATGGAAACTTTCGAAAACGGAAAGTGGCTTTCTTGCGATGGCGATAGAGGCGACGAGCAGAAACATACCCGCTTTCGAAACGTCGCAGGAAGTCGGCCTGTCGCTGAACCTCCTCAGCGGCGCTTTGCCGGTGATCCGTATATGGAGTGGATGGCAATGGGTGCAAAGCCATATAGCTTGGCCGACGGAACAACTCATCGCCAAGGAAATGACAGGTCCCTTGCTAGGTTTCGACGTCCGTGTCGGCTTGCTCTCGATACAATACTCCGCCAATCCATCCAATCGAGTGGGTTATGGCATCGTCAGTGTCGACGCAGGGATACTGTTTGGGAAACCGACATGGAAGCAGAGCGAAGTGTTCATTACAATGGGCGCGGGATACTCCATGGGTCGATCCCTGCATATCTTCAAGATCAATACCAACGTGCTCAAAGTACCCGGACTCTCGATCGTCACTACGATTCAGTACAAGGGTGGTCCGCTTGATCCTGAAGATGAAGAGACAAATTCTCAAAACCCTCGCAAACGCTCAAATAATTCCAGCTGGATTCTTTCCGCTGAATGGCAGTTGCCTGATGGAATCTGGAATGGTTGGGTGACACCGTATGTTTCCGCGGGAGCGGGCGTCAGGACATGGGATCTGGTGGAACACACCAACCATATCAGTTCAGGTGATATTCCAGGCCCTGTCAAGGTGATCTACGACGGAGTACGCCCCTTGGTCGATCTTGAGGTAGGTTTCCGGGTCATTCCTCCAGGACTCATCAAGGCGGGGAACACGACCTATCAGATTGAGTTGAGCGTAGGTGGAACCTATGTGTTCGGAACGCAAAGCATCCTACAGAAAATCGCCGGAGAGGCTCCCGTATTTCTCGATCAGATCCAGCCGTGGATGTATCGCTTCGGCATCTGCCTCCACTACGGCATCGACCTATAGCGTCGCCCTTGCGTCTCGGCTACTTCATATAGGCTGGCGGGATCTTGTTGGTACAGGGTCAGAACGCCAGATTCTCGTAGGGGAACGCCATTGCGTCACTCGAGACGACGAATTTCAGGTAGTAGCAAGGTTCTGTATCGGTACCGGCATACAGCCAGCGGGTCATTTCAAGGACTTTCGATTCATCCCCAAGATGCAACAACTCACGTTCGGACTGGTCGGCCTCTCTTGCGACTACCGTCTGGTCGATACGGTGGACCTGCAACGCAGCCTTCTTCAACAGGAGCTTTACGAGCGATTGCTCAAGCCCCGGCCCCTGTATTTTCTGGAACAAGGGTTCCGAAAACCACGAATCCTCCACTACGACGACATGGCCGGAAGCGCTGCGCAGCCGACGGATATAGTGGAGTTTCTGCGTAGGTTTCAGTTTGAAACGATTGATGAAATCATCATCCGCAATGAACTCCTCATCTCGGACGATGGTATTGCTGCCGTCGATCCCCATCCCTTTCAGACTGTAGGAGAGGCTGATCAAGGGTTCGAACGCCGCGCTAGGATTGCGTTTGCTGACGAAAGTCCCGATTCCCCTCCTCTTTTCTATGACACCTTCCCGTTCCAGTTCACTCAATGCGGCCCGGACGGTCACACGGCCCAGCCCGGTTTCAGCCATGAGCTGCTGCTCTGTCGGAATCTGGGTGTCTTCGGCATAGACTCCACGCTTGATCCGATCCATCAGTTCCCCTTTGAGCTGTAGGTATAGAGGAATTCGGCTGTCAGTGTCTATCGCCATGGGATTCTCCTGAAGGTTTTTGATTCGTCGTTCGGACGTCCTGTTATCCATAATACCTCATTCGGGGAAAATGGCAATGATGTTTTGTGAAACTATGGGGCCAACGTCAATGTATCACAGGGGGACCACAGCAAGTTTCTTGCCGCAGGCTCGAAGTATCTTGATGACTGTCGAAAGCCTCGGGTCAGTGACACCTCGTCCGGGAGTCCACGGTTTTTCGGACGAGCATATGCCGAAGGCAAGCTATGCAAGGCAGAACAGAAAAAACGAACAGAGAGTAGCTCCATAGGAGTGTACACAGCGGTAATTCAGGAACCGCAAATTCCCTAGCAAGAGCGCATATTTTCTTCTTGCCTACGCCCATCAACAAGCCTCCCGCTTTTCCTTGACAGCTACGGGAAACGGGGTGATACTTACTTGTTGGGACGTTCGGACGTCTCTATCTCATTCACGCACAAGAAGGATTACATGAAACGTGTATCTTGGCTTCAACGGCAACTTGCGAAACTCTCTTCGGGAATCTCCTGCAAGATCGAGGACGGCCATATCCACCTGACGGGAGACGTCGGGGAGTATGAGACCGTCCTGAAAGCGGGTAAGCTCGCTACAAAATGCAAGAGCGTCGGGGTCGTCAATGACCTGCGGGTTCCGGGACTGGAGGAAACGCCGATGCGGATCCCCGCGAACACGGACCAATCCCTTGATGGCAGACAGGTCGATGTACTGATCATCGGCGCAGGAATCGTAGGGTGCGCCATCGCTAGGGAACTCTCAAAAAAAGACCTCAAGATCATGGTGGTCGACAAGGAATATGATGTCGCTGTACGGACCAGCAGTAGGAACGACGGCATGATCCATCCTGGCATCGACATCCATCCCGGACTGTTGAAAGCCTCGTACAACAGCAGAGGAAACAGACTGTATACACCCCTATCTAAAGAACTTGGATTTCCATTCAAACGGATTGGTTCCTACGTGGTCTTCGATAAATCGTGGCACCGGCTGACGGTCCCCATCTTCAAGCTCCGCGGCAAGATCAATGGTGTCGACGGCGTTGAATTCATCAACCGTAAAGAGCTCTTCAAAAGACAGCCGGAAGTGGCGTCCTGGCAGAAAGGTGCGATGTACTTCCCCTCCTGCGGAATCACCAGCCCGTACCAAGCGACTGTCGCCTTCGCTGAAAACGCGGCTATGAACGGAGCTGTATTCTCCTTTGAAACTGTAGTGACGGCCATGGAAATACAAAACGGCAAGATCACCAACGTCTCGACGAACAGAGGGACGATCCATCCGAAAACCGTTGTCAATGCCGCGGGAGTATACTGCGACAGGATCGCGCAGATGGCACAGGACAGATTCTTTTCCATTCATCCCCGGAAAGGAACGGAGGCGATATTGGACAACAAGGCGGCAGGATTGACCGACAGTTCCCTTGCGAAAGTTCCGTTTTCAGAGATGAAGAACCATACGAAAGGTGGCGGCGTCATGCGGACCATAGATGGAAACATCCTCGTGGGACCCGACGCTGTGGAGACGATAGAACGGGAAGATGATTCCACCGACGTTGCGAACATCCATGCCATGTTCGAAAAGCACAGGTTCACCGTGCCGAACCTTCGGGAATCCGACATCATCACCTATTTCTCAGGAACCAGAGCTTGTACCTATGAAGAGGACTTTGTCATTCGCAAAGGGGGAAAGACAAGGAACATCGTCCATGCGGCGGGCATCCAGTCCCCAGGACTCACGGCGGCGCCGGCGATCGCTGAAGATATCGCTAAGATGGTCTGCGAAGTCCTCCAATCAGAAATTGGCGAGACGGTGGTTCAAAACAAGGATTTCAATCCGATTAGGAAGAAGCCATTCGTAGTATCGGAACTGCCGTTGGAAGATCGTGCGGAATTGATCAGGAACAATCCCGACTATGGACAGATAGTCTGCCGATGTGAGCAAGTCAGCAAAGGAGAAATCCTTGATGCGCTTCGCTCTCCCCTGCCGATCTACAGCATCGACGCCGTCAAACGGAGATGCAGACCCGGAATGGGAAGATGCCAAGGGGGCTTTTGCTCCCCTATCGTAGCGGACCTGATCGCCACTGAAGCGAAGATTCCTCTGGAAGAGGTAAAGAAGGCTGGAAGCTCCAGTCCCTTGCTGGGACCGAAGAACAAGGCCTCCCTGAAATACTCCGGGAACAAGAAGTCACAGGAGGGTCTCGCATGATCGAGCATAGACGTGTAGACATCGCCGTTATCGGTGGAGGTCCGGCAGGAATGGCGGCCGCAATCAAGGCCCACCAGGAAGGTGCGGAAGTTCTGTTGCTCGACCGAGAGGACCAGCTTGGAGGAATCCTGAAACAATGCATTCACGATGGATTCGGCCTACTTCGTTTTGGAGAACAGTTGTCTGGACCGGAATACGCTGGAAAGTTCTTTGATGAAATACATTCTGTCAGAATATCATTCCGAATTAGGACTTTTATATACAATATTAATACTAAAATCAACGGATTTGAGCTTGAATGCTCCAGTCCGACGGGAATTTTGGTCGTGGAAGCAAAAGCCGTCATATTCGCCACCGGATGCCGGGAGCGGACCGCCAGACAGGTCGCGATCCATGGAGAGCGTTGCGCAGGAATCTTCACTGCGGGTTGCGCCCAACATTTCGTGAACCTCCAAGGTGAACTGCCTGGCAAACGGTGCGTGATCCTTGGCAGCGGAGACATCGGTCTGATCATGGCCCGGAGACTCACATTGGAAGGGGCGAAAGTACTTGGCGTCTACGAGGCGAAACCCACCCCCTCCGGCTTGCAGCGAAACATACACCAATGTCTGGTGGACTGGGACATTCCGCTGCACCTCAGCTCCACCGTCACGAAATGCTTCGGACAGGGACGGCTTGAGGCGGTAGAGATCGCGAAAGTCGATATGAACATGCACCCCATCCCGGGAACGGAAAAACGGATCGAATGCGATACACTCATCGTCTCCGTCGGCTTGATCCCTGAGAATGAGCTGGCGGAAAAGCTGGGCGTGGTGATAGATCCCCGCACGAAGGGACCGGTCTGCGACCAGGATTGCATGACGAACATCCCAGGCGTCTACTGCTGCGGAAACGCATTGCATGTCAGCGATCTGGTCGATTACGTGTCTGAGAACGCCGAGATGGCTGGAAGAGCGGCGGCACGAAGGGTGTCGTCAAAGGACGCGGCCTCCATCACCCCCTCGCCAATTGAGGTTCGGACGGACCAGAACATGCTCTATACCTCCCCGCAACGGATAACACCGCCATGTGAAAAAGTCGTACTGTTCTTCCGATCCAGACAAGTACTGCGAAACGCCTTGTTGACTATCCGGCAGAACGGGAGGACACTGTTGGAGAAGAGATACCAGGTTGTCAGACCACCGGAGATGGAGCGAGTCGAGGTTTCCATCCCCGATGTCTCGTGCAGGGAACCGATCACCTGCTCTTTGGAGGGTACACCGGATGAATCATGAATACATCTGCATTGTCTGTCCGCGGGGATGCCGCCTCCATGTAGAGCTCATCGACGGCCTGATCGAAGTCAAAGGCGCCGGCTGCCGCAGAGGGGAACAGTTCGCACGAGAAGAGTCTACCGATCCGAAACGGAATCTCACCACCACTGTACAGACGACATCGAAAAAGGATCCGCGGCTGCCGGTTCGTACAGACAGGCCGATATCAAAGGCCTTGCTCCTGGAGGCAAGCGCCGTACTTGCGACGGTGGCACTTGTGCCACCGATACATCGAGGGGATATAATCATGGCTGATATCCTGCATAGCGGCGCGAATATCATCGCATCATCAGACATATTCCCGGAAAACGACAAGGAGGAACCATGAGTCAGACACGAAGAGATCCTCTGGTCCTGACTTTCGACTGTGGAACCCAAAGCATCAGGGCGTTGTTGTTTGACAGCAAAGGCAACCTGCTCTGCAAGTGTCAGGAATACTTCAACCCTCCATATATCTCCCTGCGCCCGGGCTGGGCGGAACAAGTTCCTTGGACATGGTGGGAAAAACTCTGCGATGCTTCCCAGAAGCTCAAACAGACGGTGACAACGGACCAATGGAAACGGATCGCAGGGGTCTCCGTGACTACATTACGGGATACATGCGTCTGTCTGGATGACGACCTCAAACCGGTACGCAATTCGATCCTCTGGCTGGACCAACGCAAGGCGACCTGTTCACAGCCCCTGCCCGCCGTGAGCGAAGCGGCCTTCCGCATGGTCGGCATGCGGGAAGCCGCCCAACACACAAGGCGGGGGGCGAAATGCAACTGGATACGTGAGTTCGAACCTGAGAACTGGGAAAAGACGGCCCATTACATCATGGTGAGCGGCTGGCTGACGCTGATGCTCACCGACAACCTCGTGGACGCCATCGCCTCGCAGATCGGGCATGTACCATTCGACTACAAGGCAAAACGCTGGATGGGCAAGAACCATATCAAGGCCTGTATCACCGAAGTGGAGCCCTGCAAACTTCCTCCGCTCCAGGATACCGGAACCGTGCTGGGGACCATCAGCGAAACAGCCTCGGCCATGACAGGTCTGCCGGAAGGCCTGCCCGTGATAGCGACGGGCTCCGACAAGGGATGTGAAACCCTTGGAACCGGTTGTATCAGCGACGACAGTGCTTCATTGAGTTTCGGAACGACAAGTACGGTCCAGTTGTCCTTGGACAGGTACGTGGAGCCCCAGCAGTTCCTTCCAGCGTATCCCGCGGTCATGCCGGGCATGTACAATCCTGAAATCGAAATCTATCGAGGATTCTGGATGATTACCTGGTTCAAGCAGGAATTCGCTTCGAGGGAGATGGACCATGCCTTGGCGACGGGGATCCCCGTGGAGAAGCTGCTTGATGAACAGCTGTACAGGATCCCTCCCGGTTCCGACGGTCTGATGCTTCAGCCCTATTGGGGGCCGGGCCTCAAGAATCCTGAAGCGAAGGGGTGCATCATCGGATTCTCCGACTATCACAGCCGGGCGCATCTGTATCGGGCGATCATAGAGGGTATCAACTATGGGCTGATAGACGGTCTGGAAACGGTTGAGCGGCGGGCCCATACGAAGATATCCCGGCTGACCGTTTCCGGAGGCGGAGCCCAAAGCGATCCGGCTTGCCAGATCACCGCCGATATGTTCGGATTGCCGGTACAACGGGTACAGACCTGCGAAACCAGCGGCCTGGGCTCCGCCCTTGCCACCTTCGTCGGGTTAGGAAGCTTTCCTACCTATCAGGCGGCGGTTGATTCAATGGTCCATTACGAGCGAACTTTCACACCATCGAAGGAAAACCACGATGTATACCGAAAGCTCTACGAGCAGGTGTACAAGGAGCTGTACGCGAAGCTACAACCCTTGTACCGGAGACTGAGAAACATCATAGAACACGAGGAAGAAACCGATTTCGCCGAAGACGGAATGGAGAGCGAGACGGTACCGATCCCCTAGGAACCGACGGATGTCCTCTGAGCTGGGTGGAGAATGCGCCGAAGCGAAGAAAGAACGCATACAGATACAGAATCACATATGGAGAGTAGATAATGAGTAATCCTTACAAAGATTTCAGCCCGTCCTGGTACATGGATACAGCCCCGGAGAATTCCTATCGGTCCATCTACAAGTGGGGAGACCCGAAGGAGACGAAGATTCCCAAGGAAACCCTCTACAAGATGCTCAAACAGAAGTTTGAGCTGACCGACGCCGACTTCAAGGAATACAGGGAGATGGGTCTGGAACCTGTGGAGTTTGATATCCCCTTGACGCTCGATGAACGCCAGTTGGATGAGCTGAAGGCGATTGTGGGCGATGATTGTGTCAGGACCGATTGCTATGCAAGGCTTTCGGTCGCCTATGGCAAGACGATGTACGACCTGCTCAGACTCCGCAAGCATATCGTCGAGAACGTACCTGACGTAGTGCTCTATCCTTCCAGCAAGGAGCAGATCGAGCGGATCGTGGCTTTCTGCTGCAAGGAAAAGGTGCCTCTGTATGTATACGGCGGGGGATCTTCCGTCACCCGCGGCGTGGAGTGCATGAAGGGTGGCGTTTCACTCGACATGAGGCCGAACTTCAACAAGGTCATCGAGTTCAACGAAACGAACCAGACCATCACGGTCGAGGCCGGCATGAGTGGCCCGGCACTTGAAGACCATCTGAGAAACGCCGTCAAGGAATTCGGGGCGGGACGGGCCTATACCTGTGGCCATTTCCCGCAGAGTTTTGAATATTCTTCCGTCGGAGGATGGGTCGTAACCCGTGGAGCAGGACAGAATTCAACTTACTACGGGAAGATCGAAGACCTTGTCCTTGGACAGGAGTACGCCACCCCGATCGGCATCATCAAGACGGACAGCTATCCCCGCAAGGCCTGCGGTCCATCAGTGGACAATATCATGATGGGAAGCGAAGGGGCGTTCGGCGTGTTGACCCATGTCACGCTCAGGTTCTTTCACTGGATGCCGGAAAACCATCTCCGCTTCTCCTGGATGTTCCGCAACTGGGAGGACGCAAGGGCCGCCGCGAGGGAGATCATGCAGGGAGAGTTCGGCTACCCGTCGGTATTCCGTCTGTCCGATCCAGAAGAGACCGATATCATGATGAAGCTCTACGGTATCGAAGAAACCCCGTTGGAAGGGTTGCTGAAGATGCGCGGATATAAGCCGATGGAGAAATGCCTGTTTCTCGGATTCACCGACGGAGAGCGTCGCTTCTGCAAGAATATCAAACGACAGGTCGCGAAGATCTGTAGAAAATATCATGCGATGTACCTGACAGGACTCCCGGTGAAGGGTTGGGAGCATGGAAGGTTCAAGGACCCGTACATGCGTGACGCCATGCAGGACTTCGGTATCATGACGGATACGTTGGAGTGTACGGTCAGCTGGGACAACATGGCGGAGGTGCACCAGATGGTCAGGGAGTACTGCAAGAGCCGCCCCCATACGATCTGCATGACACATATGTCGCACGCCTATCCACAAGGAGCGAACCTCTACTGGATATTCATCAGCAAGATCACAGACCTGGAGGATTTCGTCCAGTACCACAGGGGTATCCTCGACCATATCCAGAAGTCGGGGGCGGCCGTCAGCCACCACCATGGAATCGGAAAGATGTTCGCACCGTGGCTGGAGGGCTGTATCGGCAGCAACCAGATGGCGCTGTTCAAGGAGTTGAAGCAGTACTTTGATCCGGAGGACCTGATGAACCCGGGCGGCACCATCGGTGTGGATCTGCCAGACGACCAGAGGAGATTCATCCGGCCGCAGTGGTAAACGTCTCCTCTGCGTCTCCGCACAGGGGCTACCGTCCAAGCAACAGGCAGGCGTCTTGGATCAAAAGTTTCTCATTCATCGTTCCAAGCGGCAGTTTTCTGACGACGAAACTGCTGCTTGCTTTATTGTCATAGGTAAAATGCCGATAATGGACCTCCGTGACCTCAAGATCATCATCAAGCCCTACGGTCGTCAGATCCACGGCGAAATACAAGCTATGGGTTTCACCATTGCTGTCTACGATATCCTCCATGTTGAATGAATAGGAGAATGTCCCACGATATTCACCGGACGAGTACGTGATTTTGCCGGCGACAAAAATCATACCGTCAGCAGGTTTGCCGTCGTCTCTTCCGGTAATATCAATATAGTATTTGATCTTGCAGTTCGCAGGACCATCAAACCATTCAGAACGGACTCCCTCATAGGGAGCACGCGTCTGATAATTCACCTCTGGATCAAGACGGGGAACGACAAGCTTGGAAAGAATCGTCCTAATCTGCTCTTCAGAATGACCTTCCTCAACCGAAAAGAACAGCAAGCAGGAGGTACAAAGCAAGATCAGAGCGAGGAATAGAAACAATACGACAAGTCTTTTTATCATAAGCCGACCTCTTCTGGAACACTGAATACATCGCACAGTCGGTTTGGAGGATCCAGCGTACCGATAAAATACATTGAGGCAAGTTGGTCATAACTCTTATCAACCCAAGTACCTTTCGGCGGATTGGTCGGATCCCAGGTAGCATAGCTTCCCTTATAATGATTGTTCAGTTTGACCTGGAAATGACCAGCGCTTCTCGTGGACACAGTGAAGTCCTCGGAAAGAGAAACAAAGTATTCCTTGGTATTCTTGTCGATGGAACAGTAAAAATGATATTTGCCTGACAACTGTCGTATTGATTTGTTCTGATAGTGTTCTACCACGATCATGCCGTGAAAAGAGGGATCTTTCACAGAGGGGACGCTGTTGAATTCAAGATGGCCTGAAAACGGAGCGCCATCGACGGTACGATATTCAACATATGTACGTGCTTCAGAGAGGTCGATGCCGAAGTTGGCACCGAGCTTCAGACCGATTTCCGGATAGTCAGAAAAATACGCCGTCAGTTGCTTTTTCCGAACCGAAGTCAACGCAGAGGATGTCCATTCATCAGGTGGATAACAAGAACTTGACAGGAGCAATGAACAGAGGCAGAGTCCGAACAGTATGACGAACCGTCTATGCTTCATATGTACAATCATCTCATACTTAGAATACAAGCGCAATAAAAAAAGGTCTCCCACTCATGCGAGCCATCATCACACATAGCGACATATCTTCACACAACCTACAAAAAGCCACATAGAATCTACAGAGTCATGCCCCCATGGACTCCATTTTCATATGGAAAATTTAGGTCGGACAGATTGACAGGAATGAGCGAGTACTGGAACTCAATCGTTCAAAGAGGGGAATCAGACATGGCACGGAAGATTGTAGCGACATAGAGCTGCGGGAACCGTCCTGGACATCGCCATTACGGTTCGACCGAAGAAATCAGATCAAACGATTCAAGGAGACAGTGGCATGTTCTTCTATGAGTCACGTGCGAAACAGAAATCCACAAAATCAAAACCATTGTACGGAACGATGGACGGACGACACGGAAAAGACTATGGACGGAGCATTCCGTCATGGAACGGGTCGCCGGACACGGTCAAAGCAAGATAAGGAGAAACATGATGTCTCGAACAAAGACTTCAGCGATTGTTCCGATATTGGTCGGAGTATTCCTGCTGGTAGTATCACCGGTCGTAGCGGCTGACAAGCCCACGATCACATTGCAACAGGCATTGAACGCGGCGACAGAGAACAATATCAATTTGTCCATAGCCCAGGTCCAGTTGCAGCAGACACTACGGACACAGAACGCCACGGCAAGTACCTATATGCCGTCCTTTTCATTGACGGGCGGCATCTCGACAGGAGGCAGTCTGATCGGGGGGACCTTCTCTGGACTCAGCGCAAACGCCTCCGCGGGAATTAGCATGAGTTTCAACGGTTCCATGATCACCGACTCCACCACCCGTTCTCTGGCGAAGGAGAGCGCGAACCTCTCCTATCTGCAGACCTACGGCACCCTGGAGGACAATATCACCAGCAGCTACTGGAATCTGGCGGCAAACGACAACGCGGTGAAAGAGGCCCGGTTGGGCCTGGACCAGGCGAACCGACAGTTGGAGATCGCCCAACAACAATATGACAACGGCTTGGTTCCGCAACTTACCGTCGTACAGGCACGGTTGTCCGTATCGCAAGCGGAAATCCAACTCAAGCAACTACAGGATTCCAGGAACCTCGCATTGTCGGCGTTCCGGGCACTTACGGGAATCACCGAAACAGGCTTTACACTTGAAGAACTGCCTGCAACCATGGAGCTTTCCCTTCCTGACGCCCAGCAACTCTATCTCGAATACGCCGCCAGCGGCATGACGGTCAGAAGCCTACAGAACTCGGTGGCGCAGGCTACGAACGATAGCAAAACTACAAAACTCTCCTCTAGGGTACCGACTGTCAGCGTCTCAGGATCATGGGGACTCTCAGGAAGCATAGTGGAAGGGAGCTCCACCCTGGCACAAACGAACAGCGGACTGTCAGATACTGCTTCAGTTTCCGTATCCGTCAGCGTACCGTTGAGTTCCTATATCTCCGGCACAAGCCAGAATCTGTCGATCAAAAACTCAGAAGACGCGATCACGACCGCACAGCTTCAGCTCCAGGCTGGACAACAGACTCTGCTCCAATCCATAGAAAGCGTGGCCATCAACATCACCCAGCAACAGGAAAGCCTGCGGATGAAACAACAGAACCTGGAAACCACGCAATACAGCTACGATCTCTCTTTGGAGGCGTTTGAGGCGGGACTTCTGTCCAGCCAGGAATTGGAGACAACCCGGACTTCGTTGCTCAACGCCCAGATAGACATCCTTTCCAGCCAGTTGAGCCATCTGCTCAGCTGCTATGAACTCGCGTCCCTTCTGGAAATTGATCTGACCACTCTACAGACAAGATATTCGGCTTCCGTCTGACCTATAGGTCGGAAGCCATCATTAGGAGATACAGAACATGAAAAACAAACCATCCACCTTCGACCTTGTGATAACGATCATCCTCGTAGTGATCTGTTGCGCCCTCGCGGTCAGCGTCATACTCAACATGAGAAGCGGCGGTTCCCAATCCAACATGATGGGCCCTGGAATGGGAATGGGCGCCAGCGACCAGAGCCAGGTAGTCAACGTTTCCGTTATGGAAGCGACCTATGGTTCATTCTCAAAGACCACCAGGATCAATGGAGAAATCGGTAGCGAGGGAAAGGATATTGATGTCCTCCCAGAGATCGGAGGACAGATAACCGAGGTCTTGGTGAAAAAAGGGGACATCGTTCAGGCAGGGGATACAATCGCCATGGTCGATCCTTCCAAACCGGGAGCCCAGTACAAGGCCAGTGCCATCACAGCTCCGGCTGACGGTGAAATCGGAGCGGTCAACGTCGTGGCCGGGACTACGGTCACGACCAATACCGCGGTAGCCCAGATCAAGGGCGACAAAACCCTGAAGATCACCGCGAAGATTCCTGAGAAATATCTCAGCACCCTTGAAGACGGCATGTCCGCGACTTTCACGACTGTCGCATGGCCCGACAGAAACCATGAGGCGATCCTCACCTATATTGCGCCGACCGTCGATACGGCAACCCGTACGGTTGATATCGAACTTGATATCACCGGCGATACCACAGGGTTGAAAGAGGGCATGTATATCAGCCTCAGATTGATTACCGAATATATCGACGGTTGTATCACGGTCCCCACTTCCGCTATCTCCACCTTCCTCAACGATAAGGTCGTCTATGTAGCTGAAAACGGCGTGGCTCACCGTCGGGTGGTCGAGACGGGGAGCTCAAACGATACCAGGACCGTCATTCTCTCGGGACTGTCCGAGGGGGACCAGGTTGTCACAGCGGGTTCCGCCGGCGACGGTGTCAGCGTCAACGTACTCGAATAGGAGAAGCAACATGACGATATCAGAACTTTCGGTACGGCGTCCCGTACTGATGACGATGGTCTATGTATTGATCTGCGTCATCGCGGTGGTGTTCCTCCCCAAGCTTGACATAGCCCTCTACCCCTCCGTCGACATGCCTATCCTCTCCGTAATGGTTGATTGCAGCGACGCAGGTCCGGAAGAGATCGAACAGCAGGTAGCCAAGGTGCTGGAGAGTTCGCTCAGCTCCTTGGAGAACCTGGAATCAATGACCACGCAATGCTCGGAAGGAAGGGCGATGGTCATGCTCGAATTCTCCTACGGCACGGATCTTGACGATATCTCAGATGATATCTCCACGATCATCACACGGTTGAGCCGCCAGTTGCCGGACTGGGCGGGAACGCCCCAGTTGATGCGGTTCGACATGTCCAGCGACAACACGATCCTCCGCTTGATCCTCAACGGGAACCAGACGAAAGAGGAATTGCAGCAGATTGCCGATGAAACCGTCGCCCCGCTGATCGAACGTATCCCCGGAGTCTCTCAAGTCGAGGCATACGGCGGTTCTTCTGTCGAGTACGACGTCAACGTGTCCGCCAACCGTCTTGCCGCCTACGGCATCACGCTGAGCCAGGTCTCAAGCGCGCTGGCTTCCAGAAACGTCCAGAGCACCGGCGGAACGATCACTCAGGAGGGCATGAACTATCAGGTGGCTACCGATGAACGGTATACATCGTTGGATCAGCTACGGGAAACCGTCGTAGCGACGATCAATGGAGTTCCCATCCTGGTCCAAGACATAGCCGAGGTCGTGGCGGATACGGAAAGCGGCGGACGGGAATCCTACTACAATGGGAACCAGGTCGTATCCTTGAGCGTATCCAATGATTCCGACAGCAATGCCTCGACCGTCGCGGAGGCGGTCACCGCTCAGATGGACGCGATCAACGCCCAGCTTCCAGAAGGTGTCCTCCTCACGATCCAGCAGGACTCGACCCAGATGATCTCGTCCACCATGAGCGAGGTCTACAAGTCGGCGTTCCAGGGAGTCCTGCTTGCCGCGGCGATCATCTTCCTGTTCCTCAGAGGGTTCAAGAGCACGTTGATCATCGTCCTGTCGATGCCGATCTGTATCGTCATCACGCTGATGGTCATGGCGATCTTCGGAGTCTCCGTCAACAGCATGAGCATGAGTGGATTAATTCTTGGCATAGGCATGATCGTGGACGCCTCCATCATCATCCTGGAAAACACATATACGTATCGCTCGTTGGGCGAGAAACCGGCTATCGCGGCGATCCTTGGAAGCAAGAACATGTTCAACGCCATCGTCGCCTCCACGTTGACGACCTTGTGCGTATTCGTCCCTGTGTTGATCTACAAGTATGATCTTGGCATGATCGGCATGATGTTCCAGGATCTGGTGATCACAGTCTGCATCTCGTTGGCCAGCTCCTTGTTCGTGGCGGTCACATTGGTCCCTGCGCTGGCAGGAAGCATTCTCAGGATCAATACCAGGACGCAGAAGCCATTGCGGTTCGCACCGGTTCGCTGGCTTGACGACAGCATGGCGAAATTCGAGGAAGGGATGCGAAACGTCTATGTCAAAGTGCTTGACTACTTCCTTCGCCACAGGTTCCTGTTGATCGTACTGCTGGTCCTGATCCTGGCTATCTGCCTCCAGCAGTTCTCCGGTATCGGCATGAGCCTGACGCCTTCCATGAGTACCGACGACTCCGTGACCGTGTCATTGACGCTCGATCCGGGGACGAACAACGAGATCACCCGTAAGTATCTGTTCGACATGCAGCAGAAGATCACGGATGCGTTGCCGGAGAATAGCTGGACCAGTATCATGGTCGAGGTAGGTTCCAGCAATACAGGGAGCATCGAGATTTCCTTGCCGGATATCACGGAACAGACGACCTCCGCGGCGGAAGTCCGCAACCTGATACGGCCGCTGACACAGCTTGACCCGACCGCTACCTGGACGTTCTCCGCAGGTCGAGGCCCGGGCAGTTCCAATGCGATCGATGTAGAGATCCACTCAGATGATTCCGACGCGGCAAAGCAGGTAGCGGACCAGATCGTATCGATTCTGACCGCCTATGTCCCGCAGACAACGAATATCCAGAGCGACATGACGAACGGCGCTCCGAAGATTTCAATCAAGGTGGACCAGAAACTCGCCCAGGACCTCGGTGTAAGCATGAGTTCGCTGACTTCTACCATTCAGGCGGCTATCAGTGGTCTGGATGCGACGGAGATCACCACGTTCAGCGCCGATACGACCTACAGCGTTGTCGTTCAGCTTGACGAGGCGGACCTTGCCACGACAGACGATCTCGGCTCACTCCTGGTCCCGGCTGGAAACGGCACAGTCCGGCTCGACAGCCTGGTCGAACTTTCAACGGGGTCCGCCCCACGGACCATCACACGGGAAAACAAAGTACGAGTCAACCATGTCACGGCTTCGTTGCTCGACGGCTATGCGGCGAGCGATGTCCAGCCGTTGGTCGATGCGGCGCTGGAGCAGTACCTGGTATTGCCGGACGGCGTGACGATCAACCAAAGCGGTGAAATGAGTCAGTTCAACAGCTATAGCGGTTCGCTGATCATGATAATAGTCCTGGCCCTGTTCATGGTCTACGCGGTCATGGCGGCCCAGTTCGAGAGCCTGATTGATCCACTGATCATCTTCGCCACCATCCCGTTGCTGCTGATCGGCGTTATCTGGATACATCTGGTGATGGGTCAGGACTTCAGCCTCTTCTCCATTGTCGGTATCGTCGCTTTGATCGGTGTCGTGGTAAACAACGGTATCGTCCTCGTGGACTGTATCAACAGGTTGGTGAAGGAGAAGGTCCCTGTCAAGCAGGCTTGTCTACAGGCCGCCCGCAGCAGTCTGCGTCCGATTCTGATGACCACCCTGACCACGGTCCTCGGCATGATCCCGCTGGCGTTTTTCCCCGGCGAGGGTTCGGAAATGATGCAGCCGATCGCCTTGACTTTCGTAGGAGGTCTGGTAACGGGCGCATTCCTCACCCTGCTCCTCTCCCCTGTCCTGTATTCGATCTTGAACGGGCACAAGGAGAAGCATTACGACGATCCGAACTCCTTGAACAATCAGCTCAGGGAATACGATCTGCGTCGGCTGACCAGACTGGACAGTAGCGATGCCGCCATGGTGATGATGGAGGCTGACGCACAGCGAGCCCCGACAGAACCGGAGGCGACAAGGGCATCCGAGGGAATAGGTATCGGAACAGGATCCTCGATAGCCTCTCCGATAGCACCTGCCACGACCTAGTGGCACAAAGAAGCTATCGTACCGTATGCCATGTACGGTAGACGATATATCCTGCTCCGGTCTTGGTCGCGCTCCCCTCTTGCGGCCTTGGCCGGAGCCTTTTATAGCATTTATAGCAGTAGCCCTACAGTAGCCTGACGATGGAGAATCATCGCACAACCCCCGGATATTTATCCTCATTCTTTTGAGTTCAAGACGTAATTATTTTTTTCATCAACTGTAAATCGATCGTTTTTTATTCCCCACTTTAAACATTCAGTGATAACAGAATAAAGTTTTTTCGTTCTTTTTTGATATCCAAATAAACTGCTTACATTAGTAATAACTTCATCTTCAGACAAAACATAGATTCGTCGCAAAATATTAGATAGTCCATTACACATCTCTTCAAATGAAATATCTTCAATTTTTCGATTCTCATTTTCAGCAACCCTAAACGCTGTATACTCATCAGGAGATACAGATGCAGGCCAGTAAAATTGCAACAATTCTGGATCTCTCTCTCTTTCATATGAATAGTTCTGCTGTGTGACATGGTACTTTTGAGTATTTTTGGCAGTATCAAAAGCGTGCTTAAAAACAGTTTGCAAGCGGTTCCCAGAACGGCTCAGGCCAAAAGAGTTTTGAACCTTTACTCGAACAACGGACTCTGCAACAGGCCCTTCTTTTTGAATTACATAATCTATTCTATACAACAATTCATTCCAATACACTTTTTGCAAGATATCAGCTTGAGGTCTTTCGTTCGTCTCGACCAACTCAGCGACATTGTAGGGTACTTGCTTCCAGATAAAATTATTCGTAACCACTTCTATTCTCTCGATATCAATATTCGAAGTATCACTCGGTACTATTTCATCGAAAACTTTTTCAATATGATCAGCTTCATCGTGTATTGCAAATTGGAGAGCAACCTCTGTCAACAATTTTTCTCGCGTGATTTTAGCCTCACGAACCCAATCGATACAATTGACTTGTAGTATTTTCCAACCACGACGGGACAAAAAGAGAGGACGTAAAACTTCACGATCACGAGCTGTACGCGCGGAAGCATATATAGGACCATCCAACATAATACCCACTGAAAACTCTTTCTCTGAATCTGGTTTGCATATTGCAATGTCAATCTTAAAATCAGAACTTCCGACATTGTAAGAAATCCTATATCCATTTTCTGCTAATAATGTACCAATAGCTTGGGCAATTCCTTTTCCATCATTATCCAATTGGATCTCTTTGCGACTTTGATCATAAGCATATCGAAGGAAACTAGCAAAATCCTGTAGACCTCGGTTCGTTTCGGAACGGCCCTCTAGTATAAATGGATCCATGATTGTATAAATAACCATCTCTTCTTTTGCGCGAGAAAATGCCACATTAAGTCTACGCTCTCCCCCGAGTTGTATAATTGGCCCAAAAATATTAAGCGGCACGGATGAAGGTTTCTCTTTAGTTGGACCATAGCAGACGGAAAATAAAATTACATCTCTTTCATCACCTTGAACATTTTCCAAATTTTTTACAAAAAGTTTTGTATCATCGAAAGCCCCAGAATCATCGTACCAATGAGCCTGTGATGCAAGTTTTGGATGTTTTTCAAACAATCGATCCAGCTGGTCAATAATTGCAACTTGTTGTCTTTCGTTAAAAGTAATAACACCAATTGATTGATTACATTTTGCTTTATTGCTTAATCGATACTGAATATCATCTACAATGGCAAATACTTCTGCAGGATTTGGTTCAGAGGATCGGGAAGTATAGAATCCTTCCACTTTCTTAAAGCGAACATGACTACATAATGCATCTGTAGAAGGATATGTTTTCAGACGATTACGATAATAACGTGCATTGCTAAACTGGATTAAACTTTCATGATTACTCCGATAGTGCCATGAAAGAAACACCTCCGGTAAATTCAATGCTAAACAATCATCCAGAATACTTTCAAGATCTTTTAAAAAGTTCTGAGAATCATTGCCCAATGACTCATCTTCCTTTTTCTGGAAAAAGCTGGTTGGGGGCATTTGTTTCGGATCGCCAACTACAATGATTTGCTCTCCTCTTGATATCGCTCCAATCGCTTTACTGGTAGTGAGCTGAGAAGCCTCATCAAAAATCACTATATCAAATTTTGGCAATCCGGCATCAAGATATTGTGCGACAGAAAGAGGACTCATCAAATAGCATGGGAAAATCTTTGAATAAAACGAAGGAATCTGAGCAAACAGTTGACGCAAGGATAAAGATCTACCTTTGCTTGCAATAGCTCTTTTTATTTTACTCATCTGGGAAACTTCCAATGTAGTATCCGGTTTTTGTTCAGAAAGTAATCCTAAAAGTTCCTTACCGGCAGCAATAACATAGGTTTCTTCCTTATGTTTTAATTCTTCAATCCTGCGCGTATTTGTTTCACTAGAAAATTTATTCAAAATCGGGTCAGTTTGCATAATATGTACAACTAACGCCTGATAATAAGAATAAATAAATACTTCTGACAACATCGCTCCGACGATTTCGCCATGTTCATATGCATCAACTATCGGTATAATGTCAGGAAATTTTTCTAGTTGAGAACGAACAAACTCTCGCCGCGCCCAGTTCTGCAGATCACACAGATGGCTCAACAAATCATCTATTTCATTACATTGATCTCCATATGATAATTCAAATAAATCTGAGCTAACAAAAGTTGAGGATTTTAGTGTAATCACTAGATTTTGATAGTGATCATGTAACTCAATCGTCGCTATCAATTCGGTCATAAATAAATCATTATTTATCAAAGCTCTACAACTATGGCTAGTAAGATTTGGGAGGGAAAAATGGACAGCTTCAATACTTTGCTGGTAAGATGTAATTTCCAGGATAATATCGTGGAGAGCAGACTCGTTATTCATGATATCAGATATGGCGGCAGTAATATCAGGCAGAATATTTTTTCTTTCCGAAGCGACTCCATTCAAAGCTTCTGTCATTGACATTAATTGAACTAATAAAGAATCTACTATCTCAGGTGATACTTTCTCCATAGAGTATTTTTGTAATATTCGGGTAACCTGTTTCCTTATTTTGCCTTTTACAAAAAAGCCTGCCTGCAATGCACTTCTCCAATCGTAAAGGAGATGCTTAATATCTTCTTGCACATAAATTTCTTTATCAATTTGTATGGGGAGCGTCTCTTTGATTTTTCTTACAGCCCCAAGCCTTTCGACATACCTAGACAATTGTTGCGAAATAAAAACCAGATCGCTACTCTTGCGAATGATATCGGGAAGTTTACTTTTTCTGGCGGCAGTCAATGTTGAAAACAGCTTTCGTAGGAACTTCAGAGAATCGTTGATACTTTCAAATTTTTGTGATGGGAAATATTGATTGACTATATCGTTAACAGAATTTGAAAGCTTACAAAATACATCCTGATATAATCCAAAAGTCTCAAAAATATATTGCTCTACAACAGGAGTCCAGTCTGTGATCGATAAAAATTTCAACGGCGATCTACTGATAGGAAAAAACGGACGTGAAACTTCTTCTAATTCTAAAAGAAAGTCGGACCTTCGCTCTATATCAGCCGATGAAAGGTTTTCCAACTCCTTTGCATCTAAAGTTACACAAACAACGTCACTATTTTCAAATTCCGCCAAATTGTCTGCTAATTTATAAAATGATTGTCCACAAGAATGTTTTCTATGTAAAGCTGTAATATATTCATGCAGTTGATTTCTTTTTTCTACGAGAGTTTGAACGAAAGGATTAAGATTATACATTTCTAAACGATCAGCAGAAAGAGCATTCTCAAATTGTTCAAGCACATGCTCCTTTGTTGCTTTATTCGAATGCAACTCTAAAATAAAATCTTTTAGCGAAAGTTTGTTGAGATTCCTTTGAACAACTTCCAGCGCGGCACGCTTCTCCGCTACAAACAATACAGATTTACCTTTGCTAATCATATTTGCGATAATTGCGCTGATAGTTTGCGACTTACCCGTTCCTGGTGGTCCTTGCAAAATGAAATCACACCCAACTTGTGCAGCTTTAACTGCTCGCAACTGAGACTCATCACATGAAATCGGCAAAAGAAGATTTTCTATATCAGCTTCGTATACTTCTGGTATCTCTTTCTTGGGTTCAGATAATTCGCTGATGATCAAAGACTTCACAAAGTGATGATTTTCCAGTTCCGTCCTTCGATTAATCAAATCGTTATATATCACGAATTGAGAAAAGGAGAATATCCCAATCGCAGCATATGGAATAACAGTCCAAGACTTTTCTTTCTGAATACTTTTGAGGAATATTTTTAAGATAGCCTCAATATCGACACCCTGATCATCCATTGGCAAGTTATTGCTATCAAGTCGTATATCAATTTGGAAATCTTGTCGAAGTTTCTCAAGGATTGAATAATTAATTGTGGGTTCCCCATCTCTTCGTGCAACTTTATATTGGGTAGCAGAAATTCGATGAATCCTGACAGGAACAAGAATCAGTGGAGCGTAACGTTGCAGACCATTCTTTTCGTACCAGTTTAAAATTCCGAAAGACATATATAGAGTGTTTGCACCACTTTCAGCCAAATCAGATTGCATTTGGCGATAAATAACTTTCAATCGTCTGGTCAATTCTTCACTAGTAAGATTAGTACTTAAATTCCTAGAATGAAATTGTTGATTGATACGCGCAGCATTCTCGGGAATCTCAAGCGGTTTTGTCATGAAATCTTGTAACAATTGATCTAATGGTGTCGAACAAATGTTGAATTCACAACCTTTAAACAACTCGTCTTCTAACTTAGAAATATCAGTCGACAGAATAGGTAGAACGGTTTTTCTTGAAAGCCTTAAATGGATAAGAATATTTCTTGTTGTCAAGTCAAGTAATCGGCGACTCCAATAGATTATCTTATCTTCAACAGCTGGATTGAAGGCTGATAAGTCTATTTCGTTTTTACCGTATTCGTCATCATTGAAGTCATACGGACAAGATTCCTCGGAATCTGATAAAAGACAAATATTTCCATCGCCTAGAATCCTCGTCTGAGGCAACGGCTTGATACCGCCAAGCCGACAATAAGCAATATCGATTATCTGTATTTCATCTTTTTTTTCTTCTGCTCGAATTTCGGCGGTAGAACAAGCCTGAAGATAATTTGATGATTCATAATTTGTCAAACAAGTCGTTTCGATTAATCGTAAAGATCGCTCTCCAGATCTCATGTTATCGCAAATAAATGATCCATTAGCAGAGACAGTTGTATCAAGCGATTTCTCTTTATAGAGCCAACAGCCAACTACTGCATGAGAAGGATACAAAATTATTACTGGGTTGAGCCCTAAAGCTTCGAGAACAGAGGCAAACAACAAAGAACTATCGATACAAGTTGCAAATTTGCTAGTCATAATAGAATCAACGGATCGGATACGCTGGCCGAAATCTTCAAAACTTGCAGGAGGCTCACAATAGGTAAGTCCAAGTCTCTGCAAAACATCATACGTAGCCACACAAAACTGATCGATACGTTTTGCAGAATCTGATTGGTAACCATCGAGTTCCGGCATAGAACCTGCACGTCTCAATTCTTCGCTCACCTCATGAATGAGAGTATCAATTAATGGTGAATTCGGCGTTACAAATACAGCAAGCTCTTTTGGAATGCCACTCCATTGTTCAAATGGAAGAAATTCTATTGCTTGAGAAGCTGTACAAATTTGATCGTCACCTTTTCGCAAGATGACGTTCATCTGTCCTTCAATTGATTCTGTCAAAGGGGCGAACGCTTCGGCATGCATAGTCAATTCAAACTTTTCGAGTTTTGTTTCTTGAATAGAGGAAATGCCGATAATTATATCTTCAATAAATCCCTTTGGTAGAATAGAAACTTCCACAACAGCATCTTTAATGGGATCTAACTCATTGAGGATCTCAATCTGCCCTTCAATTTTTACTTTCGCTCTGCTTTGTGCATAATTAAACTTAGTTGTAGATAGAATTAGCGTTGAAATTGACCGTTTTTTGGATTCTTCAGAAATTCTATTTTCCTTTTGTATTTCCACCATCTCATCTTCCATGTAAATACTCCCCCTCACCCATAATATAAAGGCAACTTGATCAAAGCAGTTCTGCATCGCACATTTTAATCATTAGCACAAATCCAGTTCATATGTTCCCTCAACTCGACGACATTCAGGTCATTAGTTCTAATCTAAAAGTCTCCAGAAAAAATCGGGCACATTATCAATCAATCTTTCGAGTGTGAAAACTTCTGCAACTTCAAGATTGATTTACTGCATAGCAGATAACCTTAACGAAAACTAAAATCGAGAGATGCCATAACTATGCAGGAACAATTTATTCTTCACAAAAAGCTTTGTACTACTTATCATATACTGTACGAAGCACTTTGATTTTTCGCAAGAGGAACTTAACTTTTAGAGCTGATTAATTATTTATTCAGCTACTCGTTGCAATACCCTATACCAGTAGCCCGGTATCGCATAAGTACTTGAGAATTTTACCGACTTTGCGAAAACATTACCGTTTTTTTGCAAGAAGCGCATACACAAAGAATTGCATCAGCTGGAAGTTCACCTTATCATGGTGAGTATGAAAAAACACACTATTGGTAAGAATACCGTCGCGAAGATCGCCGCTTTGGCAAAGTTCCTTGAGGAAACACATCATATTTCCTTGGCCAGAGCGATTTCGGTGAGCCAGGGGAAGATCGACAGGATACTATGCGGGGAGATGCGTCTTTCCAAAGGGATCATTTCCCGAATCGCATCATATTTCTGCTTTGCTCCTGAGTTGCTCTATGATGATGACTTGGAACTTCCCGCTTTTGATGAACTGCAACTGGATGATGACCTGATCTCCATCCAGCGGCATGACGCCCAAAATGAGATGGAACGTTTGAAGCACAAACACTTCTTCGGCCGAAACTGGAGGGTCCTGGGGTATCGGACACGCGTCAGGCTGATCATCTCGATCCTTTTGATCACAATACCGCTTGTATTCTATATCGTCTATTGTGGAAGCAAAATCATATATGAGAATGTCGACACCGTACGAAAGTATCGTGAAGGCAGCGATGAGCGGGAACTGTATGATATCTACAGTCCCAAGCAAGTTTTGTATCACGAACAGTTGGAAGGAACATCGAAAGAGAATAATCCCGATGCTTACTATGTCGAGGTCTTGGTCGGGACGACCCTTGAGAAAATCAAGAACATCTCGTCCGCTTCATCGAACTATGAGACCAGGCTTCAGCTTTATTTCAAGTTTGACAAGGATGACTTCCGGAATATGTTCAGGCACTATGCGCAGAATGTACTTGCCGATCAGATCATCGACAACTACTATGTGGACTATCCCCAAGAGGTGAGACCCACGGATCTCAATTTCGCCGTCTGGATAGAGGAAAACAAGGAATACTTCGACCGATGGATCGAAGCCAATGACGCCCGTTTCTATCCAGGTGAAACACCCTCAAACGTCCTGACCGACAAAGAGACTCTGTTCGACATAGGCAACGGAGAGTTCGTAGCAGACTCGTATGGTACATTGAAGGGTCTTGAGGAAGTACAGTACTATGATGAAGACGGCAATCTGCGAACGATGTGCTACCAGAAGGTAAAGTTCAACGCCAGTTTTGAAAAAGCCTTCGACAGCGTCAGATATCCACTTGAGAGCTTGCAGTTCAAGATGTATATACTTCCAATCATGGATGCCAACTATTGTAGATACATACCCGACAGGTCAGAGACATCTTCAGGTGAACGCCTGAGCGGGTTCTCTCCCTATTTTTCGATCAGCAGTGGATACCGACCACTTCGCGAAAGTGACGATATCAAGAATTTCACACTCAGGCTCAATTACTACAAAGACCAGAACAGCGATCCCGCGGTCAAATTCGAGCATACCATGAGGACACAGCTTGAAATCATCGTCAGGGCGAACAGATCCGGAGTCTCTCTGTTCCTCAAGGCCTTCATAAATCTGTTCAGCGTAGTCATCTGGATCATCATAGCCTTCTACAGCCAATCCTATACCGGCGAGGACAGCATCGGAATGCTCGGTACTGGTCTTTTCGGTGCCATATCCTCGATGCTCATCGGTATCTCGATGGTCAGTGACGCAGGTATCTTCTCAATCATCACCATGATCAACATCTTTACACTGGCGGTGATCATGATCATGACGTACCAGTCCATCGCCGCAAAACGCGCCGCGGTCAGAAACGACAAGATACTCATAGCGTACAACGGCATCAAGCTGAGGATCTTGTTCTGCGTCCTGTCCGTGTGTACAGTAGTGATGTTCGGAATCCTGCCAGCCATATCGTATATGTGGACGTTCTGACGTTACGGAGACTAGTTTCAAACATAAAAAACAGGGCCAAGGATACAACCTTGGCCCTGCTCATTTTCAGGAAGGGAGCTTCAGCTCCGCCCCAACATCTCCAGACACATGTCGGGATAGTTGGATATGATGCTGTTGACATTCCAGTCCATCAGCTTGGACATGCGTTCATGGTCATTGATCGTCCACACGTTCAGACCGATACCCATCTCTTTGCATTCCTCGACAGTCTCATCATCCAGCAGAATGAAATCAGGGTGCAGATACTGCAACCCAAGGTCTTTCGCCTGACAGGCTAAATGCCTGACGCCATTCCCCTCGTAGAGCAATCCGCAAGGGATATCGGAAGCCAGTTGCTTCACCCGGACAACGGACAGCCAGTTGAACGAAGAAAAGATGATACGGTCCTCCAGGTGGAAGGCCCGGACCATTTCGACTATCTTCTTTTCAATATCGGGATACCAGATCTGGTTGGTCTTGATCTCGACGTTGGTGACCATCCGGTTCTTGCTGGCGAAATCACAATACTCTTCAAAAGAGGGAATGTTTGCATCGAAACGGTCATCCATCGTCTTGGAAGCCTTGATGGAAGTCAGTTCCTCCAGGGTATAGTCGCTGACGCTTCCCTCCCGCCCCGTCGTACGTACAAGCAGCTCGTCGTGGATGACCACCAGCTTTCCGTCGCCGCTTTCATGCACATCCAGCTCGACGCCATCGGCACCGGCTTCCAGTGCCTTCTGGAACGCAAGCATGGTGTTCTCCGGATATTTTCCTGAAAAGCCCCTGTGGGCTAAAACTTTCATACATACTCTCCCTGCTGAAACGATTCAGCACTTAAAAAATAACCTGCCGAAACGAACCTGTCAACGAAAAATTCCTGTTCTGAAAGTATTTCAGACTAGGCGAACAGCATATATGCGACTATGCAGGAGAGCAGGAGGACACAGCTTCCCCAGACGACCACTGGTGCAAAAGTCCCTTGCCGTTCCTTGATAGGGTCCACATCGAAATAGACGACTTTCTGAAACAGGCGGTGATACCTGATCGGCACCCTGTTGTCTTCGACGAAAAACGGGATCCGTTTGCCATTGGCGATCTTCATCCGTGCATGGACGGTGGTCTTTGTACTGACGCAGCGCCCCTCTTTCGTGGGAAAACTGATTCGGACGACATAGTCGCAACCGATGCTTCCGTCCCGCTTCGACAGGAATCTCCGGAAGCCGAAAGGTATGGTATGTTCGACCTTGACAATCTTGGCGTAGGACTTGTATCCATGGAATCTCGTGGACCTCATGACGATCGCATCACACAGCGCATAGATGGAAGCCAACAGAAACAGCACGGGTATGATGATGAGCATGATTCAACCACCTTTTTCCAACGGGAACTGCCCACTATTCTACCATAAAACATGTTCCTATGGTACAATTATGCCATCAATTGATGAGGAGAGAACAACCATGGCATTCAATTCCGTCCTGCTCACACAGACCGCCGCGACCATCACCCGGGCAATGGGCCTTGAGAAGCCGGATCTTGCTGGAGAACCGATCGAGCAAGTCCTCTCGATGGTCCGAAACAAAAGTAAAAGCGGCCGGGTCCAGAAAGTATTGATCTATAATCCCGATGCAATCGCCCAGTGGCTCTATCAGAAATATACTTCGTTCTATGCTCCGGTGATGGAACGTACCCAGATGGCGATCCCGATGCTCGCCGCGTTCCCTCCTGTCACTCCGGTCTGTTTCGCGACCATGTTCAGCGGAGCGGAACCGAAAGAGCATGGAATCCAGGAATACATCAAGAAACTGGTCACAATCGACACGATCTTCGACGCTTTGCCACGACAAGGCGCGAAGACGGCCCTTGTCGCACGTGATGATTCTTCCATGGGACTGATCTTCACCGGACGCCCCATCACCTACTTCAATACCGAACCCAGCGATGAAGACGCCACAGAAAGGGGGCTACGGCTTTTGAATGAGGACGCCCACGATGTCGTCGTGGTCTACAACATGGACTACGATGATTCGATCCATGACACTGAACCGGAATCAGAACGTTCGCTCGATGCGTTGAAACGGCATATCAGGGACTTCGCACGGTTGGTCGACTGTGCCAGCGAGGTCTGGAAAGACTATGACACGTTGTTCCTCTTCGCGCCGGACCATGGTATCCACAAGACGATCTTCGGAAACGGAGACCACTATTGCGATATCCCGGAAGACATGAACATGCTCCATTTCTATGGGTTCAAGCCAGCGGGAGAGTAGGAAGATACGACAGGAGGCAGACCATCGTTCAGACCGGCCTGCCTCCATATGCTCCGCCATTGATCGTCAGGGCATCAAGGATCGTGACGCTTTTTCTTTACGGGTATCCATATTTCACAGAAGGTATCCGGACGACCGTTTTCCGCGTACAACTCAAAATCGACATCATCAAGCATATCGTATTCGGAACCTGGCAGAAACTCCTTGAAGATCCTGTCCCAGGTCGCTCCGATGCAATCGCCATCAGAACCTATGCACTCGAATACAGCCCAGAGGGTGGGTTCTACAGTCCACAGACGGTATCCTTCCGGTACAGCGCCACCATCATATTCCATCGCGATGCCATAATCGAAACAGGTACTTGTCTGTGAAATCGGTGCGCAGACACCATAGATGTCATGCTTCCCTGTATTCTGACGCAAAACATCAAAGACCCCTTCCCGCCCGCACTCTTTCCAATAGTCAGGGATTTCAGTGTTTCCATCCTCAGTGATAGAATCATTTCTGAAAGCCTTTACTTTCGCCAGCAACTGAAATTCTCTCCGTTCCTCAATCCGGTACTCCATAGAGATACCTCCTTCCAATGTGAGTTGTATCACAAGGCGGTTGAAGGATCGCAATCGCACTCCCGGACGTTTCGCCATGTTGGGGGTCACCCCGTGAAACCGGGAAAAAGCCTTGGCAAAACTTTCGGGAGACTCATAGCCGTACTTGAACGCGATATCTATCACTTTCGCATCGGACAGGCTCAGGTCCTGCCCAGCCATCGAAAGCTTTCGATTGCGAATATACTCATTCGCCGTAATTCCGGAGAGCATGCTGAAGAGCCTGTGGAAATGGTAGTTCGACATGTATACCTGTCTCGCCACATCTTCGTAGGTGATCCCCTCCAGCAAGTTTTCCTCCATATATTCGATCGCCTTGTACATGCTCTGAATACAATCCATCCTCAACTCCTCGCACTCCTACGATAGAACAGTTCCATAGTTCCCGTCCTATCCCGGCTTGCTCACTTTTGTCTGAACAGAATATACAAAAAAAGTGCCGCCTGAAGAAACAAGACTCTTCAGGCGGCACTTTCAAGCGAGTGACAGGGAGAAAACCGTATCCGGGCCTATCTGGTCGGCTCGATATCCGAGTCGGCGCCGCTTCGGACCCGGCAACAGGCGACGAAGTGGTTCGGCTCGACCTCGACCAACTCGGGGTCCTTCCTCCTGCATTCATCGACCACATAGTCGCAACGGGAACAGAACCGGCATTCATCCGGCAGGTTCACAGGACTGGTGATCTCCCCCCGGATCAACTGGCGCGCAGGTCGATCCCCCCCTACGATGGGAACGGGAACCGCGGCCAGGAGCGCTTTGGTGTACGGATGCAACGGCCGGTTGAAGATCAAGTCAGCGGGAGCCTTCTCGACCATCTGGCCAAGGTACATGACGGCGATATCATCGCTGAAATATTTGACGACGGCGAGATTGTGGGTAATGAACACATAGGTCAATCCGAATTCCTTCTGCAACTGCTTGAGCAGATTCAGGATCTGTGCCTGGATCGAGACATCCAGCGCGGAGACCGGTTCGTCGCAGACGATCAGCTTCGGATTCACTGCCAGCGCACGGGCGATGCCGATACGCTGACGACGCCCGCCGTCGAGTTCGTGAGGATAGGTGTTGATGTACCGGCTGGCAAGGCCGACCGTATCCATCAGTTCCAAGGTCCGTTTCTCGATCTCCTTCTTCCCTTTGAGCAGCTTGTGCTGGATGATCGGTTCACTGATCAGCTGCATCACGCTCTGCCTGGGATCCAATGAGGAGAACGGATCCTGGAAGATCATCTGCATCTCACAACGCAGGGGCCGCATCCTGGAGGCACTGTAGTTCGTGATATCCTTCCCGTCAAAAATGATCTTTCCTCCGGTGGGTTTGACCAGTTTGAGCAGGACTCGGCCGGTCGTTGACTTGCCACAACCGCTTTCACCGACGATACCAAGGGTTTTTCCACGAGGAATCTCAAAGTTCACGCCATCGACCGCATGCAACGACCCCCGAGGAGTCTGGAAGTACTTGGTCAGATTTTCTACTTTCAAAATTGGTTCTTCAGCCATCTCAGCATCCTTTTTCAACGGACTTGCCATCGTAGTTGTGGCAGGCGACGAAATGCGTCTCAGTCATCGCCTGAAGCCGGGGGATCTCATGCAGGCAACGATCCGTCGCATACTGGCACCTGGGGGCGAAACTACAGCCGACTATCTTGTCCATGGGGTTCGGCATCATGCCCTTGATAGGTTGCAGTTCCTCCCCCCGTTCCCGCAGGTTCGGCAAGGAATTGAACAGACCTACCGTGTAAGGGTGCAACCGGTCATTGAACACATCAAAAGCCGTCCCCTTCTCCACGATCTGTCCGCTGTACATGACCGCGACCTCGTCACAGATTTCAGCGACGACGCCAAGATCATGGGTGATCAGCAGCAGAGACATGTCACTTTGGGCTATCAACTGTTCGATCAGGACCAACACCTGGGCCTGGATGGTCACGTCCAGCGCCGTGGTGGGCTCGTCGGCGATCAACAGCTTCGGCTTGCAGGCAAGCGCTATGGCGATGACGACTCTCTGACGCATGCCGCCTGAGAACTGGTGGGGATAGTCCCCGGCGCGGCTTTCGTCGATACCGACCATCTTCAGCATCTCCTTCGCACGGTCCAGAGCCTCTGCTTCACTGATCTCATTGTGCAGGAGAACTGATTCCGCGATCTGCTCACCTACCGTCATGACAGGATTGAGGGCGGTCATTGGATCTTGGAAGATCATCGCGACATCGTTGCCGCGCATCTTCTCAAGTTCAGCCTCTGTCATCGTCAGGACATTCTGCCCGTCGAGGAAGATCTCGCCGGCGGCGATCACTCCGGGAGGATTCGGGACGAGATTCAGGATCGAAAGGGCCGTGGTGGTCTTGCCTGCGCCAGTCTCACCGACGAGACCCAAGGTATGCTTCTTCTCGATATCGAAGTTCAGCCCGTTGACGGCGTAGACCTCACCGGCATCGGTATTGTATTGGACACGGAGGTCTTTGACCTCCAATACTAGTTCTTTCTTTTTCTTACTCATGGAACACCCCTACTTCTTCAATTTTGGATCGAGAGCGTCCCGCAGGCCATCGCCCAGGAGGTTCAGGGCGAGAACCGTGAACATGATGGCAAGTCCGGGAATGACACAGATATACGGGGCGTTACGGATCTGGCTTCGCCCCGCGCTCAACATGGCACCCCATTCCGGAGCCGGAGAAGGCACTCCGATGCCAAGGAACGAAAGGGAGGAGGCCGCGATGATCGTAGTACCGATCAGCAACGTGACCTGGACGATGATCGGGCTCAGGCAGTTCGGAATGATATGCTTCACGATGACCTTCCAAGTGGGAAGCCCCATGGCATAGGCGCTTTCGATATACTCCTGCCCACGTATCGTCATGACCGAGGCCCTGGCGATACGGACGAAAGAAGTCGAACAGGTCACACATAGCGCCAACAGCAGGTTGAACGTACTGGTACCGAACAACGAGACTATGACGACCGCGATCATGATGTTCGGGATCGCATAAAGCATGTCGTTCACCCTCATGATCGCCTGATCGACGAGGCCCCCGTAGAAACCCGCGACGGAACCGAGGATGACGCCGGTGACAAGACCGATCAATACGCTGCCACAACCGATCGCAAGGCTATATCGGGCGCCGTAGAGGATTCGGATAAAGATATCACGTCCCAGCTCGTCGGTACCGAAAATATGCTCCCAGCTCGGCCATTGCAGACGGTTCTGGATATTCTGTCCGATCACATCGGTATCATAGTCGAAGATGAATCCGCTCAGGACCGCGGCGATGATCAGCAACGCCAGAAAGATCATTCCGATGATAGCGCCCTTGTTCTTCAAAAGGCGCCTCCAAGTCTCCTGAAGCTGGGAACGGCTCTTCTGAACCGCGACTCCATCCACTTGCTTTACTTTTGCACTTGCCATATCATCACCCCTTCTTCATGTATTGAGCTTTGATACGTGGATCAAAGAACGCATAGATGATATCGACCAGCAGGTTGACCACGACCATCAACACAGAACAGAGGATGATCGATCCGGTGACCATCGGCGTATCACGTTTCGATATCGAGTCAAAGATCAGCCGGCCGATACCGGGCCAGGAGAATACGGTTTCGGCGAGAACGCTGCCGGTAAGGACATTGGAGAGTTGCATGCCGATTACGGTGATGATGGGGATCAAGGCGTTCCCAAGCGCATGCTTGCGGATGACACGCTTTTCGGAACAGCCCTTCGCACGGGCGGTACGGATGTAGTCCTGCCGAATGACATCAAGCATGGACGATCTCGTAGTACGTGTGATCAGGGCCGCCAACCCCAGTCCCACGGTGACGGAGGGAAGTATCAGACTCAATATGCCGCTTTTCCCTCCACTCGGAAGCCATCCCAGTTTCAATGAGAACAGAATTATCAGCATCAGGCCAAGCCAGAAGTTCGGCATGGATACGCCGAACAGTGCGAACACCATCCCCGCCGTATCCTTCCAGGTATTCTGGTTGATGGCCGTATATATTCCCAAGGGAATCGCTATCAACGTAGCGATGAGGACGGACGCACCGGCGAGCTGCATGGTATTGGGCAGTCGGTCCATGAACGTCTTGAACACATCCCGTTTCGTGACATAGCTGGTTCCCAGGTCGCCTGTCAGCATACCTGCCATGTACTTCAGATAACGTACCGGGAAACTATCTGTCAGGCCGAGATCCACACGAATCTGCTGGATCTGGGCATCGGTCGCATTCTCCGGGGCGAGATAGATGGCTGGATCTCCACCCGTAAGGCTCATCGCGAAGAATATCAGCAATGAGGTTGCGAGAATTACCGGAATCATCAGCAACAAACGCTTCAAAATATAACGAATCATGAAAACACTCCTCGAAGAACGTCTGGATAGACCGGAAAACCAAAATTCCAGCCGAGGAGACGGCCCCGGCTGGAGGAGACTCAGAGAATTGGACTACTTCGCTATGTAGGCGTGGCTCCAGTCATGGTTGCCGCCGCCGAACAGGTATTCACCCTTGAGGTTCTTGTTGTAGGCGATGACCAGGTTCGCGATATAGAGGGGAACCTGAGGACATGCTTCGACCAGATATTCCTGGAGTTCGATACCATAATCCATGCGTTTGTCCTGGTCCTTCTCGGTAGCTACGAGATCGATCAGTTCATCGGCGTGCTTGTCGCTGTACTGGTGATAGTTGGAGCCACTGCCGGTGTAGAAGAGGTCACGGTAGACGAAGTCAACCTTGCTGTCCTCGTTCCATCTCCACAGGAACAGGTCCTGGGTACCGCTCTTGCAGTTGGCCTTCAGCGTGGCGTCGTCAACAGTCTGGATCACGACATCGATGCCTATTTCCTTCAGGTTGGCCTGAATAACCTGCGCGATGTTGATGTACGGGCTACTGTTGGCGATCAACAGGGAAGTCTTGATACCGCCATTGGGGTAACCGGCTTCGGCCATCAGCTTCTTGGCGCGGGTGACGTCGTACGGGAAACCTTCCATGTCATCGTAGAAACCCCAGAGACCACGGTTGAGAATGGTATTCTGAGGAGTACCCTTTCCATAGACGGCGACTTCAAGGACGCTGTCACGGTCGATGGCGCAAGCGACGGCCTGGCGGAGCTTCTGGTTGTCCCAAGGAGCTTTATCGACATTGAACGCGAAGTAGAAGAGGCGGCTGCCCGGCTTCTCGAATACGGTCACGTTCTTGTCCCTTTCCAGGAAATCGAGTTCGTTGATCGGGGGATTGATACAGACGTCGATCTCTCCGGTCTGCAATGCGATGACGCGGGAAGAATCTTCCAGGATCGGCTTGAAGGTGATGAAATCGGAGACTCCGACATCTTCACGCCAGTAGTTGGGGTTCTTCTTCAGACGAACATACTCACCTTCCACCCAGTTGTCATACATATAGGGACCGCTTCCCACGAGGTACGGCTGCTTCATGCCGCTCTCATACGCTTTCTTGGAAAGGATGGAGATGGGGACGCTGGCGAGGGTCTGGACGAATTCGTTGTTATAGGTCTCGATCTCCATCTCGAAGGTATGGTCGTCGATGATATTGGTCTGGACGAGACCGGCGAGGTTGTTCGCCACATAGCTGGTCATGGCCATGTCCATGGTGAACTTTACGTCTTCAGCGGTAAGGGGGGTACCATCGCTGAACTTCGCCCGGGGATCGAGGTTGAACCTGATATGGGTATCGTCGGTGAACTCCCAGCTGGTGGCGAGCCCAGGTTCGAACGTACCTTCGTTGGTGAAGAACACCAAGGTCTGGTGGGTCGACTTCAGGACGATGTTATTGATCTGGTCTTGCTGGGCCTGTAGGTCGAGATTGTTGATATCAGCCGGAGAGCCGATGATCAGTTCCGACTTATGGGCCGGAAGACCGTCACTGGTGGTACCACCTGAAACCGGGGTGGACTTTTCAGAAGATCCACCGGCGAAGGCGATGCCACCGACGAGCAGCAGGGCAAGAGAGAGTGACAACAGTTTTTTCATAAGAAACTCCTTATCGTTTTTCCTGTGCGGGTGGCAGGATCCACGTCCCCTATTCTGAATGAGCCATGCTCAATCTAGAACTTCACCATCTGTACCGGCACGAAAGTACGTGTGGACGAAATAACTGTATCCCGAAGTCTCGACAGCAGGATGCTGACCGCTTCTTTCGCAATCATGTCTATATCCTGAATGGCGATATCGCAATGACCTTCGATCTGCCGGATCGTATCCGGAATATCGAGCCATCGTTCATTAAAGCTGTATCCATCCACAGAAAGGAAGGAGAGGGCGTTCAGCGAATAGCCCAGTTTTTTACATGCGTAGACGAGATGCGGGACATAGTAGCCGCTATGGACGAAAAAGACTTCCGGCTGACGCCCCAGCCTGCCCAAGGCCTGGGCCATCGCATCAATATATTCTCCGTTCTCGGTCTCCTCACAGGAAAAACCGCAGCAGACCGGTTCAAGTCCTGCTTCCAGCAAGGCCTCTCGATATCCATCCCGCCTTCTGGCCAAGGCTGTATTGCAGTCTCCGCCGTTGTAAAGGTAGACGATATCCCGTTTCCCGGTTTCCAGCGCTTTTCGGGTGAGCTCCATCCCGATCGTAAAGTGATCGCTCGCCACAGAGGGGGCGGATACCGTCTCAAGAGGACGGTCAACGAAAACAAACGGGAACCCGTCGGTCTCCATCCGCCTGAATATTTCAAGATTGGAATCATCGCCACGGGGGGCGACAAGCATTCCGTCGAACATTCCGCTCCGGTAGAGGTCCAACGCCTCGCCTTCCCTCTCAGGATCGTCGAAGGTATTGATCACGATACTGAGGTAGCCGGCCTGATGAGCGTAATGCTGCACATGATAGATCAGGTTGCTGAAAAAACCATTCGGGGTGAACGGTGCGAGCAACGCGAGGACCCTGGTCTGTTTTGATTTGAGACAACTTGCAAGCTTGTTTGGGACATAATGGTATTTCTTTGCTACGGCATGGATTCTTTCACGGGTCTGCGCTGCGACGCGCACTGGACGATCATTCAACACCTGGGATACCAGCGAGGGGCTGACTCCCGCTTCGGACGCAATGGTTTTGATCGTGACCTCCGCCATGAAACCTCCTTTCCGGCAGCATGCAAAAACGTTTTAGCAAATTTACTGTACCATGGGTTACACTCCATGTCAAAAAAAAGATTCAAGAAAAATCTCCGACCGTACATGCAAAAACAGTCATGCAGCATTATTCGAAAGTCCATAAGCAATATGTTGTTCACAAGAAATCGCTACAGGACTTATCAAATCAACCAAGAATGATATTTCTGTGAGCAAAGTTTGAGGATAGTATAAATCTGTTTCTGTGGTGATGGGGATTACGTCTACCTCGGTCCTCCGTGCCGCAAGACAAAAAAAGATGGACCATCCCTACAACGTAGGAATGGTCCAAACCAAAAATCAGGGAGAGGTGAGAAAAAACACCGTCGGGAGGTTTCGAGCCCCCCGGCGCTTGTTACGAATTACTTACCGGTGTGGTTGTATCCACCGGCCTGAGCCTGGGTCATCGGCTTCACGACAGGATGTTCGTCGAAGTGGGCGATGGACCTCTTCATGTCCTCGATGAACACGCTGGCCATTTCCATGCTGAACCCATGACGGGCAAGGATTCTCATGACGACCAGGTCCTCACGGTTGGCGGGCATCGAATAGGCAGGGACCTGCCATCCGCGGGTGCGCATCCGATCGGAAAGATCATACAAGGTATAGCTCAGCTTCAAGCCATCCTTCAGTGTCCAGGTAAGGGCGGGGATGCCCTGCTTGGAATCGCCACCATAGAGAACCTTGAAGATACCCATCTTGTTCAGTTCTTCAGCGATGTACTTGGTGGTGTCATAGCTGGCCTGATGGACCCTGCGATAACCTTCCTTGCCAAGGCGGAGCAACAGGTAGTACTGGGCGATGATCTGGCCGCCGGGGCGGGAGAAGTTGATCGCGAAGGTCGGGATATTGCTGCCGAGGTAGTTCACCCAGAAGATCAGATCCTTAGGGAGATCAGCCATTTCACGCCATTCGACCCAGCCGACGCCAAGAGGTGCGAGACCGAACTTATGGCCGGAAGTG
>CAYOWS010000014.1:0-93198 GCA_964407735.1 uncultured Sphaerochaeta sp. | reverse complement strand
TTCCTCCGACGTGAGCTTTTCTTCTTGACTTCCCCATAGGAATCACGTCTACCCCGGCAGACACCACGTCTACCCCCGCAGGCACCACGTCTACCCCTGCCGGCGCCACGTCTAGAACCACGTGTAGACCCCTGAAAGCACGTGTACCCCTGCAAAAGCCACGCCTAGAAACACCTGTACACACCATGGATCGTACGTATAGACCTTTGAGAACTCTCCCATAAACCTGAGCATCGCTGTTTGTAGAGGAAAACTTTCTTTTCTTTGCGGTAGGCCTCTTGCCGCCAAGAAATCGTACGCCATTGCCCGTAGAACCGATGTAAACATCATTTTTTTAGCAGAAAGTGCATTTTTCGTGATATAATATGGCTGTCAGGACGGTTTGCTCGGTTTGCGTTCGGTACTGATCGTCGTCCTGACTGATGTCGACGCTGTCGGCACGGAGGAGGGAACTTCATGAGTATGCAGACGATTTTTACGATTGGTAGACAGTTCGGCAGTGGTGGGCGGCAAGTCGGCCGGAAGCTGGCCGAACGTCTGGGGATTCCGTTCTATGATAGTGAATTGCTTGCCATTTCCGCAAAGGACAGTGGCTTGAGTGAGGCGTTGTTCGCGACCGCGGATGAGAAAGCCACCAGCAGTCTTTTCTATTCCTTGGTCATGGGAAACTACCCCATGGCGAGCGGTGCGATCGGTATCGCGGAAATGCCGCTCAACGACCAGTTATTTCTGATCCAGTCAAAGACCATCAAGAAAGTCTCGGACGCGGGCTCCTGCGTTATCGTCGGTCGGTGTGCCGACTATGTCTTGAGGGACAACCCCGATGTGCTAAGCGTATTCATCCATGCCGATATCTCGGAACGGGTGAAACGGGCTGTCGAGGTATACGAGATCGCCCCTGAAAAAGCGGAAGATACCTGCCTCAAGGCAGACAAGAAACGTGCGAATTTCTATAACTACTACAGCGACCGAAAATGGGGCATGTGCAAAACCTACCATCTGTGCCTGGATAGCGGCCTTGTCGGTATCGATGGGTGCGTCGAGCAGATAGTCGCCTACCAGAAAGCTTGGGAACACCATCGCGAAACGACGAAACCGACCGATCATATCTGATTTACGGTTGATTGAGCGACGCTTCTGATATATCCTCTTCGGGAGGGGTCTGTGATCACGGGCCCCTTCTTTTTTATTTTTCATCAAGGAGCCGCATATGTTGTTCGATACATTGGAAAACCTGGAACTGTATGTCCCCGTTCTTCCGAAACTACGTAAAGTGATAGAAATCATGGATCGGGGGATTCCCTATGATGCCGAACCTGGTTCCTATACCACCGATGACCCCGATGTCCGGTACATCGTTTCTGCCTATATGAGCAGTGCCGAACCCAAGCAGTTCGAAAGTCACCGTAAAGAGACTGATGTCCAGATTGTTCTGGAAGGGCAGGAACTGATGGCTCTTACGTGGAGAGAACTCGCCGACCAAGCCGCTCCATATGATGAAGAAAAAGACTGCGTGTTTCTGGACGGGGAGCCTACCGTCGTGATTCAGGCGACGCAAGGCCGTTTCTCGATATTCCTTCCGGGAGAACCGCATAAGCCGGGTGTCGCCCTCGATGAACCCTCCGCCATCAAGAAGGTGGTGTTCAAGATCAAGGACTAGCTTGTGAGTTCATGGGGCGCAGGCGTCGAGCCATCGAATGATATCCAGTAGTCAAAAACGTTGACCTGACGTCTGAAGCTGAACGTTATGTGGAAAGCGGTCGCTGATGACTCCTTTGCCCCTGCACCATACAGAAAAAGAGCCTGCCGCATATGCGGCAGGCTCTCGTTTATTGCTTTTGGTTTTCGCTTATTCAACGATTCCGAGAATCTCAATGTCGAAGATCAGCAAGGAATTAGGCTCGATGTCCTGGGTTCCTCCCTCGCCATAACCCATGGAAGGGTGCACCCAGACGCGCATCTTCGTTCCGATCGGCATCATGGTGATCGCTTCGGCGAAACCGGAGATAACGCCGGAAACGGGGAATTCAGCGGGAACGCCTCTCTGGTATGAGCTGTCCATCACCTGTCCGTCCAGCAGGGTGAGTTCATAATCAACCCGTACGATGGAATCCTGGTTCGGGACTACACCGTTGCCGATGCGCTCAATCTTGTATTGCAGTCCGCTGTCGGTAGTCTGAACACCTTCCGCCGTCTTGTTCTCCGCAAGGAAATCCTCGGCTTCCGCAAGATTCTGAGCAGCCATTTCTGCGATCATCTGCTCCATCTGCGCCCACAGCTTCTCTGAATAGGTGGTGAAGATTTCGTCCATTTCCTCTTCGGTGAAGAGCTGTCCTTCGGCATAAGCGGAGTCCAATGCACCTGCGGCCAGATAGACTGGCGTAAGCTCGAATCCCTGGGAGAGCGCGGTCGCGGCCAACAGATAGCCGTACCCATAGCTGAAGCGGCTGATCGTGTCCTCGGGAGCCGGCAGATCGCTCAATGCCTGGACGGAGTCGATTCTGGCTCCGACATCATCGGTAGCGTTTCCGGACATGAGGATGTTGTACTGATAGTCATCGAGCGCAGCATACATGTCTTCCATTGAGAGCAAAGGCTCCACTCCGGAAACCGCATCCATACTGCCCAAAGCGAAGTACCCTGCGTACGGATAGATTCCCTGCATACGGATCATGTCCATCAGCATGAAACCATAGGAGTAGCTGAATTGATCCTCCAGGACCTCAGGGACTTCCAGACCGGTGCGGGGAACGTTTACCTCAACGATTCCCTGCGCCACCAGCGGGTTGATCCACTGGATCGCCATCGCGGTAGCTTGAGGAGGGAGACTCAAGGTCATGATGCCGTTCGTCGTGACGGCTACGTAGTCGCCCACGCGCATGCTTTCGATCGGGAGCGTAAGCTCACAATCCGGTGCCGGACGGAAAACGATATCGCTGCCCTGTGTGTCACGGACCATCAGTTGCCAAGTCCCGTTGTTCTGACTCAGTGCTACGATCTTGCCGACGATGGCGTCGGAAGCGATCTCTTTCGTGCCCTGGGCGAACAAAGCTGGGACGATGGCGAGCATGATCAGCAGCGCCACGATGCATTTTGTCATCTTGTGTGTCTTCATATTCCATTCCTTTTGTTTCGCATTCGATGCGATGAATGTAGGTTGCCGCCTCTACTTGCAGCACAGGCGAAAACCACTACGTTACAAGGTACGGAACCTTGAGGGAAACGTCAATCGGAAAGAAGGGGTAGGAACCCCCTTTGTTTGTTTTTTCTCTGTTGTTTTTACAGATCCGGGGTGTGGACGAATATTTTTCAGATTGTCGCCAGGGGACAAGACAGAACGCAGGAACGTAGGAGAAGAGGGGATGGTAGCTCGGCCATAGGTGAGAAAGCGGTTGCGTCGGCTGTCGTTACATGGTAGGGTTTCGATGGATGTGCATCATCCAAATCATAAAAAGTACAGTATCGAGGAGCGAATCATGGGGAAAGTGCGGTTTGAGAAACCTACGGAAAAGGACATTGAGTTGTTGTATGAAACCGTGAAGGTCGCGAAAGACGCGGTAGCGGCGGGAAACCATCCGTTTGGAGCTCTTCTCGCAGACAAGGATGGCAATGTCCTGATGACCCAGGGAAACAACAGCCGCGGAGGAAGCCCTTGCCTGCATGCCGAAACGAATCTGATGATCCGGGCGGGAGAGGCCTATTCTCCTGAGTTCCTTGCGACCTGTACCCTCTATTCCAATTTTGAACCATGTGCCATGTGTTCCGGCGCCATGTACTGGACGAACGTGCGAAGATTGGTTTTCGGTTTGACCGAGGCCCAGTTGCTCTCCCTGACCGGCTCCCATGATGAGAATCCGACCTTGGACCTTCCTTCGGAAGAAGTCCTTGAACATGGTCAGAAGGATATGGTGATTGTAGGCCCCGTTGATGATCCCGCTTTGACTGAAGCCATCATCGCCGATCATCTGAGTTTCTGGAAGGAAGGCTGATCCTCCGCCTCTTTCGAAACCTGAGTATTTGTCGCGTGGACGAGGTCTTTGATCTGCTCTCCCGGAAAGCCCTTTTTGCACTGTGGACTTTACGTTTTCATCTCTTCTCTGTACTATATCGGTATGGACACCGATAGCCGCGACATAGATTCGCTGTTGCCTTTTCTCCTGCGGAAAAGGAACATCGCCCGTATCGAAGGGGATACCCTGTTGATCGGTGATCGTCGTGTTTTCCCGTTTGAACGTCGGTTCGTACCTTGCCATACCGTGCAAGAGGCCGCCGATGCCATCAAGGGGATGGTCACCCAAGGCGGTGGGCCGTTGCAGGTCGCCTTGGTCGCCATCGAGTGGACCGCTTTGCGCATGCGGCAAGGTTCCGCTCCTTGTACATACGAGACGTACGTCGAAGCCTGCCGGATCCTGAAGAACTCCCGTCCGACGAATACGACCATGGCCCGGACGCTTGATCGTCTGCTTGTTGATATCCGTCCCTTGTTACAGAATTCTCAAGCAAGTTCCAGCAGAGATCGTTCCGTCGCAGCCGATGCTATCGTGCGCCTGGTCAGGGACCGTGAGGCTGCGTTCGATTCCGTGTACGAACGAATGGGCCGTTTTGGAGCCTCTTTGATCCATGATGGCGATCGGATTCTTACGACCTGTTTTGCTGAACATACGTTTTTGCTCAGCCTGCTGTTCGCAAGGCAGGAGGGCCGTACGGCGTCTGTCTATGTTTCCGAAACCAGACCCTATTTCCAAGGAGCCCGGCTTACCGCACCCAGTCTTGAGGAGCTTGGGTTTGAGGTGCATCTGATCTGTGACGGGATGGGCGCCCACTATATCGAGGACGGTACGATCGACCGGTATATGACCGCCGCGGATCTCGTCTGCGCCGATGGAACCGTGGTGAACAAGACGGGAACGCTCGCCAATGCGGTCTGCGCCCGTACCTTTGGTATCCCGTACCATGCGTTTTCGATGGCGCCTGACGGGTCCCGGCGCAATCGCTCCGATATCATCATGGAAGAACGTGACGGATATGATGTCTGTCGTTCGATGGGACAACCTACCACAAGCCCCGGCGTGACTGGTTGCTATCCCTCGTTCGATATCATACCGCCAAAATTCGTGACTTCGATCATTACATCGGAAGGTATCTTTGAGCCAAACCAAATCGAAGGGTATGGGTTTGAAAACCCTGGAGTCCATCACCATAAGGAGACGATATGAAATCTGCGATCATCGGAGGTACCGGTATCGATACCTCGTTTCCGATAGAGATGTCACAGCGCATCGTACAGACCCAATACGGGGAAGTTGAGTTGTTTGAAGGCGTCGGTGAAAATTCCGACCTTGTATTCCTGCCTCGTCACAGCGTAGGGCATTCCATCCCCCCGCATTTAATCAACTACCGCGCGAACATTGCCGCGTTGAAACGATTGGGTGTCGAACAGGCTATCGGCATGTATGCGGTCGGTTCAATCACAGGAAGTCTTCCCCCTGGATCATGGGGTTTGATCGACCAGTTCATCGACATGACCGGCGGTGCCCGGGAACATACGTTCTTTACTGGCGGAGAGTCCGGGGTGAAGCATGTCCCTATGGTTCAGCCGTATAGTCTCGCTTTACGGAAATCAATCGCGGGTGCCGCGATGGGGCAGGGGAAACGGGATATCATGCTGAAAGGTACATACGTCTGTACGAACGGCCCCAGATTGGAGACACCCGCTGAGATACGCATGTTCAGGATTCTTGGCGGCGACTATGTCGGAATGACCGCGGCGACCGAGACTGTCCTTGCGGCTGAGGCCGGGCTGCCGTTCGCGGCAGTCGCTTTTTCCATAAACTGGGCCGCTGGTCTGGATGAAGAAGGGGTGTCCTTTCTTGAAGATGAAACCATAGAACGCATTACCAAGGAGATCGTTGGAGTCTGTGTCGCCGCGTTGCGGCATCCCGTCGTCTCCGTCTGAGGGGGATCAAGATGCACAATCAGGAGAATGTCCGTGTCATTCGTGAAGCGACCGGTGATGATGCCCCGATGCTGCTCGCCTATATCAATGATATCGCCGGTGAATCCGACAACCTGACTTTTGGCCCCGGTGAATTTACGATGGGTATCAAGGAGGAGGCCGAGTTCCTTGAACGTTCTCTCCGTTCAGACAATTGCCTCTACCTGTTGGCCTTGGATGGTGAGCGAATCATCGGCAGTCTCAATTTCGTCTCCGGTTCTCGTCCCCGTGTGGCCCATGCCGGTGAATTTGGAATTTCCGTTCGGCGTGAATGCTGGAACGAGGGTGTCGGCTCTGCATTGTTGTCCGCTCTGTTGAACTGGGCTCATGGGCAGAAAACAGGTATCCGCAAGATCAACCTTGTCGTTCGTGCCGACAATGAGTCCGCCATCGCCCTCTACAAGAAGTTCGGCTTTGTCAAAGAGGGAAAGACTTGTCGGTTGTTTCGGTTTGACGATGAATTCGTCGATGGCCTCCATATGGGGCTATGCATCGATTAAAACGAAGGCCGGCTAGGAGAGTAGCCGGCCTTGTTGCAAGTTTGGTGGATCCCTCCACCTGTATATGATTCCCCCGAGGGATTGTTACCGATATTGTCAGACCGCCATGACGTTGAAGGTCATCTGGCCTGCGTCAGCCGCCACGCGGCCGTTCTCGATCTGTACTGCCTGGCCGTTCTGGTCGAGCACTGAGAACTGGAAGGCGTCGTTGTTGGCTGCCACGGAGAGCTGTCCGTCCACGTTGGCGGAGAAGGAAGCCTGGGGAGCGACGTAGCCGCGGAGCCTCAGGACGGTGGTGTCGGACACGGAGCCTGCGAAGGCGGATGACGCTACGATCAGAAGAACGAGAACCGCGATCATCTTGTAAACCTTGTTGTTGTTTTTCCGTGCCATGATTTCCTTCCTTACCAGCTTCTCACCGCTTGGTATAAGTAAGTTATACCAAGCGGTGAAAGAAGTCAACAGAGAAAATTGCATTAATTATTGCAATATAAGGAGTTAGCAAATGTCAGAAGCTGGTCTGACTTCGCCGCGACTTATAACATCTCACATGGTCTTCTTACATGTATGGACAAGTTGGAGGGGCACTTCTCCCTACTTCTTACAAAGTTCGTCCATTGCCTGAACAATGAAAAACGATGATTGTGGGCGTTCCTGCATGGAAGTCTGTACCGGGAGGTGATATGACATGTGCGCCCTTGTGACATCGGACAGCATCGGCATGCCGGGGATAGGTCTGACAGGAGTTTCTGGGGGTGCGGATGACGAAAAAAAAGTGAAAAAATTTTTTGTGCGTAAGAAGTGGAGGAGGGTGAAACCGCCCTTTTTAGCAGCTCCTTGGGCCATGAGCATGAAAAAACCGCCTCGGTCCGAAAACCAAAGGCGGCCTTGCAGAAAGCGAAACCGGACGGAACCCGTCAGTTCACGTACCGGATGTCCTGCCAGATCTTGTTATACAGTTCAAGGTCATCCTTGAGATCCTGCAACACTTCGAAGTTGTCGTTCACATCTTCGGCCTGGTAGTACGGAGCATACTGTGTATACTTACCGGCTTCGGTGTTCGTGATCGCGGGGTAGCGGAACGTATCGAGGAATATCGCATAGACTTCCGGCCTGTGGATGAAATTGATGAACTCGTGGGCGAGATCGGAATGCTCTGAACTCTTGAGGATCACCATGTTGTCGATCGAAAGTGCGCCTCCCTCCGGCGGCAGGAAGAAGTCGATCTCCCCCCACTTGCTTTCCGGGAACTCTTCGAAGATATTCTCCGCATACCCATGTACCGCCCAGAACTCGCCCTGGCTGAAGGCTTTGCCAAAGGCCTCCGCGTCGAACTTCACGATGTTCGGTTTCCATTTGTCGTTGATCAGGGCTTTTGCTTCGGCCAGCTCCGCGGCATCGGTGGTGTTCACTGAATATCCAAGGTGCTTCAGCGCCGCCCCCATGACCTCGCGCATGTCGTCAAGCAGGCTCATCCGTTTCGCGAACCTGGTATCCTCAAAGATGGACCAGTCATGGGCATAGCCTTCAGGAGCTCTCGCCGTATTGACCGCGACACCGGTAGCCCCCATGTTGTAGGGGACCGAGTACCGCATGTCGGGATCGTAGACGGCTTTCGAACGTACCAGATCGCTGACATACCGCAGGTTGGGCAGCTTGGAATGGTCCAGCTCCTGTACCAGCCCCAGTCCGATCATGATCGAAGTGTAGTCCGCTGACGGGAATATGATGTCATACCCCTTACCGCCGCCAGCCATGAGCTTGGCGAACATGTCTTCGTTCGATGAAAAATTATCGACGACGACATCGACGTTGAATTCCTCTTCAAACTGTTCGATGATCTCATCCGGCGTATAATACGTCCAGTTGTACAGATAGAGCTTGTTCGCGGACGAGGATCCCTTGGCACCCCTGTTACAGGATGACACCCCCACCAGGACCATGGACATCACGGCGATGGCCACTACAAGATGCATGGCGCGTCGCCATGACACCCGTTCAGTTTTGCGCATGGCATTACCTCCCAGAAGAGTGATAGTCTGACATCATCGGACAGATGATTGTTCGGCTTGCGCCGTCAGAAGAGGGGTGACGGCGGAAAACGCCCCACACCCAATGCGGTACAGTATACCTGTTAATTCCCCTGGCGACAACCGTCAGTTGATTTTCCGGTCGCGGGCTAGTGTGTAGGGCTAATGCTAGAGAGTGTCAGCTGTTGGCCGCTATGGTCTTGAGGAAACGTCTGAAGATCCAGGCGATCAGCATCGTGCCGAGGATCATGACGAACGACAGGGCGTTGATCACCGGGGAGACGCCGTAGCGGATCATTGAATAGACGTACAGCGGCAATGTGCCCGAGCCCGGGCCTGATACGAAGAACGTAATGACGAAGTCCTCCAGGGACATCGTGATACTCATCAGGAATCCCGAGAGGATGCCGGGCATGATCGAAGGGATGATCACCCGCATCAGCGTCTGGCGCTCATTCGCCCCGAGGTCACGGGCCGCCTCTATCGTCGAGTAGTCGAATTCGTCGAGCCTCGCCGCCACCAGCATGAACACGAACGGGAGGTTGAACGTGGTGTGCGCCGCATAGATGGTGAACATGCCCAGCTGGACCTTGATCGCGGAGAAGAAGATCAGCATCGAGATACCGATGATGACCTCGGGAAGGACCATCGGCAGGTAGCTGATCGTCGTGATATAGGACTTGCCGGGGAACCTGTACCATTTGATACCGACCGCGGCCAGCGTGCCGAGGATGGTCGCCGTGGCGCTGGAGGTCAACGCGATCACCAGACTGTTGCGGAACGCCGTCCAGAGCGACGGGCTGCTGAAGATCAGTTTCTCATACCAGACCAGCGACGCGTGGTCCCACGTCATGCCCTTCGAGGAGTTGAAGGAGTAGAGGACTACGACGAACAAAGGGAGGAACAGGAACACGACCACCAGCACCATGACGATATTGGAGAAAGAGAGCGTCTTGTGGTCGTTGAACACCACCTTCTTGCGTTCTGACGGCCGGGGGGCTTTCTGCACATTCCGTTTTCCGATCATGCTTCCCCCCCCTTATGATGCTTGCGGATGTTCATCTCCGATTTCTGTTGGTTCGTAGCGTTTTTCTTCTGTGCCTGCTCCTTCTGTGAACTCATCATCATCCATATTACCCCGACGGTGGAGATCAGCGTGAGGATCATGGAGAACGCGGAGGCCAGCGGCCAGTTGCGGGTCTTCGATACCTGGTCGACGATGATGTTGCCGATCATGGTCGAATCCTTGCCACCGACGAGCAACGGTACCGTATAGGCTCCGAAGATAGGTATGAACGTGAATATGACCGAGGTGACCAGGCCGCTGCGGATGTTCGGAAGCATCACCTTCCTGATCGCGCCGAACTTGGTCGCCCCGAGGTCCCTTGCCGCGTCGAGCAGCGAGAAGTCGAATTTGTCGATGGTCGTGAACAACGGGAGAATCGCGAAGGGAAGATACATGTAGATCAATACGAGGATGACTGAGCCATGGTTGTAGATCAGGTGCAGACCCTCATCAATGATTCCAAGCGCCTTGAGTATTTCGTTGAGGAACCCTTCCGTGGAAAGGATCGAGATCCATGCATAGATACGGATCAGGGAGTTCGTCCAGAACGGGATGATGATCAGGAACAGCAGGAGCGTCTGGTGCTTGCTCCTTGCCATTGCGTACCCGGTGGGGAGGGCCAGCAGGATGCACCCGACCGTCGCTACGACGCTGATCCAGATGGTGCGCAGCAATACCCGGCCGAAGTTCGGGTTGAACATCTGCTCGTAGGCAGCCAAAGAGAATTCCCATTCCACCCCGCCGTACAGACCTCTCTTGAGGAAGCTGTAGAGGATGATGATCACCAACGGGGCGATGAAGAAGATGGTGAACCACACTCCCATGGGTGAGGAGTAGGACAGTCCCAGTCTCCGCTCCCTGAGCTCAGGCTTCCGCTTTTCCACTTTGCGGCTCATTCGTCGATCACCTTCACCAGATATCCGTCATCCGCGCTCCATGAGACGTAGACCATATCCTTCCATTCAATTTCAGGACCGTCGTCCATGAAGTTTGTATGCTGCTTGAATACCTTGATCATCGTCCCGATATCATCAAGCTGCACATAGAACTTCGACTGGAAACCGGAATACACCGGTTCATCGACGATACCGTGGAAGGTATTGATCCCCGGCTTCTGCTTCGTCGGACGTTCACTGGTGATGGTGATCTTCTCCGGACGGACCGTGAAGTTCAGCCTTCGTCCGACCTCCATCGGGTCCTCGTCGGTAACGAAGATATCGCCTCCAAGAGCAGGAACATCGATCTTCATCATGTATTCATCGTTATAGGGTTCGCAGCTTTTCACCGTACAAGGGAACAGGTTCGTTTCACCGATGAATTTGGCGACGAAGGCGGTCGCCGGCGCTTCATAGATTTCATACGGAGTACCGATCTGCAACACCTTGCCGTGGTTCATGACCGCGATCCTGTCGGAAACGGACAACGCTTCGCTCTGGTCATGGGTGACATAGATGAACGTGATGCCGACCTGGTCATGCAGTTCATCGAGTTCAATGAGAAGATTCTGCCGAAGTTTCGCATCCAAGGCGGAAAGCGGTTCGTCCAGCAACAGAACGCTTGGTTCATTGATCAAGGCGCGGGCGATAGCCACCCTCTGCTTCTGGCCTCCGCTGAGCATGCTCGGCTTCTTGTCGATATGGTCATCGAGCTGGACGAGATGGACGTACTCTCGTACTTTTTTGTCGATTGAAGCCTTGTCTATATATTTGAGACGTAACGGAAAAGCGATATTCTCATATACGGTAAGATGGGGAAACAACGCGTATGTCTGGAATACGGTGTTCGACTGACGTTTTTCAGGGGGGAACGGGAGGACGTCTTTGCCGTCGAACAGCACGGTGCCGCTATCAGGCGAATCGAAACCGGCGATGATCCGCAACAGAGTGGTCTTGCCGCATCCTGATGGTCCGAGTAGTGAGAAGAACTCACCCTTCCTGATATTGACGCTCACATCGTCGAGCGCCTTGAAGTCCCCGTAGCTACGGGTGACGTTCCCTGCTGTTACTTCAACGCCTTTCAATCTTTTTCCCATTCCTCCCATAGCCGGAGCTTGCATGTCCCGGCCGATTCCAAGGACTAAGCCTCTTGCTGATAATTTGGAATATCGGACATTTCCGAAGTGATGTCAATACATCGTTTTTGAAAAGTTTTTGAATGAATTTAATTATATATACAATATAAAAATATAAAAATGTTTCAAGAAACGGATGAGACATGAGGTAGCTGGATCATTCCTATTTGTTGCCGTCCGTTCAATGAGTCATGTTCAGTACTAATAGTATAAAATTTTGTACTTAAAGAGTGTTTTCAATGATTGCTTCTTTACAGGTGGAAACCGACATGCGATAATCAACTACGAGAATACAGATCCTGATGGAGGTCCATGATGAAACGTCTTGTACTGTGTATCGGTTTGTTTTTGTTCGTAGTATCCATGGCGAGCGCTTCCTTTCTGATGGACTCCATCAGCTTCGCGTCGGATATCTCCCGGACGGTCTCCCGTTCGAAAGGCCAAAAGACTACCATCAAACAATTGCGGTTGAACCTTGCCGAACTCGATGTACCCGCATTGAGCGCAGAGGAACGTGTGGCTATCTATACTTCGAACGAGTTGAAAACGGGTGGAGCGTTCGCCAGGAACCTTCTGCTTGGTTTCGGCAGTGGTTCCACGAGACAGGGGGATACCACCGGCGCCCTGATCGGTGCGATCGGCGATGGTGTCGGATTCACTGCCCTCGCTGTAAGTCTGACTTGTTTCATGTTCGATTTGTTTACCGTCCAGCCATGGGTAGCCATCGGAACTGGAAACACGAGGTCCTTGAACACGGACTCTCCGTTGATGAAGGCGGCGATATATACCGCCATAGGTGGCGGCGCGATCATCGTGGCGACCCGGATATTTGAGTCGATACGGGTGTTCACCTACGCTTCTAAATACAACAGGACCTTGCGTGAAGGGTTGGGGCTGGACAAGAACCTCCAGCTCGCGGCCGCTCCACTCATAGATCCTGTTTCAGGCCAGCCAGGGGTGATGTTCGTCGCTAGGGTTTCGCTGTAAAGAGATTCCCTCGCTCTCTGGATATAGATTTATATATGGACGATTCTCTGTTCGGTTTGTATCTTCAGCAGTATACAGGAGGCTTTGCATGGACTTAGAAAAACTGAACCTTTCCGAACCGTATGCGACTACACGGGACAGCTATGACGCCTGTGCAAAGGAATACGACACTTGGTGCCGTGGGTACGCCCCCTATCTCGAATCATGGGATGTGTTCGTGGACTTGCTTCCTGAAAAACCCAGGGTCGTGGATCTTGGATGTGGCAGCGGTGTGTTCATGCAGCGGTTGCTGGCGAAGCGTCCTGGAGCGGAAATCGAAGGATTCGATTTCTCTTGCGAGATGCTGGCGCTGGCGAAAGCGGCGGTTCCTACGGCGAAATGGAATCTCGCCGACATTCGGTCCGTCGCTCTTCCCGGCAATAGCTTCGACGCTGTGATCCTTTCAGGGAGTCTGACCCATCTGCGTCCGAATGAATGTACGAAGCTCCTGATGGAATCCATTCTCACGTTGCGTCGGGGTGGAATGCTGTACGCGAGTTTCACTGAGGCTGAGAACGTGCGGGTGGAACAGGGAACGTTCGAAACCGCTATCTTTGGAGGAGAGCTCCCTTTCCATTGCAACAGGAACGCGGTACAGGATGTCGCGGCGGCATTCAAAGGTGCGGGGCTGGATATACTCTCCCTGGAACGGATAGGGGTATGCGGGGTCGAGGCTCCCGCCTGGCACGCTCCAGAAGCCGTCGTATATGGTAGAAGAAAATGAATCGCTCTATGCGATTATGGAAAAAATGGCGATATTATGGTCCGTAAGGGGTTGTGATCTATGAAGAAGCTTTCAGTGACGAGTCTTGTGATCGGGGCTTTGCTGATCGTTTGCGGCATTGTGCTGATTACATGTGGGTTGGTCGGATATACACCGTTCGTCGGAATGCAACGGTATAGCGGAAATGGTTGGCAGATGACCATGATGCGTTACGATTCCAGTTGGGGGTTGGCGTCCTCCGCCATGCTGTCTACGTTCATTATCCTTGGCGTCGGAGCGATCATCAGCGGGTTGTTGCTGTTCATCCTTGCGACGCTGCTGCATGTCGGTTCCGGGCCGGTCGACGGCGGGGTAGGCGAAAGGCCTCCTGTACAGAAACCGCCTCGGAAACATCCACCGCAGCTTGAGGCTCCTGCAAGGAAAGCCTCTACAGAGCCTTCGGCCTCCACCGCGGAAAATGCCGAAGATGAGTCGGCTCAGACCGTGATAAATCTGGGACCTCCTGCCGACCACGAGTAACGTGATGAATTCTGGCTATCTGGTCATCCCGTCGTTTCCTCCTTTGTTCAGCAGCATTGTATAGACGATGGTGACCGATAGCCTTTTTTTCTGTTCCCCATGTATCGGCATGGGATGATCATACATGATGTCGTTTATGTTGCCAATTGGCGATTATTTTTCATTTATTATGACTAGTAGCTATATTTATACAAAAAAATTGCAGTTTTCTATCGAATAAATTGTTGATTTGTATGATAAAGTTGATAAAATACCGTTAATACTGATTTTTTTCATATTAATCACTTGGCGACCCGTCCTTTTATATCGATATTACGTGTGTGGGACGACGGATAGACCGCCGGTAAGGTGATGAGGAATGAAACATAAAAAATTCTTGATGGTTTTGTTGCTGCTTCCGATTGTCGCATCTGGCGTTTTCGCTTCTGAACAATGGGTCGGTGTATCGTTCAGCTATGACTGGTCGCAACGTTTTGTCGCGGATCAGGCCCGTACTCATTCTTTTGGTGGAGAAGGTACGAACTATACGTTCTTTGGTGATGGAAACATGGGCATGCGGCTCGGTTTCGATTTTCTGATTCCGTTCTCCGGTTCAAAACTGGTGAATGGTGAGCGAAAGGATGTATCCATGGCGGAGGCCCCCATGCTTGTGGCGCTTCAGTTCGGACCATCCTACAAATATGACGTGACTGACTGGTTCACGGTCTACGGGGGCCTGGGGATCAACGCTTCCTATACCTCGCAAGGTGGGGAGGTCGCGAATATAGCTACTCCAGAAAAGCCGTATTATGGTAGGTACCTTGACTGGCAGTTCGGCGTCTTGGCCGACTTGGGGATGCGTTTTGGAATCGGTGACACTTTCGGTATCAGGGTTGGAACGACGTTGGGGACGAATTTCTTGCAGTACCGCTCCTTTACCGTCTATATTCCGGAATCCGAAAGCAATACCCAGACTTCGGTCAAACGGAGCGGTTGGACCGACGGCTATGTTGATTTTTCAGTGAAGCCGTACATCGGAGTCTCTGCTTCGTTCTAGAATTGGTAACGACACGTGCCAGGCAATTGGTACTAACAATCCTGGCCGGTTGGAATATTGGTTTTTTAATCTTCTCTCTCCCTGATGGGTCCTGGGCATGTTATGTCACGGGGCCCATCTCTTTGTCCTGTCAGGAGAGAGACATCTGCATCGAAAATACTTGACAAGCGGGACGCATGCACAACGGCCGGGAAGCCTACCTGTCCGATTTGTCTGCATTCCATCCCAAAGAGTCGTTTCTCCCTATACATTCCTGCCATGGTCAACAAACCAACGAGCTTTTGGTCGGAAGGTATCGATGGGACTCCTCAAAGATTGTCTTTTATTGTTTGTATTGTAATGAAAAAGGATGGATTGACTTTTGGTTTTTCTTTTTTTGTTTGAAAATGTGTCACGTATATACGATATTGTTGTTATATAGATTGTCTATAGGGTCTATATGATAATTGTGCATGAGGTGTTAACTACGAAACAATATGGAAGAGGGGTGCTTGCCGTTGTGGTCTTGCTGATAGGCTTGGCTTCCCCGATATATGCGGCAGGTCAGGAGCACTGGTTGTTTTCTGGCTTTGATTATGATTTCACGTTCTTTAGTTCCTCCGCGTCTGAGTTGGAAAGCCTTGTCGGTGATGACAATATCGCATATTTCAATTCGTTGGGGTTCGATGTCAGTTGGTATGGATTCCTTGGTCAGGACAGCAATGTCGGCATGTATACGAGCCTGGGGTTCCTGTTCCCTTTGGATAATGCGAAGAACCAGGAGCAGTCATTGGGTTCAACCCCTGGCGAAGTCGGTACGACACATAAGATGGATTTCATCTTTTCCGTCTTGCTGGGTCCTGCGTTCCGTTTCCGATGTACGGACAAGCTTGCTATGTATCTCGGGGTGGGGCTGAGTTTCGCCCATCATACGACAAGTGAGACGAACACCCAGGATCAGACGACGACCGAAGGGGTCACTTCTTTCGGCGGTGGTCTCGATGTCGGGTTCAAGCTTGATATCACCAACAAGGTCTGTTTCCGTGCCGGCGTAAGCGGAAGTTATGATTTCGCCACATTGTATACGGAATCTATGACGACCAATGACCACCAGAACGACAAGTATTCGAGTACGTTCCAGATAACCAACGGTTTCTCCATCAGGCCGTATATCGGTATGGGAGTCGTGATACGGACCGTTCAGGAACAGGTCGCGCCCCGTACAGTCAGCCTTGCGGCCCTCTCTCTTTCCCGGCCGTAGCTCCTTTTTCAAAATAGATACGATATCTCGTTGTTTCCTGCCTATTTGTTTGCCGGTAGAGTGAAAAATGAGTACCTTTCCTATGAGAGAGAACTCAGGGAAAAACTATCGGACACAAGATCCAAGGAGGGATTGTATATGCCAAGTTTTGGGGATCCATTTGCAGGAAACGTGAACCGTAAGCTTACTCCGGCTGAATTAGCCCAGGCGATCAGGTTGGATATAGCTGGCGAGCTCGAAGCGATCTATTTGTACGACGCCCATGTACAGGCGACGGACAATGTTCTGGCCAAAGCGGTGTTGAGTGATATCAGGGACGAAGAGAAGGCCCATATTGGAGAACTCATGACATTGATGAGACATCTCGATCCAGAAGAGACTGAACACTTCGTATCCGGAGAATCGGAAGTCAAGGAAATGCTTGAAAAACTCGGGATTCCAGTAGGACCCGCTTCGCCGGAGGATTCGGAAGTATCGTCAGGACCAGTGGCTACCGTGGGCAGCCTGTTGGACAAGGAGTGACAGTATGGACTATCTATCAAGGAATAGCGCCCCTTTTGATGAGGAGCTTTGGAATCAGATTGACAGCGCGGTAGTGAGTACCGCCAAAAAGACGCTTGTCGGGCGTCGTTTCCTCTCTCTGTTCGGGCCGCTCGGTTCTGGAGCGCAGAACGTACTGGTCGATTCCGGACGGAAGGAAGAGGATGAGGATGGTCTGGTGAAATCCACCGGACGTATCTATCAGGAACTGCCTCAGTTGCATGAGGACTTCAAATTGTATTGGCGTGATTTGGAGAATACCGATAAAAACGGATATCCTCTCAGTCTTTCACCTGTATACGCCGCGGCTCAGGCTCTCTCCTTCAAGGAAGACAAGCTTATATTTTTCGGCAGCAAGTTCCTGTCGGTAAAGGGGTTGTTGAACGCCGGAGGCCAGAAACTCGCAAGGAAGGACTGGTCGACAGGCGAGAACGCCTATATCGATGTCGCCGAGGCTATCGCGATGCTTGCGCAGAAAGGTGTCTACGGACGCTATGCCCTTTGCCTGAGCCCTGACCTGTACGCTGGATTGCAGCGGTTGCAGCCAGGTACCGGCGTCACCGAATTGGAGCGAATCGAGAAGTTGGTCGACGGTAAGGTATATCGTTGTACCGTCCTCGACAAACAGAAGGCGGTCCTTGTCTGCGCCGAACCTCAGTTCATGGATCTGGCCGTCGGGCAGGACATGGCCGTCGCCTATCTGGAGCTGGTGGACTTGAATCATTCGCTTCGGATTCTCGAGACCTCCGTGCCTCGGATCAAGAATCCTCAGGCGATCGTAGTACTGGAATAGACCGAACTCGGATATGACTTGTATGTTTTCTCAGTATCTCTGCCGGTTTCAGACCCTTACAGGCCGGAACCGGCAGTGTCATCATCATACTTAATGATAAAGAGGGAATAATCATGGTACGATATATAGACAGCAAAAAGATGGGGCGTGGCAAACATGGCTGGCTGGATAGTCATTTCCATTTCTCATTCGCCGAATACTACAATCCTGACAACATGCATTTCGGTGAGCTTCGTGTCGTCAATGACGACACCGTGCAACCTGGAACTGGTTTCGATACCCATCCGCACAAGAACATGGAGATCATCTCCTATGTCGTGGATGGTGAATTGACCCATGCTGACAGCATGCGCAATCAACGCAAGCTGACAAAGGGACAGGTTCAGTATATGAGCGCGGGGACGGGAGTCCTTCACAGCGAGCACAACTACGGCAAGGATGCTTTACGTTTCCTACAGATCTGGATATTCCCCAACCAAGACGGCTATGAGCCGAATTATGGCGACTATCCGTTCAAATGGGAGGACCGTAAGGACAAATGGCTTCCGATCGCCACAGGGAATTCCTCAAAGAAGGATGTCCCTATACATGTGCATGCCGATGTCAACCTGTACGCCAGCGAGATCAGCGCAGGCAAGGATCTGGCTTTGAAAGTCGGGAAAGGACGGCAGGCCTACTTGGTGCTGATTGACGGAAAGGCCGAGATTGAGGGATATACCCTCACCAAGCGGGATGCGATGGAGATCGTTGAGCAGGATGTGACGATCAAGGCGTCGGAGGACTCCCACGTACTGGTCATTGAGATGGCTCAGGTCCATTGAAATAGTTTTCCCTGGAAATAGTCCACCTCCGGGCATCTGGCGCAATCCGATGCCCGGAGGTGGTTTTTTGTTTGGAGGGCATGTCCTGGCGTCCTGAGGTCCGTAGGAATCCGCCCGCAATTTCACGTTGATTGTGTATCTCTATGAGAAATGTTTGCTTGTCAATTTTGTGGACTTGGTATTTAATGAGAGAAACGAACAGGATCATAGAAGGGGTGCTTTTTTGGCAATCGAACAACAGTCGCAGATAGACGCGCTGCAGGCTCAGGTACAGGTTCTTGAGGAGGAGCTTCGGATATTCAAGGAATACGATTCTCTCACTGGCCTTTACAACAAGGACACCTTCTATCAGAAGGTCCGTGAACGTCTGGACTCGTCATCCGGTTCCGACCATGTGATCATCTGCCTGGATATTGAACGTTTCAGGGTCGTGAACGAGATGTACGGCCCTGCTGAAGGCGACCATCTGTTGTGTCATGTTGCGGAGATGTTTCATCGGCATGTGGCGAAGTCGGGTGGAATCGCGGCCCGTCTTGTGAAGGATGTCTTTGTCCTCTATGTCCCCATGCCACTCTTGGACCTGTCGTATATCGAGAATGAAGCCTTGGATTGGTGTGCCTCCTATCCCCTTGGAATCGAGATCGTTCCAGCGATCGGCGTGAATGTCATAGAGGATATCTCAGTTCCCGTAAGCGTGATGTGTGATCGTGCTTTGGCCGCGTTGGATACAGTGAAGGGCAATTACATCAAACATATCGCGGAATACCATAACGATTTCGGAAGCAATGTATTCGGAGAGGTCGAGATTTTCAATTGTGCGGAAAGGGCTCTGAAAGAGAAACAGTTTCAGGTCTATGTTCAGCCGAAGTGCAATATCGATACAGGCCGGATCGTAGGCTCTGAAGCCCTTGTGCGCTGGAATCACCCCGAACGTGGCCTGATACCTCCCAATGACTTCATTCCGGTCTTTGAAAAAAGCGGTTTCATTCTGAAACTTGATGCCTATGTCTGGGAAGAAGTCTGTAAATTGGTACGAAACTGGATTGATTCAGGACATCGGGCTATTCCTATCTCCGTCAACGTCTCCCGTCGGGACTTGTTTGTTCCGAATCTTTGCGAGAGGCTGGTCCGCTTGGTGGAGAAATACGATATCTCCCCGCATCTGCTTGAACTTGAGATTACTGAAACCGCTTATGCAGACAATACCGAACAGATTCTTGCGATGGTCGATTCGTTGCGTGCCCGTGGCTTTGTGATACTCATGGATGATTTCGGTAGTGGCTATTCCTCTTTGAACATGCTCAAGGATATCAATGTCGATATCCTGAAGATAGACCTCCGTTTTCTGGAAGACCTGGGGGAGCGCAGCAAGAAAGGTCACGACATCTTGGAATCGATCGTCCATATGTCGAAATGGCTGAACATGCAGGTGATCGCCGAAGGGGTGGAGACCAAGGAACAAGTCGATTTCCTTTTGGCTATCGGATGCTATTATGCCCAGGGATACTACTTCTACAAGCCAATGCCGAGTTCTGAGTACGAAAAGCTGTTGCTGGTTGAAGACAATGTCGACTATGACTATTCCGTGGCGGTCGATTGGAAAGAGTTCACATATGAAGACCTGTTCCAGTCCGGAACGATGTCGCAGATACTGCTGAACAACATTCTCGGTGGTATCGCCCTCTATGAATACTATCAGGGAGAACTTACCCTTCAGAGGGTGAACAATGGATACTATTCATTGACCAATACCTCTGAACGGCATCTACGGGATTCCGGCCGGCATGTCTTTGATTTCATCCATAAGGATGATAGGTATCGGATGTATGATGCCTTGGATGCTGCTTATGCAAACCAAAACGAAGGCGTCGAGTTTCAAATACGCCGTTATTGTCCTGATGGACAGCTTGTCTGGTTGCATCTGCGTATGTTTTTTCTTGCGGAGAACGCCGGACGGAAACTGTACTATGCCTCGATCCACAACATCACCAGGCAACAGGAATCAAAAATGGCGTTGCGTCTTTCCGAGGCACGTTTCCGGCTCGCCTTGAACGCTTCCAAAAACATACTCTTCGATTATGACATCGCGGCGGGTACGATCATCAGCCTCAACGAGGGTGACGACCCTGACATGGCTTATGGGGCACTTCATTATACGAACGTTCCTGATTGCTTCATTGAAAATAATATCGTCTATTCCGAGGATATCCCGCGTTTCCTGGAGATGTACCATCTGATTCGGATCGGTACGGAGAAAGCCTCCTGTGAGGCTCGGTTCCGTACCGTCCATGGCAGCTATGAGTGGAAACGGCTCAGCATCCAGCGGGTTGATATGTCCGGCACGTCAGGAAAGGCTTTCGGGCTGATGGAGGATATTTCCCGGCAAAAGAGACTTGAGGAACGGTTGGTGACCGGAGAGAAACTGCTGGAAGACCTGCACGAAGAGAACCAGCGGGTCGGAAAGAGCCTGTTGCATGAGACGATTCCCTGCGGAATGATCGGTGGCTACTGTGAAGATGGCTTTCCTGTATATTTCATCAACGGGGAGATGCTCAAGCTGTTGGGCTATGGTTCATACGAAGATTTCGTGGTTCATACCGGGGGACTTGTCTCCAATACGATTCATCCGGAAGATATGCCCAACGTCTCGCAAGCGTTCGCCGCCGGTTTCACGGAGGGGGCGGAATACACCTTGAAGTACCGGACCTTGAGAAAGGACGGAAGCTGGTTCTGGACCCTCGACAAAGGACGTATAGTCCGTGCCGAGGACGGCAGGCTCTCCATTATCAGCGTCTGTCTGGATATCTCGGAACAGGAAGGGCTTCGCGATGAGTTGAATACCATAGTCGCCAATACCCCCGGGGACATCGTTACGTTTGCGGTTGACGGAGATTCGGTCAACACGCGGTACGCCAGCCTGGGGCTCGCAGAGTCCCTTGGCTATTCACGTCAGGAATACTTGGATATCCTCGAAAAGAATAACGGAAAGGAATTGATCTATCCCCCTGACCGTGAAGCGTTCAGAGAGCAGTTCTTCAAAAACATACGGCTGCGCCGTCCGCTGTCAATCGATTTCAGGTCCCGTCGCAAGGATGGCAGCTTGGCCTGGACGAATCTTTCCGCACGGTGTCAGTTGATGGAGGATGCTCGCTGTAGCTATCATGGAATCTATACTGATGTGACTGTATTGAAGGAGAAGGAGGAAAGCCTTCTGGTGTCGGACAAGCGGTTCCAGATAGCCTTGAATCTGGTCCAAGCATCCATCTGGGAATATCATTTTGATACGAAGACGATCGTGCAGTTTCATCAGAACCGGAATTGGGTCGAAGGTACGGACGATATCCCCGATGTACCGGAATCGCTGATACGCAGCAAGGTCATTCATCCCGACTCCGCGGTGACATACAAGATGCTGTTCCTTTCGTTGGAAAACGGACGTTCACAAAATAGCAGCGAGATAAAGATCCTTTGCGCCGACGGGACCTATCATTGGTTCCTGGTCACCTGTACGGTGGTCCAGCGACGGGATGATGGTCATCCGCTGCTTGCCATCGGCATCTCTGAGAGCATCGACGCACAGAAACGTCAGATCCTTCACTACAACGAGCTCCTGAAGAATTCACAGTTGGATAGTCTTACCGGCTTGCTGAACCGCGAAGCGTTCCAAAGGCGGGTGGACCCGATTCTTGAAAACAGCAGAGCGATCAATGACGGTTCTCCCGCATTGTTGATGATGGATGTCGACAACTTCAAGAAGATCAATGATGGTTTCGGACATGTGAAGGGCGACGAGATCCTGCGTTTGATCGGTACGGCTATCTTTACTGTCTTTGGGCCGAATGTTCTCGCGGGAAGGTTGGGGGGTGATGAGTTCGCCGTCCTGCTGGAAAACACTGCGTATGAGAGCGATGTCTACACTTTGGCCCAGCAGTTCTGTGATCTCCTGAACCATACGGTCGTCGAGCGGTCTTTGCATCGTATCACGTTGACAGCCTCTGTCGGTATCGTCTTCCTGAAAGACGCCCAACGGGATTTCAACGATCTCTACCGAAAGGCCGACATGGCCTTGTACCACGCCAAGAGCCTTGGAAAGAATACATACTCAGTGTATGTCCAGGACGAGAAGAGTTCTCCGGCGCTGTATTTCAATATGGATACATCTGTGTTGAATGAGTTGGAGGACCCTATCTATATCATAGACCAGGAGACCTTCAATCTGCTGTACTGCAATGCCGCTTTACTGGATATGCACGGTCTTCCAGAGGATTCCTGGCATGGCAGGCATTGCTATGAGCTGTTCCAGCATCGAACGGAACCTTGTGAGGAATGTGTTCTCCGCCATCTCCGGTATGATCGGTTCCTGACGCATGACTATTATTTCGCCCGAACCGGCAGGACCTTCGAGATCAAGGAAAAACTGATCCGGTGGAACGGGCGTGATCTTCGCCTGGAAATCGCGAAATGCAAAGGGTAACTCCGTCATTTCCTCTTGACGCGATAACTCTTAGCCAATATACTCGCAAAGGCTGGCATTTGATGCCGGCCGTCGCGTATCGGGGCGTTGCCTAGTGGCTATGGCGCCTGCTTTGGGAGCAGGATATCGCAGGTTCGAGTCCTGTCGCCCCGACTTGTATGGTAAAGTAAGGTACTGGCTGGTAATTGTATCATTCATATACAGTTACGAGCGAGTACCTTATTTTTTTGTACTCGCTACTCACCGCTTATTGGTCACAATTTCGGCATTGTGACCAAAATAAAAATAGGAAAATAGCGGAAAAATGCGGTACAGAGAACCATTCACATTATTAAAACGGGGAAAATATTGGTATTATCGGCTTTACATAAATGACAATAGGAAAACCTATTCCACAGGACAGACGACCAAGGCCCGGGCTTTGGAATATGTCATGATGACACTCATCGACGGCAAGGAAAAGATCGTCAGCCAGAAGGATTCCCGTCGGCAAGGGATGGCGTTCGCTGACTATGCGAAGCCTTGGTGGACCGCCGGTAAATGCGCTTACCTCCGTTACAAGGAGAAGCTTGGCAAAGTCTATTCAGGAAAGTATATCGACAATTGCCGGATGATGCTCAACAACCATCTTCTGCCTGCGTTCGGCAAGATCAAGCTGAGCGATATCAAATCCCCGGACATTCAGGAATGGATGTTTTCCCTTGTGGATACTGGATTGTCTCCGAAGACGATCAACAATTCCTTCACTACGTTGTCCGTCATGATGAGAGAAGCCGTAAGACGAGAGCTGATAGCGAAGAACCCATGTGAGAAGGTCGACAGGCTGATAGGGGAGTCCCGTATCCGCGGAAGATTGACGTTGGATGAAGCCCGTCTGTTGTTCAGCGATCTGGATTACTGGGAAGGCAACAGGATGAAATATGCCGGCAATCTGCTTGCCGCCGTCACCGGCATGAGATCCAGGGAAGTCGCAGCATTACGAGGACAGGATCTACGTGATGGTTACATCATCGTTGAACATAGTTTTGACGAACGATACGGGATGAAGTCCACGAAGACCGGAGACCGACGGGAACTGCCTCTTGACCCGTTTGTGATGGGATTTCTCCATTCACTCAAACGAGGTGATGATGATTTCCTTTTCACGCTGGATGGGGAACGTCCTGTGAACCAGCATTTCTTCCTATATGGGCTCCGGCATGCCTTGGAGAAGATCGGTATAGATGAAGCTGAACGGAAGCGTAGGAACCTCACCTTCCATAGCTGGCGACACTTCTTAAACTCGCTTCTAATCGCGAAGGGCACAGACAAAATCATGACGCAACGAATCACAGGGCACACGACCGATGCCATGACAGAACACTACGCTCATTTCAATGCGGAGGACTATCGACCGATTCTAGATATTACGTCTGAGATTATTCCTGTTGTAAAGTCTGAAATTTGATATTAAAAATTGATTTAGAGTAGGTTTGTAACTTACAACAAAAAAAAATTGTGATAAATATATACTAATAGTATTATAGAATCGTGAGGCAGAGATGGGAAAAGAAAAACATTATGCTGATTACATGAAAGTAATCATAAAAATCATGATTGGAGTGATTACCTTCATTTTTGTAATGGTAATATTGGTTCCAGCGATTTCTTGGTGTTTGCAAATATGGCGTGGAGATGTAGGGCTTTCCAATAGTTATGGTATTGATTATAGTGATATTCTTTCATACTGTATTGCGATATTAACGTTGATTGTAGCTATATTAACATTAGGAATAGGTGTAGTTGCTATTTTTGGATATACCCATATAAAAAGTGCTACAATAGAAGCGGCTACAGGCGTAATAAATAAAGGTGAACAAGTACTAAAGACGAATGAAGAAGATTTTGCGGTTGCAGTTTCCAAAATAATTGCGCAGATGTATTCGGGTGAACCAGAAGCGAAGACGCCTCAAAGCTCAGTAGTTGATGATTTAGAAAAGAAAAAAGCTAGTGATAACCATGTTTCTGGGGATGTTCAAGAGCAACATGAAAAGAATGGCTTGGGTGGATTATTGTCTGACAATGAAGTAATTAAAACATCAGATGAGGATGTAGGGGAATAAGACTATGAATGTATGGAGGATATGATTATGTCTTCAATGGTATTAGCCGATTTCGTGAGTTCTTTGTCGTCTACTGAATCTTTTCCAGTTCATGTCAAAGAGATAGCTGAAAGATTTGGGATAAAAGTGTTATTTTCGATGTCAATGCCACAAGATGTTTCTGGTTTCATAGAAAGAAAAGTAGATGAGCAATATAGAATTGTGGTAAATGCAAACCACAATGAGCATCGACAACGTTTTACTATTGCCCATGAAATTTCTCATTATATTTTACATCGTGATATTCTTGAAAAAAGGAGTATAGTTGATAGAAATGCTAATCATGGCGTGATGTTTAGGAGCAATGCTACAACTGATATTCAAGAGCGAGAAGCGAATAACTTGGCGGCAAAAATTTTGATGCCAACAAATGCTATTCGTCATGCAATAACACAAGGGTCCCGTACAGTCAGTGCATTGGCAAATCAGTTTGATGTATCTCCAGAAGCAATGCGAATTCGGTTAGAGAATTTGGGTTGGCTGAGTCCTAAATCTATAAAATAGCAACTTCAATTAATTTGATAAACGAAATATTCATTCGAGATTGTTCGTTGTAAAGGTATTGCAATATTCAGCAGATACATTTTTCATTTATTTTATGTCTCTAACTTTTCGCAAAACAAAACACCGTTTTTTGTGACATGGATTTGGGGGTTTTGTTCGAGGTAATTTTGCCGTTCCAAGATGTTTAATGTGACTTGTGTATCCATTCCCCAGCAGGCCGGGATCGTCTGAGACAATCCGTCTACCTGTTGAAAAGTAACTGGATTATTTTGATGTGCTTTGTAGATCGCCTGTAGTAACTGCATTTGCGGTCCCAACTCATATGTAGACATGTTTTCTCCTAATGCATACCAGCCATAGGAAGTTCAGTCGGAGTAGGGCAAGGTTGGTGAGTGAAAGGTATTATACCACAGTATGAGGATAATACACTGAGAATTATTTACAAAAGAATCTATTGATAATAGAAATCACTGGTTTGTTGATAAATGCGAGGATGATTTGAGCGAGAATACCGGCAACAGCCACTCCCATTGCTATCTTGTTTGCATTTTTTGATTCTTGTAGAGTTTCCTGGTGATGCCTTTCTGATTCTGTCAGAAACTTATCTGAAGCGATGAATTTATTGAAAGCTGGCTGAACGATAAATATTTCTGAGTTTGCTAATATACAAAACTGAAGATTTATGTCTGGATCATGATTCTTCATTGTTTCGGAATACATTTTTGGGTGATTGCTGGTGTGGTCAAATTCTCTTACGCCTAAAAATGTTTCATAACTTCCTTCTTCTTTATTTGCATTGAAAGGTGCTTTATAAATGAATTTGTTGTCGCAAAAGGATTGCATCACATCAGTTGCTTCCAAAATCATCAAATAGATTTCATTAGCGAGTCTATGCCCTTCTTTTCCATTTGTTTCTTCAGATGGTTTTTGACTTGAAATTTTGACGGTTCGCCCGAATTGGGAAAAAAAAATATTAGCATTACGTTTTGTAATTTCATCATCAAGAAAATCGTACATTGCATTGAAAACGTCTGAATGATTAGAAAGATATCGTGCTAAGTCTTTTTGAAAATCTGTCAATATCATATAATATCCTTTACGGCTTGCAGACCTTACAAGCACTATATCCTCTGGATCTTGCCGAGGATTTTGTCGTAGATATCTTAGTTGAGTTCTTGATCGTACTACAACTGTACCGATGGTAACTACTTCCTGACTTGGTTATGTAGACGCTTTCACTACCAGAGCTTCCAGAACCACCTGAAAAAATTGAGGAGTCGCAAGAGCAAAAAAGCAAAACGATAGACAAGGCAAAAATGATCAAAGGAATCTTCTTCATCCGGATCCTCACGAGATCTTGGGCTAGATGTCAAACTAAGAAGGGTAATACTTTGATGTATCCTACCACGAAGGAATATGGAAGGGAAGACTGAATTATAATCTTTGGGTACGTTTTGTTTTCAGATTATGAAAAGAAGCCGGGATTCCTTTCGTAACATTCTAGTAAACCAAATTTTTGGTATAAACTCAGTTTTGTGTCACTGGAACATGACGGAATGTTGTGTTTGGCAAGTTTCTTATCAATCATGGCTGTGAGCTGTGCGGCTCTCATGACCATGAGATTTTTGAATGGTCCCAGATCCAAAGCTAAGAAATAGCAGGCTCCTTCTATCGCAGTACATCGTTCCTTGAGGTATTCCGACATTTGTACGTCTATCTCTTCTTGTCGGATTGATGCAGTTTCTAATACAGTAAAGTAGAGTGCTTCGACATCATCATATTCTGGATGCATCTGTCTAATTCGATTGTATGTTTGTATTGTTTTCGTTACTACCTCATTAGCAAGTCTGTCCATTTGATGTAGCATCATTGACTGTGCGGAACCCTTTGATGAAGATGTGAACAGCATTTTAACTAAACAAAGAATACCTATTATGGCACAACTAATAAAAATTACCCAACCCATTCTGCATCTCCCTAAAAATGTAATGAAAGTTCAATAAAAATTTTGAAAAGAAAATAAATCGGCCACACCAATGCCCAAAATATCTTCCCTCCAAGACTCCATAGTATTTTCGGCAAATCCATGGCTGGTATTTTTGTTAATGTCCATTTGAGAAATAGAATCAAAGAAATACAGAAATAGCCAATAATCCATCCCATTTTTCACCACCCCTTTTCGGTTATTTTGAATTTCCCAATTTATTGTTTACATAAGCAATCAACTCCAGGGAACGAATATAGTTCAACGAATCCTTTTCATGCAATTTCAGATTTCCTTGCGCCTCTTGTTGTACGAGTATATAGGTCATTTCTTTGTAGTCAGAACATCTGGAATCCAGTTTGAAATCCCCTTTGTTCAAATCAATCCTTGCATATTGGATCAGCTTCTTTTTAATCGGGGGAAAAACCAAGGAATCTTTAAATTCTGATTCAATCATATTGAGCGTATCAACGGTCTCGCGATAGCCTACATGGGAAAAACTCTTTTTTCTCCATATAAAACCAAGAGGTATGAGCAAGGTGATATTTCCAAGTAGAAAGAGTGGGTTCAACGTTCCGAAAAACGCCACGTTACAACAAAATGCCATACAACCTGTTATTGTCCATAAATTGAAAAGGGAATCTTTATTGACAGGTTTTTGCATTGTTGTTTTTGCTAGGAAAGGAATTAGAAGAACGAGGCAGATGATAAAGAGTATATAATTATTTCTTGCAAAAGAAATAGCACCTAAGCCACTGAGAAGAAAAGGAAGAAGAAACAAAAAACCATCAGGAGTTTTGTTTTTATCCTTTTTCTGTGAAGAGGTCGTTGTATTGGCGTGAAATGAATTTGGTGGTCGCTTTGAATTAGAGAATTGGGGATGAGTTTTATTCATTATAACAGCAATGCACCACAATACAAGTAATGTTCCAACACAACCTATAGTAAGCCAGATTGCAATATTGCTTGATGAATCCTCCATTTTCTACCACCCCTCTACGAATATAATATTCCCCTGTTTATGCCAAGCTTTTGACATCAGGGGGTACCTGCTTAACACCCAGCAAAGTTTCTATCGCAGAAAGTTTGTCAGGCGAAGCAAGTAGAGCGGAGACGATAGTTTGAAGGCGAGTGTTCTGCATAACGGCCAAGGCTATATCAGGAATTTGTGGTTGATAAGTTTTTCCTAGAACCACCTCATCTAAAGAGAGATTGAGATAATCAGACATAGCAACCATTTGTTCCAGTTTCGGGACCGTTATCCTTACTCTTTGTGAACTAATGGTACTATAACTGATACCTGCATTTGCACAGATTTCTCTGAGTGTAATCTTTTTTTGGGCCAGTATTGTGTCCATACGGCTCCAAAACAGTTTTGCATCAATTTCCATATGCTTACAGTAAAAGGGATTCACGCAAATGTAAACAATTTTTATATCAAATATCTTGACATTAATGCAAATGCGTGTTTTTATTGTGGTATGGATACACGCAAATGCATGAAAAAACATGAAGGCCAGACTCCTCTTTGGACAATCGACTTCACCACAGAGGAACGTGGCATCATTTCTGAAGCTTCACGGATTATGGGTCTTCGCAAGCCTAATTTCTATCGCAATGCTGTCTTGGCATATTCAAGAGATGTCATCGCTAAATCCCAAGCCTCCCAACCTCCGCAGGACATGCCGGAACGGGAGGATTTGTCGTGTGAAGGAGCAATGTAATGGAACGATTGTATAGCTGCAAGCAGATTGCTGATCTGATAGGAGTATCGGAACGGACGATCCGCTACTGGAGAGATACGAAAGGGTTCCCTGTCTATAAACCGGATGGGGTTGCTCCCCGATATAGGGAGTCAGAGGTCGAAGCCTGGCTACAGAAATTCAAGAAGGGTGGGGATAACACAAGCACGAGTCCGGCTGTTTGCCGGTTGATGTTTGACACGGACGATTACTAGTCCGACCTTTCTTTACTATGCGGCGGAGCTCTCGCCGGAGAGTCGTCCGGTGATTTTATGACAGAGGGAGAGTGGGGAATGGAAACAAATTTTGCGATGTGCGGGATCACCTTGATCGCCCTGGTGGTAATCGCATCGTCCGTCACAGCGATAGTCTTGCATCAAGCCTGACGGATTTTCGAAGCGGTCTGAAATGTATGTTCGACTGGCTTTGCTCCTTTGGTTCGCTTCAAGCGGTGGAACTCCGTGGAGAGGGTGGAAGCCCCTCATCTGGACGGGTGGCCGAGCGGTCGAAGGCGGTTGTCCTGAAAACAACAAGGCATGGAAAGATGCCTCGGGGGTTCGAATCCCTCTCCGTCCGTTTCTCGCTTCATGTCTGTCAGGCATGGACCTCCTTTGTGAAACGTATTACCTCCTGCCGGGGAGTCGTCCGGCAATAGTAATCAACCGGCGGTCATTCGCTGTCAGCCGTGGCCGTCGTGTTTTTAGGAGCAAAGAAAATGGGATTCAAAGATGTTATGAGCCTGGGTGATTTCAACCAGGGCGCGATCGACGAACAGTTCCAGAAGGGTTTCAGGGAAATTTTGGACAACATCGCCGATCCGGCGACCGAGGCGTGTGCGAAACGCTCTCTACAGCTGACGGTCGAGATCACGCCGTCCAAGGACCGGTCCACGGCGAAGACGACCTGTCGGCTCGTGACCAAGCCCGCGCCGATCAAGGCGGACGACGGGAGCATGTTGCTGGAACTGACCAACGACGGCATAAAAGCCATGGTCAAGGAACCTGAGAAGCAGCTTGAACTACATGTTACGCCGATTGCGGCAGGGGAGAAGATGTAATGGACGGATCAGCAATCACAGAAATCAGAGGGATCATTGAAAAAAATCAGACCATTGAAATCGATGGACAGACATTCGCTCCAAGAAACTATGCGATTGTCCGCAACGTGGACCGCGAAGGTGCAATCGAGCTGACGACCTTGAAATCATTGGTTTCTTTCGTGACGGAGAATGCGCAGGGCTTGGACTTGGACGGGGCGATGGTAGTCATCAAGGATGATTTCACCGTCAAGTTGCTCAGCAAGCCTTGTGCAACGGACAAGGTAAGGACGCTCTTCGCATATGCGGTAAATCCTGTGACACCTTTCCAGTTCGGCAGGCATTATGACTCGGAAGCGTTCAGCATCGCCCTCAAGACCTTGTTCGTCGACGATGACCAGGCGAGGGATCTGTGGGAGACGTCCTCCACGATCCAGATTGAGGAAGGCGTGACGTTCGTAGACAACGGCACGAGCCAGAGGATCATCGTGCAGAAAGGGACTTCCGCAGCGTCGAAAGACTCCAAGACCATCCCAACGATCACATTGTTGAAGCCGTATCGTATCTTCCCCGAATGCGAACAGGTCGAAAGCCCGTTCATGGTCCGATTGAAGGGTGACAGGGATACCGGCGCATCGGTCGCCCTGTATGAGACTGACGGCGGTATCTGGAAAGTTACGGCTTACGAGATCATCGCGGACAAGCTGAAGGAATACGGTCTGTCTCTCCCGATCTACTACTAGTATCTCCAGCGGTGCGCCGTCGGCCTCCTGCACGTCGATTCACTCCGGCAGGAGCGGGGTCAGACCCGGCACCGCTTTAGGCTCTCCGTATGGAGGTCAGAACAAGAATCGTCAGGGCGATACTCGGGACAAGGTTGCATTCAAGCCTCATTGACCGGTCGGCCGCCGGAAGAACCCACAAAGGCCACCCTGACGACAAGGAGCAAATCATGAAAGGTATCGTAAAAATGCAGCAGAACGGGAATCCATCCATAGTTCTGCCCGGTGTGAGGATGGAGCTACGAGGCCCCATCGCCGACAAATTCTGGAACTTGCCTCAAGCCTTCGCGGACAATATCGACGTCAACGCCTACATCCCATATAGCGACAGCAGCGGAATGAGCTTCGACATGAAACTTGAGATCGAGGGGCGGAGTCGGGATTTTGCGGAAGCGGAAGAAAAAGCACCGGAAGCGGCAACTCCCGGCGCAGGTTTGAAAGGTTCAGATAAACCTACTGGAACTGTAACGCCTGATGCCGGAAAGGTCAAGGGAAAGGAGGTCCGCTGATGGCTGAGCACACCTACAAGAAAGAGGTAAGCGGGTATAGCGATTCCACCAACAACTATATCGCGCCGGATGAAATCACGGTGACCATCACACTGCGTGAATATCGTGAACTTGTGACCACCAAGGCATCTTTCGAGGATGCGAAGTCAAAACTGACGAGTGAAAAATATGCGTTGCAAAGCGAACGTGATGCGCTCAAAAAGCAGCTTGAAGAATTGTCAGGGAGGCTTTTGCGCATTACCGCTCCTGAGAGTTTTCCTGATCCCGGGGTTGCCTGCGGTGATGGTCATGACGCGTGAAATCTGTTTCGCCGGTGGATACGACCCCACCGGCATCGATTGGGAACATGACGATGAACCTACCGCCGACGAACGTCTGGATGAGGCGGAACGGAAAGCGGATTTGGAATACGACCAGATGATCGATGACCAGCTCATGAAGGAGGCTAGGGACCATGCAGAAGTTGATGGCTAAGATTTTCGAAGTGCAGAAGGCGCTTCCTCCCATACAGAAAGAGAAACCGACAGAGAAGGCTCCGTACAAATACGTGAATCTTGAACGAATCCACCAGGCTTTGAATCCGTTGTTGCTGGAACAGAGACTGTTGGTTCTCCAACCGTTGGGCAAGGCGGACAATGGTGCCGTAACGATCAACACCATCGTATATGACCTTGATTCCGGGGAAAAGCTGGAAAGCAACTTCGAGCTGCCACGCGCCGGAATGCAGCGGGTCAACGAAGTCCAGGACATCGGCGCGGCGATAACCTATGGCCGTCGATATTCCTTGGTATCGCTGTTCCGCATAGATGGTGTGGACGATGATACGGACGGACTCCCTCCTCAGCAGTTCCAGCGAAAAAACGGACAAGTGAATCTGGCACAACTGCAGGAGAACGCCGTCACCCTCGTCATGTCCTGCAACTGGCCGCAGGAGAAAAAATCCAACATATGCCAGCGGATTCCGAACATGGATGTGAACGCTTTGGATTCTTTGTGCAGGAGCGCGTCCCAGTCCGGGGGCCGCCTATGAATCTGATCAGAAGCCTTCTGGCCTATGATGATTCAAACCATGAATATTTCATAGCTGACCAAAAGAAGATCGTGGTTCCTTCAGTGACACAGCTCATGCGTCTCACGGGGGTGATCGGAGAAGACGACTACAAGCCTTCTCCAATCTACATGGTCAGGGGTACGGACGTCCATGCCATGACGGAACTCGCCGATGACGGGCAGTACCTGCCTGAAATGTTGTTGGAGGAATACAGACCGTTCATGGCCGCCTATCAGCAGTTCCTGGATGAACACGACATCGAGTATATCGACAGGGAGCAGATGATCTTTTCCGACGATTTCTTCTATGCCGGACGTTTTGACCGGCTCTGGAAAGTGGACGGGGTCCTGATGCTCACCGATATCAAATCAGGGTATTCGGCCCGGTGGCATCGGATCCAGCTGGTCGCTTACCAGACGGCGTTGGAGGACGTCGGAATCAAGGTCCAGGGATTGTCCGACCTCTATCTCACGAAAGAGGGGACATATCAGTTCAAGGTGCTGGGTGCGGCCGAACGCGATGATGGGCTTAGGCTTACGGAAGCCATGAGCAACGTCTATTGGTTCAACCATATCCAGAACTACAAGTGGCTGCAAAAGCTGAAGGGGAAAGAATGAAGTTCGTCACCCCCATCACCGTACCTGTGGACGCCCTCATGCCCCTCTGCTCAGTGCTCAGGGGCAAGCAGAGCGAGCAGCTGAGGTTGTATCTGGACCTGATCAGGGCCAAGCATGCGGGATACTGCACGATCACCCTGGACACCCCGCACAAGCCGAGAACCACCGGCGAACGATCCCAGAACAGGCATCTCAACGGGCATGTCCAGCAGATAGCCCAGGAAACCGGCAACGACTTCGAGGTCGTGAAGCTGGCGGTCAAGTACAAGGCCATCAGCATGGGGTATCCCATCATGTACGGCGCTGACGGAAAACCGGTCAAGGACATATTCGGCAACGTCACCGGCATTTCGGAGGCGGATTCCTCCACGGAGCAATGCGCCATTCTCATCGAAGCCGTCCATATGGTAGCGGCGGAAGCGGAGGTTTTCCTCAAGGAGACAGATCAATGATTTCTATGAAATTGAAAAGCCGAGGTTCCGGATGTGAATTGGAATCTTGTATCTATGGCTCTAAAGCGGACATAACGCAGGAGCTGTCCCATGTCGGCGATGGAGTCGCGAAACTGCTCGATGAAATGATCGATAAAAAGAAACTCCCCGCGGCCATCTATGACGTCGTCGCGACAACGATCATTGATACTCTGGTGTCCCGTTCGCCGGACGGCTGCCTCGTCAGACAGTTGTATGCGCGGGAGGACGCCATCGCAATGCTGGAACGGAAGCTCGATGCGGAGTTGTCCGCCATGGACGAGGACGAGGCGGTTCCTGACGAAGAGGTACCGTCCTGCGATCCGATCGCCCCGAAGGCTGAATGCGTCGGTTGCAAACATGCCAGTACCTGTATCCCTAAGATGAGGGAGGCCGAACGTGGATAGCATCCATCTGAACATCCCAGGGGAACCCGTCTCCCAGAGCCGCCCGCGCTTCCGCAGGGTCGGGAACCATGTCGAGACCTATGAACTCAAGGACGTGAAGGACTGGAAGATGATGCTGAAAATCATGGCCCGCCAGCAGATGGCGGGAAAACCGTTGATCAACGGTCCGGTCGCCTTGTCCGTGGCCGTCTACAGGTCCATCCCGAAATCATTCTCCAACAAACGGAGACGGCTTGCGGAGGAGAAGTCGATCCGGCCTGTCACGAAACCGGATATCGACAACTACATCAAGGCGATCCAGGATGCGTTGACGAAGGTCGTATGGAACGACGACTCCCAGATCGTCGAATACGTCCCTCCGTTCGGCAAATACTACTCGGAAAAACCGAGGGTGGAGATCGAGGTGATCAGCCTGGAGCCGGTCGGCGATACCCCGTTGCCGCTTTTCGCGGAATCGGCGGAAGAAATCTTTTAGGAGTAAAAAATCATGGCGAATGATCTGAATGTAGTCGCTGTAGTCGGCAGGGTCACGAAGGACGTGACGCTTGAATATACGAATTCCGGTACGACATATTGCCTGTTCTCCATCGCCTGCGCCGAATGGATCCCCGGACAGAACGGGCAGGACGGCAAGGAGGAGACCAGTTTCTTCGACATCAAGCTGTGGAACAAGGTCGCGGAGAATTTCGTGACGAAGGCCTGCAAGGGGACGGTCGTCAGTGTGTCCGGCAAGCTCAAGCAGGAGCGATGGGAAAAGGACGGCAGCAATCATTCCAAGGTGGTGATCAAGGTCATGTCCGTCAATTGCCTGTCCGGATACAAGGCCAACCAGAACGCTCCACAGCAAGCGCAGCAGGCTCCGTATGGTCAAGGATACCAGCAGGGTTATCCGCCTCAGCCACAAGCCCCGCAGCAGGGCTATGGACAACCTCAGCAATATTCCCAGCCCGGCTTCCAGGGGGCGGGATTCAACCAGCCTCCCAGACCAGCCGGTCCCGACGTAGGTTTCTCAGGCAACGCGGGTTATGGATACGGACCGGAAAGTTTCAACGGCGATCCGATTGATTTCTAGGAGGGTATATGGGTGATCGAGATGATTGTATCCGTGCCTTCTGCCAGCTTCGGCGCCTACAGGAAGCTACTGAAAACGGATACGTGCAATGCATCGTATGCAAGAAGATCCTCCCCTGGAACGAGTGCGACGGAGGTCATTATATCGACCGGCGGTATCGCTCCGTCGAGATCGATCCAGACAACGTGTGGCCGGAATGCCCTGAGTGCAACCGTATGGGAGACATCAATCATGCGACTCTGTACGGCATCAAACTGGTCGAGAAAATCGGCAGTGCACGTGTAGCCGGGCTCCTGGCGTTGAAGACGAAGGAGCGTAAGAATCCTATCAACGAAAGGAAGGATTACAGGTCTCTCACGACCCAGTTCCAGGCGGAGATTCGGAGGATTCGGAAGGAGAAAGGACTATGAGCAACAGGTATATTTCAACCACCTTCTGGGATGATGAATGGGTGCAAGACCTGGACAGTGACGGGAAGGTTCTGTACCTCTATCTGCTCACCTGCCAGTCGGCCAATATCGCCGGGGTATACAAGGTCTCGGTGCGCCGGATGTCGTTCGATACTGCGGTGTCCGAGGACAAGGTGAGGGAGCTGCTCGCACGGTTCGAAGAGGATGGAAAGGTCTATCGTTTTCGGGAGTACGTGATCCTGAAGAACTGGTTGAAATACCAGAATTCGGGGAACGTCAGGGTACGTACAGGCATCGAAAGGATACTCAAGGACTTGCCGGAGGAAGTCATTGATTTTTGTGTCGGTCATGGATTGCTCATGTATGACCGATATATGACCGATACCACGGAATCCGACACAAAACATATGGGTGATACCCCAGATGTTGACAAAGAGGGTATCGGTCATGGGGAGAATCCCGAAAAACCAATATCAGTCCTTTCAGACTCTAACTCTGACTTATACTTAGACTCTGACTTGGACTTAAAGAATACTACTCTGTCGGATTCCGAGGAATCCTCCGCTCCCGTCGACTGTCAGTTTTTCGTGGACAAGTTCAATGAAATCTGTACTTCCCTGCCGCATGTCCAGAAGGTGACTGACAAACGCAGGAAGGCGATCAAGGCCATGCTCGGCGAATTCCCTGAGCCGACGATCATCGAAGCCCTGCACAGGACGCAGGATTCCGACTTCCTTTCCGGTCGTGACGGCCACTGGGCCGGATGCTCCTTCGACTGGCTGTTCATCAAAGGCAACATGCTCAAGGTCCTTGAAGGCAACTACGACAACAAGCGCAAGAAGACCAGACGGGATTCCGCGGCGCAGAGGCCCACCCAGCATTTTGGTTCGTCCGATGTCTGGAACCGAGTCGGAAAGGACGGTGAAGCATGAACGAGACACAGTCCTCCGGATTCTTCCCCCCGGCCACGGTGACGACGTTGGGTTTCCTCGGCTGGCACGATTTCGAGTGTCCTAAGCACGGTCCTTACCGTAAGGCGGAAGTCGGGTATCTCGGGAGCATGGACAACGACATCGACACGGAATGTCCGGTATGCCGGGATGAACGGCTGCATCAGGAAATGCTTGACCGCTATCGTGAGTCCGAATGGCTCCGCCGTTGTGAATCGGTGGGGATCCCCAAGCGGTTCCAGGACTATTCGCTGGATGGCTTTCGGTGTGACTCTGAGGCCCAGAGTGCCGCGGTCGGACTTTGTCGGGAGTGGGTGAGCGGGGCGGTGACGAACCTCATGATTTTCGGCCCTCCCGGCACCGGCAAGACACATCTGCTCTGTGCGGCTCTCAGGGAAGCGGTGATTGCGAAGCATACGGCACGGTTCGTAACCGAGGATGATATGTTCAGGGCGGTCAAGGAGACCTACGACGGCAAACGGTCGGCGATGACCGAGAGCCAGATACTGGCCTATTTCGGCGACATCGACTATCTGGCGATCGACGACATGGGGCGATCCCGCTGGTCGGCGGATGAATCGAGCATCTTGATGAAGATCATCAACCGACGGTACAACAACCGGAAATCCACCGCCATATCCACAAACCTTACGCCGCACAATGTCGAGACGAACGGACAGGTCGTCCTTGGTCTGGCCGAGTATTTGGGGGAGGCGATCACCCGCCGGTTGGAGCCGGGACATCGCAGGATCATGGCGACATGGCCCGCGTACAAGGAGGTCGATCATGGCATACGCTGAAGACACGACCGTTACCAGCAGGACGCATGCCGTCGGTCGTGATCATGGAAACGGACTTGAAAAGCGGATACCACGGTAGGTCTCTGACTGAACCCACGGAGGAAAATTGAGATGGAAACGAAAATAATTGCAATCGATACAGAAAAGCTGGAGAACTCAGGGTTTCAATATGAAACAAACAGGGGGGTATGGCGAAAGTTCATTCCCGACACATTCAGATTTAAATATTATCTTGTGATTTTTTGTGATGACGGAGAAGGGGAAATTTTTGGTGATATTGAAGGACTGTTACGTGGTGATGAATCCAGAGACTTGGCCGATTGGCTCAGTGATATGTCGTTCAACACACCGGAGACGGCAGAAAAGACAAGAATCTTCATCGACAGGTTGATTTCAGAAGGTGCAATAACGATGGGAGTGAATCAGGATGAATGATTATGCATGGATCATGTTGACAAAGAAGCTCCCGACCATAGTTTCCCCTCCAAGGATGTCAATACATTTCTCAGAACCATGGCCTCACGGAACGGCCCAAGAAAAAACAACGGCTCAACATAAGGCGATGCACGAGATCGGTATTGGTATTTTCGGTTTTGAACATGACTGGTCGAATGCTAGGGCGATCTTTTTCAGGGGCGAACGGATTAGGGTTTTCCCTGATGAGTTTTCAATTCTTTCAGCGGATAGGATGTCCGAGTATAGCAAAGACAGCCACATGCTGATTGAGGAAGATGTTACAGGCAAGACTGTTACTGAGGCGATATCTTTGAGAGGTACGAGGAAAACTATTTACGAAGCCGCATTGCTGGATGGCTGCAATCACTACGAAGCTCTGATGGTAGCATCTGGCAGTGACTTGAAGGGTGGACTGATGCCACCAATTGGCTGGTGGAAAATCCGGGATGAATATGGCTTGATTTTTTGTTCATCCAGAGAGCTCGAAATTACAGATCGTAGAAACGAACACAAAGGAATGAACTAATGAACAATCTAAAAGAACGGATCAAACAAGCCCAGTCCCTCAACACGGGGCTGGTACTGGACAAACAGGATGTGAAGCATCTGAAGGTCGGGGGCGACAAGAAGAACACCCCCCTGAGCCGCATGCTGGACACGGCCGGCAGGAGGCTGGTGGTGTGTGGGTATTGCGATTCCGGGCAGGCAAAAGGGGCGGCGTTCTGCAAAACCTGTCCGATTGAAACGTTGGGTTCAACCATTGCTGGGTGGAGATGCTACTGGTGCGGTGCCACTCCTGAAATCATCAACAAAGCCTACGAGATTCTGACCAAGGAGGATAAGTAAGATGAATCGACTGACAGAAGAAGAAATAGCAATGCATATCAAACCACGCGATAAGGATACAGGGGTAGAGGCTATAACGCGGGAAATGCTGGAAAGCATTGATTTGGATACAGTGCCTGAGATCGAGAGAACCCGATGGGGTGATATCTGCGTCAACGGTTATCATTACAACTATGACAGCTTTATCCCGAGGGCGGGCTCTCACGCATTCAAACCGTCATTTGCTGGTGCACAGGTTTTAATCGGCAAAGAAGGTAGAATACTGATTTTTTCGAATGGAAGATGGTTTCTGGGCAAGAGCATGGAACACATATCCTACGACATAAAACAAAAAAAGCTGGAGGAGCAATCATGAACACCCTCAGATTCTCCCACGACTATCCCAAAATCCACGGTCAGACCCGTGCCAAGTTAATAGCCGTCCTGTCGATTACCATAGACGGCGGTCTGAATCCGGCTCTCAAGGAGTACGACACCAAGACGGTGGACGGAGAGTACTATCCGCTCCCCGACGGCGAGTACCTGCAACTGATTCTGGTCGGGGAGTTCGGCATTCCTTTCTGCACGATCAGACGCCAGACCTACGACAAGGTTGCGTACTACAACGAGCGGATCGGGCAGTGGTTTGAGATCGTGATCACGAAGGGGGCTGCATGAGCGCCAGACCGAGACCGTACAAGGACGACGAGAAGTGCTTCCTGAGCAACCTCACGCCTCTGGGAGTCACGTACGCGGACATCAAGCAGTTCTGCAACATGGCGAAGGAGAGCTGGACGGACGACAGGCGGGTGAACGTAGGGACGAAGGTCGAGAACGGAGCGACGTACAGCTTCATGAAGCACAGGGGCGTACCGTACTACTCGCTGTCGGTAAGGGTTCGCGCGACGGTCGACGTGCTCGCGTTGCCCCAGATAAGGCTGGTGCGCGTTGAGGACGGGGAGGTGAAGCCCGTGTGCTCGTGCAACGGGTGCCGCTTCAGCGACGTGATAAAGGCTCTTGACGTGAGCAACGAATGCACGCTCAGGAACGGGTTCCTCGATTACAGACCAGCGCTCAACAGGCTCATGAGGGAGTACGAGGACAAGGACAGGACTACCGCCGTGAACGCCATGCGCGAGCTGGTGAAGACATACAACGTCTATCGAACGGCGTTGTTCAAGGAGATGATGAGATGAACTCGAAGAACCCGATGAGACTGTGGGGTGAGATAAAAGACAATTACTCAGGTTGGTACTACCAAGACTTCATACGTGCAGACGAGTTGAAGAAAGTGTTGGAAGGCGACCTAGGCAGGTTGACGGACAAGGACGGGCGTATCGACGTACTCGCCGTGGCCGGTCTGGGAGACTATCTCGACGACTACGCGTTCGTAATGGAAGGGAACCTGATTGAATTGAAGGAAGTGTACGAAGGCGACGCCGTACGTACGGTGGCCTTGGTGGAGTGGGAGCTCGTAATCGGCACCGAAACGTACAAGCATAGCGCGGCGTTCGACAGGGTGGCGATGGCGGACTTACACAATAGGGACAGGTTGCACCCTCTCATGTTCGACCGCAGGATCGCCATTGAAGCCCTCAAAGAGGTTCCTGAAGTCCCTGAACGTACGGTGAAGACGTACGCCGAACGGCAGAGAGCGTGGGCGAAGGAAGCCGAACGCGTGACGGGAGGGCTCAGGTACGTGAGGGTGAAGCTCGACCCGCTGTACACGGACGCGGAGGACTTTCCCGACATAGACGCGTGGTACAACGACAACAGCATAATCAAACCCGACTTGGACACAGGTCGGAGATTGAAAGTGGTGTGCGTGGTCGATAACCAGAGCGAAGCTTTCATATCGTTGGACGACGGGCAAGGGACGAGGTACAGGGTTCCGTACATGTGCGTAGACCCCGTGACGTACGGCGACGTAGACCTGAGCTCGACCAGAGTGAGGCGTACCTTGATGGGAACGCACGTAAGGTACGTCCCCGAGGAGCCATCGGTCAACGAAGAGCATGTAGGAACCATCGTAGGCTACAGGTGTCTGGACTTGGACGAAGGTGTCTACGAAATGAATGTCAGCGGACTGGAGGTCTGGTTCGACGCGCGCGGTGTAGCAGACAGGCTCGTGAACCTGAGCGACGGTCTGCCTTTCGGAAAGATGAAGGTTCATCCGTTCGACGTGGACGAGTACGGGGATATCGTCAAGGAGGTTTCCGATGGCACGTCAACACGCTGAAAATCTGCTCATGCAGATGATCAAACGTTGCAAGACACTAAAGGAGCAATAGTGTCCCGAGCCAAAGAACTCCGATACCCATGTATCTCATACACCATCAGCAGGCGGTCCCCCAACGGTATCAAAGTCGTCGAGTGGGACAGCCTGTCGGAATGTGCGAAGTCCTTTGGTATCCAGGTGAACAAGGTCAAGGAACATGTCTACGAAGGCAGCACACACTCTGACGGCAAGACTACCTTCGAGGTTCCTACTTGGGCTGATTACGATATCGGCAAGCGGGTATTCCGCAACCAGGTCGGAAAAGTCCGGGTCGCATACTACATCATCAAGAGACCTCATTGCCGTTGTGACGCTTGACCCCCGTCTTTCCCTCTTTCACCTACACTGGAGGCATGAAGGGAAAAGACGGTGAAGTCGTGATGAGCGACCATGACAAGGAACTGACCGAGAAGCGGAAGAAATTCGCGGAGCTTATTCTTTACGATGGCATGAGCATCGCCCAGGCCGCTCGGACGGTCAAGCTGTCTCCTGCTTACACCAGCCGGATAAAACGGGGCTTGGATGAGAGCGACGGAAAGGGCGGAATCCCGAAAACAGAGGAAGATGCCGATTCCGCGGAGAAAGCGGTTACAGAATACTTCGATTCCTGTGAACCTACATATTGGCTGGACAAGGATGGAGAACCTATGCTGGACGTAAAGAAGCGTCCGATCATCAAGCGTTGGAACAGGCCGACGATCGCGGGTCTGGCGATGGCGGTCGGATACGTCACCAGGGAAAGTTTCATGCAGGCGACGTTGGCAGACAGTTCGTATGCACGTGTTTTGATGCGGGCGCGATTCCAAATCGAACAGGAACACGAAGAAAACCTCTACAATCCTCACAGCGGGGGATCAGAATTCGCATTGAAGAACATCGCCGGGTGGACGGACCGCCAGGAGATCAAGCAGGAGGTCAACGCCAGCGTCCAGACGAAGCTTGAAAAGCTGGACGACGCATTTGAGGATCGTATCAAGGAAATAGCCCAGAAAGCCCTTGCGGAAGATGATACGGGATGTGACGACGGCGATGGACAATGATCTTACTCTCAAAGACTACAATCGGACATATATCCCTGAGAAACGGAAGCATAAAGGGAAAGGACTTGGGAAACCGGCGATAAGCCGCAGGGAACTGCTGAACGTCGTCAATTCAGACCTTGAAGAAGCTCAGCGGCAGGGCAGGCGATTGCCGGCTCTCCGGCTATGGGCCGAACAGAATCTTTTCGTTTTCTGCGTCTATGTCCTCAACCTCCATTACATCAACAACGACTTCGGATACAGGCTATGTTGGGAAGTCCAGAACAAGAAATACGGGCGGTGCTGGATCATTGCCCGTGAACATTTCAAAAGTACAATCATCACCTTCGCATCGACGTTGTGGGAAATCTGCAAGGATCCCGAGAAGACTTACTGCATCTACAGTTACAAGGCCGATACTGCTTCGGACTTTTTGTGTCAGATCAAGTCTGAGATAGAACGTAACGACCTGCTGCGGTTCATGTGGTCGGACGTGTTCTGGGCTGATCCTACCAGGCGGTACGAAGACCAGCCCGACGGCTCCAGGATCACATGGACATGGACCACCACCGCGATCACGGTCAAGCGGAAAATCGCTTGCAAAGAATGTACGCTGGAATCCTCCGGCCTTGTCTCTGGACAGAAGACCGGCTATCACTTTTCACGGCTGATATTCGATGATGCCGAGACAATTGATTCGGTACGGACTGCTGAATCAATCGAACTGCTGAAAGATGCGTTCAGCATGGCGATGAACACCGGACAGACGGAGAACCCGGACTATGTGATCGTCGGCACGTACTATGCCCTCAACGACCTGTACATCCACGTCGAGAAAGAGGGCATCGCCGAGCTTGTCCTCCAGCCATGCTATTGGGACGACGGCACCCCGGCGAGGTTCACCCGTCAGCAGTTGGAATTCAAACGGCGGACGATGGGAGCCGCTACATTCGCTGTCCAGATGATGTGCGATCCACGCGAAGGTTCAAACTACACCTTCGATGAGGAGTGGCTACAGTGGTGGACCCCTCAGGAATGGGAGGGGATGAACGTCTACATCTTCGTCGATCCCGCGGGCAAGGTCGCAAGGAAGCGGGACTATACGGCGATATGGGTTGTCGGCATCGACTACAACGCCAACTTCATGGTGCTGGACATCATAAGGGACAAGCTCAAGCCCGCGCAGAAAGCCGTCGTGCTTCGGCAGCTCGTCCGAGAGTATCGGCCACGGCAGGTCTATTACGAACAGGTGGGGCTTGCAGGTGACAAGGACTATCTGGAACTCGACATGGACCACACTGGATTCCATTATGGGATAACAGCCGTCAACGCCACTGTCGAGAAGGGCATGAGGATCGACGCTCTGGCGAGCATGTTCGAGGACATGCGCATCTGGCTGATCCGCAAATGCGTCCACCAGAACTGGGAAGGCAAGATGGAGAACATGATGGAGTCCTTCATAGAGGACGAATACAAGTGTTATCCAGCTACGACGCATGACGACGCATTGGACAGCCTTGCGATGATGGTCGCCTTGTTCCTCGCCGGAAAACTGGCCGTACCCAAGCTGGAAGACCAGGAGCGACGTTATCGCAAGCGGTACAACTTGCAGGAACCGGAAGATAGTGACAAGCCTTACGACTCTATGGCGATGTAGTGTTGTGACGCTTGCCCCCCCGCTTGACATGTTTGCCCCATACTTTCCGCATGGACATGGACTACAAGGACAAGCGGCTGAAAGAAGGTCTGCTGGATCTATACACATCACTGTCGAACGAGCGGGAAGCGGTAATGCCTACGAAGCTGCGGGCCATGTCCTTCATGCGCCATCGGCTCAACTACAAGGATACAAGGGTCGAGCGTCGTACCATCCATGACGATACCGGCATCATGGCGAAGGACACGTTCGTCAACGGTATCATGGCCTATCTGATCACCGAAGGGAAGGATTGGTTTAAGTTCCTTACATGGGGACGCAAATTCCTGTCCTCCGACCGCATCTATGGCGCGAACGACTATCTGGAGGCATCGCAGAAATGCACCTTGGCCGTCATGTCCCGGACCAAGTACTACACGGCCATAAAGTCCTGCGTCGAGGACGCCGTGATCTCCGGCAACGGGTATCTACAGACCGTGGACGACCAGGACGCCAAGAACATCTATTACATGTGCCTCGATCCGCAGGAGATCGTCGGTGAGGACGACGAGAACGGCGTACCCTGCATCATCATCCGAAAGTTCACGATGAGCGGACGCACCGCATACAAGAAATGGGGCGACGCATTACCCAGGGAGTTCGTCGAATCGGTCCGCAAGGGCAACGGCGGAACCTCCCACCAGTTCCTGGACGCATACTATCCACGGGAAGAGATCTTCGACAGTGAGGGGAATCCCATCATAACGACCTTCAAGCCGGTGGCGCATGTCGTGTACTGCTACACCGGCGACAAGCTCATCGAGCGGAACGGCTATGACGAAATGCCGATATCGGTCTTCCGGTATTACCATCTCGACGGCTCGTTCTATGGCGAGGGCAAGGTCGAACGCCATCTTGACGAAATCTACAAGCTGGACGACATGGCTAACCAGCGTCAGATCGTGTTCCAGAAGAACGCCAACCCCGCCTACAACGTCCCTTTGCAGATGATCGACAAGCGTTGGTCGGACAATCCAGGAGCGAAGAACTATCTCGACGTATCCAACGGCAAGCCGGAAGCAGTCAGACCGCCCGTCGATGTATCCCACATGCTCAAGGACATACAGGATCAGCAGTCCATCGTGATGGATATACTCGATGCGAAACTTTTCCGTCTGCTCATGATGAGCAACGACGTCCAGCGCACGGCATATGAGATATCCGAGCAAAAGGGCGAGGCTCTGATGCTCCTGTCGGTGGCGATCGGCAACATGCAGATGGAGCTGATCACCCCGACCGTGCTGAGGACATTCAACATCCTCCGACGTATGGGCGTCATACCGCCGGTGCCGGAGGAACTTGCGAAAGAATCCGTCGGAGGGCTCCGCGTGGAACTGGACGGACCGCTCGTCAAACGTATGCAGACATATCTTCAGGCGACGGGGATCATGAACGGCCTGGCCTACATCTCCCAGATCGCCCAGCTCAACCCGGAGATCATGATCAACTTCGATTGGGACGAGATGGCTCGACAAGGGGCGACTGCTCAAGGTCTGCCTCAGTCTATTATCCGCGAATACGCCGACGTCCAGAAGATCAAGCAGCAACAGCTGGCACAGCAGCAGGCACAGGCTGAGATGCAACAGCAGCAGGCGCAGGCCGAGACGGTCGCGAAGCTGGCACAGGCGGCGGGTAGTTCCGGTGGCGACATGCTGGCACAGGCGGCGGGAGGATTCTGATGCTGAGGGACAAGGACCAGATATATGCCATCGACAAAGCCGAAGACATCTGGGGCGAGCAGTTGGACGTCCATCGGAAGAACCTGCGCGCTCCGTTCAGGACTGAGCAGGGAAAGGCGTTGCTAGCGAAATTGATAAAAAAAGGCGGGGTGCTGGACCAGGTATCCCCGGAAAATCTGGCCGTACACAACTACACGGTCGAACTGCTGGAGGAGATGGGCTTCATTGACGAGGCTTTTCTTCCCCGGCTTTGTGAGTTTTTTTTAAGCCTGCCGATGCACGAGGATCGTGCGACGCTGGCGAAGGAGTATTTGGATGGGAAACGAGACGAAAGGTAACGACCCGCAGGATCCGGGATTGGAGTCACAGGGGACGAAAGGATCGGAAGGGCAGGACGTGAAGCTGGACTCCGGCGACCAGATTGGCGATTCCTCCGTTGAGGGGAAAGGTCCTGCCAACGGGACAGGATGGACGACCTCCTTGCCGAAAGAACTGAGAGGGCTCATAGACACCGGGAAGTACCCTACCTTGGCGGCTTATGTGCAGGCTCATGCTGATGGAGGCAAGCAGACCGAAAATCCCGGACAGGAAGAGGACGAGAACAAAGAAACCGGTTCTTCGGAAACAGAAACGGACTATTCCGGCTTCACAGCGAAGTTCGCCGATGACGTTGATCCGTTCGGCTATAGCACCGAATCCCTCGTGAGTGTGCTGAAGGAAAACAACATTCCTTTGGAAACCGCCCAGAAGGTATTCGACGCGATCGAACAGTCAAGGGTCAGGAGCACTTCCCAGCTTCTTGAAAAAGGCAAGGAGTTCTGTGACTCCAAGTGCAAGGAGATGTGGGGATCTGACTACGATGCGAACAGGAACGCCATGACCAGGGGCGTGGTGGCTTTGGTTGGAGACGACCAGTCCATGAAGGACATGCTCGACTCTACCGGGGCGTCCATCAATCCCGCTGTGGCGGAGCTGTTCAAGCGTGTCGGCTTGATGCTCAAAGAGGGCACCCCGCCGCGCAGCAATGGCAGTTCGGCATTCGACCCGAAGAATCCGTATGGCTATTAAAAATGAGGTAACTTTATGGCTTATTTGAAAGACTATGACACCATGGCCGACGTGATGCAGGGATCGTTGGACGGCAAACTTGTACACGTTGTTCACGAATTCACGCATCTCATGACCATAGGTGAAGACCTGCCTTGGGTTCCCGCGACCCATTCCGACCATGACGAGGGTGTGTTCGAGGACAACTACGAATACAACCACTCCTCCCAGACCGCCGACCTTGATTCCTCCGTCAAGACGTCCAAGACCGGACACTACAAACGGAAGGATCCTATCGGCATGAGGGAAGGCGCACACAAAACCAACCACAAGACCTACCAGCAGCAGGGCAGCAGGGGCAAGGTGTGGAGGTCCCAGCAGGTCGACCGCATGATCCGTGATACCGGTCTGGACTTCCAGCACGATATCTTTTATGGCAACCCGTCCGACGACCCCAACCAGTTCCTTGGGCTTTTTCCCCGCTTCAGCGTCGTCACCGACATGTACGGCAAGATCAAGGGGGGAGCGAAGGACGGCGAGGACCATCCCTATATCACGCTTTCCGCGGGTGGTACGGCGGCGAAGAGCGGCAAGCTGTGTTCGGTCTTCATCATCTGCCCGGAACCGGTCGAAGGTGCGGCGTTGATCTACCCGAACCCGGACATGGTCAGTGATATCACACACGGCGTCCACTCGGAATCCGAGGATTTCCGATGGAGGGATGCCGCTGACGGTGGTGAGATCAAGCAGGCGTTCGACTACGTGCAGGTCAAGGGCGGTCTCCGTTTCGCGAACCGTCGTGCGGGCATCCGTATCTGTGACATTGACGTTTCGGATGTGGATTGCATCAAGAGAGCGATTAATCTTTTCTTTTATGCAATGGAATCGATTCCAATAAATCTCCAGAAGCATATGCTGGTCTATTGTCCGCCACAATTCCGCGCTGACCTGAAGGTGTTCTACAACAACAAGATCACACCCAGCACATATGCAGACGCGAAGCCGACCAATGTCATCGGGGACTTCGTGTTCGACGGGATCTTCTGGTTCCGTGGCGCGGATGAAATGCTGATGACCGAGTCCCGGCTCGCTATCTCATAAGGAGGGATTATTATGGGTATCAGAGAAAGTCATCTTGAAGTATTCAAGAACACCAGGTTCTCACTTTCGACGTTGGTCGCGGGCGGGACGAAGGGCGAGGGGCGTGATCTCGATTTCAATATCGAAAAGCCCTTCCATGTAAGCAAGGCCCGGTTGCTGATCCGGGTGATGGGCGATGCTTCTGCGGCTGAGGATAAGACGCCGACCTTGAAGGTCATTGTCCGCAGCAAGCCTGCCGGTGGAACCTACACCGACCGGTGGACCAGCAAGGCGTTTACCGTCGCTGAACTGACCAAGGGAGCGGAGATCGTCAACATGATGCTCGACGAGACCCTTGACCAGTTCTTGCAGGTCGCGGTCGCCGATGGATCCGCCACGGACGTGTTCACCGGTGGAATCCTTTATGGGGAGGTGGCACCCTATGTCGGATAACATGCTCGACGAATATGTGTGCGAAGTCACGACGTTGTACAAGGACGTCTGGTATCCAAAGGGCAGGAAGCTTTTCGTCCCCGCCGGTACTGACGTGAACAACTGCAACTTCAAGCCTGTGAAGGTCGCGAAGAAAGCCAGGTCCGCAAACGACGGACCTAGCATTGCAGTTCCGGAGAAATAGGATATGGACGAGCTTACGGTATTCAACACGGCGTTGACGCCGTTCAACATCGAACTGACGGACCTTGATTCAAAGCCGGACGAGAAAAGCGTCCGTCTCTGTCGCCGTCTGTTGCCCGATGCGATCAGGATGGCCCAACGCGAACACAACTGGACGTTCCTTACCGTCAAGCTCGACATGGATTATACCGATGACTCCGAAGGGGTCGGGTGCGGTGGATATTCCCACGGATACCTGATCCCTTCCGGGGTTTTCAAGATCGTGGATACCGAACCGGGTATCAAGCATCGGGTGATCGGTCCACGCTATTGCACAGACATGAAGGACCCGGAAGTCTACGGAATTATGAAGGCCGTATCCGAGGATGGCGTCCCCGATGACTTCTGGACGCTGGTCTCCTATGCCTTGGCCTATCTGCTCGCTCCGTCCATCGCGCCGGGTTCGCAGGTTTCGGATGAGATTCTCAGACGCTACACATGGGTCGCCCAAGGGTTGATATCCGACGAGGCGAAGAACAACAGATACGAGGACTGACATGAGCGATGTACTGGTGAACAACTTCACGACAGGCGAAGTCTCACGCAAGATGCGGGGCCGGGTTGATCTCGGCCTCTATCATACAGGCGTATCCGTGCTCGTGAACTTTCTGCCGATGATCCAGGGCGGGTTCTCCCGTCGTCCGGGTACGGTGCTGTCCGGTGAATCGGTCGGACTCAGGCTGATACCGTTCGTCCTCAGTACCGAGCAGTCATTCATGGTCGAGCTGGGAAACAGGACGCTACGTATCTGGCGGGGTGACGAGCTTCAGAGCCTGGTGATCGAAGGAGTGTCCACCGATACGCTTGAGACCGATTATCCGGTACGTGTCCTGAACGAGATACAGTTCGCCCAGGACTATCAATCCCTGTATCTTGCACACAGGGACCATACCCCCAAAGTCCTGTCGTATAGCGGCGGCGGGTGGACATTCGGGACGTTCGTGCCGACCACCGACGAGAAGTACAGGGGAATGTTGCAGGGGACGGATGCGCCGGGGTGCGTGTCCTATTGCTCCAACCGGCTGTGGTTCGCCTCGTCCTATGACCATCCTTTCAGGCTATGGGCATCCCGTCCATTCGAGCAGCAGAACTTCGAGACCTACGACATCGTACAGGTGGTAGATGAAGTCGCTTCCGCTGAAGCCTACATCAAGGCGATCGAGGCGGGGAGCGAAAGCCCTGAGACACAGACCGTCATCATCGAGAAGGAGGTCTCGCGCGCTGACAGCGCGATGGTCCTTGGCGTGGGACTCAACCGAAACGACCGCATTGAATGGCTCAGCGCACAGACGAACCTTGTCGTGGGGACCGCTTCTGGCGAATGGGTGATGCCCGGCGACATAAACCCTCAGAACAAGAACATCGTGCCGGTCACGGCCTATGGTTCGGCTCCCATGCAGGCCCTTCCCGTCCATAGCGACCTGTTCTTCATCCAGAGCGGAGGAAAGCGGTTGCGTTCCTATCAGTACAATGGAGACGGCTATGCCTGTTCCGACCTTTGTTACTCAGCCGATCATATCCTCGGTTCCGAAGTGGTCTGCATGGCATGGCAACGGGTGCCGGAACCACGGCTGTACTGTGTATTGAAAGACGGCAACATGGCTGTCCTTTCATATGACCGGCTGTACGGTATGTCCGCATGGGCGAGGTGGACGTTCTCTGGCAAAGTACTGTCCTGCTGTGTCCTGGACACCGAAACAGGGCAGGACGTTTACATCCTCATCGACCGACAGGGTGAGAAGTTCCTGGAAAGGTTCGACTTCGACAGCGATGTGTTCGCGGACCAGCACGACCAGCCAGCGATGATTCCGTTCGAATCCGTGATGGTGTCCAATCCCTACGACTGGGAGAACACGGTCGGCAAACACAAGAGGGCGTGGGAAGTCGGGGTGACGGTCCTTGACAGCGGTCGTTTCATGGCGGGGCCTCTTGGGAAGGAGGAATGCTATCTGAAGGATGAATCCGAGGCGTATTGCCGTATCGGCACGTTCTCCAACTGGGATGTGGATTTCCGCATGTGCGTGAAGTCCGTCGGTGAAGATCCTCTCACCGTCCTGTCGATGGTGACAAAGCTGGAGGTGGGAACGTAATGCTTGGATTAATCTTAGGTATTGTTTCTCGTTGGCAACAGCGCGACGCTGAATACAAGAGCCAGATGCAGGACCTCGACCGGCAGAAAGACCAGCTGAATGAACAGAACAAGCAGTTTCAGGAATCCTATGGCCTTGCGGTGTCCACGGCGAAGGACAGGACTTCCGAGCAGAACGCGGAACTCGACCTGCTTGGAAAACAGACGGTCGGGAACAGGGACACTTCGCTTGGCGTGACTGCGAAGGGACAGGAGATGCAGCAGGGCGTCGAGCAGATGCAGCTTGCCACGCTCGTCGTCGATGCTTCAAAAGCAGAGGGCGTAGCCGTCCAGCAGGCCGCGTCCAGCGGTTTCCGTGATGACGGCACGCTTATGGATTCCGTGGATCAGGTCAATCGGGATTCCTCGGATTCCATCAGGCAGGCGAAGGCACAGCTGTCCTTGTCCCGTTACGCAACCTTCCAGGGTGCGAAACAGGCCTATACCTCGGCGACACAACAGGCTGACGCATATCAGCGGCAGATCGCCATGAACAGCAATGAGTTGCAAAGGCAGCTCGGAGAACTTGCCTTGAAGAAACAGCAGGTCGATGAGACGTTCAAGCGGCAATCGGGGTACATAGACTCGGACATCAACTATATGAATACCACAGGGAAGACTCTCAAGACCTTGGCGAATCATGCCGACATGTTCGGTTCCGTCGCGTCGTTCGGAACCGATATCGCGAAAATGTTTATCTAAAGGGGTAGTGTATGGGAATTCAGAGTTTCGGTGCATCCATGCTGGGGGATATCTCCCGGTCAATGGAAAGACTCAGCAGTGCGGAACTCGAGCTCGGGAAATCAATCAAACAGAGCTATGATGTGAATGCCAATAGCCAAATTACGAAAAAGAAATACAGCATTCAACTCCAAACAGCGGATTTTCTCAAGCGTTTGGAACTTTCCAATGATTTTGAAACTTATGACGATACCCGGCAGCAGTTTATTGATGGTATTCGTGCGGAAATACAGGCAGATACAGGACTAAATAAAAAAGCTCGGGATGAATTGATCAACAACATGCTTCCTGGATTGGATGAGGAATTGACGACAAAAGTAAGTTTTCTCAAAGATCACGGACAATGGACTCAAGTGAAGGTCGATGCTGACCAATGGGCTAATGTCCTGGGCTCAGATTCATCAATCTCAAAAGAAGATGCGACAAGTCAGTACCGGTATTACTATGATACCGTAGGTCTTGCCTCCGTACCGTCTGGATATGGGATTCAAAGTCCCGAAGATTTTGAACGTACTCTCGAAGCTCCCAAAGCGTTGCAGGCGGTTCAGAATCAATACAAGGAACACGGCCCTGATCCCGAATGGAATTTTGAGTCAGCATTCGTTGTACTTTCTGATTTCAACCTCATGCCCTATGAGCAGGAGGCTGTAAAATCGGAAGCGATCTCATGGTATCGGACAAAAGAAAATGAGCGTAAAGCAGCTGTAATTGATCAGACTGCAAAGATCGAGGAACAAGCGAACAAAATCATTAGTGAGAACGGTAAACTTACCCGTGCTGATGTAGCTGTTCTTACAGAAGGGCTTGATTCTAAATACGGACAGGCTGAAGTTGATACACTCAATAAATTAGCAGATACATTCGCTGATGAAGACAACATGGCTATGATTCAGCGGTATGTTGAAACCGAATTGGATAAAAACGGGACTATCACGAAAGAAGATGTACAGGAATTCCCTATGCGAACTGAGAAAGGGCAGAAGGCTCTTGATACCTATATCAAGGGCCTTGAGACTGGAGGTGCTTTTGAGCCTCGATCGACTCGTTTTGCGAAGGAATTTCTTGAAGCCAACTATTACAATCCTCTGATAACAGACACTGAATGGTACAAGACCGTCAACGAAATGGTTGCGGATGGATTGATATTTGGTGAGGATGCGAAAAAGGCCGGTTGGTATACTCGTCCATCCCATATAACATCGGGAAACATTATCACCACAACGTTGAAAACCGTAGACGATAAAGTAAAGGCGTTCGGTGTAAAGAAAGAAAGTCAGGATTCCGTCTCCGCGGAAGTGTCGAAGATCGTCACCCGGACCGTTACCCCCGGCATGACAGAGGATGAAGCGAATGCGGTCTTGGAACGTACCGTGGCGGAAGTCGCTTCCGGCAAGGTCGCCGAAGACGTGGAGGACCTGTTCAAAAAACAACTTGCACCTTCTGTCCCCGAAATTGTAGGGAATCAAGTTTCATCATTGACATTTGGCTTAGTAAAATCGGAATCCATTGAAAAGTTTTTTCCTTGGTTTTCGGATAAAGCATCATTTGAAGCGACACCCGAAGCCCTGAAGCTGTGGAACAGCGGACACCTTGATGATTATGTGGATGACTCGTTGTTCAACTTTCTGGTCAGGACCGATATGGCGAAAAGCGTCACTGGAAATCCTATGGATATGCTGGCGAATCAACGCTATGGACAAGAATACAAGGACTTGAATGAAGCGCAGAAAACAGTGGTCGCCTCTACGGCTTTTGTCTGGAAGATGCAGGATTCCATCACCGAAACGGCATCCTCGACATTTGGCTTCAAGAATTCCGTGCAGGTACGGACACCGATGGGATTTGGAGTCCTCGTCGATGACAAACTGTATGTTTATGACAATAGCGGTGATGAAGGGGGTGTCGGATATACCTCATGGTTCATCAATTCTGTTTCCGATGACGTGGCTAGGGAAATATCCCGCGATATGGAAAATGGAAACTATGCCATGCCGATATTGACTTCTTCCGACTTCACCGGTATGCCACGACAAATCTCCATGTTCCAGTTTGATGAAAAACGATTCAACTCCACTCATGGCGGTAACAGGGCGATGAACATTCGTAAGCACAAAGAGATTGATAGCCTGAACACCCTGGACTTGATCTACACCGAACTCGACGGGAGAAAAAACAGATGAAGACGTTCGAACAGCTACAAAAAACAGCTTCGGACTGGGAAGCCCCTGATTTCGGTTCCTATCTCCGCAGAAACGATGTCGTCCGTCTAGGACGGAGCGACGCCTTGCAGGACTCGATCAAGGCTTCCGCGGATGGCCTGATGGGAATCCTCGCTTCATATCCAGAGGAACGGTCGCTGGACATGATAACGCGGCTACAGGTCGATACCTTGCTCTCAGGTATATTCGGCAAGAGCCTGCCGGAAGTGGAAAAAAACCGGAATTTCTATATGCAGGCCGTCACTGGAAACAATCTGGACGACAAATCCTTTCTGACTGCATTCTCCAACAGCTTCACTTCATGGAACCGTCAGAAGGATATATCCCGGATGCAGAACCGGTATGACGCCATGTCGGATTCCCCGGCCAGGGACCAGCTGCGGACGCAGATCGACGACATGCTCATGAAAGAGGCTGCTCAACGGGATTTCACCGACCGCAACTGGTTCTCAAGGAACATGGTACGGTCCGCTCCGGTATTTGCGCAGGGCATGGAAGGACTTATGTATGCATTGGGGGGTGCCGCGATAGGTGGCCTGCTGGCTCCCGCCGCCGTCGGTTCGATGCCCATGCTTGCCCAGTCTGTCTCATCAGCGGGTGTCGCGCTCCGTGCCGCCGGTACTGTCGGCGGTGCCGGTGTCGGTTCCGTATTGGGTTCCGCTTGGAACGCATCGCACAACCTGTTTGAGACTATTCGGGGTGCGACGAGTCTGGACATGATGAACGAAGTTGATTCTGAGGGCAATCCGATCCCTGATGATATCCGATCTTTCATGGCAACTGCATCGGCATTTACAGAAACCGCATTGGAATACATGATCAACTTCCCCTTTTTGGATAGGCTTTTTAGAGGCGCGCAAATTACTCCGTTTGAATTGACCCGTGTTAGTTATGCCAATCTTGCGAAAGAGGGATTCAACAAATGGTCGAAAAGTGCATTGGGTGAGAGTGGTGAAGAAGGAGTCCAACAACTTTCAACTGGACTGTTTACCGAAGCCGCAAAAATTCTCTCCAATCGTCTGGCGGGGACTGCCTTCGAAATTGGTACGGAAGAAATCGGGAAAGTACTCATAGATGCGGGAAGGGAATTCAAAGATTCCCTTTTCCCTATGGGGGTGATGGGCGTATTTGGTCTTGGTGTTGACCTCGCCCAGCCCATGCTTGCCACTTCGTCCATGAAATCGGACGCCAATAAGCACTTCAAGAAAGACGGACAGACTATCGACGCGCGATATGTGAATACACAAGGGACCAAGCCGGACTTTTCATCCTCTCAGAGGACTGATGGCAAGGCTTCTGAAAAGCTCGACCCGATAGAGGTCGTGGTGCATCCCCTTACAGGGGAACTTCGCATACCGGACGCAGCACAGCGTCAGACCGTCGCGAACCTGCAAGCTCAGGGCGTGAGCGCGATACAGGGGAAGGTCGTAAAGCTGGACGTAGTCGAAGGCGGTGATCTGTCGATCGTCCATAGCATCGCCTTGTCCACAGGAGCGGAGGTGGCCGGAGATGATACAGTAGTGTTCTCCGATACCGATGAGATGAACAACGCGGCGTCCACGTTCGGCAAAGGGGCGTTTGACATCTCCCGGCAGGACGACGGGTATGTCCTTACATTTCAGGATTCAGATGGTGCGTTCAGGAAGATACAGTTCATTGATTCCAAGACCGCTGAGACAAGGAATCTGGATACCGTAGCCGCTGACGACAGTTATTTCACTGAAACCTATGTTCCATACTCAGGCGCGACGATGACGGCCGACCAGTATGTATCAACCCATGAGCGGAAGATGATCGAGGACTGGTTGCGCAAGAGCGTCGGACGTAAAGTCTCCCGCAAAAACCTGCGTCCCGGTGTTGAATCCATGCTGATACTGTCCCGTGCCACAGGGATTTCCACCGATGAATTGATCGACCGCAAGATTCGCTTACAGTTCGCGACCGAAAATGAGGTGAATCAGGCTATTGAGAAATCAGGGAAAGACCTTTCGCCTGAAAATGTCAACGGCTGGAGATCCGTAAAGGATTCCGACGGAAACACCGTCTATACGATCCATCTCACAAAGAATGCGAACCCATCTACGATAGTCCATGAGACTGGACACATCCTCCGTGCCTTGGCTACCGATGAGCAGTTGCGGTCCTTCGCGGAGGCTTATAAAAACCCAATGGGCGGTATGTGGCAGAGCGACATCAAGGCTCGTGACGGCAAGTTCTATCTGGGGGACCAGGTTTTCAATACCGAAGAAGAAGCAAAGGCCGTCGCAGAAAAAAACGAGGAACGGTTCGCCGAGGACTTTGTGTCATATCTCCAGACCGGAGTCGCTCCGAACACCGAGATGCAGGGGCTGTTCGCCCGGATGAAGGAATTCCTGAAGAACGTCTACAACGCATTCAAGGATCAGCTCACGCCGGAAACCCGCAAAGCGTTCGATGATCTGCTCAATGCCGGTATCTCTCAGGAACGCAATGTAGAGAACGCCTTGTTCCAGACTGAAGATTCCGTCATGTCCAAGGTTCGCCAGGAATACGTGGATGCCGAATCCGATCTCCGAGCCAATCCCGATAACTTCGACGCTGACGGCAACCACCTCGCACCCAACGGCAAGCCCTCGAACCTTGCGTATGAGCAGTGGGTGCAGGTAAGGACTCCTGCGTTCAAGAAGTGGTTCGGGGACTGGGAAAAGAATGCGAATTTCAATTGGCTGATGAGTGCCGATCCCCTTGTTGCTCTGACAGGCGAAGAGTTCAAGGAAAACCTGGTAGACAGTGTATCGGCTTTCTATGGACAGATGGGAAACCGAGTAACCAGGGATGGCCTGGGAGAAGTGACGATGACCCGTCATGATGTTCAGTCTTCTGTAGCGCATGGCATCGGAAGGATCAAGGCTGCCGCGTTTGCTGCGGTCCCTGATGTCATCCAATATGGCCGGGAGTTCAATCAAGCGGAAAACTACAAAGGCAGGGGATATACTTCGATAACGATAGCGGCTCCTATCTCTATACGGGAAGAACAGTATATCTGTGAAGTGGTAATCAACAAGAGGGACAAGTCCAACAATTTCTACCTGCATGAAGTGGAGGTAAAAGAAAAACTCCAGTTCGGTAACCAAGTACGAAATTACATGGATGAGAACCATCCAAACCGTAATACCAAAACTGGAGCTTCTAGGCTTATAATATCAAAACTTCTGGCAGAAGGCAAGTTCGAATCTTCCAAAGTCGTCGATGCGAACGGCGAGCCGATGGTGGTCTATCATGGGACGACCAATCGTGATGAGGTGAGCACATGGAATCCCAAATGGAAGGGCTATGACACGGAGTATTCCAGGTTCTCCGTGTTCCGTCGAAAGAATGAGGGACGTGCAAATTCGGGTTTCTTCTTCAACAGCGACATGGACAACGCGGGGGGATATGGCTCTGAAATGTATTCCTGCTATCTGAATTTGCGCAATCCATTGACTATAGAAGCGAATGGGCAGAATTACAGCAGCGTAAAATTTGGCGCGATGGAGAAGGATACTTACGATTGGGCCAGATATGCAGAAAAGGAAGGATATGACGGGGTCATATTCAACAACATAAGCGACGGCGTCGGCTTTGGTGATTTGAGTGTTCCTACCAATGACTATGTAGCGTTCAAATCCAACCAGATCAAGTCGGCCACGGGCAACCGTGGGACGTTCGACGGTGGGAACCCAAACATCCTGTTCCAGAAGGCGTATCATGGGTCGGGCCGTTTTTTCGACAGGTTCGACCTGAACTACATCGGCACCGGCGAAGGCAATTCTCTGTTCGGACACGGGCTCTATTTCTCCGGCTCGGAAGAGGTGGCGAGAAACTATGCCGAGCTGCTGGGACGCTTCCCGGAGAACAAGCAAGCGGACATTGGATACTACCGTGACCTTGTGAGGGGAAGGGAAAACGAGGTCCGCGAAGCGAAGGCCCTCATGGAGGACCCTGCCGAGATACAGAGGCGACGGGATGAAATCAGGGTGACGTTCGATCGGATCAGGACGGGAGAGGGCCAGCCTCAACCTTTCTGGGCCAAGCTTTATCCCGGCAGATCGCTGGAGGAAATAGAACAGTCTAAACTCGTAGATGTAGAGAAACGCTTGAGGCTCGCTTATGAGAATAGCGTCCAGAGGCTGGAGGAGGCGAAAGGCTATCTGCGTGAAGTGGAGAGCCTGGCGGCCGAAGGTCGCAACCTGTATGTCGTGGACATCCCGGATGAAGGATTCCTGAAATGGGACAAGAAAGTTTCATCGCGTCTTGCAGAACGGATCAGCAAACGGCTGGAACTGGATGAATACGACCATGACGAGTTGCTGGCCTACCACCGTAATTCAGGGGAGGAGCTTTACAGATTCCTGCTCTCCCAACTGGGCGATGATCGGAAGGTGAGCGATTTTCTGTACAGCATGGGCGTCAAGGGCGTCGACTATCCGGCGGGGACCATCTCCGGCCCCCAGGGAAAGGCGGACGGCAAAACCCGCAACTATGTGCTGTTCAACGCAGAAGACGCAGCGATCACGGACCACATCCTGTTCCAGACCGCTACACTACGTATGGACGTGCCGGATGGTACTGATGGGGGGCGATATGTCTATGACCTTGCCTATGAGTCCCAAGCGGAATTTGAGAATACTGTCCTTGATATCGCATCAGCGGTTGGATTAGACGCCGACAGCGTCCGGTTCAGGAAGTCACTCAAAGGAGCGGACAGGGCGCGGACGAAAGTCGAACAGGACTATGGAGGGGATTGGGCTCGATTGCTGGATATCAACGGTGCGACAATGACCTTCAGAACGTTTGAAGAGACCGAGGCGGCCTTTGACAGCCTTCTCAGGAGTCATTCTGATATCATTGTCAGGCAGAAAAGGAAAGCGACCGACTTCGGGTACCGGGATTTTATCCTGAACATACGCATGTCCAACGGATTTGTAGGCGAGCTTCAGCTTCTGGAGGATTCCGTGTTCAATGCCAAGAAAGCGGGCGGGCATAAAATCTACAATGAAGCGAGAAAGCTTACTGAATTTTATGAAAACAGAGAAAAATATACGGCAATTTTTGGTTCGGAAGTATGTACCTCAATAGAAAGGTTGCACGACTCCCTCAAGGCTTGGAGCGTGGAGGTCTATTCTTCGAAAGGATTCGTATACGACAGACCGGGATTGAGTGCCAAGGCTTCGGCGACCTTGCGGGAGAGCAACGAGCTGTCCAGCATGTTGCGTCCGTACATGCCGCGCTCCCTTTCGGTCGGCTTCCTTTCGACCACGGACTTTCCGTCTTCCGAAGGGACGAGTACTGCTTCCAGAAACACCCCTCCCTCATCGGTTCTCATGGGGATATCGCAGATATCAAAGTATTTGACTGCCATAGAAAACTCCTACACCCATAATATAGCATCAGACGATGGGACTGTAAACAGCACACCCTTGTTCCAGCTTTCCGACACCAAACGCCAGGAATACCTTGACGCACGAAAACGAGATGTGAAGGAAGCCGTGGAGAACTATTTCTACGTCGGCGACGGAATCCTGTCTGAATACGCCGGAGAGGGATGGGCGGACGATGAGATCAGGTTCAGGGAGCATCTGAGGGAAAACCCGTGGATTCTGGAAGCGGCTCGAAAATATCAGGACCTTGATGAATTCCTGGAACAGCTTCAGGAAGACAAAGAATATGATACGGCGGAATATACATGGCAGGAAGAAAATGACGATTGGGCTGAGCGTATCTGGAATTATTCCAGGATCACAACCCCGGAAATCTCCGACAAACAGTTCCTGCGCCAATGGACGTCTTCCGACAGGTCGCTCATCGGATTGGCCGAAAGACTGAAAGGATATTCCGACATCGCCTTCAACGCGAAGGGGAAGCAGTTCATCACGCACAAGTTCGGTGCGTTCAAAGGCGTGAGCAGGAAAGTGCTTTCCATTACGAAGGACAGCACCGACGCTCAGATTGCGGAAGCCAGGACGCTCATTGAAGAGAACCCCCGTGCCTACCGGAAAGCATTACAAACGGTGTTACAGGCCGAAGACCGGATACTGGAATTCCGGGGGCTTGCCGCCAGGGGTGAAGCATCCCGTGATTCCTACTATGACGCATTGGGAGAGACGATGGAAGACGAGCTCCTACAGATCGACCGTCTGAACGAGGTCGCCGCCGACAAGGAAGACGCCAAGGTCGTCGCCGAGGAACAGGAGGAACCGAGGCTCACGAGTTCCCAGAAGAGCCTGACCGGAGAAAGCATCATGCGCCGTCTGGAATCCGCTGAGGCGGAAGTCAGGGAACTGAAAAAGGACGTGAAGTCCCTGTCTGTCGCGGAGGACAGGGAAAAACGCGCGAAGGAAAAATACCGGGCTTTGTACAAGGACTATAAGAAGGAAGCAAATGGGCTGGAAGCCCTGTACTCATCCACCAAGGATACCCTTGTCGCCGTACTGGATGAGAACGCAGGGAAGTCCGAGGAAATAAGGGATTTGAAAAAGGAACGCCATGACTTGGCGAACGCCCTGGCGGACAGGCGTCGCAGGGTCAACGACCTGCGGAACCAGCTTACGGAAGCGAGGGATGAATTGTCGAAGGCACGGAAATCGGTGCAGGCATACAAGCGGCTTGTCGAGGCGAGGAGGCTCAGCCAGGCGCGTAACGTCCTGTTGAAGAAAATCCTCAGACGGGCGAAGTTCAACCCGAACACAATGGACGCCAGCTTCGAGGATGACTTCGCCTTCATTCCCAGTCTTTTCGACAAGAACCGTTCTCGTGAGGATGTTCTCCGCTGGTCGCACAGCATGCCTGAACATCTCTCTGAAAATCTTTCACGGTACATGGGTGACAATGGCTGGATGTTCATCAATCGGCCGATCAACGACTGGACCATCGGTGAACTTGAAAACCTCTATGAGTCGGTCAAGCTCATGGCCTCGGACTCCCGTGCGATGTTGCAGGAACGCAAGCTTGCCGAACAAGCCTGGACCCAGGGCAAGATGGTTTCCTATTTCAAGGAACAGTATGGCCGTGCCCCGGACATCGAGGACATGGAGCGTTTCACAAAAAGCATCCTGCATGACGTGAATACAACGATACAGAAATATCAAGGAGGGGAAGAAGGTGCGTCCAAGAAGGCCCTCCACGGATTCACTGGCAGCTGGATGCATATACAGAGGCTCGCTCGCTACCTGGACGGTTACGATGAAGGGGCGATGTATCAGTTCTTTGTACGTGACCTCCATGCGGCTTTCAACGAAGAGTACAAGAACAAGAACCGACGGCTGGAAAATGGCAAGGCGGTCATGAAGGAATTGGGGATTACGGCGAAAAAACTGAACACCCCCTTGTATACTTTCAAGACGATTTCCGGCAATGAAGAGACTCTGACAGTTGACCAAGTCATGGGCGTCTATGTCTTTGCCCAGAACGATGGGGGCGCAAGCAAGTTGTTCTCACCGGCAGGCAACAGCATCCCCTGGACCGAATATGAAAATATGGTATCAAAGCTTGACAGCCAATCTCGCGCATGGGCCCATTGGATGCTTGCTGAACTAGGAGGCGACGACAACTTCAACCGCCTCAGTGCCGTGGACTACCGGGTCAACAACCACAACATGCAGCGTGAAGACAGTTATTTCACGTTCGTCGCCAGAGGAAAGGAAGTGGAGGGTACAGCCGATTCTTTCCAAGGGGCGAAGACGGTGGCGAAACGCAAGACTGATACAGGCATGATGAAATCCCGCACAGGCGCGGTCTATCCCTTGGATTTGAGTGTGACAGGAATCTGGATGAGGGAGGTGGGGAGGCAGGAGCATGCGATCGCCTTGACGGAATGGGGAAAACGTGCGAACAGGCTTCTCGGTCCGAACGGTGTAGGCCATATGATATCAGTCAACTATGGGGAGACGACGCTTGGAACATTGCAGTCTTTCGTAAACAACATCATCGCCGGACAGGACAAGCTTATGTGGTACGAACGGATTCTGAACAAATTGCTTTCAAACGCATCAGCATCCGTCCTTTCGCTGAATCTCGCGACTCCAATCAAACAGCTCGCCTCGTTCTCCGCCGTCGTGCGTGGAGACTTGGACGCGATACGTTTCCTCCAGTCAATATCTCCTTTCTGGGGTCAGACGCATGACTTCAAGTATGCGATGGAACGGATGCGGGAGCTAGCCCCGGACATCCTGAACCGGACGTTCAATATCGAGATCGCCCGGTATCGGAACGTCGATTCCCATACCGCCGCGGGACGCGCGTTGCACAAGATCAATGACTGGGGACTGAAAGGCATAGAGGCGATGGACGGGTTCGTCGTCAACCGTTTGTGGGCGGCGAAGTTCCTGACTGAGATGGACAAGCACGGAAACGAACAGGAGGCCGCTTTCAGAGCCTCGCAGTTTATTTCCGAGACACAGAGCAGTTCCAATATGATGGACCTGTCCCTGATGCAGCAGAGTTCGAATCCTTTGCTCCGTATGGTCGCCCAGTTCAACAACGATGCGTTCCAACACTGGAACATGATGTTCGGCGACGTACCGTTCTACTGGAAGAAGCGCATGTATGGAAAAGCGATAGGTTCCATCGCAAGTATCCTGCTGAGCTCTGTGTTCATCATCGCCGTCTCTGGCACGTTGTTACGCAGAAAGGATGATGACGATGATGAATATTGGAAACGGGTGCGCAGGGCGATAGCCAAGACCTTGATAGCGGATACCATCCCTCTTGTCGGTGGGGATATATCCGACGGCATGGGATTCGGCGGCGGCGATCTGCTTCAGCTTTCGGAATCTTTTGGGGGGATAGTCTATGACTTGTTGGGCGACGAAGAGGACCTGAAGAAACTAAGCGGCGACATGTGGGATGTGATTGAAGAATCGGGCAAGGTGCTTGGCGTTCCTACCGTGGGACCGTCTCGGGCAATCAGGGCGGTAAAGGAACAGAACCTATATTACCTCTTTGGAGGTTCTTGGTGGAGGAGGTTGGACAGATGAGCAACGAGATCAATGCGGCAGGAAAAGACCTCGTAGTAGAAAGCCTCACTGAACTTGGTGCCGCCGCCTCAAGCAAGAGGGTTTCCGAGATTAAGCGTGTCGTGGATGCCAAGCTGATAAAACGGGACTACGACAAGCTGAAGGGCCAGATGGGGGATATCACCAGCGATGGGGTTCTGATGCCATCTGAAAAGCAAGAACTATACCGAGAATGGAAGAGTATCGTATCAAGCAATTCAGTCTACGTTTCTCAGGCCGAATCGTGCGGTATCACCGGGCAGATTGTATTCACCCAGTATCGAGAGGCTTTCACTGCTCTCAACACACAGTTGTCGATTCTACTGGAGGACCTTGCGACGCCCAGTGATATCAGCGGAATAGACCTGCTGGGCTTGTTCGTTGCGTACTATGAAGCGACTTCCCTGCTGGAAGAGGAAATCCATCAATATCAGACAGGTCTTTTGAACGGCTTGGATGATCGAACAAAATGTGAACTCCATCTCACATGTTCTTCTGGACTGGCACTTCCCGCGGATGGATCCCCGGCGATCATTTCGGTGACATTGCTGAAAGACGGTACGGATTCGACAGCGGAGATGCTGTCTGACGATTTCGTCTGGACTCGGCAAGGGGATGACTCCTGGCCGACAAGGACGGGAAAGGCAATCACAATAACCGACGATGATCTCATAAGTGGCACGGCCAATTTTTGCTGCCGTTTCAAGCATTACTATAGCGAGACGATGTACTGGTATGCGTTTAATTTCGTCTCAGTGCAAAGAATGGTGAAGGGTACCGATGCCCTGTCGCTGAACATCCTTGATACGAACGGGCTCCTGTTCAGACCGGGCAAGTGCGATACCGACCTGGTGGCCCAGGTCCTGTGGGGGACTGAGGATGTCACGGACAGCCTCGACCCATTGGCATTCGAATGGTTCCGCAGGTCGTCCGATCCTGACAGTGACGCAAGATGGCTTGCGACAGGAAAAGGCCGCCACAAGAAACTGCTGGAGCTTACGTCCTCCGACTACGTGGACAAGGCGGACTTCTACTATACGTTCAATACGGCATATCTGCCGAAGGAGAATTGACATGGCAATCATTACATCATGTTCCGTGACGATCAAGGATTTCAATGACGGCGTCCGGCTTACGGTGAAGCTTGACGGGAACAAGCCCCGTACACACGTATGGGACCCGACGAACCAGGTCATCAGCCCAGCATGGACCGCTGACTCACCCCTGACGATCACTCCGAATGTAGTTGTGGCAGGCACTACCGTGAATCTGGTTCCCTCCGGGCTGAAATCCTACAAATGGCAACGGCGTATCGGCTCGGACGCCTGGGCCGACGTTTCCGCTGCGAATGGCGAGACCGTACCCAATACCGCTACAAAGGCGTTGGTCGTGGCACGGAACATCATGGTGGGGAGTATTGATACCGTCGAATACAAGTTCAGCGGAGTCTATTATGACTCCACCCTCCAGATGGACCTGACGTTTGAAGACATCCTGCCGTTCGGAAGAGTGACGAACGGTACTGCGTTGGTGTTGGCCCGGGCGTATCCCGAGAGCGGCAATTCATTCGTGAACCATGCCCCCGACACCTTGAGGATCATCGCAGAACTGATGCGTGGTACGACCAGGGACTCAACGCTTATCGAATACCTCTGGCACAAGGAATCCTCTTCCGGCTATGTTCCTCTGACATCCTCCAACACAGGATACAACACGAACACGCTTACGGTGACCCAGGCGATGGTCACGAGTCTGGCGACCTTCAAGTGTAAGATCAAGGATATCGACCCGAACAGCGATACATATCAGAACGAGTATTGGACCGAAGGCATCTCGATCGTGGACCTCAATGACCCTTACACCTCCGAGGCTGACGCGACCGCCGACACCTTCAAGAACGGGGTGGGGGAAAGCACGATCACCGCAAGGGTGTTTCAGGCGAACGGGGAGATAGACCCTTATGTGGAAGGGAAAGCCGCATCCGCGTATCTGTTCGACTACAAATGGTACAAGGTTTCCCACGACGGCACGATCATACCCAATTATGCCACGGGAAAACGCATCACAGTGACTGGCGATGATGTCAACATCATAGAGAAATTCAAGTGCGACATTGACGACAGGAAGGGTTGAGCCATGATAATCACCTCTTGTGGAGTAACGATAAAGACAGTCTATGACGGTGCTACTTACGACCGCCAATACGCTATCCATACATCCGGCACTACCGCCCCGACCACAGGGTGGAGTGCTACCGTGCCTGCTTTTCAGGCGGGAAAGTATATCTGGATGCGAGAGCGGCTTGCCAATGCCGACGGTTCATACGGCTCTTGGCAGACCCCCATCTGCATGACAGGAGGGAAGGGAGATACGGGAGCGGCAGGGACCAGTTCATATACACATATCCGCTATGCCTACAATGAAGCCGGGGACGGCTTCACATCAACCCCGAATGAAAGCCACGAGTGGATGGGCATCGCCGTTACGGCTTCCGCCACCGCCCCGACGACATGGGCGGGTTATCCGACGAAGGTGGCTATCAAGGCGGGCGACACGAACCTTCTGAGGTTCTATCCCTGGACCGCAGGGATAGGCAGCGATGGCGGTTGGAGCGGCAACGGTGACGCCATTGAGAATCTGCGGGAAATCGACACGGATCCGTTCGGCGGTCTGTCGATGATATGGAAGGCCATCAACAAGGACGCCGCAAGCGATGGTGAAGGGGGTTTCAATTCTCCGTCAGTACCGACCGACCCGACCAAGAGGTATCGTTTCTCCATGTTCATGAAACAGACTTCGGCGGCACGCAATTCCCATTATTTCGGATGCTACGGATATAATGCCGCTGGCTACAGGATCGGTGTCTTGAATCTGGCCGGGACTGCCGATGCCAACGCCTATTTCCTTGGCGGCGGCGATCTGCCCGTCGATGGAAAATGGTATCTGCTGGTAGCCCATATCCATCCATCATCCTATGATGGTACTGTCGCAATAGCCGAATCCGGCGTCTACGACCTTGCTACCGGAAGGAAGGTCTCGTCCTTGGGTGATTTCAAATGGCAGTCCACGAACGCCAAGGCCCTCATCAGGGGCTACCAATTCTATAATGCGACCGAACATGAAGACGAGACATGGTTCTTCCAACCCCGGATAGACGTCTGTGAAGGGGCGTGCCCTTCCGTCGCTGAACTGCTCAGGACGGGACAGCAAGGTGCGACAGGTCCTGCGGGGACTCCGGGCTATATCGGGGTCAACGTGTCGGGTACGACGATACAGGTCAAGGGATTTGATGCTTCCGGTAATCTCACCGCCTCTATCGGGTACGTCTATTACCGTGGCTTCCGTTGCACGATCAATTCCGCTAGCTACATTCCTTCGACAGCGGGCGACGGGTTCATCGTCGTCGACACCACGAATCCGGCAAGCTGTTCGCTTGAATTCAAGAAGCTGAAACCACAGAGTAGCGGTGGCAACGATGCCGTGATGCAATGGGTGGACTACAACACCGGAGCGGTTCCGTCCAGCTTCTTGAACAGGGCGGTGATAGGCAAGTTCTCCCTGTCTGCTGGCGGGGTGGTTGCAGCGGAACTCATTGATCTCCAGTCTACGGACGAACTGATAGACAACAGGTTCATGCAGATACTTTCAAAAGCCGAAATTTCAGAAGTGGAGATTTGGGCGAAAGCGATGGGGTGCGAACGTGTCTTTTCCAAGATCGCCGCCATAGAACTTTTCTGTGACAAGATTATGAGTAATGATGCGTCCATAACAAGACTACAGACAAGGACGCTCGATCTACAGAACGGAGGAAAACTCAAGAGCGTCCAATGGAAGGATACCGATGCCGTGGCTGTCAGGAAAGGATTCATGCTGGATGGCGATAGTGGGAACGTTGATTTTGGCTCAGGCACATGGAGAGGCAACATCGCCACTGGACAACTGGAATCAAGGGAAGGCGATTTGGTGGATGGGATACCTGCATTCACGATCACCAGAACGATGAGACAAAGCGATGTGTTCAGCCGTCTAGCCAGAACACAGGCGTCAGGATATCTGGATAGTGGGGCAAACCTGACGACAAGGACTTCAATCTCAAGTCCGACTGTTTTTACATCGTTCTCATCCGGGAACAGAGTTCTTTTGGCTTCTGCTTTTGGTTGTATATATGCCCTGGAAGAAAGTAGTATCAACTGTGGAAGAACAGATTTTGTCAAAAAGATATCAACGAATGGAAACGTGACGAACTGTTCCATTCCCTCTTCTGTCGCCTCTACATGGACTGCGATTTCTATCCATGGCTTTGATGATTGTGTTCTGATAAGCCTATGGACTGGTTCCACTTATCCATTATTGATTTCCACTGATGGCACTAATTTTTCTATTGCAACTACAAATACGGGATTCTGGATACACGGTATGGTTCGTGACTCCGATATGGTTTATTGCTGTGGTAGCGGAGGCAAAGTAGGTAGCTATGACCTTGCAACTAGAGTCTTCAGTGCAGTGTATCAAGCCCCTGTTACATTTGCCTTATATGCCATCCACAAGGACAAAAATGGATATTTCTGGGTATGTGGGAATGGCAATTCAATACTTGTCGGTAAATCCATCTCTTCCCTTGTCGTAGAATATTCCGGTGTCTCGTTTGGTTTCGGATATAAGACGATAATTGAAAGCATGACTGGCGACATATATTTCGCAGGAGATTATCTAGCGAAACGGGATGCGAAGACATATGCACTATCATATGGTCGGATGCAATATAGTTCGAAGAACATCTCATTTAGCGGCGTTGTCAAGACTCCGTATGAAGGGATGCTTCTGAGTGCCCATACTGATGATTATACTCTTCTGGTGAAGCTGAACAATGATGGTACGTCTTCCAGTATGAATATAAGCCCAGCTTCAAGCTGCTATTCTCTTGACATCGCCTATCTTGGCGATGCGGTGTTTGTGGTGAGTAAATCGTCTTTATCACCGCATACAACATACATAACCAAGGTACAGGTTGTTGATGAAACACGGGCTGTCTCACAGGTGAAGATACAATCTTTTCAATCAGGGAAGAGGCTTATCTTCGATGAGGACGTAAACAAGACTGCGTATGTCGCGAATACAACCGCAACATGCGATTTTTCGGTCAACGGGCAGATATCCGACAAACTCCACATTTTGAAGGCGATGTCGTTCGATAATGTGGATGTGAACATCGACAAGAATGCGAGAATCTACGGGGCGGTATTCAACTGACAGGAGGAAAATATGGCGTCACCAATTCCGGTCCAGGGCGAACAAGTCACAGCGGATCAATTGAAGTCCTCTGATGACATCACTGCGTCATGGACCAGTGACAACACCCTCACCCCGAATGGCGGGACAAGCTATCTCTATATAGCATGCTGGGTATGGTCGTTCACTTTTCAAGGGAACTATGCGTTTTTTGGCTCACCGACTCATGGGGTTTCGATACAGTATTGGAATGGGACACAATGGATCCAGTCGATATATCGTGAATTCAAGAACTCGACGGGTTATTTTCGGGTCAACCAGGATATTGTCGATTCAGGAGCATCCTTCATATACGAACCTACATATATATGGAGGATACGGTTCACAAATTGGAGTGGGTACTACAAGGGTGATGGCAATGGCTACCTGTACCTCAAGGGTATCGGGACGGCAAAGCATTATGACTTGGAAGTCAAAGGTCAATTCATCAAGTCACTGACCAACCATTGGACGGTGAAAAAAAGATCAGGGGCGGATACCGACACATCCAAGGATGCGGCGTTCAACGTCCTTCCCGCCAGCCTTGCGATCTATCAGACCGTAGCAAACAGGGGGAATCCGATTCTTCCGACAATCTATCCCTGCAAGTTCGTAGCGGACAAGGGATTCTAGGAGATACAAGATGGGAATAAGAAAGACACTGGACAGGTCTCAGAACTATCTGTATGCGGATTTCATGGACGCATACTGGTCGATTGATGATATCGTCTTCTACAACGAAGGGAGTGAGCCGATGTTGCGTTTTACCTTGCACGCCTATCCGTCAAGGGAGGCGAAATACATGAAGAACAGCCCGACGAATGATATGACCGTAGGAGTCGGCGGGACGGTCTATGGCATGGTCGCACCGATCCTTTATGAATGGGCCGGAATGTTTCCCCCCGCTGACATATTTGGAGAGAGTGCGCCGACCAGTGTCAACGCACAGAAGGATGTTTTGTACGGATTTGTGAAACAGTATTCTGAGTTCTTCGCTGATGCAACTGACATACTTGAGGAATAGAATGGGGATATCTTTATACGTCACCACAAGACAGATTATATCTTGGTACGGATAAACGAGATAGAAGCACTACTTTAGCCGATGGAGTCTATAGTTTTTACAAAAATGGCGGCCATTTCTGACCGCCTGTGACTTGCTGTCACTTCCGCCTCGTGTTTACGAAGCGTCATCACCGTTCAAAAACACGGCAATCGCAAATGCGAATACTAGTTTCCAGATTGTAAGCTCTGAATTCTCCAGGTACTCAAATGCGGCCAGTATTGAAACTGTCATTTCAAAAATTCTCTTCATTCCTAAATTGTATAAAATGTCAATCCCAATTACCCCAACCATGGTAACAGAGAACCAAGGCGTTTCTTTTCAAACAGATACCATGACATTTTTATCTCTACAGCGTTGTGACGCCGACCCCCCTGAACCCTTGTGGGCGACTACTATGTAGGCGTGGAGGACGGCATGACTGAACCTGAACTGAGGCGGGAAATCAATGAGATACGGACGATGGCGATCCGTACCGACGAACGAAGCAAAAGCAACACGCACCGGATTGATGACGTCGAAACAGACCTGAAGGATATAAAAGGGTCCATTTCCGCGATTTTACAGAAGCTCAACGCGAAACCAGGAATCAAGTTCTGGGCTCAGTTGCTAGTTCCTATCATCGTGCCATTGGTGACGTTGTGCCTAATGGTCAAAGGTTATCCAACAGCGTAGGAGGCTGAAAGTATATGAAGAAGATGTATATGAGCAACCCGGTTCCTGTCCGGGCGGTGGAGTTCGACGGCTCAAATTTTGCGGAATGCACGGAGTTCGGCGGTGTGACTGTCGCCGACGATGGTGCCGGTGGTTCGGAACTCGTGTTGGCGGAGAATGGAGTCGCGAAGATCATCTCGGTGAATTCAGTTCTGTACCTTGATGAAGCGGGGCTACTGCATGTCGTTTCAGGCGCGGAGTTCCATGGACGGTTCACGGAATATGCCGAACAGACGATGGATTTCGGAGGGGCACTCAATTTGTTGAAGCAAGGAAAGAAAGTGACCAGGAAGGGCTGGGGAGGTTCCGCGGTCGTGGAGGTCGTCGCATTGGATGGTATCCAGCAGTTCCTGGCGATCAACTCCAACGGGGTGTTGAAGGCATTCAATCCTGGGTTCGACTCCTTGTTGGCCGAAGACTGGGTTGAGGTGTTCCAGGGGGCTGGGTTTTGAATCTGAACCTGCTCCCGTATGTCAGCCATCATCTGCAATGGGTGGTGGTTGTGCTGATTCTTGTCGGCATGTTGTTGAAACGAATCCCCATGATCCCCAACGGGGTAATCCCGGTGATACTGTGTTGCCTGTCGGTGATGATCTGCACGATCTACACGTTCTTGCGGGTCGGAACCGGGAGCATGGTGGACATGTTGATGGAATACGGGATACCGGACGGCATCCCTCTGACTGCGACTGCTGCATGGGGATGGGATCTTTATCATGGTCTGTCGAAAGCCAGAAAAAAAAAGAAGGAGGTCGAACCTTGAAACGATCTGCGTTTATCAATCTGTTCGCATCGTGCTTTGCCTTGCTCGTGGTGACGGTCTTCGGGCTGATGTTACGGATGCAGGTAGGCATCTTGCTGTATGTATTGACCGGGGCCGTCATGGTAGCCGTCCTAGTGCTGATTGCCAGGGATTGCTTGTACAGGCTCTTCGATGCCAGACATACATTGGTCTGGCAGTATTGGGTTGGAATCTTGTTGATGTTGGGATCGTTGGTTTTGTTCCTGGCTGCCAGTGTGACAAACAAAATCTGGATCATGAATGTGTTGTTGCTGGCGACGGTGGTCGTCGCTATTGCGTCCGTATGCTGGATGAGATTCTGCTGGCTGGTCAGTCTGGAACCGATACCGGTGGTAGTGAATCCTAAAGAAGGAGATGAGGAATGTGTGGAAGAGACTGTTACAAAATATCAAGAGTATTTGGAACAAGATCAAACGGTTCTGTCAGACGAACTATAAGTTGCTTGCTGGTATCGCTGTTGGTGGTTCAGTCGCTGGCGGCCTGGCCTATCGCGCCGGTAAAGGTTCCAGAGGCAAATCCAATCCCGACCCCGACGGTCGAGCGCATCGTAGTGATGCCGGACGAAACCCAGCAGCAGGCTCTGAGGCAAGAGATAATCGGTCTGACCTCATTGGTGGACAACTTGCTGACTCAGTTGGACGAGCAGACGATCTCGCTGGATCTCTTGGCGAAAGGCTCCGGGACAGATCTGGAGACATTGACGATGCTCAGGAGCGAAATAGACAGGCTCGACGGGTTGCTGAAGATATCGCAGGCGGATTACGCGACCTTGAAAAGCGACTATGACGCTCTTGCCGGTGACTATGCCGTATTGGATTCTGATTTTGGCGACATTGCCCGGAAGTACGACGACAAGGCGATCGAGGTCGCCACGTTGGAGGGCAAGCTGAAAGCCAAAACGTCGGGCAAGGGCAGGGTGATTGTCGGAGCTGATGCCCTGTACCAGGATGGTCGGTATGGTGTCGGTGGGAATCTCGGTGTCAGATTATTCAGCGGCCTAACTCTCACGGGTGGGGTGGAATGGATGGTCGGCGATCCGATGGAACAGCTGAGATATAAAGCCGGGCTTTCTTGGATAATATAAAATAAAATGTTTTTTTGGAGCGGGAGTTTTTCCCGCTTATTTTTTTGCTTGTAATCATTATTGTAATCAAAATCATTTCCAAGTATTTCCATCTCTTGCCAAAAATTTCCTTATAGTGTAGTATTCGACGCGCAATTACTGCCGTTTTTGACTGTAATTCACTATAAATTGCCGGTGTGACGTGCGTTTTCGAGTCCTGTCGCCCCGACTTTTTTCCCAGACGCGCCCATAGCTCAGCTGGATAGAGCAACTGCCTTCTAAGCAGTAGGCCATGCGTTCGAGTCGCATTGGGCGTAAATTGTTTTTGAGCAACCGGAAGCACTTGGTACACGCCAGGTGCTTTTTGTGTATAATAGAGGTAGTGCCACTTGGATGAGTTTCATGCTCACTGGAGGCTGTCGATGCAGGAGGTGTCATGATGGATAATGAACGACGTATCTGTGAAATCGCTGACATATTGGATACGGTGGCTCCACCGCAGATATCCTTTCTTGACGCAAAAGAGCCGTTCAGGCATCTCATTTCCGTCATCCTCTCCGCGCAGACCACCGACCGGCAGGTCAATATCGTGGCGAAGGACCTGTTCGTAAAGTATCCTGATGCCCGCGCCCTTGCCCAAGCCTCGTTGGAAGATGTTAGGACGATTATCAGAAGTACCGGATATTACAACGCGAAATCGAAAAACATCATCGCTTGCGCCCAGGAGTTGGTAAAGCGGTACGACGGTTCAGTACCGGGTACGATGGAGGATCTGACCTCCTTGCCGGGCGTCGGACGCAAGACCGCCAATTGCATCCTTGGTGGCGTCTACGGTTTGCCTGCCATCATCGTGGATACCCATTTCGGACGGGTCGTTCAGAGACTCGGACTCGTGACGAGCGATGATCCCGTCAAGATAGAGAAACAGATCATCGCGCTTTTGCCCGAGGAAAAACAGTATAGATTCTCCATGACCGTGAACTGGTATGGCAGAGTCCGCTGTCATGCGAAAGCCCCTGAATGCCCTACCTGTATCCTTTGGGATCTCTGTCCCTGGAGCGGCAAGGCTCCAAAGTTCTAGTTCCTGGTTCCCGGCGGGCTAGTCGTGGCCGACCAGATGCCTTTGCTCCAAAATCTCCCATCCCGCACCTTGCTCCAGGGTTCCTGGTTTCATCGGGGTGCATCTGATCAGGGCGAGCCTCGCGTCGTCGAATGGAGCAAGTACAAGCTCCCTCGCCGCCATATGCCGGAGGATCCCTTCATCATAGGAAGAGACATAGACGCCCGTCCTTTGCACAAGCGAGGGGATGCCGACCAGAACGCCATTGTCCGCGTCATACGGTCTTGCGAGACGTTCTTGTAGTTCCGTCCTGAGACGTTGTATGGGCTCGTCGGAGAGAAACGGGAGCAGGATGGCTTGTGATGTCGATATCGGTAGAGGAGAAACAACAAGCGTCGTTGTGCGCCAGTTGATATCCTCTGAAATGCTTTCGCCATCATGCATCGGGAGCAACGGGATACATGGTGGCAGGACCTTCGTGGAAATGTTGCCGCTTGTTTTCCAGAAGCTGTCCCGCAGTTTGTGGATTTCCATGGTGAGGCGATGCGGGAGCAATAATGTCATCAGGTTGAAGGGCTCTTGGTCCATGGCTGAAGCATATAGTTTTTTTTGGCTTCGATAAAGTGGCGGAGGTGTCGCAAAGCCAGAATAAAAAAAGCGATGCACATGTCTCGTAGGTATTTACACAAAATAGATTATCTGGTATTTTTCTTTGAGTTGTGGGTCTTCGTCCGCAAAGAACCTTGCATAGCTGCTCACGGGTGTCGAAAATTTCCCGAGCAAGGCTTTCCAGAAGATTCCAGCGCGCTTCGGCGACTTAACATACAGAACGTCAAGGACAAGGTGGATATAGCTATGGCTCGTAGATGTGAAATTTGCGGTAAGGGCACGGTCGCTGGCAACAGCGTTCCGAGAAAAGGTCAGGCAAAGAAGAAAGGTGGTGTCGGTCAGCATATCGGCGTGACCACCAAACGTGTGTTCCGTCCTAATCTCGTGTCCGTCAAGACCCTCATCAACGGTACCCCGCGTACCATTAAGATTTGCACACGTTGTTTGAGAAGCGGTCGGGTCGAGAAACTGGTATAATTATTCCAGGCTCCGCTTTCAGCGGAACGTGACGCGATCAGGAAAGAGCCCCCAAAACGGGCTCTTTTTTTGCACCCAAAGGATAGCTTTGTTCATCGAAATGTTCAGTATGTTGAACTTGAGGAGGTCCCTGTGAACGATATCAGAATTCATGCCATTGAAGGTTCCATGCTTGTGTCCGTGCCGGATTGCAAGAAGCTGCTGACGCTTCGCAAGTCCTGCAAGGAGACTACGCAGGTGTTCGTCATCGCCCCTGTGCGAAACGATGCGACCTTGGAGCTGGACTCCCTGCTGCATGCGGCCTTGAACCATGACGAACGCATGTGGAGCGGCATGGAGAAAAGCACCGCGGTCTGGACCTCGTTCGTCGATGAACTATTGCCACGCAAACGTGGCGATGAAGTCCATGAGGCGATCAAACAAGGTTTCTCGGATATCGAGGATGTCCTTCGCACGATCTGGCTGGTCGGTGATATCTCCGATGGAGCCCGCAGGTTCATAGATAGCGTCGTGGTTTCCTGGGTAGCCCGGATGCTCGGACAATATCTTGAAGAATCCGGTATTCCGACTTCCGTCGTCGATATTTCCCAAGCCCTGTCGGCCAGCGATGGATCCTCCTTCCCCGCCGATACAGTCCTTGTGACCGGAGCGTTCCCCCAGCCGGATGGCGGCGCCAAGGCTGATGCGTCCGGTCGTGTCCGGACGGATGGTGGAAGCGAATACGCCGCCGCGCTGCTGGCCGTAAAGCTCCGTGCGAAGGCCCTTACCGTATGGAACGATCGTTCCCTGCTCAGGACCGCTGACATCCGGATGGTTCCCGGAGCAAAGGTCATAGAGACGCTCACATACGCCGAAGCGACTGAGCTCTCGTTCTTCGGGGCCCCTGTCATCCACCCGCAGTCCATGCTTCCAGCCGTTTCCGCCTCGATCCCGATAAAGCTCCGTTGGTGGGGTGATACGGAGGATCCAGGCACCTTGGTCGTCGCCAAGCCCGACAAAGACGCGGAATACAAGGTGAAGGGTTTTTCCGTCATCCATGATGTCGCCTTGATCAACGTTGAGGGCGCGGGCATGAGCGGCGTCCCCGGGATTTCCAGTCGGTTGTTCACGTCGATGCGCGAAGCCGATATCTCGGTGATATTGATCAGCCAGGCCTCCAGTGAATACTCGATATGTTTCGCCGTTCCGGATGATCAGGCCTCGTTGGCCTGCGATACCGCCCGCAATGAGTTCAGCCGGGAGCTGGATGAGCGATTGATCCATAGCATTGAAAGTGAACATGAATGTGCGATTCTCGCCGCGGTCGGTGAAATGATGCCTGGTACCCCAGGTGTCGCCGGGAAGTTCTTCCGTTCCTTGGGAAAGGCGGGTGTGAACGTCAGGGCGATCGCCCAGGGCTCTTCGGAACGCAATATCAGTGCGGTGATCAAGGATTCCGACAGCAAACGTGCGCTACGTGCGTTGCACGCCGGATTCTTCCTCTCCCGCCAGGCGCTCTCCGTCGGATTGTTCGGTCCCGGCAATATCGGGGGCACGCTGTTGGATCAGATAGCGAGGGAGACGCAGCGGCTGAACGAGCAGTTCGATGTCGATATCCGTATCAGGGCGATCGCCAACAGTCGCAAGATGCTGCTGGACGAGGAGGGCTTGGATCTTTCCGGTGATTGGAGGTCCTCCTTCGCCGAAAAGGCCGTGGACCTCGATGTGGATGCGATGGTCAGCCATGTCGGCGCGACCTATTATCCTCATTCCGTGCTGATCGACTGCACGACGAGCGCACAGTTGCCGCAGCAGTATGTATCCTGGCTGGAACGGGGCATCCATATCGTCACGCCGAACAAGAAAGCGGGAACCTCCCCGTATCCATATTACCGCAAGATGATGGATACCTGCCATCGAACCGGCCGACGGTTCCTGTATGAGACGACAGTCGGTGCGGGGCTTCCCGTCATCTGCACTCTCAAGGACCTGATCCAGACCGGAGACCGCATCCACAGGATCGAAGGTATCGTCAGTGGTACTCTCGCGTGGCTTTTCTCAAGCTATGACGGCACTGTTCCCTTCAGCGCCATGGTCCGCAAGGCCAAGGAGATGGGCTATACGGAACCCGATCCGAGAGATGACCTGTCCGGCATGGACGTGGCGCGCAAGACCGTGATCCTGGCGAGGGAACTCGGCTATGAAGTCGAAGTCTCCCAGCTGGAGGTCTCCTCCCTGGTGCCGAAAGAACTTGTGGACCTTCCTGTAGTGGAATTCATGGCGCGATTGGATGAACTTGACGACGCGATGCTTCAGCTCTATCGCGACGCGGAAGCCAAGGGTGAAAAACTTCGCTATGTGGGAATGGTCGATACCGACGGTGCCTGTAGCGTCAGCCTGAAGGGCTATCCCGCCGACCATCCTTTCGCCCAGGCGCAAGGAACAGACAACGTGATCGCTTTCACGACGGACCGATATCTGACGCAGCCTCTGGTCATCAAGGGGCCTGGAGCTGGACCCGAAGTGACAGCCGGTGGCGTATTCGCCGACATCCTGCGATTGAGCGCCTATCTTGGTGCCAGACTGTAATGAGGAGAATGATATGAACTATGTTTCAACACGTGGACAGGCCCCCGCCTGCTGCGCTTCCGATGCGATCCTTCAGGGGCTTGCCCCCGATGGCGGTCTGTATGTACCCGAACGTCTGCCGTCTCTGAGAGACATCCCGTATGCTACGATCTCCTCATATCCGGAGCTTGCCTATGAAGTCCTCGCTCCTTTCTTCGAGGGCGACGGGCTTTTCAACGAATTGCCGGAAATCTGTATGGATGCATTCGATTTCCCGGTCCCTTTGCATGATTTTGACGCCAAGCGTTCTACACTGGAACTGTTCCATGGACCGACCGCAGCATTCAAGGATTTTGGTGCCCGGTTCCTCGCTTGCTCCATGGAGAAGCTGCTGGCCCGGCGCAACCGGAAACTGACGATTCTCGTCGCTACCAGCGGCGATACCGGCGGTGCCGTCGCCGCGGCATTCTTCGGACGCAAGAACATAGAGGTGAAAGTGCTGTTTCCGAAAGGGCGTGTCTCGGAGCGTCAGAAAAAGCAACTGACCTGCTGGGGTGGCAACGTAAGCGCCTATGAAGTCGACGGGACCTTCGATGATTGCCAGAAGATGGTCAAGGACGCTTTCATGGACAAGGCCCTGGCTGAAGAATGGGGGCTTTCAAGCGCCAACAGCATCAACCTCGGCAGATTGCTTCCCCAATCCGTGTATTATGTCTATTCCTCCTTGGTGTTCCGGTCCATGCATGAGGGAGAGGAACCTGTCGTCATCATTCCCAGCGGCAATGTCGGCAACTGCTGCGGCGCCTATTGGGCGAAACTGATGGGGGCTCCGATAAAACGTATCGCCCTCGCCGTCAATGCGAATACGACGATTCCTGATTATCTGTTCGATGGGGACTACAATCCCCGGCAAAGCGTCGCTACCTTGGCGAACGCAATGGATGTCGGTGCTCCGTCCAACATGGAACGGCTGTTTCATCTGTTCCCGTCGATCGAGCTGTTCCGTCAGGAAGTGAGTGCCTGGAGCGTCGATGATGAAACTATCCGCAGGACGATCAAGGAGGTCTGGGAGGAGAGTCATTACGCTATCTGCCCCCATACCGCCACCGGTGAACGTGTTCGCTGCGACCATTTCGCGGACGACTATTCCCTGGTCGTCTCTACCGCGCATCCCGCCAAGTTCGAATCGGTCGTTGAGCCGATCATCGGAGAGGCTGTGCCGGTTCCCGAGAATCTGGCGAAACTATTGGACATGCCGAGCGTATATTCAGAAGTCGGAACGGATTATCATTCCATTTTCTAGTCGGGCTTGTGTATCAGGTATATTCACCCCTGGACCCGGGGGTGACTTTTTATCTGGCGGAATATTGTTGCTGGGTATTGTTATTAAATATAGTAGAAAATAATATTCCTGATTAGGATTGATAATATGTGTTATGATACTGAAACAAGGAGCGTAAGGTGGAGTACCGTACAGCGACGATAGATGATCTGGAACTGCTATGCGAACTCAGGGTAGAAGTCCTGTGCGCTGCCAACCTGTTGTCGGTAGGGACGCCCATGCCTGAAGTGAAAGCTCAGACGAGGTCGTATTATCTGAAGGCCTTGTCCGATGATACCCATGTGACCTATCTGGCTTTCGATGGAGATACCGTCGCTGGTTGCGGAAGCGTGAGTTTCTATCAGGTCATGCCCACATACAATACTCCGAGCGGGTGGCACGCCTATTTCATGAACATGTATACACGACCAGCATATCGGAGGAAGAGAATCGGTATGACTTTGCTCGATCTCCTTGTCCGTGAATCGTATGGCAGGGGAATCACTGCCATAGCGTTGGAAGCTTCGGATGCGGGACGAAAGCTCTATCAAGCCTATGGATTCGTGAGGAGTCCGGATGAGATGTATCTGCCAAATGACATCGTTCGCACAATAAAATAGCCGTCGCTTGTACGACGGCTATGATGGACTGACGATGGGTCATGCGATGCAGGATGTCTTGAGACTCCTGACGGATATGGTCGTCGCCGATCCCTCTCCAAAGATGTGGTCCATCTTCGCACAATACGCATCAACCATATCAAGTGGAATGTATGCCTGTATTGTACCGGCGAACCCACCTCCATGAACTCTGCATGCGCCTCGTCCTCCAAGGAAATGTTCCGTCATGGCGATAGCCAACGGAAGTCCCTGTTCTGTCGGGTGCTTGCTGGAATAGAGGTTCTGAAGGAACTTGTAGGAAGAATCTCCTGATTCTCTTACCAGTTTCAGATACTCGTCGATATCTTTCCTTTGGAGTGCTGCGAGCATCTTGGTAACCCGTTCGTTCTCCGTAAGGAAATGGTAGGTTCTGAGCAACGCCCGGTCGTTCTGGAGTTTTTCACGTAGGGCTGGGATAGCCGCTTCGAATTCTTTGAAACTGACCTCCCTTAACACGGACTTCCCGAAGAATCCGGCGACCTCTTTCATCTCGATAGGTGCGGCCGCGTAGTCCGGCGTCAGATCAGCATGGCTCCCTTTTGTATCTACGATGACGAGTCCATATCCATAGTCGGTGAAGGCGAAATCAATCGGAGTAAGGATCGGGTTCTCAGGATCCTCGAAATCAATGCCGACGATACCACCTTGGCCACAGGCTACCTGATCCATCAGTCCGGAGGGCTTGCCGAAATAGACGTTTTCAGCGTATTTGCCGATGATCGCCAACTCAACGGGGGAAAGGGCGTCGTCGTTGTAGAGGTTGTTGAAGATCGTCGCGCAGAGTACTTCGATCGCCGCTGAGCTGCTGAGTCCGGAACCTTTCAGAACATTCGTCGTTGTATTGGCTATCCATCCGCCGATTTTCAGCCCTTTCTTGATGAATGCGTCAGCGATGCCGCGAAGGAGGGAATCGGTAGTGTTCTTTTCTTCTTCCCTGACGGCAAGGTTCGTAATATCGACCTTGACTGCCGGAAAGCCTTCGCTGATCAGTACGACCATGTTGTCGTTGGTCTTGCGCACGGCTCCGATCGTGTCGAGATTGATTGTCGCGGCAATCACTTTTCCCAGGTTGTGATCGGTATGATTACCCGCCAGCTCCGTCCGGCCCGCCGTACTGAACAAATGGAGAGGACCTCCTGCTGTTTCGTAATTATTGAATAATTTTTTATGTGTTTCTATTAAATTCTTATATCGTTTATCAAGGAATACGGTATCAAACTTGCTACCATACAACTGTGGATATACCGGGTGCAACGCACCAGATTCGATTCGCTGTCTCAATGTTTCGACGCTATCCATGGGAGCCTCCTTTTCTATGGATGGTTCTTACAGTTCATCCATGTAATGGATATCCGACAACTCTCTCAGTTTGCTTGCGCTGCCTTCCGCTGTGATATCGCGCTGAGGCATGCCCATCATTTCGTACCCTACCATGAACTTCTTCACGGTGGCGGACCGGAGCAATGGCGGATAATAGTGGAAATGCATGACGCATCCAGGATATTCCTTGCCGTCCGTCGGCTTCTGATGGATTCCCATGGAGTAGGGGAAGCTGGTGGAGAACAGGTTGTCGTATTTGATTCCCAACCGGCGGATGATGTCGGCCAACGCAGCGGTTTCCTCTTCCGTCAGTTCGTCGATCGACGCTATGGCCCTTTGCGCGGGGAGAATCATCGTCTCATACGGCCAGACCGCCCAGAACGGCACCAGCGCGACAAAATGATCGTTCGCGACGACAATACGCTCCTGTTGTTCCAACTCATACTTGGCATAGTCGAGCAACATCGGGCTTCCATGCTGAAGCATGTACTCGCCCTGTTTCTCCAGTTCCTTCGCCGGGATGTCGGGAATGATTTCCTCTCCCCATATCTGTCCATGCGGATGGGGGTTCGAACAGCCCATCATCGCCCCGCGGTTCTCAAAAATCTGTATATGGTTGATGAAGGGTTTTGCGCCCAGGTCGAGGTATTGCTCTTTCCATACCTTGACCACATTCTCGATGGCGGGAGTGTCCATCCTGGCGAGGGTCAGGTCATGTCTTGGAGAGAAACAGACCACCCTACAGATTCCTTTCTCACCCTTGGCCTGCAAGAGGCCGTTGGGGCCTTCCTTATGTTCTTCTGACGGTGTGTCGGGAAGGATCGCGGAGAAGTCATTGATGAATACATATGTGTTTTCGTACGCCGGATTCGTCGTTCCGTCGGCCCGCGTGTTGCCCGGGCAGAGATAGCAGTTTGGATCATACTTCGGGCGTTGGTCCACCTGCGGTTTTTCGACCTGTCCCTGCCATGGGCGCTTCGTCCTGTGTGGCGATACTTTTACCCATTCCCCTAATAGGGGATTGTAGCGGTTGTGGGTATGGTCCTGTAAATTCATTCTTCTCCTCCTTCTCGTCCTTCTCGGATATTGCCGTCAGTACTTTGTCATTGTCTCCGGGATACGCTCGCTCTGTCATTCCTTGTCCACTTCGCAAAAGGTTTCGGGCTACTGTAGGGCTACTGTAGGGCTAGTCCTGAAAGCGAAATGAAAATCTTTTCTTGCCAACTGAGATGTACACGTGTACAATAAACCCTGTAACGCCCATTGTCAAGAAATTGTTGTATGATAGAGGACACGATGAAAGAACATGAAAGCTCAACGAATGTAACACGGGATCTTGTAGCACAGAAAGCTGGCGTAAGTTCTGCCACCGTCTCCCGTGTATTCAACACACCATCAGCGGTTTCCGAGCAGATGCGTAACGCGGTCCTTGACGCCGCGAAAGAACTGGGGTATCAGCCGAACAAGGCCGCTGGGGCGCTTCGGCGCAAAGGCACGGGGACTATCGCATTGGTCGAATTCATAAAGCCGCCTCGGGAATACTACTGGGGTGCCTTGAAGTCCTTCGACTGGTTTTTCGCCGCCGCGGTACGTGGCGTCCAGCAAGCGTTGAGTTACAGTACCTGGCATTTCTCCGTTGAAACCGCCCACAATGAAAAGGACTTGCTGGAGATTTCCCACCGATGTGATGGAATCATCAGCTACGACGTCGATACCTTGGAAGAGGCTTCCTTGCTCGCCTCGATGCCTGTTCCGTACGTACTGGCCCACCATGTAGGGAATTCACCTGCGTTTCAGTCATATCTGTATGTCGGTACCGACAACAGGCTTGGGGGGAAACTTCAGGGCAACTGGCTGGTGGAACAAGGCTGTCGTCGTCCGGTCTATGTCACTGGCTGGCGTTCTTCGGTGGATTCCCATGCGGAACGATGCAAAGGTTTTATTGAGAGCTTTCGGATGATCGGGGAGGAACCCTTGATCATCGACTTGGAGGTAGGAAAAGTAGGTGCGGTCACTTCCATTTTGACGAAAATCGCTGAACTATGTCGTGCCGGCCAGGTCGATTCCATCGCCGCGGTGAACGACCTGACCTTGTATGAAGTCCTGTTCGGCCTCAGGGCCTGTGGTGTCGATACCCCATCAGGGAGTTTCCCCGCGGCAGGATATGACGCGGCTCCGTACTATAGGTTCCTGACGGGTCCACTGGCATCGATCGATATCAATCCTCAGCAGGTCTATTGCGAAGCCGCACGATTGCTGATGCGCAAACTTTCTGGAGAAACGGTGTCAAGCCTGATCTGTCCTCCGAAACTTCAGGTCCTGGGTGATTCCAGCATCGTCTTTGTCTGAGTAGGATCGGGCCGTACCGGACGACTGCCTCCCCTTGTGGGTGAATGGGGCATACAGTCTGTTCTTGAACGGTCCTCTTAGAACCCTTCCGACGGTCTTTGTCCCGCACAGGTTTTCAAGGGCGAGGCAAAGATGCGGTTGGGTCCAGTTGTCGAGGAGTCCGTATATGGGATCGAGCCAGTCCCATCTTTGGACTGTCGGCTGTATCCGTGTCCCCGATATGAGCCAGGCGAGTTCTTCGATACGGAACCGCAAGGGGAATCTACGTATGACGGACTCCAGTTCCATCCGCCCCTCAGGCATGGTTTGGATCCGTCCGTCACAGACATCACATCCGGAACAGCAGAAATCACTTTCAAGCTCGACATCCATCAGACGCAAGAGGTTTTCCCTGATGCAGGTTTTCCCGCTGAACGCCAGCATCATCCCTTCGCTAGAGCTGGCTCCCGTCTTGGAAAAATCATCAATCAATACCCATGCGTCAGCCATTCTTCCATCCCGTCCCGCACGACCTGATTCCTGTAGATATGATTGGGCGTTGTCGGGAAGCCCTTTGTGGACGACGGTTCGTGTGTTGTTCTTGCTGACACCCATCCCATAGGCCGTCGTTGCGCACAGGACTCCCTCCATAGAGAGCAGGAACCATTTTTCAATCGCCTCCCGTTCTCTCTTGTCCAGTCCCGCATGATAGTACTGGACCGGTATTGTCCGGCAATTCTCCCTGATCTGCCAGGCGAGATCTTCACATTCGAGCCTAGTTCGGCAGAAGATGATCGCGGGACGGGCCGCTCCATGGGTGAGCAGCATGATGATGTCATGCTCCATGCAGATCGAACGTCTGAGATGGTACCGGATGTTTGGCCGGTCAGGGGACGCCACGATCAGATGCGGTGTCTTCCCATTGAACAAGAGTTGTTCCAGCCTGCGCATGATATCCTGGCTGGCCGTCGCTGTAAACGCGATCAACTGCCGTGGTTTCAACCGGTCGGTCATTTGCGATAACCGCAGATAGGCAGGACGAAAGCTTTCTCCCCACTCGCAGACGGTATGTGCTTCATCAACCACGAACAAGTCGATGGAAAACTCTGCAAGCCGTTTGAGAACATGTTCTGAAACAAGGGTTTCGGGATTGGTAATGACGATACGTGTGTTTCCAGCCTTCAGTTCCGACCATATGCGTCGGCGCTGTCCATTGGTCTGACCTCCTTTGAGCATCACCGATGCGATTGAATTACGATCCAGGCTTTGTCTCTGGTCGTTCATCAACGACAGCAAAGGATAGACGATGATGGTCAGACCTTGAAGGATCAATGCCGGCAACTGGAAGCAGATGCTCTTGCCGCTACCGGTGGGGAGTACGATCAACTGATTCTTTTCAGGTTGGTCAGGAACGTCCTTCTGCTCCAGTATCCGGCTGATCACGAGCCGCTGAAAAGGTCGGAGGTAGGGGATGCCGAATTTTTCCTGAGCCAGGGTTGATATGACCTCATCAAAGTTTTTCATACCTCATGAGAGAAAAAAAAGGGCTGCTGATTCAGAAACATGAATTCAGCACTATTCAGTAATGATTTCTGGCTCCGTCAATTCACATTCTGGGGGTTGAGGAATACGGAAGTGGAGAAAGTTTCTCCATTGTAGTCGAACTTCGTGATCCCGTCGTACCTGTTCGCGATATTCTGAATGGATACAGTCCCGATGCCATTCGCATGACGTTTGGAGGACCTGAACCTGTCCCCTTGACGGACGATTTCGCCATCATAGCTGTTCGTGATAGTAAGCGTCAGCATGTTGTCTCCCGCCGTCGCGGCCTTGATGTCGATGAATCGATTTCCAGTCTGTTGCCTTTGACATGCTTCTATGGCGTTCTCCATGATATTGGAAAGCAACATGCAATAGTCATTTTCCAGGATCGGCAGAATTTCCGGAAGATCGATGAACGTCGAGACCTCGATATCATGTTTTCGAGCCATTCCGATGAAGTACCGTAGTATTGAATTTACCGGCGCATTCTTGGTGTATTGGGAAAGATCGTCATCTTCCAATGTGCCGAGCGTCTGTTCAATGTATTTCTCAATGCAGTCCGGACGCTGTTCTTTGACATATTCCTTGAGAACGATCAGTTCATGCCGAAAATCATGTTTCAGATGCTGGATGGTCTCCATGCTTTTCTGCTGCTGTATCTGTTGATGGGATTGGATTTCCAGCATATCGTCGGCGAACTTCAGCTCCTGCTCCTTGCGGGTACTGCGTTCGGTTTCAACGACCAGCTTCATGACCGTATATATCACCAGCAAGGTCAGGACGACCCATAGGATCGGCAGGGCTATCAAATGTGAAGTCTTTCCGAGCGCATGTAGTTCGAAAAGTTGCCTTTTGATCGCAAGATGATAGAGGAGATAGAACAATGCGGGAATCAACCACAGGTACCGCCAGAAGGTCGATTTGTTGCTCACCGCGAACAGAGGAATCATCCAGTTCCGAAGAATCCTGAACATGATGGGGAAGGTGATGGCTAGTACGATGATATGGCCTATCAGATAGGTCGTCTGATGCGGTAGCATTGGATCGATCCACGGCAGCAACGCTTGGCCCGCCTTGACGAGAAAATCGACGTTATCGATATAACAACCCATGATACCGACCACGAACAGGATCTGTAGGGGATCGTCTTTGATGACGAGGAGCGAGAGCCCCAGTGAAATGAAAAAGAAGAATATCGCTGAAATCGGGTTCTGGGTTGAAGCCGTTGCCAAAGGATCGATGATGTGGAGAGAGGAATAGATCGCAAGAGTTGTGTAGCTGACGCTGAGCAAAATGATGGCGGGAGTCTTGATCCTCAGCCTATGGCGGTACGGAATCAATAGCATGACGAAGCAGGGTACGAGAGCGAGAATCACATTGAGGATCAGCGAAATGATATAGTTCAACGTCATCTCTTCGCCAACCGTGAAAAGGTGTATTCCGCATATTGCTGACGGGCGATCGGGTATTGAGAACGAGTGATCGCTATCCGTTCCCCGTTGACCATCACGAAGGTCTTGTCCACGAGCCCCTTCACTTCATCCATGTTCACGATGCAGTTCCGGCAACAACTGATGAACTGTGGATAGGAGACCAGCAGTTTCGCGAAGTCGTCGAACTTCATATGGGATTTTGCGGTTCTGTAGCGTGTGTGTATCTGCACATAGTGATTGTAGTAGTCTACATATTGGATATCCTGTACCAAGATACTGATGATGGTGCGCCCTTCCTTGATCATGATGCTCTTTTGGGCCGCCCCGTTTCTCTGATCAAAGCGGCTGAGCGACTCATGGATCAAGTCCGGGGAAAAGGGCTTGAGGAGATAATCGAATGCCTGAACCCGATAGCTTGCCACCGCATGTTCCGTGCTGGAAGTAGTGAAGATGATAGCGGTGTCGATACTTTTTTCCCTGATATGGGTCGCTACTTCCATCCCTGAGATTTCCTGCATGAATATGTCCAGAAACACCAAGTCGAAATTCTCTTCAGTATACTCCGTGAGAAACGCTTCGCCCGACATGAATTCCTTGATGGATATGTCGACATCTACAGTGGCATAATGCTTTCTGATACTATCAGCTAAATATAATCTATCCTTGTTTGTGTCATCAACGATGGCAATCTTCACAATGCTCCCTCGGCTACCGTGATTTGTTTCCAACTCATCACGGTAGCAACGACGTATTAAAATGTAAATCTAGATGTGGGTCGTCAGGTGTGCAAAAACAGTAAGAACGATACAATATCGGTAAATTTTGAGCGATATACGTACGTATCTATTTTGACATGGCCATGAGACCTTGACAAGCACGTGCGATATGGTTCAAAAAATCCTCAGAAAGAAGTTTTCCAAAGCCCATGTCTGGAGCAGTAGGCGTAGACATCTCCATGATCCTTGTCTGAGAAAATCACGGCGGGGGCCTTGTCCGCTGTCAGGTCGGCTCTGCGGATCGTCTGCTTCGTTACCAGGATGACGAACTGGATGTAGTGGTCCACGCTGGCGGGATGCATCTTTTCCCCGACGTTGACATATAGCAATCCATCTCTATGGCGTATGGATGGAGCATGGCTTTCTGCACCTTCACCTGAGGTCTTCGGTTCAATCGCTTCAAACGGTCTACCACAGCAGGTGAGTGACGCACCTGCGTCATGGACGAGCTCTATGATACTGCCGCATTCAGGGCATTTGTAAAATCTTATCTTTTTTGCCATTGCCGGACCTCTGTGCAAAATATGGGCAGAAAAAGTGAGAAATGCAAGAGCTGTTTTGCCGTTTTCCCATTTCCGTTGTATATTTTAGCAATGAGAATGAAACTTCATCAAGATATGTAAACCGAATCTGAACAACCGGCGTAATGTGTCTATGAAGAGGTTTCGTCTCCTACGAACTCGAGCTGGATGCAAAGGAGAATGACGGCGTATGAGAAAGGACAAGCACAAGACCATCCGTAGGGATGTCGTATTTGAAGATCCTGATCAGCTGGCGCAGGAGGGTCTCGATCTGGATGATGCCGCGACCTTGGCCAAACTGGGAGAATATCCTGAAGTGGATTCTGTACGGGACCGGGCCGAAGAGGAGATGTTCGCGGAAACGGAACGGGTATTGTGACATTATCACTTTCCGATTTCGGAACGCTTTAGTATCTTCTTGATTAAGAAACTATTTTCGGTCCAGGACCGAAGGGGAGATGTATGATGGATAGAGTAAAATTCTTCAGATGTTCGGAATGCGGGAATATCGTTGAACTGATCAACAACGGTGGCGGCGAACTTGTCTGCTGTGGCAAGCCGATGGTCGAGCTCAAGGCGAACACGAGCGACGGTGCAAAAGAGAAGCATGTGCCTGTAGTCGATATCCGTGACAAGGAGATCGAAGTGAAAGTTGGTTCCGTTCCTCATCCGATGCTTGAAGAACACTACATCCAGTGGATCGCGGTCGAGACCAAGCAGGGGATCAAGCTCAAGTACCTGAAGCCCGGCGACAAGCCCGAGGAAATGTTCTGCAATGAAGGCGATGTCCTCGCTGTATATGAATATTGCAACCTTCATGGTCTGTGGAAAGTCGAATTGGCGAAATAAACTGAACCGATCATAAACGGAAAGGGATATCGTTCCGGCCGAAGGCCTGGCGATGTCCCTTTTTTTGACTCTCCACAGGCAGGCCATTTCTACCCCGAAAAGGACAGCTTTGGAGCTATGGCAGATTCTTGTTATATTCGTCGGCGATGGAGATCGCGAACGTAATGGAGAACACGCTTGTTTCAGCGATCCGCAGCCACAATCCTACAGATGAAGCCACCAACCCCGCTCCCGCGACTCCGAGCCCGGAGTATTTCATGGCCGTGTATTTGTCGAGCCCTGAGTCTTCCTCTCCGACTGCTCCGAGGAAAAACAGGACAAGTCCGAGTGCGGTGGCCGTGATTCCTGTGGCGGACAGTACTGTGTGCGTGATATTGTAGGAACGGTATCTGTCCGCATAGTCGTTGAATCCCGCTGTGCGGTAGAACTCCTCTTTCGTGATCCTCCGTGCGCCGAGGTACGGAGTCCACTCAGGGGTTTCCAGCGTCATGCTTGAACTGACCGTTTCGGTTATCTTCCGGGTCGAGGAGTAACGGACCGAATATACTTGGACACGGAGTTCCTGGTCGGGACTGTCTTGAGGCTCTTTGTCTCCACCAGCGAAAAGCGGTGAAGCTGCCGTACAGATCAGAAGGATGAGGACGATACTCTGGAACCGCTTCATATTCTTACCCCCGATTGCGTTGCTTGGGATGGACTCAGTCTACAATGCCTGGGTGACATCATCAAGCGCAGAGCGATAAAGATACACCAAAGGGTAGTGAAGGAGTTTCTTCCTCAGATGAAAAAAGCCGGAAATCTTCCGATATCCGGCCCGTTTTTCGTATCTGCCGCTGATGTCCGAAGGGCGGAGACTTCGCAAAGTCATCGCCTTCAGGTAGTTCTCCAGCGCTTCAAGGTCTTGAACTGGTCCTCCAGCGTCTGTCTGGCCTGGTCCGGTTTCAGTTCGGGGCGCTCTTCCACCATGAACTGGACGCACTGGTCCGCCATCTCTTCCATCGTACATTCACAGGTGAACTTCCCGTTTTCAAAACAGTACACGCAGTAGTCCTCGTTCTTGCTTCCGTCGGCATTGATGCCCCGAAGGTCCTGTTCCTGCTGCATCGGCATGCCGCAGGACTGGCAATACGTTTCCATAGTCTCCTCCAATCGCTATTGATAGTCTGAGTATATGGACCATATATTGACACCTTCTGTCATGTTTCATCATACATGTTGAAAATTTCCCGGGCAATGTTTGAGATGACCTTGCGAAGCGGTGCGGGTTCAAGTATTTCGACCGAGGAACCGAACGAAAGCAACCAGCCTGTGACCCAATTGTCAAACGGGAATACTACGTTTACGATGAACGAACCGTCCGGTTGCTTCTCGACGCAGGAGTCGTCGAATTCATCATATATACGATATGCGGCGGAAGGGTCGAATTTCAGCGTCAGTTCCACATTGTTTCGTGATGCCGCTTCTTGAGGCGCGGCGATCAGGTCGGGGAGTTCTTCGAACCGTTCCGCTAGGAGTGTGGGATTCTGTATCCTGCTTGCTTTGAACGTCCTGTAATCCTGTTTGTCCGTACAGAAAGCCTGGAGATACCATGCCTTCGATTTGTACAGGAGCTTCCGTGGTTTGACTTTCCGAGTGCTTCTGTGTCCTTCCGCGTTGAAATAATCAAAGGAAAGGCATCGTTTGGTAAGAATCCCGGTCTTGAGTAGTTCCAGCTTCCGCCTGTCCGGCTGTTCGTTGCCCCATCGCATGTAGTCGATCTCGATCCAGTCCGTGTCCTGTTTCTGGAACAACGCTCCGAGCTTTTCGAGAAGCTTGTCCGTGTCGATGATGGATGTGGAGGCCAGGCCCTTGATCGCGAACAGTATCTGCTGTTGTTCGGCTTCGGATATGAGCGACTTCTGCAACACATAGTTGTCGAGGATGGAGATGCCACCGCCCTTGCCTTGGGTGGTGTAGACGGGAATTCCCGCGGAACTCAGCGCCTCTATGTCCCTGTAGATAGTGCGCGGAGAGACTTCCAGTTGTTTCGCCAGTTCCGTCGCCGTGACGCTTCCTTTCGCAAGGAGCGCGTATACGATTTGAAAAAGCCTGTCCGATGCCATGGTCGCTTCCTCCTGTCTGCCATGATACTACCATGAAGTTGACAGGATATGTCATGTTTTCTCAAAGAATGCATACGGGGCGATTATCAATTTCACACTTTCCTCATACTTTCATGAAGGTTTTTTAGCATGCAGACGATAGGGTGTAGCCATCCTATGGAGGAGTATGAAAAATGAAAAAGAAATTGATCATGATCGCGATGGTCAGCGCATTGTCCATTGCCACTGTTTTCGCCCAGGGTACCAGCGAGGCCGCGACAGCGTCCACTTCCGCGAAGAACTACACGTTCGGTGGTTCTTCCACTGTCGCCCCGATCATCAACGGTGCGATCCCCGTATTTGAGGCCGGCAATCCTGGCGCCAAGATCAGCTATGAGACGCTTGGTTCTTCCGTCGGTATCAAGCAGCTTCAGGAAGGGACGCTCTCCCTCGCTGGTTCCAGCCGTGAACTCAAGGCTTCCGAAGTCGAAGCCGGACTGATCCCTACCACGATCGCCCTCGATGGTCTGAGCGTCGCCGTCAATAGCTCCGTGTCCATCTCCAACCTGACCATGGAACAGCTCGCCGCGATCTTCGCCGGAGAGATCACCAACTGGAAGGATGTCGGCGGTAGGGATGCGAAGATCGAATTGATCGTCCGCGACGAGACCAGCGGTACCTACGGTTCTTTCAAGGAGATCGTCCTAGACTCTCAGAAAAAGACTCCGAGCGTCAACGCTATCGTTGCCCGTGAGAACGGCGAACTGGCTGCGAAGATCGCCTCCACTCCGAACTCCATCGGCTATATCGGAATGGCTTTCAACCACATCATCACCGAAGCCGGCGGCAAGGTCTTGACGGTCGATGGCGTCTCTCCCGCTTCCGAAACCGTCAAGAGCGGTGAATACCCGATCAGCAGAGCCCTCTATGTGGTGAGCAAGGGTGCGTTGCAGCCCGGCGTGGAGAAGGACTTCGTGGACTTCCTCCTTTCCGCCCGAGGCCAGGCAATCGTACTGGAAAACGAATTCATCCCCCTCGACTAAAGTATGAGTAATGGTTTGCTCTACGGCGGCCGTGCCCGGAGATTCAAAGAACGGAGCGGCAGGGTATTCCTGCTGCTCTGTGCGTTGGTATCCGTCGCTGCGGTTCTGCTCATCAGCCTGTTCATCTTCCAACAGGGATTGCCGATGTTCGGAGATGTACGGATCTCCCGATTCCTGTTCTCGACGAACTGGAGACCCTCCGGAGATCCCGCGACGTATGGAATAGCGTCATTTGTGGTCGCAAGCGTGGTCGTGACGGTTCTCTCCCTGCTGTTCGCCACTCCGATCGCGTTGGCGGCCGCGGTCTATCTCGCGGAATTCGCAAAAGGAAGGACGGCCACCATCTTGAGGAGTTCGATCGAACTTCTCGCGGGTATCCCCTCGATCATCTATGGCTTGTTCGGTATCGCCGTGATAGTTCCCGCCGTCCGCAACCTGTTCGGTGGCAATGGCTACAGCTTGCTCGCCGCCTCCATCATCCTCTCGATCATGATCCTGCCGACCATCATCAATGTCAGTGAAGTTTCGATTCGGGCGGTAGGGCAGGAGTTGAGGAATGCATCGGTGGCGATGGGCGCGACCTCCTGGCAGACGATCAGCCGTGTCATAGTCCCCGCGTCAAGGTCCGGCATCATCACCTCGATCGTGCTTGGATTGGGGAGGGCGATCGGAGAGACTACCGCGGTATTGCTGGTTGGAGGCAACGCCCCTATATTCCCGGCTTCTCCGATCTCTATGGGAAGGACCCTCACCATGAATATCGTGACCGACATGAGCTATGCGGAGGGGACCCATATGTCCGCTTTGTTCGCTACCGCCATGCTGCTGTTCGTGTTCATCCTGGCCCTGAATCTCGTGGTGGTGTCCATTTCCCGTCACAGCCGGATGGAGGCGTAGCATGTCGATGAGCTTCAACAAAAGAAAGCGGGTGACCAACATCATAGCGCTGGGCGTCATCAAGGGGCTCTCGTTCCTGGCGGTAGGGCTCCTTGTTCTGATCATCGGTTATCTCGTGTATCGCGGGGTGTACAAAAGCGAGCGGACCGAGAGCGAGGTCGTCCCCATGGCTATCATGGACAAGGCCGGGATTCAATACTCCCGATCGCCCGTGACCGTCCTGGCGAACAAGGAATCCAGCATCAAGTATCTCTCCTGGTTCACCTTGCAGGATATGGCGATGGGACGTGTCTCGTCGCTTCGCAGGATCAGCGCGACTGATGAGCTGTTCTATCTCTATGTGGATGAGACCGCTGCGGACGATTTTTCCGCGATGCTCTGCATCACATCTGAGCAGCTTGTGAGCGGTGGAGCGAGCATCGCCTCCAGAGAGCAGGTGCTGGAACAAGGACGCCAATGTGCGGGTTCTGTAGTGATTCTTGCGGAAGAGCCTGCCGAAAAGCCCCCGAAAGGGTTCCTCGTTCCTGTGGTCGATTCCTATGTCCTTGCGGTGAATCCAAGTGTCACCGCATTGTACGGCAACAACCGCGTCGGGACATTGACGACGGACCAGGTGGTCGATTTGCTCGACGGCAGGATCTCCAACTGGGCGTCGCTCAGTGGCGGGGATGTTCCTGTGGCGTTGTTGGGGTCCTCCGTCGCTTCCAATACGTTGATCACGGACTTGGTCGTCACGGAGGGAGCCGTAGCGGTACTTCCCGCCGCGGCATATTACCAGGCGAGGCAACGGGATCTTCCGATTGATCTGCTGAAGATGGAACGGATAGATCGGAGCGCCAATATCACATGGTCCTACCTGACCGACAAGACGGTCGAATCGGGCAAGTACGGGGGGATCTTGACGATCATCGGCAATACGTTCGTCATGGTCGCCCTGACCACCCTGATAGCCGGTCCGCTGGGTATCGCAGCCGCCGTATATCTCGTGGAATATGCGAAGAAGGGGCGGCTGACTTCCATTATCCGCGCCGGTATAGATGTACTGGCCGGTATTCCGTCGATCATCTTCGGTCTGTTCGGACTGTTGGTGTTCGTCCAGTTGTTCGGCTGGAGTTTCTCGCTGATCAGTGGAACCCTCACCGTCGCCTTGATGATCTTGCCTACGATCATCCGGACAAGCGAAGAGGCGATCCACTCGGTGGACCGCTCCTTGCGCGAGGCGAGCGTCGGGCTGGGGGCGACCAAGATCGAGACGATCTGGAAGGTGGTGCTGCCTTCCGCGGCGAACGGAATCTCCACCGGCATCATCCTGGCCATAGGCCGTGCGGTCGGTGAGACGGCGGCTTTAATCTATACGATCGGATCTTCCACCGACTTCGTGAAAAGCCTGACCAGTTCATCCCGTGTGCTGGCGATGCACATCTATCTGACGATCACTGAGGGGCAGTCCTTCGACCGTGCGTTCGCCTCGGCGCTCGTGCTTGTCGTGGTGGTGCTGACGATCAATTTCATCGCGAGGGTGCTGATGACATCCTCATCCCGTAGACAGAGAGGAAAATGAAATGGCTGAATACACAAACGGGCATCTGTTCGATGTCTCCGATCTGGATCTCTGGTATGGCCCGACGCATGCGTTGAAGGGTGTCTCGCTTGCCATTGACCCCAACACCGTAACCGCGTTCATCGGGCCGTCAGGCTGCGGGAAGTCGACTTTTCTCAGAGTGTTGGACCGGATGAACGACCTGATCGACAATGTCCGCATCACCGGGGATGTCGTTTTCGACGGGCATGATGTCTACAAGGACTATGACACGATGGAACTCCGCCGCCGGGTGGGCATGGTATTCCAGAAGCCCAATCCGTTTCCAATGAGCATCTACGACAACGTGGCCTATGGCCCCCGTCTTCATGGTCGGCCGCCCAAAGCTGAACTGAACGGGATCATCGAGCGGAGCCTTACCCAAGCCGCTTTGTGGGACGAGGTCAAGGACCGGCTTCACAAGAGCGCGTTGAGCTTGTCCGGTGGTCAGCAGCAGCGTCTGTGTATCGCCCGAACGCTGGCGGTCAGCCCCGACGTCGTGCTGATGGACGAGCCGACCAGCGCCCTTGATCCGATCTCCACCGCCCGTATCGAGGAGCTGATGACCGAGCTCAAGCAGGAGTACACGATCGTCGTCGTCACCCACAACATGCAGCAGGCCTCCCGTGTCTCCGACAAGACCGCTTTCTTCCTGATTGATGAAAACCGTTGCGGCTTCCTCGTGGAATACGGCGACACCGCCGATCTGTTCTTCAACCCCAAGGACCGCCGTACCGAAGACTATATCTCCGGCAAGTTCGGTTAATACGGACAACCGGGAGTACACGGTTTTTCGGACGCTATGGCGTCAGGGCAGGCAAGTCGAGCGATCCAGTAGGCCGTCAGACCGTGGACCGTGGTGATAGGCGGCCATGCCGCCCTAGGAGTAAGCCACGGAGTGAGGCTTATGCCGAACGGCAGTAGGCGATGGACTGATAGATCCGGACATAGACCCAGAGATAGGGACATAGGGAGATACGTCTGACATAGACCCACACATAGACCCGGAGATAGGGACATAGGGAGATACGTCTGACATAGACCCACACATAGACCCGGAGATAGGGACATAGGGAGATACG
>CAYOWS010000013.1:69249-94924 GCA_964407735.1 uncultured Sphaerochaeta sp. | reverse complement strand
TAGACCCGGAGATAGGGACATACGTCTGACATAGACCCGGAGATAGGGACATACGTCTGACATAGACCCGGAGATAGGGACATACGCCTGACATAGACCCAGAGATACGGACATAGGGACATACGGACATAGCGACAAAAAAAGGGACTGCCGCAACGTGTGCGACAGTCCCTGATCTGAACCTTGATTCGAAAGGGCCTCAGTCTTACTTTCCCTGCTGTTCCAACGCCAAGGTGACGGTGGTCAGGTCACAGACCTCGGTCGGACCATAGTACTGGATCGCGCCGGGGAATGTGAAACAGGTGTTGCGGGCCCATTCGTCGCGCCGGGCGGCGAAGTAGGTGAACGGAGCGCCGTCGAGTTCAACGAGAGCCTTCTTGATGACCGGCTTCTGCTCGCCGTGGCGTTGCTCCATGTTCATCATCATGGTGATGGGAATACCACCGGCTTTCCATTCGGAGGCTGGCTTGTGCAGCCGGGTCACGGAGGAGAGGTAGCCGGAAAGACCGCTTGCGATCAGCATGAAGGCGTTGTAGCCGAGGCTGTAGCAATAGTCCGCGTCGAAGTTGGACGGGAATGCGCAGCGCCCCTCGTAACCGAAGAAATGGTTGAGTCCGCTGAACGTTCCGACATAGGCGCCGGCCTTCTTCATTTCAGCGAGACGGTTGCCGACCATCTCGATCAACAGCTTATCAGTCTCGATACGGGATACCTGGACGTTGCCATGCGGATCACGGTCCATGAGCAACTGCTTCTGGATGCCCTCAGGCAGAACGACGAATACTTCGGCAGACGCTTTGGTGAGGTGGGAGGTAATGAACTTGCTCTGGGCCTCAAAGGACTCAAGTTTGCCGTAGGTACCGGCCTCTTTCGCCAACAGGTCGTTCAGCTCCGCGATCAAAGCCTTGACCTCCGGGATGAATTCGACCAGCCCCTCGGGAATCAATATGACGCCGAAGTTGTTGCCGTCCGCCGCACGCAGGGCGATGACATCTGCGATCTGACGCACGACATCGGTAAGGGAAGTCTTGTTCGCTTCGATTTCTTCGCTGATCAGACAGACGTTCGGCTGAGTCTCCAAAGCGCATTCGAGAGCGATATGGCTGGCGCTGCGACCCATGAGCTTGATGAAGTGCCAGTATTTCTTGGCGCTGTTGGCGTCACGCTCGATATTGCCGATCAGTTCGCTGTAGGTCTTGGTCGCGGTATCGAAACCGAAGGAGATTTCTATTGATTCGTTCTTCAGGTCGCCGTCGATGGTCTTCGGACAGCCTATGACCTGGATTCCGGCCTTCGTTCGGAGGAAGTATTCAGCGAGGACCGCCGCGTTTGTGTTGGAATCATCGCCGCCGATGATGACGATGGCGGAGATGCCATGCTTCTTGCAGGTCTCGGCGCAGACGGCGAACTGCTCTTCGCTTTCAAGCTTCGTGCGTCCACTGCCGATGATGTCGAATCCACCGGTATTGCGGTACTCAGCGAGGAAATCGGCGGTGATCTCGATATACTTGTCCTCAAGGATACCGCTGGGGCCACCCTTGAAGCCGATCAGCTTGTTTTCAGGATTCGCGGCCTTCAAGGCATCGAAGAGTCCGCTTACTACGTTGTGACCGCCAGGGGCCTGACCACCGGAAAGGATCACGCCGACATTGCGCTTCGCACCGATGGTCTTGTTCTCACCCTTTTCAAAGGATATCTTCGCAAGACCGTAGGTGTTTGGAAACAATGCCTTGATAGCCTCCTGGTCTGTGGCTGGCGCCGTCGCGGCGCCGGCTACTGGAACAATGGTATCGACGGCTTCACGAAGAATAGCAGGTAATTTGGGTTCGTACTTGTAACGTGCGGTCTGTAATGGGGAATACTTCATTTCAATCTCCTTCCTGTTCGGATATCCTGAATTGCGTCATGAACGCCCAATGGATAGTTTTTTCTCGATACGCAAACTGTAATTTTTTTTCGCCAGTATTGCAAGAGGACCTACTTCAGGGATCTTCATCGTTCCATGCCGCCGTTCACGCATGATACCATTTGCCATGTTCTTCACCCAGCTGCTTCGAGATCGTAGTGACCAACAGGTTCATATCAATCGGTTTTGAGATATGGGCGTTCATGCCCGCCCTCAGGGCCGCGGTGATGTCTTCCGCGAATGCGTTCGCGGTCATCGCTATGATCAGCACTGAATCCGAGTCCGGACGCCCGGCTTCGCGAATGGCTCTGGTAGCTTCGTAGCCATCCATCTCTGGCATCTGGATATCCATGAGGATCACGTCGTAGAACCCTGAGGGTGATTGCCGGAATCTCTCAAGCGCATCTTTTCCGTTTCCTGCCGTATCGATGTCCGCGCCGGTCTGTCCAAGCATCTCTTGGGCGATCTCCAGATTCAGTTCATTGTCTTCGACAAGCAGGAACCTTCGTCCACGGAAATCTTTTGTAACGGCATGTCCTTGCGTGAGGATCTCCTGCTGTTCCGATCCTGTGACCGCCAACAAGGTATTGTAGAGATTCGACTGGAACATGGGTTTCGGGATGAATGCGTTCGCTCCCGCTTCCCGCGCCTGTTCCTCGATCTCCGTCCAGTCATAGGCTGAAATGATAATGATGAGGGGATCAGGACCAACTATCTTTCGTATCTGACGTGTCGTTTCCACCCCGTCCATGTCCGGCATCCTCCAGTCGATGAACACGACATCATACAGGTCCTTCTTCAAATAGGCTGTATTGACCTTCTCTACGGCTTCCGCGCCCGACAGGACCCATTCTCCGCTGACACCGATCCTGTTCAGTATCAGCTGGGTGTGCTCGCACGTGACCCTGTCATCGTCCGCGATCAGGACCTTGAGGGTCTGCATCCGCTTGTTCTTGTATTGCGGCGTATCGACGTTGAGGTCGAGTTGGAAGGGGAGTGAGACGATGAAACAGGAACCGTTGCCGATTTCGCTCTCCACGGAGATTTCTCCATTCATCATCGTGACGAGGTTCTTTGTGATCGCCATGCCGAGACCGGTACCGCCGGTGTCGTTGCGCTCCTGCTCGAAGGGCTGGAACAGTTTCTTCTGGAACTCAGCGGACATCCCTATCCCGGAGTCCTGGACCTTGAAGCTGAAACGGGTGGTGTTGGAGAACCTTTCCGGGTATTCGATGATCTCCAGTCTCACCGCACCCCCTTTAGGTGTATATTTTACCGAGTTACTCAACAGGTTGATCAGGATCTGCGCCAGTCGGAGGGAATCGCCCACCAGGTGTTCATGGATCACGTCCGTATAGATCTCAAGGCTTTGGTTCCTGGCTTCCGTCTGCGGATAGATGATCGATCTGATCTCGTTCGTTATGCTGTCCAGCTTGAAGGGGACCCTTGATATCTGGAGTTTTCCGCTTTCGATCTTCGACATGTCCAATACATCGTTGATCAGGGAAAGCAGATGTTTCGAGGATGTGAGGATCTTGCCGATATAGTTTTCGATCTTCGCTTCATCGTCCAGATAGCTTGACGCAAGGGTGGACATGCCGATGATGGCGTTCAGCGGCGTTCTGATCTCATGGCTGATCCGGGAAAGGAAGGAGCTTTTCGCATGGCTTGCGTTTTCCGCTGTCGCCAGTGCGTTCCTGAGGATCTGCTTGGTCTGGTCTTCCAGCTCCTTCTCCTGAAGCTGTTTGAGCATGTCGTCATGGATATCCCTGATACTGAGTATGATCTTGCGGGAATCAGAACTGAAGGGCATGCATTTCGACTCTTTCCACCGATACTGCTGTCCTGACCGGAGTCTGTAGCGGAATGTGCGCTGGCTTGGACTCTTCATGTCGATTTTTTCCAGCAGACCGGTTATCGACATGTTGCGGTCGTAGGCCTCCAGGTCTTCTTGGGCGATCAAGTCGCGATACTCTTTCGTCGCCCGGGGTGTCGAAGCCACGTTCAGACTCGGCGACTGAGAATCTGAAGTTGATGTATAGACTTCGAAGGCTTCGGTATACGTATCGATCAGGCTGATTGAATCATAGTCGCTTGATATCGTGAAATTGCAGATCTCCTCAAGCCTGGTCTGCAATTCCTGCTGCTGTTTCTGTTCCGAAATGTCCCTGATGGTCCCGATGGTCCTGAGGGTGTTTCCGTCCGCATCGTATACCGCGGTGCCTTGGATGACGCACCATCTGTATGTGCCGACCTTGTCTTCGGGGAATTTCAGACGGATTTCCTGATGGGTGAATTCTCCGGCCTTGAGCAACTTCAACGTGTTCTCGATATCGTCCGGATGGATGATCGCAAGCGATTCGTCATACAGCAGCTTGCTGTATCGTTCCAGGGTGATGATGATCTTTTTACCATCATCATCCGTAGAATTCTCGAACGAAGTAAAGACATCTTTCGGAATATCGTACTGGAACATGATGTCAGGGGTGTTTTTCATCGCAAGGCGATACTTTTCCTGCTCTTCCTCCAGTTTCCGTTTCATGATCTGCTCGTCGGTGATGTCTGTGATCAGGCCCAGATAGCAAGGGGTGCCGTCTTTTTCCCCGAGCTTGGTGCCCCGCAGCCTGAACCAAGATACCGATCCATCCGGTCTGCTGTACCGGAACGTTCCGCTGAGTTTTCCATTGTGTTCATGTTGCTGTCGCATGATTCCACGCAACGGCACGAAATCCTCCGGGAACATGCACTCCTGCAACGAGGTCTTCCGGGAGGAATCTGTTTGTCCAAGCATTTCGTCATAGGTCTTGTTCACCGAAAGCACGGTCATAGGGTCATCCAATAGAAAACGGAGCATTCCACCCGGCAACGAGTTGAAGGAGGCCTCGATCTCAAGTTCCTTGAGTTTTTTCTCGGTGATATCCTCTATGACGCTATTGATCAGCTTTTCACCGGTATCCGAAATAAACTTCTTGCCATAGTCCCTGACCCATATCAGCGTACCGTCCTTTTTCTTCATGCGGTATTCGCAGGTATAGGAATCGCCTTCGTTGAAGCAACGGATGGAATCGGCTACGGCTTCTTCCCTGTCTTCTTCATAGCAGGCTCCCGCCGCGGTTCCTCCGCTATACTCCATGAATTCATCCAACGTATAGCCGAGCATGGCGCAAAGCTCCGGACTGACATACGTAAAGGAATAGCCGTCGTCCTGACGACTGAGTTTCAGACCGCCGGGGAGATTGTCGATCAGGATATTTAGCTGTCTGGTCTGCTGGCTGATCAACTGCTTCATGTATTCGTAGTTCTTTTGTCCTACCTCGGTAGGGAAGTACTCGCCAGGTTTCATGTCCTGATACGGATTCGACGCATGGATATGGATGACTTTCAAGCCATCTTGTTCCATGCGGAACACGAATGTGACGCGCTGGCGGACGGACAGGATCATTTCGGACTCTTCGGTGGTGGAGATCCTGCATCGGCCTGTGATCCCGCATGTATCGCCGGTGACGAACATCACCGTATATTCCTCTTCGGTGATGCGGCAGGCGGGAACGGCCCCGGACTGTGCGGAGGCGTTGAAGAACGAGACGATCTCATCGTAGTTCATCGAGAACTCATTCTCCCCGGTTCCTATCCAAGTGATGTCCTTCGACAAATACTTGAGGAACATACCGAGGTCATGTTCACAGTAATGGAGACGTAATAGCCGCGCTGTCAGGTCGAGAGATTGTTGCGATAAGGGGTGTCCCATGGCAATACCTTCGTGATACAGGGCGTCCTGCATCTCTGTTACGGATCGAAACACTAAGATTGTAACATTTTGGGGCTATGAGTACAACGAAAAAAATGTATGGGTTTCCTGAACGTTTCCTATATGGCTTCCAGTTTTTGTTGCCGTCCCGGCTCTGGATGATGATTGACTCCGACGGCAGTCCATCGTACTCTTGATGCCTACGGTCCGGCGGGAATCCGACGCCCTGTTCGGCGTCAGTCGTAGGCGAGGGGGAAACGATGCGTTGCCAGCTTTCTGTGAATTACCAGTGGTCGTTTAGCCGAGATGAACAGGTCGGGTGGTGTGAACCGGGGTTTGATGATAGCGAATGGGAGTCCGTCGATATCCCGCATGCGAACAAGGTGTTGCCCCGTCATTATTTCGATGACCAGAGCTGTTGCTTCGTTTCCTGCTATCGGAAACGTCTTGATATTCCCTCGGAATGGGAGGGCCTGCGCGTATTTCTCCATTTTGAAGCGGTATCCTCCTCTGCCAAGGTCTTCGTCGACGGCCGATATGCCGGCATGCATGAAGGGGGCTATACCCCGTTCGATATCGAGTTGACCGATATCGTGAAGCCGGGAAAATCCGTGTCGGTCGCCGTCGTGGTCGATTCTTCCGAGCAGGCCCTGATTCCTCCGTTCGGTGGCGCCATGGACTATCTCACCTATGGGGGGATTTACCGACAAGTCTCGTTGGTCGCCGTTCCCCCTGTGTATCTTTCCAAACTGAGGGTCCGGACTGCCGGACCGCTTCAGCCCGCCTGCGAACTCGATGTCGCCGCCGTCCTGGAAGGCTGTGCCGATTTCGGAGCGCGCTTGGATTGGCGGAAGTATCGGCTGGAACTCGAAGTCTCCGATCCGTCAGGTTCCGCAGTGGCATCGACTTCAGCCTCCCCGATGGACGATGGTAGCGTCCGCCTGTCTTGTCGTATCGACGGGGCGCATCTCTGGTCGCCGGAGGATCCTTTCCTCTACCACGCTACGCTTCGGCTATATGCCGAGGAGATGGAGAGTGACCGGCTCTCCACCCGCTTTGGAATCCGTGACATACAGTTCACCACGCAAGGGTTCTGTCTCAATGGGAAGTTCAGGAAGCTGAGAGGGCTCAACAGACACCAATGCTATCCGTATATCGGCTATGCGGCGCCGGATTCCTTGCAAGTGGCTGACGCGGAGCTATTGAAACAGGACTTGGCTGTGGATGTCGTCCGTACCAGCCACTATCCCCAGTCCTCCGCTTTTCTCGACCGGTGCGATGAACTTGGCTTGCTGGTCTTGACTGAAATCCCGGGGTGGCAGCATATCGGTTCGGCCGCGCATTGGAGGGACCTCTGCCTCCAGCATGTCAGGGAGTTGATCGAGCGGGACTGGAACCATCCCTCGATCATTTCCTGGGGGGTGCGGATCAACGAAAGCGCCGACGACCACGAGCTGTATACGCGGACCAACGAGCTGACCCGTTCCCTTGATCCGACCCGTCCAACCAGCGGCATCCGCAATTTCGCCGGGAGTGAATTGCTGGAGGATATCTACACCTACAATGATTTCATCCACCGTGGAGACAACAGGGCCTTGGATGATCCTCGGAAGATAACCAAGTCCAGCGACTGCCCGTATCTCGTTACCGAGCACAACGGCCATATGTTCCCTACGAAGCGGATCGACAGCGAACGGCATCGGACCGAACATGCCCTCCGCCACGCCAGGGTGCTCGACGCGATGTACGGAGACAGCCGGATCAGCGGCGCTATCGGGTGGTGCATGTCCGACTACAACACCCATGCAAATTTCGGTAGCGGCGACCAGGTCTGCTATCACGGCGTCTGCGACATGTTCCGTGTTCCGAAGCTCGCAGCTTGGGTCTATGCGTCGCAAAGCGATGCAAAGCCTGTCATGGCGGTTTCGTCCACGATGGATATAGGCGACCATCCGGCGGGACATCTGGGAACTGTCGCCGTCTTTACCAATTGTGACCGCGTCGATCTCTGGCTTGACGATATCTTTGTCGGAAGCCATTATCCGTCGCGGGACAGGTTCCCCCATCTGCCGCATCCCCCGGTGTTGATCGACGACTTCATCGGCGACAGGATCGAGGAAGAGGAACAGATGTCCTCAAAGGACCGTATGCGGCTCAAGCACATTCTGCTCAAGGCCTCCGAGGTCGGTTTTGACCTTCCGTTCGGATATAAGCTGAAGATGCTTCGTCTGTTGATGAAATACCGGATGAAGCTCAGCGACGGGGTGGATTTGTTTTCGAAATATGTCGGGGGCTGGGGTGGCCGTCGCCGTGTCTGGCGGTTCGAGGGGATTCGTGATGGGGAAGTGGTCTGCGTCAGTACGTTCGGCGAGACTTCCGATCCTCTGTTACAGGTCCAGGTCACGAAGACGGAACTGAGACTTGGCGATACCTATGATATGGCGGCGATCCTGCTGACCGCGGTATTGTCTGGGTGCGATCAGCCGTTGTCCTATGCGAACGAGGCGTTGCAGGTCGCCGCGTCGGGTGCCATAGCGTTGTCGAGTCCTGCTCTGACGGTGCTTGAAGGCGGGAGCTGCGGCATCTATGTCCGTACCATCGGGGTTCCTGGTCCTGGCCGGGTTGATATCCATAGCATGATGGGGGACATTTCCGTCGGATTTGTGGTATCGTAGACGATATGGCTGTAACAGACTCTTTTTCCGAAGAATTTCCTGATGTTCTCCTTTGGGTGGACGGTGATTCCTGTCCGAAGAATCTCCGCGCGATTCTCCTCCGTGCGATCGTCCGTACCGGTATCCGCGCTACGTTCGTCGCTGATCGTTCGCTGCCCGACGTGGTACAGGCGATGGCCGACCATACCGCCTCCTTGCGACGGCAGGTAAAGGAGCTGGTGTCCCACCCTGATTCTCCTGATCTTGCGGTCGACAACATCCGTCGTGTCCGTACTCCGATCTCCATGGCGATCGTCAACCCCGGGGCGGACAGCGCAGACGACTATATCGTGGAACACGCCGCTCCCCGGACCTTGGCTGTGACCCACGACGTGCCTCTCGCGGCGCGTCTGGTCGCAAAGGATCTGGTCGTCCTGGATGACCGCGGCGGCTGTTTCACCACATCGAACATGGGTGAGCGGCTTTCGATGCGCAATGCCATGACTGAACTTCGCGAAATGGGCATCTACGCCGAACAGAGCCGGGGGATGGGACCCGCAGAATCGAAGGCGTTCGCCGCGGCTCTGGACAAGCAGTTGTTTGAGTTGCTGCGCCGTTTCCCCGAGGGGCAGATCGCGTTGCATCCCGAGCGGATGCTGCTGGAATAACAGCGTTCCAGATACCTGCAACACGGTTCCTGAATCACCAGCGGGGTTTCCTCCTATATATAGGGGAAATGAAACAACGCATCGCCATCTATACCCAAGACATTTTGTCGGCCGAAGTCAGTTCTCTCATGGAACGATTGTCGTCTCTATCGACGGTTTCGGTCATGTTACTCACTCCCTCTGATATTTGTGTCGGCCGAGGTTTGGAATTCGACTTTACGCTGGTGGTTTCCAACAGTCTTCCTTTGTTGCTGCGCATGGAGGGGTTCTGTTCAAACGCCCCTTTAGCAGGTCGGTTTCTTGTTCTTGTCTCTCCTGAACGGCACCAGCTGGTTCGAAGCGTCTTGCTTCCGACGTCCGTCGTGGCCGATTGCTTGGACCATGCCGTGGAATTCGTTTCAGGGGCTCCGCAAGGTCGATGCTGCGGGGAGTCTTCGCCGTCATATCATGGATCTGGATGCGCCGGCGGTTCCTTGTCAAAGAGGGAAGAGGAGATTCTTTCCCTGTGGGTCAATGGTCTTACCAACAAAGAAGTGGCTTGGAAACTCGGCATCTCTGTCGGGACACTGGCTGCCCATAGGAGGAATCTCTACCGCAAGACCGGGCTGGCCTCTTTGAGTCAGCTGGCGGTCTGGGGACTGCTGCATGGCATAGGAACCTAGTGGCGGTCGCCGTTTTTCGTATGAAAGTGTTGTTTTTACAACAAACCTACGAAACGTGCAGCAGTTTTCTCTGTGAGATATCAATGCCATAGGCTCCCAAGGGGGCGGTGGTCAAACGGAGAACGCCACCTCGAAATCTTCAAAGACGACGAGCATGTCCTCTGAAAATTCGTATCCCAGTTCTTCGGCGTCCATTTTGAAAAACCTTCTATGACCCTCGACCCACGATTCCAGACAGTCGTCTTCACCTTCTCGCTTGCAGATGTCGAAGGTCATCTGGTTGAACGGCAATATCATCACATCCGTTGTTTCAATGACGCATCGGGGTTCGCCGGCCCAGTCGGTGACGATGCTATAGTTGCCCACTTTCGGGATATCGAGTTTTTCAGCTTCAAAGGCGAGTACGCTGCTTGCCGTCGCCCGTTTCTTTCCTTCCAGTACCAACGCCAGCAAAACGTTCGCCATCCGTTCCGTCGATCCAAAATGGAAGGAGTCGGCATATTTGGTTGAACCGTCCTTGCCCGTAGTTGTCAAGAAAGCCTGCCAGAATTCTTCTTTTGTCATCGTTGTCACCCCTTCGTCTGGTTCAAATGGAGTATGGCATGTTATCGCCGACGTTGCCAAGCGGGGTGGGTACGCCGGTGTCGTCAAGGGGGGGGGCCGTCTGGCAACGAACTGACACTTCTGTCCCGAAAGTGAGAGGTCCCAGGTCTGAAATAAGGAAATCATCCGTTCCCGGAAGATCAAAAAAACAGCCATCGGAAACCCGATGACTGTCTGCACATAGCTTTCGCTTTCATTTCTGGAGAGCCTAGAACTCCGCTTGGCGGACCGCCCGTGGGAACGGGATGACGTCGCGGATGTTCTGCATGCCGGTCACGTATCTGACCGCACGTTCAAAACCGAGGCCGAAACCTGCGTGGGGTACGCTGCCGAACCTGCGCAAGTCGAGGTACCACCAGTAGTCGGCCGGATCGAGCTTCAATTCGGCCAATCGGGCCATCAGCACGTCAAGGCGAGCTTCTCGTTCGCTTCCTCCGATGATCTCGCCCAAACGGGGGGCCAGCACATCCATGCCGCGAACCGTCTTGCCGTCATCATTCAGCTTCATGTAGAAGGCTTTGATCTCCTTCGGATAATCGGTGACGATGACCGGGCTATGGCAGATCTGCTCGGTGAGGAACTTCTCGTGCTCGCTCTGCAAGTCACAGCCCCAGTAGGCGGGGTACTCGAACTTGTCGTTGAACTTCTCCAGTTCCTTGATGGCGTCGGTATAGGTCATGTGTGCGAACGGAGTCTCCACCACATGCTGCAACGTCTCCATCACACCCTTTTCTACGAAGTTGGAGAAGAACTCCATATCTTCCTGGTTCTTGTCCAGCACCTGCTTGAAGAGGTACTTGAGGAATTCCTCAGCCACTTCCATGTCACCCGACAGGTCGCAGAACGCCATTTCCGGTTCGATCATCCAGAATTCAGCAAGGTGTCTGGTCGTGTTGGAGTTTTCAGCGCGGAACGTGGGGCCGAAGGTATAGATGTTCTTCAGTGCCATGGCATACGTTTCGCCTTCAAGCTGACCGCTTACCGTCAGCCCCGCACGTTTGCCGAAGAAGTCCTTGTTATAGTCGACGAGCCCTTCGGGGGTCTTCGGGACATTGTTCATGTCGAGCGTCGTGACCTGGAACATCTCGCCGGCGCCTTCGCAGTCGCTGGTGGAGATCAGCGGGGTGTTCACGTAGTAGAACCCACGTTCCTGGAAGAACTGGTGCACGGCATAGGACATCGTATTCCTGACACGGGATACGGCGCCGATGATGTTCGTTCTTGGCCGGAGGTGGGCGATCTCTCTCAGATACTCGATGGTGTGGCGCTTCTTCTGAAGCGGGTAGGTCTCGACCGGGGATTCCCCGACGAGTTCTACTTCCTGCGCGGCCATCTCAACGGTCTGGTTGCCGCCAGCGGACGCGACGATGGGTCCGCGACAGACTACCGCCGCACCAGTGGTGATTTTCGCAAGCAACGCTTCATCGGTGAACGTCGCCTTGTCGATGACAACCTGCAAACCCTTGAGGCATGAACCGTCGTTCATCTCAAGGAAGCAGACAGTCTTGCTGTCGCGCTTTGTACGCACCCAGCCTTCTGCCGTGACCATTTCGGGGCCCGGAGCTCTCTTGAGTAGTTCGGTAATGCGTTCTTTCATAGGAATGCTCCTTGTCGTCTCTGCGGTCCATAAGGGCCGCCCCGCCCTCAATCCGGCGGAGAATATTAGGTGCAATTATTTCCTCTTTCCTATAACGAGTCAATACGAAACAGGCCGTGAGATGCCATTGATATCGCTTGAGGCAGGTATATTGTGCTCGTCGTGACAGAAGTGAGGCAATCGTCAGAAAAAAGTGGGTTTTCCTGTTGACAATGAAGTGGGAATGGGAGTGTACTTGTGAAAAATTTTCTTAATTCAATCTTAACAGGGGAAGAGAAGAAATGAGTGGCATTTTAATGATGGTCATCGCCATCGTCGTCCTGGGGGCGGCATATCTACTGTACGGACGCTGGCTGGCCAAGAAGTGGGGCGTAGACCCGTCCCGTGAGACTCCCGCCTATGCGCTGGAGGATGATGTCGACTACATTCCGACATCGAGTCAGGTTGTATTTGGACACCAGTTCGCTTCGATAGCTGGCGCAGGCCCGATCAACGGACCGATCCAGGCCGCCATCTTCGGGTGGGTGCCTGTATTGCTGTGGATTCTGATCGGCGGAGTATTCTTCGGCGCCGTGCAGGACTTCGGTTCCATCTTCGCATCCGTCCGAAACAAGGGACGCAGCATCGGCTATATCATCGAACTCTATGTCGGCAAAGTCGGCAAGCGGTTGTTCCTGCTGTTCGTCTGGTTGTTCTCGATCCTCGTCATCGCGGCATTCGCAGATATCGTCGCGAAGAGTTTCGGTGTCACCGGAATGAGTGAAGCAAGCGCTTTGGCCAACGGTCAGGTTGCTTCAACCTCCACATTGTTCATTGTAGTAGCCGTCGCGTTCGGATTCTTCCTCAAACATGTGAAGATCAGCGCCTGGCTGAATACTGTGATTGCAATTGTGCTGCTGGTCGCCTGTATCGTCTTTGGCATGATGTTCCCGCTGTCCCTCAGTACCAATCTGTGGCTCTACCTGGTGTTCATCTATATCATGATCGCTTCGGTCACCCCCGTCTGGGCGTTGTTGCAGCCCCGCGACTACCTGAACAGCTATCTGTTGATCCTGATGATGGTCGGTGCCGTAGCCGGTATCTTCGTGGCCAATCCTACCATCGAGCTGAACGCTTTCAGCGGTTTCTTCGTCAACGGACAGGCGATGTTCCCTATTCTCTTCGTCACCATCGCTTGCGGCGCGGTCTCCGGTTTCCACTCGCTGGTAGCTTCCGGTACGGCCTCCAAGCAGATCCGCAACGAGAAGGACATGCTTCCTGTCGCCTATGGCGCCATGTTGGTGGAATCTTTGCTCGCGGTCATCGCTCTGATCGCCGTCGGTGCCGTCGCGAAGGGCGGGGTGATCCCTACCGGTACCCCGCAGGTGGTATTCTCCAGCGCTGTCGCCGGATTCCTCAGTGTGCTCGGCATCCCTGAGGCGGCTTCTTTCACGATCATCTCCTTGGCGGTCTCCGCGTTCGCGTTGACCAGCCTCGACTCGGTCGCCCGTGTCGGCCGTCTGTCTTTCCAGGAGTTGTTCATGGATTCCGATACGGATGAGGACAACATGCCGGTCTGGCAGAAAATCCTGACCAACAAGTACTTCGCAACGGTGATCACCCTGGTGTTCGGCTATCTGCTCTCCACCAACGGGTATCAGAACATCTGGGCTTTGTTCGGTTCCGCAAACCAGTTGCTTTCCGCTCTGGCGTTGTGTGCGTTGGCTGTCTTCCTCAAGAAGACCAAGAAGCAGGGGGCGATGCTCTATATCCCGATGTTCTTCATGCTGGCCGTGACCTTGACCGCTTTGGCCCAGATCATCATCAAGATCATCGGCAAGATCGGTACTGATGCGTTCAAATTCGCTTCGGACGGTATGCAGATCATTTTCGCCGTATTGCTCGTCGGTCTGGCGATCATCGTCATGATCTCCTGTTTCAAGAAGCTGTTCGGCAAGCAGGACAAGGACGCTCCCGTGGCTGCCTGAGTCGCTGAGGCACTAGATCAATAGCCCGGTTTCCGGACTGTCGAGAAGAGGCCATCGTCCCCCGTTCCATTGGTACGGGCAAGGCGGTGGCCTTTTTTCTGTGTGAGGGGGGGCTTCTTGCCGGACCGTCCCTAGAAAGTGTCGGCCATCCCTTCTGTTTTATTGTTCCACCATTGGTTCCTCTTTGTTCCTCCAATGAAAACCCATTGATATCTCATTGTTCCACCATTGGTTTCGGCTTGATACAAAAGCCTGTATAGTGGCTTTCTAAAGGGGGGGCGTCATGATTCCAATGCTTTCCTATATCCTATACCTACCGTTCAGCACAGCTGTCCCTGATCGTGATAGTCTTTCAGCCGTACATTTGATGCCATGAGATGTGTTTTTCCTGTTTCAATTCGTATCCACTTGACAAAAGAGGTTATCCTTTATATTTTATTTTGACATATTGACAATAAATGAAATAATGTCAATATAAAACAAATCCAGGAGGCGCGCTGACCATGTATCAGACTATCCCCCAACTATTCGACGAAATTGTAAAGAAATATCCAGATATGGGCGCACAGATGTCCAAAGACGCAAAAGGGGCCTTCCGTACGACGACATACCGTCAATTGCAGAACCAAGTCCGGGCCATGGCCGCGGCGCTTGATTCCTTGGGACTGGAGAAACGTGAGAATGTCGGCCTGATCAGTGATAACCGTTCACAGTGGCTGGTGGCCGATCTTGCCGTCCTCTCTCTCGGGGCGGTCGATGTGCCGCGAGGGAGGGACGCGATGCCGTATGAGGTCTCCTTTATCCTCGGCTATACGGAAAGTCGCTTTTGTTTCGCGGAGAACAATGAGCAATTGCAGAAGATCCTTGAACTGAAGTCCGAGCTTCCCGCCTTGCGGCATCTGATCGTCATGGATGATTCCGTGGCGTTCGCGGTCCAGGACTTGGAAAAGACCTATGGAGTCACCATCCACCTGTTCAGTGACCTTTTGACTGCCGGCAAGAAGCTTTTGACCAACGACGCTCTGGTTCGCAAGTTGCAGGTCCGCCAGCAGGAGGGGACGGCGGAGGATACCGCTACCCTGATCTTCACCAGCGGCACGACCGGGGATCCCAAAGGGGTGATGCTCTGCCACCGGAACTTCATCCATCAACTGAACCAACTCCCTGAAATCGTAGAGTTCAGACCTGGCCAGAGATGGCTCTCCGTCCTGCCTGTCTGGCATTCCTTCGAAAGAATCCTCCAATACCATATTCTTGCCCAGGCTTCGACGATCGCCTACTCAAAACCGATCGGCAAGATCCTCCTGACCGACCTACAGCGCGTGAACCCCGCGTTCATGGGTTCCGTGCCCCGGATCTGGGAGACCGTCAAGGCCGGTGTATATCAGTCGATCAAGGCGAAGGGGAAGTTCTCCCAGAAGATGTTCAACTTCTTCGTGAGTGTGGCGACGGCCAAGACGAAATACAGCGATATGCTTCATGGCCGCGTGGCGACCTTCAAGAAACGGTGTAGGGCCCTGGATGTCCTGCGTTCCCTGTTGCCGCTTGCCGTCCTGACTCCGCTGTGGCACCTTGGGGATGCGTTGGCGTTCAAGCAGATCAAGGCGAAGCTCGGAACGAATTTCGTCGCAGGTGTCAGTGGCGGCGGTTCTTTGTCAGAGCCTGTCGACAAGTTCTTCAAGGCGATCGGTATCACCCTGCTCGACGGGTACGGGCTGACTGAATCGGCCCCCGTAGTCGCGGTACGGAAATATCATCATCAGGTATCCGGTACGGTGCATCCGCTGGGCGGAACCGAGATCAGGATAGTCGATGAGCAAAGTCGTTCCGTCGCTCCCGGAGAGAAGGGGGTGGTGTTAGTCCGTGGCCCACAGGTCATGCAGGGCTACTACAAGCGCCCCGATCTGACCGACCGTGTCATCGACAAGGACGGATGGCTTGATACCGGCGACCTCGGCATGTGGACCCATGACGGAGACTTCTCGATCTGTGGTCGCGCCAAGGATACCATCGTCCTTTCCGGTGGTGAGAATCTGGAACCTGTTCCCATCGAAGCCCGCCTGTGCGAGAGCGAGTTCATCGAGCAGGCCGTCGTGGTAGGGCAGGACAAGAAATACCTGGGTGCGCTGGTAGTCCTGGCGTCCAAGATGGTCGAACGATATCTCAAGGATCAGCATGTACCCTACCTCAACCGCGAACATCTGGAAGAGATTCCTGAAGTCAAGGCCCTGGTCAACCGGGAGATCCAGAACGCGGTCTCTTCAAGGCACGGGTTCAAAAGTTTCGAGCAGGTCAACAAGTTCGTCATCCTTGACCATTCCTTCGAGGTCGGCAAGGAGCTGAGTGCGAAGCAGGAGATCAAGCGACACAGGGTTCATGAACTCTATCATGATGCGATCGAATCAATGTACGCCTAAGTTCGGTTTTGTTTGGATGATGATGGGGGCGGCGTTTGGAGTCTGAGGGAAGAACGACCAGCGAACAACCCAAAAGCCGACCTGAAAAACAGTACGAAAGGTTCGAAAAAGTTCAACTCTGTAGGCCGTCGACAGACCTCAGGCAGACTTGCGATGGATTTCTTATCGTAAGAACTTGCTAGAACGGTAGTAAGAATTTACTATAACTGACATTGATCTAGCCCTTTGTCAAAATAAAACCTTGCTTTTTTTCACACTTTTACATACTATCTGCATAGGGGAAGGAAAGAAATTGCCTTCCCCTCATTTTAGCAAGGTGGTTGTATTGTTCATGGTTCAGATCATCGGAACAAAGAAATGCCCGGAAACTCGGAAAGCCCTGCGAACCTGTAAGGAACGCTCCTGGGAATGCCAGTTCGTGGACCTGTCCCAACGTGAATTGTCCGATGGTGAATGGAACAGCCTGTTCTCTGCCTTCTCCGCCGAGGATTTGATGGATACCGCAGGCGCATACTATCAGAAAGAGGGATATGCCTGGCGGGATTTCAATCCCCAGGAAGAGCTCAAGGCCCATTGGCAACTATTGAAGACCCCGGTACTCAGAAGCAAAGGCAAATGCGCCCTGGGATGTGATCTCGCTTTCCTGCGGCAATCCGGAGCCAAGTCATGATCCGCTACGCGGTCCTGGGAAGTGGATCATGTGGAAACAGCTATGCGTTTTACGACGGGACCGATTCGATTCTCGTCGATTGCGGGTTCTCGCTGAAGGAGCTTCGGCGCCGTCTGGATGAAGCCTGTATCCCCTTTGAATCCGTCAGGGCATTGTTCCTGACCCATCTGCATCCTGACCACGGCTGTGGTTCAGGGGTTTTCGCCAGGAAGACCGGACTGCCGGTGATCATGAGCCAGAAAGCGTATGAAACGGAAACGACCGTCTGCGCCAAGCTGAACATCCCCCCCGCTTCACTGGTGACTGTGGAGCCTGGAGAAATAGTCGAGTTTGGGCCGTTCTCCTTGAGCGGGTTTTACACTACCCATGACAGCGCGGGCTCAATGGGGTGGAGTATCCATGTCGATGGACATGATTTCATGGTCCTTACCGATTCCGGTTCCTTTGATGATACGATGGTTGAGTTCGCACAGCATGCCGAAGTGCTGTTCCTTGAAGCCAACTACGATGAACAGATGCTCCGCACTGGTCCGTATCCATATTATTTGCAGAAGCGGATCGCCGGAAACTGGGGGCATCTTTCCAATGACCAGGCGTTTTCCTTTTTGGAACGGTGTCGGATCATTGAATCCGTTGAAGTCGCCGAAGGATCTGATGAGCAATCTTTGTTCGTTTCAGAGAGACCGGAGGACTACAATAGCAGGAAGGTGTATTTCATACATCTGTCGAAACAAAACAACGATCCCGAATTAGTGGTCCGTGAAGCCCGACGGTATGTCTGGAATTGTGGATTCACTGTTTGTGAACGAGGTCGAGCCTATATTGGAGAGCTGGCTTGAAGCCGGTTCGCTGGAGTGATTAATGAGCAAGAAAGAAAAAGAGAAGAAACCACCCAAACCCCGTAAGATCAAGCGGTCAGACGGGCTCAAGATGACCAAGGTGGACAAATTCACCATGCGTGCCGTGGTGGATTGCCCTGCGAGAAACTATAAGAAAAGGCTTGCTCTCAAGATCTATGGAGTCGACGACAGCGCGATCACCTATGGCCAGATGAAGGCTATGGTCGATTCCGTCTCCTGCTATTTGATGGAGCAAGGCATCCAGCCGGGGGACAAGATCGCGATCCTTGGCGAAAGTTGCCCGACCTGGCTGATCGCCTATCTGGGAATTACCTGTTGCAAAGCCGTAGCGGTTCCCGTCCTTCCTGATTTCTCAGGGAAGGAAGTCATGCAGATACTGACCCATTCCGGTGCGAAAGGCATTGTCGTGAACGGTCGCCATTTTGAAAAATGCATTCCGTTCCTGGCCGACGGCACCAACCTGCTGATCCGCATGGAAGATCTGTTCCATATCCCATGCCCGATCTGTTCCCAGTTGTCCGACACGTCTCAGTTTTCCAACGCACCCGGCCGTGACGCGACCAGAATAAAGCTGAGCAAGAAGCAATTGGCCGCTTTGGCAAAAAGCGAACCACAGGAAGATGATCTCGCCAGCCTGATTTATACCAGCGGAACGACAGGAAATCCCAAGGGTGTCATGCTCACCCACAAGAACATAGTCTGGAACGCGGATGTATCGACCGAAATGTACGTGAAGATCCGTCCCGGTCATAAAGTTCTGTCCATTCTCCCCATGAGTCATGTATATGAGTTCACCATCGGCCAGATTCTTGTGCTGCTATGTGGCGTCGAGATACACTATCTTGGGAAGCCGCCTGCCACGAGCATCCTGCTCCCGGCCCTGAAAAAAGTCCGTCCCCATGTCATGCTGAGCGTTCCTCTGCTCATGGAGAAGGTGTATCGCAGTGCCGTCGTTCCCCAGCTGAGGGACAACCGCCGTCTGGCGAAATGGCTGAAGATCGGTTTCACCCGGAGATTGATCACCAGGATCATCGGACGAAAACTCAAGATGACCTTCGGTGGCAGGCTCAACTTCTTCGGTATCGGCGGCGCGCCCTTGGACGGAGAGGTCGAGAAGTTCCTGTACGAGGCGGGATTCCCGTATGCGATCGGCTATGGACTGACTGAAACCGCGCCGTTGTTGGCTGGCTGTAGTCCTACGAAACAACATGTAGGTTTCATCGGCAAAGTTGTTCCCCATGTTTCCCTCCGTCTGGCCAACAAAGATCCAGAGACCGGAGTAGGCGAGGTCGAAGTAAAGGGTCCCAACGTGATGCTTGGGTACTATGACAATGAAACTCTGACCAAGGAAGTCTTCACTGAGGACGGCTATTTCCGTACCGGGGATCTCGGGTTCTTGGACAAGAAAGGTTGGTTGGCGATCAAAGGACGTACCAAGACCATGATTCTCGGACCGGGAGGGGAAAACATCTATCCTGAACTGATTGAATCTGTCATCAACAACCAGTCCTTCGTTCAGGAGAGCTTGGTCGTGCCGGCTGACGGCGGTCTGCTTGCCATGATCAAGCTTGATATTGAAGGGTATGCAGAGAAGATGGCCATGAATATCAATGATGCGAAGGAAGAGGCTGCCAAGTACATTGCGAAACTACGGGAAGATGTAAACAAGGAACTCAGTACTTCCAGCAGGCTTAGCGACGTTGAACTACAGGAAGAGCCGTTCCAGCGTACTCCTACCCAGAAAATCAAGCGCTTCCTGTACGACGCTACCCGTAGGAAAGACAAGGATGCGGAAAAGGCTGGAACCGCCGCTTCTGAGGCTGATACGGATACAGTCGAAAGCAAGGACGAAGACAAGAAAGATCCTCAGGAGTGATCGGATTTGTGAAAACCTCTGAATAAATGAAAGGGTTGTCGAAGAACTGTGAGAAACAGGTCGACCGGCAACCCTTTTTCATCATCAAAACCTCATTGAATGGTTTGTATAGATGGATGATGAAAGACGCTGTATAGTTTTAGTTGACGCAAAGGGGAACAGACAGGAGCATGATGAGATGACACCAAAAGAGACATTGCGGAGATTCGTAGAGTTGTTCAACGCGGCTGACGCCGACGGCTTGGCTGATCTGTATGCGGAAGGTGCGGTCAACCATCAAGTCGCCAACGAACCGGTCGTCGGGAAAAAGGCTATCCACAGAATGTTCGTGGACGAATTCGCTGTCGCGAACATGGTCTGCCTTGTGGAGAACATGTTCGAGGATGGCGAGTGGGCCATCATGGAGTGGCAAGATCCCAAAGGTTTGCGGGGGTGTGGCTTTTTCCATGTCGTCGATGGAAAGATCGTGTACCAACGTGGCTATTGGGACAAGCTCAGTTTCCTGAAACAGGAAGGACTGCCTCTTGAATAGACCATCAGCAGGTATAATATTTTATCTATAATTGACTTTTTTCAATAAAACAGATAATATATTATCCATGATAAAGGATATTCAGTTCGTAAAGACACCTTCGGATATCGCATCGGACATAGTCGGGAGAATGAAGTCCCGACGCAAAGGCATGAAACTGACTCAACAGCAGCTCGCCTCAAAAAGCGGTGTGAGTTTCGGTTCCATCAAGCGCTTTGAGACGCAAGGGGAGATATCGTTGGAGTCATTGATCAAGGTTGCCATTGCGCTAGGGTGTGAAAAGGACTTTGAATCGCTCTTTTCCCACAGATTCTACTCTTCGATCGAGGAGTTGCTGAATGACCAACGAAAATAAACTTCAGGTTTCAATGAATGGAAAGTCGGTAGGTACCTTGGTCCTCTATCGAAAACGGTTGGTTGCCTTTGCGTATGACAGGCAATGGTTGGCGGAAGGATTTTCTCTGAATCCCTATAGTCTTCCATTGCAGGACAAGGTTTTTATTCCGGAACAAGATCCTTTTGACGGGCTGTACGGGGTATTCTCTGACAGTTTGCCTGATGGCTGGGGCCATCTGCTTGTTGACAGGATGTTGCTGAACTTCCGGATCGATCCCAATACGTTAAATTCTTTGGATAGATTGGCTATTGTCGGTGATTCTGGAATGGGCGCGTTGGGTTATGCTCCCGCTTGTCCTTTTTCGGTCAAGACCGGCACTATGGACTTCGATCTGCTTGCAAGAGAATGCAAGAATATCTTGGAAACGGAATACTCTCCTGACTTGGACATCCTGTTCCAACTCGGAGCTTCCTCCGGTGGAGCTCGGCCGAAAATCCTTACAGAGATCGATGGGGCGCCTTGGATTATCAAATTCCCCTCATCGACTGACAAGGATACGATCGGTGTTGAAGAATATCGGTACATGCTGTGTGCAAAATCTTGCGGGGTGACGGTTCCTGAATGTCGTTTGTTTCCGTCATCCGTCGGTCCCGGATATTTTGGTGTGCGTCGATTTGACAGAACCCCTGAAAGAAAAAAAGTCCATATGGTTTCTGTGAGTGGTCTGCTTGAAACCTCCCATAGAATCCCCAATCTAGACTATAGCGCGCTCATGAAGCTGGGTCTTCAGCTGACGGAGGATTATGCGGAAGTCGAGAAATTGTACAGGCTCATGTGTTTCAATGTATTTGCCCACAACAGGGATGATCATTCAAAGAATTTCTCCTTTTTGTATGATGAAGAAGAAAACCGGTGGAAACTTTCTCCGGCCTATGATCTGACCTACAGCAATTCCCTTGGTGGGGAACATGCCACGACTATCAACGGCAATGGACGAAACCCTGTCATGGCGGATATCCTAGCTGTCGCCGAGGGTATCGGCATCGGAAAGCAAAAAGCGAAACAGATCGCTCGTCAGGTCCAGGAAACTGTCAGTTCCGGACTCGATGATATTATCCAGAGCCACAGCAATCATCATCCATGACACATTTCATTCCTTTTCGTAGAACCATGCCGTTTGGGGTTGTCGCCCGATGAAGCTTCATGGTATAAAACGGGGTATTCGAGGCAACTATCATGCAGAATGTAGACGTACGGATCAAACATATTGATCCATTGGTAACTCCTGCCACGTTGGCGGAGAAATACCCTGTGTCCGAGGAAGTAGGAAAGAGCATCGCCGCTTCCCGTAGGACTGTCAATGCGATCATCAAGGGGGAGGACCCCCGTTTGCTGGCCATCGTGGGCCCTTGCTCTATCCACGACCATAACGGAGCCATCGACTACGCCCGCCGTCTCAAGGAGCTGTCCGAGACAGTCAAGGACGAGATGTTCGTCGTCATGCGCACCTATTTCGAAAAACCCCGTACCATCCTTGGCTGGAAAGGCTTCATCCTTGATCCCCGTATGGACGGTTCCTATGATATCGGCCTTGGCCTTGAACAGGCCCGTTCATTGTTGCTAGAGATCACCAGCCTTGGACTCCCCGTCGGTTGTGAGGTCCTGGATCCCTTCGTTCCGCAGTATATCGACGAACTGATGAGCTGGTCCTCCATCGGCGCCCGCACCACGGAGAGCCAGACTCACCGCAACCTGGCCAGCGGCCTGTCCGTCGCGGTCGGCTTCAAGAACAGCACCAGCGGCGATCTGACCAACGCCATCAATGCCGTAAAGTCCGCGGCGAGCCCGGCATCCTTCATCGGTATCGATAAGGAAGGCTATAACGTGATCCTGCGGACCACCGGCAACGACTGCTGCCACCTGATCCTCAGAGGCGGCGACCAGGCTCCCAACTACTACGAGGACGATGTAGAACTCGCCCGGCAGAAGATGAAGGATGCCGGGCTGCAACCATCGATCATCATCGATTGCAGCCACGGAAATTCACGCAAGAACCCAGAGCGGCAGAAACGTGTCCTGCGTTCCGTGATAGACCAGCGAATCTGGGGCGAATCCTCTCTCCGCGGCTTCATGTTGGAGAGCAACCTGTTCGCTGGAAACCAGAGGATCCCTGAAGATCCGAAGTCGTTGCGATATGGTGTTTCCGTTACCGATGCCTGTATCGGATGGGATGACACCGAGAAGACTCTGCTCAGCGCTTGTGAATTGTTGCGTCGGGCGAGATTGGATGCGGGGATGCATAACCCGCTCTAAGCATTTGGACTATCGGGGAGTTGTTTGGTATAATGGAACAGATAGGCCCTTGCCGGCCAGGAGGTTGCGATGGCGACACCAAAGGTTCTGATTGTATTCGCTGAAGGATTTGAAGAGGTCGAAGGACTGACCCCTGTAGATCTGCTCAGACGTGCCGGCGCACAAGTCGTTATGGCTGGTGTCGGTTCAAAGGAGGTTGTCGGAGCCCACGGAATCCGCATCGTCTGCGATGTCGAGATATCCGAGGATACCGACGAATACGATTGTATGGTCTGCCCCGGCGGAATGCCTGGTTCGGTGAACCTCGCCCATAGCTGGGAGGTGATGCAGCGTCTGGTGAAGGTCGCCGGACATGGGCTTGTCTGCGCTATCTGCGCGGCTCCCGCCGTCGTCCTTGGCCCTGCCGGACTGCTCGACGGTCACCGGGCCGTGTGCTATCCAGGGCAGGAAGCCGCCTGTCCCTCCGTACAGTTCGGTACGGAACGGGTCGTGGTCGACGGCAATGTCATCACCGCCCGCGGTGCCGGTTGCGCGATCGAGTTTTCCTTGGGCATCATCGAGAAACTGTTCGGCAAGACAATAGCGGACAAGGTGTCCAGCGACATCATCTGGAAATAAGTATCTGAATAGGCGAGGAAACGTTTCGTTTCCTCTTTTTTATGGAATTCGTGATAGGGGAAGGAATGCATGGCTAAGATCGGGTTTGACAACGAGAAGTACTTGGAAGAACAGAAACACTTCATCTTGGAACGGATGCAGCAATGCGATGGCAAGCTGTATCTCGAATGCGGAGGCAAGCTGCTGTACGACTACCACGCCGCGCGCGTACTTCCCGGTTTTGACCCAAACGTGAAGATGCGGGTATTCCAGTCCTTCAAGGACCAGATCGATGTCATCATCTGCATTCATGCCGGTGATATCGAGCGTCGCAAGATGAGAAGCGATTTCGGCATCACGTACGATACCGATGTCTTCAAGATGATCGATGACTTCGCTTCCTGGGGCATTACCGTCAGCCGTGTCGTCATTACCCGGTTTGACGGAGAGCCCGCCGTCCTGCAATTCAAGGACCGCCTTGAACGTCGGGGGATCACCGTCTATACCCACAAGGCTACCATAGGCTATCCCAATGACGTCGATCTGATTGTCAGTGACGACGGGTATGGTGCGAATCCCTACATCGAGACGGAACGGCCTGTCGTCATCGTGACGGCACCTGGCCCCGGTAGCGGCAAGCTCGCCACCTGTCTGTCACAGATGTACCACGATTTCCGTGCCGGACGGCATAGCGGCTACGCCAAGTTCGAGACCTTTCCGATCTGGAACCTCCCGATCGACCATCCGGTGAACATCGCCTATGAGGCTGCCACGGCGGATATCGGAGATATCAACCTGATCGATCATTTCCATCTGTCGGCCTATGGCGTCCCCGCCGTGAACTATTCCCGTGACTTGGAGGCCTATCCTCTTCTCAAACGTATCCTTGAGAAGATCACCGGCAAGGAGTGCGTCTACAAATCTCCGACCGACATGGGGGTGAATCGTTGCGGCTTCGGCATCATTGACGATGAAGCCGTCCGTGCCGCCGCCAACCAGGAGATCATCCGCCGTTATTTCCGCGCCGTGTGTGAATACGCACAAGGCATCGGGGCCCTGGATACGGTCAACCGTTCCAAGGCGATCATGGAGGCGGCCCAGCTTACCCCTGAAATGCGGCCCTGCGTCCCCGCGGCGAAGGAGATTCTCCAGTTCGCGATAGAAAACAAGAAGGGGAACAACGGCATCACCTGCGCCGCGGCCCTGGAATTGCCTGACGGCACGATGGTCACCGCCTGGAACTCTTCCCTGATGCATGCGTCCTCCGCGTTGGTGCTGAACGCTTTGAAGCAACTGGCGAACATTCCCCGGTCCATCGACCTGATCCCGAAGGCGATCATCAACTCGATCACGACGATGAAGCGTGATGTATTGCAGGGGCGTGGCGTCAGCCTGAACCTTGATGAGATGCTGATCTGTCTGGCCATGAGCGCCACCCTCAATCCGACGGCCCAGGCCGCTTTGGAGAAGCTTCCGGAACTCCGTGGCTGCGAAGCCCACATGACCCATATCCCCAGCGCAGGCGATTCCACCGGCCTTCGGAAGATGGGCATCAATGTGACGAGCGAACCGAAGTTCCCGACCAGCAATCTCTACAATCCGGCGTAAGGTATCAAATGGATCCTTTGGGATTTTCAAGGGCCATCGTTCATGCGGTATAGCTGTATACGATGGCCCTTTTTTCAGGATCGTCCATTTTTTGCCAAAGTTACGTTTTGATTCTCCATGAATACTGTCCGTCGTAGCCTATCGCGACATTTGTGAGTATCTTATTGGCAAGAGGTACTGATCATGAAGGTTGTTTTTCATATTGATGAACCGGAGAAATGGAAACTTGGCCTTACCAACGCCAAGAACATGGTTGCCTATTACGAAAGTAAAGGACAAAAGTATACGATAGAGGTTCTTGCCAATAGCGGTGCGGTGCAGCAGATGGTGCAGGCGTACGCCCGTGCGACCGGACTTGAGGATGACTTGCAGATGCTGGCTGACAAAGGAGTTGTGTTCGCTGCCTGCAACAATGCCCTGACAAGCCAGAAGATAGCGCCCGAGGCCCTGTTCCCGTTCGTCGTGGTCGTCCCTGCCGGGGTGGTCGAGCTGGCGGAGAAACAGGCGGAGGGGTATGCGTACATCAAGCCCTGAGTCCTGTTCTTGAGCGATGTGAGAGCAAGGCAAGAGCATTGTTGCGGGAAGGAAAACCACCAAGTGAGCCTAGAGTAACCACCGAGTGAGCCTAAAGTAACCACCAAGTGAGCCTAAAGTAACCAC
>CAYOWS010000013.1:0-69149 GCA_964407735.1 uncultured Sphaerochaeta sp. | reverse complement strand
CAAGTGAGCCTGAAGTAACCACCAAGTGAGCCTGAAGTAACCACCAAGTGAGCCTGAAGTAACCACCAAGTGAGCCTAAACAAGCCCGAAGAAAAAGGCAACCAGGAGTTTTCCCGGTTGCCTTCATTCTATCTTGCGATTCGTTTATTTCGCATGGACGATGATTGTCTCCAGTTCCGGCTTCTTTTCCAGGTTGGCGACCAGACCGCGGGCGCGAGCCTTGTTCTGATAGTCCTTGTCCTCGAACGTGTAGTGGAAATTGGTGTGGACATCGTAGGTTCCGTTCATCAGGGCGAAAGCATCTTCGGTGATCACCAGCTCTTCATCGGTCGGAATGACGAAAATCTTCACTGGGGAATCGTCGGTGCTGATCTCCAGCTCCGCGTTACGGCAATGGGCGAGATCATTCTTCTTGAGATCGAGCTTGATGCCGAAGTTGTCGAGACCTTCGCAGGAACCCTTTCTGATATGCTCTCCCATCTCTCCGACACCGGCTGTGAATACGACCGCATCGACACGGCCAAGCAACGCCGCGTAGGCGCCGATATACTTTCTGATACGATGACATTCCATGTCGATGCTCAACTGGGCTCTCTCGTCACCGGCCAACGCCGCCTGATGTACGTCACGGCGGTCACTCTTGCCGCAGATACCGATCAGACCACTCTTTTTATTGAGCTCCGTATCCATTTCGGAAGGGGTCATGCCGGTATGGTTCATGATATAGGGGAGGATCGCGGGATCGAGGTCGCCAGAACGGCTGCCCATCACCAGGCCCTCAAGCGGGGTGAGACCCATGGAGGTATCGATACAGACGCCATCTTTCACGGCACAGACGGAAGCTCCGTTTCCGATATGACAGATGATTACGTTGGTGTCCTTGTTTTTCTTGCCGAGCAACACCGCGGCACGCTTGGCGCAGTACAGGTGGCTGGTTCCATGGAAACCATATCTACGAACGTTGTATTTCGTATACCACTCGTACGGCACGGCGTACATGTATGCCTCAGGGGGCATCGTCTGGTGCCATGCGGTATCCATGACGATCGCATGAGGGATATTCGGCATGACCTTTCGCGCCGCTTCAATACCCATGATGTTGGCCGGCATATGGAGAGGTCCAAGGGGGATGATCCCCTTGAGCTGCTCGACTACTTCATCGGTTACCAGAGTCGACTTCTTGAACAGTTCGCCGCCATGCAGTACGCGGTGTCCGACAGCACCGATCTGGGACAGGTCGTCGATGACCCCATATTCCTTGTCCAGCAACAGGCTGATGATCAACTCGATGGCTTCCTTGTGGGTGGGGGAAGAGAACTTGGTGGCATACTCGGGCTTGCCGAAAGCATTGTGCTCGATCGTTGAATACTCCAGGCCGATGCGCTCTACGACGCCGACAGCCAGGACATCCTTGTTGTCCCAGTCATACACCTGATACTTGGCGGATGAACTACCACAATTCAGAGTCAGAATAACCATGAAATACACTCCTCGATTCTTGGTTTATCAACATAAAAAATAAAAGTCTTGTTATAAAAGATATGCGTCAAGAATTGTCGCATGGATTGAAGAAAAAAGCAACGGGAGAAGCCTATGGATTTGAGCTCTCTTTTGATATCATGATGTCATCTACGGTATCCATAATTATACCGAGACAAGTCATCGGAAACCCCTCATGTCGTGATGGGGGGTACGAAAAATCATCACCACAGATACCGTTTTTGATGTTCCTGAATCACCAGCCTGCTTTTTTCGTCTCATAGAGGCATGAAGTATCAACCAGACTCTCCAAAGTCCTGTTTTTTCTACTTGGCGATTGTGCTGCTGTTTCTTTGCGGCGAAACCGCGGTCTTCCCGGCTGCGACCGTACCGATGCCGCAGACCGCCACGAAGTATTCCCTCTCCATCGGGGTTACGCAGGATTCAAAAGGGCGTCGGACCCATGCGGATCTGAGGACCTTGCGGAAAACTGATTCCTATATGTTTGAAAGTCGGTTTTTGTTCCGGCATGGCACAAGCGATACTCGAATCCTCGGCCTCTTGGAAGTACCGGACAAACTTGAATTTGTATTCTCTGGGCAATTGCGGTTTCAGAACCAGAAGCGAATCCATGTCGGATTGTTACAGCCGCGCAACCTTGCTCTGGAACTCTTCCGACCCCTGTCCGTCCACACGCCATTTCTTCTGGATTCTGGTTCAGGTGGTCTCTTTGGCTTTTCGGCCGATCACAAGTCGTTTCTGAACTTCGCTGGATTCGCTGTGGAAAGTACGTACGATTGGGGGCTGTTGGGACGGACATCTGTCGGTGTCTCTTTGAGCTTTCCTTTTTGGAATGGGGCGAAACCGTGGATATCCATGCTTCTGCTGGAATCGGAACTTCCCGCCTCCCGCATCGCATTGGGAATCATGTCCCTACATACGGCTCCGACATTGTATCTGGAGGGACCCGATTCGGTCGGTTCGACGCCCTCCTTGGATTGGTCGACGCTGTTTCCTTCGCATGCATGGATCATGCTGGGGAAAGTAACTGTGCGACCCATCTCCGTGGGTAGGTTTCTGATCAGCTCCGGCGTCACATTCCGTATGGGTTGGGATCTCCTGCTCGGACATGGTAACTCCTATGTCTGGTGGATTGAAGCATATCGGAAGAGCCTTGGCATCAACATCCAGTGGCAAAAGGATTGCAATATTTTCCAGACTTTTCGTCCGGTCGGTTCCCAGCAGCCCTTGATTCAATCCCTGCGGGTAGCGTTTCGTCATGAGCTGACTTGGCTGCTTACTGAATTTCAGTATGATGATGAATTGTACAAACCGCCTGTGCATGGAGGTCTTCGTCAGCGACGGAAGGCGACGACCGCTCTCTCGTTCACTGTGAGACATGCTGGAAATTCCTATGGGGTGTTCGTGGGCGATGTAACGACTTGGTTGCCGCACGGAGGACGGAGAGGTCTCCACACCATCGGCTTCAGAATGAAAATGAATATAGATGGAGTTGATGCGAAACTGACTGGCGAAGCATCTTGGCTACGTGGGGGAGGTTCGCAACCCGAATTGTTCCGCGGTAGCAAAATCTCTGTTGAGATAGGCCGCGCCCGAGTCAGGTGGGAGAGAGGGACATGGTCGGGCGTCCTGGAAACTCATCTCTGCTTTGCCGATGGACGGTTGACGTTCCTCATCGACACGGAGAGACGAATAACACTGACCTTCACGCAGTCCCGATGAGCATTTGTGGTCGCGACCTGTTCAGTCCAGACGTAGGTCTTCCTCTCTCCATTCGCCGATCAGCTTGATTTCCCGTTCCAGTTGTATGCCGGTTTTTTCAAGGACTTCCAATCTGGCTGTTTCCGACAGTCTCCAGATATCCAGACTGGTCGCCTTGTGCTCTGGATTCAGGAAAAAGTTCGCATGGGCAAGACTCACCTGCGCCCCGCCGTAGCGACGACCTTTGAAACCGCAATCGTCAAGCAGTCTGCCAGCGTAGACGCCTTCCTGAGGATTCTTGAACATGCTTCCCGCCGAGGGGTAGTCGTATTGTCCTGCCAACCTCCGTCTGGTCCTTGCCTGTTCCTTGTGGAGCCTCGCTTCCGAGGTCTGGTTCGTCGGTGCCAGCCTGAAGCCGACTTCGAAGATAATCGCCTCTACGTTGTCTGAGAACGGTGAACGCCGGTAGGTGAACAGATCCGGGGTGACTTCCATCCTGTGAAGGTTCCCGTCGGAAGTAAGGTAGTCCACATATTCCAGAACTTGGCTGATCTGCCGTTCCGATACCCCTGCGTTCCCGGCGATAGCCCCTCCGACCGTTCCTGGGATACCTCCCAACGGTTCCATTCCCGTCAGTCCGTTTTCAATGGCGAAGTTGATCGCTTTATCCAAGGAGAGTCCGCACCGTGTACACAGCAGTTCCCCTCGCACATGACAGCTTGTGAGCTTTCGTGTGAAAAGGACCATTCCCCGGATTCCCCTGTCGCTGACCAGTACGTTTGACCCCCCGCCCAATATGGTGAGCGGCAAGTCATGCTCTTTAGCGAAGGCGAGGACCTCTCTCAATTCCTGTATCGACGATGGGGTGGCCGCGTAATCGGCTGGACCTCCACACTTGAGCGTCGTATGTTCGGCGATGGGTTCATTTCTGGTTATCAGGTTCTCGTTTATTTTCATATGGATGTCTCCATGTTGATACGGACTACCGGGAGTACACGACTTTCCGGGCGCATTGAGCGCCATAATAGGGAAGTCGAACGAGAACTGAGGTCGTGAGACCGAAGGCTCGTGTTGATAGGAGGCGCAGCCGCCCCACGAGCACTGCGACTAGCGAGGTTTATGCCGAGCGGTAGTCCGCAGGCGGAGAGGCAAGATGCAGTCTTGCCGTTGATACGGACTACCGGGAGTACACGACCTGGCCACCGCGATATGCGGTCGGAAAGGGCAGGTCGAGCTGGCATGTGCTCCAGAGGAGCAAAGCCAGCATTGATACGGACTGCCGGGAGTACACGACTTTCCGGGCGTATTGAGCGCCATAATAGGGAAGTCGAACGAGAACTGAGGTCGTGAGACCGAAGGCTCGTGTTGATTTTTTCATCGGTATTGCTTATTGTTGTAACCATACGGGTATAGTATCCCGTTTTCCTGCCTCCGACAACAATCATCTGAGGCCATAAAGGAGTTCAAGATCATGTCTGTTTCTTTGTACAACACAATGTCCCGTAGCGTCGAACCGTTCAAACCCATCTCCGAAGAAATGGTGACGATGTATACATGCGGCCCCACTGTGTATAACTATATCCATATCGGCAACTTCCGTACCTTCATCTTCGAGGATGTCCTGAAACGGACCCTGCGCCATGCAGGCTACAAGGTCATGCATGTCATGAACATCACCGATGTCGGGCATCTGACTGACGACGGTGACGACGGCGAGGACAAGATGGAGAAGCGCGCCCGCGAGACCGGCAAGAGCGTGTGGGATATTTCCCGCTACTATACTGAGGCGTTCCTCAAGGACTATGACGCATTGCATATCGTCCGCCCAGAGGTCATCTGCAAGGCGACCGACCATATCGCGGAGATGATCGCTCTGATCAAGCGTCTGGAAGATGGCGGACATACCTATGTCGCCGGTGGCAACGTCTATTTCAGTATCGATACGTTCCCCGACTACGGCAAGCTGGCAAGGCTCGATCTGAACGAGCTGCGTAGCGGAGCCCGTATCGACATTGACGACAACAAGCGCAATCCCAAGGACTTCGTCCTTTGGTTCACCAACAGCAAGTTCGGTGAGCAGGCCATGATGTGGGATTCTCCGTGGGGCAGGGGATATCCAGGCTGGCATGTCGAATGTTCCGCCATGAGCATGAAGTACCTCGGCGAACAATTCGATATCCACTGTGGTGGCATCGATGCCGTACCCGTCCATCACACCAACGAGATCGCCCAGAGCGAAGCGGCTACCGGCCATACCTGGGTCAACTATTGGCTTCATGGCGAGTTCTTGCTGAACGATACCGGAAAGATGAGCCGAAGCTCAGGCGAATTCCTGACGCTACCGCTGCTGGTCGAGAAGGGGTACGACCCGATGGATTACCGCTATCTGCTCATGGGCGCCCATTATCGTTCCCAGCTTAAGTTCTCCTGGCAGGCTCTGGACAACGCCCGTGTCAGCCGCCGGAACTTGTTCGAGCGTATCGCGGTCCTGAAGGCGGAAACCTCACCGGCCCTCAAACTCGGCGAAGCCGCCTTCAAATGGACTGCCTTGTTCGATGAACACCTCTTCAATGATCTCAACGCCCCCCGTGGGCTCGCCGATCTCTGGGGACTCCTGAAGGACGATGCCGTTCCGGCCGGGGAAAAACTTTCCGCGGCGTATGTAATGGATACCGTCTTCGGTTTCGGGCTGGAGGCCGTGCCTGCGAAGAGACAGGAAGAGGAATCGGTCGATGACCCCGAGGCATTGGCGTTGGTGGAGCAGCGTATCGCGGCCAAAAAGGCGCGGGACTTTCAGCTCGCCGACGAAATCAGAGACAAGCTTGATTCCTTGGGGTATATCGTGAAAGATACTCCCGCAGGAACCCTGCTTGTAAAAAAGATGTAACCAACATCAAGGTTTGTTGTTAAGTATATGGAAATCAAAAGTAGCGACGAGCAGATGTTCAGGCAAGTCTATCAGGATGTGTTTCCGGTTGTTATGAAGGTCGCGTATCATGTGACCTATAACATCGACGTAGCCGAAGATATCTGCCAGGAAGCGTTCATCAGGTTCTATGACAAGAACATGGAGTTCGCTACCGAGGATGACGCCAAGTACTGGCTGATACGGGTGACGAAGAATCTCGCCATCAACCATGTGAAACGCAAGATGCGTGAGCAGGGAATGGTGGACAAGATCAAGAAGATGCCGGCTCCTAGTTCATATAAGGACGGTGGGGACGAGCTGGTGTTGAAGGAAACCCGGACTTTGGTACGTGAGGCTGTCGAGAAGCTGCCTGAGAAATTCCGATCTGTCATCGTGCTGAAGGAGTACGCTGACATGGACTACAAGCAGATCGGTAAAGTTCTCCAGATTTCCGAAAGCAACGTGAAGGTCAGGGTGCATCGGGCCCGTAAGATGATGGAGTCGATGCTTGACCGGGAGGAAGTGAATGTGCCTTGATGATCAGATACTCAATACGTACCTAGACGGTGAATTAGCTGAGCCGTGGAAGACCCAGGTCGAAGAGCATCTCAGCTATTGTCCGGCTTGCAGAGCCCGGTTCGAGCAGTTGCAGAAACTCCATGAGGTCATTTCGGAAGCTGTTCTTACCGATGAAGAGATCGCACCGCATCAGGCGAAAGTGCTCTCCTTTATTGAACATAACTATTTGGACAAGCATAAGAAAATCAGTTTCTTTCGCCGGAAGCTGAAGGTCGGTATTCCGACGATGATCACCGCCGCCGCGGCGTTTGTCGTTGTATTCATCGGAGCCTTCGTCCTGTTCGGTACCAGTGGTGAACAGACTGCGGAGATCATCCCCGGTATGACGATGAACGTGGACAGCGCCAACATCATGCAGGTCCGAGCGTCCGACAACATCGCGGCGTCCCGTACTTTGGACAATTATTCCCTTGAAGAGATACTCAAATATCTCGATGGCCGTGGGTATGACGTGGATGTCCGGCTGAAGGGCATTACCCCGTTGGACCAGGACCCTACGGTTGACCAAGAAGATTCATTGGTGGATATCACCAACGAGCCTGTATTCTAGTCTGCAAAACTTGAACCAGGAGCAATGACAAAAATCCGGTGCTGCAAACACCGGATTTTTTTGTATTCGTCTCCAACCCAATTGACGTTCCCCATAAGACGTTTGGTATACTGACAGTATGTTTTTATAACCTTTGAGGGAATGGGGGATATTGTTTTATGAAAAAGTCTATTTGTCTTTTGCTGGTCGTCGTTGTAGCGATGACGGGGGTTTTCGCGGCGCAGGGAGATGTCGCGAGCGTTTCTCTCTTGATCAATGATGATCTCAATCGGAACTATAACCAGATCGCCGCATATTCCGGCAACCTGACCGATACCGATAGGATGGTCCTCTATTCTTCATATGAACAGAGTCCGACCGTGCCGTTCGTCATCAATCTGCTGGTCGGTCTTGGCATCGGATCCTATGTGCAGGGTGATTCCGCCGGTGGCACCACAGGACTGATAGGTGAACTCTGCTCCTATGCCGCCATAGCGGGGGGATACGGTTTACTTTTTGCAGGAGGGATGCTTTCTTCTGTATCCGCCCCTAACGGCGGTGCTCCTGTCCCGGATCAGGGGCTGATGGCCGCCGGTACCGTCTTGTGCATCGCCGGTGGTGCTGCCTGGTTGGGATTCAGGATCTATGAATGTATCCGTCCGTTCACCTATTCCAAGAATTACAATCAGAAGCTGAGGTCCGCCTTGTACAATATTCCTGTGCTCGCGGTGGTTCCTGTCATACAGTCTCCATCTTCAAACGAACTTGGTGTCGCAGTCATGGCGAAAGTATCCTTCTAGCCATATTCTGATCCTGTCATGATGCGGGGTTGTCGCGATGGTCGGAAGACTGAAGCGGCGACCCCGTTTTTTTTCTTTCTCCAACCGAACGGTTCGGTGTTGAACTCTGGATATCTCCTATGTTGGCAACCGCCGCTTTCTGTCGATGCTGTCATAGCGGTCCATGTGCTGTCCCGCTGAACTTGAAACAACATTCGACAAATGTCCTGTTTTGTCTCATTGACCGCTTATGTTACCTAGGGTATAGTTTTTATATCATTGTCATTTGGTTTGGATGGAGGGTGGGGTATGAAAAGAATCCTGAGTGTCTGTGTCTTTTTGTTGCTTATAGTGTCTGTCGCAGTTGCGACCGATGAAGATATCTTGAAAGTCTCTCACCTGATCTCTGACAATTTCAAAAAGAACTATGGTGAGATAATCTCCCTGTCCGCCTCCCTTGAGAATCAGGACCGGGCTTTCCTCTATGCCTCCTTCGCCAAGGAACCTACAGTTCCGTTTGTCATCAATATGCTTGGTGGCTTTGGTATCGGCTCCTATATCCAAGGGGATACCACCGGAGGAACGATCGGTTTGGTAGGGGAATTGGGATCCATCGCCGCGGGGATCGGGGGCTTCTTTCTTATGCTAGGCAGCGGCGCTTTTGTTGACATTGACAATCCTGATCCACCGCCTCTGAGAATGGGGATGCTCGGTGGTGGAATGACCCTCTTCTATGGGGGTATCGCGGCATGGATCGGTTTCAGGCTATTTGAATGTATCCGTCCGTTCTCCTATGCGAACAACTACAACAAAATGTTGAGAGGCATGTTGTACGGAGTGCCGGTCCTGTCTGTGGTGCCGGTAGTGCCGTCAATGGACCTGAACGACATGGGCATGGCGGTCGTCGCGAAAGTATCGTTCTAGGTCCGCTCCGTTTTCATCATCATGGCGCACGCTGGAACTGGGATTGAGAAGAGGCTTTACTGTATTCTTGTTCAGTTCGTATACTGTTGGTATTGAACGATATGGAGGATGGACGACGTATGGAACAAGAACAACAGGTTTATTCATTTGAGGATTTGGCTCGGTTGGTACGGTCCTTGGGGTTTCTCCCTTTTTTCAAAAACAGCATACCGGGTTTTTCCGTGGAAGAGCATACGCCGTCCGAACTCTGGTTTTCCCAGGACGATGACGGGCCTTGGGAATGGAAGGGGCCTGTCATACGGGAAACCGGTTGCGCCTATGGCAAGCTGTTTCAAGGAAAAGCGGGGTTCATCAGCGCTGAATGGTTTCCGGACTTCGCCAACTGTCGGCGCAATGGTTACGATTTCGACACACGACACGCATATGGACTTGTCAGGCACCAGGACAAACTTGTCCATGATACGCTCGTCGAATATGATTCCCTGCTTTCAACGGATTTGAAACGCCTGTGTGACTTCGGCAAGGGTGGCCGCAAAGGGTTTGATGGGATCATGGAGCGTTTGCAGATGCAAGGATATGCCGTTACTTCGGATTTTGAATACCGGCTGGACAGGCATGGTAATTCCTATGGCTGGGGTGTCGCGAGATATTCGACGCCGGAGCATTATTTCGGTGAATCCTTCACTGAACAAGTCTATTCCCGGGCTGTGGAAGAATCCCGGCGGCGGATCGTCGAGTATCTCAACGAGCTTCTTCCTGATGCTTCTGAACGGGAGATCCTGAAGATCGTGAGGTGAGGTGACTGGATCTGGAAAAACTGGATGAAGAATAAAGGATTCTCAAACTGTATTGTGAGCTTTATTTGTATCCCCTCTTTCGATTCCTTTTCTTACCTACGGATTCTGTGAATCAAGCTATACATTTTTAGTTCCTTTTTTACATGACATGTAATCGCTTTGAGACATGTTTTCTTGATATATGAGTTATAATCATTCTCAAGTGAGGGCTGTTGATGGCAAAAGCGGATATTAAGTTTTGTAAGGTTTCCGGCATTGATTCTGAGGAATTTTCTGAGCAGTTCGTCACTGAACTTGAAAAAGCGATGAATAGCCGTAGTTGGGATGAATATGTCGTGGATTTGAAACGGCAGAAAACTTGTTCGAAGACACAGAAGATTGATGCTGTGCCGATTTGCCAGGCAATGGAAACAGAGAAAACAGGAGATGAGCATGGAAACTAAGGCTGAACATGGGCTGTATCATACAATTCATAAAAAACTAAAAGGTGAGAGGAAATTTTCAAATGGGACGGAATTGAAAGATTTCTGGAGTTGGGCGTATTCCGACATGCTCAGTAACGCACAACGAGGCATCTTGGCGGAATATATCGTGGCAATGGCTTTGGGATGTACTGATACGATACGCACCGAATGGGGTACTTATGACCTTGAGACAACAGATGGCATAAAGGTAGAGGTAAAATCATCCGCTTATATTCAATCCTGGAAGCAGAAAAGACCATCGGAGATAAAATTTTCAATACCTAAAACAAAAGCTTGTATTGATGAATACCAAAATAAATATGAAGCAGAAGCAAAAAGACATGCTGATGTATATGTTTTTTGCTTGTTCAATCCAAATGAAGCGGACTATTTGGACAATCAAAAAGGTATAGTCAACAATATGTTGCTGTCTTTGTGGAATTGGGGGTTCTATGTCGTCCCGACTCAACGGATTGATGCAATGCTTCCCCATGCAAAGACGTTATCAATGTCACGCCTTGAAAAACTCGTAGGTAAAGAACAACCAATTTCATTCAACGAGTTAGAGCAGGCCGTTCATGAAGCTTGTCTGAGAAATCAATCGTCTTCATCATCAAAATAATTCGAGTGAAAAAAATGGAGGTGAGCATGCGTATCGCATTCTGGAACGTAAGAAATGGTATTGCCAACAACAAAGACAAGATTGAAAAATTGCTGGCATATGCAGAGGAGCCACAGATTCTCATATTTGCCGAATGTGAGGATTATCACATTTCATCGAAATACAAATATAAAAGTCTACTTGATGCTGGCTATGAACCGGTTGCCTGGACTGGAGACTATGTCCATAAAGGGTTGGGAGTTTTTGCGAAACCTGGTCTTGTGCAAGAATGTAGGATTCGGACTTCAGATGATACAAAAGATGTTGGGTATTTCATTGCATTTAGTTTGATCGACTCAAAACAAGATGTCATCGCGGTTTGGTCAAAAACTAAAACTCCTCATTCTGAAAAACATTACTGCAATTATGTCAAAGCAATCTTGGAGCAGAATTATGCTGCTCAAAAATATCCGCTTTTCATTGGTGACTTCAACATAAGCCTGCAATACTCCAAGCAATTGCCATATGCCCCGCAAGTGTTCGAAGCGATCTCAAAGGTTGGATTGGAAAGTTTTTACCATGCTTTTCGCAATATCACGTTGGGAGAAGAAACTGAAAGTACATTTTTCATGTATGGTAAAGACCCCTGCAAGATTCATGGCAAGTATGGTGAATATGAAATTCCTCCTTTGATGCTGGATTATGCTTTCAGCAAACCTAGAAATATCGGGAGTATGAATATTCCTTGTGAACCGAATGAACGGAAAGAATGGCTACAGCACAGTGACCATCTGCCGCTGGTCGTAGATTTGATTGATTCGCTAGAGAAGGAGAGCTGAAAATGACAGAGTTTTGTTTGGAAAAACTGATGTATGGTGGGAGGTCTGAACTAGGGTTTTGCAATGTTCTTCGCGAATTATTGGATGTTGATGGCTCGCATAACCAAGGTGATCTATTTCTGAAAGAATTCATTCATTCCGTTCTAGCTACAGGGAATCCAAACCTCGAAAATTATAGTTTTGAAGAGAAAACTATTCTTGTTGAACATGAATATGAATATTTTTATCGTCCAGAAGATTCACAAGATAAACTAAAAAAGCAACGGATTGATATCGTCATACAAGTATTGGACAAAGAAGGTAAAGTCGATTTGTTTATCCCGATAGAAGTAAAAGTATCACAGACGACTTCCGACCAACCTGACCAATGCGATGGATGCATCAAGTGTGCAGAACTGGCGGGAGGAAAAAATGCTTGTGCATATTACCTAACCTTGGATGGGAAAGTACCTTCTGAACTGTCTTGGAACCGGACCAATAAGGCATCACAAGACAAGATGGTATGCCTCAGTTGGAAAACAGATATCGTTGATTGGTTGAATACTTGCAAAGATAAGTTGGAACCGCATACTGAACTATCGAACCAAATTGATCTGTTTATCACTGAAATTGAAAAAATCTGCGCCGCTCCGCATACAGACCGAAGTTCCTTGGAGCTTGAAAAGAAAGTCAGTGAAGTTTTTTATTCGCTTGCTGACGATATCGTCACAAAACTAGGACCACCGAGTATAAAACTGAAGCAAACTCCCAAAACTTCAACCTATGAGGTTGGTACGGATTCTCACAAGTTCGCCCTTCAGTTTCGTTATTCAACAGCCCATGATATAGTCTGGATGATTGGGGGATGGAACGGTAAGAACATTGTGTATTCTCCTGATATTAAGATCTCTGATACGCAAAAAGTTAAATTGTTGCTCAAACCGTATGGAATTGGCACTGTTGATAGAGTTGGCTATTCATATAACTATCAGGAAGAACTGCTTCCTGCCTATTGCAGCATGGACAAGAACTCCTATCCCCGGAAATTGACTTTCAGCCCTCCGTTCGAAAAATTACAGGACCTAAATCAAGAGGGACAATGGCGGAATGTCTACATAGCAAGGGCTGCATACAGAATCAGGCAGGTTCTAGCTGATTTGAATCTATTGCCATAGCCGAAGATTTACGTTAAGGGATCAGTATCCTACATGGTGAATGTCACTTCTTGATAACCGAAGCCCGTATTGTCAAGGTCGGAGCCGCTTATCTTGAGATAGAGCTCCGTGCCGACGAAGCTTTCGGTTTCCTCGTATCTGAGGTACAGCACGTATTTCCGCGGTGTTTTGGCTAGGTTCAGGTCTTTTTCTATTACCCGCAGGTCACGATACAGGAACTGGTCCAACTTGACATAGCAACCGTAGGAGTCCAATGAAAGGGAGAATCTCTTCTGCTCCGCTGTCTTGTTTGTGATCTTCAAAGTGATGCGCATCCATTTCTCTTCAGGGAGCAGTGGTATGGTGTCAGGCTTTGTGAGTTCCGATGGTGTGGTGCCGGTTTTTGCTACTGAGACCAACTCCACATCAAAATAATCGACTTTATTGATCGTGTCACCATAGCCATACGACGAGCTGAAGGAAAGTGGACATGCCATGAAGGACAACGTACAGATACATACGACCAAAATGAATACTGTGCTTCGGAATTTCATGGTACTTCTCCTTGTTTATCTATATTGTTCGCAATAATGCTCTGATTGTAAAGAAAAATTAACCAAAAGTGCATGTTTGCCAAAATGGATATTGGGAGGATGTTTGAATTAATGGACAAACTCCATAGGTTGCTGTACATTTTGAAATAGAAAACTCACTGTAGGAATGAACAATGAAGAAAATTCTATTTGTCGCGTCTGAATGTGTTCCGTTCGCAAAGACGGGCGGCCTGGCCGATGTAGTCGGAAGCCTGCCCAAGAGCATCGACAAACGATCGTTCGACGTCCGTGTCATCCTCCCGAACTATCATGCCATCAAAGAGGAGTATCGACAGCAGCAACGAGTACTGTACTATTTCCAGATGGACAACAGGATCTATGTCGGTGTGCATGAACTCGTGCTTGACGGAATCACCTATTATTTCATCGACAATGAAAGATATTTCGGCGGGCTTGTCCCGTACTACGACATGTTCCAGGATCTGGAACGGTTCGCGTTTTTCTCCAAGGCGGTTCTTTCCTGCCTGCCGTTGATCGATTTCCGACCGGATATCATCCATTGCCATGACTGGCAGGCCGCATTGGTTCCCGTCTACCTGAACACGGTGTTCCAAGGAGACACTTTCTTCCAGGGCATTCGGACGATCATGACGATTCACAACATCCGTTTCCAAGGGACCTGGGATGTCGGTCATATCAGATGGGTCACAGGTCTGCCTGACGACTGCTTCATGCCTGGCAGGATGGTGAGCCCGTTCCAGGACCGGTCCGTGGAGTTCGCTGACTGGAACTGCAGCATGCTCAGGGGGGGGATCGTCTATTCCGACTATGTCACTACGGTCAGCAAGACCTATGCCCAGGAAATACAGACGGTCAACTTCGGTGACGGCCTGAACGACATCCTCCAATGGCGAAGCGACCGGTTGTTCGGGATAGTGAACGGAATCGACTATGAAATCTGGAATCCTGCTACCGACAAGCTGCTCGCCACTCGATATTCCATCAAGGATGTGAAAGAGAAGAAGATCGAGAACAAGCTTGCGTTGCAGCAGGAACTTGGCCTGGAACAGAATGGTGATGCCTTTACCTTGGGAATCGTATCTCGGCTGACCGACCAGAAAGGTCTGGACCTCATCGACCAGATCATGGACCAGATCTGCGAAAAGGGAATCAACCTTGTCGTGTTGGGTACCGGGGACAACCATTACGAGAACATGTTCCGATATTACCAAGGCAAGTATCCTGGGCGTGTGTCGGCGCAGATCTATTATTCCGATCCGCTGGCGCATAAGATCTATGCGGGTGTCGATGCGTTGCTGATCCCCTCCGCTTTCGAACCCTGCGGACTTACCCAGTTGATCTCGCTGCGCTATGGGACCGTTCCCATCGTCCATGAGATCGGTGGTCTGAAAGATACCGTCGAACCGTACAACGAGTTCGCCGAAACCGGCACTGGATTCTCTTTCGCGGGTTATAGCCCTTGGGAGCTGATGGACAGAATCAACCACGCCCAATACATTTTCCAGCAAAGGCCCGAATCGTGGCATAAGCTACAGGTGAGAGGAATGGAGCAGGACAATTCCTGGAAGAACTCAAGCAAGCTCTATCAGGAAATGTATGGGTGGATGTGATCACTGCTCCAGTAGGAAATCCAGATAGTTCTCTTTTGAAAGAATCATCATGGAAGCTTGTGGATAGCGAGAAGAGAAGGCCGCTGGAATTTTGTCCTTCGCCTTCTTTTCCCATTTGATTTCCCATGCACGCAAGCCTTGGCCGGTCTGCTGTAAATCAACTTTTTTTATGTTATAATCATAAAAAAGTTAAACTTTATTTGGGTTATAATCATAAAAAAGTTACAAACAACAATCATACGAATATGGCAAGGACCGGTGGCTCTATCCAAGTTTATCACGCGCCTATGATATTCCGGCAACTCTTTATGGTGCAAGGATAATGTCACCCTTTCTGATATTTCAAATAACAAAGTACTTTACAAAACAAAGTAACAAGCTTACACTGTCCATACACAAAGGCAAGCAGGCGAGGATATCGCCGGAAGGAGTAGTGTATGGATGACAAGAATCATGGCTCTCCCCAGGAGCAGCTGGAACTCATCACTTCCTTGGTGCAGGGTTCCCGCGCGTCACTTCGGGACAACTACCTGCCGTTCATAGTCTGGGGAAGCATCGTACCGATCTGCTATGCGCTGACATTGTGGTTCGCCATGCTGGAGAAATTCTCTGCGATCCCGTTCATCTGGCTGGTCGGTTGCTGTCTCGGTGCGGTGCTCCTGTTCCTGTACTATTGGAAGAAAAGGGACGAGGAGAAAGCGACCTACATCTCCTCCAGGATCATGACGGTTCTGTGGGGGAGTCTCATGGTAGGATGTCTTGGACTCTGGGGACTCTCCTATGTCGCGGCGGATGGACTCTCCTTGTCCAACGGCATGTCGCTCGTGGCCGTCATGATTGCGGTAGGCTATTTCGTCACCTCCGTCCTGACAAGGTATCGCCTGCTCGCGGTCGGCGGGGGACTCTGGATGCTTGGAGGTTTCGCCTGCCTGTTCCTGTCGGACAATGCCGCGGCGGCGCTTGTCGTCGGACTGACGGTAGCGTTGGAGTTGATTCCTGGCATATTCCTGTTCCGCAGACAAGTCTGAACCGTACTGCGAGGCCAGGATGTCTGAAAGAAGATTTGACTATAATCAGATTGATGAACTGCTCCACTCCCGGATTCGGCTGGCGATAGTCTCCGTTCTGGCCCGGTGCGAAGAAGCTGAATTCACCTATTTGCGTGATGAGATCGGAGCGACCGACGGTAATCTCGCCGTCCATTGCCGGAAGCTGGAGGATGCGGGATACATAGTCTGCAAGAAGCGATTTGTCGGTCGTAAACCATCTACCTCGTATAGCCTGACCCAAGTCGGCCGGGACGCATTGGTTCACTATGCGAAAACCTTGACGGAAATGATTCCATCGGAATCATAAAAGGGGAGTCTGAAATGAAAAAATGTATTACGGTAGTACTCTTGTCTTTGCTTTGCGCGTCACTTGGTTTTTCTCAGAATCTACAGACATTCCAGTCATCGGCAAGAGGTTTTTCCATTGGAACCGGATTGGTTGAGTCCGGTGGGGACTTCGGTCTTCAACTCAATGTCGCGACACCCTGGTTCGCCCATGGCGCGGTCTCCGTCAAGGCGGCGGGGATGATGATGTATGATGCTTCGGCTGACTGGAAGACCTATTGGGCCTGCAAGCTCGGCGTCGTCGGAGGCTCCTTCATGTCGAGCGCCAACATCCGTCTGTATGGCGAAGGCGGCATGCTCTGTGTATTCCCCCCTGTTGGAAATGGAACACAGGAAATACTGTTCGGAGGCTATGGCCATTTCGGGTTTGAATTTTTCATCGGAGACTCCGCCTGGGTTCCCGTCTACTTCATGGAGCTTGGCGCGGGCGGTGTCCAACCATCGACGGAAGCAAGTAGTACGGATAAACGTTTCATGAACGGCTTCTCCACGACGGTCGGCCTGCGGTGGGTCCTTCACTGGCAATGACCTGTTTCCGGTACGAATATCCAGTTCCACGGATATTCGGTGGATTGTCTTAACAATGCATTTCTGATACCATGAATCCACTATTTTTGCTGCCAGGAGGCGTGCCAATGAAGGCTGTGGAACTGGAAAAGTCCTATAACCCAAAGGACTTTGAAGACCGGATTTACGATGAGTGGAAGAAGAGCGGACTGTTTGGACCCCAGGAAGGGGAAGGCAAACCGTTTACGATTGTCATGCCTCCACCGAATGTAACCGGTATCCTCCACATGGGGCATGCCCTGAACAATTCCTTGCAGGATATCGTGATCCGCTACTGGCGTATGAACGGTCGTCCCACCCTTTGGGTGCCTGGAACAGACCATGCCGGAATCGCCACGCAGAACGTCGTCGAGCGGCAGCTTGCCAAAGAGGGGCTGCGCCGTCAGGACCTTGGTCGCGAGAAGTTCGTCGAACGGACCTGGCAGGTGAAAGAGAAGCATCATGACATCATCGCCAAGCAACTTGAGAAGATCGGTTGTTCCTGCGACTGGGACCATGAACGTTTCACCATGGACGAAGGTCTGAGCCGCGCGGTCCGTGAATCCTTCGTCACGCTGTACGAACGTGGTCTGATCTACAAGGGCAACTATCTGGTCAACTATTGTCCCAAGTGTGGAACCGCGCTCGCCGATGACGAGGTTGAATACAAGGAACTGCCCGGCAAGCTCTACGACGTCCGCTATCCGTACAGCGATGGCTCCGGCTATATCACCGTTGCCACGACCCGTCCCGAAACAATGTTCGGAGACGTCGCGGTCGCCGTTCATCCCGACGACGAACGATACAAGGGTGTCGTCGGCAAGCTTCTCGACCTGCCCCTGACCGACCGCAAGATCCCTATCATCACCGACAGCTTCGTCGAAATGGAGTTCGGTACCGGCATGGTCAAGATCACCCCCGCCCACGATCCGAACGACTGGGAGTGCGGCAGACGGCATGATCTGGAAGCCATCAACATCCTCAATCCCGATGGAACCTTGAACGACAACGTCCCTGAGAAATACCGGAACCTGCCCGCCGTCGAAGCCCGCAAGCTCGTCGTCGCGGATCTGAAGGAGCAGGAATACCTGACCAAGGAGACCGAACACAACCATGAGGTCGGTCATTGCTACCGGTGCAATACCGTGATCGAACCGTATCTCTCCGAACAGTGGTTCGTCCGAATGAAGGGTATGGCCGACAAAGCCCTCGACGCATGGAAAAAGGGTGAGATCGTATTCTATCCCCGCCGTTGGGAGAACACCTATTCCCATTGGCTGGAGAATATCCGTGACTGGTGCATCAGCCGGCAGCTCTGGTGGGGGCATCGCATTCCCGTCTGGTACTGCGATGATTGCGGGGAGATGATGGTCTCCCGTGAAGATCCCACCACGTGCGGCAAGTGCGGAAGTTCCCATATCCATCAGGATACCGATGTGCTGGACACCTGGTTCTCGTCCTGGCTCTGGCCGTTCAGTACCCTTGGCTGGCCCGACAAGACCACTGACCTTGAGAAGTTCTTCCCGACCTCTACGCTGATCACCGCCTACGATATCATATTCTTCTGGGTTTCCAGAATGATCATGGCGTCGCTGGAGTTCATGGGCGAGGTGCCGTTCCGTGATATCTACATTACCGGTCTTGTCCGAGACAAGCTTGGCCGCAAGATGTCCAAATCCCTCGGCAATGGCCTCGATCCGCTCGATGTCGTCGACATCTATGGCGCCGACGCCATGAAATTCACCCTCTGCTACCTTGCGGCGCAAGGGCAGGACGTGCTCATCGACATGGATTCCTTCAAGATGGGTTCCCGCTTCGCCAACAAGATCTGGAACGCCGCGCGGTTTTTGCTGATGAATCTTGAGGGGCGTGAATTGGTAGACCTGAATACCGTCGAGCTCAACACCATGGACAAATGGATCTATCATGAGCTCAACGAGGCTACGGCCAAAGTCAGCGCCGCCATGGCGAACTACCGTTACAACGACGCCGCCCAGGCTATCTATGATTTCTTCTGGAATGATTTCTGCGACTGGTACGTAGAGGCCGCGAAGCATTCTCTGTACAGCGATGATCCGGCGGAGAAGAACAGGGCGATTTCGATCCTGCTCGATCTGCTGGCTGAATCCATGAGACTGATGCATCCGTTCCTCTCCTTCATCACCGAAGAGATCTACGAGAAGCTGCCGAACGTCGATGACCAGTTGATCATCTCCAGATACCCTCAGTGGACTGAAGGCCGTTCCTATCCTCATGAGGCGGCGGTAGTCGATGCGATGCAGGCCGCGATCCGTGCTGTCAGAAATCTCCGGGGGGAGTTGCAGATTGGCCCGGAGAAGAAGCTCCATGTCGTCATTCGCCCTGACGCCGGATTCGTAGCGACCGGTTTCTTTGAAGAACGGAAGGATCTGCTCGCCGGTTTCATCAACGCGGGGGAACTGGTGATTGATGCCGACCATGCCGTTGATATCGCAGGAGCGGTACCCGTCGCGGGACCTGGCTTTGAATGTTTCGTCTTCATCAAGGAGGCGATCGACATCAACCATGAGATACAGCGTCTCGAAAACGACCTGGAAAAGGCGCGGCAGAGTCTTGATGGCGTGATGAAGAAGCTTTCCAATGAGAAGTTCGTCTCCAACGCAAAGCCGGAAGCTGTCGAGAAAGAGCGCTCCAAGCAGGCTGAATTCGAAGAGAAGCTGGAGAAGGGGACGAAGCATCTGGAGGTGCTTCGCTCGTTCTTGTAGTACGTTTTCGCTGACCAGAAAGCCGTCGGAATACCGGAAAGGGTACCCTGACGGCTTTTTTTCTTGACAATTCGACGATATCAAACCAACAATATTATACAATTTGTTTATTTTCTTCCAAGAAAGTATTATATTTCACTATGTATGAGAATGTTGATTCGCAAGGATAGGTGTAATGAAGAGTAACAAACTTGACAGAAGGGTACAGTATACGAGGATGGTGTTGCGCCAGAGTCTGTTGGAGCTGATGAAGGAACGTTCGATCAATAAGATCACCGTGACGGATATCTGTGAACTGGCAGAGGTGAACAGAGGTACCTTCTATGCCCATTATTCAGACCCCTATGACCTCTTGCATCAGATCGAGAAAGAGCTCTATAGCGAGATCATCCTGTCCCTTGAGCGTTCCTTGAAGTCGGATTCCATTCAGGTCCTGCTTCAGGAGATATTCCAGTCCATCGAAAGGAACGGGGATCTGTGCAAGATCCTGTTCAGTGAGTATGGGGACAAGGAATTCATCAGGGAACTTCTCTGCATCGTCCATGACAAATGCATGGATGAATGGCAACAAGTCGCAAAACACGTCGATAGAAGCCAATTGGAATGGCTCTACACGTTTACCGCGAACGGGAGCGTCGGCATCATCCAGGCCTGGGTACAGGAGGGGATGAAGGAAAGCCCCACCGAGATCGCACAGTTCATCTACAAAGTAAGCAGCCTGGGCCTACAGGTGGTCATGTAGGTCTTTCGCTTTTTCACCCCGTTTAAAAACCTGTTTCTTCCGACATCCCCTTTGAAGTCCGGGTAGAGAATTGTCGCACTCTGTAGTAGTGACGGCAGATGTCTTTCTGGCTGATGCCGGGCTCATGGTACAAAAAAAATCGGGCTGATAACCAACCCGATCAAAGTAAATTCGCCAGAATGCAAAAAAATCATTCAGCAGTCTTTTCGTCCTGAATTTCCTTTCTTCTGTCTTTGCAGAGCTTGGCAATTTCGCCCAAAGCCTTGCGAGCCCTAGCGGCAGAAGCCTTTACACCTTTTTCGGTGAACTTTGCGTTTTCGGCGATGTAAGTCTCATACTGTGCGACAATCTGCTCATGAATAGTCATGCGAGCCTCCTAAATAGTTCTTGCCTCTATAGTAACATTTTCAGTCTAAAACGCAAGGGAAAAGTAAAAAAAGATGCGAAATTAGTACTGTTTTTACAGTTTTTGATAAAAATTCCGAGGCCGATATCAGATCGAACGCCCCTTCCAGCTGAACCCTTTCTTTGTAAAAGTCCTGAAGAGTCCGTGGATATACATTCCGCAGATCCAGAAAAAAGTGGAAAATCCGGTCAAGGCCACACTGACTGGATACCCATGGAACAATGCCATGATCGCCCAGATACCGTACAGAAGTACCGTACCGATCGTCATGAAAATAGTCGGAATAATGAATGCTCCATGTCCCATGGCTGCGACGGCGATCAATGCGATCGTCGAAAATGGAGCCAAGCCGCAAGCCAGGAGCACCAGCACAGCAAGCAGTATGAGCGGGAAGAACTTTAATGGGATCACTCCGACGATACTCCGTTCAATACCTGCGAAAGCCTCTTTCGTTGTCGAATACATGGTGCAGGACAGCGCGCTGGAGGCATCTACGAGGAGTTGCCGGTGTCCATGCTTGACCAGCTCTCTGGCGAGGTGGACATCGTCGGTGATCGAGTTCTGAAAAAGGGTGAACCCCTGGATATCGTTCAAAGCGGAATGTTTGATGAACAGGTATTGGCCGATCGCCATGGCGAAAATGGATTTTGGATAGGATTTCTGCAAGGCGAGGGGGAGATACAGTACCGTGTTGAACAACATGGCGGAGATGATGCTCCCCACTCCCCAGTTCGGGCATATTTCCCTTGGATAGCCAGACACCAGCGCCGCATTGTTCTTTTGCGCGACGCTGTACCCAAAGGCTACGCTTTGGGATGTATGGGTCGTGTCTGCATCAGTGAACAGGAGATAGTCTCCCGTCGCGGCTTCGAAAAGCTGTTGCATCGCGAACAGTTTCCCTTTCCATCCCACAGGGAGTTCTTTGCCCTTGATCCCGCGTACCCGAGGATCTTTTGCTGTGTACGACTGGATGACCTCCCAGGTCTTGTCCGTCGAATTGTCATCAAGAATGATAATCTCGATGTTGCGATACTCCTGCCGCATCAAGGACTCGATGCAGGTGGGAAGGTTCAGTTCTTCGTTTCTCGCAGGGACGAGAACTGAAATCAGCGGCCCCTCATATGACAGTTTGCGGGGGATCTGCTTGCTGATCACCAGTACGTTGGAGATTGAAAGCGATAAGGCGTAGATTCCAATGGCGAAGATCAGGATGCTGTAGACTACGAGCCAAATCATAGGGGGCTCCTTTTATTTCCGAAGCTCAGCGAGAGCATCATCGATCTGACTGTCTCCTGTATATAGCTGTGTCGCTACCTCCAGATACTGGATCGCCCGTTCGTTCATCCCCAGCTTCTTGCATGCCATGCCGATACCGGAATACACGGAAAAAAGATCCCAAGGGGCCATCTGGCCTTGTGCATCCTCCATCAGTTCCAGGAACATGGTAAGTGCTCTCTTGGTATCCCCGCCACCGATGGACGGTGCGTAGAGCAGCCGGTTCGCCATCATCGTCTTTACAGTGATCTCTTCCGGATAGAGGTCCCATGCCTTGTCTGTAAGCTTCGTGGAACTCAACCCCTTTGATATGTTCATGGAACTGATCAGATACCAGATCGAATCTATATCCGCTTCCTGTGTCAGCGCCATGGCCTCCGGGATTCCCGCCGCCATCGCTTTCTCAAGGAGCGTGCTTGCCTCTTTCAGCAACTTCTTGGCGTCACTGTTTCGCTTCGGACGTATCTCTGTGTAATATCGGGCCAGGGTAGTGTTGGCTTTTGAATGGATCATCAACTGGTTCGCTTCAGACAGGCCTGAACTTGGAAGCGAAGCGATCAGAGTTCGATATCCTTCATCGACTTCCCCGACTGGCTCCGCGTTCTTGACATCGGCGACAAACTGGACGAAAGGGGCGTTCGACTTCAGGAAACCCCATTGGTCGGACATGGCCGTCGCGGCGAACAGCGTCGCCGGAAGTATCAAAAAAAGAGCCAGCAGCAAGATATGTTTTCCATGTATGGAATGGAGTCTGTTTTTCATGATAGTTACTGTCCTCAAGCAATATAGAAGATAACCTCGTGATATTCCCACTATACAACAGGTCTTTCATTTAATGAACACTTATTTGCATTTCTGTTCATTAACTCTTCTTATAAGATAACCATTTTTCAGCGGTTCGTCAGTTGAAAGATAACAAATCTTTCCGTGGTCGATCTGGTCGACCGGTTCGAAGTGTTCATTGAGAGGTGTATAGGAGTCGTCCGCGATACACAGTACATCCGGACCGATGAATTCAAGGCGCTGTCCTTTTCGGATCTGGTTGCGTATGTCCAGGGCGAAGATGCCCGGCTTGACTTCTTGCCCGACGATCCCCAGGAACAGATAGTCCCTGATATATCCCGGTGTCGCGGCGAAATCGATCTCACCACCGATCTCCTCGGTGGTTTCAGATGTGTCACGCATTTCAGGATCGACCGGGCCGTGCCCGAAGAAGAATCCCGTCGAGTATTCCCTGTGGCTGATATTGAAGAGCTCATCCCTGAAGTCTTTCCAATGTTCGGAACCTGGCGCTCCTTCCAACGCATCCAGCGCTTTTCGGTAGGCCCTGGTGACGACGGCCACATAGTAGAGGGATTTCATCCGGCCTTCGATCTTCAGTGAATCGACGCCTGCGGCACGAAGCTCGGCCAGATGGTCGATCATGCAGAGGTCTTTGGAGGAAAGGATGGTCGTGAAGCCATCCTGTTCGCTGATAGGGTAGTAGGTTCCCGGACGCTCCGCCTCTTCGAGGGCGAGGGCTTCTCCGCCGAGAGTCTCTTCCCGCAGGATATCTGTCAGCCGGTCGCTGCCCATGAGCCGATAATTCCATCTGCAAGTATGGGCGCAATCGCCCTGGTTGCCGCTTCGGCCCGTCAGATGGCTGGACAGGAGGCACCTGCCCGAATAGGCCATGCACATGGCTCCATGTACGAACGCCTCCAGTTCGAGTTCCGGGACGGCGTCCTTGATCTTACGGATATCGTCCAGCGGCGTCTCACGGCCCAGCACGATCCTGGAGAATCCCATGTCATGATAGACCTTCGCCGCCGTGGCGTTGATGCAGCTCGCCTGGGTGGAGAGGTGCAGCTCCTTCTCAGGGAACGCCTCCTTGAGAATCGCCGCCGCACCCATGTCCGTGACAATGAACGCGTCGAACGGCCACTGCGCGATCAACGGCAACTGTTCCTTCAGCTGAACGATGTCATCTTCATGGAACAGGACGTTGATCGCACAATACAATTTGCGGTCGGGTTTCCCCGGCCGCTTTTTCAAAGAGGAAAGCCCCTCCCCCTGCTGGTTCGAAAAATTCCCTGCGTTTGCACGCATCGAAAAATTCTTGAGCCCCATGTAGACCGCGTCGGCTCCGTAGTCGAACGCGGTCACAAGCTTTTCATAGGTCCCGGCGGGGGAGAGAAGTTCCATCATGATCAATCCTTCTGTTGGGCGAATACCGTCGCCACAGCCTCCGCTACCGCTTTCGCGATTGCCGAGTTCTGCTGGCTGGCTTCTTCTTTTACCTTCTGCTCCGCTTTCTGTCTAGCATCCTGCACATCTTTGTCGGTAAGATGCGGCATTTTGTCGTGGGGGAAGGCATGGGCAAGCACTTGCTCCATGTCTCCTACCAGATGGAACTCGATCCCTTCCTTCAGATTGTCGTCCAGCTTGTCCAGGTCCCGCTTGTTGAACTGCGGAATCAGGATCGTCTTGACCATGTTCCGTTTCGCGGCGAGCACCTTCTCCTTCAGACCTCCGATCGGCATGACCTTCCCTTTGAGCGTGAGCTCGCCGGTCATGGCCAGGTCCGGGGCGATCGTCTGACCCGTCACCAAGGAGTACAGGGCGCAGGTCATGGTGACGCCGGCCGAAGGACCATCCTTCGGAGTAGCGCCCTCCGGCACATGGAGGTGGATGCCGTTCTTGTCGTACCAGGACATGTCGATACCATGGCGCGGACTCGCCGCCTTGAGCCAGGTATACGCGATGTTCGCCGACTCCTGCATCACTTCCCCCAGCTGACCGGTGAGCTTCAGCTCGCCCTTGCCGGGAATCTCCTGCGCCTCGATGACGAGCGTATCGCCGCCCATGCTGGTCCACGCGAGACCGACCGCCATTCCGGGCCGATCGGCGCGAAGGATCTCATCCTCATGGAAGACCGGCTGCCCCAGATATTTGACGACATGCTCGTAGTCGAGATTGATCGGAAGCTTCAGCTGCTCCACCGCGGTCTCTTCGATTTCCAGTGCCACTTTCCGATGGATCCTGTCCAACGCCTTCTCGTAGTTTCGGACGCCGGCTTCCCTGGCATATTCATCCGCGATCTTGCGGAGGATGGCGGAGGAGTACTTGATCTCCTTGTTGGTCAGTCCATGTTTCTTCATGCTCTTGGGCACGAGGTATTTCTTGCCGATGGCCAGCTTCTCGTCGGAGGTATACCCTGAGAGCTGGATCACCTCCATGCGGTCGAGCAGCGGACTCGGAATCGTCTCCAGCGAATTCGCCGTAACGATGAACAGGATCTCCGACAGGTCGAACGGAATGTCGAGGTAATGGTCCCTGAACGTACCGTTCTGCTCCGGGTCGAGGACTTCGAGCAACGCCGAGGCGGGATCTCCCTGGTAGGATACACCCATCTTGTCGATCTCATCGATCAAGAACACCGGGTTCTTCGCCTTGACGGTCTTCAACCCCTGGATCACCTTGCCCGGCATGGCGCCGATATAGGTCCTTCTGTGCCCCTTGATCTCAGCCTCGTCACGCATGCCGCCGACGGAGAACCTGTAGTACTCCTTCTTCAACGCACGGGCGATGGATACCCCGACGGAAGTCTTACCGACTCCGGGAGGGCCTACCAGACAGATGATGGAACCCTTCGTATCCTGCTTCTTCTTGCGGACGGCGAGGAACTCCAGGATCCTGTCCTTGACGTCCTTCATCCCATAATGGTCCTTTTCCAGGATCTTCCGGGCGCTTTCAATGGAGTAGTCCTCCGGTTTCGGCTCCTTCCAGGGAAGCGCCGCGATCGTCTCCAGATACGTCCTGCTGATGGAATATTCCGGACTGTTCGGGTCGAGCATCTGGAATTTCTCCATTTCGTTGTAGACGGCCTCCTTCGCCTCTCCTGCGAGGGGAAGCGTGTCGATCTTCTTCTTGAGCTTCTCGTAGGTGCTGGTCTTGGGATCATTCGTCATCCCGAGTTCCATCTGGATCGCCTTGAGTTCCTCCCGCAGGAAGTATTCCCGCTGGTTCTTCTCCAGTTTCTGGTTGATGCGCGCCTGTATCTTGGCCTGCATGCTCGCCAGCTTCTGCTCCTTCTTGATGAACACGAGGACTTTCTCGATACGATCCCTGACGTTCAACGTCTCAAGGATCTTCTGCTGCTGTTCACGCTCCACGTTCAGGATACTGGCGATGAAATCAGCCAGCTTTCCCGGGTGGTCGATGTTGACCATGTTCAGACGCATCTCTTCGGTGAAGAGCTGGTTGCCTTTGGACAGCTCCTTCATTTCGCTGATCAGCTGCCGGGTCCACGCCCGCAGTTCGGTCGGCTTGTCCTCGATATCCTCCAGATACTCGACTTCCGCGACGAGATACGGCCCGCTCGGATAGAACTGGCGCACCTTGAACCGCTTGAGGGTCGAGATGAAGATGTTGATGCCCCCGTCGGGGAGCTTGATTTTCTTGATGACCTTCGCCACCGTACCTACGGTGTGCAGATTATCGGGGTCATATTCCGATCCGCTGGTGTCAGACTTCGTCAGCAACAATCCGATGTTTCCGCCGTGGTTGATGGCCTGCCCTACGATATCTATATCCTCCTGGTCGGTGACCATGAGAGGCGTGAATAATCCTGGGAAGACCGGGTTTCCGGTTATCGGCAGAATGAACAGATTATTGGGAAGCAGTTGCTCAATCGGCATCAGTTCCTTTTCTGGCATGAGGTACCCTCCAATGCTAATATTATTTAATTATCATCCGCGCCCGTAGAGGACGTGACAATGAAATCATGCTCAGTATAATGTAATAAAAGTTCGTCCGATAGGGAAGAAGTCCCGGCAGAAGTTTTCCTCCATCCGTACTGCTATTTTCGCATGGATCGAAAAGTCGGAACTCTTTTGCTTGACAATTCTGAAACTCATGGAATGATGATTGGAGGAATTCTTTGGTGATGATGGGGGCGTATCAGTCGTTCGCCCTGTTCGCCGTCGATAGGGGAGAGGTAGTGCATGAGATGTAAAGCGAGGATCGGCGTTGTCGGTCTGATGATGTTGCTGTGTCTGACGCCGGTCTGGGCTTGCATGACGGTGATCGTGGGAAAGGAAGTATCCCCCACGGGGTATGTTCTCGTCGCCCACAATGAGGATGTCGGTGATCGGGCGATGGTCGAGCATGGATGGGTCGAACCGAAGGTCTGGCCGCAAGGGTATCTGCTGCCCGCCGAGCCTGAGCACGCGGCGATCCCCCAGGTCGACGAGACCTATGGTTTCTACTGGACGCAGGTGAAACCGGGGACCGGTGGCTATTCCAACGCCGACGGTTTCCTCAATGAGAACGGCGTCCTTGTGGTCAGCAACAGCTGCGCCGATTCCAAGGTCATGGTCTTCGACGATTCCCGGCTGACCGACGGTGGCATCGAGTACAACCTGCGCCGAGTAGTCGCCGAACGTGCGACCAGCGCCCGGGACGCGGTGGACATCATCATCGACATGGTCGAGACCTATGGGTACGTCCCCTCCGGCCGTACCTACACGGTAGCCGACAAGGACGAGGCCTGGCAGGTCCAGATCGCGAGCGGCAAGGTGTATGTGGCTGTCCGTTGCCCCTCCGATGAGGTAGTGGTGATTCCGAACCACTATACCGTCCACAAGCTCTCCGACTTCGCCCCGGAGGACATCATTTGCTCGGAGAACCTGATTTCCTATGCCGAGGACTGGTGGTTCTACGATCCGGCGACCGACGGCGAGTTCGATTTCGCGAAGGTCTATCAGGACGATTTCACCTGGAAGTCTACCGAGAACATCTACCGCCACGCCCATGCCGTCTCGATCCTACAGGGCGAGACCTGGACGGAGGACTACTATCCGTTCTCCGTGAAGCCACGGGGCAAGGTTTCGGTCGATACGCTCAAGCAGATCATGCGCGAACACTACGAGGGTACGTATGATGATCCTGCGTGGAGCAGGGCGGTCGTCCCTGGCGGAGCACCCCACGATACCGCGATCCGTCGCATCTGCACCGGCACGACCGTCGAAAGCGTCATCTGCCAGTTCTCCGACACTCCCGTCCTGACTACCTTGTGGTCGGCGTTCGGCCGTCCCTGCGAGCTTCCGTACGTTCCTTTGCATCCGCTTGCTGGGACGTTGCCCGCCGAGATCGACCAGATGGAGGATTCCGCCCTTGAACTGGAGCGGCATCTGCTTCCCGACCATGACTTGGTCACGTATGAGAACAGTGGCTGGCAGCGTTTCCGCGATTTCGAGAACAAGGTGGAGATGGTCTACGAGCAGAATATCTCCAATCTCACCCGGCTGTTATGGAGCATGGAATACAGCATGGCCGCGGCCAACACAAAGATCGTTGATCAGGCGGATGGTCTGCTTGAGGAAGGGCGTCACGCTGAAGCGGTCGAACTTCTCGCTTCGTTCGATCAGATCCAGACTACGAGGGCTTTGGCAGCCATCACCGATTTTGAAAGAGGCCTGAACGATATAGCCGCCTATTGCATCGGCAATATCAGCCTCTCGAAACCCTCCCCCGAATTCCATGTCATTTTCGACCTGCCCGCCGGGGAGGTGCCGATGGAAGAGTCCATGAAGTTTGGTCTCGGGTTCCTCAATACCCGTCTACAGTACGCTTCTCCGATAGTCGGTTCTCTTCGGAAGGTCGGAACGAATCGCTGGCAGGTGGCTTTCAGCCCCTCGGCCTTGGCGAACCGAATCCATGCCCCCGGCCTCTTCGATTTCTTTTTCGGCGGCAGGACCACCTCCGGCGACTCGTTCGTCTCGCAGATCATGGTACGGTTCGTCCGGTAGGACGGATCGTACCGCCTTTGCTTCAGACTCACTTTAGGTTTGCTCTTGGATTGCTCAGTGCTCACCCTAGGCTCACTGAGTGATCACTAGAGGTTTTACTCTGTGACTTTCTTTTTCGTTTTCTTCATCCGCTTCTCTTCTTCCCATCGAAGATTCTCTTCGACTCTGAATCGGACGATCCGTGCGACCAGGTCATATGGTGTCGGTTTGCTGAGCGGAAACTGAATGGCCCCTTTTGACGTTTTGTAACCAGTGAGTTCTTCCGCGAAATGCTCCACCCCGCTCGCCCCCGGATAGAATCCGACATGATGCTTGCCCATAGCGAAATGGACGAGATTCCCGAACAGGTAGAAAGTAGGCATCTGCCAGCTGATCTTCTCGGTCGCCTCAGGTGCCGCTTCCCGGATCGTCCGTCTGAGCGTCTGGAGGCGGTCCTGTACGTCCTGGGGAAACAGGGCGATGTATTCATCAATCGTCGTGTACTGTGGTTTCTGTTCGTCCATGTCGGCTCCTTCGGAAATTGTCTTCGATTTCTACACGGTAGATGAAAAGAGGCCGGCATGCAAGGTGGGGGGTACAGTTTTGAGTCTGCATGATGAGGAAAACATATCTGCGGCGACTGTTTCTGACCATTCGGTCATTTCGATATGGCCAAAAGTCACAACCTAAATGACTGAAAGTCATGTTGCTTCTCTGCCAAAGCTGTCCGACACTTGCAGTGTCGTGGGATATACAAGTGATGTCATCGAAATTGAGCTGACGAAAGCGAGCAACGTAGTATGCGAAATGCCCTGATGGAACGTTGGGCCGGTCCAGATCCGGATGAGGAGGCGGCGTGACCGGCAAAGACTTTCTTTGGGGTATAGGAAATAGGTCTATGTTCTGAGAGATCGGGACTCGTCCGTTCGGAACGTCGCCGGTGATCCGGTGGCGCCACCTGTCTATGGCAGGTAAAAAAGGAAAGGAAGGTACTACATGGAGAAAGAGAAACTCGTGACGTTATCACCACCTTGGTATACATATCATCACAAACTCGTGGCAATGTTTAGCAGGGACAAGGATGTCAGGGTACGCAATCTCGCGGAGCTGGGAGAGGGACGTTATGAAACATTGATCCTTGTCAATGAAATTCGTAAGGCTCAGGCTCTCAAGACATTGCTGAAGCAGCCTGAAATGGGAAACATCACATTCCACATCACCATTTTGGGACCTAATGAGGACAGCGTAGAACTCCCTGGAAGACCCCATTATCAGGAATGGGAACTCTTTGAGAACGCCCTTACGGGGAATGAATGCTTCGTCGGGATCGACAAGGATACCCTTGGGTATTTTTCGATGAAATATTGCATCTTCAAGAAGGAGGTCATACAGTTCTGGAACGACAATCTGGCTGACTACAAGGGGAATACATCATGTCTGATGGAATCCATCGCCAGAGAGATTTTCAATAGCAAGGAAACCCAGTTCTGTACCGAGAGTTGCTAGCAATAGTTCTTGTCCACAGGGGGCGGCTGCAAAGCCGCTCCCTATCCATGATAAGGGGGGTACAATACCATCCGCCGTCTCTCCATCTTGGTTTGCGCATGGAGGGCTTCAGATGATATTTGATAGAAATGCCACCTGTTTTGTCGTCAAATGAAACCTCTTGTTTTCATGTAAAAACAAAATCGGACGCCAAAGTATAAAACGACAATAAAAGCTTTACAATCCGATAATCGCCACACAGAATATAGCTTGTAGAACAAATATCACTCAGCTTGAGGGGGACTTGAATGGAGAGAAAGACTGTCCGTTTTTCGGAAAACGTATGGATGGATCTGGTCGGAAGGGTTTGCGCTCTATATCATCTTGATGGTTCTGATCGTGAACGTATCGCTTCCTGTTCGTTGTTCAAGCTGGCGACGGCCCTGCCGTTCCTCGCGGGTGCGACCGATGCGTATCGGATCTCCCTGAACAACCTGATGCTGGTCCTTGTCATGTCGATGAAGGGTGTGGGCAAGGAAGTGTTCCTTCATGATTCCATTGACGATCTGGATGTGTTCCATCGCCTGCAACTTCTCTATCATGAGGACGGAGATCATGATATCCAGATGAGGGGACTGGCGCTTCTTGCGATCGTCATGATCAACGACTACTGCACGGACATGGCCGAGGATTCCAAGAACGGAAAATACAATCCTGTGCTCACCGGAGCCTGGGATCCTGATACCAAACGGAAGGAATTGATATCAATGGTGAAAGGTATCCGCTGTCCGGAGATGGACTCGGTATTCCCTCTTGACGATGCAGTAGACCAAGACAGTTGGATTCTTTTTTAGAAAACCATGCAGAAACAATCTCGTGAGTTAGCTATCCAGAAGGTTGTCGGGATAATCCTTGCTGTTGCCAGCGTAGTTGCCATCGCGAACAACCTTTTATATTTCATGTCTCATGAAAAATCAATTTCTGATTTTTTGTGTTACTTCACTAACATCACCTTGCTGATCGGCCTTCCTGTATTCATATTGTCGGGTGTTTTCGATACCGTCTGGTTGAGATATGCCCAATTACTCATTCTGTATGTTCATTGTCTTCTTTCATTCAGTCTCACCGTCAACTTAGTTTCTGGATGGTGCCTGTTGTTCATCGTATGTGTTCTTTGCGATGCATATGGCTTTCTCAGTAAGTTCAGAATATTGAAGATCGCCGGGTTGTGTGTTGGCTGTCTTGCCGTCGTCATATACAAAGGGATCGTTTCAGATGGCTTTGCAAGTTCTTTGTCGGGCGTAGTGAATGGTTCTTTGTATATGGGATTGCTCACATATCTGTTCTTTGCTGTACCACGAAAAGTCGGCTTCAGGAATGAAAATCCAGTATCCTCTGACAGTGTGACATCGGAAGATCGGGTATTACACCTCAGAACTTGGTTGAAGGCAATGTCCGATCCTCATTTCTCGGAGACGGAGATACAGGTACTCTGCCTGTTTCTGGAATACGGAGGTGACCTCAGCAACAAGGAGATGGCCGCGAGGCTTGGATGCAGCCTGTCCAGCGTGAAGATGGCGTTGCATCGGCTTTCCGTCAAGTTCGGCGTCCAGTCCCGTACTGCGTTGCTGAAGGCCATGCTTGATTTGAGGTAGTCGGCTTTTGTCAATCGTTTTCCTCATCCCGTACCGGGGAGAGGAAAACTTCACCTTGCATCTTTCCTGTACTGACTGTGTACGATTGGCTTCATTTCGCAGCCAATGATACCACTGTAACATACTAAGCCCCGTAGTATTGGACAAGAAGTACTTTTCTCCCCGTTCGACTGAATGGATTTATTTTTAGATAAATTTTGTTGCAATTTGTTGCAGACGTGATATGATGGGGTGTCGGACAGCATGGAGCATGACTGCCCGGAAGTAACATCCACTTTTGTGAAGTGCCCGAAAACGGGCCGGGAGAAGGTTATGGACAGCAAGTTGATTGTCATTGCGATCGGAGGAAACTCGCTCATCGAAGATTCGCATCATGTCACGGTATCCGCACAGTACGAGGCCGCTCGAAAGACCGCCGCCCATATCGTCAGATTGGTTCAGGCCGGCCATAGGGTGGTCATCGCCCACGGAAACGGACCGCAGGTCGGATATATCCTGCTTCGGGCTGAATTCTCCCGTTCCATCCTCCACACCGTACCGCTGGACAGTTGCGTGGCCGACACCCAGGGCGCCATCGGCTACAACCTACAGATGGCGTTGGACAATGAATTCACGAAGGTCGGGCTGCATCCCCAGGTGACTACCATCGTCACACAGGTGGAAGTCTCTGATTCCGATCCATCATTCCAGAATCCGTCAAAGCCGATCGGTTCGTTCATGACCAAGGAAGACGCCCAGTATCATGTCGAGCACGACAACTGGAATGTCGTGGAGGACGCAGGACGTGGCTACCGCCGTATCGTCGCCAGCCCGAAACCTGTCTCCATCGTCGAACTGGGTACCGTGAAGACGTTGCTTGACAACAATATCATCGTCATCGCGGCCGGTGGCGGCGGTATCCCCGTCGTCCGCAAGCCCGACGGCATGCTGGAAGGGCGTGAAGCCGTCATCGACAAGGACCTTGCCGCCGCATTGATGGCGAAGCAGCTCAACGCCGATCTGTTCGTCATCTCCACCGCGGTCGAAAAGGTCTGCCTCAACTACGGAAAGCCGGACCAGAAGGAACTGGACACCATCACCACCGAAGAGGCCCGCCAGTATGTCAAGGAAGGCCATTTCGCCCCCGGCAGCATGTTGCCGAAGGTCCAGGCGATCATAGATTTCGTGGATTCCACCGGCAACATGGGATTGATCACCGATCCTGAGCACATCTACGGAGCGCTCTACGAAGGCAAAGGGACTAAGATCGTACAGTGAATACGAAACTGAACACTTTCTTTTCAGACCACCGCAACGCCATTACAAGTGTTGTGGTGGTTCTTGTCGTCGTGATCATTGGAGCCATCATCCTCGATGGCTTCAACGGAAACACCCTGAAGCAACGCCAATATATGGTCGATATCACCCGCGATGATGTCGATGCCCTGATGACCCGACGGTTCGTCCTCGCTTCTGAACTTCTTCCTGCCTTGTCTGGGCTGAGGATGAATGATTCAACCATTGCGTTCGATATTGCGTTGGCTGTGACGACGTTCCAGACCTCCGAAGGCGAAGTCGCAGCCATATCGCAAACCTACAACCAGCTTGATGAAGCGCTACGGCAGCTCCAACGGGAATTGGTCCTGCATCCGGAACTTCAGGAGAGTACCGACGGCCAGCAGGTGATAAAGAGCCTGAAGGCCTTGGGGGAATGTGAGGATGAACTGGTGGCGGCCATGGCTGAATATGAAGAAGCCATCTATCAGCTTCGTCGCAGACTCAATAGTTTCCCGATGAATATCAGCGCCTCCCGGCGGGATATCGTCGAACCTCCCCGGTTCACGATCCAGCAGGCGTTGCAGAACCGTCCCTGACCGATATCGACAATCTACCGTAGCAATACCTGGGTGATATGCCCGGCGATTATGTCCATGCCCGCGGCGGAAGGGTGGACCGTTCCATCGTAGAACAACGTCTTGTCCTTTCCCATCGGTAGCTGTTCCAGATCGATCAGATGGACCCGTTCGTCGCTGGAGGCGATTCTTCGGATGGCGCCGTTCATGTCGAGCTGGTTCCAGCCCGTACTGTTGAGGAGCTCTGCGGGCCAGGAGGGGAAGGGGAAGATCGTACAGCAGAATATCTCGCTCGCGGGAAGCCGGTCCGTGAGCTTTTCTACAAGTTCCCCATACGCCTCGGTGAACTGGCCGTATGTGGGTACGTCCACGGTCTGACAGCAATCGTTGACCCCTCCGAGGATGACTACCATGTCCCCGGCGAGAGTGGCGAGCCGTTCGTCGGAGGTGAACGCGCTCCAGCTTGGACGTATCCCTGTACAGGTGACGCGGGAGCCGGAATAGGACTGGTTGATCCCCAGGGCAAAACCGGTGGAGGCCAGAACCTGATGCCACCAGGTCTTTTCCACGGTATCGACATCTCCTGCGGGATAGTACACCTCGTTGTCCGCGGGCACGAAGCCCGCGAAGGTCGAGATGGAATCACCGAGGAAAGAGACCGTCTTCATCGGACATGCTTCTCCATCGCCTGGTTGATGAGCCCCGCGGCCTCTTCGACGATCTTGCGGTCGTCTGGAAACAACGAGGGGAGGGGGGAACGGACATCTCCGATATCGATACCCTCCCGGATCCTGAGGATCTCCTTCATCACCGCGTACAGATTCCCCTTCGCCTCACACATCTTGTAGATGATCGCATCGATATCATACTGGATCGCGCAGGCTTCCTCCATCCGTCCCCGTGATATCAGCGAATCGGCGGCGAGGAACAGTTCCGGCATGACGGCGTAGGTCCCGCCTATGCCTCCGTCGGCACCGATCGCCATGCCTGCCACGAACTGCTCATCCGGTCCGTTGAATATCGTGAACCCTTCGCCGCCGGTCGCCTTGAACATCTGTATGTCCTGCGTAGGCATGGAGGAATTCTTGACCCCAATGACCCGTGGGTTTCCGAGCATGGTCCTGAGTAGGCTCAATGTGAGGGCCGTTCCGGCGAGCTGCGGGATGTTGTAGATGATGAAGTCGGTGTCGGGTGCCGCGGAGCTGATCTTGTTCCAATACCCGGCTATCGCGTGTTCGGGCAGATGGAAATAGATCGGGGGGATCGACGCTATCGCATCTACGCCACAGGACTGGGCATGGCTGGCAAGCTCCATGCTGTCGGCGGTATTGTTGCAGGCGACGTGGGCAATGACCACGGTTTCCCCTTTCACCTCCTCCATGATGCTTTCCAGCACGAGCTTGCGCTCTTCCTTGCTCTGATATATGCACTCCCCGGAGGAACCGCAGACGTACAGGCCTTGAACACCCTTCGCGACCAGATGCCTGGCCAGCGCCCTGACCCGCTTCGGGCTGATCGCCCCCAGGTCGTCGTAGCAAGCGTAGAAGGCCGGAATAATCCCGTGATATTTTCCACTCATGATATCTTCTCCTTTCCTCTGATGTCGCCGGTGATCTCCGAGATGGCTACCTTCCTGTTCTCCTTGAGGGAGCGGGTGGCCGCATCGGCTGTGGCGATCGCCGCCCGCGCCGCATCGCCTGTGAGCAGGGCCTTGAACTCTTCGGTGGAAGGATCCCCGTGGAGCAGCCCGTTGAAGTATTTCATCTCATTCTTCATGATGCTGTGCAACCACAACGGCGGCTTCTTGCCAGGTTTGCCGTACATGATCGCGCCATCCATCTCCAGTCCGTGGTAGATCCGCGTCCGGTCATCGTCCTCCTGCTGTGTTTCATGTACGAGGAAGTATTCCTCTGAGCCATCGGCGGCCTTGACCGTCATTCCCACATTGCACATGTCGATTTTGATCGCTCCCTTCGTTCCTTGGATCAGGACGTAGTGTTCCGGCCAATGGAACGCCGAACCATATTCGCAGATCGCGTAGGTGTTGTTGCCGAATTCCAGGGAGAGGAACAGCATGTCGTCCTCGTCGCCAAAACAGTCGCCATGATGCACAACATTGCCGCCCGTCATGGTCACGGTCGTAGCGGGCCCCATGATGAACTGTATGCAGTCGAGTTCATGGATATGGTGGTACAGATGCCCCCCGGACTTCGCCCTGATCTTTTTCCAGCTGATCGTCTCCTGTGGTTCCTCCCAGCCGTTTCTTGCCGAATGGCAGTACAGGACGTCTCCGATACGGCCTTCTCCGATCAGCTGCTTCGCCTTCCTGACACCGTTGAAGAAATTCATGACATGGCCCGCCATGAACACCACGCCGTTGTCGTGGCAGGCTTCGACCATTTCGTCGCAATCCTGAAAGGAGAGGGCGATCGGTTTCTCACAGAAGATATGCTTGTGGTGTTTCGCCGCGACAAGCACCGGTTCCTTATGCAGATAGTTCGGCGTAGCGACTATCACAGCGTCGATATCCTCCCGTGAACAGAGCGCCTCCAGGCTTTGCGCTACCTCGCACTCGAATTCAGCTCCCACGGTCCTTCCATTGTCTGGATCATAGACCGCGATGATTCGCGCGTTTTCCTGGTCGTTCATGATGCGTCCGAGCTCGGCACCGAAATAGCCGGTGCCAACGATTCCATAGCCGATAGTTTTCATAATGATCTCTCACTTCCCAAATTTATTTTATCGAACCTTGCGCAAGTCCGCCCGCTATCCGTCTCTGGATGAACATGAAGAACACGACGGACGGAATGACGACGAGCGCGGATGCCGCCATCATGGTTCCCCAGTCAAGTACCTCTTGTCCTTCGAGCGACTTCAACGCGACCGAGACGGTCATCTTCATGTTGTCGTTGATCAGGATCAACGAGTAGAGGAATTCATTCCAGGCGTTGATGAAGGTGTAGATCGCGACCGCGACCACCCCTGGCGATACAATGGGCAGTACGATCGATACGAACACCCTCAGTTTGTTCGCGCCGTCGATCTTTCCGGCCTCCTCTATCTCCAAGGGGACCGTCTGGAAGAATCCGACGAGCAGCCATATGGCGTACGGGACCGAAAAGGAGAGATATACGATCATGAGGCCGATACGGGTATTCATGAGGCCTATCCTCCCCATGACGATGGAGTAGGGGACCGCAAGAAGGATCGGCGGGAACATGTAGGTGGTGATCAGCACCCGCGTCATGATCTTTCCAAAACGGGGAAAGAAGCGGACGATCCCGTACGCGCCGAGGCAGGAGATGGCGACGGCGATCAGCGTGGTCATGAGGGCGACCAGCAGGCTGTTGCCGATGTTCGTCGAGAACTTCAGTTGGTTCAGGACCGTATGATAGTACTCGAAGGTGATTTCCTTCGGAAAGAAGGCCGTTGGATCTCCGGTGATCTCCCCCTTGCCCTTGATGGAGGAGAGCAATATCCAGATCAAGGGAAAGGAGGCAACGACGGAAAGGATGACCAGGTAGAGGTAGCTGACGCCTTCTCCGAACCATCCTCGTCTTGCAAGTGGTTTTCTGGCTTTCATCACGTGATCTCCTTTTCCCATTTGTCGAGTAGTTTGAAATAGAGCATGCAGATGCACAACAGGAACACCAGGAGCAGGACCGTGACCGCGGAGGACCTGCCCAACTGCTTGAGGCCCCAGCCCAGGTTATAGGCGTAGATCGGGACCGTCTGGGTCAGATCGGCGGGACCACCGCCTGTGATCAGGTATATTGTGTCGAAGTTGTTGAATACCCATATCGTCCTCAGTACGACGAGCAGGCCTACCACGACCCTGATATGGGGCACGGTGATATGCATGAAGGACTGGAAACGTGTCGCTCCATCTATCTCAGCCGCCTCGTACTGGTCCTTTGGAACCGTCTGCAACGCGCTCAGTACATTCACCATGATCAACGGCGCGCCGAACCAGATGTTTACGAAGAGCAACGTTCCGAACACGAGGTTCGGGTCGCTGAAGAACTGGGGAAGCGTCTGACAAAGGCCGAGCTTGACCATGAGGTTCGGGATGAACCCATACACTCCGTTGAGTATCCATTTCCATACCAACGCGATGACGATCGACGGAAACGCCCAGGGAATGATCAGCATGGTTCTGAAGAACCCCTTTCCCTTCCGGATCCTGTTGAGCGCCAACGCCGCGGTGAAACCTATGAGGACCTGGCCGAACAGCGAACCCGCAGTCCATTTCACCGAAGTGAAGAACGCATGATAGAATTCCTTGTCGGTCAGGACCCTGACATAGTTCCGCATCCCCACGAAATCGTAGTTCTGCTTGATCAGGTGTTTCGTCGTAAAACTGTAGTATATGCTTGATACCACCGGGTATAGCAGCAGACTGCCTACGACGAGCAAAGCGGGAAGAAGGAAAAGAAAACCTGTGATCCTGTCTTTCTGTACTATCTTGTTTCTTATCATTGGAATCCTCTGGCTGCATACTGTTGGCTCTAGGAGACGCCCCAGTCACAGAACTGCCTGAGGGCGATTTCGGGTTGTCTTTCTCTCGGAACCAGATGGCTGCCGCCTATGCCAAGGCGGCAGCGGAATCGGATACGTTATTGCACTGTTTCAAACAGCTCGTTCAATTTTGCTTCAGCCTCTCTCGCAGCGGTCTCGATGGGCACGCCTCGGACTATGATCCGCTGGAACATGTTCTCGATGACACTCTGGGAGGTCAGCAGGCCTGCTTCCGGTTTCGGGCCATATTCCATGCCGATCGCGGTACCGGTGTTGACGGCGTCGCCGATCACCTGCATCGCTCCGCTGAACTGCTGTACGATCGGATCTTCAAGCAACCGGGGATCGTCGGCGACATCCTTCAACGCGGGGAGCATGCCGACGGGGACGGAGAGCAGGAACGGAATATAGTTCTCCGGTTCATAGAGGTACTCGATGAACGCCTGGCAGATTTCAGGATGCTTGGAGTTCTTCCAGATGACCATAGGGATGTTGGAGGTCTCATACCCACGCTGGACGTCGCCTTTGTTGATGGTCGGCATCGGCGCGCAGTCGATCTGGTCTACCAGAGCCGGGGTATTGGTCTGTACGCCGCCGATCTGGAAACCGGAGTTGAAGTCGAAAGCGTTCTTGCCCTGATAGTAGAGCGTCGCCTGGTCCAGCACGTTGTAGTTGATGGAATCCTTCGGTGAACATGCGTTGTACATGTCGATCCAGTACTTGATGCCGTCCAACGCCGCCTTGCTGGTCAGATTGGCCTTGCCATCCTTCGTGAGCAGTGTGTCTCCGGCGCTGCGGACATAGAAGTTCAGGTATCTGGTCGCCATCATGTCATTGGTGCCGAGGGGTACGGAACAACCGTAGACGGCTCCCTTCTCCCCTGCGTTGATGACGTTGGCGGCGTTGTACAGTTCATCCCAAGTGGTGGGGATCGCAAGATTGTATTTCTTGAGCAGATCCTTCCTGAACCACATGACCTGTGCGTGGGAATAGAGCGGTACGGCGTAGCAGTCGCCGTCGGCGGTCATCTCCACCAGCGGAGCCGCGTAGAAACGATCACGGCCGGTGGAATTGATCAGGCTGTCCAGGGGGATGATGGCATCCGTGTCGATCATCTCGACCACATGGTTCGGCAAAGCGGTACTCATGTCGGGGACGTTCTTTGAGGCTAAGCCCGTCGTCCATTTCGTGTAGAAGTCCGCCCATGAGAACGTCTGTATGGTGATTTTTACATTAGGATGTATTTCCATGAACTTGTTCGCGGAATTTTGGATTGAATCGAGACGGCCTCCCTGTGTAAAGGAATGCCAGAATGTGATCTCCCCATTCAGTTCACCTGAAGCCGCGGCGGCGGGCTGTTCTTTCGAACCGGCCGCGAAAACCGCAGCGACTGAAAGCATCAGGACCAAGAGCAGTGTAACGATGCGTTTTGTCATTTTCGTTCTCCTTTTTTGACAACGTCATATTCATTGATGCGATTATCATACGGTCGCTTTTTTTGCGGATACAAGACAGCGAAAGCCAATTTATAGCACAAATCGCTCAAATATTGATTGATTAAGTATGAAAAATGGCAATTGGTAGATACAACACGACACAGCGCGGCTATCTGCCCGCTGGGCGCGGATCTGACTCTTCATGCGGGGGACTACGGTTTGATCGCGCTTTCTTCCGGTTCTATGATGTTCCCTACGGTACGCGCGGACGCCCTGTAGTTGTTCGGTGAGACACCGAATACCTTTTTGAAGACACGGGCGAAATAATTGGGATCCTCAAACCCCAGCTCATAGCTGATCGTGGCGATGGGGGCGTCACTCATGAGCAATTGACGGGCTGCGGCCATCATCTTCAGTTCCCGCGCGAATTCGGTCGGGGCCTTCCCCGTCTGTATCCTGAACAGACGCCGGAGGGAAGAGGGGCTCAGCCCCGCCAGTCTGCAAAGGTACTCTTCATCGAATCTCTCCGTCGGGTGTCCGATGATATAGTTCACGGCGACCTGTATCCTTGGATCATTCTTGATGCCCGCCTGCCGCTCCTTCGACTTGTATTCCCTGTCGAAGATATCGGAGATGGACATGGGATCAGTGTCGATGTCCCTGGGCTCTTCCTCTGTTCCATCATCGTTGGCCATCTCCACCAGTTCCGCGATGATCAATTCCAGATAGCCTCGGATGGTGAACAGTTTGTTGACTTTCTTCGACGTGGCTCCGTTATATACGGCCTGGAAATACTCCTTGACGCATGCCGGCACCTTCTTGGTGACAAGTGGAAGTGAAAAGAACTCTGACAGGAAGTCGTTTCCATTCAGTCTCAACGTATTGATGAACCGGATGCTGATGAAACTGAACTGGGCGTCGGTGGAGTAGCATTTGAGCCGGCTCCCTTCCGGGATATAGATGACTTCATCAGCCTCGACATCGATCTTTTTGCCATCGATCTCGAAGGTGGCGTTCCCGACGAGGATATACCGCAGCATGCAATATGGCGTCAGGCTCTCCGGATAGAGCCAGCCTTCGGCGAAGCTATATCTGTCAACATAGAGAAATACGAATCGCATCGTTGAATAGAGAGCTTGTGGTATATGCATGGAACCCCCTTGGCCTCGGCGAGACCCTCCTCCAATAGCTGAAAAGCACGTTGTCTATGAAATTCCTTGACGATCAAGACCTCTTTTCCTTGGGCGCGAACCTGATCACCCAGCCTTGGAGCGTATAATAGGGGAGCAGGACGGCCATGATCGGGAAGTTGTCCTGATGGAATATTTCGGGGAGGACTCCTTTGAATACCAGCAGGAGCAATCCCAGAAGGGACAACACCCTGAAACCACGTTGCAAGCCATGGATATTACCTTTCAGACTGAAGGCGATGACAAACGATTGAACCGCCATGACCAGTAGCCACGGGTTCGCGAAGATGATGTTCTCATTGTACCAGGTCACATCATGTGTGGAGCCAGTCATCATAAACAACAGTACGGAAGCGACGATCCCCAATGCCAGACAGAGGACTCCATTGTAGAAGCCGAATAGGAACCTCGGTAGCTTGTAGCCACGTTCCCTGTCGCAGTTCCGGCGATACCACCAGAGCAGTAGCAACCCGATCCCTCCAAGGATACAACCGACAATCAGTGAGGGGAGGAATACATGGGGAGTCTCTTTCCTATTCTCCGGCCTTACTCCAAGACCGGTCGTATCACTGAGTGTCTCGGTTGAAGCCACGAGAGGATGTCCGCTGTCATCCGGCCATGTCCAGGAGAATTCCTGTACGGCCTGTTCAAGGATTTCCGGCAAGAACATCTCATCCCACAACGTGATCGGATAATCGATCTCTCCACTTTGCAGGAAGTTGAGCCCCCAGTCCACTATGGGATCGCTGATGGTATGCCGCATGACATGATGACGATAAGTCCCCGTCCCAGGGATGGACTGCGCCCAAGTCTTGAATTGTCCGCCAGTCGCTGCATCTATGATATCGCGGATTCTCGTGGCGCAGTTGTCCTTGAAATGATGATACAGGTAGGTGTTGTTCTCTGGCTGGACGTTGTGGTTGAGAAATTGTACGACGGCGAGTTTCGCGGATGCAGGGAGGTCTAGGGTCTGTACCCTGACATCTCGTTGTTCCCGGACCGCTTCCTGCAATCTCCAGTCGGCGGTGGATCCCATCACATTGTAATAGAGACGCCCCAAAGCGAAATTCCTGTAGAAATGGTCCTGTTGGAAATCGAAGATGCCATAGTCGAACATCACGGAGAACCCATCGGGAGGAACAACGACCAGGGAGGAGTGTCCGAACCAAGTGTACACTGGATCCCCACGCCCTATGGTCACGAGCTGTATTTCACAGTTTTCCGCGAATTCCTGCTGGGATTCAGGGATGGCCGAATTGAAATCCCATTGGGAAAGCATCTGCTCCGAATCGAAAGGCTGAACCGCATGGACATCCTCAATGACCGAGAAAGCCGATATGGAAACGGTGGCGACCAACAGCATGGCGACCATCGACCAGAATACTTTTCGCATTTTCATACCGACAGAATATCACACAAGGGGCGTTCCTCCAATCACCATATGTTCTTATCTGACAAACACCTCGTTTTGTCGTATTGATTCTCGGGTGATGATGAAATCGAATCCTGTCTGCTCTGTCTGCTTATACCCGTACCCTGAACACCTCTGGCCCAGGCAAGGACCCCAAGGAGTGACCACCGAGTGAGCCTAAAGTGACCACCCAGTGAGCCTAAAGTGACCACCCAGTGAGCCTAAAGTGACCACCCAGTGAGCCTGGAGCAGAGGCTTCCCCTCGAGAATCCTGTGTGAATCAGGTTGACATGGGCGGGCGGAGCGTCTACTCTGCAATTGTACAAGGAGGCGTAATGGAGCGGAACATCACCACGTTGGCAGTCGTGCTGCAAAGCCGTCGGTGGGGTGAGTTGCACCGCAAAGTTACATTGCTGACACCTGAGCTGGGTATCATCGATGTCCTGGTGTACGGGGCCCGAAAAGGTCGGCAGGCGGGAAAGACGGAACGATTCCTTACGGGAAGGTTCTTTTTGTACTATAATCCTGTCAGACAGGAGTATTCTCTCGTCGATGTCGAGCCCTTGACCTCTCATGAGGCGTTGGGCGAGGATATCCGCCGGATCTGGGCCGCTTCCTTCTGCGTCGAGCTTGCGATACGTACCGGAGGCGGCGAGAGCCTGCTGATGTTCCTGCTCCTGACGCAGGCGTTGGACCTGCTCTCCGACGGTACGATCGTGGACAGGGTTCTGATCCAGTATGTCTGGAAGTTGCTCCATATCGCCGGAAACGCCGCTGATCTGGACTCCTGCCCGGTCTGTGACAGAACGTATGAGCCGACTGAGATCCTTGGCTTCAGCATGTCGTTGCTCGCCCCTTGTTGCAGGGGGTGCGCTGGTGAAAGTGATGAAATGATACTGCCTCCCGGTGCGAGGCGATATCTGGCATTGACTGAGAAGATGGAAATAGCCGATGCTGTCTCTGTAGAACTGAGTGAGGCCGCCCAACAACGGATCAAGACGTATATGCTGCGCTATGCTTCGTTGTTTGCCGGTGGTGGTCTGAAAACTCTCTCCGCGGGAGTCCTGTAACGGCTCTCCTATGTTCGCGGACCTGATCCTTTCCTCTTGCGGAGGATCTTGTAGTACATGGTGTGATGCGGGGGGGGCTAGACTTCCCCCATCATCAACCTATGACAGCAAGAAAAGGAAGCTATCCGGTTTGCACGTCGGAGGCATATGAACAGGTGTAAAACAATATTAAGGTTGATGACTGTATATGACATGGAAAAAGACTCACATCTCCGCTGAAATAGTGCGGCAGCTGCATGAGCGGTTTGGGATAGACCTCATTACCGCTTCTATTCTCGCCAGACGGGATGTCCAGACACCCGACCAGGCGAAATTCTATCTTGAATCCGAACTGACGTACTTGAGGAACCCCTTTCTGTTCGATGATATGGAGACCTTCGTGGACCGTGTCGCCAACGCAAAGGAAGATTCCGAGAAGGTCAGGATCTTCGGCGACCGTGACGTGGACGGTATCACCAGCACCGTCTTGATCAAGCAGGAGCTGGACAGGCTTGGGATTGAGACCTCCTTCAAACTCCCCGAAGGCGATGAACCTTACGGCATCACCATAGAGGGGGTGGAGCAGGCCCATGCGGACGGTGTGACGCTGATCATCACTGTGGACTGCGGGATCTCCAACTATGAAGAGATCTCCCACGCCCGGGAACTCGGCATAGATACGATCATCCTTGACCATCACATCTCCGGGGACATGATTCCTCCCGCCATCGCCGTGATCGATCCGAAAGCCGAAGGGAGTGGATATCCGTTCCCCCATCTCGCGGGATGCGGCGTCGTGGCGAAATGCATCTGGGCGTTGAGATTCGCCCAGACCAATTTCTATCGCGAAGAGTTCATCCTGCTCCATGCGCAGCCCGGCAACGATACGGTGATCATCCAGGCGGTTCGGATCGAGAACCTGCTGGAGGTCGACAGGGTGGTGGAGGAGGTCGTGCCAGGTGTCCTTCCCGCTTCCCAGAGCCGCTTGATCGAATTCCTTTCCTGCGGTCTTCCCATCCTCGTGCTGGATGCGGAGGTCGAGACGCAGCAGCTTCGCAAGGCGTTCGGGAAGAACGTCGATATCCATCTCGCCGACCTGCGTCCGGAGATGGAGCTGGTGCTGCCTATCATCAAAGGCCGTAGCCTGTTCACCCTATCCACGATAAGCCGCGCCGTGCGGTACAGCAGCAACCACGGGCGGGATGAACTGGAGGCGCTGGTCTCGCTGTTCACCGCCTATGTCCTGAAGAAATATCCCCTGCTCTCCACAGAATACGAGAAAATCCTCGACCTCGTGGCGGTCGGGACCGTCGCGGACCTGATGCCGATGGTGGACGAGAACCGGATCATGGTGAAGAAGGGGCTGAAGGTCCTCATGGAAGGGCATCGGAAAAACCTGTTGCCGTTGATGACCATGCAGAACCTGACGGGCAGGGTGATCGGTACTACCGACCTCGGTTGGCAGCTTTCTCCGATCATCAACGCCTCCGGACGGATGGGCTGCCCCAGCGTCGCCGCCAACATGCTGTTGGTGGAGGATCTCCATGAATGTGAGCAACTGTCAGGTAATCTGATCCGGCTGAACAAAGAACGTCAGAAGCTCGGTGAGGATTCCTGGGAGCGGCTGTTCCCCAAGGCGAAGGACAGCCTTGAAGAGTTCGGCAGCAAGTTCCTGATGGTCGAGGATACCTCGATCTCACGTGGCATCACCGGGGTGATGGCGGCCCGTCTGCTCAAGCAGTTCTCCGTACCGTCGCTGGTGATCGCCCAGGTGGAAGGCGACCGCGCCACCGGTTCCATGAGAAGTCCGACGGGATTCAATGTCCGGGAATTCCTGTCCCGGTTCGATGATCTGTTCCTCGATTTCGGCGGTCATGCCTGTGCCGCGGGATTCTCCATCGACTCCAAGGACATCAAGGAACTTCACGACAGGATGCTGGAACAGATTGACTGCATGGATATCATGGACGAGGAGGAGGAAGCGGTTCGGGTGGACTGTACCTTGCCTCCCGACTACCTGAATCCGGATATTATCAAGTTGGTGGAATTCTTCGAGCCGTATGGCGAACAGAACCCGCCGCTCCAGTTCCTGATGGAAGGGGCGGTCGTGGAGGACATGCAGTTCCTCAACAATTCGAAGTCGGGACCCACCCATCTGAAGCTGACCTTCGGGTTCGGAAGCTACAAATGGCCTGCCGTATTCTGGAAAGCCGGAGATCATGCCGGCAAGGACTTCGATACGGGAGATGCGGTAGATGTCGTGTTCCGTCTTGGGCGCAACTACTACAAGAATCATGGGTCCTTGCAGCTTACCGTCCTTGACATGAAGCGCCACTAGACGCCGTCCCCAGGTTTTTTCCGTCGCATCTGGTAGTGTGCGGTACAATGATTGCTGCGGTTGCTATCGGCACCCTCTACCTGCGGCCTAGAGGAGACGTAAGGGAGACCTAGTGGAGACGTAGGGGTACCCCCATGGTACCCCTAAAGAAAAACCCTCCGTAGCCTTGAGGCAACGGAGGGTGTGTTGTTTGAGTTTGCCGAAGCCGACTGGAGCTTAGTAGCTCTTGGAGGCGTGCATCTTGCGCACCTTCTTCATCTGCTTGCGGGCGAGAGCCTTCTTCTTCCGATTCAGGATGGTGGAGGGCTTCTCGAAATATTCGCGCTTCTTCCACTCGCGGATGATGCCTTCTTTCTCAACCATTCTCTTGAAGCGCTTGATCGACTTCTCTAGTGGTTCATTATCATCAACTTTTACATAGGCCATAAACTAACATCACCCCCTTCCCGTATGACTCGGGCCGAAATGCTTGGTAATAATCTTGAAAAAGCATCAAAATGTCAAGAGAATGTGATGATTTCCATGAATTTACTTCAGTTTTCTCCGATCAGGCCCCATCTACGTCGAGATACTTGACTTTCCCGTCTTGGGCAACATAGTTGGAGATGTCCGTGAAGTTGACCATGCAGTAGGTTTCCCCATCCGGCCATTTGACATTGTTTACCGAAATCTCAAGCCATCTGCCGATCACCTCATTGAAATGGGGAAGGGTATAGCTTGAGTCAAACGCATCGGTCAGTTTCAGGATCGGACAGAATGAACAAGGTTCATCGTAATGCATGAACAGCTTGTAGCAGATATCCCCGACTTTTCCATTCGGCACCATGGAAAGCGTCCGTTTGTTGAGAAATACCAGTTCATGAGTTCTGGGGTTCACTACATAGGAAGACATGGTGACATTGTCGAGAAGGGTCTGAAGCGTAGAGGTATAACGTTTCGTCTCCTCTTCGTTCTGCTTGTTCTGAAGAAAGGTTCCGATGACCTCCGCGGTGGTCTTGATCGTCTCCAGTTCGTCAGCGCTGAAATGCCGGACTTCTTTCTCGTAGTCTACTCCGATGAACCCGTGGAAAGTGTCTTCATCCATCATGCTTTGCAAGAACGCCTTGGTCCCGATCCTGTCGGAGAGTAACTTGATGTTCGTCGGCGTCAAGGCTGTGTTTTCGACGATCAGCATGCCGTTTTCCGAGAAATGTTCGATATAGTCGGCCGGAACGGAGGTGATCCGATTGCTTTCCCAGTTTTTTGCCAGATGCGGCGTACCTTTGTCGAGCCATTCGAAGATCATCGAATATACATTCTTTTCCGCGTCGTACCGGAAGATATAGCATCGCTGGGCCTCGAAATGGCGGGAAATCAGTTCAAGGATCGAGGAAATGCCCACTTTGAGATCCTCGGACAGATAGAGGATTCGGAAAACATATTCACTGATATGCTCGATGAAGTTCTTTCCGATTCGGGTTTCCTTGATAGCGGTCACCGGTCGCTCCATGCTTTGCAGGGATTTGCCCATTGCCGCCGTATAGATCGAATAGCGGTTGCGTCCCCGTATCTTGGCGTTGTACAAGGCGATGTCCGCCTTCTCGTACAATGTATTGAAATCCTCACCGTGTTCGGGTGTGAACACGATGCCGATAGAACCAGAGATATTGCATTCCCTGTTTCCGGAAGAGTATATCATCTCCAGTGTAGTGGCGATCTGCCGGGTCTTTTCGAGTAGCTCATCTTTTGTCTGGTAGTCTCGAAGGAGCGCGATGAATTCATCACCCCCAAGACGTCCTACGATATCCTGGGGGGAAATGCTTTTCTTGAGTTTGTATGCGATATCGGACAGGACGGCGTCCCCGTACAGATGCCCGTAGGTATCGTTTATTTCCTTGAAATTGTCGATATCGATCATCAATAGAGCCTGCATGGTATCGGATGGCTGATTCGCCAACGCTTTTTCGATCAGGTTCGTGACGGTTTTCCTGTTGTACAGGCCCGTAAGGACGTCACGCTCCGCATTCTTGCGAAGCTCAAGCTCCTGCCGTTTCTGCTGGTCGATATCCTTGATGTAGATGAATGCGCAGACATCTCCGGTCATTGGCGCCTTGATCAGATTGACGGATGTACACACCCACATGGCGTCTGTGGCGTCCCGGGAGCTTTTGCGCAGATATTCGTATTGTATGTCACGCTTGCCCAGCTCATAGGCTTCAAGCAGCGCATCTCGGCCGATCGTCTCTTCCATCTGCAATCTGGCTTCCGCTTCGACTACGACTTTCTCTTTTGTCAGACGTATCATCTCCGAATAGGAGATTTCACCCTCCGCTTCCAGTTGCGAGAGCCAGAACGGATCAGCGTATGTAAGCTCGTCTTTTGTGAGGTTCACTTCATACGAGGTGATCGCGTCATGCGTTATTGAATAGCGATACTGGCGTTCCTGTTCGAACTCCTGTTCCCGTTGTTTTTCCTTGGTGATGTCTTTGCTGATCGCTATGGCGCGCAATGGAATCCCGTCCGCGCCGCAGATGGTGGTACTGGTTATCTGGACCCAACGGTATTCACCATCGTCCTTCTTTATTCGTATCGAAGCTTCAGATTTCTTTTTCCCTGCCAGAACTGCTTCGACCAGTCCCTGCATGGCTGTTTTAGAGTCCTCATGTATGCTTTTCGATGCAAGAAGCTGTCGTGACGCATTGTTCAATGTCGGTCCGATCTTCAGATAGTCTTTGTCTGTATACGCTTGGTCCTGTGACTGATACAGAGTATCCGTCGCTACATCATAGTCCCATATTGCGTCATGAGTCTGCGCCAACGCCAACCGATACCGTTCTTCGCTGAGTTGAAGTCTCTTTTCCGTCTCTATCAGTTCCGTAATGTCGGTGGAAACACTGACGTAACCGATTTCTTTTTCCCTTGCATCACGCAGACTCGTGTAGTTGACCCTGTTTGAACGTCCGTCCGGCGTAGTCTGGATCGCCGCGCTATCACCTCGTTTCCAGCGGAGGATGCAGCAATCGTTGGTTCCGCAAAAGGGGGTCCTGAATGTCTCGCAGGATTTTCCGATACAGTTTCCCAAAGTCATTCCGCAGTTTTTCTCCGCCGCGGTGTTCATGAACCACACCCGCTTCTCCGTGTCGGTGATGATCACCGGATTCTCCAGAGAATTGAGCATGCTTTTGTAATAAGCCTCGATGGCGTGGTAATGGGAGACATCGGCCATATCGCATTGTATATATTCTTTGCCTTCTTTGATGACGAAAGAGAGCCCGCAATGGACCCAGGTCTCATTGTCCGTATTCACCGCAAGTCTACAGTCGAATTCCATTGGTTCTTTTGTTGCCACGGTATATGTGATGGCGGCTTCGGCGACGGCGCTGTTCTGAGGATGCATGATGTCTGAAAGTTTTCCGCCGAAATCCGTATATAGTGATTCTTCTGAAGTACCGAGCAATGAAAGCAAAGCTTCCGAAATCTTTATGAAATGACAATCATTATCGGCGGTACACAATTGTCGCCCGATGAAGAAAGTTTCCAACATGTATTTCCCCTATGGGACATAGCTATCCATGGGGTCTTGTTTCATCCCAAAAACCATCCCATACCGCATGGACAAGATTTCTATATCCTTGTATAACAGTATCTAACAAAATGATATATCGTGCCATCTGCTCCTCGTAATTTTTCTGTGCAGAGAGTGTGTTTTAGCTCCTTGGAAAGCAGCGTTTGTATCGCTACTGGAATAGAGTGCAAAAAATACGGTATTAATTATTTTTCCATCAACAAGAAGATGATAAATTTCGAATAACATAAATTTTTCAAAATAAATTTGACAAATACCTTACTCACACATTACAATAAACTCGATTGGTGCGAAACGGGGGCCTTCGGGTTGTTGCGTTCGGACCTGGTTTTGACTGATATGGATACAATATGGGGAGTGTCCCCGTGTGAAGTAGCAAAAAAGGTCTCGGGCATGGCCCTGTAGACTTGGAACAAGGAGCGGACAGATGCTTATTCTTATTTCCGATGCGTTTGATGCATCACTACCAGGACGTTTGACGGCGCTCGGTGAAGTCACCGACGACAAGAGCCGTCTGGCTGAAGCGAATGTCGTTTTGGTCAGGGCGAAGACGAAATGTACGCAGGAGTACATCGATCAGGCCCCCAATCTGAAATTGATCATCCGCGGGGGTGTCGGTATCGACAATATCGACAAGGCCTACGCCGAAAGCAAGGGGATCATGGTCCGCAATACTCCCAAGGCCTCCTCGATCGCGGTCGCGGAGCTGGCTTTCGCATTGATGCTCAGCACTCCCAACCACCTGGTCCAATATCATGAAGGGATGAAAGCCGGTGAGTGGCTGAAGAACGTCAAGCGCACCGAACTCTACGGCAAGACTTTGTGTCTGTTCGGCATCGGCAATATCGCCCGCGAAGTCGCAAATCGTGCGAAAGCGTTCGGCATGAATGTCGTCGCCTATGACAAATATGTCCAGCAGAGTGACGCCGCCGACATGAAAGCCTCTCCTGAAGAGGCGGTGAAGGAAGCTGACTATATCTCCATGCACCTCCCGTTGACCGATGAAACCCGCGGCATGATGAACAAGAAGTTGATCTCCTGTTGTTCGCACAAGCCTGTCGTCATCAACACCGGCCGTGGTCTGTGTGTCGACGCCGATGACATGGTCGCCGCGCTTGCCGACGGTAGCGTCGCCTGGTACTGTACCGATGTATATCCGTCCGATCCCCCCGCCGGGGATTATCCGATCCTGAAGGCTGAACATGTCACCTTGACCCCTCACGTGGGTGCCAATAGCGTTGAAAACTTGAATCGTATCGGCGATGAAGTCTATGCGATGATCGATGAACTTGCAAAGGAAGGAAAGATCTGATGAACAGGAAGAAGAATTATTTTGCCGGCCCCTCCGTAATGCCTGTTGAGGTGCTTGAACAACTTCGTGATCAAATCGTCGACTATGAAGGTCAGGGACTTTCTATGATCGAAGCCAGCCATCGCGGCGGCATGTTCGAGTCGATGTACGACGAATGCCTGGGGCTGTTCCGTGAATTGCTGAACATCCCTGAGGACTACGATGTCTATTTCCTCGGCGGCGGCGCCACATTGCAGTTCGCGATGATCCCGATGAACTTCCTTCGTCCCGGTACGGTGGCCGACTATATCAAGAGCGGTACCTGGTCCAACAAGGCTACTGAAGACGCTCAGAAACTCGGGAACGTCCACCTCTATTTCGATGGTACCGATAGCAAGTTCTCGACGTTGCCCGATCCTGCGACGGTGAAACCCAGCGCGAATAGTTCCTACCTCTACCTCTGTTCCAATGAAACGATCCATGGTGTTGAATGGAAGTCTTTCCCTGAGACCGGAGACGTTCCCTTGATCGCCGACATGTCCAGCGATATCCTGTCACGTCCGATACCCGTCGAGAAGTTCGACATGATCTATGGCGGCGTCCAGAAGAATCTTGGACCGGCCGGAGCGACGTTCATCATCATGAAGAAATCCCTGCTTGAAAAGCAGAATGACAATCTCCCCGCATACTTGAACTACAAGCTCCATGCGAAGGAGAAGGGGCTGTACAACACTCCTCCCGTATTCTCGATCTGGGCTGTCAAGCTCGTCCTTGACTGGGTCAAGAAGAACGGCGGAGCGGAAGGCATGCAGAAGCGGGCCCTTGAGAAGAGTTCGATCATCTACGATACAATTGAGGGAAGCGGTGGCTACTATCGGTCGCCAGTCGATCCTGCGTATCGCTCGACGATGAACATTCCTTTCCGGCTCGGAAGCGAAGACCTGGAGAAAGCATTCCTGTCCGCGGCTTCCTCGAACGGTATGCTGGGGCTCAAAGGACATCGTTCAGTCGGTGGAATACGGGCTTCCGTCTACAACGCTCTGCCCGTCGAAGATGTACAGGCACTTGCCGATTTCATGAAGGAATTCCAGAAGAAAAACGGCTGATAACAATGTATAGGCCTTCATGTGGTCTGCTCTAGGGCATTCCGCATGAGGGCCTTGTCATGTATGGAGATAACGGTGAAAAAGATTGATGAAACCAACAAAGCGATAATCAAGCAGTTGTGTGACGGTCGCAAGGCGTATAGCGCGATCGCCGAAGAACTGAATATCACTGAAAATACGGTCAGGGCGCGTGTGAACAAATTGATTGAGGAAGGGGTCCTTCAGATCTCCGGTCTCGTCGATCCTGAATGCATCCCCGGCCTGCAAGTCGTGATGATGGGGGTGAAGCTCAAGACGTTGGACCTGGAACGGAAAGCCAAGGAATTCTCTCGCTTGAGAGGTGTCATTTCCTCCGTTGTCGTCACAGGTCGCTACGACTTGATCGTCCAGTTGATCCTGAGCGAAGACGAGAACCTGTCGCTTCTTGACTTCTTCAAGTTCGAACTGGTGAAGATCAATGAAGTGCTTGAAGTCGAGACCTTCGTCGTATATCAGTCCCATAACTACCGGATTCCATACATTCTGTAGCAGTAGACACGTTTTCAATGGTTTCCCCATTTCTGTTTGACAAGAAGTGGGGTTTTTTATTATTTTATAAAATAATATTCCTAATTAGGTATGTTAAATCTAAATATAACCATACTCATCTTTCAATTAATCATATCTTATCTATCGCTTTGGTACAGCCAAAAGTGACAGAACATGTTATGATGTGAATACCATGGCGGAGTTGTGTTTTAATCCGCTGTTTCCAGGAGGTACTATGATTTCTCTACAGACAAAATATATGGGGCTCACCCTGAAGAATCCGATCATCATCGGCAGCAGTCCGTTGACGTCTACTTTGGACAATCTTCGCAAATGTGAAGACGCAGGAGCCGGCGCAGTCGTCATCAAATCAATCTTTGAAGAGCAGATTGACGCCGATACATCCGCGACTTTGGCCGACGCGCAGGATTATCTTACCCATGCCGACGCCTATGGGTTCCTTGAGGGCGCGAGCAAGGACCACTATATTGATACCTACCTCGCTTTGGTCGAAGGTGCGAAGCAGGCTTTGGATATTCCCGTAATCGCCTCGATCAACTGCAAGGATGCCGGAACCTGGCTTGACTACGGTCAGCGATTCGTCTCTTGTGGTGCCGACGCCCTGGAACTGAACCATTACGTGGTCGCCGCGGATGCTTCGGTCGAAGGAGAGGATATCGAGAAGGAATACCTCCGGCTTGTAAAGAGCGCCAGAAAACAGTTCAAGCTGCCGCTGAGCCTGAAGCTTGGTTACAAGTTCTCCAGCCTCGCGAACATGATCCGCCAGTTCGACAAGCTCGGGCTTGACGCCTTGGTCCTGTTCAATCGTTTCTATCATCCCGACATCGACATCAAGACTCTTACCTTCAAACCGGCCGAGGTTCTCAGTACCGCCCATGAATACGTTGAGTCCATGCGCTGGACTGCGTTGATGAGCGCCGAGATCCGTTGCGCCATCTGTGCCACGACCGGCATTCACACCGGTGATACCGTTGTCAAGCAGCTTCTTGCGGGGGCGAAGGCCGTCCAGGTCTGTTCAGCTGTAATGAAGCACGGGTTCAACAGAGTCGGGGAGATGATCGGCGACATTGAAACCTGGATGGACGAACATGGTTATTCGGAAGTCTCTCAGTTCAACGGTATTCTTGCTCAGGAACGCATGGCCGACCCCTCCGCATGGGAACGCAGCCAGTATATGAAATCTTTGCTAGGCAACAGATAGGAGACGAGGAATATCATGGATAAGGCAAAGTATAAAGACATAGCTCCTTATGATCCTGCTGACGTTGCGAAGGCGATTGATCGTCTATGCAATTCACCTCAGTTCATGGTCGGCCTGGGGGAATTGCTCTCATCGAACGATGATGACGCCAAGAAAGCGATAACGGCGTTCAAGACCCAGCTTCCGGTCTTGTTGTCCAAGGTAAAGACCTATGAGGATTTCCAGAGGTCCATCACGGCGGGAATCATGATCCCCACGATACTCAAGAAGTCCGTGGATACCTTCTCCTTCAGCGGCGCTGAAAACCTCGACAAGGAGAAACCATATCTGTTCATCAGCAATCACCGTGATATCGTGTTGGATTGCACCCTGCTTGACTATGCGCTGATGCAATCCGGGATGATGCTCTGTGAAATGGCGATAGGCGACAACCTCCTTGTCAATCAGTTCGCCACGGACATGTTCAAACTCAACGGTGGGATAACCGTCAAGCGTGAACTTCCGATGCGGGAGAAATATCTGGAGTCGATCCGTCTCAGTGAATACTTCATTGAGCTGATCACCGAAGAGCATCAGTCGATCTGGGTAGCCCAGAAGAGCGGACGGTCGAAAGATGGCATCGACACGACCAACGCCGCTATCATCAAGATGCTGTATTTGTCCAAGAAGAAGACCGGGATCAAGTTCCCGGAGCTTATTAAGTCCTGCAACATAGTGCCCGTATCAATCAGTTATGAATATGATCCCTGTGATATCAACAAAGGCAGGGAAGAGGTCAGCAAGTTGATCCATGGCGGCGAATACCAGAAGAAGAAATATGAAGATCTCCTGAACATGCTCAGGGGACTCCGTAAATACAAGGGAAACATCCATCTTGCGTTCGGCAAACCGCTGGTAGACGACTATGACAGTCCTGAAGCCGTTGCCCGTGAGATCGACAGGCAGATCCATCTCAACTACAGGTTGTGGGATACGAACTGCTTCGCCTACGATTACCTTGAGAACTCCCGGAAATTCGCTGATAGGTACGCTGATATGGATACCGCCAGATTCCTTGACAGGTACAAGGGGCTGAAAAAGGATGTCAGGGAATTCGTCCTCAACTCTTATGCGAATCCCGTACGGTCCTACCTTTCGGAAATCAATGCGTAGGACTTTCCTAGGCGGACATGCCGGCAGGTTCTTGGTAGCGTCTCTGATAATCCTGCTGGCATGCGCATCTTGTTCCCGTGAGGATTTCTCTCTGCTGGAGGAGCAGTCCGGTATCGTCGTGTCCGTCGATATCGATGATTCCGGTATCCCCTCCCAAGCTGGCCATGCGCTCTCCCTGTTCGTCGATGTCGGTTCCGACTTCGCCCCTGCGGACCTACAGTTCTCGGTTGTGAGTCCTGATGGCGTCTACCAATGGGAGTTCTTCCCCTCGGAAGTGATTTTCGACGACGTCCGATGGCTAGGGTACCCCAATCTTGCCTTGGGTTCCGGTGTCCCTATCCCGGAAGGTGAATGGATACTACGATTGTTCCTGAAAGATGGCAGGACCCTGGAGCATCAGTTCCATGTCTCCTATGTCGATCCAGACCCATCCCTCTATCCGATCTTTCTTCTCCAGACCTCCGACGCTGGTGTGTCTAGCGGAAAGCTTGTCCTGAACGGCATCGAACAGGCCGAAGCCACCTCGTTGTTGGATAGCGCGGGAGAGTTGAACGACACCCTGCTTTCCGCAGGCCCCTTTGACCGGGAGGAAATGTTGGGTCAACCTGATACGGGCGAGCCTGTCGTCCCGGTGCTCGCTACAGCACCTGAATCCTGGACCTTGGAGCTGTTTGATGCCTCTGGAGTCTCCCTGTATCGGAGCGAACTGGAGGCGGGAACCTATTATGCGTTGTCCGGCCTGGGTGGCGAAACCCTATGGGACCAGGCGGATAGCCTGGCCATATACCGGTATCTTCCTGAACTCCGGGTGACACTCGTCTCCAAGCAACGGTTTCACTAGATCAATCAGGTCCGGCCTACAGCCTGCCAGAGCTCTTGTTTGCTGATCCTCACCAAGAAAGTCCTTCCATGCGGGCAACAGGGATCTTCCATAGCGAAGACCTTTTCCAGAATAGCCTTCGCGGTATGGGAATCGACCTGATCTCCGTCCTTGATCGCCGCATGGCAGGCTATGATCGCATAGAGTCCTTTCTCGATCTCGTCCAGATCTCCAGTCTGAGTGCTGATGAACCGTATGATGGCTTTTTCAACAGGTTTGCAGAGCGCGGGAAGGGTAGCGAGTTCCCAGAGCAGATCCTCCGGTCTGGATAGTTCCATCCCGAATTCTCCATAGATATAGGAATTTTCCTGTAGGAACAGATCGACGTCCCGTTCCACCTCGAAAGAGAGCGGGACCATCAGTTTCTGAATGTCCTTATGTGCCTTGATTTCATCGAACAATATCCTTTCATGGGCCGCATGCTGGTCGACCAGATAGATATCATTTCCTTTCTGGGCGATGAGGAAGAGGTCGAATGCCTGTCCCAGATATGTGAAACCCTGCTCTTCAGTCGTCTGAGCGATCCAGTCCGATGCGTCCGTTGCATGTCTGTCGGCTTTCGCCTGTGGCGCTTCCACATTCTCACCAGACATGGATGGCCGCGGTATTTCCGCAGATTGTGGACGAAGCATGGCTTTCGCCTTCGCGAACCAGGCGGGATCGCTTGGTCGTCGCTCCGTAGCAATCGCCTGAGAATCTCTCACCCCTGTACCACTGCTACCATGGGAAGCGGTTCCGCCGCTACCATACGACCTGTATGGCTCCGCGGAATATTCTCCATACTCTGTTCGGGCTGATGTCGCATGTTGCTGTGCCGACGCTTCTTGCGGCCCCACCGCTGATTGCCCCAGTTCCAGTTGAGCCGCCTGTTGTTGCGCTTCTATCTTGAGTCGGGGAATCGCCCTGCGGACCTGAGTCCTGACCATTTCTACGACCTGATGATGCACTTCCGCTTTGTTCCGGAGCTTGACTTCCCGTTTCGCTGGATGGATGTTGAAATCGACGAGGGTAGGGTCGACAGTCACGAACAGATAACAGTAGGGGAAGCTACCGCCAGGCAGCATTTCTCCATAGCCATAGGTTACGGCCTGTACCAAAGCATACTCTTCGACAGGGCGGTTGTTGATATAGATCTTGATATGGGATCTGTCCGAACGATAGCAAGCCGGTGAAGACACGACGGCATAGAGCGAGAACTTGCCTGCCGTGTCATATAACTCAAGGGCTTCACTGCGGACGAGATTCTTGTCTGTCGCCAAGGTATCGAGAACCCGGTCTTTTTTCGAGGCGGGAGGAAGGTGCAGGCGCAAGACATCATCGGAATAGAATTTGAATTCGACCTCCGGGAACGCCAGGGCCTTTTCCGCCATGACATTCTTGCACAAGGTTGCTTCCGTTGACGGTCGTTTGAGGAACATCCGTCGGGCCGGGATATCGTGAAACAGGTCCTCGACATCCACTTTCGTACCCGCGTTCGGACCACCTGGGGCAACCTGACCTTCGACTCCGTTGTCCACCGTGATTTGCCATGGTGATGCCAGCATCCTGCTGCTTGCGATCGTCACTTTCGCGCAAGCCGCGATGCTGTAGAGAGCTTCTCCTCTGAATCCCATGGTGGAGAGGTGGTAGAGATCCTCCAACGTCGCGACCTTGCTGGTCGCATGGCTTTTGCAGCAAAGAGGCAGATCCTCTTTGTCGATACCATCTCCATCGTCAATGACCGTTATACGTTTCAGCCCGCCCTCCTGGACGTATACGTTGATCGATGTCGCATGGGCGTCGATAGCGTTGTCCACGAGTTCCCGTACGACGGAAGCCGGACGTTCGATGACTTCCCCTGCGGCGATACGCTGCGCTACGATCGGATCTAACAATTGGATTCTACTCATGGTCACATTGTAGCACATCTGCCGCCAAAAAGTAAAAAGGGGTTGCGCTTGGTCTTTCGACGTTCACGCAACCCCTGAAACAACTTGCTTGATAGAAACCTAGAAGCCGATCTTGATCCCCATGGAGAGGGTAGGCTTGATAGTTCCTGTGGGATTGCCTTGCACGTCATAGGCCTCTGTGGTCGAGAACCGGCTGGTCAAAGTCGCTAGTCCCGCTTTGACGTCAAGCTGTCCATACACGACTGCGTCTTCGCTGACGAAGAAATCCTTCAGGCCTGTGGCAATGGTCGGTTTGGAACTGATCATCCCCTTGACTTCGTTGAAGATATCCTGTTTGGCGAATCCAACGGATACATCGACGACAGAGGATCGTACCTTCATTTCCATGTTGAACTTGTCTCCGACATAATCGAAGCTCTTGAAACCAGGAAGATCGAAGTCGAGAAGATAACCTGTATGGATTGAAAATACCTCCGAGGAGTACCCGAACTCGACCTTTCCGAAGAAAGCCCTTGCAACTGTTTCATCACCGACGAACGTTGTGTTCCGTCTGAGATAATACTCATCGAACATTCCGTAGGAAAGGAGTCCGGACTGGATACCTCCGGCGATGGTGAAGTCGAATGCGCTGAAGGTTCCATCGAGCGAAGCCGACATCAGGTAGTTCCTCAGCTTTTTGTTGGAATCAAGCAACAGGAACTTGTTTTCGTTCGTTTTCAACTGAACGGCCGTCGCGGCGTGGATGCCGACCGACATCTTGTCGAGACCCTTGTTGTAGATGATCGGCAATGTGATATCCACCGAAGGATAGAGCTTCATATCATAGAAGGTGTGCATCGACTGGGCGACCGCTGATACGCCGACGCTGAACGGATAGCTTGTCGCCGTCGGCTTCGCGGCGAGGGAAAGTCCTGCCAAGGTCGGGAAGGTCATGTCATCGATGAACAGCTCATATCCGAAGTATCTGGTGTTCAACCGGTTGTACAACGGTAGGGCGGTGAAATACGGAGCCTCGATGTTCGGCAGGATATTGTCGACCAACGTGCCGTCCGCAAAGGAGAGTGCCCGCTCTCGATCCATGATCAAATAGAAAGAACTCAGCGGTTTTCCGATCCGCAGATGCTCGACAAGGTTGAACACATCGGTCACGAGATCAAAAATCTTTTCTCCAGTCGAGAGGTTTCCGGTGTCGATCAGGCCGAAGTCCCAGAACTTGTCGCCACGTGGGGCGTACCAGGCATTTGGATCGAAGAAGGTATGGTAGCCCAGGCTCGTGCCGAAGTTGATACCGATTCCCATGGAGAAATTGTTTGAATCAAGCAACAGAGTCGGTTTGATGAACAACAATTGGTCCCCTGAATCCTTGTCCGCCGGAGTAGTGGAGAACCTGCGGTTCACATAGGTGGCTCCAAGGCTTCCGGAAATCTTGATCTTGCTGTCCTTGGTCAACAGCGTGGATTCTCCGAACTGGGAGACCGTCCCGGTCCCGAGTCTCATCGTCATGCCAAGGTCGAGGACCGGCGCGATATCCATATTGGTCTGCCCGACCGCTTTCGCCGTAGAGAGCTTCAGATCAAGGCGGACCGCGCCGGTATCATACGCAGCGTACGCATATGTGTTTGTATAATCTGGATCCAGGAACGCCCCGATCTTATCGCTGGCGTTACCGGCTCCTGTGAACAGGGCCGTGTAGGCGCCGATCATGTCGATCTGCTGGATACCGGCTCCGAAACTCCATGCGTTGCCGGTGTAGCCCAGCTCCAACGTGGATATGTCGGCTTTTCTTCCGTTTGTATCATTTACGAGAGGCGCCAGTCCGAAAGTTCCTGAAATCTTGAGAGGTACATTCCAGGAGCCGGATATCTGGAATCCGCCCGCCGTATAGGAGCCATTGAGCATGACGTCAAGCACATCGCCCGAAGTCATGGGCTTGCCGCTGTAGGAGGTGTTGTTGATCAGGTTGGATACGACCGCGCCCCTGTTGAATGCCAACGTCGCACCAAGTTTCGCCCCGCCGAACGTGGCGTCGATTCCTGCGCTTGCGAGCAGGTTCGGGAACTTCGAGAAGAATGTCGCCCCATTCTTGTCGTAAATCGTCGAAATATCGAAGTTCGGTGTGGCTTGCAGATACAGGGCTCCTCCAATGTTCAGGTTCATTCTGAGTTTCCGGTTATTGACCAATGGGAAGCTGAAATCGAGAGATGGATACAGATCCACGACAAGGTCGGAAGGATTGGAAAGGACGACGAGTGAAGAGATGCCGATGCTGAACGGATAGGACTGGGTAGGCGTGAAGCTGAAACGCACACCGCCGGTCTGCCGTTCAGTGCCGCCGACGTTCAGCCTATTCAGATATAAGTCATCGAAATAGATCTGATGGCTATACCAAGAGGTATTCACCTGATTGTAGAAACCCAGCATGGAGGTCTTGTCGAACCGATGGTTGACTCCTCCCATCATCGAATTGACGCCGAAACTGATCGGAGAAGTGGTATCCACGTTGAAGTAGACTTTTCCGGCTGTAGTACCGAATTTGAAGTAGTCGATGAAACTGGTGAGCGATGCGATCGTCCGCAATGGAGAAGATGTGTCGAACTTGAGGGAGCCTCCAAGGTCGTTCCAGTTCAGGGACCCCGTCGTACTGACCGTCGCCTGCAATCCAAGCTTGAAGGTGTTGTAGCTGAAATAGGGCTTGATCGCTATTGTCGACAAAGGCTGCACTGGGTTTTGAGAACCGTCGTAGTGGAGGGAGTAGGCGAGAGCTACGCCGGCATCGATCCTTGCTTTCTCAGGAGCCGCTCCGCTGATCACCCCACTCGGTTGTCGTACGGTGAGTTTGTCCTCTTCGACGATTTGGACAGACTCTTCGATCGGTTCCTCGACGATAGGTTCAACTTCAGGAATCACCTGAGGTTCTTCCATGACCTGGATGCGGGGCTGGTAGTAGGATATCTTCGTCGGTTTGAACGCCGGTGCGTTTGGAGCAAGTCTCCGTATGGCTGGAAGCGATGCGAAGATCGGCGCTTCCGGGAACAAAGGCTTGATCTCGGCTGTACCTGTGAACAAGGGTGCGTCGGGTACCAGCGGTGACATGTCGATGATGTCGGAGAATACCGGTGCGGAAGGGATTTTTGGTTCTGTAGCAATCGGCTTTACCGTGGCTATGGGAGCTGTAGGTTCCGCCGGTACCGCAGGTGCTGCCGGAGTCGTTGGTTCGACGGTGGCGACCGGTTCCGCGGGTGCGGCAGGAGCCACTGGTTCGACGATGGCGACCGGTTCCACAGGAGCGCTAGGCGCCGCTGGTTCGACGGTGGCAACCGGTTCCGCGGGCGTGGCAGGAACCTCTGGTTCGACAACAGGTTCTTCTACGGGTTTGGAGACGACCGAAGTGACGATCGGCTGGGGTGGGGTGCCCGGAAGATTCGCGGCGACCACCGGATCAGGATTGTACGCCATGGACATATATGCCTGTTGATTGACCGGTTTCGGGTCCATGAGCGGAATCATCATATCGAGATAGTAGTAGGGCGGTACTGTAGTTTGCTGCTTGGTGATGACATTAAGTGTCGTCACGCTCCCCCCGAAGGAATAGATCAGTTCCCCGAGGTCCGAACTGATCCAGATCTGGCTGGTGCCGCTGACCTGATATCGCGAGACAGGGGTGGCCACATTGAGCGTTCCATTGAAATCAGCGTCAGTCTGGAAGATCGCGGCCCCGGAGATCAGATAGAAAACCGGATCTTCATAGGTTAGCTTGCTGACGCCCAAGATGGTCTGCGGTTGCAGGACGATCGTACCGGCAGGGCTGCCCAAAGCGACGACCGAAGCGTCAGTACGGACGATCCAGCCCTCATACAGACCGTCAGACAGCATCTGGTCGGTCCCTATGGACTTTCCTTGTGTATCATAGGCTTTGAATCCTGTGATATCCCCATCGGAGACATACAACGGGGAACTTGCGAATGCCATCGCAGGCATCAGGACCGCAGCCATCGCGATCATCATGAAGCGCAAACATTTGTTCATGTTTTTCATCAATCCACCTTCCTTATGGTCTGGCGACTTTTATTGCTCAAAAAAAATTCCACTAGAAAAATGAGAACCGAAGTCCGATATCGAACTTGACGCCGGTGCTCTTGCCATCCTCGTCAAATGCGATGGACAATCCCAGATCAAGATCAACCGGTCTGACCGTAATGAGGGCGTCCATCCCTATGGAGACGTTCTTCAGCGTGAACAGGCCTTTGCCGAAGGGTTCCGTCTCTTGGGTCAGTGTATTCTGGGGATACAGCTTGTCGTAGTTGATGTCAAGTCCGAGGAAGTTGAGCAGGTCTTTGTCAATATGCAGTCTCATCCCGAAACCGTAATTGTTCCAACCCTTTGCCGCGCTGAAATCGGACTTTGCCAGTACTCCCGCATAGATAGCGGTATCCAGTACCTGTACGCCCAGCCTGCCGTCGAACCGCATCTCTCCGACCTGCAATCTGTTGTTGGCCAGATCTTTCTCCGTCCACTCGTTGAACCCCGTCTCGAAATAGTTGGGGATAAAGCCATTGCCGGTGGGGAACGTCACGGCGCCATTGAACAATATCCAAGGCGTCACAGCCCCTCCGAGCCCGAAACGGACCGCATGCGAGGATCCAAGTACCTTCTGGTCCGGGAACTGCATGATGAAATCAGTATAGAACGAGAGTCCGATCCACTTCTGTGAAAGCAACGGCAGTACGACATCTATCGCTACGTTCGTGAGGGGAGGGATCGTCTCTTTGACGACCGTTTCCTCTCCGACCACTTCGAGGATAGAGTGCCCGTAGGGATCGGTCACGAACGATAGCCCGACCTCCATATCCTTGATGACGGGGATCGTCGTGGCTGTACAGGGTCGCACGAACAACCTCGCGCCCAACAGGGACGGATGAAAGATGTCGTTGGTGACGAACTCAAATCCGAGCCACGGAAAATTGAACGCTCTTGCGTCGAGCTTGAAAGTGATGCCCGGGAGGGTTGCTCTTCTGTCTACCGTCGTATCATGATACGAGGTGAGCAACGCGCCATCACCCATGGTATAGCCGTTCAGCTTTCCCCAACGGAAATAGATGTCATCGGTCCGACTGCCCCAGGTGATATAGTTGATGATACCGCTGTAGTGGCTCGCTACCCGCATGGCGTAGGAGAAGTCGCTCTCATCCGGCTCCCGTACCGGGGGAAGCCAGTTGTTTGGCCAGAAACCGAAGTCAGACGAGAATGGATTGACGCCGAAGTACAGGTGCGCATCGAGTTTCATCGCGAATTTGCCATAAGAGAATGAAGGACTGACCTCAAGGCCCAGCTTGTGGCTGGCTTTATTGATATCGGGAGTATCCTTCGACTGTGTGAGCGTATAGTTCAGCCCGAGGCCGAGATTGAACTTCGCCGAACTCGCAAAGAGTATCGTCGATGAGATCAGGCAAAGTAGGCCACAGAGTAGAACGACCTTTGTTTTTTTCATACGCTTCTCCAATCCGTCATTCATGAAACCAGACGTCTTTCATACTACAGTATACCCGATTGGATGATAATGGGAAAGTATTTCTCTTTCACATAACGCTGTAATGAGACTGAAAGGGCGAATTGGTAGCGAAGTCGGGGGTGTTCCTCATGTAGTTGCTGAAGTCATCAAGATCGTTGCGTCTATTCTCTGGGTATTCGATAGTCAAACGTATGGGCATGATAGATATGCTCCCTGACTAGTTTGTCCATCTTTGAGAACTGTCCGATGATCGGTTTGATGCTCGATCTGATATTCGTCTGGTCGTATGGGCAGACAGGCTTGACCACCGGGAGTGAATACTGCTCCGCAAGTCGCCTCGTAGTCTGTTCGTGGACCTCTATCATCGGTCTGATGATGTGCAGCTTTCCTTTGAAAAACTCCTGGATCGGCAGCATCGTGGCGAAATTGGCCCGGAAGCAAAGGTTCATCATCGTAGTCTCCACCAGATCGTCCAGATGATGCCCCATGGCGATCAGGCTGAGATCATTCTCGCTCGCATATTCAAACAATATCCTCCGCCGGTTCCGTGAACAGAGATAGCAGTTGAACTCCCCGTCGAACGATCCGGGGAACATGAGCTCATCTTTGATCAGGAAATCTATGCCGAGATCGGCGAAATACCGCTGCAACGGCTCCCTTTTTTCTTGCGGGATGGGGTGTTCCTTCCAGTTGATCATGACCGCCTTCAGGTCGTAGTGGACCGGAAGCCATTTCCGTCTGAGCGACAGCGCCAAGGCCAACGCAAGGGAATCCTTGCCCCCGGAAACCCCCAGCAGTACGGTATCACCCTCTTTGATCATCTCATATTGGTTGATGGCTCTTCCCGTCAGTTTGATGAAACGCATCACCCATGGAGGGATATCGCCTGCGATCAACTTTTGATAGGGGATTTTCTCTATTTCCTGAGGTGCCGTTGTTGTATTTTCATCCATCGTGGGTGAAATCTCCTTGTGTGTTTCTTCTCCGGTCATGCCGGTGCTGCGGTTCTGGTTCTGTGTCGGTGGTTCAGCCTTGGAGCGAGATTTGGTCAATGACCGCCGCAAGGTGTGTCGCATCGACGTATTCAGGCACGAATATCCTGACCTTCCGCAGCGTGGAGGCGAAAGTTTTCACCACTGGTTCCGTAAAGAGTTCATCGACCTCATGGAAAGGCCTTGTGGAGCCTCCCCCAGCGTCAAGGACCGGGATATCCGATTCGAACGAGATCGGTTCCGGTATGTCGATGATCACCTCCCAACTCTTCAGGTCCGGATAGATTCCTGAAAGAATGGTATACAGTTTCCACTCACAATTCAGCCGTTCTTCAAGTCTCTTCGCATCGCGGTGCAACGGATCTTCATCGGAATACCTCCGTTCATATCGGCAGGCGAGCAACTGGTTCTCCTTGACCCTGCTGATCAGCGCCAGGGAAGGGGAACTCAGTCGTTCGGGAAAGCTGAAAAACTGTTCGTCATCGATGCCGTACAGGTCGTTGGCCTTGATGGTTCCGTCCTGCAAGGTGGTCAGCAGAGCTTTCTTGATCATCGCGGTCGCTGCCCGTGTTCCTTTGTGCCAGTAGACGTTCTGGTACATCAGGTACTTGCTGAACAACAGGTGTTCCACTGAACCCAGCGCATGCCCTGATATCGCCGGCATCTTGTTCACCAGCGCGAGCCTGTCTATGATATAGGAAGTGTCCTGGACCCCATACGGAATTCCGCAGAAATAGGCGTCTCGGCTGAGGTAGTCGAGTTTATCAGGGTCCAGAGTCCCCGAAAGCAACGCCCGGTAGAAACTGGTCTCCTCTGAACTGCTCGGTACGGAATCGTCGATGATCGCACATACCTGCTCCATGTCGCACCCAATCTCTCCCAAGGTCAGTCGGATCTGTTCATCTTCCTGGATGATGATGGCGGCGAGGTGCTCATGCTCTTTCAGCGGCAGCTCTTTCAAGGAGTGTGCATAGGGAAAGTGACCGAGGTCATGGAGCATCGCGGCCGCCAGGAACGAGATCATTCCCCGTCTGGTGATCAGTTCCGTCCCCTGTCGGGTTCTCAGGAACGATGCAAGCATCAGTCTGGCGACATGGTATACACCAAGACTATGGTCCAGCCTTGTATGCACAGCCCCTGGATAGACATGAAACGCCGGTCCCAACTGCTTGATCCTCCCCAGCTTCTGTACAGCCGGAAGATGGTACAGCCTGCTGAAACCTGGAGTAAGCATGATATCTTTCCAAAGGGGATCCCTGATGGAGATAGTGAATTCCCCATAGAGGAACGCAAGGTTTTCTTTCTGTCTGATGTCGTCGGTCATGGTCAATCCAGTGTAAGCGAGTCTCCCTTTTCTGTCCACCCTACGCTTTGGAGGAACTCCGACATAGACCCGGAGATACGGACTACCGGGAGTACACGACTTGCCGGACGCTATGGCGTCAGGGCAGGCAAGTCGAGCGGGAATTAGCTTCGAAGAAGCGTATCCCGCGTTGATAGACCCAGACATACGGACATAGGGAGATACGCCTGACATAGACCCAGAGATAGACCCAGAGATAGGGACATAGGGAGATACGCCTGACATAGACCCAGAGATAGACCCAGACATACGGACATAGGGACATACGCCTGACATAGACCCAGAGATAGGGACATACGGACATACGTCCGACATAGAGAGATATCGTCCGGTTCCAAATAGGGAGTTTGACAAACCTCTGTCCATAGAGTACACCTAGAGCATGCGTCGAACAGTAGGCAAGGCCCTGGTGACAGCCATAATGCTTTTATGTATCGCGGTTTCTCTTTCCGCTACGGTAGGTGTACGGGACTATCTCCCGTCGCGCTCTGCTCCAGCGCTGCTTCCTGTCGATTCCGTCGCAGGCAAAGTAGTCGAGGTCTCAACCGATCCCTTGATAGCCCGGAGTTCTGAAGCCTTCTCCCAGCCTTGGTCGGCCCAATGGGTTTCAACGTACGTGGAGCCCTCCGTCCGATCAATGTTCACCCACACCTGGGACAAGGCTCTGGTGAAATTGCTGCCCGCCTCCCATTTGCTGAGTTCCGCATCTACTGGTGAAGGCTCCGCCAGGACGTTGGCCGTCCGGGTATTTCCCTCGCAGGGTGGGCCGTCTTCCGTCTATTCCTTGGTCTGGGAACTTTCAGAAGAAGATGGGCAATGGTATCTGGTCGCCATGAATGACATGGACTAGACCTGACGGTATGGGCCGGTATAACTTTTGACATTCCTAACTTTCTCCTTGCAGTTTTTTCATGATTGTATTGTAGCGTCATCGTAGTTCATTATTTGGAGGAACTACATGAAGAGAAAGTTTGCTTTGACAGTATTGACCATACTCATGGTGGTGAGCGCGGTATTCGCACAGGGGACCCAGGAGGGGACCGTCTATGGCGCCGCTTCCGGTACACCGAAGTATGTGTTCATGTTCATTGGAGATGGCATGGCTTTGCCCCAGACCAATGCCGCCCAGATCCTGACCGGCAGCAACATCCCCGGACAGATCGAACTCGACCCCCTCGTATATACGCAGTTCCCGGTCGTCGGCATCCAGTACACCCAGGACTCGACCTCCTTTTGTCCTGACTCCGCTTCCACCGCGACCTCCCTCTCCTCCGGGTACAAGACCCACAGCGGAGTGATCGGCATGGGGCCCGACCGCAAGACCGCTGGTGAAAGCATCGCGGAGAAAGTGAAGAAACAGCTTGGCTGGAAAGTCGGCGTCGTATCTTCAGTCACCATCAACCATGCCACTCCCGCCGCGTTCTACTCCCATGTCCCTTCCCGCAATAGCTACTATGATATCGGTCTACAGATGGCGGCCAGCGGGTTCGATTATTTCGCCGGTGGTTCCGTGAACAAAGCCGACGACAAAGGACAGAAGAGCATCTATACCGTCCTCGCCGAGAACGGCTACAAGGTGACCAACAACCGTGAAGAAATACTTTCTCTCCAGAACGGTGAGAAAGTGTACGCCTATGCTCCTGAACTTCAGGACAGTGGTGCGATGAAGTACGGCATCGACAACAGGGAAGGGGATCTGACCCTCGCCGACTTCACCCGCAAAGGTATCGAAGTCCTCGACAATCCCAATGGCTTCTTCATGATGGTCGAAGGTGGAAAGATCGACTGGGCCTGTCATGCCAATGACGCGGCTTCCACGATCAAGGATGTCTATGAATTCGACAAGGCCGTGAAAGTAGCCGTTGACTTCGCCAAGGAACATCCGGCCGAGACACTGATTCTCGTCACCGGCGACCACGAAACCGGCGGACTGACGATCGGCCAGGCGACCACCGGGTACAATACCGCTTTCGCCCTGATCCAGAACCAGAGCATGAGCTATGTAGCCTTCGATGAGATGATCGGTGAAATGAAGTCCGCGAACCCCAACCTGACCTTCGACGAGACGCTTGCCGTCATCAAGGACGTGTTCGGCCTCGTGGCTCCCGGCAAGACCGCCGTTGATCCTGCCCTGGTCATGAACGACTACGAGTACGCCAAGCTGACCGCCGCATTCAAGGAATCGATGAAGGCTTCCGGCGACAGAGCTACCGGATATGAAGCGGACCTCCTCTACGGTGGATATGATCCTCTCTCCGTCACCCTGACCCACATCCTGAACAACAAGGCCGGAATCGGCTGGACGAGCTACGCCCATACCGGCGTGCCCGTGCCGGTATACGCGATCGGCACTGGTAGCGACAGCTTCAGCGGTGTGTACGACAACACGCTCGTCGGTCGGAAACTGTTCGAAGTCTGTGGCGTAAACTAACCGCCTGTCGACCCTGACTTGGAGAAAGCCCTGGCAGCAGGGCTTTCTCAGTATATAACATCATGAAAAAAAGAATTCTTTTTCCTATCCTGTACTTGCTGGTTCTCGTGGCGCTGATAGTCCTTCCGACTGGATTCGAACGGGATATCTACTACAACGCGGAAGGGGCCAAGGCCAAGATCCTGACTGTGGACAACTCGACCTTGCTGCGGATCGGTCTGTTCCGGGACGGTGAACAACGGTGTGAAGTCGAACTGCGTTCCGGAAGCCACAAAGGAGAAGTCCATGAGGCGGTGAATCTTTTTTCCGGATCGTTGGAGAATGACAGGATATTCCAGGTGGGAGATACCGCATGGGTACTTGTCGAACGTGACTCGGATAACGACGTCATCTTCGTGAACATGATCGACCACTACCGGATCACCAAGGAGTTGATGCTTGCTCTGGTATTCGTGGTCGCCCTCATCGCGTTCGCCGGGTTGCGCGGGGCTCGGACGATCCTCTCGTTCATATTCTCGTTCCTCGTCGTCTGGAAGATCCTGATTCCCTGTTCCCTGAAAGGTCTCGCACCCACTCCGATAGCTTTCCTAGCTGGAATACTGATGTCCTCCGTGACTCTGATGATGGTCGGAGGGGTGAAGAAGGCGAGCGGGGCTGCATTCATCGGAACGTTGGTCAGTTCCTTTTTCGTATTGGTGATGTCCTGGACCGTCACGCGGGTCTTTCAGCTCGACGGTACCCAGCTCGCCTGGGCGGAGTCCCTGCTGTACAGCGGTTTCCAGAATCTCGACTTGCGGGCGCTTTTCCAGGCGGCCGTCTATCTTGGCTGTCTCGGGGCGATGATGGATCTGTCGATCGATGTCGCCATCACGATGCAGGAGGTCGAGAACGCGAGTCCGGGGATCAGTAACCGCGCGTTGCTCCGTTCCGGCTTGGCGATCGGGCGTGCGGGTGTCGGTACACAGACTACGACGCTCCTGTTCGCCTATCTGTCGAGCTACCTCGCTGTGCTGATGGTCTATATGGCCCAAGGAACGCCGGTGTTCAACATACTGACTTCCAAGGCGATTTCCTCGGAGATCGTACAGACGCTGATAGGTTGCATCGGTCTTGTCGCCGCAAGCCCCCTTACCGCTGTCTCGTATCTTTTCATCGGGAGAAACCGCAAGACCATGGTTGCGGCGGAACGTTCCTGAGGGGTTTGAGCGAAGGTTCCGTAGGGGAGGCACGTCTGATCCCGAACAAGCTGATCTACTCTGATTCTGGCACTTCTCCGGCCTGGTCCAGGGCGGATATGACGGGTCTGCTTCCTGCCTTTTGGGACAAGACTGCCTATACCGCCAAGAAGCGATTTTCAACATCTTTTTTCGGGGTATGCTTGACAGACAGGAAGTTCATCTATATAGTAGCCGATGTCGCAAAAACGTGCGACTGACGGCGGCGTAGCTCAGTTGGTAGAGCAAACGGCTCATATCCGTTCGGTCAGGGGTC
>CAYOWS010000012.1:0-96454 GCA_964407735.1 uncultured Sphaerochaeta sp. | reverse complement strand
CCACGTCTACCCCCGCAGGCACCACGTCTACCCCCGCAGGCACCACGTCTACCCCGGCAGGCACCACGTCTACCCCCACAGGCACCACGTCTACGACCACGTGTACGCCCCGGAAAGCAGGTATGCCGGGGGAGAAGACCACGTCTACATCCGCCCGAAATACAAAAAAAACCTGCCCTCGAGAACCTCCACCTAGGAGCCAAGGACAGGATGTACAACAACGGAATCAGTCCGGATATTTCAACAGCTCACGCGGTTTGCTGCCATTCGGTGGCCCGACGTATCCCAGATCCTCCATCTGTTCGACCAACCGGGCGGCCCGGTTGTAGCCTATCTTCAAGCGACGTTGAAGATAGGAGGCTGAAGCACCCCTGCGCTCAACGACGATCCTGAGAGCCTTCTCCATCAGATCATCGTCACCATCGCCGAAGTCATCACCATCGTCGCCGGAATCCTCGGGCTCGTCATCCTCGAAGAAAGCCTCGTCGATATAGTCGGGGGCACCCTGCGAGCAAGCGAACTCAACGACCTTTTCGACCTCCTCGTCGGAGAGGAACGCACCCTGGATACGGGAGGGGGACGGATCGGCGTTGCTGGAATAGAGCATGTCGCCCTTGCCCAGCAGTTTTTCAGCGCCGATCTCATCGATGATGATACGGCTGTCCATGGCACTGGTCACGGCGAACGCGATGCGGGATGGAATATTGCTCTTGATCAGACCGGTGATGACGTTCACGGACGGACGCTGGGTAGCGAGCACCAGATGGATGCCGATGGCACGGGACATGGCGGCCAAACGGGCCAACTGGGTTTCCAGCTCTTTGCCTACCGTCGCCATCAAGTCGGCGAATTCATCGATGATGACCGCGATATACGGCAGTTTCTCACGAGCCAGCCGAGCCTCCACGATCTTCTTGTTGTACGCCTTGATGTTTCTGACGTTCAGCCCCTGCAACAGCTTGTAGCGGCGATCCATCTCGAAGATACAGAACTCCAACGCCTTGATCGTCTTCTTCGCCTCGGTGATGACAGGGGTGAGCAGATGGGGAATGCCGTTGTAGATCTTCAGCTCGACGATCTTCGGGTCGACCATGATCAACCGGACTTCCTTCGGCGACTTGCGGTACAGGATGGAACAGATCAACGAGTTGACGCACACCGACTTGCCGCTACCGGTGGAACCGGCTATCAACAGGTGCGGAGTGCTGGCCAGGTCGGTGACGATCGGCTCACCGGTAATGGTACGGCCCAGAACCATTGGAATCGCATACTCCTTGGCGTCCATCGAAGGAATCATCTCCTTGAAACCGATGATCTGCCGTTTCTTGTTCGGCACCTCGATACCCACCGCCTGCTTGCCAGGAATAGGTGCTACGATACGGACCCGCTGCGCGGCGAGGGAAAGGGCGATGTTATCTGCAAGGTTGACGATCGTGTTGACCCTGACCCCCGGTGCGGGAGAGACCTCGTACATTGTGACAGTCGGCCCCTTGACGATATTCATCAACGTCGCCTGGATCTTGAATTGTCGCAGCGTCTCAATCAGCAGCTCACCGTTCTTGATCGTCTCCTCATCTATGTCGTTGCTGTGGTCCGGGTAGGCCACGAGCAGATCGGCCGATGGAAACTGGTAGACCAAGCGCTTACGGTTCAACAATGCCGATTTCCCTGCGTTGGAGGAAGCGAGCCCCCCTACTCCGGAAAGGACGTCCATATCGTCTTCTGGATTCTTCGGCTCCGGAGCGGAAGACGGCACGGGAGCGTCCTCACTGAAACCACCGTTGACAGGGCGGGCGGTGCTACTGGGCGCGAACGTGCTGATCCCCTGCTTCGGGGCTTCCGTATGGACAGCGGCAGGAGCCTTCGGCTGGGAGGCGAGCCGGTCGCGAAGCGCCTGAAGCTCAGGGGACATGACGGGAGCCTGCGGCATGTTGTCGGCCATAGCGTCATCCTGTTCAGGTTCCATCTTCTCCGGAACGACAGCGGAAACAGAATCAGAGGAAACCTGCTCATTCTTTTTCTTGAGAGAGGGAATCCCAAACAGCTTGTGCCGCACCTTCTCTGGTTCAGTATCCTGGGATACGGTAGGGGTAGCCGCCGCTGCACCGATGGAGGAATTACCGTTGCGACCGAACATATCGGCCTGTCCCTGGTGAGAGGAGGAACTCTTCTGAGCCTCCAGCCGCGCCCTTTCCTGAGCTTCAGCCAACGAAGACTTGATCTTGGAATTGGAACGAGGGGAACCGGTCGGCGGAACAGGTGTTCCCTGAGCCTGGGCGACTGCCGCGGCAAGCTGACCGGCGGTGAACATCTTGCTTGAAGCGACCGGCTGTGACTCAGCGTTGGTCTGCCCCGCGGCGGACAGGGCCGCCTGAAGGAAGCCGGAAACGGGGGCTTCATCAGATTGTTCGGTTTCGGAGGGTTCGGGTTGGGCTGCTGAGGGAGCAGATCCGAACGCATCATCGAGGGCAACCACATCCCCACCCTTTTTTCGGGAGATACGTTTCAGCTTTGGACCATCGACGATCTCAGGAAATACCAAGGGTGCATCAGGATCGACCGGTCTGACAGGATGCACAACCCCGTTGTCGATCTGGTTGCCGTTTTCATCAAGCTCAAACGTAACCAAAGTCTCCTCGGAAGTCTCTTTGGCCAGAGCATCGGCGGCGGAAGCGCTCTTCTTCGTCTTGCGCTTCTTCTCTTTCTTCACCGTCTGCGGTTCGGAGGCTTCAATGACGGAACTTTCAGACGGAACCGACAGATTGTAGTCATCGGCCAGTGTAGAGAGCTTTTTTTCCTGTTCCACCTTTCTCTTTTGGGACGCCATCGCCAGTACGTGTTTCTTCTGCCATCTGGTGTTCAGCGAGGCTGAAAGCATCAACAATAAAACGCAGACCAGGGTCTCCAAAAGGAACGCCAACAACAAGAGGCCGGAGCCGCCACGCAACGATCGGGCGTACAGGGCGTCGAGAATCCAGGCCGGTTCAGGGGACTGCTGGAGCATCATCGCGAACAGGTAGACGGTATAGAACATCACCCCGGAGACAGGAATCGTCCACCAATAGAAAGGACGTTTGCGGCAGACCAGAGCCATGACGGCCCAAGCGTAGAATAGGGCGACCACCGGGATCAGGCCACCGATATGTCCAGATACCGCGAAACCGATGTGCTTCTGCGCGAACGTGGTGATCGTCGCGGCGATCGTTCCCAGCACACCGGGGATCAAGTCGGACTGAATACCGATACATGCGCCGATGACGCTTCCAACCAGAAGAAAAACTATGGCTATGATGATGGGTAATACCCCTTTCTTCACGTATCTATCCTCCATCAGGCGATTGATGTTTCAGCCTGCAACTATAGTCATGATAGCGTAATACACCGTTGCAAGTATACCTGCGGCACCAAATACCTATCATCGACAAAAATATTACTGCGGGACCTTTTCCAACAGGCACAGCATCCGAGGGGCGTCAAGGAACGGTACCTGGACAGGTACGAAATCAGAAAGCCATCCTGACTTGCTACCTCCGGCACCACGTCGGACAAGTTCATTAACCGCCTCCAACTCCCGCTGCACATTCTCTTCGCGGCTCTTGTATGCACAGACCACTCCGTCGTCAGACAGAATTGATCCAATCTCCCTCATAACATCCTGTAAAGGATGAAACGCACGAAAGGTTACAAGATTGAACTTCTTTTTCACTTCGGAGACATCGGCCTGCAAAACCTCGACCCGTTGCGACAACCGTGCGACAGCCAAGGCATTGCGCAAGAAACCGGCGCGGCGACCCATGCGTTCTATCAACGTGAACGGCATATCGGGAAAGGCGATAGCCAGAGGAATGCCAGGAAGCCCAGCCCCTGAGCCTACATCGCAGAAACAGCAGCTTCCCCAGCCCTTCCGGCGGATCACGGCCTGTAGCGTCGGCACGGCGGAAAGGCTGTCCAGCAGGTGCTTGACCACCAGTTCGTCGCCCTCCGCGCCAACCAGCCGATACGAGGGATTCCACAACTCGATCTCATCGAGATAGGCGAATAGCTGCTGATACTGACCCTCAGCAAAGGAGAGTCCGATCGCATCGACGCCATCGCGGCACAACTGTCGAAGATGCTCACTCGGCATGTCCGGCCTCCTCAGATGTTCGGTCGGTCCCCCGGCGGGGAGCTCCGTGTCCCATATGAACCATCAGGATCGCGACGTCGCTGTTGCGGACGCCGCTGATACGGCTCGCCTGCCCGATCGACACAGGACGGACCTGCTTGAACTTCTCCCGCGATTCCGCGGAGATGCCGTCGATACCGTCATAATCGAAACCGGTGGGAATCGCCATCTCTTCAAGCTGGGCGAACCTGTCGACCTGACGCTCCTGTCGCTTGATATAGCCATCATATTTGACATCCAGCTCCGCCTGATACCGGACGGGAGCGTCAAAGGAGGCCAACTCAGGAATTTCAGCGGTCAGGGACTCGATCGTTATCTCAGGACGCTTCAACGCTTCAAGGCAGCTCTTCCCTTCCAGCCGATGGGTGGACAGAAGCTGTTTGATCGCTTCGATCCGATTCAGCTTCGCCTGCAAGCGTTCCATATGCCCGGCAGTCTGCAACCCCACCGCATAGCCTTTCGGGGTGAGGCGCTGGTCCGCCGAATCATGGCGGAGGTTCAGCCGGTACTCGGCGCGGCTGGTGAACATGCGGTACGGCTCCTTGGTCCCTTTCGTCACGAGGTCGTCGATCAGCACGCCGGTATAGGCTTCGGTGCGGGAGAGGATCAGCGGCGTTTCACCTTTCAGCTTCTGGGCCGCGTTGATACCGGCCATCAGCCCTTGGCAGGCGGCCTCTTCGTACCCGCTCGTCCCGTTGGTCTGCCCTGCTATGAACAACCCGTCGACCAACTTGGATTCAAGCGAGGGAAATAACTGCAAGGGATCAAGATAGTCATACTCGACCGCATACGCAGGACGCATGATCTCTGCGTGCTCAAGACCGCGGATCGAATGGATGAATTCAGTCTGGACGTCTTCGGGCAAGGAGGAGGAAAGACCGTTGAGGTACATCTCCTCGGTCCCCACCCCTTCCGGCTCTATGAAGATCTGGTGCCGGTCCCTGTCGGGGAACCGTACCACCTTGTCCTCGATCGAGGGGCAGTAGCGCGGCCCACGCCCGACGATCTTGCCGCCATACAGCGGCGACCGATGGATATTGTCATTGATGATGCTGTGCGTCCTGTCATTGGTCCAGGTGATCCAGCAGTTCATCTGGGGACGGTCCACCGTTTCATAGTCGAACGAGAACGGAAGCATTTCGTCGTCGCCCGGCTGTTCCTCTATGGAAGCGAGGTCGAGGCTGCTTTTGCGCACCCGTGCGGGTGTGCCGGTCTTCAACCTGCCGACAGAGAAGCCCTTTGCCCTCAAGGCCGTCCCCAGCCCTACCGCGGCAGGCTCGCCGAGACGGCCGGAAGGGGCGTCGTACTCACCGATGAAGATACGCCCCTCCATGAAGGTCCCAGTGGTCATTACCACGACCTTGCAGGAGATTCGATGTCCCCTTTCGGTGACTACACCACATATTCTATGCCCATCTGGTTCTAATAGGATATCAACCACCGTATCCATGAACAGGGCGAGATGCGCCTGTGATTCAATGGTCTCCTTCGCCAGCCGATGATAGGTGAACTTGTCGGCCTGGGCCCTTGGTGCCTGTACGGCGGGGCCACGGCTCCGGTTGAGGATCCTGAACTGAATCATTGAGTGGTCGATCAGATGCCCCATCTCACCACCCAAGGCATCGACCTCCCGCACAAGGTTCCCTTTGGCGAGACCGCCGACGGCGGGGTTGCAGGAGAGTCTGCCGATCGCATCGAGATTCTGGGTGACCATGAGGGTCTCGAACCCTATCCGGGAAAGGGCCAAGGCCGCTTCGATACCAGCGTGCCCACCCCCTATCACTATCGCATCATAATCCATCTATCGCATTTCCTTCGCATATCTCTTGTACTATTTCCCGACGCAGAAACCGGAAAAAATCCGGTCGAGGATATCGGCTCCGGTGACTTCGCCGGTCAGCTCGCCCAAAGCGTGCAAGGCTTCGTTTAGCTCCACGGCGACGATATCCAACGGTATTCCGCCGGATTCCAGTTCATCGGCCCGGCGCAACGCTTCGGCGGCTTTGAGCAACCCGTCCCGCTGACGGTCCGACTCAATGACCAACTGCTCGTCACCACTGGCGTGGACGCCTTCCTTCAGCCGATCCACCAGCGCTGCGATCAGGGCGTCCATACCCTTCCCCGTCCGGCTACTGACGGCCAACGCCCCTTCGGGCGGCTCCTGGCAGGAAAGATCGCTCTTGTTCCATACCACGAGGGTACGGGGATCATCGATGATGGAGTCGTTCTCCTTCGTTCGGGCGATGGCGTCGGCCAGGGAGCCGTCCACCAGCAGGAGGATGATATCGGCCTGCTCCAGCAGATGTTCGGTCCGGCGAATCCCTTCGGCCTCGATGGTATCGTCCGCGTTCCGCAATCCGGCGGTGTCGTACAGTCTGACGGGAATCCCCTCCAACTGTATCCAGGCCTCCAGGAAGTCCCTGGTGGTTCCATGCCGGTCGCTCACTATCGCCCGATCCTCCTTGAGAAACAGGTTGAACAGGGAGGACTTGCCGGCGTTCGTCGCACCGGCGAGAATCATACGGGCCCCTTGGCCGTACAGTCGCCCGGTGTTCCAGGTCGAAGCCAAGGATTCCAGCGAAGCGACCACTTCTTCCAGTTTGCCACGGGGAAAGGTGGTGTCTCCGCCGATTTCATCCTCCGCATAATCGAGCTGGACTTCGACGAAACTGACTACGTCCAGAACCTGTTGCTTCAATTCCTCGATCCGCCGCTTCAACGCTCCGCCCAGCCGGGACAACGCCAGGCTCTGGGAGGCGGAGCTGCGGGCGGCGACCAATTCCTGCACCGCCTCGGCCTGGGTCAGGTCCAGTCGCCCGTGCATGAACGCCCGGAAGGTGAACTCTCCCGGTTCAGCGGCACGAAAGCCGTTGGCGGCCAGGATATCCAGAATACGTCGCACTCCGGGCAGGCTTCCGTGGCAGGTGAATTCAACGGCTTCCTCCCCTGTATATCCATGCCCGTTCCTATAGACGGCCGCGACGGCTTCATCGATCCGTTCCTGCGTCGCCGGGTCGATGATATATCCATGCACGAGTGTCGCGGAAGTCGCTTTCTCAAGAGATTTCTGTCGTGAAAAACATCTACTGGACAATGAGATAGCATCAGGCCCGCTGGTGCGGATGACGGCTAAGGCGCTTTCGGCCCAGGGAGTCGCCAGGGCGTATATCGTATCATCGGTATTCATCACCGCCGAGTATACCGTACACCCTATGGTCTGGGCAACAACCAAGGACGGACCGATGTGCCGGAAGGGATGGGAAAATGGAGAGAAAACGAACTCGCCATGAAATACCTATGAAGGGGTGATGAAGTCTCCACGAAGCAGGAACCTTGCCTTGGACTTCGGGGTGATGGTATAGTGGCCGCATGCTAGACATGACATCATCCATCGGACGCAGCAAGCTGTTCGCCGGCATGCGTCGTTATTTCGACGAACACGGCTATACGGAAGTCGACACCCCGGTACTCTCCCCCGACCTGATTCCGGAGCCGACGATCGAGAACTTCGCCACGACCTTCACCAACGAATTCATCGGTAGCCGCGAGTTCTACCTCGTCCCGTCGCCGGAAGTCCATATGAAGCGCCTGATCGCGCAGGGATCGGGAAGCATCTATCAGTTCTCACATTGCTTTCGCAACTGCGAGCAGCTGGGGCGACACCACAACCCCGAGTTCACCATGCTGGAGTACTATACCGTCGGAGCCGACGACCAGGATTCCATAGCGATCACGGAGGATCTGGTCGCACGGACCGCCCTGCCCGGCTGCCCCGAACACCTGCTTCCCCCGTTCAGGAAGATGTCCGTTTCGGAGGCCTGCAACGTCTATGCGGGTGTCGATCTCGACAAGAACCAGAGCCAGCGGGCTTTGCGGGAGGCGGCGGTAAAGCTCGGACTACACGTTCCAGAAGCTCCAGAGAGCTGGGAGGCGACCTTCAACCGGATCTTCCTTACGTTCGTTGAACCGGCTCTACCCCAGGACCGTCCGCTAGTGCTTCAGGAGTATCCGGCACAGATCGACTGTCTGGCGAAGAAGATTCCCGGCAGACCATACCGGCAACGCTGGGAGATGTACGCAGGGGGTGTCGAAGTAGCCAACTGCTACGACGAAGAACGGGACGCCTCGACCATCCGGGAATACTACAGGAAGGAGTATGCGTCGCTCATCACCCAGAGGGAGAAAACAGGTACTGTCATACCTGATATAGACTTGTCGTTCGCCGACTATTTCGAGAGGGATTTTCCCCCTTGTTCAGGAGTCGCCATGGGTATGGACCGGATGCTGATGCTACAGCTCGGAAAAACATCTATCGAGGGGGTGATTCTTTTTCCCTTTTCTGTTATGATGCCCGACAGGTAAAATAGTCAATTCAAAGAGATTAGAGGTATACAATGATTAAAGCAGGTCAGATTGAGAAAGGTACCGCCTTGCTGATTAAGGGTCAGCCTTTCGTTTGTGTCGAACGTGAGTTCGTCAATCCCGGAAAGGGATCCGCGTTCGTCCGTCTCAAGCTCAAGAGTCCTTCCACTGGTCAGTCACTGAGTGAGACCATGAAAACCCAGGACAACGCCGAGGATATCACCGTCGAGGACATCGACTATCAGTACATGTACAATGATGGCGAGAACTTCCATATGATGAACACCGGCACCTACGAGCAGATTGAAGTCCCCATGGCTTCTTTCCCCGACTACCAGTACATCATGAAGGACGGAGAGACCTACCGCTGTACCGTATGGGAGGATCTGCTCCTCGACATCCAGGTTCCCAGCAAGGTCGTCTTCCTCGTCGCTGAGGCAGAAGAGGCCGTCAAGGGCGATACCGTCCAGGGCGCGACAAAGTATGTCACCACCGAGACCGGTCTCAAGGTCCGCGTACCCATCTTCATCAAGCAGGGTGAAAAGATCCGCGTCAACACCGAGACCAAGGAGTACTTGGAAAGAGTCAACAGCTAATTCCAGCAAGGTACTCTCACGAAACGGCAGGCATCGTCCTGCCGTTTTTTTACGGGTACAATACGGGTGCAATACGGGTACCCCTACGTCGCCCCTACGTTGCGTCTACGTCTCCTTTGATGCGCCCAGTCCTTGTCCATAGACAGGAGCCTTCTTTCGCAAGCTTTCCGCGGGTCTGGACTGGCCCGATTACTTCTGACCAGGACGGCCATTCTTTGACAGGGTTCAGGACGATACAGTCAGTCCCGCCATTCAACGATGCCCCCCCCGACTTTCTGAGTTGGAATCCGAAGCATTCAAAACGGCGTATGAATCATCCATCCAGCCACAAATCAAATGCCGATATAGCTGAAATGGTTCAAACGTGATGGAGAGAAAGGCTATCAGACACGTATCGACGCCGCATTACGAAAAGCGATGATTCAAGAGCAGCACGACGCTTCCTGACCCTCCATAGGATCAGGATACCGCCGTAGCTCCCCATCGGGAGTTGAAAAGACCCAAGTTCCATCGGCATCCCTGCCCTGTAGATAACAATGGGTCAAAGGCACTTTTCCCCCACCCTGCGGCAGATCGACGGCATAGACCGGCATCGCCAGTCCTGACAGTCTTCGACGGAGCTCCTGTTCGAGCTCAAACCCTCTCTCAAGGGGTACCCGGAAATGGGAGGTGCCCGACACAAGATCACCTTGGAACAGATAGTAGGGTTTGATCCGCGAGGCTACCAACGTATTGCACAGTTCCTCAAGCGTGTCAGGATCGTCATTGACTCCATGAAGCAAGACAGTCTGGTTCATCGCCGGAATACCGGCGTCGATGAACTTTCCGACAGCGGCTACAGCCTGGGAGGTCAACTCCCTGGGATGGTTGAACTGAGTCATCAGATAATACGGGGCGGTATTGTTTCTTTTCAACATCGCTATCAAGTCATCGGTGATACGCTGTGGCAGCGAGGCCGGAGTTCGCGTACAGAGCCGCATGACAAGATCTGGACGGCGGGTACGGAAAGCCTGTATCAAGGATTCCAGGCGGGCATCGGATACAGTCAGCAGATCCCCGCCGGTCAACAGAATCTCCTTGATCTCCGGATGCTTTTGGACATAGACCGCGGCCTCTTCGATTTCCGCCTGACTTGCGGGACCTTCCAGCTTGCCGGTGAACCGCCTGCGAAAACAGTGCCGGCAATACATCGGACAGATATCGGTGACCAAAAAGGCGACACGGTTGCGATACCGATGGATCAGACGTGGAGTAACAGAATAGGAGCTCTCATCCTGAGGATCTTTAGTCTCTCCAGTATCATACGAGCCCTCGAATATCGTAGGTACGACCTGCCTTCGCAGAGGGTCGGCAGGGTCCGACGGGTTGATCAGGGAAAGATAGTACGAAGGTATTCTGAGCGGAACGGTCAGACCATTTTCCACCCACCCCTGTTCTTCCGGCGTCAAAGAGAGAAAACCGGAGAGTTGTTCCATCGAAAAAATTGTATCTGGACCGCAGGAAAAACCTGGGCTGTCGTTGTCCGTCGTCATGGGCAAAGGTGTACCATCAAAATGCCAACTAGTCCAGAGGGGGCGGAACTGCCAGACGGCAACCTCTTGGCAAAGGAGATAGACCCGGACATACCGCCGACATAGGAGACGTAGACGCAACGTAGACGGGACGTAGAGGAGACGTAGTACAAAGATATTGCCTTCAAGGTAACCGCATCTGCTATTTTCACCGTTTCCTCATCAGTTCACGGTAGAAAAAGATGCAAAACGTGATACACTGTGGAATATCGAACACAACATGAGAGGTTTTTCATGGCAGAACTAAAAAAGAAAAAGGGGTTGAAGGGGTATTACCTGACGACCTTCCTGATTGGGCTCGGCTTCTTCACCATGGGGTTGATGGATCCTCTGTACGATACCTACGTCCCCATATTCCTAAGCAAGTTCATAGATTCCAAGGGCTTGATCGGCTCGATCATGACGCTGGACAACATTCTTGCGATCTTCCTGATTCCGATCTTCTCGGCGATCAGCGACAGGACAAGGACTCCGATCGGACGTCGCATGCCGTTCATCATCATCTGTCTGCCACTTACGGCGGTCGCGTTCGGGTTGATTCCGTTCAGCGCGCTCAACTCCCTGTGGATGCTGATCGTGTTGGTGTTCATCCTCAACATCTTCAAGCAGGCCGCGAGAGGACCGGTCGTTGCACTCATGCCGGACATCATTCCCGGAGAACTGCGTTCTGAGGCGAATGGCGTCATCAATACGATGGGCGGTATCGCCACCATCGTCGGGACCATCGGCCTGGCCCAACTCATGAACGTCTACATCAACCTGCCGGGAAGAGGACCGACAAACAACATCCTGGCCTTCCCCGTGGCGAGTGTGCTCGTCATCCTGGCGGCGGTGCTGTTGCTGGTCTTCATCAAAGAGGACAAGTCGAAATACGACCAGGCCGATGAAAAGGAAGAAAAAGTCCCTATCCTCAAGTCGATCAAGCACATCTTCGGCGAAAAGGACAAGAGCGCGATGTACATCCTGCTCTCCTTGCTCTTCTGGTTCATCGCCTATCAAGGCGTGCTGCCGTTCGTAGGACTCTATTCTACCGACGTGCTGGGAACCAGTTCCGGTACGGCGGCCCTGGCGGCCGGCATGGTCGGCGTCGCCTATGCGATCTTCGCGATACCTTCCGGCATCGTAGCCCACAAGCATGGCCGAAAGAAAACGATCAGACGGGCGTTGATCTGCCTTGTGGCGATCCTGATGCTGATCTTCTTCCATGATCCGATCACCGCAGGATTCAGTCCGCTGGTACGGCAGCTCACCTTCTGGGTCATGCTGTTCTGTTTCGGCATCTTCTGGGTGACGGTCGTGACGAACAGCTTCCCGATGCTCTGGCAGATGGCGAACTACAAGACGATGGGAATCTACACCGGCCTGTACTACTTCTTCTCGCAGTTGGCCTCGATCATCTCCCCTCCGATCACCGGTACCTGTATAGACATCTTCGGATTCCGGTCACTGTTCGTGTTTGCGGCGGCCTGCATGCTGGTCGCGTTCTTCCTGATGTCCAAGGTCCACCGCGGCGAACCGGAAGACGACCCTGTAGATCTGGAAGTATAAGTACGATATCTCCGCTATGAGGGAACCATCATCCATCCGGGTGATGGTTCTTTTTTTCTGTACATGGAAGCTACGACACGTCCATTGTCTCCGGCACCAAAACCAAGAGCGGGAAGCGGTTGCATTGCGATCAAGATATCAACCGCATACGCCCAGTCATATACAATGGACGCAGTTGAACAAGAAAGAGACGGACGGATGGATTCCCCTCGACAGTACCTCAGAATACAACAAGAGGCCGTCTTTCGACGACCTCCTTGCGAGCCTGCTTGTCCGATATTCAGGACACGAACAGAACTAGTCCTCCAATATGCCCAGGATCTTCTGGATCTCCTGCTGGCGCATTGTATCGCGTTCAGCGGCATAGGTATCCGGGTCGAGATAGGTGAAAGAGCCCTCATCCACATTCGGGATCGACCATTTCGGGGTTACGGAAACAGGTGCGACAGGCACCGAAGCTGGTGCAGGAGTCGCAGGAGTCTGCGCCGACACAGCCGGAGCGGAAGCGAGTTCATCGACCGCAGGCGCGACAGGTTCGGCCGTCCTCACGACAGCAGGCTCCGCCGCAGGCTGGGCGACGGTTGAAGCCAAGGTGGATTCAAGGGCGTCCAACACTTCAGGAACGATCAGGGGGACAAGGTCCTTCACGATCTGCGGCTTGTACTGCTCATAGGCCGCGGTCAGATCATCCATCGTCAGATAATCGAAATGGGGCTTCAAAGCCTCCGCCACAGTCGGCATGTAGGAATCGAGATTCGCTTCAAGCGCGGCTACGACCTGAGGAACCAGTTGAGGGATCAGTGTATCGACCAACTGAGGGATATACGCTTCCGCTTTCGCGACCAGCTGAGGCTCAAGATCGGCCAGCAGGACAGCCTCAAGCTGCGGGATATAGGTTTCGGCCTTGGCGACCAGCTGAGGTTCGAGATCCTTCAGCAAAAGCGCCTCAAGCTCCGGGATATACGTTTCGGCTTTCGCGACCAATTGAGGTTCAAGCCTGGTCAACAACAGGGATTCCAGCTCGGGAAGATATTCCTCGGCACGGGTCACAAGCTGAGGCTCCAGCTGGGTGAGCAACGCAGCCTCAAGCTGAGCCTGGTCTATCTGTGTATCGGTCTTCAGCTGGTCAGCCAAGATCGGGGTCAGCTCATCGGCCAGCTTGGGAAGGAGTTCCTTCATCAAGGCGTCGGTATCGACGGAAGCCACCGGAGCGGGCGTAACCGTCTGGGTCGGAACAGCTTCGGCTGGCTGAGGTTTCACACGCTCAGGTTCAGGAATCTCCAGCAACGGCTGAGATTGCCTGGAGCGGGCAGTTTCAAGAAGATCTTCGGACACACCCCCATACCCGATGAAACTCATCCCAGCAAAGCAGAATATGGACACCACTACGGTGATAGTCAGTATATTCATCAATTTTTGTCTCGTCATAACCAACACCTCTCGCCATCAACCAGATCGTATACCACAACTATTCGTGCGATAAGGACATCCTTTCGCCTATGGTATCACAAAACTCCATAACTTGTCGATGAATTAACGCAGGATCACCGTCATTGTCTACGATGATGACCGGAACGGAACCCTTGAATACATTTGGGTCGATATCAGACTGGGACTTCTCCCGATCCCGGAACCCTTCCCAGGAAACCTTGTCCCGCTCCTTTGCACGCCGATATCTCGTATAGAACGGGACCTTGACGAACATGACGACATCACACAGGGAATCGAGACGCATCCTATGCAGCAAAGCCGCGTTCAGCACGATCGCAGGGGCTCCCGACGCCTTCGCTTCAGCGATCAACCGGCGGCATTCCTCTACCATCCAGGGATGGCTGATCGACTCAAGCCTCCGCAACTGGCCAGGATCACCGAACACGATCCTTCCCAGAGCCTTCCTATCGACAGAGCCATCCGGAGACAGGATCTCGGAACCGAACACCTCCGCGACGGACCTGGATCGCGCGACCAAAGCGTCATGTCCCAGCCGGTCGACATCGACCACGGGAATACCGAGCGAGGAAAATTCATCGGCGAAACAATTCTTACCTGCGCAGGAACGCCCTGTCAGTCCGATCACCAACATCAGTGCATCGCCCCCCAGCTACGGCCGAACTCAACGCTCGCCTTCAAGGGAATCGACAGCCTCACCGCATGCTCCATCTCCTCGCTGACAAGCGCACGCATCTGTTCCAGTTCAGACTCAGGAACCTCGAAGATCAGTTCATCATGGACCTGAAGCAACAACCGGGACTCCACTTTTTCTTTATGCATCCGATCGGCGATATGGAGCATCGCCAGCTTCATGATATCGGCGGCGGTTCCCTGTATGACCGTATTGACCACGACACGTTCGCCCCCCGCCTTCTCCATCTTGTTGGCGCTCCGTATCTCAGGGACGGCACGCTCATGGCCGAGCAACGTCTTGACCATGCCCGTCCGCTCCGCTTCTGCGCGAGTCTTCTCAACAAAAGCCCTGACGCCGCTATACCGAGAGAAATAGGCGTCGATGAACGCCTGCGCCTCCGCCCGCTTGATCTTCAGCTCATTGGAAAGCCTGAACGAGGACATTCCGTACATCACCCCGAAGTTGATCGTCTTGGCGATCCGACGCTGATCGGCGGTCACTTCGTCACTCGGTATGCCGAAGATCAGGGACGCTGTATAGCGGTGTACGTCGATCCCGGAGAGGAACGCCTCTTTCAGTCCGGGATCGTCGGCCATATGGGCCAGCACGACCAGTTCGATCTGGGAATAGTCGGCGGAAAGGAAGCGACACCCCTCCGCGGGAATGAAGGCGTCACGGATGCGACGACCATCATCACTGCGTACCGGAATATTCTGGAGATTCGGATTTCGGCAAGACAGCCTGCCCGTCGCGGTTCCCGTCTGAATGAAAGTGGGATGCACACGGCCTGTAGCAGGGGCGATCAGCAACGGCAAGGTATCGATATAGGTATTCTTCAGTTTCGCGAGGCCCCTATGCTGGAGGATCAACGCGGGGATCGGGTCGAGATCAGCAAGGTTCTCCAAGGTATCGGTCGCTGTAGAGAAACCCGTCCTGGTCTTTTTGCCGGTGGGGAGATTCCGCTCGACGAACAGAACTTGCTGAAGCTGCAACGGAGAATTGATGTTGAACTCATGGCCGCAGATGTCGAAGATCTCCTTCTGGATCGTCTCCAACCGTTGATCGACCTCAACACCGAACGAAGAAAGCCGGTCGGCATCAAGCTTCACCCCCGCCAGCTCCATGTCGGCGAGAATCGTCAGCAGAGGCATCTCCAGGTCGGACAGGAGCTTCGACATCCCCCGCTCCTCCAACATCTTGTCGAAACGGCGATAGAGACGCCAGGTGACATCGGAATCCTCGGCACCATAGGAGGTGGCCTGATCAAGCGGTACATCGGAGAAAAGTTTTCCCGCAGGTACTACATCGGCATAATGGATCGTCTTGTAGTGGAGATGGTACTCCGCGAGCGTATCCATGTTGTAGGACATTCGCGTGCTGTCCAACAACCAGGCGGCGATCATCGTATCGAAGACCACCTTTGACGGGCGGACGCCCCAACGGCACAGCACCTTGTAGTCGTACTTGATGTTCTGCCCCACCACGGAGAGACGACCAGTCTCGAGGTACGACCGCAACAACTGCCTTACCGGTTCATCTTCCAGTACCCGGACACCATCGGCGACAAGCGGCACATACCAGGCTTTCTTCTCTACGTTGGTAAAGGAGAACCCGACAGGAGTTGCTTCCATCGTCTCAATGCTCGTAGTCTCAAGATCCAAGGCGACGATGCCGCCTTCCCGCTCCATCAACTTCAGAAGCTCTTCCAACCGATCCAGAGAGACGACCGATTCATAGGAACACCCGCAGGAGGCCATATCTTCCAAAGGAAGGGAAGAATCCTCGTCCGAGACATCCGGCTCCGCAAGTTCAGGGACTTCAGCGACACTGCGTTTGGAAGAGGTCGTGGGTTCGGAAACCATCATCCTCTTCATGCTCGTGACGAGGCTCTTGGTATTGGCCTTCTCCAACAGGGGAATCGCCTGATCATAATGGACCGTCTCTACAAGGAATTCGGGAGTATCGAAGGAGGCCACCTGGAAGATATCGTCGCGCAACGCGACCAGGCTTCGGCTGAGCGCGGCCATCTCCTTCCCTGCCTCCAGTTTTGCACGTACCCCTTTCGCACACGAGTCCAGATGCGCATAGATTCCGTCCAGATCGCCATATTCCTGCAAGAGCTTTGCCGCACCTTTCTCCCCGATCCCCGAGACGCCGGGAACATTGTCGGAACTATCACCCAACAAGGAGAGGTAGTCGACGATCTGGGACGCCGTGATACCGAACTCCTCCTCGACCTCTTTCTCTCCGAACAACCTGTAGGAGGTCTCTCCTTTCTTCGGAGGTCGCAACGCAAAGGTATGGGAATCGACCAGTTGCAGGAGATCCTTGTCTCCGGTAACCATGACACTCTCTATATCGAATCGTTTCGCATTCTCCGAAAGGGTGGCAATGATATCGTCGGCCTCGACACCCTGCTTGCTGATCTGCGGGATGCCCAATGCCTCAAGCACCTCGATGATCCGGGGCACCTGTTCATGCAGGTCGGGGGGAGCCGCGTCACGGTTCGCCTTATAGGGTTCGTACATCTCATGCCGGAAAGTCGGACCTTGCGTATCCATCGCCACGACCAGATAATCGGGCCTATAGTCCCGAAGCAACATCAGCAAGGTATTGAAGAAGCCGAACAAGGCGGAGACGTTCTTCCCCTCGCTATCGCGCAGCGGACGGTTGATGAATGCGAAATAGGACCTATAGATCAATCCATAGCCATCGATGATATAGAGCCGTTTTCGATTCGCAGAATACTTGGGGGAATCGGAATCATCGCCTAGGACAACGGTATCAATAACTTTTGATGTAGTATCTGACGATTTCAGGATATCGCCCAAAGGCTTTTCTTCCACTACGGCCTCCACAGGCCCCGACGGTACGGTGTCGTTCGGCGCCTCGGCTGGTTCCGGTACCTCAGACGGTACAGGCTCCGGTCGGGGAGTCTGGTCATAATCCTGTTCGGAAAACAATTCAAAGTCATTGTCGGCATTACTCATTCAGAACTCCTTATTTCCCTATGCGGAGGCATCAGCGGGAAACCTCTAGCTTCAGCATATCATACGCCACATGAATTGATTCGGGCAAGGATGCTTCAAGTTCCTGATGCAAGGTTTCATGACACAGATGGGTCAGATATGTAGTACGGGCACCGATTCTCTCAGCGGCCTCAATCGCCTGATCGATTGAAAAATGGGTGGGATGCGGTTTCTTGCGCAAAGCTCCGATCACCAGGACATCCAGATCCCTGAGCAATTCCCAAGATCCATCAGGAATACCGCTACAGTCCGTCAGATATGCGAACGCGCCTACCCTGTATCCGAATATCGTCAGGTCGCCATGGAAAATCGGTATCGGCAGGACCTCGACACCCGCGACTGATACCGGCACGGGTCTTTCCAGCACAGCCGTCTGAAGATGCGGCAGACCGCCCGCGAACTCACATCGTCCAAGCACATAGCCGAATCGCCCGGTGATGCAGTCGACAAGACGCTGGTTTCCATAGACAGGGAGCGTAGCATCGTGGGTGAACACCCTGAGATCGTCGATACCGTTGAGATGGTCGGCATGGTCGTGGGTGTACAGGACCGCATCCAGATGCTTGATGCCGGCGCGTATCGCCTGCAACCGGAACTCCGGTCCGGTGTCTATCAGGATGTTCTTTCCCTCTACTTCGAGCAGAACGGAGGAGCGGTATCTCTGGTCCCGTGGATCGGAGGAGGTACATACGGGACAGGAACAGCCTATGACGGGTACGCCATGACTTGTGCCGGTTCCGAGAAAAGAAACCTCCACGGTCACCTCATCTCATCCAACAGATTGGTCACCGCGCTTTTGCCAGCCGATACGGCGTTCGCGACCTGGTCACGGAAAGCGGCGGACTTCATTTTGTCCTGCAAGGTCTTCTGGAGCTGTTTCATTTCACTTTTTGAAAGCCCCGAATCCTCCATGAACGCGGTAAGATCACCAGAGAGCTCCTTCAATTCCGCGTTCTCACCAATAGTCAGGCCGCTACGCTGCAAACTCCAGCTGATACCGAAAAATCGTTCGCTGAATGAAGGGACGAAGAAATAGAGGCAAAGAAAAACGACTATTGCAATGATCAACGCTGTAAATAATGAACCGAAAAAGCCACGTCTCGCCATGTCGATGCTCCTGATACAAGATATTCCAATACTAACACAATTCGGCCCTATGGGCTAGGCGATGAAAAAAGCCGCACAGGGAGAATTCCTTCCCGCACGGCCTATCTCCCGCATGGATGGTCCTAGAAGAAGGAAATCAGCACGGAAGCACCGAAACGGCCAAAGTCCCACTGGGGAGCCAGATCCTTCGCTTCCAGTTTCTTGAATGTAAAGGCGGAAGGCACCGTATAGTTCACGCCGAGCATGACAGGCCCGAGCATGAAGTCTAGAGTGGCGCGATAGTTCATTGGAGCGTTCATGAAACCATCTCCAAAATCATCGAAATCTCCAATCTGGTGTATTCCCATGATGAAGCTTCCCTGTGTGATGTTCCAGGAAATGTTAGGTCCCATTCCGACACCAAGGCGGATGAAGTTGAACAGATCAAACGCCAGACCGCCGGTGAACATGCCGGAAATGACATGATTCGTCTGACCGGCCAGATTGTACTGGTTGTACAGACCGATCACATCGACTTCAATGATCGTCAGCTTCAACCGGAGTTCCCCGCCGAACGACCAGCTTTCAATCTTCCCCATGCTTGCCCAATCCCAACCATCTTCGGTAATAGGATTCTGCCCGAACTGGGCCGTAGCACCAAGGCTGATATCAAACAGCTGCGCGAAAGCGAAGGAAGGCACGAGCAACGCGATGGCGACGAGAACAATACAGATCTTCTTTTTCATTTCATGAATCTCCTCATGGTCATTGTTCAATGACAAAACGGCTGACGTCAAGCGTCAGACCCTTTCATTATCAAACAAAACAAAAAAAATGTGGGGAAGATATCCTTCGTAACATCGTACATAGAATAGACTTATTCTATGCGATCCTTCTTGATGAAAGGCCATAGGACATGAAAAACCGCGCAGAGAAGAACTCCACACGGTTTTCACTGGTTCTTCTGGAATCAGAAGAACGAATAGAGGACGGAAACACCAATCGTACCAATTCTGAACTCAGGCTTCAGCCCTTCCGCCTGGTGCGTCTTGATATTGAAGGTAGTCGGAACAGCGTAGTTCACACCGATCAACACCGGACCAGCCATGAAGTCGACCGTCGCACGATACTGGAACGGAGCGGTCATAAACTTGTCTCCAAAACTCTGGTTGGAATCTGGCAAGATATCACTAAACATCCATACCATCTTCGGTCCCATACCAACACCAAGCCGGACGATGTTGGCGATATCAAACGAAAGTCCGGCGGTCGGCATGAATGTCACAAAATGTGCAGTATGACCTCCCCCCAAGTCTTTTGGCGAATATGTAGCCACAGCGTCAATCTCAAGGACCGTAAGCTTGAGCCTTAGTTCAGCACCGAAATCATAGTTATTGATCTTGCCGAACACATCTCCGAAATCGAAGTTGTCATAATTTGGTACTGTGACTTGAGCCGTAGCGCCAAGACTGACATCGAACAACTGTGCGAACGCAAAGGATGGAACCAGCAGTACGATGACGATAAGAACAATACAAACCCTCTTTTTCATTTCATGTATCTCCTCTTGCCATTTTTAGACGACAATAGGCTGTCGAAACCGGCAGCCCATTGTAATAACCAAAAAAAACCGAAAAATCGTCTTTACAGTATCGTATACAAAACGGAAACACCGATCTTTCCCTTGCCCCAGTCGGGAGGAAGGAGACCTTTCCATGTAGGTTCAGCGAAGGACCAAGCGGAAGGCAGGGTGTAGTTCGCGCCGAGCATGACAGGCCCCAACAGGAAATCAGCGGTCAAGCGATAGTTCAGCGGAGCATGGGAGAAACTTTCTCCGATGTTTTCTGCGTCGACCAAAAGACCGGCGGCATCACGAATCTGCAACTTGCCGTCCCGGATGATAAAGTCGAAACTGGGGCCAAGGCCGACGCCCAGACGAACGACATCATAGATATCAAATACAAGGCCGGCGGTTCCGAGTACCGAAATTGTATGAGTGGTGGCATCCAGAACCTTTGAATAGTTGTACATGCTTACCAGATCGACCTCGAACAAAGCAAGCCTGTTGCGGAAATCAATGCCGAACGACCAGTTGTCGATCTTCAGAAGGTCCGCCTTCGCATCCTCCCAATTGCTGTAGTTGGGAATCGGCTGCCACTGGACGGTGGCGCCCAAACTCATATCATACCAATCGCTGGCGGCGAACGCAACCGCTGGAAGTATCATCAGCATGACAAGCAACACAATCAAAGTCTTTTTCATTTCAAACTCCTAAAAATATCCATCCACGGATGGTTAGTGATTTTCTAGAACAACGACAGCGTGATGCCGACCCCCAACGAACCGGTATTCTGCTGGAACAACCTGGACCAGCCACCCGAGGCGCTGAATCCTTCGATCGTGGCTTTCGTCTCCATCAGATAGAAAGCCCCGATACCAAATGGTCCAATAGTCAAGTCCAATCCGACACGGAAATGCCAAGGGGATTTCTTCAGCACATCCATGAAGGTGACCGACGACATCGGAATCCTGACATAGCCACCGTCACTGCCATAGACGGGGAAAGCGCAATAGGCCTCGCCAGTCTTCGGCAGCATGAATCTCATTCCCAATCCAGTTCCAACCTCCAGATCCAGATAGTTATTGATGATCGGCAGGCTGATTCCCAATGTGGTCAGCATCCTGATGCCGCTTGTCATGGACTGTGTGACGGCCACGCCCTCTCCACTCCCCTGAGTCGGAAGCTGCGTCGAAAATAAAGTCGCGGACAGGCGGACCACGGAAAGCCGCATCGACAGCTCACCACCGAATCCCCAGTTCTTACCATCTCCGATCCCTTCGAAAAAACCATCAGGGTCTTCCCCATCGACCGAAACCGTCGGCTCGACGTATATTCCTGTAAAACCGAGACGCATGTCGAACAGGTCCCGGGCGCCTAGCACCATAGGCAGCAACAGCAATAACGCAGCCAAAAGCAACGCCGTCTTCTTCATATCGTCAAACTATCCCCGCAACCAGGCATATGGAAAATACTGATTGCTATCTCATATTGTAATTATATAACATCTGAATAGATATTAGGATACATCTTTTTGGTAGAATTTGTGATATATACAGTAAAAACGACAGATTCAGAGAGATTGTTCAGGAACTTGAATAACCTCTTATTTTAAACTTGTCAAAGAGTGAAGGATTCTATCATCAGGCGGGGTCAGAATCGGAGCATGCGGCCTCAAGTTCCTGCATCCATACAGATACTGAAGCGTCGCTCGGCATTCTCCAATCTCCACGCGGGGACAATGTCACCGAACCCACTTTCGGACCATCAGGCAGGCAGGAACGCTTGAACTGCTGGGAGAAGAATCTCCAGTAGAACTTCTTCAACCATTTCTGGATGGTCGTGGCGTCATAGACAGCGTCGAATGCATACAGGGCCAGTCGCAGGACTTTCGCCGGAGAGAAGCCCCACCTGATGATCTGGTAGAGGAAGAAATCGTGAAGCTCATAAGGCCCGACGATATCCTCCGTCACCTGGCTGATCGTACCATCTTCCGCGGCGGGGAGCAATTCAGGACTGACCGGTGTATCGAGGATATCATGGAGGACCTGTTTCAAGACCGGCGCGCTGAGATCCGCCACATGACGGACCAAGTACCTGACCAAAGTCTTGGGTATCGAGGCGTTCACCCCATACATCGACATATGATCGCCATTGTAGGTCGCCCACCCCAACGCCAGTTCGGAAAGGTCCCCCGTACCGATCACCAGACCGTTGCGCTGGTTGGCGATATCCATCAGCACCTGGGTACGCTCCCGTGCCTGGCTGTTCTCATAGGTCACGTCAAGCTTTTCAGGGTCATGCCCGATATCGGAGAAGTGGAGACGGACTGATTCGCTGATATCCACGACCTTCAGTGTAGCTCCCAGCGCTTCCGCAAGTGTCTCGGCGTTCCCTTTGGTCCGTTTCGTCGTACCGAAGCCCGGCATCGTGATCGCGATGATCCGACTCCGATCCCAGCCAAGCAGGTCAAAGGCCCTCACTGTGACCAGCAACGCCAACGTGGAATCAAGACCTCCGGAAAGTCCGACCACAGCGGTCTCCGCATTGGTATGTTCCAGTCTCTTTTTCAACCCCAACGCCTGCAAGGTCAGGATCGTCTCGCAGCGGCGGGCTCTGTCGGAACCTTCCGCTGGCACAAAAGGCATCTTCACGATGGTCCGGGTCAAAGGACATGGCAGTACAGGAAGTCTGAAAGCGATCTCAAAATAATCATCACGCTGAGGCTGTTCATCGAACGTCGTCAGGCGGCGACGCTCCAATGTCAGTTTCTGCACATCTATTTCGGAAATCAGCAAGGCATCGGGAGACAAGGCGTGTTCCGCGAGACAGATGCCGTCTTCACAGATCAGGTCGTTGCCGATGAACACCAGGTCGGTCGTGGATTCACCGTCGCCGGTATCGCTGTATATATATCCGCAAAGCAAACGGGCGGACTGCCCTTCGACCAAGGCTTTTCGGTATTCGGCCTTGCCGGCAGTCTCGTCGCTCGCCGACACATTGGCTATGATGGTCGCCCCAGCCTGCGCATGGGAAATGGAAGGGGGGCATGGCACCCACAGATCTTCGCAGACTTCGACGGCGAGACAGAAACCGGGCATGTCCTCGCAACGGAACAACAGGTTCCGACCGAAAGGAAACTCCACTCCGCCGACAAGGACCGTTCCAAGTTCAGCGGGCGCGGGATTGAACCAGCGGCGTTCATAGAACTCCTGGTAGTTGGGAAGATTCGTCTTGGGGACCACGCCAAGCAGTTCACCGTCGCAGACGACCGCGGCGCAATTATAGAGTTTGGCCCCATAGGCGAGAGGGACACCGACGACAACGACCATCTGCTTGCCTTCGGTATGGGCGATGATCTTCAGCAAAGTCCGCTCCGCAGACTGTATCAGCGTCTGTTGCAGGAACAGGTCGGCGCAGGTGTATCCGGTTACGGCAAGTTCTGGAAATACGAGCAGACGCACCTGCTTGTCGCAAGCGGCGTCGATAGCCTTCATGATCTGAGATCCATTGTAGGTACAATCCGCGACCTTGATACTCGGAGAAACCGCCGCACAGCTTACAAAGCCATCTTTCATCTCAATCCTCGCTTGTTCCATCCCGCGCCTGCGAGACTTCTATTTTCTATCCAATACCAGAACGGTTTCCTGATGGAACGTCTGCGGATAGAAATCAAACACTTTCACGCTATTTGGAATATACCCCTGTTGTACGAATCTCTGCAAGTCTCGGGCAAGCGTGACGCTATCACAAGAGACATAGACGATCCTTTGGGGATGCCAGGATGCGATCATCTCCGGGACGCCGGAATCCAAGCCGACACGTGGAGGATCGACTACCACGGTATCCACCGTCATATGCCTCCCCGCACCCCAATGTTTCACGTCGCCGGTAAAGAAACCGGTGCGGGAGAGGTTGCGACGGGCAAGTTCAAGGCAACGGGGGTCCCGTTCAACCGCGACAACATCAAAGCCCATCGGTTCAAGGAATGCGCTGAACGTACCCACCCCGGCATACAGGTCCATGACACGGGGCCCAACCACCTGCTTGGTGACAAACGAGATCAGTTCAGGCAACACAAAACGGTTGGATTGGAAGAACACAGAGGAATCGACATGGAACACATGCCCGGCAACCGTCACTTGAACACTCTCCGGGCCAAACGACAGCGCTGTATCACCGGCAAGGACCGGTATCTCGGCATACCGGGCGACAGAGCCCTTTCGTGAGCTGCGACACTGACTACGACCAGAAACGGCAGGCAGGTCCAAGACCTGTCGTACAAGCGGATCCGGTCGCTCATCCAACAAAACGTCCAGCGGGGGGACCAATACGGGACAGTGCCGTATATCGACCAAGGCATTGCTCTTCGCTCCAAGGAAACCCACCGCCTTCGACTGGATATCAACATGAAACCTGACCCTGCTTCGATATCCCCAATAGCGATTATCACTGTTATTTTCTGCACCCTCTTCGACAATTAGGCCATCATCAAACGACAATCCCCCGATGCGTTTCAGGTTTTCCAAGACGATGGATCGTTTGACGGAAGCCTGGGCGGAGGAAGCCAGATGCATGAGATTGCACCCCCCGCAGACCCCGTAATGGGGACAGATGGGGACGACCCGATCAGGGGAGGGTTCCAGTACTTCTAGGAGTTCCGCACGCAGAAAGCTTTTCTTCTCCTGAATCACCTTGCAGGAGACCAGTTCATCGGAGAGAGCACCTTCAATGAACACAGCCCGGCCATCGGGAGCGAGGGCGAACCCATCACCCCCTTGGACCAGTTTCCGCACACGGATATCGAAACGATCCATCACCGCCCCTGAGCTTCGGCCAAAGCACAGAATTGATCGCAGTAGGAAGTGATGATATCGATTCCCTCCTGCCAGAAAGCTTCGCTGGTGATATCGCAACCGGCGGTAGCCGCCACGTTCACCGCGCTATCGCTTCCTGTCTTCCGTAGCAGCTTCACATAGTTTTCCGGGAAGGAAGCATCGCCTTTGCTTCGGGAAAAGAGCCCAAGCCCGAACAGTTGTCCGAACGCATACGGATAATTGTAGAAAGAGAGGTCGCTACTGTAGTAGTGTCCCTTGACCGCCCACATGTACGGATGCAAAGCTTCGGGATCGAGTCCGTCGCCATAAGTCTTTTTCTGGCAGTCAAGCATCATCGAGCAGAATTCATCGGCCATGATATCCCCCTCCTTCCGGCGGGCGAACACAGCACGTTCAAAATAGAAACGGCAGAGGATATCGACACAGACCTGGCAGGCGTCCTGTATGAAATGTTCTATCAAGGTGATCTTGCCTGTCTCGTCACTATCCGCCAACGCACCTTGGAACACGATGAACTCACTGAAGATCGACGCCGTCTCAGCCAAAGTCATGGGATAGGTCCTGAGCAATGAGGGGTATCCGAGCACGACGCTGTCATGATAGGCGTGACCAAGTTCATGGGCCAACGTCGAGACACCAGAGAAACTATAGTCGAAGTTGGAAAGGATACGGCTCTGCTTGCGAAGCGGGAACGCAGTATCATACGCCCCTCCGACCTTGCCCGGCCGCGGTTCCGCGTCGATCCAGTTCCGGTCGAACGCAGATTTCGCGAACGCGCCCATCGCAGGGCTGAACGCCGAGAACTGACGGATGATGAACTCCCTCGCCTCCTCGAACGTCCATTTCTTCGTGGAAGTCCCCACAGGAGCGAACAGATCATAGAACGCACAACGCTCCACGCCAAGCAGTCTGGCCTTGGCTCTGAGGAACCTGCGGAACATCGGCAGGCTTTTTTCCAGCGTATGTATCAGAGCGTCGAGAACGGTTCTGTCGATACGGGCCTGCGAAATGGAGCGGTCCAACGGATCTGCCCAGCCACGACGTCCGTCAAGGGTGATGGTCGTCCCCTTTACGCCGCACAGAGAATAGGCCATATCGACTTCATGTTCTTTCCAGACTTCAAGTTCCTTATGATACGCCTTCTCCCTGACCGAACGGTCGGCATCGGTAGCCATGGCACGCAGCTGGATCACCGTCTTGCGCTCACCTGTAGATTCATCCCACACGGCGGTGGCGGACGAGGATACGGCTTCCTGCAACCGGCTCCAGGCATCGGTGCCACTTCTGTTGAGATCGGCGGCCAACGCCTCTTCCGCGGGCGTCATCTGGTGTTTCTGAGCTTTGAACAATTCATTGACCACATAGGCATACGGTTTGAAACGTTCATCGGTGTTGAGCAAACGCGCTATACCCTCCTGTTCACCAGCCAAGGCATTGAGGAGCTTCACGTCCACCGCCAGCACCTGCAAAGCGGCCGCTTCGACCTTGTTCAAGCCGTTCATGGCATCGACATTCGCTGTATCGGTGGTAAGCACGGCGCTGGCATAGGCGTTCAGCGTCTCCAGATGGTCGAGCATGTCCTGATAGATCGTCAGGACCTCTGAGAACCATTTCGTCAGGTCGCCCTTACGGGAGGATTCATCATCCAGCGACACGTCAAGCTGAGCGGCAAGCTCACCCATATGGGCGAGGTCGGAGAGAAATTCGTCACTTTTGATTCCGGGGTAGATGGGGGTGATGTCCCAACGCGGCAATGTCTGCATTTCAATAGACTCCTTCATGTCAAAGCCTGATAGAAGAAACGTTTCCTGGCTCTGGCAGAATCAGTGTACGGGGAGCGTCCTTTCCAGTCAACAGATAGAATGATTCTCTGGCATGGATGGAAGCTAATTCCGTAGACACCCGATAGGCACGACCAACACACCATCCTCACGTTCATAGGCGAACTGGCCCCCGGTCAGTACCATCATGAACGTTGGAGGCTCGAATCCATTATCTATCAAAAGGGTTCGCAACCGTGTCAAATTTCTGGCGCCATCCTCTATCTGACCACTACCAAGTTTAATTTCAATGAGGCCATACCGACCATCACGAAGGTGGATAACCACATCACATTCTAGATTATTCCTATCATGATAGTAAGAAATTCGGCCATCATTGCACATTGCATAAATACGAAGGTCACGAATACAAAGGGACTCAAAGAGAAAACCAAAATATCGCAATTGTGCCATGAGAGAGTCTGGATTGAGCCCTAAAGCGGCAACTGCGAGAGAGGGGTCTACAAACCCTCTTTTGTTCCCTGAACGCATTGAGGTTTTTGATCGCACATTGGGATTCCATGCAGGAATATCTTCGATGACATATAATCTTGTCAGCACATCAATATAATTATTCAAAGTACTCAGAGACAATGTAACATCATTTGCCAATACATCTTGATATATCAGTTCCTTCGTGGCAAAGGTTGATATATTACGTGCATAAGACCGAAGAACTGCATCGACTCTTTCAGGATTACGTTTGACTCCATCCACCCGGGAAACATCACTTTCGCAAAGCCCTGCGTAATATTCCTGGGCAGTCAATAACGCGAGATGTTCTTTGAGTTCCGTTGTATTTGGCCATCCACCACGACAAATGACATACGCAAGTTGGGCGATGGATAGTGTGGAAACGTTACCAGAAAAGTCTGTCTTTCCGTTGAACAAATCCATCAGTGATATTTGCCCATTGGAATCTTGCGATTCGAAAAGGCTCATCGGATACATGGTCAACCTTGCTATTCGCCCGATTCCGCTATGAAAATAGCCGTCATCAGCAGGTACTGCGGAACCAGTCAATATATATCCGCCTTTTAAACGATCAGTATCAATTTTTGTTCTGACTGCATCCCAGATACCTGGCAGCGTCTGCCATTCATCAATAAGACGTGGATGCTCACCACTCAATGCGACAGGAATGATCAACTCGGGATTTTTTAAATCGTCCATCGTATATGAGGAACTTTGCAGTTGAATCATGCTTTTCGAAAACATAGAAGCAGTGGTTGTCTTTCCACACCATTTTGGCCCACGAATACTAATAGCACCGAAAGCCTCCAGATAGTCCGGAATAATTGTGTCTATCAATCTTGGTAAGTACATTGCAGGTTCCTCCGTATGGAAAACTGAATTCCATACATACACATACTATAGCGTATTTTCCACCAATGGAATACAATTTTTTACGTGTTTTTGCTGATTATTTTTACGTGTTTTTGCAGTACTTTTTTACGTATTTTTGCTGATTCGACTGGTAACAGTTGAAATCTACAGCTACGTCACCAGCAAAGGTTCAGCAAGTCATCCATGTGCCCATATGTCAGCGAGATGGCTGTAAGTGCGTTTCTCTGTCTGGGTCTATGTCAGGCGTATGTCCTTATGTCCCTATCTCTGGGTCTATGTCCGGGTCTATGTCAGGCGTATCTCCCTATGTCCCTATATCTGGGTCTCTGTGTGGGTCTATGTCAGGCGTATCTCCACCTCTACGTCATACGCCCACCCTGACGCCGACTCCTACTCGTCACCACAAAAAAACCGATAGCGCAAGGATCAGCTCCCGCACTATCAGTATCTGGCAGTCGGAAACCGGCGGCCTGGCATAACAGGGAAAATCCTCCCCCCAAAATCTACAAGTCGAGCTCGTATTCAGCGATCTTGTTGATCAAGGTACGGCGGCTGATCCCGAGTTCCTCCGCGGCACGGGTCCTGTTCCCCTCCCAGCGATGCAGAGCCCGGATGATCGCATCCTCCTCCATCTCCTTGAGACTGCGGGCGTCACTGGATGCGGAGTCAGCGTAGACGACATTCGTAGATGACTGACTATCCGGACGGGAAACGCTACCCCTCAGGTCCAAGTCATCGGCCCGGATCAGCGAACCATCGGCGAAAATGACAGCCCGTTCCAGAATGTTTTCCAGCTCGCGGACATTGCCGTAGAAATTATGATGCTTGAGCAGCTCCAAGGCATCGGGGGACAGCCCCTCGATCTTGTGCCCCATCTGGCGGTTCAAACGGCGGATGATGCCCGCTACAAGCGTCGGGATATCATCCTTGCGGTCCCTCAACGGCGGAATCTCAATGCGCACGACGTTCAGCCGATAGAAAAGATCCTCCCGGAACTTCCCCTGACGGACCATGTCCTCCAGATTCTTGTTGGTCGCCGCGATGATCCTTGCGTTGATAGGAATCGGAGTCGTTCCACCCAACCGGGTGATCTTGTGGTCCTGCAATACACGAAGGATCTTCACTTGAAGGGACAGAGGCATATCACCTATCTCATCGAGGAACAAGGTCCCTCCCGAAGCGAGTTCGAACATGCCCGGCTTGCGGCTCGTAGCACCGGTGAAAGCGCCCTTCTCATATCCGAACAACTCGCTCTCCAACAGATTCTCAGGTACACCACCGATATTGATCGCGACGAAAGGGCCATCCTTCAACAACGAAGAAGCATGGATCGCCCGGGCGACGACCTCCTTGCCTGTACCGCTTTCACCGGTGATCAACACCGTCGCGGGACTATCGGCTATGCGGCTGATCACTTCCTTGATCTTTCTGATCGGCAGGGAATCCCCGATGAAACCGCTCTGCCCGCCATCTTCATTGGCACGGGACTCCGATTCAACCAGATTGCGCAGGTTCTGGGCCTCGACCAGCTTCTTCAGCCTGATGGTCAGCTCCTCAGGATCAAACGGTTTCACGATATAGTCCTGGGCCCCTTCCTTCAAAGCGGAAACGGCGTCGTTGATCTCGCCATGGGCGGAAATCATGATGACGGGCATACGGAAGCCCTCCTGACGCAACCACATGATCAGCTGCAAACCATCCATCCCCGGCATCTTCAAATCGACCAGACAGGCATCGTAGGGAGTCTCTTTCAGCAGACGCTGCGCGGAGAATCCGTTCTCCGCTCCATCGCTGTCGATCCCTTCAAGACCAAGATACTTCCTCATGAGTTCTCTGATGTTCGGTTCGTCATCAACAATCAATATCTTCATACTTCATTCCTTTTTCTCTTCTATACGGTCTGTACGGTCGATGCGGCGCCGCGCTCCTGTCTAGTCCTTCAGTCTATGCAAAGACCTGGGGAGAACGACCTCGGCCACAGTACCCCCGCCCTCCCGCGGGTAGAGCTTGATATTGCCGCCACGCGCTTTTACAAACTGCCGGGAAATGGACAAGCCTATGCCGGAACCATGGATCTTCGTCGTAAAAAACGGATCGAAGATCTTCTTTTCGCCACCCTCTGGAATGCCATCGCCACGATCGCGCACATAGACATGGACATGATCCCGTTTGTCCAAAGTGATCTCGACTTCAACCAATGGATCTCGCCCTTGGCAGCTCTCCATCGCGTTCTTGAGCAGATTCTCGAACACGGAACGGGCACGGTCGGTGTCGAAGTCGATGGTCACATGATCCAGGCTCCCAGGGATAAAGGTCACAGGTATCGAGAACCGCTGGGAGATCGTCTCAATGAACGGCGGCAGATCCACTGTCTCCGGTGTACCCAGAGGATTGCGCAGGAAATCACTGACCTTGTTGGTAAGCTGGATCAACCGCTGCACCTCGAGGTCCACGACCTGAAGGTCTTCTTTGTGTTCCGGCGGCAGCATCTTCTTCAGCAATGCTATCTGGATGGTGATGGCACTCAACGGATTCTTGATTTCATGGGTCAACGTCCGGGCCGCCTGTCCGAGATTCACAAGACTCTCCTGCTTCGCCAAGGTCACTCGGTACTGTCTGTTGTTCTGATAGATGTTCACAACCATCAGGAAAAACACCCCGATCGCCATGATCGTGAAGAACGAAAAGGCCTTGACCATGGTCAGACGTCGTTGGAATGCCTGACCATCGAACAGAATGTAGAGGATATTCGGGAAATCGACCGGATTGCTGACCAGACTGTTGTCGGAAAAACTGAATGTTCCGATATCGAGCAGGATCTGACGGGAGAAACGGAGATATTCGATCATTCCCGTCTCCTTGTTGTAGGTCAGAATGCCGGACTGCGTATCATCACCATGGTCACGGAGAATGTTCAGATGCTCCAGCGAGAGGGCATATGGTGCGGAACCCAACCCAAAGCTGAACCTTCCGTTGTCCTCGTATATCCCTATCGCCTTCACCCCCTCCTCCTGCATGACCCGTGTCGCTTTGGAGATGGCATACGTATCGAACGCGGTATTGGCATATGAAGACCCGCCGGTCATCGTCGACAGCGTGATATATACCGAGTTGAACGCACGTTCAGCGGCCAACTGGATATTTTTGTTCTCCGTCTCGATGATGTTGTACGATAGGAACAGCACCAGACAGATAAGAAGCAGAAACGCGAACACGAGACCCGAAATAACGAATATCGGCTCCTTGCCGTCGGCGATCGACCACCTCCGTTTCATTTCCCTCTTTTTCACAATCGATATCTTCCTTCCCTTGTATTGTCAGCAATGAAATATGGAACCCTGCGTTATTCGTAGTTCAGCGCTTCAATCGGATCGAGCTTCGAAGCCTTCATGGCAGGATACCATCCAAAGAAGACACCTACGCACATCGAGAAGCCCATGGCGAACACGAACGAGAAATAGGACAGGTGCAACGACCATCCGACGAGATTCGTCAAGGCGATGCTGAGACCCGATCCAAGGACGATGCCCAGCACGCCGCCTATCAGCGTCAGGGTGATCGCCTCAGTCAAGAACTGCCCCCTGATCGTAGAGGGGGAAGCTCCAAGAGCCTTACGGATTCCGATCTCCTTCGTACGTTCCGCGACCGACACCAGCATGATGTTCATGATGCCGATTCCACCGACCAGCAAGGATATCGCCGCGATAGCCGCGAGGAAGGAACTGAACGTCCCGGTGATCTGCTGGGCCATCTCCGCCAGCGTGGCGGGCGAGAAGATCCCGTAGGCGTCGGATCCCACCAGATTGTCGAGATACAGGGTGATGTTGTCCGACACTGCGATGGTATCGGCGTCATCATTGACCTGCACGACATAGGACCCTACCGTATTGGTACGGCGGAACCGCTGCTGATAGGTGTTGTATGGAATGTATACGCTCGAATCATACGAACCGCTGAACGAAGCGTCCTTGGCCTTCATGACGCCGACCACCAGATAGCTCTTCGCCTGGGTGCGGAACAGACTGACATACTGACCTACCGCATCCCCATAGGGGAACAGCTCTTCGGCGACCTTGGAACCGAGCACGATCACCTGCCGGCGGTTGATGTTATCCATGCTGCTGAAGAACTCGCCCTCTTCCGGCTCATAGTTCTGAACGTCGGCATAGGTCGAAAGGACACCGTTGACGGTCACGTTCATCCGATCCTGCCCGTTACGGACATAGGCGTTGCTGTTCACCTGAGGCAATACCGACCCTATCCCCTCGACATTGCGCATCAGCGTATCGCCGAAGTCCTCGGTGAACACCGCCGTGGTCTTCTGGTTCGACACGGGATAGATGGAGACCATGTTCAGGCCGCCGGAGGAGATCGAATCGGTGATGCTTTCCGTAGCGCTCTGACCGAGGGTCAGGATGGCGACGACGGAACCTACGCCGATAATGATTCCCAACAGGGAGAGCACGGTCCGCAGCTTGTTGCCGCGCATAGCGGCGAACGCCAGCTTGATATTCTCTATGAACATGCTACTCCTCCAACCTTCCGTCGCGTATTCGTACCTGTCGGGGACAACGCATCCCCAGTTCCCGGTCATGGGTGACGATGACGACGGTACGTCCTTCGCTGTTCAGTTCCTCGAACAGTTCCATGATCTGGTTGCCGGTATTCGAATCCAATGCACCGGTAGGTTCATCGGCCAGCAGGATCGCAGGATTGTTCACCAAGGCACGGGCGATGGCTACTCGCTGTTTCTGTCCACCGGACAGTTCATTCGGACGGTGTTTCATCCGGTCCGCCAGTCCGACGCGCTCCAAAGCCGTGACGGCCCGTTCCCTCCGGTCCCTCACCGACACTCCCGCATACAACAGAGGGGTGATGACATTCTCCAGCGCGGTCAGCTTGCCCAGTAGGTTGAACTGCTGGAACACGAAACCGACCTTCTGGTTACGGATGAACGCGAGCTCCGCCTCGTTCAGACCCGAAGTATCTTCGCCATCTATCCGAATGTCTCCACTGGTCGGCGTATCGAGACAGCCGATCAGGTTCATCATGGTCGATTTGCCCGATCCGGACGGCCCCATGATCGCCGTGAAATCGCCTTTCAGGATATCCAGGGATACCCCGTCCAACGCCTTGACGACGAAATCGCCTACGATAAAATATCGTTTGATGTCCCTCAGCGTGATGACCGCTTTGCCCACATGAGGCTGCTCCACCCCCGGCACCACTATGGTGCCGTCAGACTGGGCCGCGTATGATCGGGACTGCAAGGTACCCATTGTACTTTCACTCATTTCCGCTCTCTCCTACCGAGGGCCGGGTCCACTCGCAGCCCCACCACCGCCACCAACGGAAACCATCATGGAGGAAGCGGTGTCAGACGGGAGCATGGATTTTCTGACGACGACCGTATCACCGACCTTCAGGTCACCGCCAAGGATCTGGCAGATCCCCTCACCGAGGTATTTGATCGTAACGGTGGTGGTCCTGGTAGATCCATCGGGCATCTTCTTCTCAACGGTGCTGACACCTCTGCGGGTGGTGACCGCGGACTGGGGGACGAGGACCATCGTTATCTCGCCTTCAACATTGATCGTACCTTCGAAGGTATAGCCAGGGGCGAGTCCCACGGGGGGATCGTCGATAGTGATCTCAACATCCATGACACCGATGCCCTGGTTCGTATAGCGGCCTATCATGGGGATATACGACACGACAGCTGGTACAACCACGCCCGGCAGGGCATCAAACGTCAGTTCGGCCTTCTGCCCAAGCTGAACATACTGCATGTCGATCTCATCGATCTCGACCGTCGCCTTGAGCTTGCTGCGGTCGATGACCGTCATGGCCGAGGAACCGGCCTCGAAGTAGTCGCCGACAGAAACAGAGACGGAAGCTACCACGCCGTCAAAATTGGCGTATGACCGGGTGTAGTCCAGGTTGTTCTCGGCGGTCTTCTTCTGGAGCTGCAACAACCGCAGGGAACGGGCGCTGCCCTCGATCTCCGCCTGTTCGATCTGCGCCTCAAAGTTGGCCAACGCATACTGCTGGCTGGTATCGTCGATCGTCACGAGCAGATCACCCTTCTTGACCGGCTGCCCTTCCTCTACGTACACCCCGGTGATAGCGCCGGTAGAACGGAAGTTCACCTTCTGTTCATCGAACGGAGCGACATAGCCGGAGAGGTCGATGGTGGTGTTGTACGTACTTTCATAGACCTTCTCCTCGACCGTCGTATCCCCCGAAAGGACCTGTCTTGCGGGCGACCAAGGCATCCGTCCGTTCTGCTTATAGAAATTATAGAGGGAATAGCCCCCGATGATCACGGCGATCACGATGATCCAGACAACGATATTTTTCACCCGTTTGCGAGCCATGCGGCGGCGCAAAGTACTGCGGACCTGATCCTCGGTGGAAATAGGCGCGTTGTTTTTCTCTTTATTCTTAGCCATAGTCTTTCATCTGCTCCTTGGTTTTATAGCTGGATCATGCGGATCTTGTTTTCCAACACCAGTCCGTCCAGCAACAGTTTGTCCCAATCATATTGATCCTGTTCAATCGTGAACTTGGCGGCGTCGACTTCAGTCTGCTTGCCCAGCCCCTTTTCAAGCAGGGTCTCCTTCTGTGCCAGTACCTGTTTGTGATATTCTATCAGATTCTTCTGCTGCGCCATGGAGAGGTTCCAGTTCTGAACCTCGTTCTGCAACGATATCGCGCTGGACTGGTAGGCGAGCAAGGCGTCGTTGTAGTCGAGCTGTGCAAGTAGAGCTTTGTTCTCCAACTGCTGAAGTTTCAAGGTGTCGGTAGTCTTGCTGGCGTTGTTGTTCCATGAACCCGCTACCGTGACGGACGGAGTGAATGTATCATTGGTGATGGAATAATCCATCTTTGTGGAGGCTGATACGGAGAAATTCGACCCGGATACCGTCGCACCGGCGGAACCGTTGATTGAATAGGAGTTCACCCCACTCTTTCTTGTGACAGGTACTCCGATGGAGCCGTTGACACCCAGCGTCGTATTGGTCTGCTTCGCCTTCTCTATCTTCAGATCCTCTTCCGCAACCTGCAAGGTGAGCTGCTTGAGGACCACCGCGGTATTTCCGGCGGACAACGGGGTGAAGTTCAAGGAGACCTCGCGGATACCGGTCACAGGTTCATAACTGAGTCCGGTCAGCACCTTGTACTGGTCGAGGTTGTAGTCATAGGTCAGCTTGAGGTTGTCCAGACTGTTCTGATACGATTCCAACTGTATCTCCTGATTCCGATAGGTCACGGAATCCTTTGTGGTCGTCCCCAGCTTGAGGGCGTTGTCCATCGTGGTCCGCAGGTCGTCGATATTCTTCTGGGTCGTGCGAAGCTGCTGTTCCAACGTCAGGATCGAGGATATCTTCTGGTAGACCTGGTTCTCGAAGCTCAACACGTTGTTCGAGTAGGTCTGGCTGGACAACAGCACGTTCTGGGAATAGAGCAGGTCGGAACGGGCGTCGCCGGTCTCGCCGAAGGTGAACGTATGTGAGGCGCCGACGGAAGGATCGAGGGAATAAGTTCGAGCCCCGTTATCAAGAAAATTCACACCGGCACCGGAGCCAACCGAAATCTTCGTCTTGCCATCGTTGGGCAGGGTGAAGGTGACCGACGGATTGGCGGATGTGGAGATGAAGCCGGACTGGGGCTGACCCGCTATCGTCGTAGGTTGTGTATATCCCACAGTCGTATTCCCCGTAGCTATCGCGATTCCCAGGGAATCCTTCGTATCTGTCAACGTGTTGGTGATTTCACTGTTTTGACGGGTGAGCAGATAGGCCTGCATCTGCGGGCTTCGCTCCTTCGCCATGGACATCAGCTGATCAAGTTCGACCGCGAACAGCGGAGTCAACGCACAGCAGGCTACAAGCAGGAGCCCTATGCATCGGCGTTTTGGTGATCTATTCATAAATTTTCCCCTCATTATACGTACCTCATGATGTGCAAAACACATGCCAACAGCAATCGAAGTGTGAAGAAAAATCACAAAATACACACAATCTTCATAATTGCAGGCTATCAGTCGGGCAATATCTACCCATGGGCTGGTATATTTTTGCACACAGGAATCATCGATCCTCTCTGCCGATACCAAATCCCGCAGGAAAAACTCGCACACTGTGCAATTATTGCACAATATACTGTGAAATGCTATCAGCGGCTATGCCTGAACCATGTTTTTTTCTGAATATGGTTTATACAGTGGCGAGGAAAGGGCCCCCAGCGAAATAGGTACATCCGCCTGCAAGTACGCTAGTCTATGGACAGGACTGGTCGGATATAGGCATGCCTGCCCGCCACAGGGACAGTTCTCAGGACAGGTCTACCCCGAATGTGACACGTCTACCGCACAAGCACCACCATACCCGTGCAACAGCCCGTATTATTTATTGTCGATTGCCACCGCTATGAGTATATTTTCCCTATCCTCCCCGAAATCCCATACTCGGAGGAAGTCCATCATCAGACGGACGACAAGGGAGAAACATGGCAACCGAAAACAAACCGAACGACGCCGACAACCTCGACCGTCAATACGCATCCCAAAACGGACAGGATGATAAGAAAAAAAACAAGTTCACTGAAGAACCTGGCATCCATAGAGGCAACGGAGTAGATCCCGGCACGAAAAAAAAGTTCAAGTTCTCCTTCTGGTATTTCTTCGTCATCCTCATGGCGTTGATGCTGATCAACAGCTTCTTTTTCTCACAAAGCAGCAATGTGACCTCCGTGGACTACAACCAGTTCAAGAGCCTGATCAAGAACGGCACGATCAAACGGGTGGCGATAGAAAGCGACCAGTATGTCGGATACACGTATACGAGGGGGCAGGCCACGGACGACTTCCGCAGCTCATTGTTCAGCGGCAATACCACCAACCAAAACAATACATCAGGTTCCACGGCCCCTGTCGCCATGGCCTATTCCACCTATTCGCTGGATGATCCTTCACTGATCCCGCTATTGGATGAAATGGGTGTGGAATATTATGCCACGGCGCCGGCACGACCAGGCCTGATCTCCACGTTGCTCAGCTGGATACTCCCCTTCGCCCTCTTCTTCCTCCTGTGGAGATTCCTGTTCGCGAAGATGGGACAAGGAGGAGGACAGGGCGTCCTCTCGTTCAACCAGAACAAGGCGAAGATTGTAGCGGAAGGTGATACAGGAGTACGGTTCTCCGACGTGGCGGGAGCAGACGAAAGCAAATATGAACTCGAAGAAGTCGTGGACTTCCTCAAGCACCCGGACAAATATACCGAGATCGGCGGCAAGATCCCCAAGGGGGTCCTGTTGGTAGGACCTCCCGGAACAGGCAAGACCTTGCTTGCGAAAGCGGTGGCAGGAGAAGCCGGCGTCCCGTTCTTCAAGATGAGCGGCGCGGACTTCGTGGAGATGTTCGTGGGCGTCGGTGCGGCGCGGGTCAGGGACCTGTTCAGACAGGCCCGGGAGAACTCCCCCTGTATTATCTTCATCGATGAAATCGACGCGATAGGCCGCTCACGCGTATCCGCGGGCATCGGTGGCAACGACGAACGGGAACAGACCCTCAACCAGCTGCTGGTGGAGATGGACGGATTCGACTCCCGTACCGGAGTCATCATCCTCGCGGCAACGAACAGACCTGAGATCCTCGATCCCGCCCTGCTTCGCCCCGGCCGTTTCGACCGACAGGTATTGATCGACAAACCTGACCTTGACGGACGTGAGGAGATTCTCAAGATCCATACCAAGAACATCAAGCTTGCGCCGGACGTCGACCTGAGGAAGATCGCCCAGGCGGCCGCGGGGCTCGCAGGTGCGGACCTGGCGAACATAGCCAACGAAGCGGCGTTGATGGCAGTCCGTGCCGGACGAAAGAAAGTCAAGCAGACCGACCTTGAGGAAGCCATAGAGAAATCCGTCGCAGGACTCCAGCGCAAGAGCAGGATCCTCACCGAAGACGAGCGGAAGAAGGTCGCCTATCATGAGACAGGCCATGCCTTGACCGCCTTCATGACTCCCGGGGCGCAACCGGTATCGAAGATATCGATCATCCCCAGGGGCATGGGAGCCTTGGGCTATACGCTCCAGTATCCGACCGAGGACCGGTTCCTGTTGTCGCAAAGCGAACTGCTTGGAAACATCGACACCCTGCTCGGCGGTCGTGCTGCCGAAGAGGTCGTGTTCGGAGAGATATCGACCGGAGCCGGCAACGATATCAGCCGGGCAAGCGACCTGGTCCGCAGGATGATCACCGAATTCGGCATGAGCGACCAGTACAGGAACATCACGTTGCCCAGTGCGCAAAGCGGTATCGCCGGAATCGCGGGATCGAGGGAGTATTCGGAGAAGGCTCAGGAATACATCGATACCGAAACGGCCAGGATCGTCAACGAGCGGTACGAGATCGTCAAAGGAAAACTTGTAAAAAATCGTGAGGCATTGGAAAAAATCACCGTAAAGCTCCTTGAAAAAGAAGTAATCGAAGGATCGGAGTTCGAAACTATTGCCAAAAACGAAGTCATTGTCTAATCTACACCTAGCCAATGTTTCATGACACGGCGGACAAGGGGGCGATGCGATATCGTGTCGTCCTTGTTCCGTAGTCAGGAAACGCATATACGAAGAACAGGTAGCGACGCCATGTGGGCGTAGATTAAGCCGCTGGGCGCTGTGACGGGATGATACCGGGCAGTTGTCGCTACCGACGGAGACAAAGGTGTTTCGCAAAAAAATCGAAGATCAAACATTAGTAGACCATCTCGCCTCCTTGCCCGACGACGGTAGGGAGGTATTTCTTTTGGATGACGGCAAGATCCGTCTGACAGCCTTACAGGGAACCCACATGGTCAACCAGATGAGGGCAAACCACGGCCTGGGGATTCTGGAGACCGTCGTCCTCGGTCAGGCCTATATCGCGGCGGGGCTCCTTTCATCGACCGTGAAAGGCAACGACAGGATCCAGCTCACCATCGAGTGCGGCGGCCCCATCGGCGGCGTATATGTCGAAGCCTGGGCTTGCGGCGCGGTACGCGGATATCTGAAGAACGTCCCGATCCCGGTGGACAAACCCCTGGAGAATTTCGACCTCTCCATGTTCTACGGCCCGGGCTTCCTCACCATCACGAAGTTGATCGAAGGCAGCAGCCAACCGTTCACCGGACAGGTCATGCTCCAATACGGAAATCTCGCTCAGGACCTCGCGGTGTATTACCAGCAATCAGAACAGACCCCCAGCCTCTTTTCCCTGAGCATTCAGTTCGACAAGGAAGGGCGCGTAGCGGGTGCGGGCGGATTGTTCCTCCAGGCCATGCCTGGATGTCCCGACGATGTCCTCGAGCGGTTGCAGGAACTGGCTCCGAAGCTCGCCCCCCTCGGTAGGACGCTTGCGGGAGGAACTACGATCAAGGAGTATGTGCTCCAGGAGTTCGCGACCGAAAAACCTGAACACCTAGCCCATCTGGGTATCGGTTTTTCGTGTCCTTGCAGCAGAGAACATTTCGAAGGCTACCTTTCAGGCTTGCCTGAAAAAGAGAAGCGGAACATCATGGAGGAAGGACCGTTCCCGTTGCAGCTTGAATGCTTCAACTGTGGCACGATATACGACTTCAATAAAGAAGAATTGCAGGCTTTGTTCGAATCAGGACATCATACCGAAAAATAATTACTGGTTTACAAAATAGGGAGAGAAGATGATATTTTACGCTACGGCTTCTGCCAATCAGAACGATCTCGTAGAAATGGAGGCCCGCCAAGCGGGCTCTACGGACGTCTATGTCACGGGAGGCGGCGTCGAGTTCGAGGCGGACCTCGCGACCGCATACCGTTTCTGCCTTTGGTCGAGGACGGCCACACGGGTGATGCTTGCGTTGTTCCAGGATGAGGTCGTCACCAGTACCGATGAACTGTACGAATCCTCCATCCAGATCCCTTGGGAGAACTGGCTCACGCCGGAAACCACATTCGCCGTCTCTGAAACGGTCACGAACTGTAGGTGGCTGAAAAACTCCCACTTCGCGGCGCTCCGGGTCAAGGATGCGATCGTAGACCGTATCCGGGAGCATTACGAAGACCAGCGACCGGACGTTGACAAGGAAAAACCTGAAATCATATTCCATATCCACATAGATGGCGAACGGGTGGTCTGGTACGTGGACTTCTCTGGAAAGTCCCTCCACAAGAGAGGATACAGAAAGATGCAGACAGAAGCGATCCTCACCGAGTATCTTGCTTCCGCCCTGCTCTACCGTTCGGACTGGTACAAATCGCTGATCAGCGAAACCGGACCCGAACCATTGCTTGATCCGCTCTGCGGTTCCGGGACGATCTGTATCGAAGCCGCCTGGATGGCGACCGATACCGCTCCCGGGTTGCTCAACACGAGCAAATTCGCATTCTTCCGGTTGCCGATCCATGACCCTGATATCTGGGAAGACATCCTGGATGAGGCGATAGCCCGGCAAGAAGCCGGAAGAAAACGCAATGTCCACATCTATGCCTGGGACAAGGATCCGGAGGCTGTGAATATCGCGAGAGTCAATGCGGAGGCCGCCGGTGTAGAGAACTTCATAGAGTTCGCCCAGCATGACATCAAGACGATCACAGCGGAGGATGTTCCAGCGGAGCGGGGCTATATCGTTACCGATCCCCCCTATGGAATACGGATGGAGGGTGAAAGCGTTGAATCCCTCTACATTGCCATGGGACGACAGTTCAACAGCCTGTTCACAGGCTGGAGGGTCGCCATCCTGTGCGGAGACCAGCAACTGCTTTCCTACGTAGACATGAAGCCGAACAGGACGAACACCTTGTTCAACGGGGGGCTCTCCTGCCAGGTCGCACATTACTATGTATTCACCGAAGAGGAACGGGCGGAAATGATCGCCAAGGCGGAGCAGAAACGCCGGGAACGGCTGGCACGACCGCTTACCCCCGGTGCTGAAATGGCTGCGAACAGGCTCAAGAAGAACCTCGCCGCGCTCAAGCCCCTGATGGAAGAGCAGAAAGTGTCCAGCTACCGTATCTACGACGCAGACATGCCCGAGTATTCGGCTGCGATAGACTTCTACGAAAACCGATGGATATCACTCCAGGAATACGTGGCCCCGGCCTCCATTGATCCTGAAGACGCCGCCAGACGCCTGGAGGAGCTGGTCGACGCGACTGAACGGGTCACAGGCATCGACCGCGAGATGATCTTCGTCAAACAGCGTACCCAGCAGAAGGGTCTCAACCAATACGAGAAACTCGGAACCTCGAACAGGTTCTTCATCATGAGGGAGAACGGATTGAAGTTCATGGTGAACTTCACCGACTACCTCGATACGGGAATCTTCCTCGACCATAGGCCGGTACGGAAGATGATCAAAGAGATGTCCAACGGAAAACGCTTCCTCAACCTCTTCTGCTATACATGTACGGCGACCGTCCATGCGGCGGCAGGAAACGCACTCAGTACCGTAAGCGTAGATGCTTCCAGCACCTATCTTGACTGGGGTTTGAAGAATATGGAATTCAACGGCTTTACCAGCATGAACCATTTCTTCTACAAAGAGGACTGCATCCAGTGGCTCTTCGACACCTATGACAAGTTCGACATGATCTTCTGCGATCCTCCTACTTTCAGCAATAGCAAAAGCCGCAGTAGTTTCGATGTAGACCGCGACCAGGTAAAGCTGGTCAGAGCCTGCATGATGCATCTGGAAAAGGATGGCGTGCTCATCTTCTCGAACAACTACAGGAAGTTCCAGCTTGACGAGCGCCTTGAGGAGCAGTTCGATATCGAAGATATCTCCAAGGAAACTATCGGTGATGACTTCAAGCGTGACGAAAAAATCCACAAGTGTTTCTTGATCAGGCACAAAAAAGTGACGCCCAAAAAGGCTGTAGCGGAAGTAAAGACCGTTCGCAAGGCTGTCTTGAAGAAAGCCTTAGATTGAGGAAATCTTTCCTTGGATGATGAATGAGCCATGGTTAACGTATTATGCTAACCGTGGCTTTTTTTGCCTTCAGACGTATCCGGACATAGTCGATAGGCCAATCCGTGCCATCAAACACAATAGGCCGCAGTTCCTCTTCAACTTCCTCGATGATCTCTGTCACCAAAGAATCTCCAGACTTCTGAACGGCGGGAGCCGAACATCCGAATCCAATCGGCCAGGCCGGAAGTTCCCTGCATCGGTGCCTAGCCGCTGATACTTTTCTGCGTCCTATTGGTTTTCCCCACCGTGTCCCATCACGATCCTCTCCCTTTACTATTTTAATTTGTTCTTTACGTAAAATTAAAGGGGCAACCCCCTTATCAAAGCATACCGACGCTGATATATTTGAGTAAACACGACGTGGAGGAAACAATTAATGGCTAAAGGCAAGTTTTTTGCTGAATTCAAGGAATTCATCTCTCGTGGCAGCGTAATGGATATGGCTGTCGGTATCATCGTAGGAAGTGCGTTTACAGCGATCGTACAGTCCATGGTCAACGACCTGCTCATGCCCCTGATCGGTCTGGTCCTCGGTGGCATCAATTTCGCTGATCTTGTATGGGTCATCGCACCCGCGGTCGGTGACGCCGCCGCTGTGACGCTCAATTACGGAGCGTTTATCCAGAAGTGCATCAATTTCCTGCTGATCGCCTTTGTAGTGTTCCTGATGGTCAAGGGCATCAACAAACTTCGCAGGAAGAAGGAAGAGGCACCTGCGGCTCCTGCCGAACCACCCGCCCCGCCCGCCGACATCGCCCTGCTCACCGAAATCAGGGACCTGCTCAAGAGCGAAGGGAAATAACCTTTCACGAGATAACCCCGACAGGTGGTATCGGACATACTCCGAAGCCACCTGTTTTTTTTTGCTTTGATGATGAAAGAGCTCTTGTGGTCGTCAAAAATCCGCTGGGTAGATTTATTCATGGTTTTGTGATAGATTGCTCACACAATATATTACTTGAGGAGACGCCATATGAAAAACAACATTACTTCGGAGATTGTGTACTGACCGGGAGGTTTGCGTACATACAATCTTACACACAAACCTCCCGAAAGGTTGAATTTTACTTTTAGGAGGCAATAATCGTGAAACGAATCAAAATTCGGCATGAAGAAAAATCGGACTACAGGACAGTAGAGGAAATCACAAGAAAGGCTTTTTACAACCTATATGCTCCAGGATGCGTTGAACACTATCTGGTTCATATCATGCGTCAGCATAAAGACTTTTTGCCAGAATTGGATTTTGTGATTGAGATTGACGATCAGGTGATCGGAAATATCATGTATACAAAAGCAAGGTTGGTCGATGAGTCCGGGAAAGAAAAAGAAGTCCTGACCTTCGGACCTGTCTGCATGTTGCCGGAATACCAGAGAATGGGTTATGGGAAAATGCTGATAGAGCATTCTTTTGAACAGGCGGTCGTGCTTGGCTACGACGTTGTCGTGATTTTTGGAAATCCGAGCAACTATGTGAGCCGCGGTTTCAAAAGCTGCAAAAAATACAATGTCTGTCTTGAGAATGGAATATATCCGACTGCGATGATGGTAAAAGAGCTGAAGCCAAATGCTTTGGACGGGAGAAAGTGGACCTATTACGATAGTCCCGTCATGCAAATCGACGAGCAAGAAGCGGAACGTTTTGACGAAGGCTTTGAAAAGCTGGAGAAGAAATACCAGACGAGTCAGGAAGAATTCTATATTCATTTCCATTCTACTCTACAGTAAGTGATCAAGAGGGCGGAAGCAGAGAGTGCTTTCGCCCTCTCTAGCATTAGCCCTACATCAGCCTTATGTCGGTCGGCGGAGTATCTGCCTCATGATACGGCGGGACATCGCCCGTGTATCGAGCGGCCGCCATAGCATCATTTCCAAGGTGATTCCGAATCGGGAAGGAAAACAAGACGTGCTGAAATTCAAACATCTTTTTGAAAACTACGACCTAGCGAAAAAGGCTCTTGAGAACTGGGACCACGATGCCGAGGGACTTGACGAACTGTTGTCCAAGTTCCGCATTTCATCCAACGCCATCTATCCGTTCTCACAGAACGGCAGGATATGTTTCCTCAGGTTGGCCCCGGTAGAGGAAAAACTTGAAAAGAATATTTTTGGCGAATTGGAGTTCATCGAATACCTCAACGCCAGCGGCTATCCCGCTCTCGTACCCATCGAATCACACTCGGGGGAAATCCTTCTGACGCTCGACACACGATGGGGGACCTACTACGCAAGCTCCTTCGAGCGGGTTCCTGGAGTACAGATAGAGGACACTGGCTACACCGATGAAATCATGCGGGCGTACGGCGCGGCACTTGGCAGGCTTCATTCGCTTTCCGCACGCTTTGTACCGAACATAAAGAAATGGACGCACCTTGAAGCATTGGAATGGACAGAGAACATGTTGCAAGAAAATGACGCTCCACCATTTACACTTGAAGAACTCCAAGCCGTTCGGACAGAACTCGCCGCATTGCCGATGGAGACAGGAAACTATGGCTTGGTGCATTACGACTTTGAACCTGACAATGTATTCTACGATGAGAGTACAGGTACTTGTTCCGTCATCGACTTTGACAATGGCATGTACCACTTCTACCTACTCGATATCGAACGGGTATTCGCATCATTGGATGATGAAATCCCCGGTGAAAGATCGGAGCAGGCGAAGGTTGAATTTCTCGCTGGCTACAGGTCCGAGTACCCTTGTCCGGAAGAGCTGATGCAGCACCTGACGGTCATGCGCCGGTTCGGGACCCTTTTCGCATACGCAAGAATCTTTGCGTGTATCGATGAACGATTGCAGGACGAACCGGATTGGCTGACGGAGCTCAGGGGAAAACTGGAAATCTTCAAAAGGGAGCTTGAAGAAACCATACGAAGTTCCCGATAAAAAATGGGTTGCCGGCGTATGGACGACAACCGCCCATAGCAACCGGCAACCCCAGGTATCCAGATATTGAAAGATTCTCAGCAGTCCTGCGGAAAACCCCCTAGTTCTCTCTTATCAATCAACACACGAGTGAATTAGTACGGAATCCTTATCAACTTACCTATCATTTCTCTCTATCTAGAAATAACCTCAAATTATACTTTAAATCCCTACCGACGGGACTTCCGCCGTCCAACAGTAAGTAAGGATCACTTACCTACCACCCCGGACATTAGAAACAACGCTTCTTATGGTCCTTCGGACAGGTTCCGCTCTCAAGGCATTGGTAGCAGATCTCATTGGGCATCGCTTCTCCGTCAAAGAACTGCTTGATGTTCTCCACCGTCGTATCGGCGATGTTGTGCAACGCTTCATCTGTCAGGAACGCCTGGTGGCTGGTGACGATCACGTTCGGCATGGCGATCAGCAAGGCGAGCACATCATCCTGGATGATCGTCGCGGACTGATCCTCATAGAAAAGATCGGCCTCCTCTTCATAGACATCCAGACCCGCGCCACCGATCTTCCTTGCCTTGATCGCTTCAAGCAAAGCTTCGCTATCTACCAAAGCACCGCGGGAGGTATTGATGATATATACGTTCGGTTTCATCAAAGCCAATGTCTTCGCATTGATGATATGCTTGGTCTGGGGCGTGAGAGGACAATGTAGAGAAATGATATCACTGCGCTTGCACAGCTCATCGATGGAGAGATACTCAACGTCCAGATCCTTCGCAGGATATGGATCGTAAGCGACGACTTTCATTCCAAACCCTTTGCAAATATCGATGAACACCCGCCCGATTTTACCAGTACCGATCACACCCACGGTCTTTCCATGCAGGTCGAAACCCGTCAGGCCATTGAGGCTGAAATTGAACTCACGAGTCCGAACATAGGCATGCTGGATACGACGGACCAAGGCCAACAGCAACGCCATCGCATGTTCCGCTACAGCATACGGTGAATAGGCCGGAACCCGCACGATATGAAGCTTGCCGAAAGCCTTCTTGAAATCGATGTTGTTGTATCCTGCGCAGCGCATGGCCAGCAACTTGACGCCATCCTTGCCCAGGGTATCGACGACTTCGGCGTCGATCGTATCATTGACGAACGCGACCACTACGTCATACCCCTTTGCCGTACCAGCGGTATTGGCGTTCAGCTTATGCTCAAAATATGTAATATCCAGGTTGTATTGATCCTTGAGTTTGTCGAACCATACCCTGTCATAGGGCTTGGTATCATAGAACGCTACTTTGATTTTATCCATAATCATGTTCTCCTCACCTACCAAATATACAAATAAACCGGCCTATCGCCCACGAATGACGCAAAAGCCCTTTACAAAGATTTCCTGTTCCTGTTGAATCGTGGACATGAGTACGTATTGTGTCATTGGAAGCCTCTATTACAGCCTGACCACCAAATGCAAGGACTTTCCCCAGCCGGGGGACCATATCCAGGTTGACGACCTCAGACCGTCGTTCGGCGGACAGGGAGGAAACATAGCCGTCGCATTGGCGAAGTTCGGTGCGAAAGTCAGTTTCATCGGCAAAGTCGGTTCCGATAGTTTCGGCAAAGCCTATATCGAATCACTCCAGAAACTCGGAGTTCAGGTAGCCGACATAAAAGCTGAACCGAAATGCTCCACAGGTATGGCCTTGGTCAACATCGATGCTTCGGGACACGAGATCGAACTCCTGTACGCAGGGGCGAACGGCAAGCTCGACGACGCCTATCTCAGTCTCCATGCCGATACGCTGCGCCAATGCGACTACCTCCTCCTCCAGGGGGATATCCCGGCTGAAACGGCACTTCTGGCGAAAGAGCTGACCCGCAAAGCAGGTAAGACGGTGTTCCTTGACCCTGGCATAAACACAAAATACCCCGCTGTGATCTACGATATGCTCGACTATATCACCCCGAACCAGGAGGAAACGAAAGCCCTGACCGGCATAGAGGTCGTGGACACGGCGAGTGCGAAACGTGCGGCGACATGGTTCAAGAAGAAAGGCGTACAGCATGTCGTCCTGACTTGTGGCGAACAGGGGCTCTACTATTTTGATAGACAGGGTGGTCAGCATTTCAGCGCATACAGGGATCTCAAGGTCGTGGATACGACCGACGCCGGGGACATTTTCAACGCGGCCTTCGCTTTCGCCGTAGGGCGTGGAGACGATGTCCAGGATGCCGTCTATTTCGCCCAGGCCGCGGCAGCCGTCTCCATACAACACAAGGGAGGAGCCCAGGCGTCCCTCCCCTCGCTGATGCAGATCGAGATTCTGTGCAATAGTCAGTTGTTAGATAACAGTATCATATAATAGTCCTATATCGGTATATTATATTGGTTGATAGTCAATACCATCTCTTATGAAGCCTCCCAGTCACCTCATTGATACCTTCATTGATGCAAATCAACCGTTTCTCTCGTTCAGGTATTTGTGAAGGCCTTTCCTTGGTTCACGCAAAAATATGCCGCATAACATCTCCCAGCTAAGCCCGATACCGTCGGTGAATTCAATATCTTCAAGATGTATGATACCTCGGTCCTGCGTCTTGGAGGAAAGATCTTCGTCCGGTAACCGCAAGAATTCTTCCGTGAAGGTTATTGTATAAAGCCGGGAAACATTACTCCTTCTGATGCTTTGACAGCTCTATAGGAACAGATTTGTCCCGTTCCTCGAACAACAATACAAGCAATCTATCCAGTACAATCATATCGGACATACCCGCCTCCTGAATGGATACCAACATCTTCACCATTTGAAATAATTTCAATAGTTGCAACAAAAAGTCTCTTCCATTGCCCATGCCCAAAAACGAGGAAATGCGGAGATAAAAAGAGACTATCTCCGCAAAATTAAACTGTTTCATGCGGAGATAACACTTGCTTATCTCCGCAAAAATTGTATACTGTGTCATATGAATATGTATATCTGGCAACGTAAGGATTGGCCCTGCTTCTCATGGGACATACAAAAACTCATACCTCTTCTGGAAGAAATTGCCCATGCAGAGGGGCGACTCCAAGGGTACATTGAAACTCTTGACCCTCAAATTGCAAAAGATCAACAGGCTTTAGCAATCACTCAGGAAATTGAGAAATCTTGGAGCATAGAAGGAGAAAAGCTGGATGAGCTCATGGTGTACTCCAGTGTTTGCCGTCGTCTGCAAATTGAAAATAACATACCGCATCCGACTTCTGGAAACCATATCGAGGGCATTGTCGATGTCATGATGGATATTGTGGAGAATGCGGCTATGCCATTGACTGAACAACGATTGTTCGCATGGCATAGGAATTTCTTTCCCACCGGATATAGCGGGGGGCTTGTGGTACAAACGGGAGCATATCGCAAGAAACCGATGGAAGTCGTCAAAGGGCCATTAGGAAAAACCAAGGTAGTTTTCGAAGCACCAGAGGCAAAAGACGTACCGTCTGGAATGGCAGCCTTTATGCAATGGCTTAATACAGACAAAGAAGAGTTGTCAATCAAACTGAAAAGTGCAATAGCACACCTTTGGTTTGTTACAATCCATCCTTTCGAAGATGGCAACGGGAGATGTGCCCGAGCGATTTCAGACTATGTGCTCAGTAAAGATTCCTCTGTAACGCGATTATACTCCCTTTCTGTATATTTACAGAGACATCAAAAGCAATATTATGATGAACTCAACAAAGCTCAGACAGGAAACCTTGAAATAACATCGTGGCTGGTCTGGTATTTAGGTTGCCTGTTGGAATCCATTGATTCAACTCTATCCACAATAGACAAAACCATACGAATGGCCAAATTCTTCGAAAAAGCGAACTCATTACATCTGAATTCTCGTCAAGAACAAATCCTTGTGAAACTAGCAGGAGATTGGAAAGGGCCGATGACTACCTCAAAATGGGCGAAGATATGTGCATGCAGCCAAGATACTGCATCCCGCGATATCAAGTCATTGATCGACAAGGGGTTACTAAAAAAGGTATCATCTGGTCCGGCAACGCATTACGAACTGACGCTTGATACCTAAAACTCATATCGAGGGCAACCACTCTACTTCAGGTGTCTGCCAAGGTCTTCCACAAGTTCCGCGAACGTGACCTTCTGAAGCTCTCGCTCCATGGCGAGCTGGGCGTCGAGCAGATGTCCATCCAGCACGGCATGGATGTTCCTGCCGACCGGGCAAGCGGGGTTCGGGTTGTCATGGAAATTGAACAGACCATCGTCCTCCACGCTATCCACCGCCTTGTAGACATCCAACAATGAGATATCCCGCAATGGCTTGATGATGGTCGCACCACCGCTGCCGGCTTTGACCTCCACGATCCCAGCCTCTTTCAGCGATCCCAAGGTACGGCGGATAATGACCGGATTGACGTTGACGCTGGACGCGATGAACTCAGAGGTCGTCTTGTATTCTCCGCCGAACGTGTATATCGCGAGCAACGTGTGGACCGCGACTGAAAACCTGGATGTTATCTTCATATCATCACCTACCGATGACTACAATATACATCATCATCATTGTACTATCAACAGTTACAACGAACCGCCCCTGAGGGAGAGGTATCCAATACTTGACAAACCGACACAGGCGTGCAATTGTAGAACGGTGCGTTAAGGGAGTAGTCAGCGCTTCGCGGCGTGACGGAGTCAACATACTGGAAACATCTCCGTTTCCTGGCTTTGTTTTAAATGACGAGACTTATCTGTGGATGACAGGTGGGTCTTTTTTTTATGCCGATCTGTCGCCGGAAAACTACGTCAAGGAGGACAGGATGGGAATTTGGGAACTGATCATCATCGCTGTCGGTTTGTCAATGGATGCCTTCGCGGTCTCGATCTGCAAAGGTCTTTCGGTTCAGAAAGTCGGAATCAGGCATATGCTGACGGCGGGCCTCTATTTCGGAGGATTCCAGGCGTTGATGCCGGCGTTGGGCTACCTTCTGGGCGTCCAGTTCCAGTCCCTGATCACCAGCGTCGACCACTGGATCGCTTTCGTGCTGCTTGGCCTGATCGGATTCAACATGATCCGTGAATCACGGTCAAAAGAGGAATGTTGTAACGACTCCTTCAATTTCAAGACGATGCTTCCGCTGGCGATAGCCACCAGCATCGACGCCCTGGCGGTTGGAATATCCTTCGCCTTCCTCCAGGTCGATATCATCTCGGCCGTCAGTTCGATCGGAGTCATCACCTTTCTGTTCTCCGCGGCAGGTGTCAAGATCGGCAACGTGTTCGGTTCCAGATACAAGTCCAAGGCAGAGCTTTTCGGCGGGATCGTCCTGATTTTGATGGGACTCAAGATCCTGCTGGATCATCTGGGGATATTGGGGTAATCGGAGAAACAGAGCCCTGCTCGATCTTGTTCATACCCAGCAGGGCTCTAGCTGAAAAGTCAATATGGATATCCTTGATCCATATCTATAGGATGTATCAGTCAACCGGCCTTTCAAAGGAAATGGTCTGTATGCTCAGAGTATATGGTGTAGAATCTTCTGTACGCGTCCCTGTCGCTTTTGCGGGATTCATCAGTCCATTCCATTTTCCATCAAGCTTTGTCCCCGATAGATATTCAGTATCTGTACTCCTATGTACATCATAGCCTTGGTCAGTCAAGGATTTCAATGTAGCCGCATCGACGATAATTTCATTTGGTGCAAAATTTGTATCTACTCCATTTTTCTGTATTATCGTTTCAGCAGAGAAGACAATGGAACCCATCTCAGTTCCGGTTCCCACCCATTCTATTTTGTTGTTCTTAAATTCAACCGTACTCTGTCCTTCTCCTGTATTGTCATAGTAATAGATCTTAGCCGCAGCCTGATCTTCCGCAGTTGAGGAACGCCCGAATTGAATGGTTGAATTCTCAATCACAGCATCACAATTTGTACTAGAATCAAGCGGGATTGTATTGAAATCGTTGGTTACTCCAGTATTGTTGTTATATCCAGTGAGAATACAATTTGAAATTGTAGACTGGATGTTGTAAGAATCCGCCTGAATATAGAATGCGCCCCATCCTTTCAAAAAAGAATTTTTTGCTATGGCCGTACTTTGTGTATCCACTTTGCCAACGTCATAGAGCCGGACAGCATAATAGTTTGTATCGATATCTATATGACTTCCATCTAGGTACAGGTCAGCTTTCGCAAGACGCTTCAGGTCAATCCCCAGCCCCTGAGAGGCTTTTATCGAAGAATCCCAAATGGAGACAATTGCTGTGCCGAGCTTCGATGTATATGGAATAGCGGCTCCAGTACCATCGACACGGATCCCGACATGATCATATCCATTGTTACCGGTCAGTTCGATAATGGAATGGTCCAAAACAATAGAAGCATCATCGGTCATATTCACCGAATACTCGATCCCATTCTTTTTGGAGCCGGGAACAATGTAAAGATGGCTACCAATAAAAGAAATTCCATTAGCCTTTGTGATTTTTATCGCATGATCATCAGAACTCACCAGCTTGAGATTTCTGAGAACCACATCAGCATTAACGGTCAGTTTGCCTGTAAGTGTAACAACAGATGGATCCCCTGATGAAATGGTATATCCATCTAAATCAGTTGTGACAGGATCAGCACCAAAACCTACGATCGCTACTGGTTGATTGATCGTTACGTCCTCTGTGATATCGTTCAGAATATGGATTGTACCTATATTGCTGGTATCGATAGCTTGCAATGCTTTCGCAATAGTCTTATAGGGAGAATCTTTAGATCCTGGTCCATCATCAGCTCCAGTAGAAGAAATATACACGCAACCTTTCAGATCAACAGGACATGGCGTTCTGCTACCAGCTATGACCGTAGCACTTGTCATCATCCCAACACTGTAGACCGCATCGTCGGACTCATCACCTTTGTTGATGGCCTCTACGATCACCGTATAGGATCCCGGGGCAAGATTTTCAATATCAAATGTGCCAGCCTTGGCAAACTCATATGACTTTTCTGTACCACCTTGTCGCACGGATATTCGATACGTATCAGACTCTGTAGCATGAGGGCCAATATCATTAATTGACATAGATAATGTACCTGTTTCGGATGGCTCCTGCATATCCGCATTACAACCAGTGAACACAAGCATAACCGCCATTGTAATAGCGAGGAATGCTGACACCGTCAACAATCTGTTCTTTTTCATTTCCATCTCCTTTTCCCTTACAAAAAAATATCGCAATCAAAACTTTTTCAGTGTCCCAGGCTGCCTTGTCTACAAACCTTGGTTACTGCTTTTTCTTCTATCAGCTCCTATCAGACGACACAAAAACACCCCTACCACGAAGTAGGGGTGACGTAATCGATGAGATCAGTTTATGGACTTCTAATGAGCTATGAGAGAGAGAGAGAGAGAGAGAGAGAGAGAGAGAGAGAGAGAGGTATCTGCTACCCTACCAAACAGGGCATGCTGTATAGAGGAAACAATTTTGGACAACAATCCAAGAATGGCGCCAGTAATTTTATCGCTCATAGTGAATACTATTTTAAGCCAATAAATATCGCTGTCAATAAAATATTGAATAAATACTATATGCTATCAGTAAATTTTCTGATAACGACGTACTTAGCGGAGTGGGAAACTCGATAGGGGGAAGGATACATCCATACAAAGCAATGGTAATACTGGGACAGGGAATCTTACAGAGGCAGCGACATCAAACTGGGAATGGCTGTCTCAATTATTTTCCTTTGATTCTGCATCAAAATATCGCCCAGGTATATATCATAATCCAATGACATGATAAAGGGCCATCGTCCGAACCTTTCGGCTTTGGCGACAGCCCTATCTGATAACAGTTAGTCTGCATTTGCTTCCATCAGGATAGAAGCAATGCAGAATCCTTATGTAGAACTACAATACATTTACCTCTGATTCAAAGCATCCGACACCCTCGTCAGGATATTCCTGCCGGAGACTTTCGACCAGCTTCTTCAACTTGAAGGCATCGTCTTCCGATACGACCATCATGAACCAGGAGTTCAGCTGGGGCCAGATGCTGTCGCCCATCTTGGGACTGCTACAACCACGTCCCATTACATCGGGGACCTTCGTATAGTTGTCCGCGACATGGAGCAACTGGCACTGATAGATGAAATCCTCCTCAAGCGCCTGGCTCAGCACTATATCCATCCGTTTCATCTTCATCGCTTTTCCTCCTCATCGTCGCCCATGTTGGACCATTTCACAGAATGTCCGGCGATCGTGGTCTTGGCTGCATCAGCCTCATCGGTACGTCCAGAGGCTTCAGATTCAGGTTCGTCCGCAACAACGTCGTCACCGGCTGGTTCCGGTTGCACTGGTCCAGTCGCTTCCGATGAAGCAGGATCCATGGGAACATCTTCCAGGAACTCCCGCGCTTTTTCGACATCCTCAGAAACTGTGTCCGCGGAATTCGAGGGCCGCAGGACATCATAGACCGCGGCTTCAGCGGCTGCTTCCAGAATCTTCCGTTTCTTCTGCATCCGTTTGTCCTTGCCGTGATTGAACAGGTAGTAGAGTACGGGCATCAGGAACAACGTCATCAAGGTGCCGAAGGTCAGACCACCGAGGACCGTCATGCCGATCGGCTGTACCAGCGCGGCGTTGCCGCTGGAGGCGAAGGTCATCGGGACCAGGGCGAGAACCGTGGTCAGCGTAGTCATGAGGATCGGGCGGAGACGGCTCTTCGCAGCCGCGACGCAGGCGTCCTCCAGACCATAGCCACGCTTGCGCAACAGGTTCATGTAGTCGATCAGGACGATACCGTTGTTGACGATGATACCAACAAGGATCAACGCGCCGATCGCGGTGATCATGCTCAATGACTTGCCCATCAGCATATAGACGATCACGATGCCGACGATCGACAGCGGAATGGTGAACAACACGATGAACGGATCCTTGAAGGACTCGAACTGGCTGGCCATGACCGCGAACACCAAGATGATCGCCATGATGATGATCAGGAAGAAGGTCTCCAGCCCCTCCATGAGCATCTCGTAGTCACCACCGAACGTAATGAATACGGAATCATCGGCGGGGATCCTCGTGTTGATCAAGTTCTCCACGCCGCGCTGGACCTGGTCAATGCTCAGGCCAGGTACGGGAGTCCCCGTGATATGGATCGAGCGCGCCTGGTTCTCCCTCAGAATTGAGGTCGGAGAGGTCGTCTCCACATAGGTGGCGAAGTTGGAGAGAGGAATCTTCGTACCGTTGGCGTTGGTCACGGAGACCTGTTCCAGATCGATCAGCTGGGCTTTATCCGCGGCAGGCAGGCCGATGATGATGTCGGTCTCCTCGCCACTGTCGTAGTATCGGCCGATCGTCATGCCGTCGATATTCGCCTTGAGTTCGGAGTTGACGCCGGCGATCGTCAGACCGAGGGCGTACATCCGTTCGCGATCGATCACGATGTCTACCTGTGGCAGCCCTTCGGTCATGGAGGTCTCGATATCGGTGACGAACTCGCCGCCTTCCTCCTGTAGCAAGGTCTTGATCTGCTGGGTCATTGAACGGACGGCGTCCATATCGTCGCCTTTGACCGCTACGTCGATGCCACCGCCGCTGATGCTCATCATTGAAGAACCGGAGATCGTAAAGTCAGCGCCAGGGAAGACGTTGAACACCGGCCGGATCTTATCCTTCGCAGTGTTCACAGTATCCCATGCGGCGACCTCCGCGGGATCCATGCCGGCCCGTTCAGCCGGAGAATAGAAGGACATCGTCATGGTGCCGCTGTTCGTTCCTCCGCCCATGATCGAAGAACCTCCTACGGAGACCGTAATATCCTTTACCCCAGTGATGTTGTTACGAACAAGTTCCTCAAACGTGCGGATCGTCTCATTCGTGACCTCGACATTGGTTCCTTGGGGCATCGTCAGATTGACGGTAAGGGTCGTGTCCTCCTGCTCCGGCATATAGACGAACCCGATGCGGGGTATCGCCATGACGCTCAGCACCAAGGCGACCAGGACCAACGCGATAATCAGCAGCTTGTGGCGCACGGCGAACCGGACCGCCTTGGAATATCCGTTGTCGACCGCGTCGAAGAAACGGGTCATGACCTTGTTCAAGCCTTTCTTGTTACGTTTCTTGACGTTCTCAAGCCGCAGGTATTTCGAAGCCAGGACTGGAACGAGCACGATGGCGAACAGCAAGCTGCACACCAATGAGATGACGACGGTGAAAGCAAGGCCCATGAAGACCTGCTTCATCATCCCCAGACGGGAACCGAACATGATCATCGGCAGGAATACACAGATCGTAGTCAGCGTACTGCTGGTGATCGCCATCGTCATTTCCTGCGACCCGAGGATCGCGGCGACGTCGGCCTTGGCCCCTTTTTCTCGATAGCTGTAGATGTTCTCCAATATGACGATCGAGTTGTCGACCAGCATACCTACGCCCAATGCGAGACCTGCCAAGGTCATCATGTTCAGGGTATGGCCTGAGAAATACATGATCCCCAAGGTAACGATCAGGGAGACGGGAATCGTCAGGCCGATGATCCCGGTACTCTTGAAACTTCTCAGGAAGAACAGCAGCACAAGGATCGCCAGGATGGCTCCCTGGATCGCGGAATCGAGAACCGTGGAGATCGCCTCGTTGATGATATCGGTGGAATTCGAGGTCTCGACCAGATCGACACCCCCGGGGAGGCTTTCCATGATGCTCGGCATATCCCTGCGGATCTGCTCGACGGTCTGCACTGAGTTCTTGCTGCTCTGCTTCTGAACGGACAGAAGTACGCAGGGCGAACCGTTGAGATAGGCATAGCTGCTGATCGGCTTGTAGCCTTCGTATACATCGGCGATATCGCCCAGAAGAATCCGATGGACTTCGACACCGGTCGCGGTCGGGGTTCCGGGCTTATAGGCGATGACGGTGTTGCGGATATCATCAAGCGACTGGAACTGTCCGCTGGTGGTGATGCTGTAGTCAATTCCGCTTTCGGTGATGCTTCCACTGGCGGAACGGACGTTCTGCGCCGCAAGCATCTGTCCGACCTGCGTGATCGTCAGCCCATAGGCTTCAAGGCTGTCACGGGAAATGTCGATGTTGATCGCTTTCTCGCGTCCACCGCTGACGGAGACCGAGGCGACACCTTCAATCTGCTCCAACCGGGGCTGGACGATATCCTCAGCGACCTGTCTCAACTCTTCCAAAGAACGGTCACCAGTCAAAGCGATCGTCATGATCGGAATCATTGATGGATCCATCTTCAGGATGATCGGCGAAGTGACTTCACTCGGGAGGTAGTTCCTGATCAGGTCGATTCGGTCCCGGACCATGTTGGTGGCTTCCGCCAAGTCGGTCCCGTCGGAGAATTCCAACATGATCATGCTGGACCCTTGACCCGAGATCGACTGCATGGTTTTCAGACCCGATATGCCCGACAGGGAACTCTCCAAGGTCCGTGTGACCTTGTCTTCGACCTCTTCCGGACTGGCGTTGCTGTACGACGTTGAAACGATGATGTACGGCATCTCCATCTCCGGGAACAGATCAATCGGCAACAGCGTCGTGGCATAAATGCCTAACGCCGTCAGCACGACGAATATGATCAATACGGTAGTAGGTTTACGTACCGCCATTTTTGATAAGGACATCAGCGAATCTCCTCTACTGTGGATGCTACATTGACGGTACTGCCGTCTGCGAGCAGGTTCTGCCCTCTGACTATGACTTGATCTCCCATCTGTAGGCCATCAAGGACCTCCACGATATTGTCGGTCCGTACGCCGAGCGTTACATTACGGCGTTCCGCGACGGAGGGGTTCTTCGAGTCGTTCACAACGAAGACATAGCTCTGCCTGTCACTCGTCAGTACGGCGCTGTACGGAACTATGATGCAATCTTCCTTATGATCGGTGAATACCTGGATCTTGGCATACATGCCGATGATGATCCTGTCGTCCGGTTCATCGAGCGTACAGGTCACTTTCAGCGTTCGGCTGGCGGGATCCAGCATGGGGCTGACTTTCGTGACGGTGGCGGAGAACATCTCTCCAGGATACGCCGTAAATGTGACTTCAGCCTTCTGCCCTTCGTGGATCTGTGAGATGTACCGTTCCACGACGCTGAAGGAGATCTCCAGGTTGTCGGTATCGCTGATCTTGCCCAGCGACATGGTGGGAGCCACCGTCACGCCGACGACAGGAGCGAACGAGGTAATGGTTCCGTCCTTGATCGCTTTCACCTGACTGAGGTTGTAGGTCGTTCCAGGGCGGGAGGGGTCGATATCGAACAGCACCTGGTCTTTCGCGACCCGGTCGCCCACTTCGACGTATACATTGGAGACCTTGCCGGAGAGCTCGGGCAGAATATCGACGCTGACGGAGGCGGAGACGTCACCGCTGAACCGCAGGTAGGAGGTGATCGGCTCGGGACTGGTCTTGTAGACCTGGACAGGGATCGCCACGGTTTCAGCCGCTACGGGGGCGGCGGAACTCTGGGCGGCCGTCGCATCCGTCTTGGAACAACCGATCAACGCCCCCAGCATCAGCAGGGCTGCGAGAGAGAACACGATGGTGCCCTTGTAGTACTTTATCTTATTCATTTGATGATACTCCTCTGTATCGCGTATTCAAGGTCAAGCAACGCCGACAGGTATGTGTATTGGTCGCTCAACCGGCCAAGCTTCGCTTGGTCGAGCTGCAGCTGTGCGTCACGCACATCCAGCAGTTCAGTGGAGCCGTACCGGTATGAGTCCTCGGTCAGGTCATAGGCCTTCTGTGCCAGGGCGATGCTACGTTCGCTGTTCTCGATCGCCAGACGCGACTGTTCCAACGTAGTGAGCAGGTTGAGGATCTCGACCGTCGCACTTTCACGCAGCACGAGCTCACTGGTAGCCAGCTTGCTGATATTGTCCTGTAAATCCTTCAATCCTTGCCGTGCGCTGGACCAAGGAAGCAGATTGGTCAGGTTCATGGCTACCGTCACGCTCATGCTGCCGTTGTCCATGTAGTTGTTCCCGTTCCAATCCTTCGTGATGTCGGCGATGACAGGCTGATATGATGCACTCAGTGAAACAGTCGGCACATTGATCTGCATCTTCAACGCCTTCTCCTGGGTCTTCAGCACCTCCGCCTGCTTGCCGAGCTTGGCGATGTCGAAACGGTTGTCCAGGGAGTTCAGGCTGGTCGCGGTATCGATATCGTAGAAATCCATTCCGATCTCACCTTCGAGCGTCAGCTCCTCGTCGACAGGCAAACCGAGCAGCATGGCGAAGGTCCGCTTCTGCTGGACGAACGATTGTTCCTGCTTCTGGAAGCTCGACACAGCGTTGTCGTAGCTGGTCTGGGCCTGAAGGACCGTCAGTTCAGGGATATAGCCCGCCGTGAAGTTCTCTTCCGCCTGAGAGACCCTGGCTTCTGTATTCTTCAGCGATTCCCGCTGCATCGCCAGGCTCTCCTGCTGGAGCAACAGGCCATAGAACATCTTGCGGACATTGAGGATCGTCTGCTGCTTCTGCTCCTCGTAGGTGATCAGACCGGCCTCGTACTGCCTGTGGGCGAGGTCGATGTTGGTGATCAACGCCGGGTTGAAGTTCCATGAGGCTGACACCCCTCCTACAAAGGAAAAATAGGGATCCTTTATGCCAGAAGCCTGCATGGGAGCAGAGACTTCATTACTCCGGTTCAGCGTCGCTGAAACCTGGACGTTCGGAAGCAATCCGTTCCATCCGTTCTTGTCGGCCCTCGCCTGCATTGCGAGATCCATGGCCGCAAGCTCCAGACTGCCGCTGTTCTGCAGCGCATACTCCACCGCCTGATTCTCCGTCAACGTTATGGCCCAGACGGAAGTCAGGACGCATAGCATGGACAGTACAGCAATGGTTCTTTTCATTATTTTCATAAATTTTCTTCTCCACGAAATATGACAAACCGGAACGATCCAGTTACATACGATTATCTACCGGTACAGTTGTATCAATGTTGTTCAGCTATCCATCCGGCGGACTCCTTCTACCCCACTCTGTATCAGACGATAGAGGATCTTGTCGGAATAGTCGGACAGACAGGATTCCGGACAAAGTCTCTGCATGAAGAAATGATTGAACGGAAGGAACATGATCCACCGCGAAATCAGGTTGGGATTCACAGCCTTCCCCTCGCAATATCCCTGGAACTGTTCATACAGGGCATCCAACTCGGCGTTCTGGTGTGGATAAAAATCGAATCGTTCAAAATCATCGCTGTTGCAATCAAGCTGGCCGTTGAGGCATATCCAGCAGATGATGCAATCGGAAAGGGGAATGGACAGTGAACAATAGGAGGACGCCGTGGAAAGGATGATATAGATCGCTTCGGACAGGGACCGGGCAAAGGGCAATCGCTGAATCAAGACCTTGACGAAATTGAGGAACTCCTTGATCACAGTCTGGCGGATCATCGTCTCCTTGCTCTCATAGGTCGCATACATGGAGCTATTGGCCAAGCCTAGCTCATCCGCGACCCGCTCGACCGAGATACCGAACGGCCCATACTTGCTGAGGACACGTTCAAGCGCGATGAAAAACCGGTCCTGGGTGGTCTCCTTGTCAGAGACCTCAGTCAGTTCATCAAGTTCTTTCATCCGCTCGTCAGAAAGCACTTCAAAACAAGCGAAGCCACACTCTATGAGCTGGGACACCGCCTCGGCGTATTGATGGATGATGATGGTATCGCCCGGATAATCGTTGACCATCTGCATGAGGAAGAAACACATCGTCGACATATCGAAACGGTCCTGGATTGAACGGACGTTCCGTGCTTCGAAGGCTTCAAGCAATGTGTCCGTCACCAGACTTGGCTGCGGAGCGAACGCCTTCTGAAGAAGATAGGGCAACAGTTCAGGTTTCTCACTGAAGAAAAGGGCCAGGACCTCGAACAGCCTTGAACGATATTCCGCTTCAGACAAAGAGGACTTGTCGATCGACACCAGCTGGTTGCGCAATACTTTGACCTGCTCCAAGACACGGGCGTCGAGGGTGTCGAACAGTTCCTGCTTGTTTTTAAAGTGACGGAAAATAGCTGTTTTGGATATCCCTACCCGTTTTGCGATCGCCGCCAGAGAGATATCCTCAAAACGCAACGAACTGAAAGCAAACAGGGTCTCCCGCAATATCCTCTCTTTTGTATCCCGTGCCACACACAGCTCCATTTGTTACCGAATTTTCGGTAACAAATATAGAGCCAGAACAATCCAGCGTCAATAGACCACACGAAAAATTCACAAAATGATAACAATGTTCACCAAGGGGAGACAACGACCTCGGATAAAACGTCGATCAACAACTGATAATCTCCGTCGATGGCGGAGATATCCGCTTCAAGCATCCGGTCGGGATCGACCTTGTACCACTCGATATCATAGCCTGCGTTCAAGGCGAGCTGATAGAAGAACAAACGCGCGGAGCGACCATTGCCGTCCCGGAACGGATGCAAGGCTTCGACCTCCCCCATGTAGAACGCGAAATCATTGATGAACTCATCCCGACCGAGGTTCTTCAGATAATGATCGCTACGGAGTTTCCCGAAAATCTCGGACGCCATATCGTCGATGAACTCAGGCTGGCAGAATACCGTCCGTTTGGCGGCGGCCACCTCACGAATCTGCCCGCTGCTGGGATAGATGTCACCGAACAGCTTCTCATGGATCGCCTTCAGATGATCAAAGTCAAACTTGGTGTCGATAGGTGCCAGAAGGACTTCCGCGGTCCTGATGTTGACGAATCTCGCTTCGACTTCACGAAGCCGGTCCCGGTCCTTGATGTTGAAGAAATTGACCAGGCAACCGGTTCCGGGGTAGACATCCCCATCATCGGCGGGAGGATCATATTCCGCGGGGAGCCTCAGCTCCTCGACCAGAGCCTCTGTCGCGTCATCCGCGGTACGGTCCTCGTCGAGGACCTCCCGTAAGACATCTTCCTCCGACTCTTCCAGAGCGAAGCCTTCGGCTTCCTGATTGAACCTGATATAGTCGATGCACGCTTGCATTCGGCTCGATTTCATTACGCCATCACCGTCCTTTTCATTGGGGGCATGGGGAAAGATTGTACTTGTCCCGACATGCCTTCACCGCATCCACCGGATAATTCACAGCCGCCTTACGGAGTTTGTCCATGACTACAGTGTCGAGATCGAGATCAAGAAGATCGGCGAACTGAACAATGTAAATCAGGACATCGGCCAGCTCATCGGCCATTTCGGCCTTGTCGTGAGCGACAGCCTCCTTGGAATCGACCCATTGGAACAACTCCAGCAACTCCGAAGCCTCCAGCGATATTGATATCGCCAGATCCTTCGCCGTATGGAACCGTCGCCAGTTCCGCTCATCGCGGAACACACGGATCGCATCCAGTGTTTCCTGTTTCATACGATCAATGATACCTATAGCGGGCGAGACTGGTCAAGGGATATGCTTGAAGAAAAGCGGAGCCGAAGCTCCGCTTTCAAAACCTTGATACCGGTCAATGATCAACGCCCGATATATTCATATGGGCCGAAAGACCAATTGCCCGCTTGGCCCTGTTCAAGTTCGGGACGTTCGAAGCCTGTAATATCCTCTTCAAGGAAATCATCGTCGATCCCTGCCGGATCTTCCAAGTCCTCAATTTCAGCCTCGGTGAAACCCGACGCTAGCTTCAACGCCGCGACAAGGGCACTGTCATCGGTCCGATAACCTCCGATTGTGAACTTGGCCGTATCCGTAAGCAAATAATTCGCACCAGTTACACCTTCAGACTCAACAGTTGAACCGACAACAATATTGTTCTTCGCTGTGCCAGCAGCCTCTGGCAGCAACAAAGCCTTGGGCATCAGGCAATGATAGAAGTTACAATCGGTAGAAATTCCAAAACTGGCTCCGACCAAGATGCAATTGACGAACGTAGAACCTTGGGGTACTTTGATCTGCCCAGTGATCTTTGTGTTGGCGACAACTACAGCTCCTGAACCGTTATAGGTCAGCGTACCGATTTCACAGCCGGTCAATTCATCCAGAGGTTCCGCGAAGGTAAGGGAATCTATCTTTACATTCGAAATCTCGATATCCTCGGCCTTGGAGGAACTAGTGATCTCGACAGCACCAAGAGCGGCGGGTCCTCCTGCGGACCAGTCGGAGGCATAGCCGCCTTTGATACTGATGCCGACCTCCTGGGCAATGACAACTTTTTCAGAAGATGTGCCGGAAACGATCAGCACGAATTCATCAAAGTCGTCATCTTCATAATCCGCAGTCTCTTTTCCTGTGTCAATTGCCGTAGAAACGGCCTGCATGGCCTGGTCGATGGTCTTGAACGGATGTCTATAGCTGCCAACGGCAGTGTCATCCCCATTTTCAAGATCGACATAAAACCCCGGTTCGAACGTAGCGGTATAGTATTTCGCGTGATCCGGGTCGATCTCAATCGTGAAGCTTTCCTCCTGGGAATCGGTCAACTTCACCTTTTTCCACACTCCGTCGGTTTTCGCGGTTTTTTTGTCAACTCTCCATTCATCAAAGACGAAACCGGCTTTAGGAGTTGCCGAAAGTCTGATTTTGGGATTCTTGACAGGAACCTCGACCGTAACCGTAGCCTCAAACTCAGCGTTGTTGGAATTAGCGGACGAATCCACCCATTGCAGATCCACAGGTATATCATTGACAGCGAGACCACCAGAGGCAAGGCTGAAATCCGGTGATACAGCCCTTGAACCTGTAGACACAGCTTTTCCCATAACCTGGATTTTGACATCTTTCGCAGTAGTCCCTGCATTATCACAACCAACGAATATGAACAATGCAATGCACGTAAGCATAGCAAAGCCAAAGAGAACATGATGCTTCTTCATACTGAATCCCCCAATGAAATGTTATACTAGAGGAGCAATGTCGACATGTAACAGACTCACATGAACCTTCCCTTCCATGCGAGTTCCCCATTCTGTTACTATTATAACAAAGCACAAGCGATAATGTTACAGATAGAAGTGATTTATATACTTCTGATTATATTTTAGGCAAACCGGGGTTTCTTCCTCGGTTTCTTCGTCACCCAGGCCACCGTATCCAAGATGGTCTGATACAGATCCCTCGGGCGATACCCGAGTTCTCGTGTCGCCTTGTCATGGGAGAACTTGTCATTGCTTTTCAGCGTATAGAGGGAATACTTGGTGTAGAGCGGTCGCTTTTTTCTCAGATGGGCGAACCACTCGAACAACGGAGCGAAAGCTCTCGCCATCCACATGGGGAGCACGGGAAGTTTCTTGCCCCCCTGGATCGACTTCACCATTTTCAGGACGTCCTTGATCTCATAATGACGGTTCGACAGGATGAAACATTCTCCTGGAGTCCCCTTCTCTATCGCGGAGAGGCAACCGTCGGCAACATCCCGGACATCGACGAAATCATAGCCTCCGTTGACACAGGCAGGAAGCCTGCCATGGATATAATCACTGACCAGTTGCACAAGATGGTTATGGGAAGAATCATACGGTCCGAGAATGCCCGAAGGATGGACGATGACGGCGTCAAGCCCGTCCTGGACGGCATCGAGCACGAGCTGTGTCGCTTCGGCCTTTGTCTTCGCGTACCCCCCGACAACTTCATCGGCGGAAAAATGATCTACTTCCTCAAGTACCTGAAGCTTGTTTTTCTCTGGAATTGCATGGACGGAACTCACATAGAGCAGACGGCGCACTTCATGCTCTTTGCAGAGTTCAACGATGTTTCGCGTCCCTTCTACATTCACATCATACATGGAGGGCGATACATCTTCGGAGATATCTATGATACCGGCGGTATGGATCATAACGACCTCCAACCCTTCGGTATGGGAGAACAACGGTTCCAGAGATGCCTTGTCGCGGACATCCCCTTTGAAATACGTGACATTGGACAGAGACCGTCCTTGTTCGAAAGGAAGTATCAGTCCCCGTACCAACGCCTTGCTTCTCTTCAGTTTCCTGATGATCGTGTTGCCGAGATGCCCGTTCGCACCGGTTACGATATAAAGTTTCTGCATGGACGCTACATACTCCTTTCCTGTATTGAACAGCATGTCGCTTTACAGGACTATTTGTATTGTAAGCACCAATATGTCTACCGACAATATGCAAACGATGTAACAAATGACAGTATATGGACATACGGGCCACCAACTGTTCAGCTGAAACACATCAACGCCAAAAACGTCCAAGAACTGCGAGCTATGGAGGCGGTTGATATCCTGACGCTCCTGATTCCCAAGACATCGCCACCGCGTCAAAAACGAAGTCTCCACCAAGCGGCGATGAAGTCGCAATGAAGTCCGCCGCGGAAAATCGATGCGACACCATACAGTATAAATAAATATTCGGAACTCACGGTTAACAGGCTTGTTTTTATAGAAACATACAAAAAAAGGGAACGCCGCTTCAGCCTTCCGACTTTCGCGACATTCCCTGGATATCAATGAAACCAGACCGCAGTTTAGAAATGGAACCCCAGAACCAATCTGCCGTCGACATAATGCCGATAATCCCAGATATAGTGGTAACGGGCGTTGAGGCCCAAGGAGAACCAGTCGTTCAACATGAAGTCGAACTGGACGCCGGCCGCAAGACCCCAGTCAATACCGATCTTCTTGCCCGCGTCAGCGACCTTGAGCGGCTGATGGGAGAAGAAAGCCTCCGCACCGGCTTCAATGGCCATGCCGGCCTTGCTGCCGAACGCGATGTCCAGCTTAGGCATCAGGCTTACAGTACCCACGTGGGTAGCGCCCTTCAAGGTGCTGCCGAACTTGGAGCTGAAGAGATCCTTGAAGAAGGAGCCCCATCCGCCGTCAATCATCATCATATAACCAGCGTCGACACGAAGACCGACACCGAAGCTGTTTCCGAATCCGACGATATTATTGAACTTGAAGCCCAAGGATGCCGCGGGAGAGAGATCGGCAAGAGACAGGTAAGCGGTTGAGGAACCTTTTACCTCAGGCATCCATCTGTTCACCATGGCGCCGAAAGACAAGTCGAGGCCGAAGGAGAAATCATTGTACGCCGGCTTTGCCGCCTTGACGGGAACAGGAACAGCGATCGGTGCGGGCGCCGCTACGATCGGAGTCGGTTCAACCACAGGTTCCTCGACCACGACGGCTTCAGCTTCGACGACCGGTTCAGCGGCGGGCTCTTCAACAGGCTCCGCTACAGGTTCCGGTTCCGCTACAGGCTCCACGCTGACCTCTGCGACGGGTTCGGCGACGGGCTCGACAATGGAGGCCTCAATGGCCGCTTCTTCTGGAACGGCAGGTTCAGCGACAGGCTCCACAGCAGGTTCTACCACCAGCGGTTCAACGAGAGAAATAGCACTTACGCTCCAATTCTCACCATCATAGGACTGCTGAAGATACAAAGAATGGGTAACGGAACCCTCGATCCCTTCAACTGTATAGCTTGTGATACTGGAATCGACCACAGTCCATGCGGCGGGGTCTTCGCCATCGACCTGATAGCGGAACGCCGTCACATCTGGATCTTCCACCAGCCATTCCCACGTGACTACGACGGGAACCGCGAACAGGCTAGCGGGTATAAACACCAGCAAAGCCAACAGAACCGCGATCACTTTCTTCATACCGTTGTTCATATTCATAATTTCTCTCCTATATCGGAACAAGTGCCTATATCAAACCTTGACGGCAATCTCGACCAAATCAGATGTAGTATACTATAACACAATTCTATATGACAACAAACAAACTTTCTTCAGGTAACACCATTCTTTGCAAAAAACCTCAAATACGGTTCAGAAACGCCACGCACAGGCAACTCTTATCACGCTCCCCCTCAATGTGATAGTCTGTTCCGCATACTTCCTGAGGAGATTGAAATGGGCAGACTTGAACGGATCGCGGTATTCTGTGGCTCTTCGCTCGGCAACGATGAACGGTATGTCAAAGCCGCCACGGATTTGGCGGAAGCCATGGTGGAACAGGGGATCGGACTGGTCTATGGCGGAGGCAACATCGGGTTGATGGGAAAGATAGCCGACACGATCCATGATCAGGGTGGAGCCGTCGTAGGGGTCATCCCCGAAAAACTCCATCTCCCGAAAATCTGCAACAAGGTCGTACATGACGAACTGGTCGTCGTGGGGGATATGCATCAGCGAAAGGCTGAGATGTACCGTCGCGCGGATGGGTTCATAGCCTTACCGGGAGGGATCGGAACGTTCGAGGAAATTCTGGAGATTTTCACCTGGCAGCAACTGCGGTATCATTCAAAGCCGGTAGCGCTCCTGAATATCGCGGGATTCTACGATGGATTGATCGACTTCCTCAGGCACAGCAGCGAAGCGGGATTCATCAAACCCTTCGTACTCGATTCACTGCTGGTCGATGACGACCCGATACGGTTGCTTGAACGGATGCGGAAGCAGGAAGTAGCCTTGCCTGAGAAGATCTGATACCCGGAGGTCATTCGCCCGGTGCGTACAGACCATCCCCGGTCCCCAAGCGGTCAAGGTGTGGTCTATCGGAACAGGTTGATGTATACTGGCCATATGGAAATCAAACGGCACAAGGTCATAGAATATTTCTACATAGCGGTCGGTTCGTTCATTACCGCCATTGGGGTCGCCGTATTCACGAACCCCGCCAAGATCGCCAGTGGAGGCGTCAGCGGTATCGCGACCATCCTCTACCATTCCTTCGGATGGGATCCCGGTCTGATGATCCTGGTCCAGAGCTTCCCGCTGTTCCTGATAGGGATGAAGATATTCGGGGCGCAATACGGACTGAAATCCTTGCTCGGCACGCTCTTGCTTTCCGTTTTCACCAGCGGGATATGTCTGGTGATCGGTTACGACGGCATCCTCAACTATGATCATCAGATGAATGTACTGCTTTCAGCCTTGTTCGGCGGCGTTTTCATGGGGACCGGCATCGGACTGGTCATGAAAAGCGGATCGAACACAGGTGGCACCGACATCGTCGCCCAGATCATCGCCCGCTATACCAGGCTGACGTTGGGAACCTCGCTGTTTTTGGTCGACGCCGTCATCATACTCGCGTCCGCGTTCACTTTCGGCATTGAAAGCGCCATGTACGCCATCATCACCGTATATATCACGGGGTTGGTGATCGACAAAGTAGTGCTCTCCATGGGAACAAGATATGCGAAGACGGTATATATCATCAGCGACCAGCGGGAGCAGATCAGCCAGGCGATCATGAAAGAGCTTGGGCACGGCGGAACATTGCTCCATGCGACGGGCATGTATACAGGAAGCGACAGGACCGTGATCATGACCGTGGTACCGAACCAGAAAATATCGAGACTGACGAATATCGTCCATGAGATAGATGAGAAGGCGTTCATGATCGTGCAGGAAGCGTACCAGGTGCTGGGGGAAGGATTCACCCCGATCGCGAAAGCGGCGCTCGCCTCCCAGGCCGACGTAACCCAGGTGGCGAAGCAGAAGGCTGAGAGCCCGGATCACAGAAGCCCAGACGTCAGCCACTAGGGATTGACTATGTTCACGGGCGTCCCTTCCAAAAATTTCCTCAGATTGTCCACTGCGATATCCATCAGCCGTTGCCGGCTCTCTTTGGGAGCCCAGCTGATATGGGGTGAAATGAAACAGTTTCGGGCCTTGAGCAAGGGATTGTCCCCTTTGATCGGCTCGGTGGAGACCACGTCCACCGCGGCGGCATAGACTTTGCCGCTTTCCAGGGCATCGGCAAGATCCTGCTCCACGATCAATGGACCACGGCTGTTGTTCAGGAGGATCACGCCATCTTTCATCTTGGCCATGTTGTTCTTGTTGATGATCCCCAGGGTTTCAGGGAACAGCGGGCAATGGAGGCTGATCACATCAGAGGTCGCGAGCAGTTCATCAAGTTCGACATACCGGCAATGTTCGTTCACCAACGAGGGATTCCGGTAGGAATCGAACGCAAGAACTTCCATTCCGAAAGCCTGGGCGATTCTCCCGACCGCCTGCCCGATACGCCCATAACCGATGATCCCCATCGCCTTCCCGGCAAGTTCGATCAGCGGATAGTCCCAGAAGCAGAAATCGGGACAGGCCTCCCATCGCCCGGCATGGACCGCTTCGCTATGATGGGCGAAATGATGGCAGATCTCCAGCAACATGGCGAAAACGAACTGGGCGACGGCATCCGTCCCATAGCTCGGAATATTGGTGACCGTGATGCCGAGCTCTTTCGCGGCGGCGACATCGACGACATTGTAGCCCGTCGCAAGAACTCCGACATACCGGAGCGCAGGAGCCGCCGACAGCGTCGCTTCGTCCAATGGCGTCTTGTTGGTGAACACCACGTCGGCGTCTCCGATCCTGTCCAGAATATCTTCGACAGGGGTACGATCATACACGGTCAGATCGCCGAGTTCCCCAAGGGGGCCCCAGGAAAGATCTCCGGGATTCTCCGTATATCCGTCAAGTACCACGATCTTGTGACGCTGCGACATCCTACCCTCCTGTCATATTACGGTCTGCATATACGGCCTATATACATGTCGGGCCGCCGAACCTTGCGAACGGCAGCCCGAATATATGCGTCGTCCCTATCTTCTAGCGGTCCCAGAGTTTCTCGGGATAGTATCCTTCGGCGATCTTCCGGGCCAGAGCCTGGCGGACCAGCTCACGGTCTTCGCTATAGGTCATGCCGAACCACTTCTCCTGGGTCGTGTAGAACTTGATCTTGCCTGCGCCGGATGTGACGATATCACTGGCGCCTTCGGGCAGATAGCATTCGGCCTTTTCAGCGGTGACGTTCTTCTCCATGAACCTCTGGAAGAAATCGTCGAAGTCCGCGAACGCGGCGGGAGTGAAGCCGAAGAAATTCATCGACACCCATTCCTTGCCAGTCAGCTTGACATCCTTGTCGTCGATATGGCTGATGATCTGGTCCCCGACATATTCGATCTTCGTGTTCTCACGCATCGAAACCAGATAGTCGTCCTTGACGGTACAGACCGCACGGGATACGGAGCCGCTCCGGCTCATCGTGTTCTCAAGCACATAGCCGACCATCGCATGTTCGGTACTGGCGTTGTCGAGCTTGGACAGATGACCGCCCATCGTCTGGAACGCATCCCGCCCATAGTAGTCGTCGGCATTGATCACCGTAAACGGAGCCTTGACGACATCTTTCGCGCAGAGTACGGCGTGGATGGTCCCCCAAGGTTTCTTCCTGTCTTTGGACAGGGCGAGCTGCTGAGGGGTAAGCAGGGAATCCAGGCTCTGAAACACATACTCGGCGTCCATGTTCCGGGCTATCCGGTCGAACAGCCGTTCTCTGAAATCCTTTTCGATATCCTTGCGGATGATGAACACCACTTTGCCATAGTCGCTTTTGTGGGCGTCGTATACACCGAAGTCAAGCAATGTCTCCCCATGCATTCCTACGGAATCAATCTGTTTGACGCCACCATATCGGCTTCCCATTCCGGCGGCGAGTACCAGCAATACAGGTTTCATGAATTACTCCTCGTTAATATCTTCCATCGGCCCTATCCATTTTTCAGATACGCAGGCGGGTTCATGGAACCGACAGTACCTCAAGTCTACTCTTAAAACCCCATGGTCGTCAAATTGATAGTGCGTGTTTCAGCCGTCCGGACCTTTGGAACTTCAGCATAGCCGGGATGGTTCTGGGGATGAGGGATCTTCAGGCAGGAAGGGACGGACGCACCCCGATGCAGGCCATCCGAGTTTTCAGCAGGTCAAGCGTGAATATGACAGGCCCCACCCCGAAGTGACGCTTTTGAAACCAAAATGACGGATTTGCAAAATTCCAAATTAAGTCACAATAAAAAACCGCCACGAAATCAATCGCGGCAGTCTCAGCGGTTCCGGCCAACAGAGGAATCGACTAGTTGATCAATACCTGGAACTGAATCGCGGAAGCATACCAGCCGGTCGGGAGCGTCGCTGTGTCGAAATCGGGGATGTTGGCGAAGATCTCACCTGTCTCGTATACGATGCCGACGATGTCCTGGGCGTCCCTGACACCCAACGACTTGGAGATGGCACCTCTGGCGCTATCCACGCTGGAGCCATTCTCTGTCGCCGATCTGATGGAAAGATCGTATTCAATCTTTGAATCCGGCTGATTGCTTGATTCTTCCGCGGTAAAATAGAATGAAGCTTCGGCTCCGGTTTCACCAGGCAGCACGTTCAGGCTGTATGATGAATTCGTCCGGTTTGACGCCAGCGTATAGGTTCCGACCTTGATACTTCTGCCTCTTGATGAGACAAGATCAATGGATTGGGCCCCTGTATCCGGCTCAACGGTAAAAGTGTCCTCGATCGGCATCACCGCCCGAAGCTTTATCTGTTCCGGCCCCAACGCATCTACAGCGAACAGGAAAGTAGCGAGACACAACATGACGATCAGTGCAAACAACCGTCTGTATTTCATATCCGTACGCCTCATTATGATATTCTCCTTACCCCTTGCCAGGAGGGTCATCAACTATACTTGGTATATCATAGTATATTTATAACAGGTCACATCTGTCAATAGATAGCATGAAAAACTAATGTATGTAGAACAAATCATTCAAACAATACTATTCAAATTCTGATATTCTAAAAAGATACACTGTATTAAACAAATGACACATGTTTCTCGTTTTTCAATCCTGACAGTCAAGGAAACACAGCCATGAGCATGAAGGACATGTCACTTTCCACTCAAGGCGAAAACATGAAAGTCAAGGTGATGGATATGTCTCTAAAATACATGTCGTTAACAGAATATCGGGTTGCAAACCCTATGGAATTACAGTACAGTTGACACTGTACGTGAATAACCATCTCGTACACAGATAAGGGAATGATATCATGACTCTCGAAGGGATGTTTGAAGCAATTGGCGGGGATTACAAGTCCACCTTGCATAGATTCGCCGATAATGAAGGTTTGCTCAGGAAGTTCGTCAAGAAGTTTACCCAGGACCCGACATACCAGGACTTGGAACAGGCTATCGAGGCTGAGGACCGTGAAAGGATGTTCGTCGCCGCCCATACCTTGAAAGGACTGACTGGAAACCTGGGATTCGACAATCTGTTTCTTGCCTGTGAACTACTGGTCACAGTCCTTAGGGGCAATGAACAGTTCGAAACAATCATGCAACGATTTGAAGCCGTCAAGACGGCGTATGTGTCAGTGATCGAAACAATCCAGAAGCTGGATGAATAGAAAACCATAAGACAGGACCTTGAAGGAGGCTCGATAGATAGCATGCACATGGAAGAATATCCCAGACTAGCCTCCATAGATGCAAAGAAAGCGATTCTTGTCGTCGATGACGCAGAATTGAACAGAGCATTGTTGGGCGAGACGTTCCATGACACCTACGACATCATCGAAGCGGAGAACGGAAAAGAAGCGTTGGAGAAGCTTGAGGCGAACGGAGGAAACATCGTAGCCATATTGCTCGATCTGGTCATGCCCGTCATGAACGGCTTCGAGGTCCTCGAAGAGCTCAATCGCAGACATATTCAAGAAGACATCCCTGTATTCCTCATTACATCGGAAAGCGATCACGACTATCTGCGCCGGGGATACGAACTTGGCGTTATCGATGTCATCGGCAAACCTTTCATGCCGGATTTCATCCGCAAGCGGATCGGAAACGTCATCGAGCTGTACAAGACCAGACAAAAACTGAAGCATGTCGTCGATGAGCAGGATCTGGCGTTGCAAAAACAAGCGAGGCAGCTGGAATCACAGGCGAAGCAGTTGCAGGAAACGAACAGTTCTATCATCGACACGTTGTCTACGGTCATTGAATTCAGAAACTGTGAATCCGGTGAGCATGTCAAGCGCATCAGAAGCCTGACAAGATTGCTTCTCGACCATATGGTGAAACAATACCCTCGATACGCGCTACAGGAGAATGAGTTGCAGCTCATTGCCGATGCCGCCGTCATGCACGACGTGGGCAAGATCGCGATCCCTGACGCGATACTCAACAAGCCGGCACGATTGACCGCTGAGGAATTCGAGATCATGAAGACCCACTCTCTGAGAGGTTGTGAGATTCTGGAAAGCATTCCCTCGATCCATGAAAGCCCGTTGTACAAGTACGCCTACGATATCTGTCGCCACCATCATGAACGATGGGATGGCCGGGGCTATATCCCGATGGTTTGAAAGGCAACGAGATTTCCATCTGGGCGCAGGTGGTCTCTTTGGCCGATGTATACGACGCGCTGGTCAGCGAACGTGTCTACAAGGCGAGTTTCAGCCATGAACAGGCCGTACAGATGATCATCAACGGAGAATGCGGTGCATTCAACCCGGATATCATGGAATGTTTCGGAGAGATCAAGGAGCTGATACATACGACACTGTATGCGGCGCCAGCTTCGGGCAACAGGTAATACTGGACAATTGCTTTTTTTTCATCGTTATGATAGGTTACTGAATGTTCAGATGGCGCTATAGCTCAGCTGGATAGAGCGTCTCCCTCCGGAGGAGAAGGTCGCGCGTTCGAATCGCACTAGCGTCATGCATACAGCCCGTCGTCCACAAGGATGACGGGCTGTTTTTTCAAGCGCACCTTCATTACGACTCCCGCAACTGTCAGAATCAGGATGCTCGGTGTTTTGACCGACCCCATCGCATCAGGCGCAAAGAACAAGCTTCCCTCGCCTAATCCGCTTTCTCAGCCAAGAGCAAGTACGACAGCGGATATCCTTTCCCGTCATACACGTCGGTCAAGCCGATGTCATAGTCATATTCGTTCAACTTGAATACACGCATCCCAGCTTTGCTAATGGCATTTACGATGCTGGACAGAGTATGTGCAAAGCTGGTGAAAGTCTTTGAGGCGTATTGTTCCGACATATAACCCATGCCCTCGTTTTCAATCCACGGCTCATGATTGAAATATGGATAACAGATTCGGTCAAGATTATTTTTGTCAAACGCATTTTCATCTGGCGTAGGCAACATATTCATAAATGGATGACATTCATGTATATACAGAATTCCGTTTGGCCGCAAACAATCCGAAACCTTTTGAAAAAGTAATTTCAAATCTTCAAACCATGTAAGAGCGCCTATGGTGAACATGATAAAATCAAACGTCCGATGATATTCCGCTGGAATGTCCAGGATATTGCAAGATACGAATTTGCAGTTACGGATACCCGCTTTCGCCGCGGTGTCCATCGCTTGACCAATGATGTTTTCCGCGATATCAAACCCGACGCCGGATTTCACGCCTGACTTCACAAGGGAAAGCAACTCTCGTCCGTTATTGCAACAGAAATGCGCCACATCCTTGTCAGCGAAGTCAAAGGTTTCCAGTTCCTTAACCATATCGGGAAGAAAAAAAGGAAATTCTTCGTTGAGGAGTCGTTTGTAATTATCATCACCCCAATTCGCATGCTTGTGTTCAAACGCCTCTTCCCAAGCTTGCTTGTTACCTTGAATATAATTCATGACCATTTTCCTCCAATCCATGTTTTCAACTCATCCATCGCTTCCTGAAGTCCAAAACCCACGTTCAGGTAATAGATATCTATGGTGATTTTATCGTTGTATTTCCGATGGCTCCAACCGTGAAGTCGGACAATCTAGAAACTTGCGATCGTCTTTGCGTCGATCCGCTTCAGCAGCTCGATCGCCAGCTTGATACCGTTCTCATAGTCGCTGTACGAGGATATCCCATAATGGGTGTGTGCATAGCGAACCGGTATGCCGATCACGATCACGGGGATACCGCTGTTGGCGAGGTGGATCGACGCGGCGTTAGTAGCCCCGCCCGAACGGACGGCTTCCTGGACAGGGACGCCGAGTTCTGAGGCAAGATCCAGAGCATACCGCTGGAAACGGGGATTGGTGATCATCCGGGCGTCTATGTGGCGGAGCATCGGACCTTTCTTGACCGCCGTCTGGGAGACATACGACGCCACGACGGTATCGTCGGCGGGACAGCCCTCGAACACGATGGCGACATCAGCCTTGACGACGCGACTGGTCACGATGGCGCCACGGGTCCCGACTTCCTCTTGGGAAGCGAAGGCTCCGACCAGGTTCACATCGAGCCTTTGGTCTTTCAACGCATCGAGCGTGGCTATGACGGCGGCGCATCCCATGCGGTTGTCAAAGGCTTTTCCGACCAGTATGTCGTGCTTTTCATCATAGGTGCAGGTAGCTTCGGGAACCACCGGAGCGGCTATCCCTATCCGGTAATCGTTGATGACTTCATCCATTGAGACGGCGCCGACGTCGATGAACATGGAGGAGAGGTCCAGCGGCTTCTTCGCCTCGTCGGGTGTCATGAAATGGGGCGGCTTGCTCCCGATCACACCAGGGATATATTCGCCGTCCTTGTTCATCACCCGCACTTGATGAGCGGGAACATTAGTGGGAATCCAGCCCCCGATCTGGATGAATTCAAGCATACCGTCGGGTCGGATGGCCTTGACCATGAAGCCGACCTCGTCGGTATGGCAGTCGAGCTGTACGACGGGCTTGCCGTTGGCGTTGCCCGTCCGTTCGAGGTAGAGGTTCAGCATCGAGTCCCGGGAGAACCGTCCCAAACCAGAGGCTTCCTGCTGGATCAATTGCAGGACTTCGTCCTCAAAGCCGGAGATACCATTCGCATCACTGAGTTTCTTGATCAGTTCGAGTTGTTGCGTTTTATTCATATCATCACCTTCGGAAACAGATATTGGTCTTCCCACGCCTCAAACCGGCGATACAGGCCATGACAATTGTATGCCGAGACTCGATAGCGTTCAAGTCGCTACGGCTACAAATATTCGGCCGCAGGATGTGGTTCAACCAGATATTTCCTATTGGATGGACTGTTTGTATTTCACATAGCGGCTGCCTCCGGCGTCCAACAATGCGAAACCGCATGACAGCAGCGTACCTTCGGAAGCCTTGTTGTCCTTGTCGATGTCGGCGGTAACTCTCCGCGCATCAGGCGACGAGAAGATTTTTTCAACGAGCAAGGTGACGATTCCCTTGCCCAAACCTCTTCCGAGATACGATTCTTCGCCAATCAGATAATCAATTCCGTATGAGCCCTCCAGTGGCAGCGACCCAAAATCTTCATCCTTGTTATCTGCGCATCTGTAGTATTGGCACAATCCGATCGGGTGGCCTTGCCACTGTGCGATAAGGTAGTTCAACCATTGGAACTCTCCATCGCGTTCTTTGATCTCATGCATCCAGTCATCGAACGTGATTCCGAGATGCGGTATCACATACCATCGTCTCACATGGTCTTTCTTCAGCCAATTTTCTACCAACGATATATCATGATCATTGAGCGGTCTTAATTCCAACATGGGGGTGCCTCCTGACAGATGGATATCACTTATGGGAGTCGAACGATCGGGGGTGACTATCATTTAGTCCGACTACAAATATACAGGAATATCCATCTATGGAAAACACGCCCGGGCAACATCGCAGACAGTACGGAAAAGTCTATCGGCTATCAGGATTCACCATCGGCAGTTTGGCATGGATCCGTTTCCGCCAAGCCTCCAGCTCGCCCAGAAGTTCCTCGACAAGATCCGGATGCGCCGCGGAGATATCATGGTCCTCCCCGATATCACCTTCGGTATCGTACAGTTCCACATGGTCGTCCTCGAAAAACTGTATCAGCTTGAACCGACCCTTTCGTACCGCTGAAGCGGGCCTTCCGCCCTGGTTCCCATAATGGGGATAGTGCCAGAACAAAGGGCGCACGGGCATACTCATCCCCTCCAACAATGGAACGATACTCGTGCCGTCGCAATGTTGCTCGGGAGCAAGCGGCAAACCGAGAAGTTCCAGAATCGTCGGATAGAAATCAGTACCGACGGTCAGTCCATCACAATGCGTACCGCAGGGGATATGTCCCGGCCAAGTAAAAGACAACGGAACACGGATTCCACCATCATACATCCATCCCTTCCCTTCGCTGGCGGGCAGGTTGCAGGTGGGAGATCCTTCGCTGGTCGACAAACCTCCGTTGTCCGAAGTAAAGATGACGAGGGTATCCGACCGCTTGCCGGTCTCCTCCAGGGCATCCATCACCCGACCGATGTTCTTGTCGAGATTGAGGATCATGGCCGCATACACAGGATCCGACTGGAACATCCGTCGACGCACATGATCCTTGCATTTCAATTCCGTCGGAAAGTGCTCACCCTCCACAAGGGCCTGCAAGGTATCCAACCCAAGCCGTCGGGCCTTCTCCTGGAAATAGAGAACATCCTCCTGGGGTGCCTCGATCGGGATATGCACGGCATAATGCCAGAGGTTCAGAAAGAATGGGGCCCCTGATTCCTCGTGTATCAGCTTGATGGCCTCATCGGTGATCCTATCGGTCAGATACTCGCCCTCCGGACCATCGGTAAGCGTTCGGATCCCGTACGGGCTGTAGTAACCGTCATGGGGATGCCCCCAGTCGCACCCTCCTATGTTCACATCGAACCCGAATCTCTCAGGGAAGTATTCATCCATGCCTAGATGCCATTTGCCGACATGATAGCTACGGTATCCATGTTCCTTCAAGGTCTGCGCAAGCGTCTTTTCACCGATAGGCAGATGCTTGATATACGGGGCGTCGATCAAAAGCCCCTTTGCGGGATGATACATGCCGCAATGGTCGATCCAGTCGGTCAGGCCCAGCGTCGCCGGATATCTGCCGGTCAGGATGCTACCTCGGGAGGGAGAGCAGACCGGACAGGTGGCGTATGCGTTGGTGAACTGCATCCCCTCCTGCATCAGCCTGTCGATACGGGGAGTCTCGTAGAAGGTACTCCCGCAAGCCTTGAGATCCCTCCAGCCCATGTCATCGATCAGAATGAATACGATATTCGGAAACTTCTTCTCCATGCCCGTCTATCCTTTCACCGCGCCGCTGGTCAGACCGGCGATCATGTGCTTCTGCGTCAGCAGGAATGCGAGGACGACAGGAAGCGAAGCGAGGACCGACAAGGTCATCATCCCCCCGTAGTCATGGACATATTCTCCTGTGAAGCTCTGGACCAGTCCCAACGGCAGGGTCTTGAGGGCTTCATCCTTCATGATCGTCAACGCGAAGACGAAATCATCCCAGGAATAGAGAAAGGTATAGATTCCGATGGCGACCAGTCCAGGCTGTACCAAGGGAAGGATCACCGCGGTAAGTGTCTTGATCCTTCCACAACCATCGATCCTCGCCGCCTCGTCGATACTGCGGGGAATCGTATCGAAAAAGGATTTGAGAAACCAGACCGTGAACGGCAGGGAATAGATGATATCCGCGAGAATCAGCCCTCGATATGTATTGAGCATATTGAGCCTAGAATAGAACGTGAATAACGAGATGATGATCACGGTGACCGGGAATATCTGGATATTGAGGATCGCCGACATCAGCACGCTCTTGAACGGCAGCTCATATCGGGAGAAAGCGTACCCTGCGAAAATGGAAAGGAGGATGCTCAGCAATACGGATGCGCACGACACCAGTACGCTGTTCTTGAAATAGACAAGATACTTCGGTTCCGTGAATATCCTCAGATAATTCTTCATCGTACCATCCGAGAAACCGAACTTCGGAGGGAAGGACATCAGATCGGAATTCTCATGGAAAGAGGAGACCAGCATCCAATATACAGGAAAGAGGAACACCACCAGCAAAAGGATGATGCCGAGGTAGATCAGGATCTTGCCGCCCATGCTTCTTCGTGCCATATGATCAACTCCTATAGGTAGGAACTCAGATGCCTGTCCGAGTATCGTTTATACAAGAATACGCTGAACCCAAGGAATACCAGCCACAGTACCCCGACAGCGGACCCTTTGCCGAAATCAAAATTGATGAACGCCAGCTTGTACGCGGCGACCGAAACGGTGGTCGTCTTGCTCATGGGACCGCCGGCGGTCATGTTGTAGATGATGGTGAACATCTGTGAATTGTTGATGACCGCCACGACCAGCGAGGTATCGAGAACGGGCCGGATCGAAGGAAGAACCACATGCCGGAATACCGCCACCCGACCGGCGCCGTCGATCCTCGCCGCTTCGATCAGATCCTGGGATACCGACTGAAGCCCCGCGAGAAGCATGATCATCATATAGGGTGTCTGACGCCAGACCGACGCGATGACCACGCTCACCATGGCAAGCTTCGGATCCTGGACCCAAAGCCTGTTCAGCTCGCCTTGCAGTCCAAGGCCGTGGAAGATATAGTTCAGTACACCGTATTGCGGCTGAAGCAGCCATGTCCAGAGCAGGGCGGTGACTACGGAAGGTATCGTCCAAGGGATCATGAATATGCCACGGAACACCTTCTGTCCCCTGAGATTCGTGTTGAGCAACAGAGCGATGGCCATAGCCAATACCAACTGCACCACCACGACCAGAACTATGAACAGGATCGTGTTCCCGAAGTAGATGAAGAAATCACCGGTTGCGAACAGGTCTTTGTAGTTCGCGAAGTTGTTGAAGGTCGGTTTCGCCGCACTGGTGATCTTATATCGATGGAAACTCATCCAGACCGCTTTCAATATCGGTGCGAACACGACGAAACCGAGTCCGATGAACACGGGAAGTACGCAAGCGAAGGCGAACGCACGGTCCTTCTGCTTTGTATTAAGCTTGGAAGTCATAACGAGTCCTTTCTATGTATGGGAGGAATGTCACAGGAGGCCACCCACGGCGGCCTCCTGGACGATGGAACCGGTAGTGCCGGTCTAGTTGTCCAAGTAGATCCTGGTGATCTTCTTCGCCATATCAGGAACGACGCTGGACGGATTCTCATGGTTGATGCCCACGCGCTGGATCGCTTCCGCGATCTCTTCCATGGCTGCGGAGAAACCGGCGTTCTTCTGCGGAAGAGCCCTGCAATCTTCCAAAGCCACGATGAACTGCTGCATGTGGGCGTTCTTAGGATCCTTGTAATATGGAAGTTCAGCTACCGAATATCTAGCAGGGGTTTTATTGCCGCCGTACTGGTTGTAGATATCCATAGCCTCGGGACCGCTGAGATACTCGACGAACTTGGCCGCGGCCTCTTTCTTCTTCGATTTCTCGAAGATACCCAGATTGTGCTCGATAAAGAATCCGGTGTTGTCTCCAGGTACCTTGCAGATTCCGATCTCTTCGGCGAAGGCTTCCTTCTTCGGGCTCAGCGGCAGGAACGTGGCATAGCCGAAGTCGCCGTCGAAATGGAACCCGAGGTTGCCCTGGGCGAACAGATTGCGCAGATCCTTGATCTCCAGGCCAGCCGGAGTCACCTTCTTGTCGAACAGCACCTGTATCTCACTCAACGCCTTCACCATGGCGGGGGAATCGATGGTGACATTGCCCTGTGCATCGACGAGGTCCCCTCCCTGATCCCAGAGGTACGGCAGGAAATAGAAACCCGCATTGCCCATCTTCTTGCTCTGGACACCCAGTCCATAGATCGTATTGCCCTTCTCATCCGCTCCGAGGTTCGAGATGGCGGTCGCCATTTCAAACAGCTCGCTCATGGTCTTGGGCCCTTCTGTATATCCGGCCTTCGCCAGCAGGGTCTTGTTGTAGTACAGTACGACCGGGCTCGGGGACCATGGTGACGCATAGAGTTTGCCACCATATCTGAGACTATCCTTCACCGCGGGATAGAAGTCGGCCCAGAATTCAGGAGAGAAACGGTCGTCGAGAACGGTCAACGTATCAGCGCTCTGCAAAGCGCTTACCCATGAGCCATGCAACTGGGCGACATCGGGTGGGTTGCCGCCGGCGTTGAGGATCAACAGCTGTTCGAACATCTGATTGAACGGCAGACCTACGTTCTCGACCTTGATGGTCGGATTCTTCGCTTCGAAGTCAGCGATCATGGCAGCGAAAGCGTCCTTTGTGGCCTCCTCGGCGCTTCCCCAGTTCATGAACTGGATAGTAGTGGTCGCATCGCCCTTTGCGGAAGATTCCTTGCCGCCTTGAGCGAACAGTACGGATACGCTGGACACCAGCAACACCAATGTCAGTATGATACAGATAGTTTTTTTCATGCTTTCTCCTTTTGTGTGTTGTGGCTAGAAGTATCCCCCCACCCGATTCCACCGTAAATGCAAGTTCTTATGCATTGTTTTGATTTTACGGTTTCTTCGCAGGAAATCGCCTCCCGAGTCTGAGAGTCGTCTTTCGATTTTTTACGTTATCCATCAAAATCCTGTCATACCTGCCTATACTCCTGCGGAGTCTTTCCTGTTTTCTTCTTGAAGAGAAAGCTGAAATAGGTGGTATTGCTATAGCCGACCATCTGGGCGATGGCAAGCACCTTGTAGTTCGAGGTGCGCAAGAGTTGCTGGGCATGTTCGATCCGTACCTGCGTCAGATAATCAATGAACTTGCTGCCCGTCGCCTGATAGAACACCTTGCTGAAATAGGTCGGTGACAGACCGACCTCCGAAGCGACGGATTCCAGCGTCAGCTTCTCGTCGGCGTGGTATTGCTGTATGTAAGCCTTCGCGTTCGTGATCTGCTTCAAGGTCCCTTCGCTGCTTTCCAGCAGGCCGACGAGCTGGCTGTGTATTCTGCTGACCCAGACCAGAAAATCCTCCTGCGTCGCGATACTGAGCAACGCATGCTCGAAGTCGGACTCCGTGTTTCCAATATCAACGAACGAAAGGAAGTTGTTCACAACATACAGCAACATATAGCCGAGTCCCCGGATCCTGCCCATCGACACGACTTCCCCCGACGATACGGTACGACGGAACTGGAAGAACGCATCATCGATACGTTCCCGGTTGAGCGAGCAGAGGGCCTCCTGCAACACGGCCACCTGACGTTCCAAAGCCACGGAACTGCCATCGTCCTTATCCTGATAGATGATATCCTGGTAAAAGGTATGGCGGCAGTTGTTCACGATCGCTTCCTGAGACGCCTTCTGCCCTTCCACCAGAGAACGGCGAAACTCCGATCCCGTGGTATGGACGGAACTGACTCCGATGGCGGGAGCGGCATTGAGTACGAAATGAAACATCTGCTCCATCTGAGTGAAGAGACTGTCCAGAAAGGTACGGAACTCTTGCATCTCAAGCTGATTCAGTTCCAGAGGCACTACCAACAGATACGTCCGTCCCCCGAGGAAGAAAGTCCTGGCCCCATGGATACCCTGGACGATCTCTTCGCATACATTGCGTGTCGGTCCTTCAAGTCGCTGAAAATCGGAATCGGTGAATACGGCATCCGAAGAGGCAAGCACTTTAACGATGATACTGCAATACGGGGCGTTTTTCAGCCCGAGCAACTCCCCTACCTTGTCCTTGTCCACAGTCAATCTGGATGGGTCGAACAACAAGGCACGGATCTGTCGCTCTATGGTAGTTCCCGTGGGGGATATTGTCTGATGGACTCCCCCCGTCGCCTTGGACAGGGCTTGGAGGATCACCTCCTCGCTGATATTCATCTTGAGGATATAGTCCGTCGCGCCATTGACAAGGGCTTCCTTGACATATTGGAAATCATCGTGCGATGAAAGCATGATGAACGAGGAGTGTATTCCTTCCGACCGCACCGCGTCGAGCAACTGCACACCGTCAAGGCCAGGCATCTTCACATCACAAAGTACGATATCAGGAGGAGACGCCTCGATCATCTGCAACGCTTTCTGTCCATTGTCCGCTTCACCTATGATCGTATATCCATGGGTGGAGAAATCGACCATCGACTTGATCCCGATTCTCGCCAAGGAGTCGTCATCAACCAACAATATCGTCTTCATATTCTAGTTTCCTTCACCGTTCTCGGAATCCTGATGATAACCTCGGTAAACTCCCCGAGGGAGCTTTGTACCTCCAGATCGTACTGAGGTCCATAGGTACGGCGCAACCGTTCAGAGACATTCCCCAAGCCGATACCGGTAAAACGACGCCCCTCCCCTATAGAGACGTCCATCCCAACACCATTGTCGAAAATGCTGATCTCGACAACGTCCTCGTCATTGAACCGCGCCGCTGAGACCGTCACCTTCAGATACCCGGGATCCTCTTTGGTTCCAAGCCCATGGAGTATCGAATTCTCGATGATGGGTTGGAGAAAGAAGTTCAGGCAGGCGATATCCAGCAGGGAATCATCCTCGCATTCAATCTCGGAGGTAAAATGGAATCCATAGGCTATCTGCTCTATGAACAGATAGTCCTTGATACATTCCAGTTCGTCACGCAAGGTACAAGGTTTCCCGAAATTGTGGGTGATCGTCCTCAACAGTCTCGACAACTTCTCCGAGAACTCCTTGATATTGTCCGCCTGATGGATGATGGCCATCCATCGTATCGTGTTCAATGAATTATAGACGAAATGTGGGTTTATCTGCATCTGAAGGGCCTGGTATTCCATCTCTTTGCGGGCGAGGGCTTCATTGATGTTCTGCTGGATGAGCTGCTGCAACTGACAGACCATATGGTTGTAGTTCTCCACAAGGACGGCCACCTCCCCACCTTTTGCGGAGGATTCCGGCACGACCACCAGGTTGTTCTCCACCACCATGTTCATGCCGACGCTGACTTCGTTGATCGGGATGATGATCTCCTTCTTCAACTTTTTCCACATGAAGAAGGAGAACAGGAGGCTGGAAAATACGACGGCAAGGCTGAGGATGATTACGACCTTGATGTCCTCCGTCAGCAACAGCGGTCGGGTACTGGCGACCAAGAACCATCCGGTATCGTTGATCGGGTACTGGATCAGCGATGCGTTGCTCCGCTCCACATCCTCGAGAATCCGCTCCGAGCCGAACAGAAGGGAACCGTCCGAATCCAGAACAGCCAGCTCCATATCCTTGGAGAATGCTTCATTGTACAGATGTTTGCGGAATATCTCGCCGTTTATCAACAGGACCACGATACCGATCGTCTGGGAGTAGGTAGGGTTCTTGATCGCCCGCAACGCAAGAAGCGGGGGATACGGTCCGCCCCTGAAGGCAGGCAGCAGACAGTCTTCATCCTGGACAAAGACCAAGTCGCTCTCTCCATCGAGTAGCTTCTGGAACTGTTCCAGATTGATGATGGCGGTTTCATCGAGCCTCCCACGTTCAATACTGTAGGTGAAAGTATAGACCGCCTCCTCGAAATCGAACAGTTTCACTTCGTTCACATAGTCGAAAGTAGCGATCAACAGATTATTCTTGATTGCGTTCTCTATCCGTTCCGATATCTTCAGCCGTTCATAGTCGCTAAGCCCCTTCATGGAAAGGATTCCCTTCACATCGGCGTCTACGAAAAAATAGTTCATCATCCGTTCGATATAGGAGACTTCGGCGCTGATATTGCTTCCGATATAGTTCACCGTTTCAGAAAAGGAGGTGACGATACGTTTCCTCAGGATTCCGGTGGAGATGGAATAGGACAGGCCCGCCACCATGAAGGAGCAGAAAAGCAAGATGGCGAAGAAACGGCGAAAAATGCTTTTCTGAATGCTCATGGACTTTTTGGAGGACTCGTCATGTTTCATAAGGTCTAGTATAGGAACCCCCCGATGGTTTTGTAAATAAAAGTTTTCATCCCTGCCAGAGAGCTGTCGGAAATGGAGGTCTGGACTGTTTTCTAAAGCGGGAACGGAGGAATCAGAAATCAGCTTCGCACAGGAAGGTCAGGGCTTCACCGGTCCGGGGATGATGGAAACTCAGACGGCAGGCATGGAGCGCCAGCCGTTGCCCCGGTTTCGCTCTGCCGTACAGTCGGTCCCCGACTATCGGATGCCCCAACCCTTTTTCGTGGGAGCTGTGGACACGTAGCTGATGGGTCCTCCCGGTGAGGGGAATGAACGACAGGCGGGTGACGACCTCACCCGTGGGCAGGGTCTCGACGCCAAGCCGTGTCCACCGCGTAGTGCCAAGTTTGCCTTGCAGTTCGTCGTAGATCTGTCGGGGACGATCATCGACATCGAGTCGGAACGGAAGACTGATGGTTCCTTCGGTCTCTCTCACCACACCTTCGACCAACGCCACATAGTTCTTCTGGACGTCGCCTTGCATGAACTGCATGTTCAGGTTCCTATGGGAATCGGCGTCGAACGCGAGCAACAGGAGGCCGGAGGTGTCCATGTCCAGCCGGTGTACCGCCGGTTGCCTGATGCAGTTGGGAAACAGTCTTCGCAATCTCGTTTCGACACAATCCTGCTTGTCCTCCCCTCTGCCCGGAACGGAAAGCAGCCCCGACGGTTTGTTTACTACGGCGATATGTTCATCGCAATAGAGGATGTCAAGGCCGAGCAGGTGCTTGAGCAATGGACGGCAACGGTCGTCACAAGGAGGATAGAACTTTCCGTGCTGTTTGGAACCGGAACGGTTCGGAGCACCGAAATAGAATTCAGCCATGCTGATCGGATGCAGATTGCGCAGGAAAGCATGGTGCAGGAGCTTCGGAGCACAGCAATCCCCCGTACCGGAGGGAAAGGCCCGGCGGGTCGTCATATCTTCCATGTCGGCGAAAGTTCTTTCCACACCATCATGGCAACAGAAGGAATAGAGATTGAATATCCGTCGCTGGCTTTCAAGCGTCAGAGCCTTTCGTTCTTCCTGGAGTGTCCGTAGGGAGGGGCCTTCTTTCGGGACATTCGGGGTATTCGTGGACGACTGTGCCAGATGTTCGCTCAATTGATGGATCCGGGCGTCGTTCTCCTGGATCACGGCGTCGTAGGCCTCGATGTCAGGGATCGGAGGAACCCACCCAGGGACAAGCCATCGACCTTGATACTGACCCGAAAAAGCCTTGAGGACGACCTCGTTTCCCAAGTCATCGACACAGACGAGCACCCCGAACATCTGTCCTCCATAGGGCTCGAACAGAGGCGCGGTGGAGACGGCTCCATCGGAACCGGAATCAAAGTCGAGGATCGCGGTTTGCTCCAGCCGGGACTGAAGCGCGAGGCAATGTCGCTGGGCAAGCGCGGTCGGCAAAGGGGTGTAGGGGTATGTCGAGACAACAGGATGGTCCATTGCCGATATTATGTCGGGGCGCAGGGGGTTTAGACAAGGGTGTGGTCTATCTCTGGGTCTATGTCTGACGTATCTCCCTATCTCTGGGTCTATGTCAGGCGTATGTCCCTATCTCCGGGTCTATCACCGCGGGATACGCTTCTTCGAAGCTAATTCCCGCTCGACTTGCCTACCCTGACGCTATTGCGTCCGGCAAGTCGTGTACTCCCGGTAGTCCGTATGTCAGGCGTATGTCCCTATGGCCGTATCTGTGGGTCTATCTTTGGGTTTATGTCACCCCCCTATCGGCTGCCCCCGCCCCGACATCAGTGCCCACGTTTTTTCTGTTTCTTCTTTTCCTGTTTTTCCAGAAAACGTAGTCGATCCGCTTCCTGACGTTCAAACCGGTTGCTCTGTTTGCGTTCAGCCGCCAGCTCGTCGCGTTGGGTCTGCAACGCCTGCTGGCTTTTCGTACCGATCGTCGGGCTATCGCGCATCTGACGGCGTGCCAAACGCAAAGCCCGTTTGGGGTTGGTCGCGACAGGGGCCAGACCGCCATCGAGTTCCACCGGGGGAGAGTAACGGAGATCGGTCCATCGGTTCGCTAGGAAATCGAGTATTTCAGGGCCTGTCGGTTCGGCGCCGAATACCACTCGGGCGGTTTCCAGCCTGCCGCCGCAGACACGTTCAGACACCCCTACCCAGAAGGGGTCTTCGAAGAACACGGTAAATACACATACCACTGCTTCGCTCATGCGTGAGTCCTCCTTATGACATGCATGAGCCGGGAAGGGACAACCAAGGAGGCAGGTTACTGACAGGATCACTGCGTCCGGACTACCAACCGGAACTGTGTTTCTATCACGGCTTTATATCGTAATGTACGGCTATTCTAGACCAATGACCGGACGATAGTCAAATATTTCCCGCGGATACGGGTGATGATGGAAGCGGACCGTAGCCGCCCGCCACTCGCCCGAGGCTTACAGCCCGGCGAACAGCCTGACATTTGAGGGAGAACTTTTGCAACGCCCCTGCTCGATACTGTGGACGATCTCCACGACCTTGTCATTGTAGGGAGTCGGAATCCCAAGTTTCCGCCCATAGGCGCAGACCACACCGTTGATCGCATCGACCTCAGTCAGCTTTCCCTTCTCAAGGTCCTGAAGCATGCTGGCCTTGAGCGATGCATGTTTCTTGATGGCCAGCGGGATGATCATGAACGAAAGCCGCCGTTTGAACGTTCCCTTGTAATCGAGAAGCTTCACGATGTCCTTGCCCTGGACAGGCTCGATTGTGACACCGGCGGCACGGGAGACATCGATGCATTCCTTGATGATCTTCTGAACGCAACGACGGCTGTCCTTCGCCTTCGCGGCCTCTCCGAACGTTGAGCCGAGGCAAGCGCTCATACCACTGAAAGCGCTGTTGATCAACAGTTTCGACCAGCGGGCCCCGATGAAGTTGCGCTCCACCGTCACAGACCCCATCAACTCCAGAAGCTCTTTGATCTGGTTGAGCTTTGGGGTATCCTTGCCGGTCATGCCGCCGAGACTGAAAGTCAACGCATCAGGTTCACTGGTCAGTTCGCTTGTCCCTGGCGCACAGAGCGTCGCACCCCAGGCGATCGCGCAGCCATAGGTCCGGTCTTCACCGATCACTTCCGATACGCTCAGTTCGGGCAGACCGTTCTGCATCGTACAAATCACGCCGTCTTCGGCGAGGAACGGCACAAGGCTTTTGACTACGGAGGGGTTGTCAAGCTGCTTCGTCATCAGGAAGATGACATCGTATCGCTTCTTCAGTTCCGATGGATAGAGGGTGTTCACCTTCTGGACGAAATCAACGGTTCCTGTGACATGGGCGCCCTTCTCCCGCAACGCCTCGATATGCCGGGGATTCCGGTTGATCAGGTCGATCTCCCGTCCAGCTTTCGTAATATAGGCTCCCAGGATGATACCCAGGGATCCGGCTCCATAGATTGCGACGTTCATATGCTCCTCCCGCAGTAAGTGAAAGCATATCGAGGTCCGGAGTTTTGCACAAGATTTAATTTGACGGTTGTATAAAAATTGTCAAGTTAATGATCAAAGGGGGTCATAGCCGACCTCGACGCCGTTGAGGGAGCTGAGCCAAGATGATCGCGCAGAACACCAGCAGGCAACCAAACAACTCCTTCATCGATAGAGTCTGTCCAAGGATCAACCAGCCGAACAGGGCGGCGAACACAGATTCCAGACTGAGAATCAAAGAAGCGACCGTCGGTTCGACATGCTTCTGCGCCACGACTTGCAAGGTATAGGCCACCCCGCAGGAGAGGACGCCTGCATAGAGGATCGGCAACCAGGCGGCCAGGATGGAACGGAAGGTGGGGTTTTCGAACAGAAACATGCAGATTCCACACAGGACACCGCTCGTCAGGAACTGGATGCAGGACATGCGCACTCCATCCACATGCGGTGAAAAGTGGTCGATCAACAGGATATGGACCGAAAATACGAACGCACACAGGATCACCAGGACATCACCCTTGCCGATGGAAAAATCATCGTTGATGCATAAGAGATACATCCCCGCTACGGCGATCGCCACGCTGATCCATACCGCTGCGGAAACCCGCTTCTTGAAGAACAGGCCGAGAATCGGGACGATGATGATGTACAACGCGGTGATGAACCCAGCCTTGCCGACCGTCGTGTACATGATGCCGAACTGCTGCAACGAACTTGCCACCGCCAAGGCGACGCCACAGGATAGGCCTCCCAGGAGCAAGGTCCTCTTTTCGGCGGGGGTTCCTCGAATGATTGAGAAACGCTTCACAGCCGCAGGTTGTCTACTCAAGCGATCCAGCAGGAAGATCGAAGGAATCAGCACAAGGCCGCCTATGATATTCCTGACGCAGTTGAACGTGAATGGTCCGACATACCCCATGCCGACGCTCTGGGCGACAAAAGAGAGTCCCCAGATCAGGGCGGTAAGGACCAGCATCAGGGAAGACTGTATCGGTTTCATAGGTGAATTTCCTCTCGACTAACAGCGAATTACGACGTACTATAGCAAAAACCCAGCGGTTCTTGTAGCCCGATGCAGGAGAAAAGCATGGAAAAGAGAGTACCCTCCTCGATTTTGAGAACTGAACGCCTCATTCTACGACCCTTCAAGGAAGAGGATGCCGCCGATGTATTCGCGTATGCGAAGGACAAGGAAACGGTTCGGTATCTCACCTGGTCGGCGCATCATGAAGAAACGGAGTCCCTTTGGGCGATCAAGACTTTCTTTCTGATCCCCGGCGTCTGGGCGATCTGCAAAGCGGAGGATGAAAGATGCCTCGGTTGCATAGAGCTGCGGATCAAGGATGACCATGTCGACTTTGGCTATGTGCTGAGAAAGGACCAATGGGGCAAAGGATACATGACGGAAGCATTGTCCGCCGTCCTTCAGGAAGCGTTCGGACATCTTGGCATCGAAAAAGTGTCGGGCGCCCATGAATGTGGAAACGAAGCGTCGGGAGCCGTCATGCGAAAATGCGGGATGAAGTGGGTGGGGCACAAAGATTCCGTCGCGGTGACGCCCGAACGGATCGCCGACATGGAATACTATGAGATCACGAAAACAGACTGGGAGGCAGCCCGTATCGGTGTGTGACCGGTTTCCGCATCAGTCCTGATTCCGCCTATGCTGCTTCAGTTCCAGATAGATCCGCTTGATATCCTCCGCGACCTCGGGATGGTTGTAGTTCTTGCGGTATACCAGGTTGATCTCCCTGACCATCTCGGCGACTCCCGCGATAGGGACGCTGACCAACTGCCCTTTCAGCTGCTCGACGAGACACGCGCTATGGCTGATGATCGTGACTCCCATATTTCTGGCGACAAGCTCCTTGATCGTCGGAACATTGTCGATCTCCATCATCACATTGAAATTGCGGATCGTCTCCCCGTTGTTCCGCAGATACTCCTCGAACTGCCGTCTGGTCGCGGCCGATGTGGACCGCAGGATGAGTTTCTCGTCTTTCAACTGGACGAGAGAGACCTCGCTCTGTTTCGCCAGAGGGTTTTCAGGGGACACCACAAGGCTGAGATAGTCGGTATCCAACTGGACGTTCACGAAATCATCGTCGGCGATGATACCGCCGAGGACCGCCATGTCGAGTTCATAGGCCTTCAGCCTGCTGCGGATCGAATCCAGCGTCCCGGTGACGATACTCACATGGGTACGGCCATGTTCGGTACAGTACATCGCCACCACCTGGGGCAACAGGTGCTCCTCGGCGGTAGGAGTCATGCCGATCAACAGCCGCTTGATGCTGTGGCGACTGTCCAGCAACGCCTGCTGGGCGTTGGCGGCGATTGCCGCGCACCGGCGGGCATACTTGAGCAGGATCTCACCTTCCGGCGTAAGCTTCAGTTCTTTCTTGGCTTTATAAAAGATTTTTATCTTGTATTCTTCCTCCAGCAGTCGGATCTGATGGCTGACGGCGGGTTGAGTCAGGCAGAGTACATCCGCCGCCTTGGTGAAACTCCCCGCTTCGACAAGCGCTAGAAATGTCTTAATCTTTTGATCCAACATACATTGCTCTCCGATCTTTTTCGCATGAGGTAAAAAGTAAGTATACCAGAAATTCCGGGAATAGTAAAATTCGTGTCCATATTATTGCAGCAAACCGGAAGTGCTCGCCGATTAATAAAATTTATAATGTCATAAAATATAAGAATTTGATTTTATGATCCTTCTGACGTATAGTGAACACAAGAAAAAAGAAACTCAGACAACTCGATGACTCGTCACCGAAATCCGGCTCCTGGTAGCCGGTGGCTTTTTATTGCTTGATGGTTACGAAGGGGAATGTCCGCAAGGCGCTGAGGGGATCTACCGAAGCATCACCACGAACACGATCCAAACGACTTCGTTGTCTCTTGGAGGTATTTACATGCAACTGAGCAATATACTTGGCAACTTGTTCCAACTGAGCGACAGCGCCGCGGCTATCCTGACCCTCGCATTGGTCCTGGCCGCGGGATTCCTGATGACCCGGGTGACAAAGCTGGCCCACCTGCCACATGTGACGGGATACTTGTTGGCCGGCATACTGATCGGACCGGAACTTCTCGGCTTTGTGACGGCTGAAACGGTCCAGACACTCGATGTCGTAACGGATATCGCCCTGGCTTTGATCGCATTCTCGACCGGCAAGTTCTTCAAACTCTCGAAGCTCCGTTCAAACGGCTCGAAGGCGATCGTGCTGACCTTGTTCGAGGCGTTGACCGCGGCGGTCGTCGTCACGCTGACGATGCGCTGGGTATTCCATCTCTCCTGGGAGTTCTGCCTGTTGCTCGGCGCCATCGGTTCCGCGACCGCACCCGCCAGCACGATGATGACGATCCGCCAATACCATGCGAAAGGCCCCTTCGTCGATACGATCCTCCAGGTGACGGCGTTGGACGACGCCGTCGCGCTGATCGCGTTCAGCGTCTGCGCCGCCATCGCCCAGGCGATCAACGCAGGGGGACAGTTCTCCTTGCGTGTCATGGGCATGCCGTTGCTGTTCAACCTCCTGTCCATCATCATGGGCTTCGTGGCGGCGATCCTCCTCCGCAAACTGATCGTCCACCGGCATTCCCAGGACCACAGGCTGGTGGTCGTCATGACGACGATCTTGCTCCTTACCGGGCTTTGCTCCGTAATGGACGTCTCGCCGCTCCTCTGCTGCATGGTGCTGGGAGCGACCTACCGGAACATCAGCGACGACAAGGAGTTGTTCAGGCAGGTCAGCAGCTTCGCCCCGCCGGTACTGTTGATCTTCTTCGTCGTATCAGGCATGAAGCTCAACCTCCATTCGCTCGCTACCACGGGTATCATCGGAGTCACCTATTTCTTCGTCCGCATCGCAGGCAAATACGCGGGAGCGTTCATAGGCTCCGTGGTCTGCAAGCTGCCGAAGAACGTCCGCAACTACCTCGGCCTTGCGCTGTGCCCCCAGGCCGGTGTCTCGATCGGGCTCGCGGCGCTCGGCCAGCGTCTGCTGCCACCCGACATGGCCGCGCTGCTCTCCACGATCATCCTCTCTTCGGCGGTCCTCTATGAGCTGGTGGGCCCCGCCGCGGCGAAGGCATCGCTGTTCCTCTCCGGTACGATCGTTCCTGAGAGCAAGAAGCAGGAGATGGAAGCAAAAGAAGCATTGGTTGAGGCGGCGGGCCAGGAACAGGTTGCCGTTACCGTGGTTCCTACGGTATCTTTAAGTACCCCGGCGCCGGTGACAGTCGAGACTTCGGCATATGAGACGACTGGAGCACCGATACCCAGACGCGCATGAACGGGTTGTCCGCCTTGGAAAGACAAGGCGGGCATCCATGGATAGATCATCGCTGGCTTCGGTCTACGGTGAACCGCACAGCAACGAGGAGGAGACGAAACGATGCAAGTAACCAGACATACCCACAAAGTGGTGACCATCATCCTGATCCTCGCGATCGTAGCCGTCCTCGTCGGAGGGGTGCTCACCATCGTCTGGGCCCAACATCTGGAAGGCCCTGGACGGCCCCAGCATCTGGAAAGCGTCAAGGACGAAGAGGAAGAGCTGTTCTGGACCTTGCAGCTGATGTGAGGCGGGCGGCGGATCGCCCCTGCGCAATCGCCCATGACCGGCTGCCATCGTCAGGATCGGCGAAACCTAACGTGTGACTCCCAAGCGTCAACTTTCTTCGGAAAAACCTTACGTAGCATTTTATTACGTAAGATATTTACTTACATTTTATAGAATTAACCTCCAAAACCCGCTTGTCGTTCCGAAAAAAGAAGCGTATTATCGGCATAGCGTCTCACAATGACGCCGGAGCGGCAAGCATGCAATCGGTTAGGCATCGTACCATCGTCACGAAACACAAGAGTATTTCAAAGATCACGCCCTACCTCTATATGCTTCCCGCCCTGTTCCTGGCGGTGACATTCTGTCTCTGGCCATTCTTCAAAACCATCATCAACAGTCTGAGCATCGTCAATTTCTCGGGAAAGGTGGTTGAGTTCGTCGGTCTGGAGAACTTCAAGGAGTTGTTCGCAAGCGCCAGCTTCAGGATCAGTTTGAAAAACACATTCCGTTTTACGGCGATCTTCGTCCCGGTGAACGTGGTCATCTGCATGACATGCGCCATGCTTTGCTATCGTAAACGCAAAGGGACCGCTTTCAACGAACTTCTGTTCTTCCTGCCGATGGCCGTCGCCATGTCCAGTGCAGCCATGATCTTCAAGGCGATGTTCAATCCGACGATCGGCGTCATCAACTGGTTGCTTGGCGTCGACATCAACTGGTTCAACGATCCCTCGAAGGCGATGTTCACCTTGGTCACCCTTGGAGTCTGGCTCGATATCGGACTCGATTTCATCCTGCTTCTGGCGGCGTTGCGCAATGTTCCTCCGCAGTTGATGGAATCGGCGGAGCTTGAGGGTGCCGGTGCCTGGAGAAAGTTCTTCCATATCCAGTTACCGCTTATTTCCCCTACCCTGATGTTCGTCGTCTGCACGAACATCAAGGACGCCATGCTGATCTCCGCGCCGGTGATGATACTGACCGAAGGTGGCCCCTACAGGTCGACGCAGACCTTGGTCTACCAGATGTACCTCGAAGGTTTCAGGTCGGGCAACTATACATTGGGTTCGACGATCAGCGTCGTCGTATTCCTCATCTCCCTAGCACTGCTGCTCCTGCTCTTCAGGTTCGAGAAACGGGGGGTGTACTACTCATGAACACCCGTCGGATGAAAGACTATGGCACATTCGTCGTCGCCACCCTGTTGGGGTGCGTCGTCGTGTTCCCGATCTTCTGGAGCTTCATGGCTTCGTTCTTCCCCATCGGGGATTTCAGTTCCTGGCCTCCCAGACTGATCCCGACAAGGATCGAATGGTCCAACTACACGAGGGCCTTGCAGGAATCGATGCTGCTCCGGTTCATGCTCAACTCATTGATCACCGCCCTCGGGGGTACGGTGATCAGGATGGTGGTGGCGGTCCTCGCCGCGTTCGCGGCATCGTTCCTGATGTTCAAGGGAAGGGACTTCCTGTTCATCCTGATCCTTTGCACGATGTTCCTCCCCTCGGACGCGTTGCTGATCGAGAACTATCTGACGATACAGCGCTTCGGCCTCCGCGACACCTGGTTCGGCATCGTATCCATCTATCTGCTGGCACCGACGCAGATCTTCATGCTCCGGCAGTTCTTCAAGACGATTCCGCACGAATACAGGGAGGCCGCGGCGATAGACGGATGCGGAAACATACGGTTCCTGACACGGATCGTCCTGCCCATGGCGAGGCCGGTGGTCCTGGTGCTCGCGTTGCAGTCGTTCACAGGAATCTGGAACGCCTACCTCTGGCCGTTGCTCGTCACCAACACACCGCAGATGCGGACCGTACAGGTCGGGATCACCATGCTCGGTTTCTCGGACAGCCTCGACTTCGGCCCGACGTTCGCGGCGATCTCCCTGGTGACGATACCGGTGGTGCTTGCGTTCATATTCCTCAGGAAACGTATCGTCGACGGCGTGACCTCCACCGGCATAGTCGGGTAGAGGAGATGTCCCGCGCAAAGAAAAGAACCGCAAACGGCTGCTGCCGCATGCATGAGATACAACAAGAACTTGCAAGGAGAGTACCATCATGAAACCTATTATCAAATTATCCGCGATCATCTGCCTGTTCCTTCTGATTCCCGTCTCCATGACTTTCGCAGGAGGTTCGAAAGAAGCTTCTTCCAAAGCCGGTCCTGTGGAGATCGTCTGGTGGCACTCCAACAGCGGTTTGCTCGGTCAGGCGACGGAGAGGCTGGTGCAGGAGTTCAACGAAAGCGTCGGGGCAGAGAAAGGAATCGTCGTGAAACCGGTGTTCCAGGGCAAGGCGGCGGATGTGCTGACAAAGATACGGGCCGTGATGCAAGGTCGGAACGCGTCCGATCTTCCCGATATCGCCCAGCTCGACGCTACAGGCGTCATCGATGTCCGCGAATACGCAAGACTGCTGTCAATGGAGGAGCTGATGACCCAGGCAGGCTACGATCTCAGCCAAATAGAGCCAGGCGCAGCCTTGTCCATCACCTACAAGGACGAGATGATCGGAATGCCGTTCAACAGTTCGACGATTCTCCTCTACTACAACAAGGATGCATTCGCACAGGCCGGGCTTGATCCGGACGCACCGCCGGAGACTATAGCCCAGATGGCTGAATATGCGAAAGAACTCGTCGTCAAGGATGCGAATGGACGGACCGAGCGCTATGGTTTCGCCGGTGTCCCCACCACCTATGAGCTTACCGCCTGGCTCGGGCAGCAGAACGGAGTCTCCTACCTGACCGACATGCGCAACGGCCACGACGGAAACCCGACCAAGGTGGTTTTCGATGAGAACGGCACCATGGAAGTCTTTCTGACGGAATGGGAAAAACTCTGGCAAAGCGGCGGTCTGGCCAATCTGACCAGTGGAGTCACCCAGGAGTTCGCCGCAGGAAAGGTGGCGATGATCGCGGCCTCCACCAGCAATCTCACGACACTCATCTCCGCGATCGACGGCCGGTTCGAGCTCGGCGTCGCCTATCTCCCGGAAGTGGTCGAAGGGGCCGACGGCGGTGTCAACGTCGGAGGCGGAGCGTTGTTCGCATTCGATCGCGGACAGGCGCACCAAGAAGCGATCACGGAATTCATCAAATTCGCCATCAGCCCAGAGCAACAGCTTCAGTGGCATATCCAGACCGGTTATTTCCCCGTCAACACAGGCACCTATGAACTCGACGCCTTCAAAGAGCACACCGCCCGGAATCCCCTGTTCCAAGTAGCCATAGACCAGTTGCACGACAGCGATCCCCGCGTCCAGGGGGTATGGATACCTTCCGGCTACCAGGTCTACTATTCGTTCCAGAACGGGATCAGGGAGATGTTGGAAACCGGAAAGAGCGTCCAGCTGACAGTCAAGGACCTGGCCTCCGAGATCAACAAATTCATCAGCGACTACAACAGGATGAACCAGTGATGGACAGGTTGGCGACATCGACCAACATCATCAGTTTCCGTAGGGACGGGGGCAAGGTCCCGATGGTCGAGCTGATCCCCCGCCTCGCCATGGCGGGCTGGAAAAACCTCGATCTCAATTTCTGTGAGATGATGAACCCGGACTCTCCCCTCCGTACCGACGCATGGCGCGAATATGTCGGACGGCTGGCGGAATTGAAAGCCGGGTTCGGCTTGAACTACATGCAGTCCCATGCGCCCTACGAGTACGACCGTTTCGCGATGGAAGATGCCGCGGGAAAGGCCAGTGACGAGCTGATCCAGAGGGCTATCGTCGCATCGGCGGACCTTGGAATATCAAGGATCGTGGTGCATCCGGCGAAAGGTCATGGTGAGGAACCGGCGTCGACGGTCAGGGAAAAGAATATCCGTTGGCTCTCCCCTTTTGTGGAGCTGGCCGAAGAAACCGGCATCTCCATCGCACTGGAAAACCTTGACGCACCAGGGGAAATCCGGGAGGCGGAGGAACTCTGCCTGCTGGTCGACACCCTCGCGTCGGCCTCCGTCGGGGTCTGCTATGACTTCGGCCACGCCCACCTCGGAGGGCAGGACCATGTACGGAACCTCCGCTCATATGGACGGCGCTTGATCGCCACGCACGTCGCCGACAACCACGGCAAGACTGACGAACATCTGCTCCCGTTCTACGGAACGATCCCGTGGGAAGACTGCATGAGGACTCTGTCGGAAATCGGCTATACGGGCTACCTCACCTATGAGGTGATGTTCTTTACACAATATCTGCCGGAAGAACTGAAACCCTCTATGCTACGACATGCCAGAAATATCGGGAACTATCTTTGCGGGATGATGGAAAACCCATCCGATGCGGAGCGTCCGCTCTAGGCTTCCGCCGGTTGCTTCTTTTGCTGGAACGTACACCGGTCGGCGAACTGGCAGGAGACGCAAGCAGCTCCCGGACAATCCTGAAAACCATCTCCAGCTCCTTCCAGCTGATGCACATGCCAAGACAGTTCACCGACCCTCTGCTCAATGGCGGCCCTTCGCTCCAAGGCTTCGCTCAACTTGCTCCGATATTGCTTCAACAGCTGCAACCGACGCAGTTCCCCTGTGGAATCCTCGTCACCAAGACGGATGATCTCGCCGATCTCCTCAAGGGAAAAGTCCAGGTTCTTCAGTTCGATGATGCGGGAAACATAGACGAGGTCGGCATCGGAATAGTACCGTTGCCCGCCGTCGCTCCGGCTCTGCGTCTTGAGCAGCCCCAAGGATTCATAGTATCTGACGGTCCGTACCGTCACCCCGGCCTTGCGGGCCAGTTCTCCAATCCGATATTTCCCAGTTTCCATATGCTGATGTTGTAGCATGGATATCCGTCGGGCCGCAAGAACCTATGTGTGGGTCTATCATCGCGGCCTGCGGCCTGCGACCTGGCGGTCTACTGGACCGCTCAGTTTTTCTCTATTGATTCGCATCTCTGGGTTTATGTCCGTGTCTATGTCAGACGTATCTCCCTATGTCCCTATCTCTGGGTCTATGTCCGGGTCTATGTCAGGCGTATCTCCCTATGTCCGTATGTCTGGGTCTATCTCTGGGTCTATGTCAGGCGTATGTCCCTATG
>CAYOWS010000011.1:0-102829 GCA_964407735.1 uncultured Sphaerochaeta sp. | reverse complement strand
GGGGCAGATCATCACGGCCAGGCTCGAAGGCAGAACAGAGGGCAAGGCCGAGGGCTTGCAAGAAGGCCTCTCCCTTGGCAAAGAAGAAGGTCTCTCACAAGGCAAAGCTGAAGGGAAGGAAGAGGGCAGGCTCGAGACCGCCAGGGCGATGAAGGAGCGAGGCAGCGATGTTTCGTTTATCATTGAATGCACCGGCCTGACTGAGCAGCAGATCGCGGAACTGTAGCATCTCAGTAGCACAGAAAACCAGCGGCTGTCGAAAGCGCCAAGGAACGTGACGGCAGCCGCCGTGTTCTTCTTTCCCGAATTTCTCGTACAATTGAAAGGGCTCATCTCAATGTCAAAACTTTTTTTGAGATGGGCCCCTTTTCGCTGGTCCTGGTCGCTAGGGATGTCAGCGGTCTGCGTCATCTTCCATCGAATCGAGGATCTCCAGGCTCTTGATGTAGAGGCGGGGGATGTGGAACGGTCCCTTGTAGAGATTCCCTTTGATCGGCGTGGCCAAAGTTCCATCCTTGTGGAAGTAACCGTACCATTCTCCGTATTCGGGATCGGGGAACCTTGCCTGGATATAGTCGTTCACCTGGTGGAACTTGTCCAGATATCCTTCGTTGCCTGTGATGCTGTAGGCGAGGAGGGTCGCTATCGCCGCTTCGCACTGCGGCCACCAGAACTTCATGTCCTGATGGTATTCCGAAAGGCTCTTTCCGAGTGCGTCCCTGTATTGGATGATGCCGCCGTACTCCGCGTCCCATCCGCAATCCCACATCCAGTCGAGCATCTTGAGCCCAAGGTCGATCAGATGCCGGTCGTTCTGTTCGATACCCTCGTTCATGATGAACCAGGAGCCTTCGATCGCATGCCCTGGGTTGAGCAACCGGCCTTCGAAGTGTTCGGACATGAAAGTTCCGTCAGGGGCGCATTGTTCAAGGACGAGGCGCATGTCGTCGCGGACGAAGAACGTCTCTACTTCTTTGAGCAGGCGGTCCATGTAGCCGTTGATCCAACCCTCTTTCTCAGGAAGTACCCTGCGAAGCTCGCTCAAGACGTTGAGCAGGATCATCGGTCCGCCGAATCCGATTGAGGGTTCGGTCTCCTGATTGAACTTCGGTATCAGTATGCCGGGGGTGGAGCGGATCTTTTCTACCTGTTGAAGCAGGTCGAACGCTTTGTCCGCATAGGCCCTGTCGCCCGTGGCTTCCGCATAGGCGGCGAAACCTATGATGGCGAAGGTCTCGCTGAAGAAATACCGGAGACGCTTGACCACCGGGCGGCCATCCCTGGTGACACGGAAGAACATCCGTCCGTCGGTGTCGAAGCAGTGGTCCTCAAGGAAATGTACCAGGCTTGTAGCGGCTTCTAGATATTCGGGCTTTCGCTCGATGGTCCGGTATACTGTCGCGAAGGTCCATAGCGCCCGTCCTTGGAACCAGACCGATTTGTCCGTCTCCAAAAGGGAACCGTCGCGGTCGAGACCTGTCAGGATTCCGCCATATTCCTTGTCCATGCCGTGCTCAAGCCAGAAAGGCAGGACCGATTCCGTCAACTGCTTGTTGTATAGCTTTCTGATTTCTTGTAGGGACTGTACCATGTCGTCTCTCCTTGCATCTATGCGGTAGTATACCCTGAACCGGGTTGGAAAAGAACGATATCATCCGGAAGTTTGTTCCCCCGGAGAAAAATCGAAAGGGACTTTACGGAATACCAAGTCTCTGTCAGCCTGCACACGGGTTTCCGTTAGAGGAAAGGCTTGCATATATTTAAAAACTTGTATTCAAGTTTACTCATATGCTATTGCCATTTCTGCGACCTGTCAATGTTAACTTTCATTTCTTCAAGTGTATTTTTTCCTCTACACCGAGTAGATACGGCTTTTGGAAACAATAGGAATTTTTCTGTTGTTGACATTCCTTTTTGTGGTATACTCGTTGCCATGAGTCAAGGTACAGCCATAGCTATTGAAGACATTGTAGAGACCATACGGATTCGGATATTGAACGGGGCATACGCCCCTGGCGAAAAGCTTTCCGAGAATAAGCTGGCCAAAGAATTCAATTGTTCCCGCACTCCGGTGCGAGAAGCGATAAAACGACTGGAGCGGGATAATCTGGTGGTCGTCCAGCCCTTTTCCGGTTCCTATGTAAAACATTTGAGCGACGAAGAAAACCGAGAGCTGACCGAAATCCGCGCATCGTTGGAATCACTTGCGTTCCGTCTTGCCTGTGATCGGGAAGTTGACGTAGCTCCTCTGAGACAATTGCTTGTGGAAATGGAAGATGCATTGAGTTCTGATAAACCTGACTTTGTGCGGTATGGACAGGCTCATTACCAATTCCATATGACGTTGGTCGAGATGTCCGGCAATGTGATGCTGATCGATATATACAGACGCAGGAACCTCAATTCTGCCTCCAAGCTCTTCTATTACAAGATGAGCCGTACCGAAGCCGATTTTACCCAGCAGGAGCATGAGGCGATCGTTACTGCGTTGTCTCTTGGAGACACTGAGGCTGGACAGCAGTTCATGTTCAACCATCTCTGGAAAAAGCGGGAGCGACTCATCCATCAGTTGGAAAGGGATGCATCATCTCCGAAATAGTCCTTTCGTCTCATCTCCCTGCAATTTTTTTCGCCCGGTTTTCGCACCGGGTATTTTTTTTGATCTCATCGGCAACTCCATGTCTCGATGAATGCTTTTTCTTGTACTTTTCCGTCCACAACAAAAAAAATGAAAATAATGTTTGACAGATTCAAAAACTTGAAACTAGTATACAAGTATGAGGGTGTGGAGTTTTCTATATTCCTACTCCACATGATTGAGAACCTAGAAAAGGAGAGACAAATGAAAAAGACTGTAACCCTGCTTCTTGTTTTGCTTTTGGTCATCACCGGCGCGTTCGCTCAAGGATCGAAGGACTCCGCTACGTCTTCCGATGGAAGCACTACGATCACTTGGTGGGCATTCCCCACTTTCGGACAGGATAATGGGGCTCCTGTCGGCACATATGAACAGGCGTTGATCAATGCTTTCGAAGCTGCAAACCCTGGTATCAAAGTGAAGCTTGAAACTATCGATTTTACTTCAGGTCCCGATAAGATCACCGCTTCCATCGAAGGTGGTACCGCTCCTGATGTATTGTTCGATGCTCCGGGACGTATCATTGAGTACGGTAAAAATGGTAAGTTGGTGAATTTCAACGCTGAATTCAACGATGCGTTCAAGAAGGATGTCGGCAATCCTGATCTGATCGCGGCTTGCTCCGATGGCAAGAACTATTGGATGTATCCCATCAGCGCATCGCCGTTCTACATGGGGATCAACAAAGAAATGTGGGAAAAAGCCGGTGCTTTGCAGTATGTGAACCTCAATGGCGACCGCACTTGGACCACCGACAACTTCGCCAAGGCGATGGAAGCTTTGGGCAAGGCTGGTTACGTAGGACTTTCCGTCTATTGCGGCGGACAGGGCGGTGACCAGGGAACCCGCGCTTTGGTTTCCAACCTCTATGGCGCGACAATGGCCAATTCCGACCTTTCCCGTTACACCATGGATAGCGCGCAAGCCGTCAAGGGCCTCAAACTCCTGAAGGACATGGTCGACAAAGGCTGGATCGATGCCGGCGCCGATATCGCGGCCGCCCAGGAACTTCAGTTGTTCAGCCAGCAGCAGCTCGCATCCACGATCTGCTGGGGGACCAGCAACGCCAAGACCTACGCTCCCAAGGATTTCACTCCGATTTCCCTGCCGTTCCCCTCTGATGATGGCGTTCCGGCCCTGGAATATCTGGTCAATGGTTTCTGTGTGTTCGATAATGGCAATGCCGCAAAAGCCGAAGCGGCCAAGAAATTCGTCCAGTTCCTCTGTGACGATCCTGCGTACGGTCCCAAGAATGTCGTACAGACCGGCGCGTTCCCTGTGCGGACCTCCTTTGGCGATCTGTATCCTGGCAACGCCGAAATGGCTCTGCTCAATTCCTGGACCAAGTACTACGGTGGCTACTACAACACCATGGACGGGTTTGCGAACATGCGGACCGAATGGTGGAACATGCTTCAGTACATCTTCTCTGGCGATAAGACTGTAGAGAAGGCCACGGCCGATTTCGTGGCGGCTTCCAACGCAGGAATGTAATCGCTCTTGACTAATTCAGGGACTGCCATTTCGTGTGGCGGTCCCTTTCGGTCTGGAGGGGGAGGGATCATGGCTCTGAACAAAACGAATAGATATGGCGTCAGCCATGCGATACAGCGACAGCAGAACATAGCTTCCTATCTGTTTCTGCTGCCAATGATGGTTTTCTTTATCGGGTTCGTCCTGGTTCCCATGGGAATGGGAATCGTGACCAGCTTCTTCAACTATACGATGAGCAAGTTCGATTTCATCGGCTTCAGGAACTATATCGAGCTGTTCAAGGATTCGAAGTTCCAGAAGTCGGTCGTCAATACGATCGTCATCGTCGTCACCTCGGTTCCGTTGGTGACCATATTTTCCCTTTGGGTGGCCTCCCTCATCTATGAGTCGAAACCGCTCGTGACTTCGTTTTTCCGTGGGGTATTTTATCTTCCTGTAGTGACGGGAACCGTATCGGTCGTCGTCGTGTGGAAATGGATATTCGACAAGTACACCGGCATCCTGAACTGGTTGCTTCAGTCCATAGGCATTCTGGATAAAAATATCGCTTGGCTCGGTGACAAGAACACCGCCATCTGGTGTATCCTCGCCATTCTGTTCACCACGTCCATCGGCCAGCCCATCGTATTGTATATCGCGGCGTTGGGGAACGTGGACAATTCGATCATCGAGGCCGCGGAAGTTGACGGTGCTTCGAAATTCAGGACTTTCTGGCAGGTCAAGTGGCCGAGCATCATGCCGACGACGCTCTATGTAATCGTCATCACGACCATAAACTCCTTCCAGTGTTTCGCTCTGATCCAGTTGCTTACCTCTGGCGGACCGGTCTATTCGACCAGTACCGTCATGTACTACCTCTATCAGAACGCGTTCTCCCTGTACCGGTACGGGTATGCGAACGCGATGGGCGTCCTGCTTGCGATTATCATCGCATTGTTCAGCGCGGTTCAGTTCAAAGTCATGAAAAGTGACGTGGATTATTAAGGGGGAGATGTATGACGAAAAATAAAAGCGCTTATTATTACATCGCTTCCGTGTTGCTGGTCATCGTGGCGTTGATGTTCATATTTCCGTTCTACTGGATCATCACAGGAGCCTTCAAGGCGCAGTCCGTTACCATGCAGCTGCCACCTGAATGGTTCCCGAAGAATCCTACGATGTTCAATTTCCAGAAACTGTTCAACAATCCCGCTCTGCTGTGGTTCTTCAACAGCGTATGGATGTCCCTGGTATCGATGGTCCTGGTCTGTGTGACGGCCTCCATGAGCGGCTATGTGCTTGCGAAAAAGAACTTCACCGGTAGGAAAATCATCTTTTCGATTCTGATCTGCGCCATGGCATTGCCGAAACAGGTCGTACTTGTCCCGCTGGTACGTATCATGAACACGCTGGGACTCTACAATACCCTTTCAGCGGTCATCCTGCCCGCGGTAGGCTGGCCCTTCGGTGTGTTCCTGATGAAGCAGTTCTCGGAGACGATTCCGACGGAGATTCTTGAAGCCACCAGGATCGATGGGGCGGGTGAAGCCCGTACCTTTGTGAACGTAGTCTGTCCGATCATCAAACCGGCGTTTGGCGCTTTGGCGATCTTTACGTTCATTTCAACTTGGAACGACTATTTTCTACAGTTGGTCATGTTGCAGTCCCGGAGCAAGCTCAGCATCGCCTTGGGCGTCGCGACTTTGCAAGCGGAAATGGCCACAGACTACGGGGTCATCATGGCGGGCGCGACGCTTGGTTCTCTGCCGATCGTCCTGATCTTCATCTGTTTCCAGAAATATTTCGCCAATGGTATCACCATGGGAGCTGTAAAAGGCTGATATTTCCGCGACCTCTCATATGGTTCTGGTTTGTCGACCACCTCCGATTCCTTCGTCCAAGGGAATCGGAGGTGGTCTTTTTGTAGAAATCCCGAAAGATTTTAACTTTCCGTTGGATTTACAGCAAACGAATGGAAAAAACATGAGTACATTATGGTGGAGAGGTTTGTAGGGATAGAGGAGAGCGTTCGTTGATCGTTCGCGACTTCAGTAGCGACTGGTCGATCATCCTCATATCGTTTCTGAGTCGAGTATTCCCGAAGAGGGGAAGGAGTGTATCAAAATGAAAAAAGCAATTATTGACAGAGATGGATGTATCGGATGCGGATTTTGCGCCGACACTTGCCCTGAAGTGTTCTTGATCGATGCGGACGGAAAAGCTTTGGCGTTCGCCGATATCATCCCTGAATATGAAGAGAGCGCCATGACCGCCATCGACGGATGTCCTGTAGGGGTCATCACGATAGAACCGATAGCGTGACACTTGCGGAGAGGTTTCATCAAAAAGGCCGTCGTCGATCCTTCGCCATAGAGGATTGAGACGGTCTTTTTTTGTCTGTGACTGTCAGAAATGAAAGGTTTTCTGTAAGATGCAACAATTTTCTCCTCGCTTGATATGTGCGAAACTATGAAAAATTCGGAATAACGGGCAATCTCTCGATGGGGATACCTTACGGTTGTACTCTTTGAGTTTTTTTCGAGAAAATATAGATATTCGGCTTGTTCCTACAATATAGTTTGATATACTTTAACACTGTGAGCATGGATAGCTCTCTCAGGCAGCAGGTATAGGAAGAAGGAGGATTTGTTTTGCGAAATACCATTGCATGCAAACAAGGTGATAAGTCAGAAAAATGGTTCTTCTGCCATCATCCCGTCCCTGTATTGATATCTGCCTCCTCCAAGGAAAAAAAGACACCGGGATCTGAACCCCGGATTGTCGTCGGTGCGAACCAGCATGCCATTTTGGTCAAGGATAATGTCATATATGATTGTCTGCCGATGGGTAGATATCCTTTGTCTATCGAGCTGTTTCCTGAATTCGCCAAAGTGTTTCCCCAGGGTGATTCAAACGTGGACGTCTATTTCATCAACATGGATATCCAATGGTCTTTATACTTTGGTACGAGCAATGGCCCGATGCATGTCGTCGATCCTGTCTGCTATGTCGAATACCGGCTTTATCTGTTCGGCCGTCTGGTGCTTGTGCCGGAGGATCTCCGGGTGTTTTTCCGAAAGATCATGGAACTCGGCTCTTTTAGTGATACCTATGGAGCTGAGAAGGTTCTGGACGTCTGTCGCAGCCTGATCAATGCAAGGCTCAAGAAGAATGTGAACAGGGTGATCAATGAGCATATGATGTCAGTGTTGAATCTCTCCTATCCGGTTCTGACCCACTGTGTCCGACAGACGGTTGAGGAAGACTTGAAACCATATGGACTTTCCGTGGACTCCTTCTATCTCGATACAATGAGAATCAACGATGAGGATATGTCCCGGTGTCTGAAAGCTCTCCAGCAGATGTCCATGGAGAACATAGTGGATAGTTTCCCCGTTGGAGTTGTTCAGCGCACCAAAATGGCAACTCCCCGGATGCAACCTTCCAACACGAAGTGCCGTTTCTGTAATTCTGAAATACCGGCATTGGCGCGTTTCTGTCCCAATTGTGGACAACTGGCTTCTATAAATCTGAAGTAGGAAGGCGTGGTCTTTGAAGAGGTCTAGGCCTCTTCCTGACCATCCCATCGTTCCATGAATACTTTTGTCGACCGGTTCATCTCTTCCATGAAGTCACTGGCATACTTGCGGAAATAGTAGAAGTCGGCGATAGAACCCGTATTGTCGAACGGAAGTCTGTTGTGGAGTCTGAGATCGTTCTCCAACTCACCATAGGCCTGCCGCAACTCAGGAAGATGCGGTTCCGTATAACGGTCCGTCATGAATACGCTTGAGGCCGGGCATCTTTTCTTGAGGGCGATCTTGTTGTCGGGGTTCTTCGGATAGCCGAAGATGACCATGCATGCGGGGATGGTATACTGTTTCAGGTCGAGCAGATCACGGACTTCCTCGTAATGCTCGATAATGTCTCCTATGTAGCAGGAACCGATTCCCATCGCTTCCGCCGCAAGAACGGCGGTCTGGGCGGCGATGATCGCATCCTGCATGCAAAGATGCATGTCACCCAAGCCTGGTTTCCTCCATGTCGCGGTGTTCTCCCGTTCGCCCCTGGCGACGGATCCGCCTTCTTTGAAATAGTTGACCCACTTCTGTGTGTCGGCGAGGAATACCCATACCAGAGGAGCTTTCGCGATCATCGGTTGATTGTCGCAATAGACGGCCAGCTTGTCTTTCACCTGCTGATCCTCTGCTTCGATGACTGAATAGTAGAGCATGTTTCCCGCGGAAGGAGCCCGTAGGGTCGCTTCCTTGAGCGCCGCCACATCTTCTTCAGAAATGGGGCGATCGGCGTATGCCCGTATGGATCTGCGATTGTGTATCACGGTCAAAGTCTCTTTCATCTTCTTTCTCCTCCTTCGGATATCTGAAAGATAGCAGGTTTCAGTGAAATCATCCAGACAGGAGAAATAAGGAGTACTTGTGGTACAGATTTGTTGTTATATACAACATCTGATGTTTGGGGTAATATGATTACAATTCGATCTTGCTTGATATGGATGGTATCTGCCATGAAAAGTGTACGGGCATATAAATATAGATGGCTCATCCTTATTGCTCTGATGTTCCTGACTCTTTCCGTGGAATTGCATTGGATGGCGTTGGCCCCCGTCGTCAGGGCGGCGGGAATTTTCTATCAGGGGCAATTCAACCCCGCGTCATTCTTCAATATTGACTTTCTCGCTTTGGTCTACATGATCATCTTCGTAATAGCCAGCATTCCCGCTTCGTATGTGATCGATCGGTTCGGTATCGTCACCAGTCTGCGTGTCGCGGCTGGAATGGTGATTTTGGGGAGCCTTGGGAAATGGTTGTTCTCGACTGATTTCAGAGCGGTCGTAGGGTTTCAGATTCTCCTCGCCCTTGCTCAACCACTGATTCTCAATAGCATAACGACGGTCACCGGCCGGTGGTTTCCTCTCCGGGACCGGGGGTTCGCCACAGGGCTGGTGTCTTTTTCCCAATATCTGGCGTTGGGTCTGGTCATGGTTTTCTCTCCCCTCATGGTCGGAACGAACTTCGGGGCGAGCGATTATGGAACCGGTATCGACCGGTTGATGATGATATATGGGATTGGTTGTTCCGTCATGGCCCTCGCCGGTGGTCTTCTGGTCAAGGAAAAGCCGCCCACGCCGGCTTCGTTTGAGCCTGTCGAGTCCTTCAAGTTTGGAAAATCCTATAAAGAGATGTTCCGGAACCCCTCTTTCGTGGGTCTGTTGATCGTCTTCAGCTTGGGTTGGGCGCATTTCATTACTTTGATCATCAAGGTCGACAGTGTCAGCGCGTTGACCGGGTTTCCGAATTCGAACGCGATCGTAGGCGTGGTCATGTTGTGTGGCGGTATGCTCGGAGCGTTGCTGATACCTGGCTTGAGCGACAGGTTCCGCAGACGGAAACTGTTTTTGATCATCTGCGGCATCGGAGCGATTCCCGGAGGTTTGTTGTTGACCTTCTCCTCTCTGCTGCCGTTCGGAGCATTTGTTTCCCAGGCCGTCGCATTGATAGGCGCGGGGCTTCTCGGTTTCTTCCTGATGGGCGCCGGACCGTTGGGATACCAGTATGCGGCGGAACTCGGTCGTCCGGTCGCCGAGGCCGTCACGCAGAGCATGCTCTCCCTGAGTTCTGAATTCGTAGGGATTTTCCTTGTTCTGTTCACCACGATCGGTGGTGGCTCCTATCTCCGGATTGAATTGATCGCCATGTTGTTCATTGGCCTTGCAGGTGTGCTGATCCTGTTTAAGCTCAGGGAGTCTCCGGTAATCGTTACGGAAGAGGAACGGCTGCAAGAAGCGGTCAAGAAGGAGATCGTCCATCTCGTGTGAGGTGGCTTCTGTATCCTGACCGCTTGCCGCTTATTGTTCCATTCTCATTTTGATGTTCCGGTTACAGTGTTCAGCCAGTGAATAATGTCGGTGAGTACCTGTGGGGCTATCGTTGTCTCGATCTGATAGTATTCATCCATGAATCCTGTGACGCTGGGCTGGAAGAGGTGGTTGAGACCCTCATAGACAATGACATCGTATTCAGTGTTGCCTGCGTCCGCCAGGGCCTGTTCGATGGCTGGTATGTTCAGTTCGAATGGAACCTGGAAGTCTTTGTCTCCGTTGAGTACCAGGACTGGAATATGTACCTGTCGCAGATATGTCGCGGGATCGAGCGTCAGGAAGGTCTGTTGCCATGGCAGGAAGAGCTGAGGAAGCTGTGCGGTTGTCGCTGCGAACAGCGGTTGCAATTCTTCCGGACTGTTCTGGATGATGGAGATGAGCTGCGCCATCCGATCTTCCTCGGTCCTGGAAGTATCCGTGACGATATCGAACATCTGGTCGCTGATGGCGTTCAGTTGGTCAGCGGTCTCTTCGGGGAGTCCCATCGCCATGTTCATCACCTTTGACTGATACAAGGAGATCTGCTTGCCGGGGATTCCTGTTCCAGCAAGCATGATGATTCCAGCCAGGTCGTCCCGACGGGAAGCAAGGATCGGGGCGATGATTCCCCCCTCGCTATGTCCAATGGCGAATAGCTTGGAAGCATCTACATAGGGTTGGTTCTTCAGCCAATCCAAGGCGGAGGATGCGTCATCGGCGTTTTCCAGCGTACTCGCCGTCATCGGATCGCCCCCGGAAAGCCCGTAGCCTCTGTCGTCGTATCGCAGCACCACATATCCCGCACGGGTCAGGGCATCGGCTATGACAAGGAACGGTCGATGGTTCATCAGTTCTTCATTGCGGTCCTGACTGCCGGACCCTGAGATCAGGATGAGCGCGGGGTGCCGTTCGTTGTCGTCCGGTCTGGTGACTGTTCCCGCCATGGTGAAGTTCTCCACTGCCTGAGGGAACGTGATGTCCTCACTGATGTATGAGTAGGGTGGAACGGGATCCTGTGGCCTGCGGTTGAAGGTCAGGGGATCAAGGTCGGTCTTGACAAGGGTCAAGGAATCTTCTTCCACCTGGTAATAGGTTCCCGACAGGCTGCTGGGTGACTGCGGGTCATCCATCTGGAGAATGACCGATATCCCCAGATAGTCGAAGTCGATGGAGACGACATCGTTCTCCACCGTCATGGCGGAGCTGGGGAGGTTCGCCACCATCTGCATCGGGATTGAAAGTTTCGCCTGATATTGTCCCGCCTCGTCCTGTGTGATGGCGAATTGGAGCAAGAGCGAGTATTCTCCCATTGGGAGAGGACCTTCCCAGACTCCATGGAGATTCGGTGTCCGATAGTCTGTCGTGGCATCATGGGCGGTAGTCGTGGAACAACCTGTCAGTCCCAAGAACAACGAGATGAACAGTATCGCCATGCATGGCTGTAGTCTCTTTTTCATACGAAACGAATCTCCTCGATTATGATTGGTTTCATGATATACCGTCACTCCTGTTTATCCAAGGGGCGGCTATCAATGGGAGGTGATAAAAAAAACGGAACCGAAGTTCCGTTTTTACTACAACATGTATAGTTCGTAGAAAGGACTACTCCACTGGGGAGAAGTCACTCTTGGATGCGCCGCAGAGAGGGCATACCCAGTCTTCAGGGATGTCTTCAAAAGCGGTTCCCGGCTGGATTCCTCCATCTGGGTCTCCATCGGCTGGATCGTACACATATCCACAAAGGTCGCAAACATACTTCTTCATAGTATTCCTCCGTATTTCTCTGTTTCCTGATACCATTAAGATACATTCATGTACCGAACTCGGCAACTAGGCTTGCTCATAGATATTGAGAATTTTTCGCAATTCCTTGCAGAACTTCTTGCGATACTGTTCCGGGCCGAGGATTTCAACATCGTCTCCACACTGGATGATCCTGAGCATCAGCTCAATGGAATTCTCGACGTCCATCGTGCAGATCGTGTCTCCCTGTTCGTTCTTCTCAATCCTCTGTGTCCCGTGGACCAGGTTCCTGAACGAATTGAGGGCGGACTTCTCCTTGAGTTTCAGGACCAAGGGGATCATGTCGATGCTTTCATAGCCATCCTGTTTGTCGGGATGTCTGAACGGCTTGAGATTGTCGGGAATCGTATATGTCTCGTCGAGGATCGTCGCCGCCGTGATCGTGGCGATGTCTATGGTCACGATCTCCGTGGTGTGCCGTAGCCGTCCTGTGACGCTGATCGGATTGCGGCCATGCTCCTCTTCCCTGAATCCTATGAAGTAGGGGGCGAGTTCCGTTTCCGTCGATTCTCCCTCCTGCGTGTGGGTGATCCGTACGATACGCCCGGAGACCCAGGAGTCGATCAATACTTCCAGGATCGAGTTGAACTGCCCGTACTCTTTCTTCCGTTGTACTTCGCTGTCGATCGATTCCGCGACCTGGATGATGTTGTCGCTGATCTTCGGTGCGTAGGAACGCATGTTCATCGCGATCTTCCGCAAGCCTGACGCCAGGTGCGGGTTCTGGAACTCCGTGTTCGTCGCCAGAATTTCGGCCGACATATTGAACGCAAGGCTTTCATAGACGCTCAGAGCGATGTTCTCTTCGCCTTCGCGTTCTTTGATCTTGATGAGGTTGTTGTCCTCATAGATATCGATATACTGTTTCAGTTCATCCACATATCTGCTGATAGTGGATCTGTGTACACCGAGTCTTCTTGCGATTTCCGCCCTTCGGAGACCTTCGGGATGGGAATGAAGAAGCAACTCAAGCTGCGCTACACGTTCACCTTTCATGGGTACCTCTTTTTGCACCAATCTGCAACAAAATCAAGTCCAGTATAGCATGTTTTCTTTGCACCGCAAGGAAAAATAAGCCATATTTTGCAACAGATAACGAAAAATGATGCGGGGAAGCTATTTCAAAAGCACTGACAACTTCTCCGGTCCATGATAGGATGGTCAATGACCGGAGGATGCGAGATGGAAGATGACAAGCTGATGGCTGTGGAGATGAAGATAGCTTTTCTGGAGGCTACCGTAGCTGAATTGAATGAGATCGTCATTGAACAGAGAAAAGAACAGGCTCTCCTTGAGCAGAAGCTTGCGAAACTCACCCAGAAAGTCGAGGACCTGATCGAAGAGGCCGGTGACGGTTCACGTCCGAACCGCCGTCCTCCCCATTATTGATCCTTACAGCAGTAGCCCTAGAGTAGCCCATGCACCCTGTTGCGGCTGATCTGACGTGCGGCTATATCTCCAACGGGGAGACTTCTTTCGTATAGTCGATGTCATCGTACCCAAAGCCATGGATATGGTCGTAATCCAGATTGAATGTCTTGAGATCTCCCCCGACAAGCTCCTTGCCTATGGCCTGCTGGTCCCATCTGCGGATCACTTCCTCTTGAATGTCTTTCCGCATCTCCCAGTCATCCATCCGTATGCGTCCGTCGGTATCAACCGTTGGGGTGCCTGAGAACAACCGGTACATCTGCTCGATACAGGATTCGTGGAGATCCGCTTCCTCCATGACTTTGTACAGGAGTGAAATGTAGAGCGGCACCACAGGGATGACCGCGCTGGCACGTGTGACCAAGGCTTTGTTGACCGAAATATGGGCTTTGATCCCTTGCTCAGCGGCTATGGCCGCCGCAGTCCGTTCAAGGTCCTGCTTCGCCTTTCCGATGGTCCCTTCCCGATAGATTGGATAGGTAAGGTTGGGGCCGATGTAGGAATAGGCTATCGTTCTTGCATTTTCAGCAAGGCAACCACCTAGCCTGAGAGCTTCGATCCACAGCTTCCAGTCTTCGCCGCCCATCACTTTGACGGTCTGTTCGATCTGTTGTTCATCGGCGGGTTCGAAGGTCGCCTCCTCAATGATTCCCGTCGAGGTGTTGACCGAGAATGCCGTGAAGGGTTCTCCGAGCGGTTTCAATACTGAGCGGTATGTCTCCCCGGTGACTGGATCTGTCCTGACCGGAGACGCCAGGCTGTATACGACGAGATCGACCGTGCCAAGGTGTTCCTTGATCATGTCGACCGTACGCTGTTTCGTTTCATTGGAGAACGCGTCGGCGTTGATCGAGCGAGCGAATAATCCCTCTTTTTGCGCCTCTCGTTCAAAAACCTGGGTGGCATACCATCCCGGCGTAGCTGTCTTCTTTTCAGATGGTTCCCGCTCAAAGGAGACGTTGATGGTATCCGCTCCACCTGCGAAGGCGACGACGATTCTGGTCGCCAGCCCGTATCCTGTGGAGCCGCCGAGGATCAGGACCCGTTTCGGAGCCGTCGAGGCATTGAGCCTGCCGTATTTGGTTTGCTCTCCGGCCATCGCCCGGCGTACCCATTCGATTTCATCTTGGACGTATCTGGCACAGCCCTGCGGGTGCGCTGTCAACGACACGTTGTGAAGGATTTTTTTCTGTATCAACATGGACGGCTCCTCAGTTTCTTTCTGGTATCAGTTGGTAGGGACGGGAGGCCGTTCCCCTACGATGCACATCCAGGTGGCTTCGGCGCACAGCTTGTCCTCTACGAACACTTTGCCTGTTTGCCGCACGGTACGGGGAGTGATCCTGAGGTTGTCGATCTCCACTTTGGCAGTATCCCCTGGATGGACCTGATGCCGGAACTTTGCTTTCTCAATGGTCCCGAGGAAGAACGGAGCCTGCGGAGGCAACAATCCGGATTCGCCAAGTCCAGCTCCTCCGATCTGTGCCATGAGTTCGATCAACAGGACGCCCGGAACTACAGGATAGCCGGGAAAATGACCTTGGAAAAAATAATCATCAGGCTGGAAACGATAGGTTCCGACGATTCTTTGTTCATCCGCCCGGTGGAGTTCATCGACGAACAGAAAAGGTTTCCGGTGGGGGAGTATCTCTTCGATCGTCATCAATACACCCCTTCAAACAAGGCTTCTCGTGTCCGCCAGGTCGTGGTGGCTTCCCAGACTACAGTCTCGCTGCCATCGACCTCGGTACGGACGATCTTGTGGAAGAAGCTTGGTGCTTCTTTTTCCATCTCCTTCAGATCAACGGCCCCCGTATATACGGTGATATCATCAGTCCGAAATGTCTGATGCTTCCATGAGACGTCTATCTCCGCCACTTTGTACGTGTCGCGGAATGGAATGGGAAGGGAGTCTAGCATCCAGCCTATGTAGGAGACGTTGTTCACATGATGGTTGTAGTCGGTGTCGAGGTATTTGATTTGTGGTTTGTAGGAGTAGAGGTCCTGAGCCTGCGCATCTTCGTAGGTCGTCCGTTTGCCCAGTGCGGGGTCAAAATAATGCAAGGTATCCTCTGTGGATGGAGAACCGATGCGATCGGTGATTTCCTGTGGCCTGCACGGACGGAAATTATGCTCGATATCGAGGACCGCCCACCATGACATCGCTTCAAGCACCTGCTTTCCCTGTTCATCGACGATACGGGTCGCACGTGGAAAGTGAAGCTTGTGTCCCGGTTGCGCCCAGGTTTCAAGGAGCAGTCGTTCCGGCCATGCCGTATAGCGGTTGATCTTCATCTTCGTCCTGGTCACCACCCAGGTCTTTCCTTCCGCATTGAGTTCGGGGATGCTGCAACCCTTGAGCGCGGCGTGGTGGCCTGCCACTTCTTGGAGCACCTGGAAATAGAACTCCAGCCGGGCATGATAATGCGCATCCGTATTGTAGGTGTATGTGATGAAATCAGACTCATACACGTTGTCGTCGTTGATCTTGAACATGGGTCCTCCAGCTGTCTCTCTTATTGTTTGTCTTGGACTTCTTGTGTTTCTATGCGTTTGTAGAACCTGAGCAGGCTCCGTCCGTATGTGCGTTCGTCGCGGAACTCCAGGTCCCCGATCATTTCCGGCCATCCTGATTTCTCTTCCGCGGGATAATGGATGATGAACATCCCCCCCGGTTTGACGATGCCCGCCGTATCGACGGCCTGCGCCAATGCGACTTTCCCTCCCATGGGGAACGGCGGGTCGGCGTAGACGATGTCGTACTGGAGTTTCGCCGTGGGGATGAATCGGTTCACGTTCATCATGAATACCTGTATCTGAGATTCCACGAAGCTGATGTTTTTGTCTATGACCTGTTTCTTGCCACGGTCCATCTCTACGAGATGCACTGGCTCGGCGCCTCTTGACGCGGCTTCGATGCCGACGCATCCGCTGCCGGAGAAAAGGTCAAGGAACGAGCAGCCGTCCAGGTTGCCAAGGATCGAGAACAGGGATTCCCTCATGCGGTCCATGGCGGGCCTGATGACACCGGGGGGGCATTGGATGATGCGGCCGCGGTATTTGCCTCCTGTTATCCTCATGTACTTCCTCCTGCTCGACAAACGGCAATCATACTGCGTTGCTCTCGATCCGCCGTGTGAATAGCACTGTCGGATCACGTGCGTTTTGCCTGCCCGCCGTTTCTCTTCGCAAGTTTTTCGTGTGAAGTGAAAAATATCTTCCAGTCGCTTTTACAACAGAAGGTTTTCAACACAGAGTTTGTTTCTGTCACTTTTATGAAAAACTGTCAAATACAGATGATACGGAAAGTCGGGAAAATATGCAACCTGATACTCAGTAAGTTATGCTGATGGCAGACCTTGATAGGCTGATACCCACGTAGGAGGAAACAAGTAGGGACTGCAAGTCGTAAATGGAACTAGGCTCTGTGCCGCTTGCTACGCACCGAAGCAATGGTTCCCAGGACCATTCCAACCACGAAATAGGCGAAAAAGCACAGGGCTATGATGCCGTTGATGAAATAATTGGAACCGGTGGAACCGAACTGGGTTTTGAAGAAGGTGAGAAAGCTGCCGGTGTTTCCGCTGAGGACGGCATCAATCCATACGTTCATGGTGACGTTTGTGACACCTATGATCAAAGAAAGGATAGCGGACTTATAGAACCAGTTCAAACCTCTCCACGTAATCGTAAGAACCATCACCCATGCGATGACGATCGGATATGTCGCGATCTTCGAAGAAATCCTGAAAGGCGCGGCGCCATCTGTATAGACATCGCAGATGAACAGCAGCAGATAGATCAGCAGGGAGGCGACCATCGCCGGTATCGCAAGCCTGTACCTCTTGAGGAGGAAAGGAAGATTGAAAACAGCGAAGCCGAGCCCGATGCCGGAAAGTACGATGAAAAACCATGACAGCGTATGCTCGATCGCCAGGTTGCAGATAAAACAGGTCAAGATCGCGATCGCATAGGCGGATAGCGTGATCCATTGATATATGTTTTTGGCGGGTAGTTTCCGCATGTTCCGTTTTTCCTGTTTTTTCCCACATGTGAAGCAAAATTTCGCTCCATCCGGTAGTTTTTCCCCACAACGGCTGCATATCATCCTGAACCTCCGATACACCCGCATACAGCGGATGAGTCTGTCCAGTCTAGTGGTTGCCGCGGGCGATGTCAAACCGCAGACCCTCATTCGCCTTCCCTGTCCGGGAAATGACTGGTCAGAGGGGGAGTCAAAGAGGTGACTTGCAATTTTGCCGGATCAACTTTTATGTTTTTGCCGGAAATGCCAGAAGATTACATATGATACAAAGAGGGCTTGTCCCCAAAATCATCACCTCCTTGAAGGATTTTCCGATTGTCCAGATTTCTGGAGCCCGCTAGACAGGGAAGACCACGATACTGATGCATCTTCTCCCTTTTGTCCCACAAGTCTATAGCCTTTGATGATACGACCTTGCTTCAAGCCGCGACGTTCGACCCTCAGGATTTCGTGAACCGTGATGATCGACCTATGTGCATAGATGAAATTCAGAAGCTCCCCGCCCTGATTCCCGCATTGAAGTTCGCTTCAGACCGCAGTTCCGAAAAAGGTTTGTATCTGATCACCGGTTCTGCGAATGTCTTTTCATTGCCGACTGTACAGGAATCCTTGGCTGGAAGAATCCGAAGCCTACGGTTGAGACCTGTTACAGTGGCTGAGCAAAAAGGGAAGGGACCTGCTTTTCTTAACTATGTCTTTGGTGACGAGCTTCATAAGGCTGTTCCTGTGACTTCCCGCGAAGAAGTGATCTCCTTTGCCTTGACGGGTGGATATCCCCGTGTTCTCGGAGCACGGGACGATACATTCCGGGATCGTTCCTCCCAACAACGTTTTCATCGTGGAATCGTCCTATATGCAGGATCGCAAGTTCTTTCCTATGGAGAGGGAATGTTCGCCGTGCCATTCTCGGCGTTGTGGATGTAGCCGATCTACGACACCTCCGCCACCTCGTCGGCAAACGGGGGAGCCTTTGCGAGGACCTGACGGATCACCGTGTTTGAACCGGAGATGAAACCGGGATCTTCGGCGAGCACCCTGTCCGCCTCCGTTCTCGCCACCTGGATCATGGGCAGATCTTCGGTAAGGCTGGCGAACCGCAGGCGAAGGAAACCCGACTGTTTTGTGCCGGTGATCTCTCCTGGCCCACGGATCAGCAGATCCTGTTCCGCGATATAGAACCCGTCGGTCGATTCCTTCATGACCCTGAGACGTTGCTTCGCCTCGTCGGACAATTCATCGCCAAAGACCAGGAAACAATAGGATTGCAGGTCGCTGCGACCGACACGCCCACGCAGCTGATGCAGGGCGGAAAGCCCGAACCTGTCCGCATGTTCGATGACCATGCAGGTCGCGTTGGGAATGTCGATACCCACCTCGACGACGCTCGTGGATACGAGATACCGCAATTCACCATTACGGAACCGAAACAGGATATCGACCTTCTCCTCTTCCGACAACCGGCTGTGGATCAACGCCGCAGGGATGCCGGGATACACTTGGGTAGTCAGGAACTCATACATGTTGGTGACGTCCCGCAGTTCGCTCTCTCCCGTATCATCTATCCGGGGATAGACGAAATAGGCCTGATGGTTCCGTTCGAACTCCACCCCGACGGCCCGATACATCCGCTGACGGCTCTTGTCCGCCACCAGATGGGTGATGATCGGCACCCTTCCCGCAGGCATCGTGTGGATGGTCGAGACGTTGAGATCCCCGAACACTGTCAACGCCAACGTCCTTGGAATCGGAGTCGCGGTCATGAGCAGGACATCGGGCGCTTCACCCTTGCCCAGCAACGCCATCCGCTGCTCGACACCAAAGCGATGCTGCTCGTCGATGATGATATACCGCAACGCCCGGAACTCAACCTCTTTGGAGAACAGCGCATGGGTACCGATGATGATATCCACCCTCCCTTGGGCCAGGGCTTCGAGCAAGAGTTTTCGTTCCTTGCCCTTGACCGAACCGGTCAGGAACGCGATGCGGATGCCCAGCGGTTCCAGGAGTTCCGCCGCATGTTCGGCATGTTGTCTGGCCAGGAGCTCGGTCGGTGCCATGAACGCCACCTGATACCCCGCCGCTATGACATGGAGTGCGGAAATCCAGGCGACCAACGTCTTGCCGCTACCGACGTCGCCTTGCAGGAGCCGGTTCATCGGGGTGGATGAGTCGAGGTCTGCGCGGATTTCCTGTAGGACCGCCTGCTGGTCGGCCGTCAGCGAAAAAGGAAGTGAACCTATGAACCTGTTTTCCAGTTCACCCGCCGCCTTGGCGACCCGTCCGGTCAACGCTCGCCCGGAATCGGGGGTGGAGAAGGACCGACGCCTCGCTATGATCTGCAAGTAGAAGAGCTCCGTGAACGCCAACGTCCGTCTGGCCGTGGCGACATCCTCCATCGACGTCGGGAAATGCCAGAGCCGTATCGCCCTGTCAATTTCCATCAGGTGGAACCTGTCCACCATATCGGCCGGCAGCTCGTCGTCGAAATGGTGTTCTGCGAGAACGGCTTGGATATCACGACGGATGATTCGCTGACTCAATGCCCCGGAGAGTGGGTATATGGGCAGTATTTTGCCAAAGTTCCTTGGTTCTGTACCATCATCAGGCATCGGTGTCATCTCGAACTGGGTACATTGGAGATCGGTCATATGGTGTGTGACCGCCCCGTAGAGATAGTAGCAGCGACCTACCTTGAGTGTCTTTTCCAGAAAGTTCCGGCCGAAGCAAAGCAGCGACAGCCTGCCTTCGCCCTCTCCGCTGATATCCCTGACTATGATCTTGAGCGTCCGTTTCCTCGCCGTTCGTCCCCCGAAGAAAGAGTGGGATACTACCTCGACGAACGTATTTGCGAACGTGCCGTCGGGTTCCCGCCGCAGCTTGCCCAGCGGCATGATGACGCTACGGTCCTCCCAGGCACGAGGGGCCAGCAGGAGCAGGTCGGAGAGCGTCTTGACGCCGAGTGCCTCGTATCCATTGGCGGCGCTCTTTCCAACGCCGTTCAATGTGGTGACACTCTCTGCAAGCTCTCTGATGAACATCTTTTTCTCCCGCTCGGACAATGTGTTGGGTTAGATAGGGAGCCTTCCCAACGCCCCCACCGCCAGATTCACGAGGATCGTCGCGAGGATGTAGAGACAGACGGTGAGCACCAGCGAGGCGATCACAATGCTCCTGTCGTTCGTCGGTTTGTTGCGGAAGATCACTTTCTGCACCCAGTTAAGAAGTCCTCCGAGCATGGAGTCGAGCATCTGGATATACTGGATTGAATTCGGACTTCTCCGATAGCAGAATACGAGACGGACGATCAGCATGATGATGAAGAACCAGAAGAACAGCGAGATGACGTAGCTCCAGAGCGTCTGTACGATCAGGCCCAGAACAAGGCCGAGGGTGATCCGACCATAGGCGCCGAATATGCGAAGCAAGCTTTGCAGAACGCTCAGTACCGCCATCGCGACAAGAGGAGTGAAGTCGATATGCGAACGGCGCAACGGCTTGATGCCTGTAAACAGGTTAAGGTATGGATCGACGATCTTGGAGAGGAAATTCAAAAACGGGTTTCCTCCGTTGTCCCATTGACTTCCCGGAACTCTGATCCAGGTGAGGATGATCCGTATCCAGATCAACAGGGAATATATGGACAGCAGGGTGGCGGCCAAATTCGCCAAGGTCATGAGAAAGTTCGAAGGGGGCGGGGTCACGATTTCCATAGTGTCATGATCTCCTTTCGACGCTATCGGCGTCTTTGGTAAATATACGGTGGAACGCCCTGCTTGGCAAAGAGATATTTGTCAAACAGGGATTTTCGTCATCGCCTCGTTTCCCAGCGGTCAATTGAACCAGGCGGCGCGGACTATCGGGATGCTGTTCAGTTCGGAGAGCAGTTCGTCCGAATAGCGCAGTGAAAATTCCCGGCCGGCCTGCACGACGGCGCATTGCTTCTGGTCGCTGCGGCTGTTCTCCTGTGGAGCCTGCTCTTCATCCCCGGCCTGCTCCTGCGATGCGCTCTCAACGATATGCAGCATCATGGAACAAGTACCATGGTAATTCAGGCAGAGATCCATCAGTTCTCGTAATGCTGTAGGGGAGCACATCTCTTTCTCCAGGCTGATGTGGGCTTCCCTGACAGCTTCCGGTTCCAGTGAATTTGGATCGACCAGTTCATCGATCAGATAGGAGTATTTCTCCGGATCCCTGTTGTTATCGAACTTTCCTCTGAAACCATAGATACCATCGACCTGGATCTGAGTCCCGATCTTTTCCCAGGTCTTGGGGAACACGGTAGCCTCGATGGAACCGTTGAAATCGCTCAATACCAGGAACGCCATCTTGGAGCCGTTTTTCGTAATGTATTCCCGCAGGCTCGTGACCATCGCGATCAAAGCGCAGGACCGGTCCTTCGGCAACCGGTCGGTTTTACTGATGTCCACTGTGATGCATTTCTTGAATTTGTCACGGTAGAGGTCGAGCGGATGCCCTGAGATATAGAATCCCAGCAGGCCTTTCTCGATCTCCAGCTTCTCCATGATGCCGTAGTCTTCCGATGGAATCATGTCGAAGGTATCCATCGCCGCCTCTTCCTCCGCGTCGAACAGGGAACACTGTCCGAAAGCCTGGGCTTCCCTCCGTTTCTGGACGAACTTGACCGCGGTCTCAAGGTTGCCCATCAACGTAGGGCGGTTTGTTCCCAATGCGTCGAACGCACCGGCCTGAATCAACGATTCCAGCAGCTTTGAATTGACCGCTTTCGCATCGACACGCATGATGAAGTCGATGAAATCCTTGAACGGCCCGTTCTCTTCCCGTTCCTTGACGATCAGTTCGACGATACCTTCGCCGACGTTCTTGATGCCGGCAAGACCATAGACGATCTTGTGGTCGACGACATTGAAGTGCTTGTCCGAGAAGTTGATGGTCGGGGGCAGTATCTCCAGCCCCATGTCCTTCGCCTTGAGCAAATATTCAGTGAACTTGTCGGGGCTGTTGATCTCATTGGTCAGGTTGGCCGCCATGAATTCCGCGGGGTAGTTCGCCTTGAGGAACGCCGTCTGGTAGGCGACGACCGAGTAGGCCACGGCATGGGACTTGTTGAACCCGTAACCGGCGAACGGCTCCAGCATTTCGAAGATCTCCGCGGCATGTTTTGGATCTCTGCCGAGTTTCTGTGCTCCGGCGATGAATTTGACCTTCTCTTCCGCCAGCTTGTCCTTTTTCTTCTTGCCCATGATACGACGGAGGATGTCGGCTCCGCCGAGGGAGTATCCCGCTATGATCTGAGCCACCTTCATGACCTGTTCTTGATAGACGATGACCCCATAGGTTGTTTTCAATTCATCTTCAAGATCCGGATCGGCGTAGGTGATCGGTTTTTTCCCCAGCTTGCAGTCTACGAACTGGGGGATATAGGCCATGGGCCCTGGTCTGTACAGGGCGTTCAACGCGACCAGGTCCTCGATGTCATTAGGGTGCGCGTCGCGAAGGATCCTCTGCATACCTGGGCTTTCAAACTGGAATATGCAGGCGCTGTCACCATCACAGAGCATTTTGAACGTAGGGCCATCGGTATCCGAGATCTTGTCGATGTCGAAGTCGGGTTGACGCTTGCGGATCAGATCCACGGTATGTTTGATCAGCGTAAGGGTCTTCAACCCCAGGAAGTCCATCTTGACCAGACCGCAGTCTTCAATCAGATCCATCGTGTACTGGGTGGAGATCGCTCCGGTCTTGGCGTCACGGTAGAGGGGGACGTAGTTGATCAGAGCCTCTTTGCCGATCACTACGCCCGCCGCATGGGTCGAAGTATGTCTGTTCATACCTTCAAGGCGCTGCGCTACATCGAACAGTTCGCCATAGATCCCGCCTGACTGGGCCTTTTCCTTGAGTTCCGGGCTCATCTCCAAGGCCTTCGTCAAGGTCATTTTCGGATCGTCGGGAATCAGTTTACAGATCTGGTTCGATTCATCGTAGGGGATGTCGAGGACACGGGCGACGTCTTTCACGACGGCTTTCGCCTTCAGCGTCCCGAACGTAGCGATCTGAGCCACCCGTTCAAGGCCATAATGTTCCGTCACGTAGTCTATGACTTCCTGTCGTCTTTCGAAGCAGAAGTCGATGTCGAAGTCGGGCATCGAGACACGTTCCGGATTGAGGAAGCGTTCGAACAGGAGGTTGTACTTGATCGGATCGACGTCGGTGATGTCTATGCAGTATGCGACCAGCGAGCCAGCGCCGGAACCTCGTCCCGGACCTACCGGAATACCGTGGGTCTTCGCCCAGTAGATATAGTCCCGGACGATCAGGAAGTATCCCTGGAAGTCCATCGCTATGATCGTGTCGAGTTCGTAGTTCAGCCGTTCCATCAAGGCGTCGGTCGATTCTCCATAGCGGCGGATCAGACCTTCCTTGGATAGATGCCGCAAGTAGTCCGAGGTGTCGTTGAACCCTTCCGGAACTTCGAAGATCGGAAGCAACGGACCTGGAAAATGTATCTCCAAGTTACATCTTTCCGCGATTTTCACCGTGTTCTCTATCGCTTCAGGACACCAAGAGAAGAGTTCCGCCATTTGTTCGGGGCTCTTCATGTAGAACTCTTGGGAGGGGAAACGCATGCGGTCGGCGTCGTTCTTCTTGGAGTTGGTGCCGATGCACAGCAGGATGTCCTGTGCGTTGGCGTCGTCCTGGTTGATATAGTGTATGTCGTTGGTGGCTACCAAAGGAATGTCGGTCTCTTCCGCCAGCTGTTTGAGCAACGGATTGATCTTGTGCTGGTCCGCCATTCCATGGTCCTGGACTTCTATGAAATATCGGCCGTCGTCAAAGACTGACTTGAACCAGTTCGCCCGTTCAAGGGCTCTGTCATATTGCTCGTTGAGTACGAGCTGAGCGATCTCTCCACCGATGCAGGCGGACAGACAGATCAGCCCTTCCTGATGGTCCATGATCAACTGGTCGTCGATTCGTGGTTTATAATAATATCCTTCGGTATAGGCGACGGAGTTGAGCTCCATCAGATTGTGATATCCTTTCTCGTTCATCGCCAGGAGCACGAGGTGATAATTCCTTCCTCCACCAGAAACCGTTCCCCTCTGGAGATGGCTTTCCGGGTTCACATAGAATTCACAGCCAATGATCGGGTTGATTCCGGCCCCTTTGCAGGCACGGTAGAAACGGAGGGCGCCGAACATGTTTCCGTGGTCGGTGATTGCCAAGGATGTCATACCGAATTCCTGGGCTTTCGCCATGTATTTTGCGATCGGTGCCGCTCCATCGAGCAGAGAAAAGTCTGTATGGTTGTGCAAATGGACGAACTGGGACATTGCGTACTTACTCCTAGCGACCGTCCGCATCCCCCCTTGTGTTCTCCTGTCAAGGAGAGGGTGGTCGGCCGTAGAGGTATTGTATCATATCAACGCCCGTCGGGGTAGCCCGTCTGAAGTGGTAATGTCAGCCGTTCGCTTTGAGCAGACTGGCCAGACGATCCGCAAGATGACTTCCCAGCCTGTAGCTGTAGGCTAGGGAAGCGTCCACCAGATCCCGGAGTCACTGTAGCAGATGATACTGGATTTCAACGGCAAGCGGCTCCGTGTGATTCTCTGCTGGCATTCCTTATCGTCAGCCCTATTCCTCCAGCACCGCGGTGTTCAGTTCATGGAACACCGCTTCAAACATCCTCCGGCTCCGTTCCAGCTGCAGATCCGTCACCAGCGGGTGCAGCTTATGGATTTCCGAAGTCAGCGTAAAGGATAGCCTGCTGATCCGTTGCGGCGGCATCGGTAGCGGCTGACCTGACAATTGTGTCTCCAGTTCGCGGCTGATATGGAAGCCCGCGGTGGGGAAGGTAAAGCAGAAATGAGCTTTTGAAATGGCGCTCTGTCCCTTGGTGCACTGGAATGCGAAAATGACGCATTGCCGTGGATTGAGTACCGGGCTGTCGATGATTCTGAACCGCTGGAAATTTCCGGATTCCAATCCAATCCTGATCCGAGTGATCAGATTCGTACCGTTCAGCAACAGCTGGCCGTCTTTGTCGTACAGGCGGGATATCGGTATCCACCGGTTGGTGGTCTTGTTCCCCTGTATCTGCTTGACCTCGACGATCGCATCGAGTACGGCCAGAGATCCGGGAATCGCCAGACGGATATCCGGAGTACAGAGGGAGCCTCCGATGGTAATCTGCCTGCGCACGATTCTTGAAGCAAGGGAATTGAGTGTATCCAGCAGGACATCGGATAGCACCAGCTTTCCTGCGTTGAGCAATTGGCTGGCTGTGACCATCGATCCGATTTCGATGAATCTATCGTTTCGGGTGATCTTCTTGAGTTCCGCGATTTCCCCAAGATAGATGATATCTGTGTTGTCCTCAGACGGATAGTAATTCGGCCTACCCATGATGTAGGTTCCACCGGCCCAGACGACTGCATTGGGATAGTGGGTCGCCGTCGAGATGAATTCACTGACAGAACGGGGTGTGTGGATAGCCGGAGACCTAATTCCTTCGTACACGTCTGCGCCTCCTGTATCCTGCCGCGATATTGACGATCTGCAACAGCTCCGCGGAGTCCATGCAACGGCAAGTATTGAGTTCCAGTTCCTGGATGACTTTCTCGGGATCGAGTTCTTCCGTCGTGCTTGGAACCCTGCCTCTCGCAGGAAGGGGGAACGGCTGGTTTTCCGAAGGCCTCTCCATCCCTTGGAGAATTGATTCTATGATCAACGTCTTGGCCGCATAGCAGTTCGGACAGGGTTTGCTCCCTGTCGCCGCATATGCACGTTCAATATCATGACAGGCACGGGTTTTCTGGAAGCTGTCGAACGTCTTGATCTCCATTCCACGCAATCGGAATGCGGGTATCATGCAGGACAAGACCGCCTCGCCGTTGAGCAGCACGATACAGTTGCCACAGTTGTTACCCCTGCAACGACTGTTCAGGGACTGGTTGCCGACCTCTTCCATCAGGATCAGGGAGAGCGGCTTGTTTGAGTTTACGGCAAGTGATAGATGTTTGCCGTCGATCGTGCATTCGATCTTCATGCGTCTCCCCCCCTGATTCCGTTGAGGATGTCGTCAGCCGACACCGGCATGTACGGGACATCGGCGTCCGCCGCTTGGGTGATGGCGTCTCCCAAGGCGGAAATGACCAGACCGTGCAGGACCGAACTGATCGAGATCGGTTCTCCCTTGCTTTGCGTAGAGATCTCGATATCCATCGCGAATTCGTTGTTTTTTTTCTTGCTCAGCTGGGCGCCGTTCTCTACCAATGTCCTGACGATGATATTGTGGACCTTCGACCGCAGGGCGTGTTCATCATGGACATATCCGAAATCGAAGGCCGCCCATACATGCCGGATGATCGGCTGCAAGGAGATGGTGTCTATCTCAAGTTCCAGAACCAACGCCGCCCAACTGTCGCTATAGAACTGGGATCCTGACGTTCCGGAACTTTTCGAACTGATGGTAGCGACGATCGGCAAGGGTTCGATGAACCGTTGCGCCTTGATCATGTCGCATGCTTTCTCGAACAGCAACGGGAGTCTCCCGATGTTTCTGGAGAGTACCACAGGGCCGCTATCTACCATTTCGGTTGGGTCCTCAACGAAGTCGATGTCGTTTTTGTCTACATCCAACTCCCGTGCGACGATAGCCTTCCAGACGCTTGCGCTGGAAGATTTTGTCGGAAAAGATGTGTTCAGGGTGGTTTTGTCATTGGCGTCAAGGGTCACTTGTACAGAGAACTGGTTCTCCTGCCGGAACGAACCGCTGAAGCCGCTGATCCCCGCCCCGCAAGCGATACCGATACCTCTGGAGTAGTTGAGGAACGTGGATATACGGAGTTTCTGACTTCGTTGTATCTCATAGGTGGCATGCTTTCGCTGGTAATCGCTCTGTTCGCACAAAGCTCCCAACATCTCTTTCAGTCGGGGAAACCTCACGCTGGCGATCTGTGCCGTCCGCTGGGGTGACTCGCCGAGATGTTTGAGCCTCCAGTCCGCAGGGTTCATCCCTGCTTCCCGGGCAAGTGTAGAGTAATGGGCCTCCGTACTGGCGATGGCTTTCGAATAACCCAGATCCCCAAAGAAATGTGCGGGAGTGGTTGGACTGGACAGGACGGTGATCCTGATCTGCATCGCCTGCAACGGATAGAGAGGAACAAGCCCGGCGATCAGTTGGTTCGCCAGTTCTGAACTGAACAAAGGGTAGGCCCCTTGGTCTATCGTTACATCGATCTGTTCCGCCAAGGGCTTGCCATTCTGGTCGATGGCACTTTTCCTGCGTATCTGGATCTCAGGGGAGAATGTGGACTGCTGACTTTGGATCTCAACGGAAAATCCTGTCGTATTGGCCGCTATGGCTGCCAACGCGGCGAGTATCGAGGGCTCGAGTAATTGTTCATCGTATGCGGCATAGTATTGCTGCTGGTGGATCACGACTTTCTTCTTGGGGATCGAAGCGACTTCACTGACTGTCTCCCGAACATGGAACGGCCATTGAGTCGGAACGTCGATATGCATCATGTCGTCCACCTTGGTTGCGAATGCTCTGGTAATGGAAGTCGTATTGCTGCTGGTGGAACAGAAAGTATAGGAGCGTTGTACGATTTTGGCGCCCTCTTGGGCGAATACCGCATCGACATCACCCCATCCATGTGTCCGAGGTGGAACGGTCAACGCGATACGGCGTTTGTCCACTGGCGCAAGGGGTTTCTCGTTGGCATCAGCCTCTTGATCGGCTGGAACCTTCTTCTCCGTCCGACTGTCGGCATGGAGTTCCTCTTGGGCGTTCTCCTGGGGTATGACGCCTTCTTCTTGTGTTGTCGCCTCCTGGCTGGTTTCCGTTTTTGGAGGCTCTTCTACCGTAGCGGCCTCCTGTCGTGATACAAGGGATGGAACCATGGAAGCCTCCGCTGAAGGGGGAAGCTTGTAGGATATCTGTATCTCTCTCGCCTTGAGTTCCACAGATTCAAAATCATGTCCGAAAAGCGCCAGGATCGGTTGGCCTTGGTAGACTATCTGGGACGATGTAAGCAACGGCATCTGGGAGTCCAGCACCTGAATCCTGTTGTTGCCGGGGATGTCCCTGGCGGCGATGACAAGGAAATGACTGTCCATTTCTGGAAGCTGTATGTCTACGATCTGGCCTTCATCGACCGTTGACCGGAGGATGATCCCATGGAGGATGTTCATTTTATTGATTGTCGTCGATTTTTTTTCTGCCATCTATGCGGTTCTCCAAGTCGATCCTGATGCAAAGGATATCATGTTAGGGGGCAATCGGCAATTGGTTGATGGTTCCGGTTTTTGTTTTGCCACGATGTCAATACCCTGATGAGCATATACTGAACAGTAGATATCTTTCTTTGCGTTTCCATATTATCCTTTCTGTGGTGATTGGATTGGCACCACATGTTTTGTTTGATGTGTAATGATATTTACAAATATTTTCATTGAAATATCATTACACTGTCATTACAATACAAGCATTATGAAAAAAGAAACTACAGCAAACAAGGAAAACAGGATGGTGAACGTACAGGTGCGCATGGATTCAGAGCTCAAGCGGTCCTTCGAGAATACGTGCGCGGAATTTGGAATGAATATTTCTACGGCGTTCACTGTATTCGCGAAAACCGTAGTCAGACAAAAGCGCATACCATTTGAGATCACGGCGCAGGATGACTTCTATAATCCCTACAATATGGAAATATTGCGCAAGTCTCTCAAAGAGTTTGAGGACGGCAAGGGCTTTGAGCGCGATCTGATAGAGGTGTGATTGATAGTTTATGAAACTCGTATGGAATAATGCCAGCTGGGCTGACTATGTCTATTGGCAGTCACAGGACAAAAAGATACTCAAGCGAATCAATCTGCTTGTCGCTGACATCCTCCGTAATGGTTACTTCGGAATAGGGAAGCCTGAACCATTGAAAGAGGTCTTGTCGGGTTGGTGGAGCAGGCGCATAGATGAAAAACATAGGCTTGTCTATCGAATCGAAAACGATTCTGTGTTTATTCTCCAATGCCGTTCTCATTATGACAGTCGATAGTCGGACTTTTCTGATTTGCTGTACCTTCAACCTCCGACTTGTACCTGTAACCCCGCCTTTTCCAGCACTGAGGCATACTCCCGCAGATCCTCGTCATGCATCTGAGGGATCCCCTGGAAGGCATATTCCTGCGACAGCTTCTCGTATTTTTGTTCACCCAGTTGGTGGAAGGGCAGCAGATGCACCGTCTTGGCTTTCAATTCGGTCAGCAGTTTTCCGAACTGAGCCGCGTCCTCCAAACTGTCGTTGAACCCCGGGATGACAGGAATCCGTAGGAATACCGGGATCCCGCTGCCCAAAGCGATACGGATATTCTCCTGGATCCGTTCCGTTCCTACCCCAGTACCTTCGCGATGGCGTACATCATCCCAATGCTTGATATCGATATGGGCCATGTCCAGTTTCTCAAAAACCCGTCTGAATGTCTGTTCAGGAACATGGGCTGCCGTTTCAACGGCTACGGAGACACCGTTCTCATGCAACGCGTCACACAAGGCGCAGGCGAAGTCCGCTTGCGACAACGGCTCTCCACCAGACAAAGTTACCCCTCCATCACTCCCGTCATAGAACACCTTGTCTTTCAGCACTTCCTCCAAAACCTCTTCCAATGTCCAGATGCCGCCACGAAGGCTGGCTTCGAGTTCAGATCGCAGTCGGCTGGAGATGGCTTCCGGGTTCGCACACCATCTGCATCTGAGGGGACACCCTTTGAAAAAGATGGTGGATCGGATGCCGGGGCCATCGTGCAGGCAAAAACGTTGGATATTGAACAATATGGCTTCCATGGGCTCCGTTCCCCCTTGTGCGCGGTGGTTTCTACTTGCGATTATAGACCCGGCCTCCATATCTGTAAACTGTCGTTCGAAAGAATTTTACTTTCATATGAAAGAAAAAAGTTGACAAATGCAATTCTGCCACCTAGATTGAAAGGTACAAAAAGGTAAAGGTTTGGCCATGGAACAAGGATATGTCATCGGAATAGATGTCGGCGGCACGAAGGTCGCCTATGGACTGTTCGACCACCAGGGTGGGCTGGTGGATCGAGTGCAGCAGCCGACCGATGCGAACGCCGACGGCCCGACCCTATGCGATCTCCTGATTGAAACCGTCCGGTCGTTCGTTTCCAAGAATGGTCTTGTTTTGGACCAGATCGATGGAATCGGCATCTGCATACCCTCCTATCTGTTGTTCGAAGAAGGTATCGTCTGCATGACTACGGCTATCACCGGTATGCGTGATTTCCCTATGCGGGACTACATCGAAGCCCGTCTGCCGGTTCGCGTCGTGTTGGACAACGATTCCAACGCCGCCGCTTTGGCTGAGTACCGGCATGGAGCGGGTCGTGGTAGCCGGCATATGATCTATATGGCTACCTCCACCGGTGTCGGCAGCGGCATCATCATCGATGGGAAACTGTTTCGCGGCAGCTATGGTTGGGCAGGGGAAAGCGGCCATATGCTGGCGACTCCCGATGCAGGCGTCAGTTGCGGTTGCCGGAACAAAGGCTGTTTCATGTCGTACGTCGGGGGGCGTTTCGTTCCACGGCATGTGCGCAATGAATTGGAAAGCGGTGTCGAAAGTTCCCTCGCTTCCTATGATTGCGTGGGGTGTGAGGAAATCCTGAAAGCGTATCGGGAGGAAGACCTTCTCGCCGTCAAGATCGTCGGTGACATGGCCCACTGGTTGGCGGTATGCGTCTACAATGTCTATCAGATGCTGAACATCAACCTGTTTGTGTTCGGTGGCGGATTGGTCCATTTCGGCGATGCTCTGTATGAAAGGATGCGTGAAGAGTTCGACAAGTATGACCATCTGCATTATCCTGTGACATTCCGGTTCGCCGAGTTGGGAAAAGATTGTGGCATCGTCGGTGCCGCGGAATTGGTAAGGTGGTGATTATCATGAATCATTTTGGTGAGTTGAACTCTAGGACCGCCGCTATGCGCCGTCGTCTGCTGGATACACAGCCGACAGTCTGCACGGAACGTGCCGTCTATACGACGAGAGCCTATAAAGAACACGAGATGGACCAAGTGGTCCTCAAGCGGGCCCATATGCTCGATTCCGTCCTGCGCAATATGACTATTTATCTCGATGAGGGACTGCTTGCCGGAAACCAGGCCTCCGTGGATCGCGCCGCCCCGATTTTTCCCGAATACGCCATGGATTGGGTGGTCGATGAACTTGATGCGTTCGATCAACGTGACGGCGACCGCTTCACTATTACCGAGAAGAACAAGGATCTTCTGCGGGAAATGTATCCATATTGGAAGGGCAGGACCCTCAAGGACAAGGGGTACGCCGCATTCCCCGATGACGCAAGGCTCTTCTATGATCTGGGCATCATCAAGACCGAAGGCAACATCACCTCCGGCGACGCCCACCTCGCGGTCGACTATGGACGTGTGCTGGGGGAAGGTCTGGAGAGTTATCGTACCCGGGTACGGAAGGCTGTTGCCCACTTGGAACTGTCTCGTTTCGAAGACTTGAAGAAAAGTTATTTCTATCGGGCTATCTTGATCGTCCTTGACGCGGTCGAGGCTTTTGCCGGACGGTATGCCGATCTGGCGGAACAAGAGGCCGGAAAGGCGGATTCGAACCGGGCCGCTGAATTGTTTGAAATGGCGCGGATCCTGCGAAAGGTTCCTATGGGGCCGGCGGAAACCTTCCACGAAGCGTTGCAGAGTCTGTGGCTCATGCATGTCGTATTGCAGATTGAATCCAACGGTCATTCCCTCTCCTATGGCCGTCTGGACCAGTACTGCCTGCCGTACTATGAACGGAGCCGTCGCGAAGGAATGTCTGAGGAGCAGGGGTGTGAATTGCTGGAGAACCTGTGGCTCAAGACATTCACCGTCAATAAGATTCGAAGTTGGTCCCATACCCGTTTTTCCGCTGGAAGTCCGTTGTACCAGAACGTGACTGTAGGGGGGCAGACCGTCGATGGAGAAGATGCCGTCAATGATCTGAGCTGGATGGTTCTGCGAACCGTGGCTCGCTGCCATATGCCACAGCCGAACCTGACCGTCCGGTATCACAAGAACCTGAGCCATGATTTCTTGGAGGAATGCGTCGAGGTCATCCGGTGTGGCTTTGGCATGCCAGCCTTCAACAATGATGAAATCATCATCCCCTCTTTTCTGGAAAAGGGTGTCGCCCGGGAAGATGCCTACGACTACAGCGCCATCGGTTGCGTTGAAGTGGCGGTCCCTGGCAAATGGGGATACCGTTGTACCGGCATGAGCTTCCTGAATTTTCCCAAGACGTTGATGATCGCTCTGAACAATGGTGTTGAGATGGATAGTGGCGAGCGCGTATGTGCCGGGCATGGCCATTTTCTGGAAATGGAGACGTTTGACGAGGTCCTGTCCACTTGGGACGCATTTATCCGGGAATTCTGCCGGCAGGCCGTCGTTCTGGACTCTTGCGCCGACATGGTGCTGGAACAGGAGGTTCCTGATATCCTGTGTTCGGCCTTGACCGAGGATTGCATCGGCCGCGGAAAGCACCTGAAGGAAGGGGGTGCCGTCTACGATTTCATCAGTGACCTGCAAGTCGGTATCGCCAACCTGGGAGACTCCTTGGCCGCCATCAAGAAGTGCGTGTATGAGGACAAGAGCGTGACTCGCGAGGCTTTGTGGAACGCTTTGCTGAGCGATTTCGTCGGAGAGGATGGTGAACATGTCCGTCAATTGTTGCTGGCGGCCCCGAAATACGGAAACGACGAAGACTACGTCGATTCACTCGTGGTCGAGGGGTACGAAAGTTATATAGACGAGCTGTCGAAATACAAGAACACCCGCTTTGGACGGGGACCTATCGGTGGTTGCTATTATGCAGGGACCTCCTCTATTTCCGCGAACGTCCCCCAGGGTGCGGGGACCTGTGCGACCCCGGACGGGCGTCATGCCGGCGAACCGTTGGCAGAGGGTTGTTCTCCAACTCATTCCATGGATGTCAACGGCCCTACCGCGGTGTTGAAATCCGTTGCCAAACTCCCGACGGCCAAGATCACCGGAGGCGTTTTGTTGAATCAGAAGGTATCGCCGTCCATGCTGGAGAAGGAGCGGGACAGGGAGAAGCTGATGTTGTTGCTGAGGACGTTCTTCAACATACTCCATGGGTTCCATGTACAATACAACGTGGTTTCCCGCGAGACCCTGCTGGACGCCCAGGTTCATCCGGAAAACCATCGGGATCTGATCGTCCGCGTGGCTGGTTATTCGGCGTTTTTCAATGTGTTGTCCCGGCGGACACAGGATGATATCATCGCCCGGACTGAGCAGGTGTTGTCATGACGGAAAGGAATCTGAAGACTATCAGGTTGCTCAATGAGCGCGGTACGATAGAGGTTACGGAACTCGCGAAGGAACTGGGAGTATCCGCTGTAACCGTTCGCAAGGATCTGGATCAGCTTGAGCAAGAAGGCCTGTTGGTCCGGCAGCACGGTTATGCGGTGAGGGTTTCTTCCAATGATATCCGGTACCGTATGACCTTTGACTACGAGGTCAAGCGACGGATTGCCAAGGCGGCCGCCCGGCTGGTTCCTGACGGGGAGTCCGTCATGATCGAATCCGGTTCGACTTGCGCGATGCTCGCCCAGGAATTGGCTGAGAACAAGCGGGATGTGATGATTATCACGAATTCAGCCTTCATCGCCGATTATGTGCGCCGTTCCAATGCGCGTGTCACATTGTTGGGCGGCTCCTACGACAATGACGCCCAGGTGATGACCGGACCTTTGACCCGGATGGGCGCCCGGGAATTCAGTGTGGGAATGTTCTTTATCGGAACGGATGGGTACGAAGTAGGTCAGGGGTTTTCGAACGTTGATCTACAACGGGCCGAGACCGTCCGGGCAATGGCGGAAAGCGCCAGGCACAAGATCGTGCTGACCGATTCCTCCAAGTTCAATAGACGGGGCATAGTCTCGTTGGTCAGGGCGGCGGAGGTGTCCTGCGTGATCACCGATGCCATTCCGGAGAACTGCCGTCAGGATCTGGAGCTCAACGGGGTGAGGCTGGTCTTGGCATAATGGGGTGAAGATGTCCGATGGCTGTGTCGGTGACGACGGATTCCACGGTCTCATGAAACTCCAGGATCATTTCATGTACCTCTGCAAAAGTACACTGAATTGACTTCGGTGTACTTGATTCTGAACCAAGGGAATGTCTGTACAAGATAGTGAGTCAATTTAGGATAATACAGATTTGGTGCCTGTATAGTATCAATTTGCCTTGTTATCAGTGGAGAAAGGTTTTAGTTCTCATATTGTACAAAACAACACTTACAAATCTACGAAACAAATTGAGTTCACAATTATACACTTTTTGTTCAGTATCCAGTGTTTCGGGCGGTTTCGACCTGCTATATCATTACCTCAGTATACGAAAATGAACACAGGAGGAATATAAAAATTTGTGTGAAATTTTCGTTGTGATGTGTCTAGTGAATTGAAAGTCACAAATAAGGAGGATTCTCATATGATGAGAAAAGGTATCGCAATCACGCTCGTGTTGACGCTATGTTTCGTGTCGCTGTTTGCCGGCGGAAAGACGGAAACCGCAAACGATGGTTCTGGACCCGTCAGGGCGGTTTTCTGCTCCGCCATGAACAATGAATCACAGGCGTTCGCCTACAAGATGTTCCAGAGACATATGGGAACGTACAATGTGAATGTCGCTCTTCTGGATGACCAGGGAGACGCCGCAAAGCAGGCCGAGAATGTGGCGCAGGCCGTTGCGGCCAACTATCAGTGGATCATCGTCAATCCGACCGACGCCGCTGGTATCGTGACTTCGTTGAAGGCCGCCAAAGAAGCCAAGCCTGGCATTATCATCTCTACCTATTCCGCTGACGTACCCGACAATGCGGAGCAGTATCGAGACTTCTTCGTAGGTATCAATGATACCGATGCCGGTGTCGCCGCCGCCAATGCCTTGATCGAGAAGTTCCCGCAGGGCTGTAGAGTCGTTGAAGTCGGTGGACAGGCCGGTCACAACGCCCAGATTCTCCGGCACGACGGTTTCATGTCCATAATGAAGGATCATCCTGAGTTCAAGATCCTCGATCTTCAGAATACCGAACATTGGGCGACCGACGAAGCCCAGTCCATCATGGAAGATTTCGTCACCAAGTATGGCAAGAACATCGACGCTGTATTCTGTCACTGGGACAATGGCGCGACGGGTTGTATCTCCGCGTTGCAGGCCGCGGGGTTGAATGATGTCCTGGTCATCGGCGTGGATGGCTGCAAGGCTGGTTTCGACCAGGTCGCCGATGGAACGCAGTACGCTACCATCATGAATAATTTTGAAACCGACAGCATCGATTCCTTGGAATTGGCGTTGCGGGTGATGGCTGGCGAGAAAGTTCCTTCCGACAACTACATCCAGATGGATATAGTCACTCTGGCGAACATCAACGATTTTACCACACCTGAATGGTAATATGACCGAAAGGGCTCATCTCGCCGCGGGCCGCGTGCTTTTGGCGGGAGGAGCCCTTCTTGTTTTCAGGCAGTATAGGGTCATCGTCCTCCATGATGAACGATGGAAGATGATTCAACCGAAGGACAGGCTTGGTTTCGTCTGTGGCGAAACCTATGCTTTGCGAGGCTTGTCCGAACAGGCGACGAAAAGTCGTCCATGGGGCTGTTGCAGCGAGGAGAAGGGGCATGGACAATCCAAACAGTGAACACATCCTTACCATGTCGCATGTCAATAAATCGTTTCCCGGCGTCAAGGCGCTGGACGACGTATCCATCCGGATCAAACGTGGCGAGGTCCATGGCATCGTCGGTGAGAACGGCGCCGGTAAGTCCACGTTGATGAAGATTCTTTCCGGGGTATACACCAAGGACAGCGGTACTGTTGTCTTTGACGGTGAGAGTATCGAGAAAACGACGCCTTTTGAATCCTTGAACAGGGGCGTGAGCATCATCTATCAGGAATTCAACCTGGTGGAGACCATGAGTGTCGGTGAAAACATATTCATGGGCCGGTTCAAAGAGATGAAAGGTATGCGTGGTACACATAAACGTGCCGAAGAGCTCTTGGAGAGTATCGGTAGCAAGATTGATACCCGTACATTGGTCAAGAATCTCTCTACATCGGAAAAACAGATGGTTGAGATCGCCAAGGCCCTCTCCTTCAATTCAAAGCTGATCATTATGGATGAACCTTCCAGCTCGTTGACCGCCGATGAACTGAAGGAACTGTTCGTTATCGTCCTCCAGTTGGTGTCACGTGGTATTTCGGTCATCTATATCAGCCATAAGCTTGATGAGATCTTTGAACTCTGCGATACCGTCACAATCATGTGCGACGGTCATGTCATCGACTGTAAACCCGCCGCCGGGTTGACCCGGGCGGAGATGATTTCGAAGATGGTCGGACGGGAGATCGAGAACGAGTTCCCTGAACGCCCCGATAGTGTCGGAGAAACCTTGCTGGAGGTCTCCAACCTGAACACCCACAAGCTGCGTGACATCTCTTTTTCTTTGAACAAAGGGGAGATCCTGGGGCTTGTCGGCCTGGTCGGGGCAGGTAGGACGGAGATTGTCCGCGCTTTGTTCGGAGCCGACAAGGTCCGCTCTGTCGATATCAGATTGAATGAACGTGAAGTGACTATAAAGAATCCCTGCGACGCCATCCTTCATGGAATGGGGCTCGTCCCTGAGGATAGGAAATTGCAGGGCCTCGTTTTGCCGTTTTCGGTGGAGGCCAATATCAGCATGGCGCGGCTCAAGCATCTCTCTCATGGAGTGTTCCGGCTGGTAGACAGGTCAAAGGAACGGGAATGCTCCAAAAGGGAGATAGAGGAACTGCGTATCAAGACCCCGAGCGTGGATACCAAGGTCGTTTCCTTGTCCGGTGGCAACCAGCAGAAAATCGTTCTCGGTCGATGGTTGGAGATGGAACCTGCGATCCTGATTCTCGACGAACCGACGAGAGGCATCGATGTCGGCGCGAAATATGAGATCTATGTGCTGATGAAGAAAATCGTCGAGGCAGGCGGGTCCATCATCCTGATCTCTTCTGAACTGCCTGAAGTATTGAACATGAGCAACCGGGTCCTGACCATCTGCGACGGCAAGGTGACCGGAGAATTTGATCCGGCAACGGCGTCCGTGGATGAAATCATGGACAAGGTGATGGGATAAGGGGGATATCATGACGATGACAAATCGTATGGCCGCTTTGAAAGGCAGCGGTCTCGAGAAAAAAGTCGGACGCTTTTTACTGGATCATATGCTGATCGTCATTCTGATCCTCCTCGCCATCATTACGGCGATCGTGGAACCGAATTTTTTGAGTGTCGGCAACCTGACAAGCATCATGCGTCGTTTCGGGGCCCCCGCCTTTGTCGCGCTTGGACTGACTTTCGCCATCATCTGCGGGTTCATCGACCTCTCCTTGCCAGGCTTGGTAAACTTTTCCGCCGTAATGGCCATATATCTGATCAATCCTCTCGGACAGGTCGGCGCGCTGCTGGTCACGTTGGCTTTCGGCCTGTTCGCTGGATTCCTCAACGGCTTGTTGATCACCCGTTCCGGCGGTACGACACAGGCGGAAGGTCTGTTCATTACGTTCGGCATGTCCCTGGTCTGGTCGGCGGCGGCGATGTTGTTGAGCCAAGGCAAGACGCAACAGCTTCGCTGGAGTACCAAGGACTACTCCCTCTTCACTTTCCTTGGAAGCTACAAGATCGGATTCATTCCGATTGCGGTGATCATATTCATCATAGCGTTGATTTTTCTGAACTTCTTCCAGAAGAAGACGTTCGCCGGACGGTGCATGTGTCTTGTAGGCGGGAACAAGACCGCTGCGCGGCTATCGGGAATCCATGTGAACAAGACGATCCTTTCCGCTTTCATGATCAGTGGCTTCATGACTGTCATCGGGGCTGTGATGCTGATGAGCCGTGTTACCACGGCATCGCCGACCGTAGGGGTCGGCTATGATACCAATGCCATACTGGCTGTTGTCGTCGGTGGTACTTCTCTTGCCGGAGGCAAAGGCAATGTGTTCGGTACCATGCTCGGTGTTCTGTTGGTGACTTTGCTGGCCAACTGCATGAACCTGTTGGGAATCTCGACGCATATGCAGAACGTCATGAATGGCGCGGTCCTGCTCCTTGCGATCTGGGCTGACGGCAGAAAGAACAGCCAGCTCAAGTAAGGGGGGGTGACTAACATGAAAACTCAAGCCAATTCATCGATGTTGAGAATCAGAGCCAGAGACTTCGGTGGTTTCCTGTATGGTCATAAGGCCATCGCAGGCATAGCGATCCTCTACTTGATCGCATACATATTCAATCTGAATACCTACACGGGTTTCTTCACCAGCTATTCCCAGACGTTGATTCTTACCAGGGCCACGGTCAATATCATCGTAGCTTGTGGCGTCACCTTCGCGGTCATGGTGCATTCCATCGATTTGTCCATCGGCGGCATGCTGGCGTTGTCCGGAGTCCTTGTCATCAAGTTCATGGACGTCATGCCGGTCTGGCTGGCGATTCTCTGTACGATCGCCATCGGTGTCTTTGTCGGTTTCGTCAATGGTTTCCTGATCGTACATCAGAAGCTGGAAGGGTTCATCGTGACGTTGGGCATGGGCATCCTGCTCAAAGGCGTGGCGCTCCAACTTACCGACGCACATCCTATTTCCGCCGATCTCGCCTTCAATGAACTGGCTGACGGTCGGCAGTTGGTGTTCGGGCTTGTAAGGATCCCAAACATGGTGATCATCATGCTCTTGATCGTAGTGGCGTTCAGCCTGATTCTACGATATACGCAGTTCGGTCGCAATATCTATGCGATCGGTGGTGACTATGCGGTGGCGAAGTATTCCGGTATCCCGGTGGTGCGACAGAAGTGGACCGCGTTCTGCCTTTCCGCTGGGCTGACGGCGGTAGCGGGTATCATCAACTCCTCCCACTTGTGCGCGGGAAACGCCAACTACGGTGATATGACCGCGATGATCGTCAACTGCGCGGTCGTGGTCGGAGGGACCTCCATGGCTGGTGGTCTTGGTGGAATCTGGCAGTCGGCCATCGGCGTGTTGTTCTTTGCCCTCATGGAGTTCTCTCTCAATATGATGGTTCCCAACTCCTATGTGATCATGCTGATCCAGGGCCTTGTCATCGTCCTGATCCTGTTCGTCGACAGCTATGACAACAAGAGAAGGAGGGAACGCGTCTGATTCTGTTCTGAATCAGATGGCTTACGACGGTACCTGGGTTTTTCGCCGGTAGGTTCTCCTGAATGTCGCCGGTGATTGACCACAGACGGATCGGAACACCCTGTAGAAGTATTTAGGTGATTCATACCCGACTTGATATCCGATGTTCGTGATGCTTCTTTCGGTCGTGACCAGCAGATGCTTCGCCATCGTCACCCGTAGATGATTGACATATTCAATGACCGTCATACCTGTGAGTTTCTTGAATTGCCGGGAAAGGTAGGACTTGCTGATGTATTCCAATCTGGCGAGCTTGTCCAACATGATCTGGTCCGTGTAGTTCGCGTGGATGTATTGCATGGCCCGTTGCAGGTGCTGCCATTGACTGTCTTCGCAAGCGAATCGCACTACCAGGGTCAGGAGCGTTTTCAGATAGTACTCCATCAGATGGGGAGTCTGCTGGTTGTTCCGTTTTTCTTCCATGATACAGAGGAACAAGCTTCTGAGGCAGTTGTCATGGTCTTGTATCTGCAACGGTTCATCCAGGATCAGGTCCGGGATGTCTACCCAAAGGCAGATTATCTCTCGCTTGAGTTCGGGTGATCGCGCTTCGTGATGCATTCGGTTCGCAGGGTAGACGACAGTGTCGTATAGGGAGACCGACAGCTGGACGTTGTCCAAGTCTACGCTGGCGGTTCCTTCAAGGAAATACATGAGTTCAATATAGGGATGATTGTGGACATTGAAATTCCAGATATTGCTGGTTTCATCAAAACGCTCGCAGAACTTCAACTTGGGACGACTGCGATGGATTGCTTCATATTTTTCTGATGTATCCATTTTTATCACCTGACTTTCCTAGAATGGTAATGCCTTTGGATATGAATGTCAACGAAAAGGATATCTTCAGATTCCGTTGTGTCGTTCGGGGAAATATTGAAGCTGAAATTTTAGTTCAATATCGTATACTTTTTATACGTTACCGGGTGTGTTTTCCATGAAATGGCTATGGTAAGATACATGTGGAAGGGAGGATCTCCGTATGGCATCCCGTGAGCAGATACAAGGTCTTGCGCAGATGGAGCGCATTGGAAAATTGAAAGAGAGAATGCTTGCCGAACCACGTTATGCGAGTATCGAGCAGGCGCGGATCATAACAAAGAGCTATCAGAATTCTGAAGGTGAGCCCCGTTGTATCCGGCGGGCTAAAGCGTTGAAAGCCGCCTTGACCGAAATCGCGATCCGGATTGAACCTGACGAACTGATCGTCGGCAACCGGACTGAAGGTGTCCGGGGTGGAGTTGTGTTTCCCGAAACCGGCGCATCCTGGATCGACAAGGAGTTCGAGACCCTGCCGACCAGGCCACAGGACCGGTTCAATGTCCATGCCGAGGATCTGAGGGAATTCCGAGAGGAGATTCTCCCCTATTGGAGAGGCCGTTCCTTGGAGGATGAAGTACGAGCCGTGGTAGGGCGACAGGTCGATTTCATGGCCAAAGTGGTAAAAATCAACCAGAAGGACCATTCCCAAGGTCATATATGTCCTCATACGAAGAAATGGCTGGAGCTCGGGCCGGCAGGCATTCGGCGGCAGGCGGAGGATCGTCTTGGAGAGGCGGAAGGCAGTCGCAAGGAATTCTATTCAAGTGTGGTTCTTGCGATGGAGGGGGCGTCCACCTTCCTTGAACGATACGCCGATCTGGCTGGGATGATGGCTCAGGACTCGGGCAATGGTAATCTTGTCGAAGTCTCCCGTATCTGCCGCAAGCTGGCGTCCCAGACCCCCGATACATACCATGAGGCGGTCCAGTCCGTATGGTTCCTCTATGTGATCTTGCAGATGGAGGGTAACGCCTCGTCTTTCTCCCCTGGCCGCATGGATCAATACCTGTTGCCCTATTATGAATACAGCCGAAAACAAGGCATGTCCCTTGCGCAGGCTCTGGAAATCACTGAATGCCTGTGGCTGAAGTTCAATCAACTGGTCTATCTACGGAACTCCAACAGCGCCAGATACTTCGCCGGATTTCCTATCGGCTTCAACGTGGCGGTAGGGGGACAGCGTTCCGACGGAACGGATGCCGTCAATGATCTGAGCTACCTGTTTCTGAAAGCGCAGGAACATCTGTTGCTTCCACAGCCGAATCTCTCCTGTCGGGTCCATCGTGATTCTCCACAGGAATTCCTTGAGACCGCAAGCCGTATCATAGGGCTGGGGAGCGGCATGCCGCAGCTATTCAACGACGAGGCGGTCATCCCCGCTTTGGAATCTCACGGTATCAGCCATGAAGACGCCATGAACTATGCCATCGTCGGTTGTGTGGAGTTGACTACCCATGGAAACGCACTGGCTTGGAGCGATGCGGCCATGTTCAATCTGGTCAAAGTCTTGGAACTGACGCTCAACAACGGCATCGATATGCTCACGGGAGAGAAGACCGGGCTGGACCTTGGGAATCTCACGAGCTATGGCAGCTATGAAGAGCTTGAGGCGGCGTTCGCGAAACAGATCGATTATTTCTCCGAACAAATGGTGGAGTGCGTCTGCGCCGTGGAAAAGATACATGAAAAACTCCTGCCTACACCGTTTCTATCCGCGGTCATCGATGACTGTATCGCAAAGGGCCAGGACGTGACGCAAGGTGGCGCCCACTATAACCTCGCGGGGGTCCAGGCCATCCAGGTGGCGAACGTGGCCGATTCTCTGGCCGCTATCAAGGAGCTTGTGTTTGACAAGAAAGTTCTTTCCGCCGGACAACTGCTCCATGCTTTGCGGACTGATTTCTCCGACTCCGATCTGGTGAGGATCATGTTGCTCAATAAAGCCCCGAAATATGGCAACGATGTGCCTTGGGTGGATGAGCTGGGTGCGAAATGGGCCCATTATTTCGCCGATGGTCTGGAAAAATATCGCAACGGTCGCGGGGGGATCTATCAGATGGGGTTGTACACGGTTTCCGCCCATGTCCCGATGGGGCAGAACGTCGGGGCTTCGGCCGATGGCCGTCATGCCCAAGATCCTTTGGCCGATGGCGGCGTGTCCGCCATGTATGGGCGTGATACGCAAGGTCCTACGGCCTTGTTGCACTCCGTATCTAAGATTCCGTTCCGCAAAGCCGGCAACGGGACGCTCCTGAACATGAAGTTCCTTCCGCAGTTCTTCAAGACACAGGTCGGAATTGAAAAATTCGTCGGTCTGATACGTGCGTTCGTGGAGCTTGGCATCAGTCATGTACAGTTCAACGTTCTCAACGAGGAGGATCTTCTCGAGGCTCAGAAACAACCCGAGAAGTATCGCGGTCTGACGGTCCGGGTGGCGGGCTATACGGCTTATTTCACAGAATTGGATCGTGATCTCCAAAATGAGATCATAGCCCGTACCGTGTATGAAGGTGTGTGAGCAAGGTATGGAAGGGGTTGTATTCGATATCAAACGGTTTGCCATCCACGACGGTGGTGGCATCCGCAGCACGCTTTTTCTGAAAGGGTGTCTGTTGCATTGTCCGTGGTGCCAGAATCCGGAAGGGTTGCTACGCACTGTACGTCTTTGGTGCCATCCTGTTTCCTGCGTCCGTTGTGGTACCTGCATGGCCCGCTGTCCTGAAGATGCGATATTTCTGGACGCTCGCGTCCATATTGATCCTGACCGTTGTACTACCTGTAGTCTATGTGTGGAGGTCTGTCCGGCGGCGGCGTTGTCATTGGATGGCTGGGTGATCTCCGCGGAGGCCGCCGCCGCGCTGTTGTTGCGGGACCGGCCTTTCTTCGGAACGGACGGAGGTGTGACCCTGTCCGGCGGGGAGGTCCTGATGCAGCCTTTGTTCGCACAGGAAATACTTCGTCTATGCAAAGAGGCCGGGGTGGATACGGCTATCGAGACTTCCTTGTCCGGTTCATGGAACACCCTGGAAGGGTTTTTGCCTCTGGTGGATCATTTCATCATTGATATCAAATATATGGATTCCCTTGTTCATGAGGCGCGGCTGGGAACATCCAACGACGTGATCTTGGAGAACCATGGACGCCTGGTTCATGCCGGGGCCGATGTACTGGTACGGACCCCGTTGATTCCTGGCTATACGGCGACGGAGGAGAATATCCGCGCTATCGCGCGGCATGTGGTCGCTGTAGATCCGGAAGCGAAATACGAGCTGTTGAATTTCAATCCGCTGTGCCGCAGTAAATATGTCGCGTTGGAACAGGACTATCCCGTGGAAGGCGAGGCTCTGACGACGGAACGGATGGAAGCTTTCTACAGCATCCTCCAGCATGAGGGCGTCAGAAATATCATCAAGGAGTGAGACGATATGCTTGAAGCTTTTTTGAAGCGGGCGGAAGATGATTCCGCTGTCTATATCGGAGAGGTCCGGACTGCGTTCCAGCGGTATGGGACTCGTCACTTTCATTGTCATGTAGTCCTGTACGATGGTTCGGTACGGCGGTTTCCGCTTCTTCTCCCTGGTTGTGCCGCAGGGGCGGAAGCTGATTTCGTAGTTTCCTATGTCCATGCCATGCTGTACAATATCATTTCCTCCTTGGGGGCTGCTCGCATCGACATCTACATTGATCCCTCGGATAGCGGCCTCAACGCTTTGGCGAATAGCCTGGACGATGTTTTTCAGGTACGGACGCCCAAAGCAGGCCGTACCGGATACGGCAAGTGCCTCAATGTCAATGAACGTACTTTGGCCGCACTCCGATGTTCAGAGGGGGATTTTGGCTTTTTCATCCATGATATCTCCGAGGAGCCTGCTGTGGCTCAACCGAAACGAATATTCCAGGCGGGCAATGTCTATATGAAGCTGCTGGATGTGGCCTCTGACAAAATGGTCATGGGAATGGATGTCGGAGGGACGGATGTCAAGATCGTTGTTTCAGTCCGTGACGAGCTGGTGCTTTTCAAGGAATTCGATTGGTTTCCCGCGAGTTTCGGACGTGCCGGGCAGTTGGTCGATCCTTTGATTTCTCTGACTCGTCTGATGAGGGCGGCGGCCAGCCTGCATCTGGCGGGCCGATGCTCGGAGATCGACAATACTTCTTTGGAGAGGAATGTCGATATGGAACGGATGGAGCGCGGCATATCGGAAATGGAAGCCGCCGCAGGCTTGGATCTGTGCGATTTCGATGCTATCGGCCTCTGTTTTCCCGACGTGGTGATTCGCAACCGTATCATCGGCGGCGAAACCTACAAGACCCGGGGGATGCGTGAGAACAAGGCTTTGGACTATGAAGAGCAATTCTCAAAAATTACCGGATTGACCGACCGTCTTGCCTCCTACGTCGTGGCGGGTGGGGCGGTAATGAATATCAATGACGGTCCCATGGCGGCTTTCACCACCGCGATGGAACAGGCCGTAGCGGAGCAGGATGTCTCCAAGGGTTTTTTCGCCCATACGTTGGGTACGGAACTTGGCGCTGGATGGATTCTCCCCGATGGTTCCATTCCAGAGATCCCGTTGGAGACCTATAATTTCATCGTGGATCTGGGGAGTTCCCGTCAGAAAGGGTTTGAACCGGATGATATTCGTAGCATCAACAACTTCAATACTGAATTGGCCGGGACTCTCCAGAAATACGCCTGCCAGTCAGGTGTCTTCCGCCTTGCCGCGAAGATGTTGCCCGATACTGATCCTTCTGTCTGGGAGGAAGCTTTTGACAAGGGACTGTTCATCCGGCATGGCGACAAGCTGGTAGTACCTACTGAGCCCGTAGATCTTCGAAAGCCCTGCCTGGAGTTCTTCATGGAAAAGGCGACTTTGTCCGACCGGTCCTCTTGCGCGGAAATTCTCCGTCAGGTAGGGGAGTCTTTGGGTGCCTGCTGGATGGAAACGGAATATATCCTGTATCCTGAGGTCAAGGAACGTACGTTGTTCGGTCGTTTGGTCAAGAACCCCGTCTGTTTCCATCTGCTGTGCGAAGGTGCGGATCGTGTCGTTCCTGGTCTGCGATTGCTTGCTGCTGACGAGAGTCTTGCGAATACGCCGTTGATGCGGCAGCTTGAGGCCCATCCCGACTATACCGTGGCACAGTTCGCGCAGGCAGTCGGCGCGGTCTATTATGGTTGTCTTCCTTTCGCCAGCCGAATGCATGGTGGATACGTATACATGGAGGAGATTTGATGTATGAAAGAACAGAATTATCTTGATTGTCTGGTCGGTGTGTTCGGTCAGCCTGTAGCGGAAAATCCGGGTGTGGTGATCCAGGACGCGGCGTTCAAAGCCTTGGGGTTGGACCGCTGGAGGTTTCTGACCATCGACGTGGACCAGGACAAGCTGGGAGATGCGATCAAGGGGCTGAAGGCGTTCAAGATGCGCGGTATCAATTGTACCATCCCCCACAAGATCGCCGTCATGGAGTATCTTGATGAGATTTCCGAAAGCGCGAAATTGATCGGAGCGGTCAATATGGTCGTCAACGACGATGGACGGCTATTCGGTGACAATACCGACGGCAAAGGGTTCATGATGTCGTTGGAATCGAGCGGGATAGATGTCAGAGACAAGAAAACCGTAGTGTTCGGCGCTGGTGGCGCGGCTCGTGCGATCTGTGTGGAAATGGCGTTGGCCGGTGTCGGACGGATTACCATCGTGAACCGTCCCGAGGACAGGAAGCTTGGCGACTCCCTCGTGGAGATCCTGACGTCTCGGACCAAAGCGAGTGTTGCCTACGAGGACTGGACCTGTCTTTATCCTGTTCCTTCCGACACCGACATCGTTATCAACGCGACGTCCGTAGGGCTCTATCCCGATGTAGCGGTTCTGCCTCGCATTGATCTGGATACCCTTTTGCCCGGTATGTTCGTTCAGGATGTCATTCCAAATCCCACTGAGACCGCTTTGATCAAGGAATTGCGCAGCAGAGGCATTCCCTGTGCCACCGGAGCGGGAATGCTGGTCAACCAGGCAGCGTTGAACATAGAGATGTGGACGGGCAAAAAACCTGACAAGGGTGTCATGCTCAAGGCGTTGGAAGAGGCTCTCTCCTGAACAGGCCCCAGTGCCCTGGTTTTCCTATAGGAGAATGAGTCCTCTTTTTCTTGAACCTTCCCCATATTCTCAGTACCATAGGGGCATGAGTACCACTGAAACACCTTTGGCTCAGGAAGTGGCGACGCTTTCTGAGCAGCTTCGCACCTATCAGCACGCCTATTATGTCGATGGCCGTCCCTTGGTCAGCGACCTGGAATATGATCGCCTGTTCGACCGTCTCGTGGAAATCGAGACGGAGCATCCTGAACTGAAGCTCCCGGATTCTCCGACCCAGCGGGTAGGTAGTGATCTTACCAGCGATTTCCCCGAAGTCCGGCACACCATCCCTGTCCTGAGTCTCGACAAGGCGTATAGCGCCGAGGCGGTGTCGAACTGGATCGTCAAAAGCGAGAACAAGGGTGAACAGGAACTCTCCTTCGTCGTCGAGGAGAAGATTGATGGCGTTTCAATGGTCCTGTACTATGAAGGGGGACTGTTGGTTCGGGCCGTTACCCGCGGCAATGGATTCATCGGCAACGATGTCACCGCCAACATCAAGACGATAGCCTCAGTGCCGCTTCGTCTGACTGAGCCGGTCGACATAGCCGTTCGTGGGGAGGTCTATCTTCCGAAGGCCGACTTCGACGCTCTCAACAAGGAACTGGAAACCCCATATGCCAATCCCCGTAATCTCGCCGCCGGTACGGTGCGGAGAATCAAAAGCAGTGAGACCGCCAGGGTTCCGTTGCAGATCTTCGTCTATGAGGGCTTCTGGGCGGATGGCGCGGAACCCTTCGCAGACCATGTACAGATCCTGTCCGCGCTGAAACGATACGGTTTTCGTGTGAATCCGACACTCGGTCTATTTTGTAAAACCGCGGCTGAAGCCCGTGTGAAATTGGATGAAGCCGACCTTGAGGGTGTCGCCGGTTCCTTTGACGATATTCCCGCATATATTGCGAAACGGACCGAAGCCAGGAAGGATCTTCCCTATGAGATCGACGGATTGGTCACCAAGGTGAATGAGATCGCCGTCCGAGAGGCGTTCGGTTATACGGAACATCATCCTCGATGGGCGATCGCCTACAAGTTTGAAGCACCGGAAGCGGAGACTGTCGTTGAAAACATAGAGGTCCAGATCGGACGTACCGGACGGGTGACTCCGTTGGCCCGTGTGAAGCCGGTATTCGTCGGTGGTTCCACGGTATCGAACATCACCCTCCACAACCAGGACTACGTCGATATGCTGGAACTTGCGATAGGCGATACTGTATCCATCTCCAAACGGGGCGATGTCATTCCCGCCGTCGAGCGGGTGGTGGAGAAGAACGAACAAGGCAATGCGACATGGAAGATGCCTGAACATTGTCCGACCTGTGGTTCCACCTTGGTTCAACGGGGCGCTCATACGTTCTGTCCCAACTATGAATGTCCGGACCAGATCTCCGGGCGAGTCTATTTCTTCATTGGCAAAGGACAGATGGATATCGAGAACTTCGGACCGGAGACGGCTTCCGTGCTGATCAGGAAAGGACTGGTCAAGGATGTCCCCGACATCTATGCGATTGATTACCATGCGGTCCTTGACAATGAACCGGGATTTGGGGAACGAAAGATCTCTTTGATCATCGAGGGGGTGGCGAAAAGCAAGCAAAAGCCATTTCGTAATGTCCTTGTCTCCCTCGGCATCGCGGAGTTCGGCAAGAAGGCCGTGGATCTTCTGGTTTCCAGCGGAATACGTACCATCGACCTGTTGCTGGATGTCGCTGATCGAAACGATGTGGAACGTCTGGTCGGCATCAAGCAGATTGGCGAGAAAACGGCTCAACTGTTGATTGATGGCCTGAATGACCCTCAGATGCGTAATCGGATAGCTCGATTGCGGGAATTGGGCCTCTGTTTTGAAGAGGATGCACCGAAAGAAAACACCTTGTCTCAGATCTTCGAGGGACAGGTCTGGTGCGTGACCGGTTCGTTCGATCATTTTGTTCCGCGTTCCCTCGCCATGGAGGAAGTGGAGAAGCGGGGTGGGCGTACCGTCAGTTCCGTGACCGGCAAGACGACGCATCTGCTCGCGGGGGCCGGGGCGGGGAGCAAATTGACCCAGGCTCAGAAACTCGGCGTCGAAGTGGTGGATGAGGCCCGGTTCCTGGAAATGATCTCCGGGGAGAAAGATGCTGGCGATGTCGCGGAGACCGGGGTGCCCCGGATTGAGGAAACTTTTTCCGATCCCGCAGAGGTCGAACCGGAGCCTGTCGCTGTGGTTCAAGAACCTGCTTCCGCGGAACAAGAAACCCCAAGTCCTCGGAAGACACGAAAGGAAACCGGAGATACGCAGACTTTGGATTTGTTCGGGGACCTGTGACCGCGAATCAAATCCATCGGAAATGTCCGATCGTCATCGCCTGATCGGGCAATTATTTTCAATTGCCCATCGGAGAACCTTGTTGAGCCTTGTCTGATATCCTTTGCCTGTCGGGGTTTTGAGCCATTCAAGGATATCCGCATCGACTCTGACCTGTATCGATTTCTTGATAGGTTTGAATAGCTCTGGATTGACCGGCGCGAATCGTTCTAGCTGTCGGGAAGTCATAGGCGGACATGTTTCGTCCGCCATGGCATCTTCGAATCGTTGAATTTCTTTGGCGCGGTCATCTGATATTCTGGAAGTTTTCTTCATAGATCGCTTTTTCCTCCGTTGTAGCTTTCCTGGCTGAGATCAATCGGATATTTCCTTCCCGTTCTGTAAAACATACAAGCAATACGACTACGATTCCTAATGCTCCGATTCGGTAATATCTATCTTCAAGATAGGAATGGTTCGAGTCATGCAATTCAAGAGCGTACGGATCCTCATAGGCTTCTATCGCTTCTTGAAAACTGATTCCATGTTTTGCAAGATTTTCTTTTGCCTTTTTCCGATTCCATTCAAACCGATTTGTTTCACTTCGCCATGATGTCATCTGATGGCTCCTTAAAAGTATATACAAGTTTGTATATGAAATCAATCTTTTTCAAAGCAGGTTATTATTTTGATCGACCTCACTATTCCCCCTTATGCATTAAAAACTCTCTGGTGATTCAGGAACATCAAATGCGATATCAAGAACGCATGTTCTCACAGCCCATTCCGCAGGTATCTCGTTCTTTTTCCGTCGTACGGTTTCCGAATTTTTTTTCTGCTGCGATGACTTTTTTACGGTAACGGTGTATACAGGAAATACCCGTCCACATGAAAACGATGTCGTGGAGGGGCCTCTTCGGAATGAATCCCGTGCAGGAGGTTGATGTATGATGAATGAACTCGCCGTTGAATTGAACAAAACCTTGTCAGGGAGTGTCGCCGGTGACCTGCTCTCTCCATTCGGTAGGAGGATGTATTTCCCCAAAGGCATCATCGCTCAGTGCGCCGAAGCGAAGCAGAAGGCTACCCGACATAACGCTACCGCCGGAGTGGCGATGAACAACGGACAGACAATGCATCTGCAAGATATCTCCGATCTCTTCACTCCTGGCACATTCATGCCGAACGATATTTTCAACTATGCCCCTGCGGCAGGAGAACCCCAGCTTCGTGCCTTGTGGAATACTTCCCTGCTGGAGAAGAATCCCTCTTTGGCGGATACCCCGATATCATTGTCCATCGTCACCGCAGGATTGACACATGGCATCTCTGTCGCCGCCCAGATGTTTGTCGGTGCCGGTGATTCGGTGGTACTCCCTGATCTATACTGGGACAACTATGACCTGATCCTCACCGATCTCTGTCAGGCCGATATCCATACATTTCCTTTGTTCGACGCCCGGATGCGTTTCAATGTCGGTGCCATGAAGGAGACTCTTGCCGCATGCGGAGACAAGGGCCGGCTGTTGCTTAATTTTCCGAACAATCCCACAGGATATACACCGTCCGTTTCCGAAATGCGGGAGATAGCCTCCGCCTTGATAGAACTGGCTGAGTCCGGGATGAAACTGGTCGTGATCAGCGATGACGCCTATTTCGGGCTGTTCTATGAGGACGGCACCTGTCGCGAGTCTTTGTTCGCCTACTTGGCCGGGGCTCATGAGAACATTCTCGCCATCAAGGGGGATGCCGCGACCAAAGAGGATATGGTCTGGGGCTTTCGGGTAGGATTCCTGACATTCGGATGCAAAGGACTTTCTGCAATCCAGTACGAAGCCCTTGTCAAGAAGACGATGGGAGCCATCCGCTGTACCGTTTCCAGCTGTGACAAGCCGGGACAGTCCATGCTGATTCACGCCATGGAGGAGGGGACCACCTACCAGGCGGACAAGGATGCGGCGAAACAGGAGATGGAACGAAGATACCGGAAGTTCATCGAGGCTTTGTCGAGACATCCAGATACCTCTTTGCTAACACCATACCCCTTCAATTCCGGATACTTCATGGCGTTCAAATGCGCAGGAGATGCCGAAACCCTGCGAAAACACCTGTTGGACCAGTACAACGTCGGTACGGTGAACATTCTTGGAAAAACATTGCGGGTTGCCTATTGTAGCGTCGAATGCGACAATATCGATGATCTTGTGAACGTCGTATATCAAGCCGCGGAGGAAGCATGGAAGTAAAGGTCAAACTCTACCTGGTCGATGAAGAGGGTGAGAAATTCATGGGAATCGGAGTGCTCTGGCTTCTTGAGAAGGTCGATACAGAAGGTTCTCTACGAAAAAGCGCGGCTGTACTTGGCATATCCTATTCCAAGGCATACGCAATGGTGCGGAATCTGGAAAAGAGCCTTGGAGTGCCCGTTCTCGTGCGAAAAAAGGGGGGTGCCAGCCATGATGGGGCATCATTGACTCTGTTCGGTAAACAGTTCATCGAGCTATACAGAGGGTTTCAAGCTACATCAAAACAGTTGGTGACGGCTCCTTTTGAGGATTTCCGTCTGGGACTTGCAAAACTCCTTGAAACCGTAGACGATACTGATACAGGGGAAAATGAAGAAGGAACTTGCCTGTAGACGAGGCGTTCCATTACATTTATATCATACGCAGTTCATATAGGAGGCGTACCGTGAGCGACAGAATCTATGATTTCTCCATTACCAATCTCGGCGAAGCGAAGATCCCTTCCCCGATAATGATGTCCACCTATCAAGGTGACGGCATGGCTGACTATGTGAGCGATGAAGACAGGATCCTGTACAGCATCCAGACCATGACAGGCGAGGACGGCCATCCGGTACCGCTTCATGAAGATACCGTGGAGGTTGCCGGCCCCCGGTCCAAGCTTTATTTCAATCCCGCCCATGTCCATGCGGCGATCTGCACCTGTGGAGGCATCTGCCCTGGACTGAACAATGTCATCCGCGCCGTCGTGCGCTGTTTCTGGTACAGATACGGTGTCCGTCGCATCAGCGGCATCCAGTACGGATATCAGGGGCTGTTGGAGAACAGTCCGTATCCGTTGCTTCCCCTCGATCCGGATGTCGTTGACGATATCCAGGAGAAGGGTGGCACGATCCTCGGTTCTGCCCGTGGCGGTGGCAAGCAGGTCGAAGAGATCGTTGATTCTCTGGAACGGCTGAACATCAATATCCTTGTGACGATCGGTGGTGACGGTACGCTCCGCGGTGCGTATGATATCGGTGAGGAGATCAAGAAACGCGGTCTGAAGATAGCTGTGATCGGCATTCCCAAGACGATCGACAACGATCTCTCCTTCATCCAGAGTTCCTTCGGGTTCGACACCGCGGTCGCGATGGCCGTTCCTTCTGTTCGCGGCGCCCATGTCGAGGCGAAGAACTCGATCAACGGTATCGGGATGGTCAAGGTCATGGGTCGTGAATCCGGCTTTATCGCCGCCAACACTTCCTTGGCTCAGAGTGACGTCAATTTCTGCCTGATTCCGGAAAATCCGTTTGATCTCGAGGGCCCGAACGGGCTGCTTGAACATCTGAAGCATCGTATCCTCGACAGAGGCCATGCGGTGATTCTCGTGGCCGAAGGGGCGGGGCAGGACCTTGTTCCTCCGACGAATGAGAAAGATGCTTCCGGCAATATCAAATATCAAGATATCGGGCTGTTCCTCAAGGACCAGATCAAGGCGTATTTCAAGCGGGAGGGCATCACGTGCAATATCAAGTACATCGACCCGAGCTATATCATCCGCAGTGCGCCGGCGAATCCCAACGACTCGATCTACTGTGCCCGCCTTGGCGCTCATGCCGTGCATGCCGCTATGGCGGGAAAGACCCAGGCGTTGGTCTCCCTGGTGAACAACCAGTTCGTCCATATTCCGATCAAAGTCGCGGTCTCTGCCAGGAACCATGTGGACCTCGAAGGCTCCCTGTGGAGGGATGTCCTGGAGAACACCCGTCAGCCCAGTTCCATGAAGAATATCAAGGAATGAAAAAATAGGAGTAGAATTCTCAAAAATATTTTATGAAAAGTCTATGAAAGAACTTGATTCTTTCCTTCGATATCATTATTTTTGGGCTAGAAAGAGAACGACACCGACCATAGCACCCGTTGGGTATATGAGTTGAAACATCGGTATTTTTCTAACCTCCTTTTGTTCCCCCTCAGGTTTAACCTCCTTTTCCTGAGGGGGTTTTTGTTTGTTTTGATCATTTTAATGTGATTTGTGTAATATTAACCGTCAAAATGGAGTTTTTATTAATGATTGAGAATGCAATAAACATTGTGGGAATAGGCTTAATGATGGACAGGGTGTGGAAAAACTACTGTACGGTGTCCTTTTTTTGGATTTCTTACAAAAATACACGACGGGAATTCATAAGATAAATCTTTGTGGTGATGATAAAAAAACGGCTGTCGATTTTCTACCGACAGCCATTTTTCTTAAAAAAGTATCAACCTTGGAACAAAACCGCATACGCCTTGAGGATTTCATCTCCTTCATAGCCTGCGAGAACTTTCTTGGCATGCACCTTGCCGAGCTGTACTCCTTCTTGGTCGAAGGAGTTGAGGTTCCATGCGAAACCCTGGAACATCACCTTGTTCTCGTAGTGGGCAAGCAAAGCTCCAAGTACTTCCGGAGTGAGTCTGTCGGCATGGAGGAGCGATGACCAACGGTTTCCTTCGAACTGTTTGTTCGAATTTCCATCGTCCTTGCCTTGTGCGAAGGCTACGATCTGCGCGACCAGGTTCGCGTCCAGTTTTTCCTGGCTGGTCGAGCCGTCTGTGACGATGTCCTTGCCCTGCTGGGACCGCTTGAAACCGATGAACTGCAATGGTACTACGTCGGTACCCTGATGCAGCAGCTGATAGAAGGAATGCTGTCCGTTTGTTCCTGGCTCACCGAAGATTACCGGACCGGTAGGATAGTCGACAGGTTCACCATTGCGGTTCACGTGCTTGCCGTTGCTCTCCATATCGAGTTGCTGAAGGTGGGCGGGGAACCTGCTGAGTGCCTGGGCATAGGGGAGGATCGCCGTACAGGGGTATTTCAGAACGTTGCGGAGGTATATGCCGATCATGGCGTCCATCAATGCCGCGTTCTTGGTGATATCCGATTCCAATGCAAGCGTATCGGCGTCATGCGCTCCCGCGAGCAGCTGTGCGAACGTATCGTAGCCGAGGGCAGTGGAGATGATCACGCCACCGACGGCGCTGGTCGATGAGTATCGTCCACCAATGTAGTCGTCGATGAAGAATGCGTCCAGGACGTCTTTTGATGATGCGAGCGGGCTTGTCTTGCTAGTGACCGCGACCAGATGTCTTGCTGGATCGAGACCGACGATCCCCGCGCTGTCCATGGCCTGGAGGACAAGGTCCCTGTTCGTCAGGGTTTCCTGTGTCGTGCCGCTTTTTGAGACAAGGACGAACAAGGACGTTTCGAAATCGAGGCCCTGAAGGACCTCCGCCGCGTCATCAGGATCGACATTGGAAATGAACCGGGCCTCGATCTGCTGGAGGCCTTCCGCCTGCGCCCATCCTTTCAACGCGAGATACAAAGCCCTTGGGCCGAGATCGCTTCCGCCGATTCCGATCTGGACGACGGTCTTGAACGGCTTGCCTGTGGAGCCATGGATTTCCCCATTGCGGACTTTGTCGGAGAACTCTTTGATATGGGTGAGCTGGCTTTCGTAGAAATCGCCTTTCTCCTCCCCGTCGGCCAACACCTTTGCGCCATCTCCGAGGACACGCCCTCTGGTGAGCTGGTGCAGAACCAACCTTTTCTCTCCCGTGTTGATGATCTCTCCCGAGAGCAACGCTTTGTATTTGGTGATCAACTCCTGTTCATCGGCAAGTGCCTGTAGCAGGTTGATATGTTCTTCTGATACTGGCATGGTCGCATATCTATAGGTCAGTCCCGCGCCAGCCTGGATCGCATAATCAGCGATTCGCTCAGGTGTGAGCTTGCATTTTACACAGGTGGGCTCTGCTTCTGCCAAGGCGGCGAAAGCGGTGGTTTGGTCAAGGTTACGATAGTTCATTTCCATTCTCCTCTTCTTCTTGGATAAAATGTGGTATACAGCGTCCCTTTCACAAAGCCGTACTTGTAGTACTGTCTTTGTTCAATGTCCTTGTCTCCCTCATTTTCTCCTGCGAACGTTTCTTCTCTGGCTTTGTGTTCATGGAGGCGTCATTGCATCCACTCACATAGTTGTACTATGCTCGTTCCCTGATTCCTTTCCCCGAACGCAAATCCCTTCGAACGTTTCTTCTCTGGCTTTGTGTCCATGGAGGCGTCATTGCATCCACTCACATAGTTGTACGCTTGCGGGTTTGTTCCTGGTCCACGGCACAAATCCCAATCTATCACATGTTGCAAGAGGATCGCGGCTGAACGCAGGATATGGGAACACATTGCAACCCTCTACAATGTAGTGTAGTACAACGAAGTGGCTCTAGGCAATAATGTGACAAGGATGACATTGCTTCTTTTTGGGGCGCTATTCTTCGATCTCAGGAATGCGGGTTTTGAAGCTTTCCTGTAGATCCTCTTTCGTCATCCCTTCGCGGAGTATCACGAAAATAGTATCGTCGCCAGCCAGAGTGCCGAGGATTTCCGGAATGGCGAGAACGTCAAGGGCGATACCTACACTGTTCGCATGGCCTGGGCGAGTTTTGATGACTCCGAAGTTCCCGCTGAATTCAATGGAGAGTATTCCCCTGCGGACATCCTGAATATAGCTTTTCTCTGATTCGGAAATCAGGTCATTCTCTGGAAGTGCGTAATAGTAGCCCGACCACCCATCGGAGATCTTGCCGACCTTGAGCATTTTCAGATCTCTGGACAGTGTCGCCTGGGTTACTGAATACCCTTCTTTGCGCAACATCTCAAGCAACGTGTCCTGATTGTCGATGCGATTGTTCTTGATCATTTCCTTGACGACCGACAATCTGTTATGACGTTCCCTCATGGCCGAGTTCTCCTCATCTATCAAAAATTGGAATATTTATTCACTCTGTGCGGATAAATATACAGTACAGTGTCGGTAAAAGCAAGGAGAAACCCGATTTTACTCGCTAATTCTTTGCTCTGCCCATAATACAGTATGCAAGCTGTAGTCGTGAATGTCTTTGTCTATAACTTGATATCCAACCTCAAGGTACATGGTTTATCAAGTCGATACGTACCTACTGAAATTTCGATTGAAAAAATGGCCTGAAAACATAGCTTCTTCACTTATTTAGTGAAATAACGCTTGGTTACAATGACTTTTCTGTTAGAATTCTTGTCTATCAGCCGAACAATCTACTGCTTTGAGTCTATAGCACAAAGAAGGTTGTCAAGGGGGCGGTCTTGTCTGAAGTAATCGTTTGTCCCAAAATGTCGAAACACGAAAGTTGGTTCGTCTACCACTATTCTGGGGCTATGGTTTCTGTATCTGGACATGGGGTGGCACTTTCACAGAAAACGCTTCCCAAGGTTTTTGTCAAGAAAGGGCAGACCGCTGTTCTTGCGGTGAATGGTAGAATGTGCGTCCATCTAAGTCCTGGCGTATATCCTCTATCGCAAGAAGCAATTCCTGAATTAAGTGGAGCCGTTCCCGCTGATTCCACAGCATTTCCAGTTGAAATCTATTTTCTCAATGAGAAGGCATCCCTGTCGATGTATTTCGGAACAAGCAACAGACCTGCCGTCATTGTTGATCCGGTCTGCCAGGAGAGATACCGTCTTCAGGTATTCGGAAGATTCTCTCTCTCTCTCTCTCTCTCTCTCTCTCTCTCTCTCAGCTTTCAACGTCCTTGCTGGAGCGGTTGTCGGACTTTGATGCCGTTCTTGACCACTGCCGCAAACTGATCAACCAGAATCTGTCCGCGTATGTCCAATGGACTGTCGATGAATGCAACATGGATGTATCTGTTTTTTCATCCGCGGTCTTGACTTCTCGCATACGCCATTATTTTGGTGAGGCGTTGGCTCAATACGGACTGACTCTTACGACTTTCTTGCTCGATACTATCTGGATCAATGACGATGATCTTGTGCACTGTATGGATATTCTACGTCTGCTCGCGGACCAAAACGCCTTTGGTGAAAAAGTCAGGACGCTGATATCGCAAGACAACCGGTATAGGTTCTGCATGAACTGCGGAAGAGAACTCCCTCCCAAAGCCCGGTTCTGTCCCAATTGTGGAGTGGGCTGCGAAAGTCTCGGCTGACTCAGGCCAGTTTTCATACCTACGGCTACTAGACCTGTAGGTTGAATGGTCGTATCATGGGATCATCTGACTTTTGTCCGATGAGGAGGAGTTCGCCATGATCGCATTGTGGATCATTCTTGCGCTTGTCGTGATTATCGGCATCTACGCAATCAGCGTACATAATCGTCTGGTTCGCCTGAGGAACCAAGGGGAAGAGGCGTTCGCCGCGATCGACGCCCATCTGAAACAGCGATATGATCTGGTCCCGAATCTTGTCGAGACGGTCAAGGGATATGCCGCCCACGAACGGGAAACATTGACCGCTGTCATCGACGCCCGTAACCGGGCGATGTCCGCGACGACGATTTCTGAGAAAGACGCCGCCGACAAGGGGTTCTCCGCGACTTTGAAAAGCCTGTTCGCATTGGCCGAATCCTATCCTGACCTCAAGGCCAACCAGGGATTCATCGACCTACAGAGACAATTGTCCAAGATCGAGGGTGAACTCCTGAACGCACGCAAGTATTATAACGCCGTGATCAAACAGTTCAATACGGTCGTCGAAGTATTCCCCTCTTCGCTGTTCGCCAGGATGGGACATTTCGAGAAACAGCCGTATCTGGCCGTCGAAGAAGAAGCCCGCTCCCGTGTGGAAGTGAAGTTCTAAGGACACGCCATGCCCAGAATCTCCAAACCGTTCACTGTCGTCATCCTATGTCTCTGTATTTCGCAGACCCTTTTCGGTGCGACGTACGATTATGTCATCGACCGGTATCAGATGGATGTGGAAGTCGGCCTTGATGGCGCCTACCATGTGCTGGAGACGCTGGATCTTGATTTCAAGACTCCAAAACACGGTTTTTTCCGCGATATCCCGATCGGTTATGGGGCGCGTCAGGTGGAGGTTTCCAATATCACGGTCAGTGAACATACCCAGGTGGAGAAGGAACGGAACTATCTCACGTTGCAGATCGGCGATCCCAACAGGACCGTATCGGGCAAGCATAGCTATCAGATCGGCTATCTGTATGATCCGGGGGATGACGGGCATTTCGACTACGATGAATTCTATTTCAATCTGGTAGGCGAGGGCTGGCAGGCTCCGATCCAGGACTTTCAGTTCCGTATTGTGTTCCCGAAGCCGATCGACACCGACTATGTCGCGTTGACCAGAGGGAGATGGGGTTCGACGGATTCGGAGAACGTCTGGTATTCTATCTCCGAAGACCGGACCGTCATTACCGGAGGTTCCGTGTCGCTGAGACCTGGAGAAGCGTTGACGATGCGTGTCCAGTTGTCCGAAGGGTATTTCAATGGAATGCGTCAGATCCGTGACTGGTCCTCCTTGGCCAGCGTCATCTTCCTCCTTGGCTCCTTCCTGGCTGTCGCCCTCGCTTTCTTCATCTGGTCCCGATGGGGGCGTGACAACGAACCGATCATCATGGCGCGGTATGAAGCTCCGGACGGGCTGACTCCGATGGATGTCGGCTATCTCGCCGATGGCGTGGTCGACAACAAGGATATCACTTCGATGATCTTCTACTGGGCCGACAAGGGATACCTTTCGATCAGTGAGTCCGGGAAGAAGAAAGACTATGTGTTCACTCGCCTGGAAGAGCCTGTCGAGGGAAGCCCCCATGAGCGGAAGCTATTCGAGAAGTTCTTCTCCTGTGGCAAGGATGGCGTGGTCACCATGCCTGAACTCGAAAAACAGTTCGGCGGCTATATCGAAGGAACAAAACAGAATGTCGCTTCCTACTATACGGGTGACAAAGCGCTGACCGATCCCAAATCGGCTGGCATGGCGGTCGGTTGCGGAGCGCTCGCCGTGATCCCGGCCCTTGGCTATGCCGTCGCCATGACGATCAATTATATGGATATCCTGACCCTGCTACTTCTCGGCGGTGGTATCGTCGCCATGTTCTTGGCCGGTCTGTGCAGCCGGTCGCTGATGCGCAAATGGTACCTACGTACGATGAGCGCCAATATTTCGTTGATCTGCGTCTATGGCCTGCTTATGATAGTCGAATATGCTATCCTGGTCGGTGCGACGCTTCTGTTCAATATCGACAACAGCATAGCCTGGGTTGTCGTCTGTGCCTTCGTCCAAGTGGTTTCCATTTCTTTGATCATGTTCTTTGTGGTCATCACCCATAAGCGGAGCGCCTATGGGCAGGATCTTCTGGAACAGGTGCTGGGGTTGCGGGAGTTCATCGACAAGGTCGAGATGGATCGCCTGAAGATGATGATCGACCATGATCCAATGGTTTTCTACCATATTCTTTCCTATGCGATCGTCCTTGGTCTTGAGACTACCTGGGCGAAAAAGTTCAGTTCCATCACCATAGAGCCGCCCAATTGGTATACAGGTAGTAATCTTGTCTGGGACGCGATGTTCTATAGTGCTTTGGCTCGTCGCTGGAACAATTCCTTCAGTACGGCCCAAAGGATATCCACAGGGCAGAGTACGAGTCCCCGGAATCCCGGCGCCAGGTTCGGCGGGTCGTCCTTCGGTTCCTCCGGTTTCGCCGGTGGTGGTTTTGGAGGTGGCGGCGGCCGCGCTTGGTGATATGAGACACAATCATGCTTTTTCCTCTTTCTGTAGACGTGAGCCGGTGTTGCTCATAGCTATGGTGCTCGCCGTGGGTTCCTCTTTTTTTGTGCCGTTTTCTGTTCCGGTACTGGTACAAGCCATCGACTGGAAGGTGCTGGGTTGCTTGGCTTCCCTGATGCTTGTCGTGGCAGGCCTACGCAAGCAGAGGGTTTTCGTCCGTCTGGCCGATTCTTTGCTCAAACATGTCCATGGTGTCAGAGGTATCGGTTTCACGATGGTGTTCCTGACGTTTTTCATCTCCATGGTGATCACCAACGATGTCGCCTTGATCACCTTCGTCCCGCTTACTATCGCGGTGTATGTCTCCAGCGGCATGCAGCAAGCTATCCTGCCGGTTGTCGTATTGCAGACCATAGCGGCGAATGTCGGTTCCGCACTGACTCCTGTCGGCAACCCTCAGAATCTCTATATCTACAGCCGTTACGGATTTTCCGTCGGGACTTTCTGTTCGACGATGCTTCCGTTTACGGTCGTTGGCGCTGTGTTGCTGGGGATCTGTCTCTGGTTGATGCCCAGTGGTCGCAGGAACTCCATTTCGGCTTCTGTTCCAGTCGATGGTCCTGAAGATGTCGAGGCTGTCAAAGGAGCCGAGGCAACTGCCCTTGCTCAAAAATATGGGCCGATCTCGATGGCTTCGATCCTTCGATACTGCGTATTGTTTGGAATCTCCCTCTGCGCGGTGTTCGCCGTGATCCCTTGGTATGCCGCCGTCGGTATCGTAGCTGTGGCGATGCTTCCTGACTATGAGTTGTTCGGGAAGATCGACTGGTCGCTGCTTCTGACGTTTGTCGGCTTTTTTATATTCATCGGCAATCTTTCTTCGATGGATGGCCTGGCCTTCTGGTTTGAAAGCCTGTTGGAAGGACATGTCTTCGAGACTTCGTTGCTGGCGAGCCAGATCATCAGCAATGTTCCCGCCACCTTGTTGCTTTCTCGGTTTACCGAGGATGGCATCCAGCTGCTGCTTGGTGTGAACGCAGGTGGTTGCGGAACGTTGATCGCCAGCTTGGCGAGTGTCATTTCCTATAAATACTACGCTGGGTTCCATGCCGGACATGTCGGCATGGTTCCCGGAGTAGGGCGGTATATGGTCATATTCACAGCGGTGAACCTTCTGTTCGTCGCCGCCTTGTGGATATGCCGGTTGATCATCTGGTAGGCCATGGGCCTGTAAGGAGCGTGTCATGGAGAAGGAAAAAGTTGAACGCAAGCGGATCGCGCCGGGACTATACCGACATTTCAAAGGCGGGCTCTACGAGGTGAGGGATACCGTCATTGACAGTGAATCGCTCGGCACCATGGTTCTGTACCGGCCGCAAGGCTCCGAGGACTGGTGGGTTCGCCCGTACGATATGTTCGTCGGAACGGTCGAACGGGACGGCGCCTTTCTCAAGCGGTTCACCTTGGTCGAATAATCCGGATGGCCCGGATAACGCCCGGCGGTCTGTTTTTGTCCGCCTAACGTTTTTCTTTGAGCGTGATACTTCCTGATCCGGTCCTGAGCCGTATGGCCGGGGAGGTTCGCGTCGTGTTTCCTGTTGTACCTACGATGCTGTGTTCCTGTTCCTCGACGTTTCCCGTATATGGCACGTGGATTCCTCCACTGGCCGAGGTAGCTGAAAAACTGAATACAGTGTTCGATGGAACCGTCAACTGTATCTTTCCGCTCTTCGCCGTCAAGTCAGTATCCTCCACCAAGTCCTCTCTGACCACTGATACGGAACCGCTGTCATTGGCGACCTTCAGGTTTCCTTCCAGGATGGTCCCCGCGATCCGTCCACTCTTGCTTTGCATGTCGGTTTCCGTCGCCGCAAGGTTTTCAAAGACGATTCCGCCGCTGGTTGTCTTGGCCATGAACACCTGTGGGTGTCCTGCGTAGTCATAGTCGATCTTCCCGCTGGTGGTCGATACCTTCAGCGTTCCAGTGTAGGAATGTGGGAGCAGAATCTCTATGCAGGATTGAAACGCGGGCGATGATGGACGCTCTCCCGTTCGTACGGTGAGTGTCCGTCCGTCTTTGTCGATCGTTCCATGATAGCGTGCCTTGTCGGTACTCATGTATTCTTTGACCAGAAGCTCTTCCCCATCTCCTGTGCGGACCAGCACCTTGTCAGGCATGTAGCTTACGATAATCGTATCCATTCCCTGCAACGAGGCCGTCATGGTCTGTACCAGATGCGTCTCTTCCTGAATTCCAGCCGCGAACAACGGAGCTGGAAGGAGCAGCAGCAATGCCGCCCGGATAAAGAGCCTGCCGGTCTTGCCGATTGAATCGAGTATGTTCAGGATCGTTCCTGAGAACATGTTGTTGGAATAATCTGTAAGCATTTTCTTCTCCTGATTGTTTTATGAATGAATCGTTCATTCAATTTTATGGCGATGAAACAGCCTCTCCCGGAACGGGGAGGTCAATTCCGCATGAAAGCGTGGGTCAAAGCGTCGAGACAGGTTTCCTTCGCAAGAACCTGTGTAATGCCGGCAGGTCGTTCGAATACATCGTACCGGACATGCATGCCCCACCAGGCAAGTGACTCAACCATGAATTTGACGCTGAGGGCGGGCTGCTCAAGTCTTCTGACTTGCCCCTCCTCCATATATCTTTGGACATAGGAGAGCAGGGTATGATGGAATACCTCGCGATACCGTATGTATTTCCGGGTCATCTCCCGGTGTTCATCGGGATTCTTTTCAAGCATCAGGCACCCCGCCGCATACCGTGAGATGATATCGAACGCATCGGACAACGCATCGTGAAATAGGTATGTACGGTCGTTGAGGTGTTCGGATAGCTGGGAGCTGATCGTTTCAAAGGTTTCCGCGACCTCCGCTTCCAGGTTGATGAAGAGTCTTTCCGTGATCGGCAGTTCGAACTGTCTGTCGATGAAGGTCGGGTCAATGGTACATTTCAAGGCGAAGGAAAAGATCGCCTGCTTGCTTGAAAACAGGGTATATACCGAGCCGACGGATATTTTGGCCGCTTTCGCTATATGATTGATTTGCGTCTGTTGGAATCCTGTCAGGATAAAGAGCCTGCTGGCGGCGTCCAGGATACGAGGCAATCTTTCATCGGTCATACGGGTACTCCTTGTTTTCGTTGATATGAATGAATGGTTCATTCATCTATGTAAGGCTACCACCCTTTGTCAAAGCTGTCAAGGGGAGGGGCTGGGGCGAAGACGATTTCGCTGCGAAAGCGTCAGGTTTGTCCAGCGGCGGCCCGACAAAGAGCCTGTGGTCCCGATTAACAATTTTTTTACAATACTTCGGAAATACTGAAACACGGATCCCCGAAAGTACCAGTCGAAATAAAGCTCAAGGAGAAAAACAATGAGTAAAAAAATCTTGGCAAGTCTCATGGTATCGTGTCTGGTCGCGGGAATCGCTTTTGCGGGACCCTTCGCTGAAGGAATGACGAGTGTAGGTGGAAGCTATATCTATCGTGACGGTGAACATTTCGGAGGGCTCTCCTCGCAGACCTTCGGTTTCTTTGATTCTTCCGTCGGGTATTTTGTCGGTGCGAACGCCGGTTTCAATCTGTCGGAGGGTACCAACTGGAACATGAACATCATCGCGGCGCCATCGTACCGGTATCATTTCGCGGAAACCGACATGAATGTTGATCTTGCCGTCGGACTGTCCTTTTCCGGAACATGGGCGGAAAGGAATGAATTCGGATTCGGCGTAGGCGGCTATCTTGGAGCGGCTTGGGATGTCTCTTCGGATATTTCAATTCTGTTGGGGTGCTCCCTGGGCTATGATATGCTGAAAGTCGATCTCGATACTTCCGCGGTTGATTTCGGAGGAAGATTCTATACGATCCCATCACTTTCGATAGGTTTCAAATACTAGGAAACAGTGGTATGCTTTTTTTCAAGGATGCATGATGCACAAAGTACTTATAGTTGAAGATGATGCTGAACTGAACAAATCGCTGACATCATACCTTTTGCGCCATGGCTTTGACGCAAAAGGTGTTCTTGATGTCAATGAAGCGTATGATGCGATGTACGAGATGAAGTTCGACATCATCATCACGGATATCATGATGTCTCCTGTCAATGGATTCGAATTCGCCGACGCCATACGATCCAGTGACAAGAGCGTCCCGATTATTTTCGTGAGCGCCCGCGATGATATTTCCGCGAAAGCCCGAGGCTTTCAGATCGGGATCGACGACTACATGGTCAAGCCGATCAATCTTGAAGAACTTGAACTGCGGATAAACGCCTTGATGCGACGGGCCATGATCATTTCATCAAAACATCTGGAGATCGGCGGGCTTGTGATAGACACGGACGAGCATACCGCTTATCTGGAGGGGCAAGAGCTATCCCTTACGAAGCGTGAATTCGATATCCTGTACAAGCTTCTCTCGTATCCTAAGAAGACCTTTACACGGACTCAGCTCATGGATGAATTCTGGGATTCTGAAACGGCCTCTTCATCACGGACCGTGGATGTCTATATCACGCGGCTTCGTGAGAAGCTGTCGGCATGCAAGAACGTCCAGATCGTGACGGTTCATGGGTTGGGGTATAAGGCGGTGTACAGTGAAAAAGCCGAAAGTCAGAAATAGTATTTTCGCATTGAAGAACTATATCGCCTTTTTTCTCGCCATTTCTTTCACCGTTACCTGTAGCTTCCTGCTATATCTCGAAACGGTGACTACGAGTTCCGGCATAGAATTCGCTCGTGAAAACATCGAACTCGCAGCGAAGATCACCTTTCTCAATATTTTTCTTCTCAGCTTTATCTGTACGTTGTTGTATATGGTCATACGGACGATCAAGATTCGAAAGCCGATCGAAAGTATCCTTTCGGCCGTCGACAGCATGTCGAAAGGTGACTTCACGATACGGATTCCCGAAGGAAAGGCCGACAAGGAGACGGAGTTCGATATCATTTCCCGGGACATCAACAAACTTGCGAAGGAATTGGGGAGTATCGAGACCCTCCGCACGGATTTCGTGTCCAATGTTTCCCATGAGATCAAGACACCGCTTTCAGTCATCCAGAACTATGCGACGCTGCTGAGTCAGAAAGATCTGTCGGAACAGGAAAGACAGGAATATTGTTCCGTCATTTCGCGGAGTACCCGCCAGTTGGCGAACTTGATCTCCGACATATTGCAGTTGAACCGGTTGGAGAACCAAGAGATATTTCCCAGGCTGAAACAGTATGAGTTGAATGAACAATTGTGCGAGTGCCTGTTGAGATTTGAACCTCTGTGGGAAGAGAAGGGAATCGTAATACATACGGAACTTGATCGGATCGTATATATCGAGAGCGACAGGAACCTGCTTGATATCGTATGGACGAACCTGATATCGAACGCCTTGAAGTTCACGCCACGGGGCGGGGCGGTTTCAATACTGTTGAAAGAGAGTGGACAAACGATTTCTGTCAGCGTCATTGACTCCGGTTGCGGGATCGACAAAGAAGACGGTGACCATATCTTTGAGAAATTCTATCAGGGGGATAGTTCCCATCGGAAAGAGGGTAATGGTCTTGGACTGGCCCTTGTCAAACGAATCGTCGATATCCTCCATGCCGGGATAACAGTGAAGAGCATGCAGGGGCAGGGGAGCGAATTCACGGTCATTCTCCCGCATTGAAACATTTCAGAAACAATACGCTAGCAGTTCTCAAATACTTGCGGTCCATTATCTACGTATCATGACGCATCCAATCATAAGGAGAAAAAAATGGACGTAAATGGATTTTCCTATAGGTACTCGAAAAGTGAATCGGAAGAGATGAAGGAACTGAGGGACAAGTATGTTCCAAGAGAGAAAACCAATCTTGAGAAAATCAGGGAAATTGATCAGGCTGTCACGAGAGACTCGGGAATACTCGCCTATACCATCGGTATCGTCAGTGCGTTGATCCTGGGGCTTGGCATGTGCATGACCATGGTGTGGCAGAGCCTTTTCATCCCTGGAATATGTATCGGCCTCATAGGTATTGTGGGCGTGGCGATCACGTATCCGCTGTACCGGAGCAAGGTCGGCAAGCTCAGGAGGGCGAATAGCGAGAAAGTCCGGCAACTTTCCGCTGAAGCGAATGGTTGATAGTGGAGTTTTTGTTTTACTTGTTGGGAACACGCTTTGGGCAGGGGGGGCTGGCGCATGCCCGACCCCCACTGCTGGCGGAGGAGTGTTCGCGGTTTGCAGAAGTGTCAATTTGCGGCTAGATCTGTCTCCCCCATCAGATGTAGACCTGCGAAAACTTGCGGAGGTTGGGGCGATGGGCATACCCTTCGATTCTGTTTTACCCCTTCCCCCAGGCAGGACGCATGTATAGTAAGCAGGACGTAATTCCAACATATGAACCGAAGGGCTGTGAACTGCAAAAATGAAAACGGGACCGATTTCTCGGTCCCGTCCCATTACTGAGTCTGATGAATGATTAGTCGCGGTAGCCGCTGCGTGCGGGGCGAGTCTTTGCGATCGCTTCGTTCACGCGGAGGTTGCGTCCGCCGAAATCCTTGCCGTCAAGCTGGGAGATGGCAGCTTCTGCAGCTTCGTCTTCTTCGATTTCAACGAAACCGAAGCCCTTGGGGCGACGGGTTTCGCGGTCGATGATGATGTTTGCGCTAAGTACAGTACCGAACTGTGCGAACAGGTCCCGAAGTTCTTCTTCGGAGGTGTTGTAACTCATGTTACCAACGTAAATTTTCTTTGCCATAAAAAAGCATCCTTCACAGGCCTAAAGCCTGTATCGCTAAAATTACTTTAATTGGCGGCATGCTTGAACCAAAACCTGTCTGCGGGAAAGCGACTCAGTAACGCGCAAACGAAAGATAGGAAAAAGAACTAGCTGCAGCGAACAAAAACTAAAGCAAATGAACGGTAGCACGCAGTTTTCATCCTGTCAACGTCATGACCATGTCAAATTTGTGAAAAAGATCCGTTATGGGTGATAAATCTTGCTTTTCTTGTAGTTTGTGGGCATGATAGGCCGTATGGACAATAATATCCTAGGTATAATTTTCTCATTTATTTTTTTGGGACTCATTATCGGAGTCGCCGTGCTGTTGCGTCGTTTCACCAATTTTTCTTCTGAGTTTGTGCGTAAGTTCATCCATATCGGGGTATCCAACTGGTGGTTTATCCTGATGGTTTGGATCGACAATATCTGGTTCGCAATCATCGGACCTGTGGTGTTCATCATCCTCAATGGCATTCTGACCTTCGGTGGATACGGTGCTTTTCTTGGAATGGATGACAAGAAGCGTAACTACGGTCTGATTTATTTCCCGCTTTCCTTGCTGGTGTTGGTCTTGCTGGTCTACAACGGGAGATTGGCGGTCGCAGCCGCTACCATCGGTGTCCTTTCCATGGGGTACGGAGATGGGCTCGCAGCGATCATCGGGCATGCCTGGGGGAAAAAGAAACTCCCCTTCCTGACCGGAGGAAAGACTTGGCTCGGTACATTCGTCATGTTTTTCGTCGTCTCGCTCGTGGCGTTTGTCTTCGCCCCTGTGTCCGATATTCAATATCGTCTGCTGGTCGCTGTGACGACCGGGCTGGTGGGGGCGTTCCTTGAAGCGGCGACGCCGTTGGGGATCGATAATGTGACCGTACCTCTGGGCACTGCGTTGTGGGTGGCCGTCCTATGCTAGCGCCATTGAACAAATTACTCCATTCCCTTCCGTTTCCCTGGCCTCTCATTGTCCTTGGACTGATCATGGCCGTAGTCGCGATCCTGGCTTGGAAAGCGAAACAGCTGACGGTCAGCGGGGCGATCCTCGCTTGGGTAGAGGGTGTGAGCGTCGCTTGGTTCCTTGGTTTCGAAGGTCTTGCCGTCATGCTGCTGTTTTTCCTTTCGGCGGCTGTGATCGGCAAGTATTCCAAACGACTTCATGCGGCCAGAGACATCGTGAGCATTCAAAAGAAAACAGGGGCGAGGGACTGGATGCAGGTCATTGCCAATGGAGCGCCTGCGACAGCCGCGGCGTTGTTGTATGCCATTGATCCGACTCCGCTGGCTCTTGTCATGTTCGGGGCTGGCGTGGCTGAAGCAGCTTCCGACACCTGGGCCGGAGAGATCGGTATCCTTTCTCGGCGCGATCCGGTCTCCATTCTGACAATGAAGCCCATTACACCAGGGCTTTCAGGTGGTGTTTCGGTCTTGGGGACCTTCGGAGGTCTGGCAGGCGCTATCCTTGTAGCGGTCTTCTGGCTCGGATGCTTCGCTGATTTCAATACAAGCCTCTTCCCGACCTGGATCGGCTACACCTCCTTGGTGGCCGTGGGAGGTTTCTCCGGTTGTCTGATGGACAGCCTGCTCGGGGCGCTCGCACAGGCCCATTATTGGGATGATGAACGCGGACAGTTGACCGAGCATGAGTTCGTCGATGGCCGGAAGTTGGAGCTCTCCCGTGGAATCAGGTGGGTGGACAATGACATCGTGAACCTATTCAGCAACCTGTTCGGGGTATTGCTTGCCGGCGGACTGGCGCTGATCATCTGATGCGATCACGGGAAGATCCCGTAAGGATCACAATACCATTACCCCGCTATTACACCTTTTGAAATGAAAAAAAATCGGCCCACCATGTAGGGTAGGCCGAAAAAAGAACTATTTTCTTTAAGAACTTATTATTTGAGCCATTTTTTGAGCGTCGCCCTGATAGCGCCATTGCCCCCGATGAGCTCGATGAACATCCCTTCCACCTTCTCCCCGATACCGGCCTGATAGAGGTCGATCCCGAAGATGTGGGCGTTGGAAAGGATAGGGGCGAGCTGTCCGGTATAGGTTTCCGGCTTGCCGACTTCAATATTTTTTAGCTGCTCCGTCAGCTCAGGAAGCATCGGATCGGAAGAGAGTTCGAAACGGGTGCCTTCGTCATCTACCGCAAGCAGATAGCGGCACCAGCCCGCGATAGCGAGCGGTATCGCCGTCAGGTTCTTCGCATCCCCGTATTTCTCCACATAGGCCTTGATGGTCTCTCCGTAGCGGATGCCGACCTTCTGCGACGTGTCGGTGGCGATACGCTGTGGCGTGTCGGGCATGAACGGGTTGGGGAGCCGGACGTTGATCACCTCGTCCACGAACGCCTTCGGGGAAAGGATGCCGGGGTCGGTCACGACAGGCATGCCCTCGACCGGACCGATCTGATGTACCAGCTCCTTCAGTTCGGTATCTTTCATCTCATCCGCGATCAGGGTGTATCCGAGGGTGCAGCCGTAGGTCGCGAGCGCGGTGTGGAGTGGGTTGAGGCAGGTGGTGACCTTCATCCGCTCCACCTTGTTCACTGTATCGCGGTCCGTCAGGTAGACACCCGCTTTCTCCAGAGCCGGTCTGCCGTTGGGGAACTTGTCCTCGATGACCAGATACTGGGGGCTCTCCGCGTTCACGAACGGGGCGATGAACGTATTCTTGGAGGTGACGACCGGCTGCATATCCTCGATGCCAAGCTTTTCAAGCTCCTCGCAGACGGAACCGGCAGGACGCGGGGTGATCTTGTCGATCATCGACCAAGGGAAGGAAATGGTGCTTTCATCTCCGAGATATGCGATGAACGCATCATCGACGAATCCCTTCTTGTTCCATTCCTTCGCCATGGTGATGATTGATGTCCGGAGCTTCTCCCCGTTATGGGAACAGTTGTCCATGCTCACCACCGCAAGGGGGGCCTTGCCCGCCTTGAACCTCTCAAGGAGCAGGGCGGTGACCACAGCCATCGCAGAGACAGGGGCGTCTGGCCCGTCCTCGATATCCTTGAGGATGAACGGGAAGAATTCTCCTGCGGCGTTCTTCAGCGCATACCCCTTCTCCGTAATGGTGAAGGAGATCATCTGAAGCGCTGGGTTGATAAAAATCGCCTTGAGGCGATTCCATTCCGCCGCGACGGATGCCTGGGCCTTGATGGCTTCGGTGAGGGAACCGAGGACCTTCTTGCCGATGGAACCGTCCGCGTTGAGCGTGACACCCAGCACAAGGTTGTCGTAGGGTGTGTAGATCTTGTCGATGACATCGAAATCAAACGTCTCCACGCAGGTGATCCCCTTGTCGGCGACACCCTTTTCAATCAACGTGTCCGCGATGCCGCCGATAAAGATCCTGAAGATGTTGCCTGCGCCGAAATGAACCCACACAGGGTTCTCTTTCGTGTTTCTTGAAACCTGCTCGATGTCATAGGAGGGGAGCGCGACTTCCGCTTTCTCCCAGCCCGTCCTGTCCTTCAATCCGGCTATGGTCAGTTTCATCGCGACCTCACCTTGCGTTCTTTTCGATCGCTTCCCAAAGCCCGCAGATATACGCGGCTCCGAGCGCTCGGTCATACAGGCCGTATCCCGGCATAGCCTTTTCGTCCCAGATCATCCTTCCATGGTCCGGTCTGATGGGCCCTGTGAAGCCGATGTCATGCAGGGCCTTGACGATCTCGTACACATCGAACGAGCCGTCGGACGAAAGATGCGCCGATTCCTCGAAATCGTTCTTGCCGTCGTTGAACTTCAGGTTCCTGACATGGGCGAAGTGGACGCGGCCCTTGAGGGCGCGGATCATCGCGGGAAGATCGTTGTCCGGGTTCGTGCCGTATGAACCGGCGCAGAACGTGACGCCGTTGTGGGGGTTGTCGACCATCTTCATCATGCGGTCGATGTTTGGCATGCTGTTGATGATTCTCGGCAGGCCGAACACGCTCCAGGCGGGATCGTCTGGATGGATCGCCATGTTGATATCGTACTTGTCGCAGGTCGGCATGATCGCGTCGAGGAAGTACTTGAGGTGTTCGAAGAGCTTGTCTTCATCAATATCCTTGTACATGTCGAAAAGATCCTTGATCTTCGCCATCCTCTCCGGTTCCCAGCCCGGCATCACGGTCCCGTTCATGTCCCCCGCTATGGAATCGAACATTTTCGATGGGTCGATCTGGTCTACCGCCTTCTGGTTGTATGCGAGGACCGTGGAGCCGTCGGGGCGCACACGGGCGAGTTCCGTACGGGTCCAGTCGAATACCGGCATGAAGTTGTAGCAGACCATGTGGACATCGTTCTTGCCGAGATTCTCCAGACTCTGTATATAGGCCTCGATATCCTTGTCCCTGTCGGGTGCTCCCGTCTTGATGGCGTCGCTGACATTGACGCTCTCAATGCCGGAAAGTGTCAGGCCTGCGCCCTCGACCTCGTCTTTCAACGCCTTGATTTCATCGAACTCCCATTTCTGCCCCGGCAGTTTTGAGTACAGGGTGGAGATGATTCCTGTCACGTAACAGGTCTGTTTGATTTGTTTCAGGGATACGGTGTCGTATTTGCTTCCGTACCATCTCATTGTCATTTTCATAGTAGCGATTCCTCCTTTTCAATTTGTGTCCCCGGTCGTATCGTCAGGGACACGTTCGAATCCTTCGTCGTACTTAGCCGTTGATCCAGCTCAGTGGTACAGTGACCAGCTGCGGGACGAAGATCAGCAGGAATACAAGGATCACCTGCGGGATATAGTATGGTATGACCTTCGGCACCAGCTTGTCCATTTTCACGCCACCTGTGGCGCAGGCCACGTTGAGTACCGGCCCGACGGGCGGGGAGGTGAGGCCCAGCACGTTCGCCAGGGTGAACACGACGCCGAAGTAGACGAGGTCGATGTTCGCCGCCCTCAGCAGCGGCAGCATGATCGGGGTCATGATCAGGATCGTCGGGGTGACGTCCACACAGGTCCCCATCAGGATGATGATGACCTGCAACACGAAGTTCAGAAGCATCGGATGTTCGATCAGCGGGTGCAGGGACTCCGTAATGAGCTGCGGGATACGGGAGATCGTCAGGATATAGGCCGCGACCTGCGCCGTCGCCGCCAGGAACATGACGACCGCCGACATCTTGGCGGCAGCGATGAACGCCTTCATGATATCCTTCGGTTTCATCTCTCGATAGACGAAGAGGCCGATGATCAACGAATACACGACCGCCACGACACCGGCTTCAGTCGCGGTGAAGATACCGCCGCGGAGACCGACGAGGATGATGATCGGCAACATCAGCGCGCAAAGACCGTCAAGGAAACAGCGGAGAACGTACTTGAAAGTCATCGGCGGCATATCGGTCTTGATGCCATCCTTTCGTGAGACGAAGAACCACGCGACGCACATGATCACAGTCAGGTATACAGCAGGTGCGATACCGCCCAGGAACAGGGACTTGATCGAGACGCCGGCCGTCACGCCATAGACGATCATCGGTACCGATGGCGGCATGATCGGGGCCACCAGGTTTGCGCTCGCGAGCAAACCGGAGGATTTCTCTCTGTCATATCCCGATTCGACCATCATGGGGATCAGGATCGCGCCGAGGGCCGCTGTGCTGGCGACCGCCGAGCCTACGAGGCTCGCGAACATCAGGCACGCGAAGATCGTCACGTATCCAAGACCGCCTTTGACTCGTCCGACGAAGATGTTGCAGAAGTTGATGATGCGTTTGGTCAGGCCGCCCCTGTTCATGAGTTCACCTACAAGGATGAAGAAGGGGAGCGCCATCATGGTCACGGAGTCTGTCCCGCGCATCAGCTGGGCCGCGACGATCTGCGGGTTCGTGGCACTACCGCCGATCGCAAGGGCGGTTGACGCGGCACTCAGAAGGAGCGAATGCGCGATAGGAAGGCCGAACATGATGCCTATGATGAGTGATCCTAGAAATACAATGCTATAGATAGTTACCATATATTCCACCCCCTATTCTGCGCTTGCCGCTAGATCGTCTTTCTCTTCCGCCGGAACGGCGATCAGTTCTGCGACAGGTTTCTTCTGTACGAGCAGATGGACGATATTCGTAATTGAAATCAGGATGATGGCGACGCCGAGGATCGCTCCCGCGAGGTACACCAGCCAGATCGGGAAGTGTGTGGCGACCCATCGGTCGTGGAGGTTCTGTTTCATCAACCCCCAGCTTCCGACCGTGAGGATCCCCATCAGCCAGATGATGATTCCCTGGATCAGGCAATAGACGATTTTCTGCGGAATTGGCTTGAGCTTCAGAAGGACTGTGTCTATCAGAAGGTGCCTGTTGTCTCTCGCCGCTTCAATGGAGCCGAGATATACAAGGTAGATGAAACAGATACGTGCGATCTCCTCGGACCAGGCGAAGCCTTTGCTGAAGAGATACCTGAGTACGACGTTCATAAACATCAGGGCTATCATCACCGCTAGAAATATAGCGATGAGCACCTCTATGCCCTTGAAGATTTTGTCGAGAATTGCTTTCATGTGTTGTCCCTCATGTCAAAGAGGGCGATAGAGTCATAGACCCTATCGCCCGGTAAAAAGCCCCTGGATTAATAATTCTTGATTCTGGTAGTAAGTTCCTCCGCCCATGCGTTCTGAGCATACAGGGTGTCGAGGAGAGGCTGTATCTTCTGGATGATCAGATCGCGGTCCGCGTCGGAACAAGCGGTGACGGTGACGCCACGGTCTCTGAGGGTCTGGCGGTCGACGTCGACGCTGGCGATATAATCGTTCCAAGCCTTTTCGGTGGTCGCTTTCGCCGCCTTCGTGACAACTTCCTGGTATTCAGCGGGGAGGCTGTCGAAGAAGGATGCGCTGACGACGACTTCGAGGGTGGCTACGATATGGTTTGTCTCGTAGACATACTTCTGGACCTGGTCGAAACTCTGGCTGAGGATCGTCACCATGCCGTTGTCCTGTCCGTCGACAACACCGGTCTCAAGGGCGGAGAAGAGCTCGTTCAAAGGAATGACCTGAGCGCTTGCGCCGAGATTCTGCGCGATACCGACGTGGATCGGGTTTGAAGGCATGCGGATCTTCTGTCCGGCGAAGTCACTGACGCTGGTCAGTTTCTTGTTGCTGCTGAAGGTACGGGCGCTGTTCGGGCCCCAAGCGAGCATGTAGGCGGTCGGGAACTTTTCGTGGAATTCCGCGTTCAGCTCATCCGCGATCTCGCTTGTCCAGACTCTCTTGGCATGTTCAAGGCCGGAGTAGAGGAACGGCCAGTCGGAAATGAGGCTCTTGGGCCATTCCTGGTTGAAAGGGGTGCCGATGACGGCCATTTCGATGGAACCGTTGCGAACGCCGTTCCACAGGTCGCCTTCGCTGCCGAGCGTTCCGTCGGAATAGATGTCGACTTTTACAGCGCCATTGGTCTGTTCTTCGACCATGGGCTTGAAAACTTCAGTAAGCGCCCGGCCCATTGGATGGGTAGCTCCCCAGTTGTCACCCACCTTGATGGTATAGGTCGTACCGCCTTCTTTTGATCCTGCCGCAAACATGGCGCTCGTCGAAACGAGAAGCAGAGCCAGACAGATAACGACAATTCTTTTCACATTCTTGTTCATAGGAAACTCCTTTTGGGTTTTGTACTAACATGCTAGTATGCAATCTGGAATCCGTCAACAATTATTATTGGAAATTTTTTCTGTACCAATTGAGGTGTGATAAATTATTAAAAGTAAAGTTGACAGCTAGTTTAAGGTGGTGTTAACATACTGACATGTTAATTTGCTAGTATTGTATATTGACTATATCAGGAGCGGATGTTTTCCCCTCATGTATATCAAGAAGGGAGGGAGGTGCTTGAAATGAAAGCGGTACGGATTGTGGAACCCAACAGATTGCAGGTCGTTGATGTCGAGAAGCCAACCATCGACGCTCACGACAATGTGCTTGTACAGATGACGGCCGCCGGTATCTGTGGTTCGGATGTCGGTATCTATCATGGAACGAACGCTGCCGCGACCTATCCGAGGATCATCGGGCATGAGATGGTGGGCCGTGTCGTCGAGCTTGGTCCTTCTGTCCGGAACCTGAGGGTCGGAGACCGGGTGATCGTCAACCAGGTGACCAACTGCGGGCATTGCTATCCTTGCAGAAAGAACAGGGGGAATGTCTGTGACAATCTGAAAGTCCGTGGCGTGCATATTGACGGCGGATACCGGGAGTTCATCGCGGTTCCTGAAAGCGATTGCTACATCCTCCCCGATTCCATCTCCGACGCCGACGCGGTGATGATCGAGCCGGTCACCATCGCCATCCAGGCTTGTTCCCGGGCTGAACTTGAAAGAGAGGATATGCTGCTTCTGTTCGGTTCCGGGGCTCTCGGGTCCTCTATTCTGAAGATCGCACGCCAGCTCTGCGACACGATCATCGTCGCCGATATCAATGATGAAAAACTTGAAATTGCCCGCCAGAACGGAGCGACCCATGTGGTGAACGTGCTGAACGAGGATCTGGCGGCCAGGGTAAAGGAGTATACGGAAGGGCATGGTGCCACCGTCTCCATCGACGCCGTATGCAACAAGGATTCCCTGCTCACGCTTCTGAATGCGACCGGCAATGCCGGCAGGGTGATCACCATGGGCTTTTCCGTCGCTCCGACGGAAATCAACCAGTTTGCCATCACTTCAAAAGAGCTGGACGTCCGGGGGTCGAGGCTTCAGAACAAGATGTTCGGGAAGGCGATCGAGTTGATCAATGAAGGAAAGCTCGATCTTACCGGCAGTGTGTCACATACGTTTCCGCTGACCAAAGCCCAGGAGGCTTTTGATTTTGTCGATACAAGAGATCCTTCCATCAGGAAGATCGTATTTACGTTTGATTATAAGGATACAGAAAAATGAACGCGATCAAGTTGGAAAAACCATGGGATATCGCTTGCGTGGATATCCCGATGCCGGAACCGAAGGAAGGGGAAGTTCTCATCAAAGTGAAAGCCGCGGGTATCTGCGGCAGTGACATCGGGGCGTTCAGAGGCGCGAACAGTCTGGTAAGCTACCCACGCATCATCGGTCATGAGATCGCTGGAGAGATCGTCTCGATCCCCGAGAACCCGAAAGGGCTGAAAGCGGGGGACCGTGTCGTCGTCGACCCCTATATCTACTGCGGACATTGCTATCCCTGTTCGATCGGGCGTACGAACTGTTGCACCAGCCTGAAAGTGCTCGGTGTCCATGTCGACGGCGGTATGGCTGAATATTTCTGTCACCCCGCCTCCATGCTTGTGAAGATCCCCGATGACATGGACTACGTGCAGGCCGCGATGGCGGAACCCCTGACCATTTCCCTCCACGGCATCCATCGGGGCGGCCTGAAGGCGGGGGAGTTCTGCACGATCATCGGCGCCGGTCCGATCGGGCTTGTCGCTGGAATGGTCGCGCAGGAGTACGGAGCCCACGCCATTCTGATTGATCTCGTGCAGGAGCGTCTTGATTTCGCCAAGGAACTCGGTGTCGAGCATACGATCAATTCCAGTGTCGAGGATGCGGCCGCACGCATTTGCGAGATCACCGGTGGTACGATGTCTCAGCAGGTGATGGAGTGCAGCGGGGCGAACGTGTCGGTCCGCAACTCCTTGGATTTCGTATCCCATGCCGGACGCATCACGCTGACGGGTTGGCCGAAGAAAGAGACGAGCCTTCCTACCGATATGATCACCAAGAAGGAGATCGACATCAGGGGGGCGAGGACGAGCGCCGGGGAGTTCGAGGAAGCTCTGGAACTCATCCGTTCGAAACGCGTCGACATGATGAAGATCCTTACCAAGACGATCAGGCTGGATGAAGTTCCCGCCGTGGTGATGGATATCGAGAAGAATCCCGGCCAGTACATGAAGGTCGTGGCCCTGACTTGATTAGGGGTACCCCAGGGGTGCGATAGGGGTACGATAGGGGTGCACGTACCTTTCCCCCGTTCCGTTCGGCGGGGAAGGACGCCTCCCGGTTTTTTCTGCCGGGAGGGGTGTTTTCCTGCAACTGAATCCGGCGGACCGGTTCTTGGGGAAAACTTGCGGGATTTGCCCGTAGGTTCGTATAAGTGACGAAAATCTAAAAATTCTTCTTGATAATCATCCGCTTTATTTGTATTTTACTATCCGCAGGGATACTGGTTGACAGTATCGGTGCGTCCTGCCACAATTGGCGGGTTGAAAATACAAACTAATTATTTCATTAAAGAGAGGATACATACATGGCAAAACAACTTCAGTTCAATGAAGAAGCCCGTAAATCACTCGTCGCGGGCGTCGAGAAGATTTCTCGTGCGGTCATGACCACCTTGGGTCCCAAGGGTCGCTTGGTGTTGCTGGACAAGAAGTTCGGTGCTCCGACTGTAACCAAGGACGGCGTCTCCGTCGCTCGTGAAATTGAATTGGAAGACCCGTTTGAAAACATGGGTGCCCAGCTTCTGAAGGAAGTCGCCACCAAGACGAACGATGTCGCTGGCGACGGAACCACCACCGCTACCGTTCTTGCCTGGTCCATCACCAAGGAAGGGATGAAGAGCGTCGCGGCCGGAGTGAACCCGATGGGTATCCGTCGTGGTATCGACAAGGCCGTGGTCGACGCGGTGGCTGAGATCAAGAAACAGGCGAAGATCATCAAGGACAAGGAAGAGATCGCGCAGGTCGCTTCCATCAGCGCCAACAACGACCGCACCATCGGCGATGAGATCGCCAACGCGATGGAGAAGGTCGGCAAGGACGGCGTCATCACCGTCGAGGAATCCAAGACCATCGAGACCACGACCGAGTTCGTAGAAGGCATGCAGTTCGACCGCGGCTATCTGTCCGCCTACTTCTGCAACAACCGCGACACCATGACCGCCGTGCTCGACGATCCGTTCATCCTGATCTACGACAAGAAGATCTCCAACATGAAGGAACTCCTTCCCGTTCTGGAGAAGGTCGCCCAGTCCGGCAAGCCCCTGTTGATCATCGCCGAGGATGTCGATGGCGAAGCCCTCGCCACCTTGGTCGTCAACAGTGTCCGTGGCATCCTGAACGTCGTCGCCGTCAAGGCCCCTGGCTTCGGTGACCGCCGCAAGGCCATGCTTGAGGATATCGCCATCCTTACCGGCGGACAGGTGATCAGCGAAGAACTCGGGCTGAAGCTTGAGAACGCCGACCTTTCCCAGCTTGGCCGCGCCAAGAGCATCAAGGTCGAGAAAGAGAACACCACGATCATCAACGGAGCCGGCAAGCAGGCCGATATCAAGGATCGTGTGGCCCAGATCAAGGTCCAGATCGCCGATACCACCAGTGACTACGACCGCGAGAAGCTACAGGAACGTCTTGCCAAGCTGGCCGGCGGCGTCGCCGTCGTCAATGTCGGCGCGGCTACCGAAGTCGAGCTGAAGGAGAAGAAGCACCGCGTCGAGGATGCTTTGAGCGCTACCCGCGCCGCTATCGAAGAGGGGATCATCCCTGGCGGTGGTGTCACGTTGGTCCAGGCCGCCAAGGCGCTTGAAGCCAAGGATCTGTCCAAGCTTACCGATGAGGAGCAGGTCGGTTACAAGATCGTCCGCCGCGCCCTTGAGGAACCGATCCGCCAGATCGCCGAGAATGCCGGTCTCGATGGCTCCATCATCGCCGACAAGTGCAAGAACGCTGAACCTGGTGTTGGTTTCGATGCGAACGTGATGCAGTGGACCAACATGATGGCCGCCGGTATTCTTGATCCCGCGAAGGTCGCCCGTTCCGCTCTACAGAACGCCGCTTCCATCGCAGCGTTGATCCTGACTACCGAGTGTTCCGTCACTGACATCCCCGCTCCAGAACCCGCGCCGAACCCGGCCGCAGGTGGAATGGGCGGTATGATGTAAGCCCTTTGGGCGTTGTTTGAGAGTATTCGAGCCGCGGAGCTTGTCCCCGCGGCTCGTTTTGTGTAAGAGGTCATGGCATCGTTCATCCTGGAAACGGGCTCTCGATGGTCAGGGACTTGCCGAGCGACTGGATAATTATGGCATTTCCGGCTATTCGATACGCAATTCTGGGGATAGGTCAAACTTGACTATATAAGCGGTAACGTGATACTTTTATCGGTACTTATGGAAATCGGGTGCGTAAGGCCTTTTGGTTTTTCCTCAAGGCGCATCATGTCGGGACTGACAGAATAGGATTGGAACAAGCTGGCTGCGTTGCACCGGCTCCCTGATCTTGCCGATAGAAAAACGCTCCCTCATTTCAAAGCGAGGATTTGACACATGCATGCATTATTGACGGCTATGGCCGCACCTGGCGGCGACGGTAGCACCGGCGGTTCCATGATGATGACGATCGTTACGTTCGGATTGATCATCCTGATTTTCTATTTCCTGATCATCAGACCACAGAAGAAGAGAGATCGTGAGACCCGCGACATGCTGTCCGCCATCAAGAAAGGCGACAAGGTCCAGTCCATCGGCGGTATCCGTGGTACTGTCGTATCCGTCAAGGATTCTTCCGTGATCGTCAAGGTCGATGACAATACCCGCATCGAGTTCGCGAAGAACGCGATTTCTTCTGTTCTCGACAAGAAGCCTGAAGCAAGTTCCTCCAAGAAGGATAAGAAGGGTGCTTCTGAAGAGAAGGTCGAAAAGGTGGAGGCTCCGTCCAAGAAGGACAAGAAGTCCAAGGCCGCTGAAGAGGCTGTCGAGGTCGTCGAAGAAGTGATCGTTGAAGAGGCTCCCGCCGAGGCTGAAGAAAAACCCGCCGAAGCTCCTGCTTCTGAAGAAAAATAAACTAGCTGACTCATGTTCTGGGTGAAAAGTATTGCCGCCAGTCCGGCGGCAATCTCGTTTTGCTCGGACAATGACGATGTTGTTCGATATTTCGTTATCTGGAGAGAATCATGAAAAAACGAGGGCGCTTGATCATCGTTCTTCTGGTCCTGGTAGTCTGCGGGATTTTCCTGTATCCTACCATCAAGTGGTACGGTTTCGTACCGCAGACGGCCAAGGAACTGGCAACAGGCTCGAATGTGCAGATCAAGGAGTATTCCCGTGGACAGGCTTCACGCGAGTTGCGGGAATTGAAAGAGTTGGTGCAGAGCAATCCGTCTGCGGCGTTGCCTGAGGCATACAGTTTCCTCAAGCCTATCGCCAAGGCCAACTACAAGGCGATGAAGCAGTCGGCTCCCAAGACTTGGACCGTAGAGAATATCTTCTATGCCTTTGTCAGTGAACAAGCCATGTTTGATGCACTTGAAAACGAACACAGGACTCAGTTGCTTGAGCTCAAGGCCCTTGGCTCCAAGGTATTGCAGCTCGGTCTCGATCTTCGTGGCGGTATGAGCATCCTGCTTGACGCCGATGTATCAGCGTATGAGGCCAAAGTCGGTCGCAGCGTCAGTTCGTCGGAAGTGACCACCTTAGTCAACCAGGACATCGAGATCCTGCAGAACCGTATCGACCAGTTCGGTGTTTCCGAGCCCGATATCCGTTTGCAGGGTTCCGACCAGATCCTCGTCGAGATCCCTGGCGCGGCTGACCCTGAGCGCGTGAACTCCTTCCTGAGAGGCAAGGGCTCCTTGACCTTCCAGATCGTTGATACAGAGCTCACCACCCAGCTGAACACCTATTTCGCCGCGAATCCTTCCGAAGTCTATACCGATACGGGCGCTATCAAGCAGCCGGACTTCCTGCCCGCGGGCAAGATCGCCGCCGGTTACTATATCAATGATGCCTATGGTATCGATGAACTCGAAAGATTCGTCGTGCTGAACGAAGAAGTCGGTCTCGATGGTATCCACCTCGAGCAGGCAACCACCTCTACCGATGGTATCACCGGTCGTCCGGTCGTCAACTTCCAGCTTGACAGCGTCGGTGGCGATATCTTCTACAAGCTGACCTCCACCCATGTCAATGATACCATGGCGGTCGTCATGGATGGCAAGGTAAAGGCCATGGCTACCATCACCGAAGGTATCCGCAACAGTGTCCAGATCTCTGGATTCTCCGCGGAAGAAGCCGCTGACCTGGCCATTGTGCTGCGGACCGCCGCCCTGCCGATCGAGCTGGTCGTCTCCAGCCAGCAGGCCGTAGGCGCTACTTTGGGTGAAGACGCCGTTTCCGCCGGTCTGAAGGCCATCGGTCTTGGTCTGATCCTGGTCATACTGTTCATGATCATCTACTATGCCTGGAGCGGTCTGATCGCTGACTTGGCGTTGATCTTCAACTTGGTCATCATGCTCGCGGTATTGTCCGCGTTCAATTTCACGCTGACTTTGACCAGTATCGCAGGTCTGATCCTGACCTTGGGCATGGCTGTCGACGCCAACGTCATCATCTTTGAGAGAATCAAGGAGGAGCGGGCGATGGGCAAGACTCCCCAGGCGGCGGTCAAGTCTGGTTCCGGAAAGGCTTTCTGGACGATCATGGACTCCAATATCACCACGATCATCGCGGCCTTGGTGCTTTCCCAGCTTGGAACCAGTGCCGTCAAGGGCTTCGCCAACACATTGGCGATCGGTATCGTCAGCTCGTTGTTCACCGCTCTGTTCGTCTCGCATCTGATTTTTGACGCGACCGTGACGGACAAGCCGAACGCCAAGCTGCATATCAGCTGGAGGAAGAACTAAAATGGCTAGAAAGAAAGTTCCTGTAATTAAATTCCGCTTCTTTGCGGTAGCCATATCGTTGGTCCTGCTGATCGCAGGTATCGTCTCATATTTCGTCTGGGACGGTTTCAACACCGGTATCGACTTCGACAGTGGTCTCAGCCAGCGTATCCAGATCGCTCCGGCGGGACTGCAAGTCTCCTATACCGGTAATGCGGACGCGACCTTGTCGATTTCCGGCAATTCATTGTTGCTGGAGATCCGTGACGCCTCGGGTGTACAGAACTACACCTTCGCTTCGACCGCTTATCCGACTTCCGCCGATCTGGCCAGAGGTCTGAATGACATCGATGGCGTCGAGGCTTCCTCTCTTGAGGGAGGTCTTCTTACCCAGAACCTCCTCTCCGGTTTTGGGTTCCCCGCTACGTTGAGCCCTGTGCCCAAGATGCTGAACTTCAGTACCTCTTCCGTCGATGTCTCGATCGACCAGGTACGTGACGCTCTCTCCTCTTTGGGCAATGTGAAGGTCCAGACCGTCGGCTCCACCTCGAACGCGGTATTCCAGATCCGTCTCGGGACCGAAGAGGGCGACACCCAGGCCACTATGGAGGCGAAGGTCTCCGATCTGCTCGGCGCCGCGTTCGGCAATGACAGCGTCGTAGTCCTACAGAACGACTTCGTAGGTCCGAAGTTCTCCGCTTCTTTGATCTCCAGTTCCGTGATCGCGGTCTTGGTGGCCATGGCGTTGATCTTGGTCTATGTATGGGTCCGTTTCCGCTTCGCCTATGCCGTCTCCTCCTTGGTCGCCTTGTTGCACGATGTCCTGCTGATGCTCGGTTTCATCGCCCTGTTCCAGCTTGAAGTCTCCAGCACGACGATTGCGGCCATCCTGACGATCATCGGTTATTCGTTGAACAATACGATCGTTATCTTCGACCGTATCCGTGAAAACGTCGGACTGAACAAGGATGCCTCCATGGCGTCTTTGATCGACAACAGCGTATCCCAGTCCTTGAGCCGTACATTGATCAGTTCGTTGACCACGATTCTGGCGGTGTTGCCGCTGTGCCTGTTCTCTTCTGGGGATATCAGACTGTTCTCCTTGAATCTGATCTTCGGTATCGTGATCGGTACCTATTCCTCCAACTTCATCGCCCCCGCGTTGCTTTATTGGGTTTCCAAGGCACAGGGAAAGAGGAAGGGCGGAAAGACCCCTGAGACCAAGGCCAGCTTGACCGAAGATGTCGCGGTCGTCGATGCCGAGTTGGTTGAACCTGACAATATCGTTGAAATTCCCCTCGCCGAGAGGAAGCTCAAGGGCAAGCGCCAGCAGAAGAAGTAGTGCTGTCGTTTGCTATGTAAGTATATGATGGGGCTGTCGTAAGAGTCTTGATGACTTGGCCGATAGCCCCGTTTTATTTATTGTCCGGGAATATGTCGGCTGATGGTCGAGGAAAAGCTTGCCTTGACCATGGGCTCCATCGTACATTGTACGGAAAGGATGGATATTGTGGATTTGATAGAAGCTTCAACTATGGGATTCTGCAACGGTGTCTCCTATGCCATCAATAAGGTGAAGCAATGTCTCTCATTTGCCGGTCAGAAAGGGCTGCCAGCGTACTCCTATGGGGATTTCATCCACAACAGACAGGTGATGGAGCATTATGAACGGCAAGGTATCCAGGTCATTGAATCACCTGAAGGCCATCTTCCCGGCTACATCGTCATCCGGGCCCATGGAATCGCTGATGCAGTCAGAAGAAGTTTTGAAGAGGCCGGTTTTTTCCTTGTGGATGGTACTTGCCCGACGGTCGCGCGTTCCCAGCGTCTGATCAGGAAAGCAGGGGAGGAGGGGCGTCATGTGGTGATCATCGGACTTCCCGGACACCATGAGACGCTTGCCCTCGCAGGATGTGAGTCGCGTTCCGGTTCGTTGGTTCCCTCCACGGTCGTATCTACGGTTGAAGACTTGGAGACGGTTCCTGAGGGCGTTCCTTTGTTCGTCATGATCCAGACGACCTTCCCTGAGAAGGAAAGCTTGTTGCTGCATGAGGCGATGGTTTCAAAATTCTCCGACAGGGAAATTGTTTTCGGCAACCGGATCTGTCCCAGTTCTTCCGCCCGTCGTGAAGCGGTCGACAAGCTTTGCGATGTCTGTCAGGCGGTGGTCGTGATCGGTAGCCGCATGAGCGCCAATACCCAGGCTCTGGCCGAGATCGTGCGGAGCCGTGGCCTTCCCGTATGGTTGGTCGAAACTGAGAACGAGCTGACCGATGATATGTGTGCGTATGATAGTATCGGGATCACCGCCGGGGCTTCTACGGCGGCGACCGTCATCGAAGATGTTGAGAAAAGTCTACGCCTGATGCGTAGCGGCATGTCTACGGAAAAGGATGAAGGGTAATCAGCGAATGAGCAACGTGGATGAAACAAAAAAGAGAGAAGTTGAACTGAGATCGTCCATATCGATACCGACGATCAAACGATTTCCATCATATCTGAGGATTCTCAGACAATACGAAGAGGCTGGGCATGACTGGGTCTCCGCGACGAAATTGGCGGAAGAGCTGGGGCTGAAGCCGATTCAGGTACGCAAGGATATGTCCTGTACCGGTGTCGAGGGGCGTCCCAAGGTCGGTTTTGAGATAGTGCTGTTAATCAGGGCCATCACCCACTGTCTCGGCTGGGACAATTCGACCGACGCCTTGGTCGTGGGCGCGGGGCATCTCGGTTCCGCCTTGGCCCGGTATGAAGGTTTCGAGTCCTATGGGCTCCGGATCGTGGCGATGTTCGACCGGGACCCCGGGAAATGCGGCAAGAAGATGGGGGACGTGGATGTTCTTCCCCTTGAGAAGCTTCAGATGTTCATCAAGGAGAACCGTATCAATATCGCGGCTATCGCGGTGCCTGCCAATCAGGCCCAGGCCGTCGCGGACCTCTTGATCAAATGTGGTATCAAGGCTATCTGGAACTTCGCCCCGAAGGATCTGAAGATTCCGCCGGGGGTGGTGTTGCAAAGGACTGACCTTGCCACAAGCTTCGCCGTGCTGTCCGCGAAGCTGCGCAGGATGATGGCGGGCGAGGCCCCTGTTTCTTTTGAGGAAGAAGAGGACCCTGGACAAGTCTGAGAACGCTATAGGTACAGAACTATATTCTATTGATAGAGCCATTGCTCGATAAAAATGTCGGGTGATGGCTTGTTTTTTTCTGTTTTCATATAGGCTTATTCTTGAGAATTAATAATTAAAATTACTGTATTCACATTAATTTTATTTTATGCGACAAACATGTTCGAAAAACCGTTGATTGTAGCGTTAATTTGTTTCAATTGATATCCTTCGTTGACTTTTCCTATGTCATGATGTATCATTGATGCATATGCCGTACTGTCTTTCTTCGGAGGGGTGGTCGCGGTGTTCGAGGAGTGTGTTCGCAATGGATAAAGTGACGGTAGAGCTTTGCATGGGCAGTTCTTGTTTCGCTAGAGGGAACTCTCAGGCTTTGGCTAATCTGGAAAGCTATATTTCTGAAAACAACCTGGAAGACCATGTCGAACTGATCGGACATCTTTGTCTGGGCGCTTGCTCGACAGGTCCGAACCTCAAGGTCGGCGATGTCTCCTATTCCGGTGTCGATCCGGATTGCGTGGTCGACTTGCTGGCCGAAGCGTTGAGCAAGGAATCCGCGTCCTGAGGCTTTGGCATCCTTTCAGGATTCCCGCGGGAAATCCATGAGTCTATCCAGGAGGTTGTATGGTCTATCCGATTTACACTGAGCTGACACAATGCAGGGATTGCTACAAATGCGTCCGGTCCTGTCCTGTCAAGGCGATCCAGGTAAAGGAGGGCAGCGCCGTCGTCATCAAGGACCGCTGTGTCTTTTGTGGCCATTGTGTCGATGTCTGTCCGAACCACGCCAAGAAAGTACGTGATGACATCGCCCGTGTCCAGATGTTTCTTCGCAGTGGGAAAAGGGTCTATTGTTCCATCGCCCCTTCCTATGCGGCCGAGTTCGCCGGTCAAGGGGACGCCGTGCTGGCCTCATTGATCCAGCTTGGTTTCGCAGGGGTCTCGGAGACGGCGATCGGTGCCGCGCTGGTATCGGCTTGCGTCGATCTCGATGCAAAGCGCAACGAAGGGGTCTGTTCCTGGATCTCCACCGCATGCCCGGCCGTGGTCGAACTGGTCCATAAGTATTACCCGCAGCTTGAGGACAATCTCTCTCCTGTTCCTTCTCCCTTGCAGTGCCATAGCGCCTACCTGCGGGAAATCTATGGCGATGACATCGGCGTCGTATTCATCGGCCCCTGTATCGCCAAGAAGGTCGAGGCCGACACGACTCCCGGTTTCCCCGATTTCGCCCTGACCTTTACTGAACTGCGCCAGTGGCTCGACAGAGAGAATATCTCGCTCGATGAGCTGGTCGATGGTATCGATCAGCATACAGTGGAAGTACCTCCATTCGTCCCGGCTCCTGCGGGTGAAACCACGCTGTATCCCGTCGAAGGCGGCATGATCGCCTCTCTCGTCTGGGGGCGAGACGCGTTCCAGGACAAGGCCGTGGCGATCAGTGGTGTCGACCAGGTTCTCGGTGTCCTGAATGAATTGCCCCGGAAGGGTACCGTCGCCAAGAGCGACGAGGACATCTACAACGATTTCCTTGAATTGCTGAGTTGCGAGGGTGGCTGTGTGAACGGCCCCGGCGCTACGAAAGGGAGATCGCCTGCTACCAAGAAATCCCTCTCGACACGGTATACCAAGGAACGGATCACCAAGGACACTGAAAAGCTGTTCGTCCCTCCCGCCGAGTTCGTCGCCAGCCTGTTGGAGAAGGGGTATGACATGCTGGTCCGCAGCGACCGACGGAGCGAGTATCCTCCTTCCGATTTCATTCCCGCCGGACACAAGGCGAAGTTTACCGAGGAACAGATCACACAGGCGTTGAAGGATCTGGGCAAGGTGACCAGGATTGATGAGCTGAACTGTGGCGGCTGTGGTTACAACACATGCCGGGACATGGCGATCGCCTACCTGGAGGGTATGGCTGAACCTGAGATGTGCGTCACCAAGATGCGCAAGGAAGCCCAGAGCAAGATCGACGTGTTGCTCCGGACGATTCCCATGGGTGTGGTCATGGTGGACGAGGATCTGAAGATCGTCGACTGCAACACTGGCTTCCTCCACCTGTTCGGGGATATCGACTACAGCATCGAGAGCGAGATCCTCGACCTGATCAGCGGCTTGCCGCTGGAACGCTTCGTGCCGTTCTACGACAAGTTCCGCGACCAGTTCTACTCCTCCAGACCGGGGCAGTACCGACTGCATTATCAGGACAAGTTCCTCCGCGTGACCTTCTTCATCGTTGAGAAGCAGCGTCTGGTAGGGGCGATCTTCGAGGATATCACCTCGCCGACCGTACGTCGTGAGACGGTGGTCAAGAAGGCCGAGGACGTGATTCAGAAGAGTTTGGAGACGGTCCAGCAGATCGCCTCCCTGCTCGGTGAAAACGCCGCGGAGACGGAGATCATGCTCAATTCGCTGATCGACGCCTTCAAGGTCCCCGGTACCGACGGGGAAGACGGCTTCATGCTGGATGATCAACAGGATCTATCATGAACGATATATTCATTGATGTAGACTATTCGCAGATATACAAGCATGGGCAGAAGATCGGCGGCGACGTGTTCCTCCTCTCACGGAACCCGGACGACAACCAGATCGTCTGTACGCTCAGCGACGGCTTGGGCAGCGGGGTCAAGGCCAATGTCCTGGCCAGCCTGACCGCCCATATGGCTCATAAGCTGAGTTTCAGCCCCATCAACCTGACCCATTCCGCGAAGATCATCATGAATACCCTGCCTGTCTGCAAGGAACGGAAGATCAGCTACTCAACATTTACGATCGCCGACATCCGTTTCCCCACTTGGGACGACATCGAGGTCCAGCTGGCTGAATACGACAATCCCCCCTCCCTCCATTTCGTTGGTACGGAACCGATCAAATGGGAACGGCAAAAGATCGACCTGCAACGGGAAGGTGCTTTCAAGAAAGAATTTCTTGAGCAATCGCAGTTCCGACTGGCCGTAGGTGACCGTCTGATCATGTTCACCGACGGGGTGACCCAGGCCGGGCTTGGCAAGAGCCTGCCACTGGGCTGGCGCCTGGAGGGCGCGAGGAAGTTCATCCAGGAGCAGATAACCGCGAATCCGAACATCTCCTCCCGCGAGCTTTCCAAGGCGATCGTCCGCAAGGCCTATTCCTTGGACGGACTCGCTTCCCGTGACGACATCACCTGCGTGGTCGTCTATGTGCGCAAGCCCCGGCGGACGGTGATAGTCACCGGTCCTCCGTTCACCAAGGAAGCCGACGAAATCCTCGGGCAGAAGCTACGGGAGTTCAATGGCCGGAAGATCGTTTCCGGTGGTACCACCGCCCAGATCGTCTCCCGCCTGTTCGAGAAGAAGATCAAGGTCGACATGCACTCCTGGTCCCCCGATGTCCCGCCGTGCTCCACGATGGAAGGTGTGGATCTGGTCACCGAAGGGATGCTTACGTTGAGCAAGGTCGCTACCGTGCTGGAGGAGAAGACTCCTACCACGGAGCTCCCCGACGATGCCGTGAAACGGTTCGTCGACATCCTGCTGGACAGCGACCAGGTCCATTTCATCGTCGGGACCAAGATCAACGAAGCTCACCAGGACCCGAATATCCCGGTGGAGATCGGTATCCGAAGGACGATCATTGGTCGATTGAGGAACGCTCTGGAGCAGAACTACCTCAAGGAGACCTCGCAGGAGTATCTCTGATCTCCTGAGCGACCCGCATGGGCGAGGCTCTGAGAGTCTGGGATGATGGAACTGGCTATGCTTCCGGTGGTGCGGGCCGACTTGGAGGGCATGGTACAATGGAATGAATGGTTTTGCAAAGGCGACAAGGCTGGAAGGAATCACCGGACCCCGTCAGGCAAGGATATACGAAGGAGAATACAATGAACAAGAAGAAGAAAGTCGAAGTGAAGATCTGCGTTGGAACAGCATGCTTCGTTCAGGGCGGAGCTGATCTGCTCCTCTACAATGATTTTCTCGATCCCGAAGTACTGGCCGGCTGCGAGATTGAAGGTAGCTCCTGTCTGGATGTCTGCAAGAAGGTCGAAGGCGACGCTGGAATTGATTTCAAGCCACCTTTCATCTCCGTCGACGGCAAGGTCTACGGCAGTGTGACTCAGGATCGGTTCTGCAAGCTTCTTGAGGAGGCTGTGAATGCTTGAACTGAATAACCAGTATACGCTCATGAAGCGGCGTATCGACACCGAGGTCCTCAAGCTGTTCTTCGCGGACAAGCTCGACATCGACGCCGACAAGCTGCCGTTCCAGATCATCCCGAAGGACCGTACTCCGAACCGTTGCTGCATCTACAAGGAACGGGCCATGGTCCGTTACAGGATCATGGCGTTGCTGGGCATTGATATCGAGCGCTTTGATGACGAGATGAAGCCGCTCACCGAATACGTGAAGGAGATCATCGCGGAAGATCCTCCGGCCGTTCCTGTGCTGACAACGATCAGTACAGGGTGTTCCGGTTGTCCTCAGGACCAGTACCGTATCTCCGATGCCTGTCGCGGCTGTTTCGCCCGACCCTGTCTGGCCAACTGCCCCAAAGACGCCATCGTGTTCATCAACGGGCAGGCCCATATCCAGGAGGACCGTTGTATCCGCTGCGGCAAATGTATGGAAGTATGTCCGTTCCATGCCGTCGTGCATATTCCCGTCCCCTGTGAGGATGCCTGTCCCGTCGGCGCGATCAAGAAGAATGAGCAGGGTTTCGTCGAGCTCGACCATAAGCTTTGTATCAGTTGCGGCAAATGCGCCCGCTCCTGTCCGTTCGGCGCGATCGTCGAACGCAGCGGTCTGATGCCTGTGGCGAAGATGCTGAAGAACAAGGAGAAGGTCGTGGCGATGATCGCTCCGGCTATCGAAGGCCAGTTCCCCGGTTCTCTCGCCCAGATCAAGGCCGCGTTGCTCAAGCTTGGCTTCACCAGCGTGGTCGAGGTCGCCGAAGGCGCCGAGGTCACCTCCGTCCACGAGGCTAAGGAAGTGGTGGAGAAGAAGGAGAATGGCGAGGGCTACATGACTACAAGCTGCTGTCCCGCCTACATGGAGCTGATCAACAAGCATCTGCCGTTCCTCAAGGAACGCCACTCGACCGCGCTCACTCCGATGGCCTATACCGCCCAGCTCTGCAAGGAGCGGGACCCGGAGAGCAAGCGTGTCTTCATCGGCCCCTGTCTCGCCAAGCGTGTCGAGGCCGTCCGGACTCCCGAGGTCGATGGTGTGATCAATTTCAGCGAGTTGGCCGCATTGTTCATGGCTGAAGATATCGACGTCCGAGAACTTGAAGCCGCCGACTTGGGCGATACCGCCGCTTTCGCCGACTGCCGTCAGTTTGCCTGCAGCGCCGGTGTCGCCGGTTGTGTCCTGCATCGTGTCTCGGCTGACGATATCCGTACGCTTCCGATCAACGGGCTGGACAAGAAGACCGTCCGCCTGATGAAGACTTGGGAGCGCCGCGCTCCTGAAACCGACTTGGTCGAGGTCATGTGCTGTGAGGGCGGCTGTATCGCCGGTCCCGGAACGATCGTCAAGCCGGCTCTGGCCATGAGGCTTCGTGGTGGAAACGGCGTGGCCACGGGTGCGAAGTCTGGTGTTCCGGGAGCGAAACCTCAGGCGAAATGATCTTTCGTCCGTGATGTCCTGATATGTTTTGTAGTCTCCGGCAAGTCTGATGGCTTGCCGGAGTCTTTTCTTTATGGCTGGTTTGTTTGCTACAGATATATAGCTGACAGTCTGGTTTTGAGGAGTAGCGTTTGTTCGAACCTTTTTCCCCGAGCGGGGACCGTACCGCTGATGATCACCTCTTGTTGGAGCAACTGTCGACTTTGGTAGATCCTGCCAATGGTTCCATCGCCCGACGGTATACCGGCCTGGCCAACGCCGCCGCCTTGCTCTGGTGGTATCTCGCAGATATCAACTGGGTAGGCTTCTATCTGCGGGATTTCGAGATTCCCGCGTTACGCCATGTCTCTGATCTGGACTATTACCCGTCAGAACCCCGGCTCCGCCTAGGACCGTTCCAGGGTTTGCCGGCCTGTACCTCCATTCCGTTCGGCAAAGGTGTCTGCGGAACCGCCGCCGCTACAGGCAAGACCCAGCTGGTGGCCGATGTCCATGCCTTTCCAGGCCACATAGCCTGCGACGGCGCTTCGAGAAGCGAGCTGGTAGTGCCCATCTTCGCAGGGGGCGTTCCCTCCACAACTTTCGGTGCCGTTGTCGGGGTGCTCGATATCGACAGCCCCTTGGTGGGACGTTTCACCGAAGACGACGCCCGGTTGATAGAGGGGGTCGCAAGGATCGTGGGGGAGCGGCTGTTTTAGTTCCATTTGCCGTCATGCCAACGGAGGCCAGACCGTGTGCCGCCTTGTGTATGATATTCCCTATGCCTTTTGAGTTGTCTGAAGCGACTGCGACAGTTCCGGCGAAATCTCCTCACCGTCAGTGAGTTCCTTGAAGATTCAATTTCCACGTATCGCATAGTACCTGACAGGTTGAATTCGCAACAGTTTACACAGATATCTGTACTATCGGAGTGTTGTTTTGATCATTGTTGATGATGTTTTGCCGATTGGAAAATTTACTAGTATCTTGTAATCGAGGGGTTGAGAGTAGGGAGGCAGACATGAAATATGAAATCAAACATCTGAAACAGGACGAAGTCGAAGCTTTTTTCGCAGACGTCAAAGCCAACAATCATAATCCGATCATAGATCTGGATTCCGGTGTGGTGACTACTTGCGCCGCCGGTGCAGGCAAGTTGAACCGTGACCATGAGGACTATCTTGTCTTGGAGCACACCACTTTGGAGAAGGCCCAGAAGTGGTGGGACGATCTGCGCAGAGTGGATTACGCGGGTGCGACCTATACCATCATCCAGGGTGAACAGCGTATGACCGAGAATACCTTCTACGGGTTGGGAATCAATTCCGTCGACAAGAGGCTGTACAAAATGGTATGGCAGGCTCAGCCGGCGATTGTGGAACCTCTCGTCGATCCTGAGCATAGCAGCCTGATCCTGGAACCCGAGCCGATCTGCGACTGGGCTGAACCGATCAGCGTGGAGCTGGCTGAATAATGAATATAAGCGAATAGCTTTTTCAAATTCTTATCCACTTTGGACCCTCTTTCGGGAGGGTCTGTTTGGTACTCTTGTTTTGTCCATCAATTGCCACAGATTGCTAATTCATGATGATCATGGCAATGTTTTGCTATGTTGGCGCAAGAGTCCTGTTGTTTGTCTTGACTGGCCATACACCCGGTCGATATTTGCCTTTTTGGCATATTGTTTTTTCTGGAAGATTGTTGGTTCTGTTTTGCCTCCAAGTGATTTTACGAGTATCTTGTGGCTGAGGGATGAGAGCACGGAGGTAGACATGAAATACGATATACGGCATTTTGACCAGGCGGAAGCGAATGAATTTTTTTCAGGAATCAAAACTGATGACGCGAGTCCTGTCATAGACCTTTCCACAGGAGCGGTCATGGACTGTGGTTCTGTCGCAAGTATTCTGTCTTTGCAAGGCGGGCGGGACTATCTGTTTCCAGACGCGGGTTCCGTCGAGGATGCAAGGAAGTGGTGGGATGGGCTGCGGCGGATCGACTATGAGGACGCCGAATATGTTCTTGTCGATGACGGAGGTCTTGTAGCGGACGATACCTACCGGGGTGTGTGCATCAATCTCATGGATGGCAAACTGTACCGGTTGACATGGTGCATGCAGCCGGAGCTGACGACTCCGTTCTCCGATCCTGAGTTCGCCCGATTGATGCTGGACAGGATTCCCGTCTGCGACTGGAATCATCCGATCGGGGTGGAACTGATCGGATAGTCGGTTGGCTGAGAACATCACATTGAAAATCCCAGACCGACGTCATGACGATCAACGGTTGTGATAGGGGCAGGGCTAGTATGGAGGTTGAATATAGTTTATTTTCCGGTGTTCTTAAGAAATACCCAAGTATCTATATTTGACAGTTCATCTTGATACCTGAACCCCAATCTATCAAAACTCTTGATATCCTCCAGGTCCGTGATATCGTTCTCTGCCATGTACCGGACCATCTCGCCGCGAGCCATCTTCACGTATACGCCTTTCTCCTTGATTTTGCCGTTCTCCATCTCCCCGAAGATGCAGGTGGTGTAGGAGATGTCCGGCGCAAGGTATTTCTCCACGACCTTGCTGTACTCCGCAGAGGCGAGGTTGAGGATCTGGCTGTCGTCCTTGGTCAGCTCCCTGTAGATGGTATCTCCCCAGTAGTCGTAGAGGTTCTTGCAGAAACCGGTCTTGAGCTTCGCTTGCATTTCCAACCGGTAGAGGATGACCCCATCGAAGGGCCTGAGAATCCCATAGAGCCCGGAAAGTATCCGGAGGTGTTCTTCGATGTATTCATAATAGGGTTCCTCGAATACCTGTGGTGCCATGTATTTGTACTGGATGCCATCGTAGGAGAGTATCGCGGGATTTGTCGTACCACCATCCAAATCCATGGTTTGGTATCGGTTGTAATTCAAGGTTGCGATCTCATCATTGCAGACGAACAATCCCTTCAGTTCCTCATACGGTAGGGAACGAAGATGGTCGGAGAGTCGACGTGCCCGGTCGATGAACATCGGGGTGTTCCGAGGTGCGAGGAAATCATGGTCCATGTGCATCTTCTTCGCCGGGGAGATGATGATTTTCATGGGGAGAGTGTAGGGAAAAACCAGGGTTGGGGCAAGGTGCATATATAATCGGAATTACCAGATGATCTACATAGTTCTGGAGACCCGCGCCCCTAGTTCTATTGCTGTTTTATACTCAGTTCCTGCGAACGCAGGATATGTTTCTGCGCCAATTCGCTCGCAAGATCCTCATTTCGTTGGAATACAGCATCAAGGATTTCCTGATGGTCCTGAATGCGGATAGTATCCTGGTCCGGGTAAAGTCCTCGCTTATAGATGACCCCGAACTGAAGCAGAATGACATTCGCGACGATCTCAAATACCTTGTTATGGGCGCAACTCATGAGTTGGAGATGGAATTTCTTATCACATTCTATCTCCCGTTCCGCGGAGATATCTTTTTCAGATTGTGCGTCTATCCATTGTTGCAGCAACAGCAGATCCTTCGTGGTCCTTTTCCTACAAGCTTCTCGGATGATGGAACTTTCCAATGTCGCTCTGGCGGTGATAAGGTCGATTTCGGGGACATCGTTCGCTTCGAAATACCATTTGATGGGTTCGACGACGGAAAGTTCCTTGGGATTCGTGACGAATGTCCCTGCTTTCCCTTTTGTGACGAGAACCCCTTGGTTGATCAGGATGGTGATGCCTTCCCTCAACGCTCTGGAAGAAAGCCCTAGTGTCTTGATCAGTTCCACCTGTGTCGGAATACGGTCTCCTGGTTTGAAATTGTTGACTGTCAGATATTCTCTGATGATCGTTTCTGTGTTTTTCCCTTTGCCAGTACCCATCTTTCACCCTTTTTCTTTCATATAGCTTGAGGTATCAATCGACAATTGTCAAGGAAGGACCCCGTTAATGCATTATCGTAACGTATCGTTTAATTGTCAATATATTTGAATATTTGTGAATTATAAGTTCATAAAAATATTTTAGTTGACAACATAAATATTTCGGGCTTATTCTCTAGCTATCACCAAAGATGGAGGTTATTATGAAACCCGAAGTACTGCATAGTAAGTTGAAAGGCATCATGCATCTTGTTATGACACCATTTACAGCGGCCGATGAAATTGATGAGAAAAATCTGAGACTCATGTTGCGCGATGCGATGAAAAAAGCGCAAGGCAAGGACTTCTGCTTTCTGGCTGGTGGTTCCACCGCCGAGTTCTATGCGATGACCGATGAAGAAATGAAACGGTACATCGACATCGTGATCGATGAAGTGGCAGGTGCGTTTCCTGTTATCATGGGAACCTCTCGCCCCGGAACCAAGGCCACCATAGAACTATCCCAATACGCTGAAAAAGCCGGCGCAGATGGGTTGATGATCGTCCCTCCGTACTATTCGCCTTGTACCGGAGAGAACATCTACAAACATTTCGTCGATGTAGCGAACAGTGTGAAGATCGGCATCGTCATCTACAACAATCCTGGGACAAGCAAGCATTGGCTTCCCCCCGCCATGATCGGGCAGCTCTCCAAGATCCCGAACATCATCGGGACGAAAGAGAACATCGCCAGTCCCATGAGCTTCTATCGGGTACAGAAAGCCGTAGATCCCAAGGACATGGTTATCTTTACCGGACTCGGGTATGAACAATACCAATATCTCGCCCTTGCTCCGAATGGCTGTCCTGCATATGTGTCCGAGCTTGTGAACATGATGCCTAAGACGACCTTCGGCATATATGAGGCTGGAGAGAAACGTGATTGGAAACGTATGGGAGAACTAGTGGAAGGGTTGGAACCCTATCGGATCTTCTGTGACAACCTCGCGGCAAAAAGAAAGATGCCGCTGACGGTCGGCCCTTTGGTCGCGGGTCCGTTGATGACGATCTACCAAGCCGTCATCAAGGAATGCATCACGCTGCTCGGAATACCCTGCGGCAAGGTTCGTGGACCTGTCGATAATATGACGGAGGAAGAGATCGAGGAATTGAAGCCGGTGCTGGCTGAAATGATGGCTTTTGAAAATAGTCTGTAGACTGATATACAGGAGGTCGTACATGAAAAAGGGGATTGCATTGATTCTGATCGGGGCGATAGTCCTTGCAGGGCTGTTCGCTGGAGGTAGTTCGGAAAGCGCAGGAGCGCAAAGCGCCCAAGGGACGTTCGCCCATATTTTTGAACCCGGTCATACCTTGTTCAAGATGTCTGAATCTTTCGCGCAGCAGGTGGAACAAGCCACGGATGGTCGCGTAAAGTTCAGGATCGTTCCCGCCGGCGCGTTGGGGGGGATGGATTCCAACCTGGAAGCTTTGTCCCTCGGTTCGGTAGACATTACCTTGGTAGGAGAATCCTATACGAGTCGTTATTATCCTCCAATGGGCGTCACCGCCGCACCGTATGCCTTCCAGAACTGGGATCATTTCAGATCTTATGTGGAAAGCCCCCTGTATGAAGAGATGTGCGTTGGTTATACCGATGCGACCGGCAATGTAATCGTGGGTACCTATACCTCCGGGTTCAGATCCGTCACAGCGAACAAAGCCGTCCGGACCCCAGCGGATATGGTCGGCTTGAAGATTCGCGTACCCGATGCACCAGCCTTCACCGCGATGCCAAGGGCCGCCGGAGCGAGCCCGACTCCGATCGCGTTCGGTGAAGTCTACCTCGCGTTGCAACAGAAGGTTGTCGATGCTCAGGAAAATCCATTGGAGACGACGTACAACATGAAGTTCTTCGAAGTCACCAAATATATCTGTCTGACTGAGCATATGATGGAACCCGCACATATCATCATCTCTGCGAATTTCTGGAACAAACTTTCCGACCAGGACAAGCAGATCGTTCTTGATATCGGCAAAAAGGTCTCCGCGGTAGCCACCGACGAAGCGCAGCAGGCTTCCGATGAGCTGGTTTCGACCTTCGAAAGCCTTGGGAACACGGTCATTGCCGATGTAGACAAAGCGGCGTTCACCGCCGTCACCTTGCCGTTCAATACCAGTACGGAACGGGAATGGACGCCAGAACAGTATCAGCGACTGCAGGCGTTGAGCAAATGAAACCATAGCCGGGGTACAGAATGAAGAAGATCTTGAAAAACTTACGGGATAAGGGCCGAACTGGAGAACGCTCGCGGTACTACTTGGAGGACTACTTGAGCATGTTGATTCTCGCGGCGTTGGTATTGGTAGTCCTGTTCCAGGTTGCGTCAAGGTCTCTGTTCAGGACCCCGGCCCTCTGGACTGAAGAAGTGGCTCGGTATTTGCTGATCGTGTTGACCTTCATAGGAAGCGCGATCGCGGTCCGGACTGGTTCGAACGTTTCACTGGACTTTCTGTTGAGCAAGTTCCCTGAGAAACTCCGCAGTGTGTTGTCTTTCGTTTCGATGTTCGTTGAACTGACGTTCTATGTCGCCGGTTGCGTATTGTCGGTCAACATGATGACCTTTTCCAAAGGCCGATACCTGGTCAGCGTGCAGATTTCACGTGCTGTTGTCTATGGGTTGGTCGCCTTGGGCTTCCTGTTGATGACCTATCGGTGTGTTCTGCGTATCTATCGGGCGGTCGCGGCGAAGATAAAGAAAGGGGAGGCTTGATATGTCTGTCGGAATACTGTTCATCGTTTTCATTCTGCTGATGCTTGTCGGTGCCCCGATCGCGATTTCGCTGGGATTGTCTTCCTTCCTGTACTTGGTATTCAACGACTCCTTGCCGCTGATGCTGTTCATCAAGACGATGGCGGAAGGGTTGGACAGTTTCACATTGCTTGCCATTCCGTTCTTCATCCTTGCAGGAATGATCATGAACGAAAGTGGGATGACTTCCCGGATCTACAAGTTCGCGCGTTCCATCGTAGGGTATCTTCCTGGTGGATTGGGGCATGTGAATGTCCTGACTTCCATCCTGTTCGCCGGCATGAGCGGTTCTGCGATCGCGGATGCCGGAGGTATCGGTGCGATGCAGGTAAAGGCGATGGAGGAGAATGGCTTCGATACCGAGTTCAGCGTCGGTATCACCGCGGCATCTTCACTCATCGGTCCGATCATCCCCCCAAGCATACCTATGCTTGTATATGCGGTTCTGGCGTCCAGCTCTGTAGCGAAGCTATTCGCCGGAGGTATTCTGCCTGGCTTGATCATGGGGCTGACGCTGATGGTCATGGTACACATCATCTCCAAGAAGAAGGATTATCCGCGGGAGACGGGATTCTCATTCCGGAATATCGGAAGGACCGCCGTCGACGCTTTCTGGGGGCTGTTGGCTCCAGTGATTTTACTGGGAGGAATCCTTGGAGGGCTGGTGACTCCGACGGAAGGCGCCGTATTGGCGATCGTCTATTCCCTGGCTGTCGGTCTGTTCATCTACAAGGGGTTGACCGGTAAGAAGATCATCAAGATTTTCTTCCAAGCCTGCGAAACGACCGTGAACGTAACGATCATCCTTGCCAGTTCCGCGATTTTCGCTTGGATCCTGGCTTATGAAGGGACGCCTCAGAAGATAGCGACGATACTGCTTTCCGTAACGAACAATCCAACGTTGATCTGTTTGATCATCATGCTGATCATGTTGATTGTCGGAACGTTCATGGAGGCGGGGGCGGCGATGGTCATATTGCTTCCCGTCATTCTTCCCGTCGTTGATGTCGTGGGGATCGACAGAATCCATTTGGGCGTCATGGTCGTCCTGACCCTGATGATCGGTCTATTGACGCCACCTGTGGGCCTTGTCCTGTTCGTGCTGGGGCGTTCGCTCGACATTCCGGTGTCAAGGGTGATCAAAGGGACCGTTCCGTTCCTGATACCGCTGGTACTCGTCGCCATCGTGGTCGCCTTGGTGCCTCAGCTATCGCTTTGGATTCCTTCGTTGATGGGGTGAACGCTGGCTGATCTGATAATCTGTACAATAGGCTCTGATGTGATAGATTGGCCTCACCGATGGTGAGGCTGGTTTTGTGTACGTGGCAATTGAATATCCATTTCCATACACACTTGCTGAAAGTTCTATTTTGGAAAAACTCGCTAGACTGGTAATTTTAATTTGCATGTTACGAATCGAAATTTACCTCAGAAAATAATCTAATAGCACATTTCTTCTTACTATGATAGCATATATCAGAATTAATCTGAGAATTCCAAAAGGGGAATGAATAAACTATATGTCTGAATTTGGAAAGACGATCGAATTGTATTTACTCTCAGGAAATTTTGATGGAATAGTGACGGCGGAACTTTCTAATTGGAATGGAAAGGCATTCAAAGTGCCAAGAGAAAATGTCCAATCATTTTCAGATATAGATTTTGAAGGTGTAGGAGTTTATTTTCTAATTTCGCATGAAGATGAACCCAATCTTGCTGTATACATCGGAGAATCAGAAAACGTGAAAGTCCGGTTGACACAACATATTGCGTCTTTCCCCGCAAAAGAATCATTTTTCTGGTCTGAAGTTGTTGTTTTTACTGGCCGTGATTTGGATAGAACCTCTATACGGTATTTAGAGGACCGTCTGTGTTCTATGGCAAAAGAAGCTAAATCGTATACATTGCTAACGAAAAACTCGTACTCAAAGACGAGAATCAAAGATTCAAGGGAAGAGGCTATGAAAGAGTTTCTGTCCAATGTTCGTATTCTTCTGAAAACTCTTGGATATAGAATGTTGGAACCTGTCTCTGAGCTTCCTGGCGACGCCTTTGAAACAAAACATGTTTTCATGCAATATAAAGGAAAGTCTGCTTTCGCAATATATACAGGGAACGGGAAACTTTTAGTGCTTGAAGGAAGTCAATATAATATAACACCGAATGCCTCGTTTAAAGCCCATAAACTTAAATCTCTTTTGGAGAATGAGGGTATTATCTGCAATGGTGTATTCACTCAGAACTATTTATTCTCAAGTGTTTCATCTGCTGCGTCCATTGTTGCAGGAAACCCTATGAATGGGTGGGATGCTTGGGGGGATTCTACAGGAAAGAAATTGAATGAGATAGTTTCTCGACCGTGAAGATGAGCCCTAAACCGAAATGATCATATCTATGGTTATTGTAACTATATTCCTACAATATGTTCATTCTTCATTTGTAAGGGCATAATGTATGGTTGAAAATTGAGGGATAATTATGAAACATATTACTGTTGCTGCTGCTGTTTTTATTCAAGATGGAAAAGTTTTTGCTGCACAAAGAAAAGATGCAGGAGAACTTGCCAGAAAATGGGAGTTTCCAGGAGGCAAGCTTGAAAAAGGCGAAAGCGGTGAGCAGGCGATTGTCAGAGAAATTAAAGAAGAATTATCTACTGATATACGTGTAATCAGGTATATTCTGACAGTTGAACACCAATACAAAACTTTCAAAATAACAATGTTCGCATATTTGTGTGAAATTGCTGTTGGCGAACTGGTATTATCTGAACATATTGATAGCCGTTGGTTATCAAAGAATGAACTATATTCTGTGGACTGGGCTGCTGCCGATCTTCCGATTGTTGCAGCTGTTGTGTCTTTATTGGAGGCCTGATGAGCAATTTATCCAGTGAATTCTTGTTGCAGAGCCTTCAAACAGGTTTCGTCGATTCTCAAATAGCCTCTTTGTCTGCATACCGTCCCGATTTGATATTGAACAATCCTCCACATCAAAAAGTCCTTTCCGCATTGATCAATGAATTGAATACTTGTACTTATTTTCAATTCTCTGTGGCGTTCATTACTGTTGGGGGCCTCATGCAGCTGCATCAAGCTTTGCTAGATGCCTGTGGTCGTGGTGTAAAAGGACAAATTCTGACTTCAAATTATTTGAATTTTACTGATCCTGATGCACTAGTCAGTATTCAAAAAAAATATCCAAATATTGAATTAAAAATATGTATCGATGAATCTTTTCATGCAAAGGGATATATATTTTCACATGATAATTATTCCACGATCATTGTGGGTAGTTCCAATATTACAGCAAGCGCTCTTGCAACAAATAGGGAATGGAATGTGAGATTTCATTCCCTAACGCAAGGAGAGTTTATCGGGAAGATCCATGAAGAGTTTTTTGCTGTCTGGAATTCCTCCATTGAATTAAATGAAGCTTGGTTGCTTCACTATCGACGGGTTCGTGAAGCTACAAAAATTGAACGAAATATTACCTTTGCCACAACAGCTAACTCTGTTGCTAACTCGGAAAGGAACGAGATAAAACCCAACAGGATGCAACTAGATGCTTTAAAAGCCTTGTCTGATCTGCGTTCAAATGGCGCAAAGAAAGGTTTGTTGATATCTGCAACAGGAACAGGGAAAACGTATCTCAGTGCGTTTGATGTAAAAGTATTTCAACCAAAACGGTTTTTGTTTATTGTGCATCGTGAAACTGTAGCTAGAAAAGCTATGGAGAGTTATAAGGATGTTTTTGGGATTGATTATGATTGTGGATTTCTCGGAGCAGGAGAAACAACAATCAGTGACCATGTTTTCTCAATGATTCAAACACTGGCAAAAGATTCGGTTCTTCATTCTTTCCCCTCTGATTATTTTGATTATATTGTGATCGATGAAGTCCACCATGCAGGCGGTGGCTCTTATTCCAAAGTATTGAACTATTTCGAACCTAAGTTCATGCTTGGTATGACCGCAACTCCAGAACGTTGTGATGGATTTGATATCTATGCTTTATTTGATAATAACATTGCATATGAGATTCGGCTGAACCAAGCACTTGAAGCAGACTTATTATGTCCTTTTCACTATTTTGGGGTGTCAGATCTTACCATCAATGGTGAAATGATAGAAGAAAAAACTGAATTTAACGCATTGGTTTCTGATGAGCGCGTAATGCGTATCCATGATACGATCGAGCAATATACACTGGATACAAAAGAAAAAAGAGGTTTGATTTTTTGTAGTAGGGTGGATGAAACAAAAGAGTTATCCGATAAACTTAACCTCATTGGGTACCGGACTCAAGCCTTATGTGGGGCAGACCTTGAATCTCAGCGTCAGGCTGCTATCGACAGTTTAAGTTCTGAAAGTCCAGATCATTTGGAATATCTTCTTACCGTTGACATTCTGAACGAAGGTGTTGATATCCCTTGCTTGAATCAGATCATTATGCTTCGGCCAACACAATCCGCGATTGTCTTTGTTCAGCAATTAGGACGTGGATTGCGAAAATACCCAGAAAAAGAGTTTGTGACTATTATTGATTTCATTGGGAATTATCAAAATAACTTTATGGTTCCTATTGCTTTGTTTGGTGATTATTCCTATGAAAAAGATTCAATTCGCCGTTATCTGAGTGGAGGAAGTATTGGAATACCTGGAGTCTCGACGGTTGATTTTGATCGGATTTCTAAAGAACGAATTTATGATTCCATAAATCATGCGAATTTTAATAAGTTAAAATTCCTGAAACAGGAATATGAAAAGATGAAATATAAACTTGGTAAAATCCCTACATTGATGGATTATACCAAGATAGACTCTATTTCACCTCAGTTGTTTATCGATTATTCTGATAGCTATTACGAGTTCCTCACAAAGGTCGAGAAGCATGTACCTGTGTTGCCAAAGGAACATACTCTAAGTCTGCGATATCTTAGTAAGATTCTTTCTAAAGGTCTACGTCCGTGTGAATACACTATTTTAGGTTTGCTTCTTGCAAATGCTGGTACAAACGTTGCAATATCTGAAATATATCAAACTATCCAGCAGACTGTTGATGGTTATCGTTGTAATGAGCCGTCTTTGGATTCTGCTCTGAGATTGCTTGATGGTGGGTTCTTCCGTGACCGTGACAGGCAGTTATCTGGAAATATCTCCTACTGCTCGAAAGTAGGTGGTGGGGTACATATATCTAAGCAATTTAGCCGACTGTTGGGCAATGATAATTACAAAAGCTACGTGATGGATTTGATTGAATACAGCAGGTATCAATTTCTGCAACGAGATATGACGACATATCATAAAAATGACCTGTTTTTATACGATAAATATACTCGACAAGAAGTATTGCTATTGTTGGGATGGTCAGAAGATATGGTTGCACTTAATATTGGTGGATATGTGTATCAATCTGATTTAAACGTTTGTCCAATCTTTGTGACTTATGAAAAAGATGTGGAAAACATCGATCCTGGGATTAATTATAAAGACCGTTTCATTTCTCCAGAAGAATTTGCCTGGGAAACTAAACATGGGCGGACATACTTGTCTCCTGAAGTTGTTGCAATAAGTAGTCAAGCAAAAAATGATATACGAGTACCTTTGTTTGTAAAGAAGCATGACGATGAAGGTTCTTCATTCTACTATATGGGAGATATAGAATTCCTGAGAATGGAGCAAACCGAAAAAGAAACTGGTTCTCAAGGATTGCGGCCAATTGTAACAGTGTGGTTCCGGATGAAAGATAGGGTGGAGGAGGAAATTTATCATTATCTGACTAATTCTTGATGATTGCTCGTGATAGCGTATTTAGTCAAATTACCAATTTGAAAGGACTGCTCTCCTGGAAGTTTTTTTTCGTTTTACAGTATATTTTTCACTTAAGAATACTTTTCCTCCAAGATGTCCATACAATATTTTTCAGCATACTATCAGTCTCACCCCTTACTGTTGTATTTCAGGTTTCAATCGATACTCCAGCACCTTGCTAATTATTTTTCTTCCATTCTTTATGATTTTCGATTATCCTAAGCCCGTGATGGGGAGAGTTGTACATGGATATTACGGAGCTTGATAGTCAAAAAGAAAAATCAATTACTGATTTGTGTCGATATGTAAAAAACAAAGTGGGAAATGTTGCTAACTTTTCCATGCTGTTAGGGGCAGGCTGTTCTGTTACATCGGGAATTAGGTCGGCGACTCAGTTAGTTGAAGAATGGAAGCAGTCAATATACAGTGAGGATCATGATTATAATGCTCAAGAACTTAAGAAAGTTGATTCTAAAGTAATTGATGACTATATTTCCCAAAAAAAGTGGTTTGATGTAAATAAACCATATGCATCTCTTTTCCAGTATTTATATGAACTAAAGACACAACGGCGTATGTTTGTTGAAAAAGAGATCGATAATGAAAGTGCATTTCCCTTTCTGGGATATGCTAATTTAGTGAAATTAGCGGATCAAAATCATCATTATATTGATACTTTTTTTACGACAAACTTTGATGATTTGATTAATGAAGCTTTCTACATATATGATCCAAATAGAAA
>CAYOWS010000010.1:0-104267 GCA_964407735.1 uncultured Sphaerochaeta sp. | reverse complement strand
CCCAGAGATAGGGACATAGGGACATACGCCTGACATAGACACGGACATAAGCCCAGAGATAGGGACATAGGGACATACGCCTGACATAGACACGGACATAAGCCCAGAGATAGGGACATAGGGACATACGCCTGACATAGACACGGAGATAGACCCAGACATACGGACATAGGGACATACGCCCGACATAGACCCGGAGATAGGGACATACGCCTGACATAGACACGGAGATAGACCCAGACATACGGACATAGGGAGATACGCCTGACATAGACACGGGGATAGACCCAGACATACGGACATAGGGAGATACGTCTGACATAGACACGGACATAGACCCAGAGATAGGGACATAAGGACATACGTCTGACATAGACACGGGGATAGACCCACACATAAGCCCACACATACGGAACTACAACGTCGCTTCAGCCGTCCAAGGACTATCGTTTTTGTTCACGGCCTATGATATACTGCCGGCATGAATGTCATCCTGTTCGATCACATGCCAGAGAATCACCTGATCCCCGCTTCGGACTTCCGTTCTGAACATATCCGCAAGGTGTTGCGGCTGACTGTGGGCGATCACCTGTCGATCGGTCTCATCAATGGCCCGATGGGAGATGCCGTCATTACCTCTATTGACTCGCAGGGGGTGACCTTCTCTTGGATTCAGACCCTGACGGCGGCGGAAGCTATCGGCCTATACCCTGTTACGTTGCTGGTCGCCCAGGTCCGGCCTATCTGCATGAAGCGGATACTTCGGGAAGCCGTCAGTCTTGGCGTCCGAAGGCTGATGGTCACTGGCACCGACACCGCCGAAAAATCATACCAGGTATCAGGACTTTGGAAGAACGGAGAATATCGGAAGTATCTCCTCGACGGGGCCATGCAGGCCGCCCACACCGGAATGAGTGAGCTATGTTTCGCCGATACGGTCGACGAAGCGATCCGTCAGCTCGCCGATGAAGGCACTGTCCACCTGATGCTGGACAATGTGATCGGCGGACGCCCCCTCTCGACTCTGGATATCCCGGAAAAAGAGGTCGTCCTCGCGGTCGGCCCGGAACGGGGATGGACGGACAGGGAACGTGCTGCGCTGACCGGAGCCGGGTATCGGCCCGTCTCCTTGGGAGCGAGAGTGTTGCGTACCGAGACCGCCTGTAGCGCGGGCGTCGCCGTCCTGCTCGGACGGATGGGATTGTTGTAGGAAAGTATTTTCGATATGCTGTCAGAAACACTTGCCGGCGGATTCCTCGCAAGACGCCCGGTAGCGTTCATACATTGAAGGAGATGAGCCATGGGTCATTGTGTTGTTCCTGCTGCTGAAGAGATATTGGATAAGGAATTTCCTGTACTGGATCATGGATTCGTTCGCTTGGTCGACTATCTGGGATCCGATGAACGGATCGTCCAGGCCGCCCGGGTCTCTTACGGTACCGGTACCAAGACATATCGCCAGGACAAGGGCCTGATCAACTATCTGTTGCGGAACGACCATACATCACCCTTTGAGCAAGTGAACTTCACCTTCCACATCAAGATGCCGATTTTCGTCGCACGTCAGTGGATACGCCACCGTACCGGACGGGTCAACGAAATCTCAGGCCGCTATAGCGTGATGAGTGATGAATGCTACATCCCCGCGGGTGACCAGATCAATCTTCAGAGTGACGACAACAAGCAGGGCAGGGCCCCTGAACCCGTCGATCCCCAGGTCCAGGAGCAGGTGCGGTCGATGCTCGCCGAAGACCAGAAGAGTACCTACGAGAACTACAAGAAGCTGCTCGACATGGGGATCGCCAGGGAAATCGCCCGTATCGATCTTCCGTTGAGCCTCTATACGGAATGGTACTGGCAGATGGACCTTCACAACCTGTTCCACTTCCTTGCCTTGCGCCTTGACGCCCATGCCCAGTACGAGATCCGGGCCTATGCCGAAGTCGTCCTGGAAATCATCCGTGCGGTCTGCCCGATCGCGGTCGAGGCCTTCGAGAACCACAAGCGCAACGGGCGTAGCTTCAGCGGCAAGGAAGTGGCCGCCATCAAGGCCATGCTCGCAGGTGAACAATGCCCGTTGAGCGAACGGGACCGTGAGTTGTTTGAAACAAAACTGAAATGAACGTCAAGGAACTGCCCGCCGATTACCATCTGATGGAAGATGTTGACCTGCTGGGTAATGCGAGGTACGCAAGGACGATAACCCTGCTGGCCTTGGTGATCGCCGTGTCCGTTTTCTTTCTCGGTCGCCTGAGAACTCCTCTGGGCGGTATGTTCGCCGGACGGTTCCTTGGTTCGGTTGTCCGTATCGGCTGTGCCGTCGCCTGCATGTTCCTGTACTTCATGCTACACGAATGGATGCACGGCGTCTGTATCCGTATTCTGGGCAAGGTGAAGCCGAAATATGGGTATGCCGGCATCTATCTCTACACCGGGACCGACGAGGTCTGGTTCGATCGCAAGTCCTATGTCGTCATCGCGTTGGCCCCCGTCGTGATCTGGGGGCTTGTCCTGGGTTTCGTTTCATGGGTTTCAACCGACGAATGGTTCTGGGTGTTCCATTTCGTCCAGATCATCAACCTGTCCGGAGCTTCCGGCGACCTGTTCATCACATGGAAAATCTTGGGAATGCCCTCCGGAGTCCTCGTTCATGATACTGGTGTCGAGATGTCGTTCTATGGAAAAGTTTGATAGACAGTATGTTCTCATTTGAGAATAAATATGCTTCGTGGTATTTTTTATCTACCGGTGGTTATGATCCTTCCAGCCCTCATGGGTGTCTGCCCAGCTCAAGGCTATAATTCTAGATGGCGCTAAGCGTTTTTTAGGGAGGTGGTCGAATATGGGGAGGGATTCTGTTCCGGTGCCTTGTAGCCCAGACGTTCCAGCATGGTCAATATCATGTCGGCGTCCTGGTCCTTCAGCATCGGGAGGAGCAATGCGATTTCTCGGGTTCTCTTCCCAAGCCTGATGTCCTCAAAAGCATCATCCAAAACGACATCATCCGATCTCGCGATTCCTGTAGCAAGATATTCAAAAGAAACATGTAACGCTTTCGCTATGCGATAGGAGAGCTCGACATCGAACAAAGTGCTCCGTGATCTTGCTGTACTGATTGAGTTTGTCGGAATACCAATGGTATGAGCCAGTTCGCTTTGAGTCATCCCAAGGTTGGCGAGAGCATTGTCGATCCGTCGCCAGAAACCCTGTCCTTTTTCCTTCTTATCAGTGTTTTCCATACCCACAGTGTAAAACAGAAAACAGCAAATGGCGTGTTTTGGATTCTCAAATGAGAATATAATTATTGACATAAGTTCTCAATTGCGATTAATATTGCGATATGTACTTCGCAAATGAGAATTTTTATAACATATCGGAAAATATCGCCTCACTATGGCTTCTTGCTAAACATGTTTTCGTAGTGCGAGTGCAAGCGCATCACGATTCATTTTCTTTTTCATTTCCAATGACTTTCTGTCGCCGGCCAGGATTTTGCCTGCGGCTGGGAGTCGCGGGTCGGAGGGCTCCCAATCAATACGGTCCTCCCACCCGTTTTACCATCCCGCCGGACGGGGGGTTCCCTTCCCCGTCCGGCATTTTCCCTCCATTCATCGTGGAGATCCCATGAATTCATTTCGGGAGAACCGGACGAAGGCTATCCCATTGGCGACGGATGGCCTTCCCCGGTTCTTCCTCCGTGATTTCTGGAAGTTCTATGACGGGATGGGCTGTGCGGATGGCAATGGGTTGCGTTCGGCAGGAACTCGGAGAAGGAGTTGAGATGCGGTGCGAGGTTGATGTGTACAGGATACAGGATGGTGTGGGCCTGTCTGTTACGAATATCGGGAAGCGAGGGTATGAGCTTTGCTCTGAACGTGAAGTGGCGCGGGATATCGCGCTGGAAATCTCCGGTAGCTGTGGTACGGATGGCGTCTATGTCGTGAGCGTACGGGGCGAAGGGCCGGGGGGCATACGGGAAAACCTGCTCATGAGGAAAGGCTTGCTGGGAGACCTGATGCATCGGACTACCGGGGAAGAGGGGCTGTCGCGGCTCATTGAAGAGGCCAGGGAACTGGTGGAACGTCCCTTGGGGGGGCAGGGGGTGAGGTCGTGGACCGGGAGGACATGGTGAAAGGAAAGGACATGGAGTTCTGCATGGTGACGGAACACAAGGTGGACGGCAAGAGCGGCAAGGTGGCCTGTCGCATGCTGGGGAGCCTTGAGCTTGTCAGAGGCGACTGTGGAAAGTCCGCGGAGCCATATGCCCTGGCGGTGTGCGGAAGACAGATGGAAGGAGACGTATCGGTGGTGATGGTCGTCCGCGGCCGGTATGGGACCAACGAAGCGGCGTTCGTCTGTGAAAGTGGGCTGGTGACCCGCAGAGAGGGGGCGAGCGGCTGTTTCCGTGCAGACGAGCTGATCGGGGAATTCGTCAGGAAATCTCGGCCGGAGTACAGGTCGGCGAGGGACGGTGGAATGAACCGGCCGTCATGGAGGAATCGGAATGTTTTGTCTGAGAACCTTGGAGGATGAGGGCGACCGTGATCCATTCATCGAGATGGGGAAGGGGCATGTCACCAGGTTTCGGAGGAAATTCTGATGAGTGTTGAAGAGCTGATGAAGAGTCTGAAGAAGGCAGGCGGAACCTTCGGTGCGATCAGTACGGGCTGCAAGGAGGGAGAGGTGCTATGTACGTTGGTACAAGGACGGGATGGAGAGGAAAGCATAGCGGTGCGGTGTGGATGTGACTGTGTGTTTGCCCGTATTGATGATGTCGCATATCTGGGACGTACCAGTGGCGGCCTGAAGGTCCACCTGAAGGGACCCGACGGTTCCATAGCATATCTGACCTTGAGCGCCGGGAAAAAGGCTGTGAAGCAACGGTCTGTCGGAGTCATCGGATGAAGAAGAACCGGCTCGCCCCTGTCCTGATCGTGGTGATGCTGTCGCTGACAATGCTTTCCTGCGTGAGTGTCCGACGGTATGGGTACTGGGATTCAAAGGGCTGGCATCCGCTTCGTCAGTTTCCGATCCCATCGACCGAAGATATGTCGACGTAGAGGAAAAAGAACCATACGCCTATACGCGAAGATTCCTGCCCGAAGGAAATTTTACGCACAGGCGCAATGGCTGTCTGTGGGACGATGGGCGAGAAATGCTGTCAGCCCATGAAATATCTGTACATCAGAGGTCTGAGAAGACCGAAGGAGATGATTATGATGAAGAAGATTGGAACACGACGATTGTACGTGTCGCTGATCATGGCTGTAACTCTGGTGTGCCTGCTATGGTTGACCGGCTGTCCTGGAGAGACACCGGCTCCAAAGGTGACCGGTATTTCGATCGCCAATGAGGCGGAGCTGGAAAAAACCAAAGTAGTCAGTATGGATTATTCAAAGCCGACGAATCTGAAATTGCATGTGCATACCGACGACGGCAATCGCAACGTCGTGACGGTAAGCAATGACCGCATAGCGCTGGAAGATGGATATCTGGACAAGACTGTCGGCGAGACCTTTGATGTGACGGTAACCCATGTCGATCCATTGTATCCCGGTAATGTCCTGACGACCGGATACGCCGTGACGGTGATCGCCGCGGACATGACTCTGACCGTAGACCGTGGACTTCCACAGGATGCCGTCGACGGGTGGCTGGATCTTTCCGCTCTTGTCGTTCTGATAGGATATGAGGGAGCAAGTCAATCGACATCAGTCAGCTATATGGACACCCCTTCGTCCTTCAGTTTTTCAACGATGGATGGTGATCCCCTGACTGTAGACGGAAACCGGTTGGGCATCGGATTTGGCAGGACGGAAGCGAGGATGATATACGTTTCGGACTCCGAAAGCGCCGAAACGACATTCACGATCAATTCCCCCTCGCTTCTGAGTCCTCCTGACATTCTTGTGACTGATCTTGGTGACAACAGATGGACCGTAAGCCTTTCCCATGCAACTGTCGCCGAAGGAACTCTCGATATCCTATATTCCGTGAACAGCGCGGTATCATCTGAAGCAAAGGTCGATGAACCTTATGTATCTCCCTTTATTGTGGAGTATACGTCTTCAATCCTGTCGATGAGCGCAACGGCCTCGGTCGACGTTTCGGGAATGTCCTGGACGTCGGAAGTGAGTGACCAAGTGAAGTTTGCACCGAAACTGGCCAATATAATTGTCGGAGCGGGACTGCTGCCGCCCAATAAGGATTCCTGGATCATATCCGTCAGGTATGAAGGGGCCGAGCCCGATGTGGCCGTGACCTATAGCATATTGGCTGACGGCGTTGTGCTTGAAGGTTATGACAACCAAGCTGCCGGAATGATAGATCCAGTGACCTCATATGTGAATATTTACCTACCATACATAGAGGATGACCGTACATTGACGGCGAAAGCGAAGATTTCCAAGGAAGGTTTCCTGGGAAGAGAAACTGAAACCACGGAATTGGAAAAGATCATTGTGTCAGTGGACTCTGGAGAAGTCTCCTTCTCTTTCGATACGGAGGAAGACCAATCCATCGGTACATGGTCGCTCGCTGGAACCGCGCCCGAGGGAACGATCATAACGGCGAGCACCACAAGGGACGATACACAACCTGTCATTGACCAGGAGGGGACTGATTGGACTATCTCCGTTCCGTATGATTCAAGCGTTGATACGGGGGAGAACTACGATCTGTCAGTGACTTTCTCAAAGTCAGGATATGCCCCGTACAAGGTCTCAAAGGAACTGGTTGCGCCGGGAAGGCTTCTTGCCCCCGAGATATCATCAGTGACGAGAACCTCTCCCATGAGTTTCAGTGTAACCTTGGACTATCCTGGACAAGAAGAGGGGGTGACATTGCAATATGCCGTGCGGTCGGGTAGCTATGCGAATCCTCATGGAACAGAACCTGATGAGTACTCATGGCTCACCTATGGGGGGACTCCCATTACGGTAAGTTCCAAAAATATGAATGGGTCCACCGTCTGGGCGAGAGCTGTCAAAGAAGGGGCCACCACTTCCTCCATCGTGAAGTCGGACCAGTTGTTGATGAAACTTGTTCTTTCCCACGAGGCTCCTGTGGCGGATGATCTGCAATGGCGTATGGATGTTGAACTCGAATATGAACAACTCGCGGATCTCAGTGGATTGCGTAGCGCGTTGTCGAACAACTATGCCGTTCTCGTCTACGAATATGGACTTACTGGAGGAGATCTGCTGGAGAAGACCTCCAATCTGGTTCAGCCTACTGTGCTATATCTGCCGTTGGCGATCGGAGAGAATCCGTATATGAGGGTTCGTGTATCCGCGGAAGGTTTTGAATCCTCCAACCTGTTCGCAACTTCTCTTCCGGATCTGATCGTGCCATCCTTGTCTGTCGGGTCCGTCGCCATTGTTGAAGAGTCCGATGGATGGAAATGGATTGTTCCTGTAACCAGCAGGGTGAAGGATATCGTGGTGTTCTATTCCTTGGGACAGGAACCGTCGCTTGCTTCCCCCTTTGTAACGGTACGTGCCGAGGGAGTGGCCGAGGATATTGTCATTCCCTATGATGGGACGATCCCGGAAATGGATCGGACACTCCATCTGAAGCAGCAAGCCGCGGGACTTTCTTTTTTGGACAATGATCCGATATCACTTCCTCTCCTTGGCATCGTCGCGGACGTATCCGCAACGAAAGCCAGCTTGAAGCAGGGTTCTACAGACCAGTTTGAATGGATCGTACACTTTACGAGTGAGATCGGAGGCGCTTCATACAGTTACAATGTAGGTCCATCCTCGGATACGGCGAATACCAGGACCGTTGTTGACGGTGGTGCCGAAGATCTTGACGAGACTCCAGGAAGCGTAAAGGTCTCGATTGACTATACTGACGATCCTGATCAGAGGGTCTGGCTGACTGAAGTTTCAAAAGCGGGATTTACTTCGATGACCGAAGTAAAAAGCGTATCTCTGTCCGCTCTGGATCAGTTGTCGACTCCACTGCTCGGCGTGGACAAGGAGGATGAACTCTCCTGGAAGATAGTGATAACTGACAGCCCTGACAATTCGGAGTCGGAAAGCAGTCTGCAATGGAGGTATTCAACTGATCCAAGTGACTCTTGGCAGTCCTACATCGGCCCGTTCGCCATAGTATTCCCTGAGGGGTCCGATGAGGTGACAGTCGTGGCACAGGCGACCTCTTCCTTGGCTCGTCCGAGTTCTGAGATTATCCGGAGCTTTGAGAGAGCCGCCGCAGTCACCTTCGAGGAGTCGGTCGCCACGGAAAAATCCGACAACCCATATCCTGTGGTCACCGCCAGTTCGCAGAATCCATCAGCGACGGTCAAAGTCTGCCTGGTTTCTGGGGTTCATGAGATTTCCGAAGATACCCCTTGGTATACGAACGGTACGAATACGGCGAAGGTGGCGATTATCGAAGATGGGGTGATGACTTCGGTTGTCGCGCTGGTTTCTGAGAATGGGAAGATGTCCCGCCAATGCGTATCGGATCAGAAGGTCTGGAACAAAAGTGTTTTTGAATTCTCTGAACATGGTCCTTTGGGAGGCATCATCATACATGCTGATGCAGAGAATGGAAGCTTCGGTGAGGCTTGGCCGATAACCCCCGCCAATATCAGTGATATTGCAGAGGAAATAGCCAAACGCCAGCATTATTGCCTGTTGGATAGTTATCTTGAGGAGCTGTCCGTCCATGCACAGCAAGTTCTGGATGGAACTTTGACACGAGGTGACTATAAGAAACTCCTGCTGGAATTACCTCATACCGTGGAGTGTGAGGATGGAAATCGTTGTTATCTCCATGATATCATCCATGCGGGAGAAGGAAATGATATCCTGAATGTCGACACAGGTTCCTTGATGTTGAGTACTGATCTGAATGATTTTGAGACCCCGACTCGAACTAGACTGGCCGATACCTTGTTTAGCCTCTATTATCCGGAAGGCGGTTATACCAATCATTTGCATTGGCGTATGAGTCTTACACTCAGATCTTTCCTGCCTATTGAACATTCTACGGTAGAAGGCCATGAATCCAAATTCATACTGACCCAGCGTCTGATGAGGATGCTTGGGGGAACAGATGAGATTACCGTAGGTTCTGTGTCCAGGCCGGAGAAAGGTATCTCGACGACTGTCGCTACACCTATTACGCTACGGTACGAAGAGCCTGGTAATGAATACGCCGAAGAGTGGGGAACGTTTTATGCGGCCGGCTATGTCTCTTACCGACCGTTCTGATCAAGACGACACGTGAAGACTATAGAAATGAGCGGAGGGATATCCCTCCGCTCATTTCTTGTTCAGTCCTATCAAATGTATCAGGCCGATTTTTTCATCTGCTTCTTCGCAGCCTTGCGCGCCTTCTTTTTCGCCTTCTGCTCCAGTTTGTATTGTTTTTTCGTCTTCGGCGGCGGTGGCAAGGTGGGGCGCTCCAGCAGTTCTTCAGGATTGTTCAGAAGATTCTGGAATGTCCGGATCGTATTCATGAAGTAGAAGCCGTCCGTCACCCGTTCATCGACGGTGAACCCCACTTCCATCGTGTCGCTGAAGGTCGTCTTGTCGCCGGTTCTGATCCTGTTGCGACGGAGCGTTCCCATCGTGACGAACATGCTTGTCGTTCCCCATTCATACAGATGGTGATGCGGACTTCCTCCCGCCAGACCGATGCTTCCAAGGTTCGCGATGAATACGGAGGTATGCAAGCCGTCGGCTTCCCGTAACGCTTTCGGAGCTTTTCCCATGCGGTCAAGGAATCCTGCGAAATTGATGACCATACGTATGATCCAAAGGGGGAAGCGCATGAAGAATCCAATCGCTTCATCGGTGAAATTCTCGTTCGACGGAGCTCGTGCTTCTTCAATGGTCTTGTCGATGATCAACGCCATTTCAGGAAGCGTCATGTCCGGCTGCATGATGATCGGTGTGCTATGCTCCGGCGCTTCGTCGGTATAGTCTTCCTTGATGACGAACGTCAGGGAATGCTCTTTCCTCTGCCAGTACTGATACCGGGCGACGAACCTGTTCACTTCAGGCCTCAACGCGATGGTCCGCATGACGGCAGCGATGAAAACCTCGAACACCCTGTATTGGTGGTCCTCCGGATGCAATCGGTTCTGTTGTTTGACAAACTGCACTGTTTTCGTCAGATCTATCTCTACGGTCTGATACACGAGGGAGTCACACCGTCTTTTCATCATATGGGGAAGGATCTTTCTATATTGGGCCATATCGACTATGAGCGTCGCATCGTTTCTTTTCATTATATTTTTTTCCTTGTCTACGGAATCCTGTGGGTATTATGGCGATTGAGTACTATACTGATTTTATGAGATTTATACAACGCATGCAAGTACATATGACCCATATAATTGACAACTGGATGCGAGATGTCAGTAAAAACTATGCAAATTGGGTTTTCTTCAGATAATGCATTTTCATGGCAGCCTCGAAGTCTTTGTCCGAATCGTAGTGGTATCCGAAGGTAGGTTCCCACAACGAAGGATCCTCCATGCAGAGGTAGAAGAAAGGTTTTTGCAGACCGGTTCTCCATTCTTCGGGAAAACAGGAATAGACGAAACTGAACATCTCCCGCTTCGTATCCAAAGGATATGAGTATTTGCCCGCCGCTTCGGTCAGTTCCATCTCCAGAATACGGCTTGGTCGACCCGTCGTCCGCAACTGACGCAGGACCTGTTTCGTGAAGGTCAGCGTACCGATCGATATCATCACCACTTCCGACGGTTCGAAGTTTTCGGTGATCTTCCCGACGACCTTTCCGTATCCCTGCCTCCAGCCTTCGAAATAGACCATCGGGTGAATATGGAACCCTACCAGCGATCCCATATCGGCCCCCTTTCTCGCGGCGGCGATCCGTTGGTCGAGCGTGGCGGTCAGGTGTTCTTCTTTCTCTATGACCACAGGAGCGTTCAACGACCAGGTCGACACCATGTTACGTGGTATCCCGACGGTCTGAAGCCAATCGGTTCTCGCCGATTTGGTCTTCAGTTCAAGGACTATCTCAGGATGTTTTTTTGCGAATCCAGCCAATGCGGTGAGTGTTCCGTGGTCATCGCCCCAAAGCAGGGAATCAGAAGACTGGCCTGTTCCTATGTGCCAGACCTCCGGCTCCAACTGCAATTGATCCAGACGCTTGCCAAGATCTCCGACGAATCTGATTTCATGCTGATGATAGAAGGACTGTATGGAACAGTAGGAACAGGCGAAGCCGCATTGCTGTACCGCGTCCAAGGTCCTGAGGTTGCAGCAGCGGGTCTTTTCTCCCTCGACCGGGCAAGGACACCTGCCCAACAGCTTGATATCGTCGGTATTGTCGATGATGTCCTGCAACTTGTCCGGCAGTATCTCCGGTGGCGTGAAATCATCATATCTGGTCGGTTCCCGCCTCAGCTTCGCGACTGACTCCAGCAGATCGTTGACCAGGAGCTTCGTCCTGACTTTTCCTGAAGCCTTTCCCCCCGCGTCTGGGTTCCACCAGTTCCCCAACGGCCCCGACCGCCACTGCCGCAGGTCTGCTGCGGTATCTACAAGTTGCCGAAGCTGCTGAAAAGAAAAATGGCATTCCTGATGTCGCGCCTCTATGAACTTCCTGTCTTGGAGGTCTAGTGAGGCGAATACCGGGTAGACTGTGGCGAGATCCTGTTCCTGTTCCATCCCCCGCATTGTAGGCCTGTCCACGCGATTGGTCAAACGGGATTCATTGTTCCTCCATTGGTAACCGATTGGTTCTCCAATGGTTCACCATTGGTTTCGGCTTCAGTGACCGGTCGCACATCGCGTTCATCATCACCCGTAGAATCTTCCTATATTGCCAAACTCCGTTTCTGTGACTATTCTTCTAGACGATGAAAGAGAAAAAGGTTGCGCAAGAGCAACATGACCATATCCATGAGAAGGTCCCGCTTGTAGAGAACTTCGGGACCGTACAGGCCCCTACTGCCGGACTGCCTCCCAAGGAGCAGGCCCGCGAGCTGCCGCATCTTCCTGGCGTATATCTGATGAAAGACGTATCGGGGACGATCATCTATGTGGGCAAGGCGAAGGACCTGCGCAAGCGTGTGACGAGCTATTTTCTGTCCGGAAGGAACGCCAAGACTGCCGCTTTGGTCAAGAAGATAGTCTCGATAGACCATATCATCACCGGAAACGACTATGAAGCGTTGGTGCTGGAGAACAACCTCATCAAGAGTTACAATCCGCACTACAACATCTCTTTGAAGGATGGCAAAAGCTATCCAGTCATCAGGATCACCCATGAACCGTTCCCCAAGGTGTTCAAGACGCGACGGATCATCAAGGATGGTTCCGAGTATTTCGGCCCATATCCCGACGCGGGGAAACTGGAACAATACATGGAGCTGATCGTGAAACTTTTTCCGTTGCGACGTTGCGGGATTCCCCTCCGGAAAAGGCCACGGCCCTGTCTGTACCACCATATCGGAAGATGCTGCGGTCCATGCGCAGGATTGGTCTCCGAAGCGGAATACCATACGTATATCGAGAAGATCCGTTCTTTCCTGAAGGGGGGGAACGAAGTTCTGATCAAGCAGATCCAGGACGAAATGACGGTTGCAAGCAGGGAAATGAGGTATGAAGTCGCCGCTGAGAAACGTGATATGCTCCTTGCGTTGGAGTCTGTCACCAAGGTCCAGCAGGTAGAGGACTTCGTCCTGGAAGGACGGGACTATGCCGCCATCGAGATGCGTCCGCCGCTCTGTACGGTATCCATCATGCAGATGAGGGACGGCAAGCTGATGGGCAGGGCGCTCTATCGTGCGGAGACGCTCGGCGAGGAGACTGAAACCTTGCTGAACTTCCTGATCCAGTATTACTCCGACGGAGAGAAACTGCCCCAGCACCTCTATGTCTCCCATGAGATAGACGTGGATCTGATCCAGCGATACTTCGCCGACCAATTGGCCAGCAATGTCGAAGTGACCGTTCCTCGTGAGGGCAAGCATTTCCGTATCCTCCGCATGGCCGCCGAAAACGCCTCCCGAGATGTCGAGAAGCGCCTGAAGAGCCGGGACAACACCGCCGCTCTGGAAGAGTTGCGCGACGTCTTGGATCTTCCCGCGGTCCCTCACCTGATCGAAGGGTTCGATATCGCCCAGCTCTCCGGCAAATATACCGTCGCCTCGTTGATATCCTTCCGCGACGGCAATCCCGATCCAAGGAATTACCGCCGGTTCAACATCAAGTCCCTTGAGGGGAAGATCGACGACTTCGAGTCGATGCGAGAAGCTGTCGCGAGACGATACACCCGTGTGCTCAACGAGAATCTGGAACATCCCGGACTGGTGATGATTGATGGTGGAAAAGGGCAGGTGAACGCGGCGAAGGAGATACTCGATGCGCTTGGGCTTGTCGATATCCCTGTTGTCGGTCTTGCTGAGAGTTTCGAAGAGATCGTATTTTCAGACGACCGTCCCTCGCTCCTGTTGCCCGAACATTCCGAAGCGCTCCGTGTGCTGATCGCCGTCCGAGACGAATGCCACCGGTTCGCTACTTCCGCGAACCAGATGATGCGTTCCCGTGACGCAACCTTTGCTTTGTTGGAGTCGGTCAAAGGCATAGGCTCGGAGCGGAGCAAGCGGATCATGCAGAATTTCGGAACGCTGGATGAACTGCTGAAGCATACCCCTGAAGAGATTGCCAAGCAGGCGCAGGTCCCCATTTCGGTCGCCGAGCATCTGTTGAAGAAACTGAGTCTGTAATGTGTGGCGGATTCATCATCCGTATGGCATAATCGAACAAAACACGAAGAAAGCGGGGTAGGCGTATGCTGCGCATGTTTACCATTGATATGAGCGGGTCGCTCTGTACAAGATCCGGTGCCTGGGCAAAAGTTGTACAGAGCGAGATAAAGTAGTTTTGCCCGCATTGGATTTTGTACCTCCCGGACGGCGTAAGCCGATATTCTGTCAGGAGATGAAATTCAATGGAAAACAGTTTCAAAAAATATGTCCTATTCTGGTTCAGTGGATCTGTCTCGCAGCTGGGAAGCGCGATGACAAGTTTCGCCGTCATCCTATGGGCCTACGCCCGGACCGGTTCGGCGATGACGGTCTCCCTCATGGCCTTTTGCTCCTATCTGCCCTATATCCTGATCAGTCTGGTCGCCGGTAGGTTCGTCGATCATCATTACAAGAAACATGTCATATTGTCGACTGATTTTCTCGCGGCTTTGTGTTCCCTGATCGTCTTGCTTCTTTGGCTGCGCGGCGGCCTGTCGATATGGCATCTGTATCTGGCAAATGCCATGATCGGGATGATGAATTCATTCCAGATGCCCGCCCAATCCGTTGCGATCGGCCTGATGGTGCCGAGGGATCGTTTGGCGCAGACGAGCGGTATGGATTCCTTTTCCAGCAACCTCGTCACGATGCTTTCCCCTGTTTTCGCCTCGATGCTGTTCGCTTTCGGCGGACTCGGCACGGTGATTCTTGTCGACCTGCTGACGTTCATTTTCGCCTTCGTCATGCTGCTGGTCTTCATCCGTATCCCTGAGACGCTGCCGAGCAAGGCCGCGGGGCGGAGGAATCCCTTCTTTGGTTGTGCTGATGGGTTTAGATTCTTGTTCAGGCACAAAGGACTCTGGTCCGTCATCATTACGATGGCTGTGATCAACTTCTTTTCCCGTCTGACGTATGAGAACATATTGTCCCCGATGATCCTTGCAAGAAGCGGCAACGACAGCCTGACGCTCGGGATCGTCAACATGGCCCTTGGCGCAGGTGGTCTTCTAGGTGGGCTGTTCGTATCCTTTCGGCGACGGAACCCGGATCCCGTGAAGATGATCTATCTTGCGGCGGCGATCTCTTTCTTGTTCGGTGACTTGCTGATGGGGTTCGGACGGAATATCTTCTGGTGGAGTATCGCCGGCTTGGCTGCCAGCGTTCCTATTCCATTCGTCATGGCGGGACAACGGGTCATCCTCTATTCGACGGTTCCGCAAGACAGGCAGGGGAGCGTTTTCGCGGTACGAAATGCGATCCAGTACTGTACGATCCCCCTCGGTATTCTTTTGGGCGGACTGTTGGCCGACCAGGTGTTTGAACCTTTTGTGATTTCCGGACCGGGATCGTCGACATTGATCGCAGGACTTCGCTGTTTCGTAGGTACTGGCAAGGGGAGCGGCATGGCGGTGATGTTCCTCTGCACCGGCCTTCTCGGCTCTGTGTTCAGTGTGGTGGCCTATCGGAGAAAGGAGATACAGAAACTGCGAGAAACGCTCAAAACAATTTAAGTTCTCGTTCTGAGATTGTAAACGATGGACGGAAAGGTCATACGCTTCCGTCCATTAGTTTTCTCGTAGGTCAACTATGCTATTATTTGCAGGCCGCCAGAAGGTTCGCGATCCATCTTGGCGTCTTCGGGAAATGTTCCAGGATGAGGTTTCTGATCATCTCTCTGGATACATCGGAAAGGTGTACCATGACTTCCCCGTCGGTGGTATTGCCTATGGCCAGTTTCCCATAAGCGAAATCTCCGATTCCCACCTTCGACGCGATGGCGGCACCTCCGGCTGAATAGACGCCAATACTGGCTCCGCCCAACGAGACGATACCGAGGGCGCAACCACCTATGGCCATCAAGCCCAAAGCAAGACCGCCGATGGCAAGCCCTCCCACAGCTACTCCGCCTATCGCGAGAATCCCGAGGCCCAGGGCCCCAATCGAGAGTCCGCCTGCGGATATGATTCCCAACGACAGCACTCCTGTCGCGATATTGCCGATCGCGATGATCCCTTTCGCACGTCTGAGGCCGAAACCTATGTTGACATGTACCAACGGCAGTCCCCACAACTTGCGTTCGCTCCGATACTCATAATGAAAGGGCCATGCCATTGGTATCTGTACAGTCGTCATCCCTGTATCCGCCTTTTCTGATGTCCCAGCCTGCTCGTTTCCTGTGAGCAGATAGTCCGTCGTCACGCCGAATACCCTACTCATCTGGATGATGTTGTCTATGTCGGGAGTCGATTGTCCCGATTCCCATTTCGATACCGCCTGTCTTGAGACGCCCAAAGCTTCTCCCAGCTGTTCCTGGGACATGCCCTTCGCTTTTCGTAAAGACTGAATCCTTTCCGCTACGTTCATGTAATACCTCTTATGATCATCATCCTACAGATATCAGGTGCAATTTCTCCACCAAGTCTACCTTGCTTTTTGTCAACCAGTGGTTGCGACGGCAGGTTTCAGGTTTGTTTTGCTGAAAAACGGCCCTCGGGCTGGATGCGGCGGTCTCGGAAAAGACGTCGAACAACCTGGACACAACCGACAGACAACCTGACAATCGCCGTCCCAGTGGCTACTGTAGGGATCATGCTGGGCTATTGCTGAAAATCCTGAAAACATATTCGCCGACCGCTGTCAGACAGATCGAGCATTCTGTCGATTGCACATCATCGCCCAGATCAATATAGTATCCGTATGGACGCGAAGCATCAATCATATGTGCCTCGTGCCTCAAGGAGTTTTTGCGGAAGTGAAACAAACGCGTAATTCGCATGAACACATGGTGCGTGATGAAATCCAGAGGCTGAATGACAGCTCCCGGTTTCATCTGACGGCCGGCTTCATCCAACATGGATCGCAGAGTGTATACGATCACTCCGTTTCGGTGGCCCATACTTGTTGCAGACTTGCTGAACGACTACATCTGCGTGTCGATTATCACTCGATGATCCGTGGAGCCTTGCTTCATGACTATTTTCTGTATGACTGGCATGAGAAAGCGAAATGGCACAAGTGGCATGGCTTCCGGCATCCCTATACCGCATGGAAAAACGCCAAGGCCGAATTCCAACTCAACAGGCGCGAGACCAATATCATCCTCAGGCACATGTTTCCGTTGACTCCGGTCCCTCCGACCTGTCGTGAAAGCTGGCTTGTCTGCATCGCCGACAAGATCTGTGCGATGGAAGAAGTCTCCAAAGGAATCATTACCTGGTTCGGCCGGCGGCTGTTCGGAGTGTCGATCTGCTGACCTGATCCTATCTGGGAAACTTAAATCGAAAGACTCGAAAAACTCGCCGCCGCGATAGACTCGGGCAGAACCCCTTTCTTGACGACGATCTGATAGAGGCAATGCTCAAGGAGCGTCGGCTGCATGTCCGAGCCCATCTCACGTGTCCTGATATCGTAGTCACTCAGCAACGCGATGATGCGTTGGACATCCACCAAGGAATATCTGTTGCAGGCCGCCGCATACAAGTCCTGGTCCTTCCTCCTGCGGATCGGGGATTTCTGCCCGAATACCGAAGCGTTGGACATCGCCTCCTGCGTCGAAGAACCCTCCTTGCGGAGTATCTGGATCGACAACAGTCTGCGAAACTGCCAGACCAGACCCGCGATCAAGGGGATCGCGTCCCCATCCCCGCTTCTGGTCAACGCCTGAAGCGTAGCAAGCGACCGCTCCAACTCGCCGCAGGCGATATGCTCGAACAACGAGAACACGCTCTCCTGCCGGCTATGGTAGATATAGCTGTCTATGTCGTCTTCTGTTACAGGCTGATCCTGATGTTCCGGATCGGCCTGAAGGAAGATGATCAACTGTGAACAGGTGTTCTTGAGCTCCTGGGTATTGTTCTCTACAAGATCAAGGAGCAGGTCGATCGCATTGTTGTTGATCGTCATTCCTGCCCGGCGGAAGAACGTCCTGACCCAGTCGGCTTTCTTGTTCTCGAACATCTCCCAGAAGATCTCGGTCTGCGCCTTGGGTACGGCCGACATCAGTTTTGATGCGACCGAAGTCTCATTGCTGACGATCAGCAAGGTCGCGGTGGATGAGGGATGCCCGATATATTCGACAAGTTGAGCGACCTGCGCCGCGGATAGTTCGTCGGCCTGGCTCAGTATGACGAGCCGATGATCTGAAAACAGGGAATTGTTGTCCAAAGCGATGAACATCTCGCCGTTCTCGGTTTCGAAAGGATAGAACCTGTGCAGCTCCGGCTCTCCACCGGTCTGCTGCCTGAGTTCCGAGCGAAGATCCTTGATCCGTTGCCCTTTGTCACCCGCTTCCGGGCCGAGCAGAAGATAGACTGGCGCTACCATGCCCTTTCTCCATAATCACGGATGATCATATAGAGCTTGCCATGGATCTGGCAGTCGTTGGTGAAGATAGGCCCGATCTCGGGATTCTCCGCCCGCAGCTCGATTGAGTTCGAATGGGGATAGTATCGTTTCAAGGTGATGGCGCTGTTCTCTCCGACGCTTGCGACGACGATCTCCCCCGTATTAGCGTTGCTGCAATGGCGGATAATGGCAAGGTCGCCATCATAGATGCCCGCGCCGATCATGCTTTCTCCCCTGACATGGAGGGCGTAGTACATGTCGTTGTGGTTTTTCAGCATGGAGGAGGGGAACGGGATCGCCCCGTCCCAATTCTCTTCGCTCATGATCGGCTTGCCCGCGGCGATGCTGCCCAGGACGGGAATCTCGATCATCTCCTTGTTCGGCGCGAAGTCCTGGCTGATGACCTCCATCGACCGGGAGAGGCCTTCGGCCGTCTTGATCACTTGCTTGCGTTCCAATGCCTTCACATGGTCGTGGGCCGCCTTGGCTGAAATCTGGAAATTCTCCGCGATATCCCGTACCGTCGGAGCATAGCCGTTCTCCAGGATAAAGGAACGGATGAACGACGCGATCTCCTTCTGCCTCTCTGTCAACTCTTTCATGCGCAGGGTTCCCCTATACTTCAAACCGGTTGACGAACAGTTGCTCTATGGCCTCGGCCATATCCTGTTCGTCAGGACCGTCGCATATGATAGTGATGCGGGCCTTGTAGGCCGCACCAAGCGTGATGATGCCCATGATGGACTTGCCGTTCACCTTCATGGTCTCTTTCTCAAGGAACAAGTCGCTTTTGAATTTGTTCGCCGTCGTTACGATCAACGCCGCTGGGCGTGCGTGTATTCCGGCTCTATTACTGACTTCTACTTCCTTTGTAACCATTTCAGAAGGTCTCCTCATTGCTATAGTACATGTTTCTGGCCGTTTCACTCTCCAGCCATTTCAAAACACTCTGATCGAACTCCTTGGCCGAATAATAACCCAGCATCTTCAGCCGTTCATTACGCGCCGCGGTTTCGATGATGATCGGTACATTACGTCCCGGCTTCACAGGAATCTCGACTTTGGGGATGGTGATTCCAAGCAATGTCTCCGTCAAGTTCTCACCGACCCGGTCATAGTTCTTGTTTGAATCCCATTCGTCGAGATGAACGAGCAATTGTATCTGTTTCTTGTCCCTGATGGAACCGACGCCGAACAGGTTCGCCAGGTTGATGATCCCCAGTCCTCGGATTTCCATATGGTGGGCGAGCAACGGATTCTCGCCGGAACCTATGAGATAGGTGTCGCTGATATTCCGGAGCTTCACCGTGTCATCGCTGATCAGCCGGTGTCCCCTCTCTATCAGTTCCAACGCTGTTTCGCTTTTTCCGACGCCGCTGTCCCCGGTGATCAACACACCTACGCCATATACTTCGACCAACACACCATGGATCGTCTGGGTTTCAGCGAACACCTCATCCAAAACCTGATACAGTCGCCGGGAAAAGTCTGAGGAGAGAAGGTCTGTCTGTAGGACGGCGCATCCTGATTCTTCCGCCCGTTCGATGAACCTGTCGCTTGGTTCTCCTCCGTCGCAGAACACACAGGCTGGAATCTGATAGCCGAACAACTTGTCCACCGTAGAATAATTATGCCCATTCTCAAGCTTGAACAAGTACTGTTGTTCGCCTCTGCCGAATACCTGGATACTGTCGTTGCTGAATTCTTCGAAGAAACCGCTCAATGGCAAACCTGGTCTGCTGATCTTGCTGTTGTGGATCTTCCGGGAAAGCCCGCTACGTCCGGCTATGCAAGTCAGATGCAGGTGGTTATGATCTTTCAGGTCCAGATCCAGTAGATCCAATACGGTGAATTCAATCATCAGAAACTCCTCAAAACTACTATACCACATCCAAACTCTCAAGAGAATGTTTTTTCGATACTTTACGCATGTAAAGGTAAAAAAACTTGGCGACAAGGGGTATACTTTTTCATGGTATATTGAGAACCCATATCGGAGGTGATGACTACATGGCAGTATCGATACGTCTATTTCAGGCTGATGATATATCCTTTCTGACACAAATGCTCTACGACGCCCTCTACGTGCCTGAAGGGGAACCCGCATTTTCCCCTGACATCATCCACCTTCCCGAAATCCGAAAGTATGTCGATGCTTTTGGTGAAAAGGCCGGAGACCTCTGTCTGATAGCGGAAGTGGAGGGTTCTCCTGTAGGCGCCGCATGGTGCCGGCTGATGCATGGCTACGGGTACGTCGATAATGAAACTCCGGAACTCTCTCTTGCCGTGTCTCAGGAATGGCGGGGAAATGGGATCGGCACCCGGTTGGTTCTGGGACTTTGCGACCGGCTGGCCCAAAAAGGTTTCTCGCAGGTTTCCATCAGTTGCGACGACCGCAATCCGGCTATGAGACTCTACCGCCGGCTTGGCTTTCAGTTCGTGACGCCGATGGAGGGTCACTCCAAGACAATGGTGAAATATCTTGTCTGATGGCTATATATGACAAGAGGGTGTCGTTACAAGCGACACCCTCTTCCCTAACTTATAAGCTGCCGGGCTCACCGATCATCCAAACGCCGATGAGCTCCTGGTCTAGCGTTCGATGACCTTTCCCTTTTCCTTGCGGGCGGCTGCTTCTATCTTGTCCGCGAGCATTTCGATGCCCTCGTACAGTTCGTAGCAATCGTAGGTCACCATCTTGATCGCTCCCCACGAAAAATGGAGTTTCGCATCTAGATGGAACCCCTGTCCAACCGTCTCACGGGTGATGACGATGTCCAGATCATGCAAGTAATCTTCGGCGAACTGAAGTTTCTGGAGCTTCTTGTCCAGGAATGCCTTCGTCTCGTCACTGGGATTGTACCGGATACCTCTGACTGTTAGATTCATAGGCCCTCCTTGTAAAAGGTCTACCTAAAGGATAAAACCCATCTTGCGGAAAGTCAAATATGAATTCTGACAGTATGATGTTTTGTTGGTGAAAACGTCCCGTCCAGGGGGGGGCTGGCTACTGTAGGGCTAGTGTAGGGCTAGTGCTATAGAGGGGGGAGTCGCTTCCGGGCATGCCTGTCCAACAATGCGTGCAACCCATATTCTATGCCGAGCAGGATATAGCCGAGAGCGACTACCGCCACCGCTGTCCCGAGGACGTTCCATATCACATCGGCGCCAAGCCGGTCCACGTTGATGAACGGATAGGGGTACCTTGTGAAGATCCTCCCGGGGAACCACCCGCCGACCTGCGCCCGGACAATCGTAAAGATGAAATAGGCTACCGGAAATGCCAGCCAGGAGAGCGGATGCCACCAGGGACGCCGTTCCTTGGCGTCGAACAGCAGCCAGTCGCCGACGACCGTCAGCGGTACGATATAGTGGACGAGCAGATTGCCGACCTTGTAGATCTGCCAGTCGAACTTGTTCCGGGCTAGAATGAAGTGATAGATCAGGAACGTGACGGCAATGACCAACGTCGTCGCGCCCTTGAGCCAAGGCCACGGAGTGGTGGGGCCTTTCAACCCTTTCCGTACCATGTCGATGATCGTCATCACCGTATAGCCGATGAACACCACCAGCACCATCAGGTTGCTCATTCCTGTGTAGTAGCTGATCTTGCCGATGTTCGGATGCCATTTGTCGAGCTTGAGGAAATAGTAGAGACCGATCGCCGAACATACGACGATCGCCAGTCTCAGGATGAGCGCCGGTATCCGGTATGGGATGACGGCATATTGCCGTGAAGTCTCCTGCGATGTAGGTTCTTCCATGTTGTCAGACTCCTCTGATGAATGATGAATCGATGTTCAGTTCGCCACGATATTTAGCGACGGTACGTCGGGCGACTGATATCCCCCTTTCCTTCAGCATGTCGGACAGCTTCTGGTCGGAAAGCGCTTTCGGCCCCTCATGGGCCTCAATGATCTCCCGGATGATCTCTTTGACGGCATTTTTCGATAGGTCATCGGTGTTTCCGGTGGTCGTTGCGACTGCGTTGCTGAAAAGATTCTTGATGGGCAGGATACCCCAGTCGGTATCGATCCATTTCGCCTGAGAGATGCGAGAGATCGTCGTCTCATGCAAGGAGACCTCGTCCGCTATGACCTTCAGCGTCAGCGGCTTGAGATAACGGGGCCCGTAGAGGAAGAAATCCTTCTGGAATTTGAGCAACGCCAGGCCGACCTTCTGCAACGTCTGGTTACGCAGCTGTACCTGACCGATCAGGCTCGTGGCATCCTTGATCGACTGCTGTATGAAAGCCGTGGCCTCTTTCGCCTCTTCCGTCTTTTTCCCCTGAAGTTCCGCTCCAAGCTCAGAGAATTCGGGGTTGATCCGTAGAGCGGGGAGCGTATCATCATTCAGCTTGAACTGAAGCATACCATCGACCTGATGTACCGAGATATCCGGAATGACGAACTCATCCGGCCCCGAACTATACAGTTGTCCGGGGTATGGGGTGAGCGTCTTGAGATAGCTGTACAACGTGTCGAGTTCCTCTTCGCTGATATCAAGAGCCTTCGCCACTTCCTTTGTCTTGCCCGCGCGCATTTGTTCCAGATGATTGTTGACCAAGGCGGAAAATTCCGCCAGATCCTCCCCGTCCAGACCATCGTTTCGGGCCTGGATGATCAAGGATTCTCTGAAATCAGCGGCGCATACCCCGGGGGGGTCGAAGGTCTGTATCAGGTTCAGCATCTTTTTCAAGATTGCGGATTGGTTCTGCTTGATAAGTGCCGATGGATCGCGACGATGGAAACCATTGTCGTCCAGATTACTGATGATCAATTCCCCGACACGTTGTTCCTCCGGGGAGAGCGGGGTGCAGCCGAGTTGTCCGAGCAGGTGTTCCTGCAACGTCTCGTCGTGGGAGAGCGCCCCTTCTATGAACTGGTGTTGACGGTCGGAGGCTTCATCGTCATACCCTCCTCCCATGCCATAGTCTGAGCTGGATGGACCGCTATACGACTCAGTCGTCGGTCGTTCCTCTCGGAACTCATCGGACCCGTAGCTGGATGAGTCGCTATAGTCGTCCTCTCTGTTTGAGTTCTCGGATTTCAGTTGTGCGTTGGCATAGGCGTCGAAAGATAGCTCGTGGCTTTCCGGTATCTCCAACGCCGGGTTGGACTCGATTTCGGTCTGGATTTTCGCTTGCAGTTCCTGCAAGGGGAGAGCCATCAATTCAAAGGATTGGATGAGCTGTGGGCTGAGTTTGAGCTGTTGTTTCTGCGCAAGGCTGAGCCCTGTGGAAAAATCCATCATTCCTCCTCGAATTCTTCTCCGAAATATATTTCTCGAGCCACGGTGTCGGCCAACAATTCTTTCTTTCCACCCGAAACCAGGATGGTTCCTTCGTTGATGATATATGCACAGGTCGTAATGGCCAGCGTATCCCTGACATTATGGTCGGTCAGGAGTATTCCGATTCCCTTCGCAGCCAAAGTCCGGATGATATGCTTGATCTCATATACGGCTTTCGGGTCGATTCCCGCGAATGGTTCATCGAGCAACAGGAAACGGGGTGAACAACCCAACGCCCGTGCGATCTCCGTCCGGCGTCTCTCTCCGCCGGAGAGGGTATAGCCTTTCTGTTTCCGCAACTGGTCTATGCCGAAATCACGCAGCAGCTGTTCCACCAGCTCCGTCTTCTGTTTGCTGTTCAAGTCGTTGCGGGTCTCCACCACGAGACGCACGTTGTCTTCAACGCTGAGCTTCCGGAAAATCGAAGGTTCCTGAGGAAGATAGGAAAGTCCTCTTCGTGAACGTTGGTACATCGGCAGGGAAGTGACATCCTGACCATCAAGGAATATTCGGCCGCCATTGGCCTTGAGGAATCCTACGATCATATAGAACGTCGTGGTCTTGCCCGCTCCGTTGGGGCCCAGCAGGCCGATGATCTGCCCGCTTTGCATGGAGAAGGAGATGTCCTTGACTACTTGTTTCCTTCCATATGATTTCGCGAGATGTTCTATTCGGAGCGTGCTGACATCATCCATGTACCGTTCCCTTGATCGCTCCATCCATGACGATCTCGTCGGTCTTCAGATCGACGGTAATCATGGAAGCTTCATAGCGATCCTTGTTCCAATATACCGATGCACCGCCATTCAACGCAAGTGTCTCCCCGTCGCGATCGAAAATGACATTGTCAGCGCTACAGACCATGGACCCTTTGTCCGTATGCTTGAGGAGCCGGACTCTCATCTGCAACCTCATGATTCCGCTCTTCAGGTCGAATTCCAACCATGCGCTGGAAGCGATCACTTCATTTTCCGTATCCTGAAGCTCGACCCATCCGTCGACGATGATCAGATCTTCGATCCTGTCATAATAGAGTTGTGACGCCGAGAGCTGGATGCCCCGCTCAGAGTCATCTACGGCTACATTGCCGTCGCACTGGACATACCGATAGTCATTGCCTGAGATCTCAATGGAATCCGCTGTCAGTTTCATTGACCCAACGGAGACCTCCGCCCCGCCGGAAAGGGTGATGACTTCGCGGCCTTCCTGCAACTTGACACGGGTGAATCCTCCGCTGAAGGTAATCGGATCGGAATCATCTTCGACTGGAACAGGCTGTATGGCAGGGTCTCTTCGCACGGGCAGGCTGGCTACCTCCGACCCCGCGGAGGATTCCGTACCGATGGCACCTGACTCTGGATCGGCGTCCGTCTGTGGTCCTTGGTCCATATCATTCATACTTGATGCAGATGGTTCCTCTGCTTGAAGGGGTATCTGCGTTGTCATTTCTGTTTTCCGTTCGTCTTCTGCCGCAGGTTCTGGTTGCGGCATGGTTTCTCCTGGAAGTTCCGGTGCTGAAGGCTCAACGGTTTCTTCCGGGAGGACGATCGGCTGAAAACTTTCCGCTAGGACTTCATAGGGATTCTGGTCTTCCGTAGAAACCGCCGTTTCTTCGGGCGGAGTTAGGGAAGTGCCTGGGCTTTGGCTTTCCGCCGATGCTACGGGTTCTACGGGCTCTTCCGGTGTCGTGATTCCTTTTGTTGCATCGATTGTTTCTGTTGTTCGAGGTTCCGTTGGTTCGGTGCCGTCTGTATCGACCGCTGGAATCGAGACCTCCGTTTCCAAAGGTGCGGTACTTTCCGCTGGGGACGATATCCCCTGGGAGGCCGTACAAGAGGTCAGTACCAATGACAGGGTGATGAGACAGAGACTCAATATGGTGGGGATGCATCTGTAAGTTTTTTGGTCATCGGCTTTCATGGCAGTATATATCCCTCTTCAATCGTGTCGAATTCATACAGCGCTTCATTCAGATATCCGGTAAACCCCCTGCCGGTCAGGCTGTTGCCGTCGCCGTAGGAGACCGTGACCAGTCCGTCGTCTCTCGTCTCGATAAGCTGTAGGGCGTCCGTCCAGTTCAAGGCTTCGCAATGGATCGTCATTCCATCATCGACCTTTTCCACGAATACATTCCCAGAGATGTCAGCGTCTTGGGTGTCCATATTGATTTTCGCCAGATCGGCGGTCCCTCTGATGATCAGGTTTCCGTCGTCATCTTCCTGCTCGAAGGATATCCGCTCAAGGTAGGCGGTCTTGGCCTCCTGATAGATCTCGATGAGCTGACTTTTGATTCGCAATGGCTGTTGTCCTGGCTGTCCCAGTATATATGTAGCGTTTCGGAGTGCACTATCAGGATATTCCGCGGGGCGTCCTGCCGCGGCACCCTCGGGTTTTGCAAAGGAACATGCGCATAACGACATCAACAGCAGAAACGCTGAGCCGATAGCGATGAGTCGGTGGTATCTGTACCTGTGGTGCGGGCGCATGCAGGAAGTATACATTCCCTTGTCGGTTTGGGCAATCTTATTGGAGTCCGCAACCGTCGTCCTTCTGGCTGGAAGGGCAACTCTCGCAGTTTTTGTCGCACGTTGTTTTTGAAGCTGCATCCTCTTGGGTTTGCGACGCGATTTCCTGGGCGGTGCTGACCACGGAAGAGACGATGGGAATATAGGAGTTCCCGCGTTTCCTGAAGAACAGCCATGCGAACAGGAACCCCGCCATCACACCGCCGATGCCGAAGAAGAACCGCATCAGTTCACTTGCCTGTGCGTTGAACAGCCCCGCAAGATAATACCCCACCGGGAACAGGGCCAAGGGGACCATCAGCGTCATGAACGTGCTGAACACCGTCTTGCCAGGCGGCAGATAGAGTTCCACGACATCGCCTGGCCGCACTTCCAGGTCATTGGGGTTCTTCGCCGGGAAAGTCTTGTGCTTTACATTGCAGAACATGCTTCCTGAGCAGTTCCCGCAGGCCTTCGCGTCACATCCGACGAATACCGTGCCCTGGGCATCTATACGTTCGACCACGACATGCTCGTACATCGTTACGCTTCCTTCTCGTTGTCCGTTGGCTTCGGCGGTGTCTCGACCGGTACTTTGATCGTCTCTATCGAAACGGCTTTTCCCTGATCATCGGCTTCTACCAGCACCCCCTGAAGTTCCAAGCCCTCCCAGCACTCATGGGAACGCGCCGGTATCTGGGTGATGAGTTTGTTGATCTCCAGCTTCGGGTCAAAGCCGCCTACGCTCATCTGGCTGCCGCAACGTCCGTTGTCGGTGATCATCGCCATCCCCTTGGGGAATATCCTCGCGTCGCCGGACATCACCTTCGTGTGGGTTCCGATCATCGCCGTGACCCGTCCATCGAGCAGGAACGCCATGGTGTTCTTCTCCGCGGTCGTGGCGGCATGGAACTGGACGAACACCAAAGGTGTCTCCTCCTTGGCCTTTTCCACCAGGTTCTCGATGAAATTGAACGGATTCGCCAGGTGTGTCCTCGGAAAATCCGAATTCCCCAGCAGATTGATGATCACCACTTTCCTGTCGCCGATGTTCACGTATCTCAGCCCTCGCCCTGGTACCCCCTGCGGATAGTTCGCCGGTCTGAGGATCGTCGGGTTCTTTGAAATGAAATCGACCATGTCGAGCTTGTAGTATATCTTCTCCCCACCGGTGAGGATGTCGATGCCGAGTTTCTGCAATTGGATCGCATGCGCCCTGCCGATACCGAAACCATTGGTCGTCCCTTCGCCGTTCGCTACGACGAGATCGATCTGTTTCTCCGCCCGGAGGGTTTTCAATGCGCTTTTTATTGTCTGGATGCCGGGTTTGCCGACGATTTCGCCTAGAAAGAGGATTCGAGTGCTCATGATGTAACTCTACCGACATTTCCCTTTCGTAGCAAGTCTGCTCGGACAAACCGGCATATGCGTCGTCGGCTTCACAAAGCCGTGCGAATAGCACTGTCTTTGCTCGACCTTCTTGCCTCTGCCGTTTTCTCCTTCGCAGAGGTTTCTGCTTGGGTAATGAGCGTATGCCTGCGTTGTTCGCCCCTCTCCCGTGCAAGGATCACTGTGAGGGGGCTTCCCGCCTTGCCCTACGCCCATTCTCCTTCGCAGAGGTTCTGGCCTTTTGGGCATACCTGCTTTCCGGGGCGTACACGTGGTCGTAGACGTGGTGCCTGCATGGGTAGACGGGGTGCCTGCATGGGTAGACGGGGCCTCCAGAGCCATACACCTGGTCCTAGACCCGGCCTCCACATGGGTACACCTGGCTTCTCTGCAATCTTTTGTTGCCCGGAGGAGCCGTAGCAGGGTATAGTGGAGAAAACGGAGGCTCAAGATATGTTTGACCAGCTCATCAGAAAGATCGTACAGAAAAAAATGGATGATATCCTTGCCACGAGGCCACCCGTGGTTCCAGGTTCTGAAGACGGCGTTCAGGCGGAACTGAAGCTTCCCGTACAAAAAGGAACGAAGAAAGCCTCTACCCGTGCTCAGCAGCTGGTTGCCGCCATGACAGAGGAGGAAAAGCTATCCTTTGTCAGCGGAGTCGATAATTTCTGTGTCAGGGGTGTTCCGAGGCTAGGACTTCCTCGTATCTGGACCAGCGATGCGACCAGCGGAGTGAGGGGGCTTGATATCACGGTCACCGATCTGCCCGCCAATGTGGCGATGACGGCAACCTGGAACCCGGAGTTGATCGGACGGGCCGCCGCGATGGTGGGTGAAGAATGTCGCGCGACAGGTATCGGGGTGTTACTCGCCCCCGGAGTCAACATCGCCCGAATTCCTGTCTGTGGACGTAACTTCGAATATATGGGCGAGGACCCGTATCTCGCCGGTGAAATGGCCGCGGCCTATATCCAGGGTACTCAGAGTCAAGGTGTCATCACCACCGTCAAACATTTCGCCTGCAACAACTCCGACTATGACCGCCATAAGACCGATAGCGTAGTCGATGAACGTACGCTTCGTGAAATCTACCTTCCTGCGTTCAAACGGGCGATAGAGGCTGGCTCGCTCGGGTTGATGACCAGCTACAACCAGATCAACGGAGAGTATGGCAGCGAGAACGAATATCTGGTAGAGGAAGTCCTGCGCAAAGAGTGGGGCTTCGATGGGCTCGTGATCTCCGACTGGGATTCGCTCTATTCGACAGAGGGGCCTGCGAAACATGGTGTCGATCTTGAAATGCCTTGGGGAAAATGGATGGGACCGGAGAAACTGAAGGCCGCCATCGAAGCAGGGAAGATCACGATTGAAGATATCGACCGCAAAGTCCTCCATATCCTGACGGCGTTTGAACGTGCCGGTCTGCTCGACCGTCCGCTTGCCGATCCCGCTGCCACAGTCGCGACTCAGGACCACCGCCTGATAGCGGATGCTGTGGCCGATGAAGCCGTCGTCCTGTTGAAGAACGTAGACGATTACCTCCCGCTGAAAAATAGACCGTTGCGGAAAATCATCATCACCGGGCGGAACGCAAAAGAAATTCCAACCGGTGGCGGTGGATCCTCGTATATCAAACCGACGATACAGATCCCGACCTTGGAGGAGGAATTGAAGAAACGGCTTCCCGATTGTAGGGTCGTCACGCTGGCCGAGGACTGGGATAAGCGGAAGGATGATTGCGGTGATGTGGCGGTGGCGGACCTTGTCTGTATCGTGACGGGATATGACCGTATCTATGAAAGCGAGGGGTATGACCGCATATGGAAACTGCCGCCCCATGAGGCAGCGCGTATCAGGAAGGCAAGAAGGCTGAACAAGGATCTCGTCGTTATCCTCTATAGTGGCGGAGATTTGGAGACTTCCTCTTGGATCGATGCTCCTGCGGCAGTGTTGAATGCATTTTATCTTGGTACAGGTGCTGCACAGGCTATCGCAAAGATTCTTGTCGGTGAGGTGAATCCTTCTGGGAAACTCCCATTCACCATGGCGAAAGACTACCATGACTACCGATCGACCTCATATTTTCCGCGCAATGGTGGAAAGATGAGTCCAAGCCGTATCCAGGGCGGGCAGGGCGACCCGACCAAACGCAAGGTTTGGCCGATCAATTATGCGGAAGGGCTGATGGTCGGATACCGGAATTTCGACACGGAAGGGGTGGCGGTCCAGTATCCATTCGGACATGGACTGTCCTATACCAGCTTCGAATATGGTGATCTGACCGTTGAACAACCTGAAACGGACGAGCTGGTAAGGATATCCTGCAAAGTGACCAACACTGGCAAGTGCGCCGGTGCCGAGACGATTCAGCTCTATGTCCACGAACAGGACCCGGAGGTGTTCCGCCCGGATCAGGAGCTGAAAGGATTCAAGAAGATTTTCCTTGCCGTTGGTGAATCGGAGAAAATTACATTCGCATTACGCAAGGATGCGTTCAGCTGGTACGATATCGATTCCGCGGGGTGGAAGATGAAGTCCGGCATGTTCGACCTTCGTATCGGTTCCAGCAGCAGGGATATCAGATTGACCGTGGCTATGGAAGTGGCTGGATAATTCCTGCTTCCTGTGTCCATGCGGAAATTTGATTCTGGATCAAAGGAGTCCTGTAGGAAAAGGCGTCAGTGTGGAATGAAATATTACCTAAAGATCTGGTGCATTCTGGTTCTCTGCGACGGATAACTGGTTGTGGATATAGCTGCAAAGGGTGCTTCTCCTATTGTGATTCTTCTCAAGGCACCTTGAGCGGGATGCCCGTGTTCTGGGAGTTGGTGAAGCGTTGAGTGTCGAATGGTCTGAGAATATCAAGCTTTTTATCGTTGTTCTTTGAAAGTAGGTAAGGATTGTTGCTTAATTCGAAAAACTTAAGTGGCAATCCTGCTGAACGTAACTGCTTTGGACATAATGATTGCTTTCTTTGAATTATATTATTTTGGGATGATGGATCTGCTGTATGGTTAGGTCCTACTGGAAGATCCACTAGAGAAACATTGAAAGTTTTGTTTTCTGAAACTAAAATAGAAACCGATGGTAGCGATTCTTATTTTACTCTTTTTTGTATGTTTGATCCTCTTCATATGGCTTATCCAAAATAAGGATTATCCTGCTACAAGTTATTCTTTTACAGATTATCCTGTTACTAAAGGAGAAATAGGAGAATATAGGACATACTGTTCATTAAGGCATTACGAACGCAACGGTGCACGATTTATTTCAAACTGCTATCTACCATGTGCAAATGGTGAAACCACTGAGGTAGATCTGATTATGCTCTATCATAGTGGTATATATGTATTTGAAACAAAAAATTATAGCGGTTGGATATTTGGGGATGACAAATGTAGAACATGGACGCAAACATTACCTGCTGGGAAACAAGGTATCGTTAAAAACCACTTTTACAACCCAGTCATGCAGAATAGAACCCATATCAATTGTCTTCGGAGAGTTGTCAAAAATTACAACATTCCAGTCTACAGTATCATCGTTTTCTCAAATCAATCCACACTGAAAAAAATCACAATTAGTTCTCCTGATACCGTAGTATTGAATTTGAATGAGATTAACAATGCTGTGTCTCGTTTTAACCGTGGGGTCTGTTTGTCGGAAGATAGGATCAAGCAATTGTATGCTATTCTTATCCAATATGCCAATGTCTCAAACGATGTAAAACATCAGCATGTCAGAGATAGAATGAAACATAGACTGTAGGTAAAGGTTTTGCAGGATGGGAAGTTCCTATTCGATGACTTTTTCATTTTGTTTTACTAAAAAGCGTAGCTATAAGAGAGAACTCCAGTGAAAGGAACGTACTGATGGTACCCGAACTAAAGAGTTGGAGTTTTATTATCCAATTTTTTCCCAGCTTTCAATAAAGATAATTCTTCAAAAAGTGGTTCGTAGAATATCTTCTCTGGTCCAGTCGGTATTTTATTCAGCAATGGTTTATATGCAAATACTAAAGAAGATTCAGCAATGCATCATACATTGATTGGCTGATTCTAAACAACAAAAAGCTCCCTACCGAAGTAAGGAGCTTTTTTGCCCAGAACAAGACTCGAACTTGCACAGTGTTGCCACCACTAGGACCTGAACCTAGCGCGTCTACCAATTCCGCCATCTGGGCGTGCACTCGGTACTATATCGGAGAGGAGCGACGTTGTCAACCGCTCTTTATAGGAAGTCTTTCTAAAAAGTCTTAGATATTTAGGATCGGTTTTCCACTCCATAAATGATCCCGGATTATCTCTTCCGCCTGCAATTCGTTGGCTTTTATAAGATCGTCCAGTAACTTTGTGTGTTGCTGTTTCATGGTCCAGGACTGACTGTTGATACGATTTATGTTGCAGAACGAACCGATACGGATAATGCGGACGAACTCTCGGGTAAGCAATTGTAGTCCCGCAAGATTGACAAGTGACGCATGAAAACGAATTTCATCCTTCATATGCTGAAGCGATGTGGGTTCTGATTGATCGAGGGTGGCGGCGAACTCCATGAGCTCTTCGTAATTGACATGGAGAGGATCTCCTGCGTAGATTCTAGCCGCCCGGCATTCAAGCGCTTCTCGTACTATCAGATGTTCCAGGACATCCTTCTCACGGACTCCTCGGACAATCGTTCCCCGTCTTGGCATGCTTTCAACAAACCCCTCCATTTCCAATTGAACCAGGGCTTCAAGGACTGGTGCGACACTCACGCCCAAAGCGGTCGCCAAAGCCCGTCGGTTCAGGACATCGCCAGGAACAAGTTCATGGTTGAGAAACATTGAGATAAGTTTCTCATAGACCGTTTTCGTCAACGAGTCTTTCTGCCGAGTGATGTTGCTGATGTCTTCTTCTGACAAAACCACTGAACTCTGTTCCATGGGTTTAGTATATGGTCCAAACCCAAAATCAACAAGTGTGTTCAGTCGGTGTGATTCTTGATAGCTCATTGGCATTATATACCTCTTTATAATCCTAGATCTTCATCTACTAACACGACTATAATCCTGTTTTGTTGTGTTTGTGTAGAGAAAATTACACTATTGGAGCATATTGCATCGGAACAATAAGCATGTGCGGCGCACATGAGATGACGTTCGTGACACTCTGGCTGGATGCATTCGCCTCGCTTGGTACAAGGCAGGACCCTGCCTCGCCGTAGTGCGTTGGCTGGTATTGAGATCCGTTTCACACGCGATACCGCTGCGGCTAGATCGGGAACGATCTTGTTCTTCCCCGCTACGATTATCACCTGCCTTGGACCGTAGAGCATCGCCGAAATTCGATTTCCCAGCCCATCCACACAATAAAGTTCCCCATGTTCCGTTATGGCGTTCGCACTGGTGAGATAGTAGTCACAGGTGAAACTCTTGAGAAATACCTGGCGGAGCTCCCTGTCTGAAAGACCGGGTTCATACCGATCCAGGTATTGATACTGACCGGTTTTAAGGAGATCAAGAATCCCAGTCTGTTCAAGAGTCACGGAACCTCCTACTCCGACCAGTGCCCCTGTTGGGATTTTTTCTTTGAGCCAAAAGAGCATTTGTGCCGTCGTCGAGAAATACTGGGACTGCATGTTGTTCCGTTGCAAGCTACGCATGGTTCTGATAAATACCGGCGCCATGTCTCCTTCCTGGGTATCCCTTTCAGGAAATACAGGAAGTACCTTGGACGGAGACTGTCTTCGTGTCTGATCTCTTCTATTGGAATCCATGCATGCCATTCCTTGTTCTATTTGTAGAGGTGCTTCAAATGGATGTCATAAATCTGTTTCAGTTCTTTCTTTGCCGTCTCGGAGGAGGGGAGAAACGGTTTCCTGCAAGAACCGAATTCGAGACCCGCATATTGAAGCAACATCTTGATTGAAGAGAATACGCCATGCTTGCAGATTACCTCGATAATATCATTCGCCTGTTTTTGTAGAGTTTGAGCGTGTGAAAGCTCACCCGCCTGGAAATGGGTATAGAGTTGTTTGAACAGGGGTGCCAGACAATTGTAGGTACTGCCTACCGCTCCATCCGCTCCGGCGGCAAGTCCGGAGAGACACATTTCATCATAGCCATTGTATATGACAAGATCTGGATTCGAGGATCGCATGCGTTCCATCTGGAAGAAGTCATTGCTCGTGAACTTGACCCCAACGACATTGGGATTCCGTCGTATTTCTGACAACAACGAAGCAGTGAGGGAGAACCCGGAAAAGTTCGGGAAATTATAGATGAACATGGGCATGTCGCTTGCATCCATGATATCGAAGTAATACTGCTTGATCTCTTCTGGTGTGAACTTATAGTAAAACGGGCTGATGGCTGAGATAGCGTCCGCTCCTGCGGTTCTTGAATGCAATGCCAGTTCCGTGGCGAAAGCAGTAGAGATATGTCCTACATGGGAGATGACAAACTTTTCTCCGTTGTTCTCTTCCAATACTGTCTCCAGAATTTGCTTGCGTTCATCCTGGGTGAGCAAAAAAGCCTCGGCGGTACTGCCGTTTACATAAAACCCATCTACTCCATTCCGTTTGAGGAAACGGATATGGTCTTTCAGTACTGAGTACTCGATATTTCCGTCGGAATCGAACGGAGTCACTAACGCCGCTACGATTCCTGAAAATCTATTTGTTGAAATATGGTTCATTTTTCCCTCCTTGATTATTGTTTGTCTGTTTCACCGAACTGATATTCGGGATCGTTGCGCATATGGCTGAAATATGACCGGCCGAAATTCTGTTCTGGCCAGAAGCGTTCAACGCCCCTCTTGTCCAGTTCCTGTTGAAAGGCTTTCAGCAGTTTGTCGGTATTGCGGACCGCACGAGGCGATACACGGTTCTGTATGCAATAGCTTGCCAAGGCGCCAGCGACCTCTCCGATGTTCCATTCAACCGGATGAAGCCGGAACGCGCCGTTTGTCACATGGGTCACTCCTATGTTCTTGCAACAGGGCAGGATGTTTTCGACCCTCTGGGGGATGAGCGCACCGAGCGGGAGCTGTTGAGTCCAATGTTTTCCATGTTCTGCGCTGGTGATACTCTCATTCCCTTTACGGGATTTCTCATGAATATCAATCCGATATCCTGCGACTCCGACCGTATCCGGATATTGCATCGGTCCATTTGGATTCATGTCAATGCGGAAATGCTGTTCGAGAACCGTGAATTCCGCCCGTATCCGCCGAGATTCCCTGATATAGGGATATTGAGCGAGTCCATCTGAGGTGCCAAATGCATCGGGACGGAGCCGAAGACCAGGAAAGCCCTGTTTGCCGTTGTAGCCGTCTTCCACTTCTGTCTGGAGATAGTATACCAGCCCTAGCGAAAGTTTCTTCGCTTGCTCCAAGTGGAATTTCGCTTCTGTTTCTGAGACGCCCACAAGGACACCGTCATGATATTCATTGCCGTTCATGAGAGAGGTGACATCACTATCGAATACGGACGGGTCAAAATTGCCGCAATAGAACCATCGACGAAAATTCCACAGGCTAGTTTCATAGCCTGCCGTCGCCCTGTGGGTAAAAAGGCCATCTGGAATAGTTTGTCCGATGATATTGTTTGCTTGACGAACGGAGGAATACCCCTTGATCTTTTTATATGCTGGGAGGAATTGATCATATCCCTCTGGTCTGTCTATGACATGGTTCTCACCGGGGTGATAATCCAATGCGATGAGATGGGTGAACGGTTGCTGTCGGAGGGGGAGCGCCTCTCCTGGAACCGCCAATGGTTCACCTGTTTCCGCTTGAGATTCAGCTCCGATGACGAATTCTGTTCCGCTCAATTCAAGAATATCCCCAAGTTCTGTAGCGTCAAGCACATATCGGGAGGACACTTGCTGCTCTAGTCCGCTGTTGAGATTTTTCACCGTTACATAGGAGCATCGATCACCATCCATTTCAACTGATGTCGCTATGGTGTTGTACCAGATCAAGACGTTTCCATTGGTAGTATAGGGGGCGAGCATTTCGTCCAGGACGGCGAGGCCTGCCTTTGGTTCGAATCCAAGTGCGCTGACCCAACATGCACCGGGATTCAGGTATCGGTCGTTCCGGGCTCGTTCCGTAAGTGGGTAGTTGTTTCGGTAATATGAACGTATACGGTTTCGGAAGTCTGCGTAACTGGCGCTTCTCCCGTAGGATTCAATCCAAGGGTGTTCATCAAGTGGTACTCCCTGTGTCGTCGCCTGGCCTCCAAGCCAAGAGGTCTCTTCTGTAATGATCACCCTGCTTCCTGATTTCACGGCGGCGATGGCGGCGGCGACTCCTCCGAAACTCCCTCCGACTATCAGGATGTCAGTTCGTACTTCTTTCATTATCTTCTTCTCCTTGTTGTGCATTTGTTCGGTTGGTCATGGTATCGAAGCGATCCACAATGGCTTGTGCGCAGATCATCCCCGACTTCTGGTGGCTTTCATAAGAGCCTCCCGCCATGTGAGGAGTAATGATCGCTTGTGGGAAGTCCGCCAGAGGATGACCTGCTTCACAGGGTTCATGTTCCATTACATCGAGGGCGACGCCCCCCAGTGATCCGTCTAGAAGCCGTTGGTAGAGTTCAACTTCATCTATTAAAGTTCCTCTGGCGGTGTTGACGATGTAGACGCCCTGTTTCATCTGGTCGAATTGCTTCGAAGAGAGGAAATGGATCGTATCAGGTGTCGACGGAATGTGAAGGCTTATTATGTCACTGTCCGTCAGGAGTTCATCCAAAGATACCTGGCTGACTTGGAGACGCTTTGCGGTTTCCTTGTCGAAATACGGATCATAGGCTATTAGTTTCACCTCGAAACCCGCTAGTTTCTTGGCTACAAACTGGGCGATTCTTCCAAATCCGATAAGGCCGACTGTTTTTCCGCAAAGCTCCGGAAACTCCAATCCCTTCCAATTTCCCAATGCGGCGTCGTGGCAACGTTGGGGAATCCTCCGGAGAATTGAAAGCATGAGAACGACCGTGTGCTCCGCGACTGCGTTCGCATTGGCTCCTGCGGTAGTCGTCAGGGCGATTCCATGTGCTTCCAGATATGCTGTATCGATATTGTCGATGCCGACACCGTATCGTGCTATCATGCGCAACCTGACGGCCTGAGGCAGCAATTTCGCATCCAGCCGTTCACTGCCTGCGATGATCGCGTCTGCCGATCCTATGTTCTGTTCAAGGAACGGACGGGTCGCCATGGAGTCGGTTGCATTGCCGACAATCTCAAAGCCGTGTTCTTGGAGTAATGAAATGGCCTGTTCTCCAATGAGCCGTTGATAGTTTGGAACGGTAATGAATACCGTTTTTTGATTCAAGGTATAGTTTGACACCGCTGTTCCATCCTTATCGTAGAATGACATCGTCATATATCAGTTGCGTCTGGAGTTCGGCAATGTCGAGTTCCCTCAAAGTCCGCATGTTGAGGATGGCGGTCGCCGCCGCTGTTCCCGCCGCCTGACCCTCCGCCGCGGCGATGGGGATGACTCTCGTCGCGGCAAGGGCTTCATGGGTCGCGGAGATGCACCTTCCCGCCATGAGCAGGTTGGTACATCCCTTCGGAAGCAACGCCCTATAGGGAATCTGGTAGGTGGGGGGCTGGATCATGGGTGCGAGCCCTTTTGTATCCGGGGTGTGGTTGTCCATATAATATGCGCCACAGGCGATCGCATCGGAGAAAGGGGTGCCATTCACCAGATCCTCTTGCGTCAGGATATATTCACCGATGACATGGTTCGTTTCTCTCATCCCAATGGTATGCCCGCTGCTGACGATATATGCGTTCTCTCCACCGGGCATATAGTCATGGATGAATTTCATGATATCAAGTATCTGTTCATACCCCTCGTTCTCGCCATTGGTGAAACTCTCGACGACGTTCGGATTGACATCCATGATTCTTGGCGTCACCAGCATGACTTCCTTACGGGCCGGCCTTACTATTCCAATCATGGTCTCTCTCGGGAAACGACTGCCATTTTGCGTGGCCTGCTGTATCAGGTCCTTGAAAGCTCCCAGACTGAACAACGGGGCTGTCTTGAGTGCCTGTATCACAAAGGTGAGCTCCTCCGGTGGGAGTTTGTGAGGCCGTAGTTGGGTAGGATTCGCTTCAAAATAGGAGATCATTTTCTCGATATCGACATTTCCGATGACAAAGATCGTAGATGCGACCTGGACCTTATGATCGTCTGGTCGGCCGAAGATCACCTCACAACCGGCGCGTAGGGCGATATCCGCCGAGTCCGTGCAATCAATCACCATCTTGGTCTTGATCAGGTGGCACCCCTGCTTGCTATGGAGATACAAACCGGTTATCGTGTCCCCTTGCTGTTCCACCTCTCCGGCCAAGGTATGGAGGAACATGTGGACTCCCGCTTCCCGAAGCATCTGCATGAGGACTATCTTGAGGAGGGTGGTATCGACGAAGATCGTGCTTTCCAGAATAGGGTCCATCTGGAATTCCGAGGCACCGCCCAAGTCTTTCAGGCGGTGGATGATTTCCATGGGGAGCCCCCCTACGACAAATCGGTTCTCTTCATAGTTGTGGAAGCCCATCCAGGGCAGGCCGCAGGAAGCCGTACCCCCAAAGAACCCGCTTGTCTCTACGATTGCCGTTCTGACTCCCTTTCTGGCGGAGGCCAATGCGGCGCAGACTCCTGTCGTGCCCCCGCCAACGACGACCACATCGAATTCTTTCGTCTCTTGTACATTGATTGTGACGGTAGTGTTCATGTTCATCCTTTTATTCCGCTGCTCTGGATACTTTCGATGTAATACTTCTGCGTGAAGGCGAACAGTACCATTACAGGCAGAATCGCTATGGTCGCCGCGACCATGGCGAGGTCATATCGGGCTTCTCCATCCATGTTCAGATAGGACTGGATGGCGAGTGTGACAGTGTAGAGTTTGCGGGTGTTGATGAATACAAGGGGATTCATGTAGTCGTTCCATACCCGGACGAAGGAAAGGATCGTCAATGAAATCATGGCGGGAATGGAGAGGGGGATCGCGATCTGCGCATAGATACGGAGATGTCCCGCACCATCTATGTGCGCGCTTTCGATCAACTCGTTCGGGAGCTTCATCAGAAACTGCCGCATCATGAATATCCCTACTATGTGGAATACCGAGGGAAGTATCAACGCCAGATGGGTGTCGAAGATCCCCAGCCAGTTGATCACGACGAAACGGGGGATCAAGGTGACCTGCGCAGGGACCATCATCGTGGCGAGGAAACAGAGGAAGATGATATTCTTCCCGGTGAATTCAATTTTCGCGAACGCATAGGCCGCCAAGGAACTTACCACCAACGTACCCAGGACCGAAAGGACGGTGATGTACATGGAGTTGAAAAAATATTGGCTGAACGGACTGTATCTGTTGCTCCAGACCTCTGAATAATTACTCCATTGTGGGTTTTTCGGAAACCATTCGATGGGGAAATTGAAGATTTTTCCAGGCAGTTTGAGAGACGCCGAGATCATCCAGATGAAGGGTAGGATCATGAAGATGGCGAAACAGCTCATGATTACAGTAAGAATAGTTTTATGGACTCGTCTTTTTGTCAATGGTTGCATGCGATTCCCCCTCACTCGTTGACCCATTTTTTCTGTCCGATCCATTGCAGGATCGTGACCAGGAAAATGATGATGAACAAAACCCACGCTATGGCGGAACCATATCCGAGCCGATAGAAGCGGAACGACTGTTCGTATATTTCAAAGACCAGCACGGAAGTCGATTTAGCTGGACCTCCTCCTGTCATGACGTTGATCGGTCCGAAAACTTCAAATGATGTGATGATTCTTGTAATGAGCAGGAAGAATGTGGTCGGAGTGATCATGGGCCAAGTGATGAACCGGAATTTGTTCCAAGTCCCGGCTCCTTCGATATCCCCGGCTTCATATAGATCCTTCGGAATATCCTTCAGGGCCGCCATATAGACCATCATTCCATATCCGATTCCTACCCAGATCATGACTACCGATATTGAACCCAACGCGGTTTTGGGACTGGAAAGCCATTTTGGAGGATTCTCCACTCCCAAAGCCATGAGGAATTGGTTGATAGGCCCCTGGGTCGGATGATATAGGGCGAGCCATACGACGGATATGGCTACGATGGAGGTGATGAAGGGGGTGAAGAACGCCAACCGCAGAGGCTTCACCAGATACACCTTGTCGTTGAGGATAATGGCTATGAGCAGCGAGAATGCTATGGTAAGCGGGACGACCGTCACTGTGTAAACGATATTGTTTCGAAGTGACTTGTAGAATATGTCGCTCTGAAACAGCTCCTTGAAATTCTCCAATCCTATGAAGTGTATGTTCCGGATGCCTGAAACCAAATCCCAGTCAGAGAAGGCCAGGACGAAGGAGAAGAGAATCGGAAATGCCAGGAACAGGATGAACCCGACCAAACATGGTGCCAGAAACATATAGGCGGTCAAATTATCTTTTTTCTTCATATGCGTTACCCTGGAATATTCCGGTATCCCGAAGTAGGGGTGGGATACCGGAATCGCCGACCAGTATTCTACCTGTTCCTCTGAATTTCTGCGTCAGAAGCGGATTTTGCATTCGCCAAAGCCGTATCTATATCAGTCAGGTCGAAAATGTAGTTCTCCAGTTGTGTTTCAAGGGCTGACAGCATCTGTTCCCTTGCGGTGAAATTGGAGATCTCCTGCTGAGGGGGCGGATTTAGTACTACGTCTTTGAATTGTTCGATGTTCACGAACTTTTCAGGTGTGCTACCGAATATTCTGGAGACGATTTCATCTTGGCTGGCTCCCTTCCATGTCGGGATATGCCCAACTTTGATGAAGCCCAAGGAACCTTCAGTGACCAGGTATTTGAGCAGAAGCCAGGACGCATCAGGTTCTTTTGTCTTGGCGTTGATACCGAGGTATCCATAATAGCCGCCGACATTGTACTGTTCGTCCGACTCGTTCATGGTCGGTAACGGAGCGATCTCAGCCGCGAAGGTGTGTGGATATTTCTCTGTGTTGATCAGATCCCTGGCGAGAGAGTTGCCATAGATCGCCATAGCGGTCTTTTCGTTCATGAAGTTGGCAGCAGTACTGACTTTCGTTGATTTGTAATCAGTATAGGGGAACTGGATTTGATCGACATTCTCCACTTGATATTTCCGCTGGAGTATTTCTTTATAATAGGGATGTGTCCAGTTGGAAAGCCCCTGTTCGTCATACCAAGGGTTCGATGGGAATGTATTCGTAGCCATGAAGAGCCATTGGTCGATCGGCCGGAGTGTATCGGCTCCATAGACTTTGTTTTGTCCCGATCCCTTTGTCAGTTTCCGGGCGTATTCATAGAACTCATCTATGGTCCATGAGGTCGGCGTTTTCAGACCCGCTTCCTCCAGCATGGATTTGTTCAGCCAGACGCAGTATGCGTTGGAAGTCGCTGGAAGACTATAGTAGGCATCATTGTACTGATAGATACTGTTTCCGAGTTCCGTGGCGACATCAAAACCATCCCTGGCGATATATGGGGTCAGATCCAGCATCAGGTTCTTTTTCGCTCTGGCATCGACTCTGTTGACACCGAAATTGAAAAATACATCAATGCCTTTCCCCGCGAGGAGGGTGGTGTCGAGTTTTATGTTTCCATCATTGTTGTTGGAGAACTGGACCAGCTCTACAGTGATCTGGGGATATTTCTCCATGAACTTGTCTACGATTTCCTGCATACCCGCCTCTGGTGCCCATGCTGTCCAGAGATATATGGTAGAGGTTTTCTCATCAGACGACGTTTTCGAGTTTGAAGACTCATTTTTTCCTTGTGCGAAGGCTGGTACCGCCAGACATACACAGAGAATTACTGCGACAATGAGTTTTTTCATTAGGTTCTCCTTATTCAATGAAAATTATCACGTGATATATCACACTTGCATCATCAATCACTTCTCCCCATATGTCAACAAAAATTTTCAGGGAAAGTTCACTTGTTCTGGATATATGAAAAAGCCCATCTCAGGAATATATCTTGGGATGGGCTTTTTTCAGTTGACGTTCTTCTGTAAGGGGATTACTCCTTCACCCCTCCGATCATCAACCCGGAGACGAAATGCTTCTGGATGAACGGATAGATGATCAGGACCGGCAGCATGCCCAGGACCATGACGGCCATCTTGGTGTTGTTGTAGACGTAGTTCCCGCCGCCCAAAGCATCGTCCGCTTCGAACATCAAGCCCCGGAGCACGACCTGAAGGGTGTACTTGCGGCTATCGTTGATGAACATGATGACCTCAAAGTATCTGTTCCAGTAGCTGACGAAATAGAACAGCGTGACCGCCGCTATGATCGAAACGGAAAGGGGAATGACGATCTTGATCAGGATACCGAAATCATTGCATCCGTCGAGGTGGGCGGATTCGATCAGGGACTCCGGGATGCTGGTCATGTAGTTCTTGATGATGATGACGTTGAAGGTCGATACCGCGACCGGAACGATGATCGCAGCCATACTGTTGATCATTCCCAACGACCGCACGACGATATAGAACGGCATGATACCGACATCGAACACCAACGTGAAGGCCAGCAGCTTCATCAGGAAGCTACGCCCGATCAGATCCTTGCGGGAAAGCGCGAATCCGAGCGGAATCGAGATGACCATCGACAGGACCGTACCGACGACCGCCACGAAAATCGAGTTCTTGAACGCCTGCATGTATCCGCTCTGCAAGATACGGACATAGTTCTGGATGGTGAAGGAGGTCGGCCACAGCAGGTAGTTGTTGCCCATGACATCGATATCTTTCGCCACCGAAGTGATCAACACGTTCCAGATGGGGACGACGATGACCAGACAGATCATAGCCAGTATGATCTTGTTGATGACATTGAATGTTTTTCTTCCAGTCGATTCCTTGATCGCCTGATGCTTCACTTGTGCTTTCATGTTGTCGTCTCCTCCCTACAGAATCGGTTCGTCGAGGAACCAGCTGCTGACCTTGTTCGTAGACAGGACGAGGAACAGACTGATCAACGAAGTGAACATTCCTACCGCGATCGAGTAGCCGATATCGCCGGAGAGGACGCCTTCCCTGTAGACATAGGTCTGCAATACATCGGCGACATCATAGACGGCGGCGTTGTACATGACCAGGACCTGTTCGAAGATCATCAGTACATGGGAAAGGTTCAGCAACAGCATCGTGACGATCGTGGAACGCATGCTGGGCAGCGTGATATGCAGCAATTTCCCCCAGTGCCCCGCGCCATCGATCGTGGCGGCCTCGTAGAGCTGCGGATCGACCGTCGTCAGGGCGGCGATATAGATGACCGCGCCATAGCCCATCTGCCGCCAGATATAGGAAGTGACGATCACTGAACGGAAATGGTCGGTACTGGCCATGAAGTAGATCGGATCTCCGCCGAGCGCCGTGATCAAGGCGTTGACCGGCCCGGACGATGGGGAAAGCAGGTTGACGAAGATACTTCCGACGACGACCCAAGAGAAGAAGTATGGGATGTAGATGAGGAACTGGATGCCTTTCTTCACCCGGAAGCTTTTCAGCTCGTTGATCATCAGCGCCACGATCAGGGGGACGGGGAAATAGAATACTATATTGGCTAGGCTGATGATGATCGTATTCTTGAAGGCGTTCCAGAAGATGGCCGATGTGAACAACCTCTTGAAATTCTGGAGCCCTATGAATGAAACCTTCGCTCTGAAGCCGTAGTCGGTGAATGCCAGTCCCAGTCCGAGCATGGGCAGATATTTGAACACGAGGTACCAGACAAGTCCCGGGATGACCATGAGCAGCAGGAACTTCTGCTTGTTGATCCTGGCTCCCAAGGGGTTTCTGACCGCGTATTCGGCGACCTGTTTAGTTTTTCTCTTCATATCTGTCTCTCCTGCTTGAATCTATGTCCATTTCCAATATCTCTGTTCCCGCCAGGTCGACGCTATAGTCGTCCCCCTGATGACCTCCAAGACCGATCCGCCATATTCCGGGTACCGGGTGTCTGCCGCCAGCATCATCGACAAGGGAAAAAGTAGCCCAAGGTATCAGGATGCTGATTTTCCGTTCCTCGCCAACATGTAGCGCCGTTCTTGAAAAGCCGCAGAGGGCCGGATGTTTCGGTGCGTCGGAATGATCCGTCCGACACCAGGCGAACGTGACTTCTTCTCCGTTCCGGTCACTGTCGTTCCGTACCAGAGCGCCGACACGGACACCCTCCGCTTCATATTCCACCGTAGGAGCTGAATAGAGAAAACGGGAGTAGGAGAGGCCGAACCCGAACGGATACAGCGGGGTTCCCTCAAAATACCGGTAGGTCCTTCCTGCCATCGAATAGTCGCTGAAGTCGGGAAGCACGGTATCGGCACGATAGAAGGTGAGGGGAAGTTTTCCCGACGGATTGTTTTCTCCGAAAATCGTCTGGGCGATGGCCAGTCCTCCCGCTTCTCCTGGATACCAGCACTGTAGGAGCGACCGCATATTCGGATATGTGTCGATTTCCGGGTCCATCGCTCCACCGGAAAGGAGCAGGACGACAGTCGGGGTTCCCGTTCCGGCGACCGCTTCCAGCAGCTCCCGTTGGCAGGCGGGAAGACGTAAGTCCTTCTTGTCTCCGGCGATGCCTCCGTTGCCGTCATCGTGCATTTCCCCTTCGACGATCTCGTTGAGACCAAGGCACAGGACAACGACATCGGCCAGTTCCGCGACGGTCACGGCCTCCGCGATCCTGTCGTTCGGTTCTCCCAGTCGCTCGACCCTGTCCTTGATGACCGCGCTGCCTTCCGAGTAATACACCCGGACAGTATCGGGGACTATCTGGCGGATTCCCTCCAGGATGGTCGTATAGCGTTGCGATGTCCCGTGGTAGTTTCCCCAGAGGGCTTGCCGGGAATCCGCGTTGGGGCCGATGACGGCGATAGAACCAAGACTGGCGCCATCCAAAGGAAGGAACGAGCTTTCGTTCTTCAACAGTACGATCGACTTTTTCGCCACCTCCAGTGCCTTGTCCGCATGGGGGATTGAGGCTACCACGGAGAACGGAATGTCCGAATACGGTCCCTGTGTATCGAACAGCCCGAGCTTGAAACGTGTGGTCATCACTCTGATGCATGCTTCGGTCACGGATTCCCGTGATACGAGCCCTTTCTGATATGCCTTCTCCAAGGAGAGGAAGGTGCATCCGCAGTTGAGGTCGCACCCGCTGTTCAGCGCGAGCGCCGCCGATTCTTCTGCGTTCTTCGTGACCTTGTGCTGTTCATGGAAATCCCTGATTGCCCAGCAATCGGAGATGAACATGCCTTTGAAACCCCAGGTATCGCGCAGCAATGTCTGGATCAGGCTTGTGCCGCAGCAGGGCTCTCCGTTGATTTCGCTATAGGCCCCCATCACAGCGTCCACTCCCGCCTCTTTGACACAGGCCTCGAAGGCCGATAGGTACGTCTCCGTCATATCCTTCGGCGAGACGACGGCGTTGAAATGGTGTCGTTCCGGTTCCGGTCCGCTGTGGGCGACGAAATGCTTCACACAGGAAGCTGTCTTGAGGATATGCGGATCCTCGCCTTGGAGCCCTTCGATGAAAGCGACGCCCAGACGAGAAGAGAGGAAAGGATCCTCTCCGTAGGTTTCCTGTCCGCGTCCCCAGCGCGGATCGCGGAAGATGTTGATGTTCGGGGACCAGACCGTGAGCCCCTTGTAGATTCCCCGGTCCTCTTTCTCTGAGAACGCATTGTATTTCGCCCTCTGTTCGGTCGATACGATGGTCGCGACCTCTTTGAGCGTCTTTTCATCGAACATGGAGGCGAGGCCGATGGCCTGTGGGAACACCGTCGCGGTACCCGATCGCGCCGCGCCGTGGAGACCTTCGTTCCACCAGTTGTATGCGGGGATGCCGAGTCTGGGGATCGCGGGGGAATTGTGCAGCAACTGACTGAACATCTCTTTCAATGTCATCCGGGATACCAGATTTCTCGCCCGTTCCTCCGCAGAGAGTTGTTCGGTGTTGTCCATTCGTTCTTGCATATCGGGTATTTCCTCCGCAGGTTCAGAGTATCAAGCCCGGAGTCGGACGACCCCGGTGGGGGAGAAAAAGAGACCGGTTGCCGCATGAGGGCGCGACGACCGGTCCAAGGGGGACGATTCCGGTTATCTGGTCAACGAAGCGTTGAGTTCCGCGAGGATCTGCGGTCCGTTGATGCTCTTCCAGAAGTTCGCGTATTCCGCCATGCCCTGCTCCAGTGTTACGGTACCGATGACGATTTTCGCCGCGATCGATTCCCTGGTGCTCTTGATGGACGGGGAGACCCTGTCGTAGGCATCGGAGACTCCGACGGGGACATCGGAAGCATGGTTCGGTCCAAGGTGGTCCTGAACTGCCTGGATGTGCGCTCTCTGCTGATACAGTCCATCGATCATGCCGGGGTTCAACGTGAACGGCAGGTTCTCGATATCGATGTTCAGGAAGGAGTCGGAGAGGTAGTTCAAGGTATACTTGTAGCCGGAGTTCGACGCTTTCGCGGTCGGTACGATATTGCCGTTCTCATCCAGGGTATAGTGGGAACCTTCCATGCCGATACCATAGAACGCCGGGTAGAGGTCCGGGTCGGTGACGATGGTCTCTACGAGCTTGAACGCTTCATCAGGGTTCTTCGTCTTTGCTGAAATGACCCATGCGGTCTGGGTGGCTTCGTTCAAGGCGCCGCCATCTCCGTTCGGTCCGATCAGTTCGTAGATCACATGCATCTCGGTCGGTTTGCCAGCCGCGGCGGTCTGCTGGACGTAGTTGATGTAATTGGTGATATAGTCGATATCCGCGGCTGACTGCGCGGTGTAGGTCTTTTCACGCATCTGGCTGTTTTCCGTGGTGATGAATTCCTTGTTGAGCACCCCTTCCGCATAGAGTCTGTGCAGATAGGCGAGGGCATCCTGCATCTCTTGCGTCTGGAATCCATCGACGTACTGGCCGTCCTCAAGAAGGATGCCTCCCCAGGCACCGAAGGAATTGTAGAAGAACTGGAAGTTGTCTACCCACTTGGGGAAGGTGAACGGAGTGATACCGGTTCCGACGAGCTTCTTCATCTCGGTGAGGAATTCTTCGGTGGTCGGGGTGGATGAGAGGTTGATCCCGTATTGGTCCATGATGTCCTGGCGGATATAGATGCCTTTGGACTTCGGATAGTTGTAGGGGATGAAATAGAGTCTGCCATCAATAGACGGAGTGTCGAAGATCGACTGGTTGAGCTGGGATAGCTTGTCGGAGTCCTTTATGTAGTCGGTCAGGTCGAGCAGCTGCTCCCTGGCGACCATCTGGGGAATCTTGACCATGGCCTGGGCCACGGAGAACACGTCAGGTACGTCGCCGCTGTTGACGAGCGTCGCGAGTTTGTCGGAATAACTGGCCAAAGGTGGGATGATCGGTGAGACGCTGACTCCGCTTTTCTCTTTGATCAAGTCGGTGATGGCCTGCTGAAGAGCCGGATCGGTGCTCAACCCATAGGTGTTGTCAGCGGTGGCCAGGACGAGGGTAGGTTCTTTTGAAGTCTCCTTACCCCCGTTGGCGAAGACCATCGAGAGGCTCATTGCGACGAACAGAACGACCAAGAGCCCTTTTTTCATGAAAGCATTCATTGCTCCTCCTTTCTATCTCTGCGGATCATCGTAATGGATGCTTCACAGGATGGATATGGTTTGCTGGACTAGTTTTGTTCTCAGTATAAGGCCGAAGTCGCAGACCATTGTTATCATAATGAGAAAATTGTTTGTGATTTTCCGTAGGTTTTTGCTACGATATTTTGTGCCGAAAAAGTTCAATAAGCCCGAAATTGTGCTATAATGGTTTCTGCCATCGTCTTTCTTTTGCAGGAAAGGGGACTGGTGGTGATACCGAAGACAGGCGAGGAACCATCATGGACTGCAAGATAACTTTCTCAGGCCGTTTCCATTACCGCATGGGTGGCGGCGTGGCGTTGCACCAGCACACCGACGACTACCAGATCCAGCTTGTATATGGAGGATCCGCCTCTATCGGGGTGGACGACACCCGGTTCGTGATCAACTCCGGGGACATCGTGTTCCTCCGTAAGGATTGCCGCCATGTGTTCAACGTCATCTCTCCTGAAGGGATGAAGACGCTTGAGATCAAGTTCATGACCGACGACCCTGATCTGATCGCTCAGTTCGACAATATCGACACGCTGTTCCAGGACCGAGACCGACAGATTTTCAACATATTCTCCCATATCGTGCTTGAAGGCCAGCGTAAAGTACTTGCTTACAAGATGATGAGCAATGCCTTGTTGCTGGAGGGCCTTGTGCTGATGTCCAGGATCTGTTCAGACCGTTCTGTCGTTGCGTTCGACAGTACCACCGTCAGGCCAGATATGCCGGCAGGAAAACTCTCCCCGGTGATTGAATCGGCCAACGAGTATATATATAGGAATATCAACCGGAACTTTTCCCTCAAGGAACTGGCCGATGGCTGCGGATACAATCAGGACTACCTTTACCGGACCATCAAGAAGGAACTGGGGATGTCCGCCGTGCAGTATGTGAACCATCTGCGGTTCGAGCAGGCGAAGCGGCTGATACAGCATACCGAGCTGTCTCTTTCAGAGATCTCCTGGAACCTCGGTTTTGAAAGCCTCCAGTATTTCTCGCGGTTTTTCAAACAGCACGCGAAGGTCTCTCCTTCTGAATACAGCGCCAAGGTCAGAAAGGTGATTCGTACCGACTACTGAATTTTTGATACATATAATATACGGAAAAAGACAACTTCTTTTATTTTTTGGATAACGACCTATTTCGTATGTGGTTCTATACTATAGGCACTGTCTCTCAGAGAAAATAAAGGGGAACGATATATGGCGAAAACCCGTTATGCGCAGGTCGGTACTGGCGGAAGGGCCAGGATGTATTATGAAGCGATCGCTACCACCTATCGCGATATCAATGAACTCGTCGCATTCTGTGACCAGAGTCCCACCCGGATGAACTATTCCAACGATGTTCTCGCCTCTTTGGGCTATGACCCAGTTCCGACCTATGCTCCCGAGGACTTTGAGAAGATGCTCGATGAACAGAAACCCGACGTGGTGATCGTGACGACGATAGACCGGACCCATGACGACTATATCGTCCGAGCCATGGAGAAGGGCTGCGATGTCATTACCGAGAAACCGATCACCACGGACGAACGGAAGGCCCAGCGAATCATCGACGCCCAGAAACGGACCGGCAGGAGTGTCCGCGTCACGTTCAACTACCGGTACGCGCCTCATCATACGAAAGTCCGTGAACTGATCGAGGATGGAGCCATCGGTGCCGTTACCTCCGTCCATTTCGAATGGTTGCTCAATACCAGTCATGGAGCCGACTACTACCGCCGGTGGCACCGCAACAAGATCAACAGCGGGGGACTGCTGGTACATAAGGCGACCCATCACTTCGATCTGGTGAATTTCTGGCTCGGTACGGAACCAGAGACGGTATTCGCGTTCGGCGACCTCAATTTCTATGGTCGCGCCGCCGCCGAAAGCCGTGGAGTGAACAAGTTCTACTCCCGTTGCCACGGAAGCGAGGCCGCGAAGGATGACCCGTTCGCCATCGACATGGAAAGCAATCCTACGCTCAAAGGCCTCTATCTCGACGCCGAAGCCGACAGCGGATACATCCGTGACCGGAGCGTCTTCAGCGACGATATCAGCATCGAGGATACCATGAATGTGCTTGTCAAATACAGGACCGGCGTACAGATGTCCTATTCCTTGACTTCCTACATGCCCTGGGAAGGTTTCAATGTCGCTATCAACGGGACGAACGGGCGGATTGAATATACCGCGCTGGAGAAACCGTATATCAATGCGGGGGGCGACAAGAAGGACGAAGGCGCCACAGTCTATCACAAGATCAGGGTCTGTCCTTTGTTCGCGGCTCCGTATGATGTCCCTGTCGAGACGAAGGCCGGCGGTCATGGCGGCGGTGATCCGGCGTTGCTTGACGATATCTTCCTGCCGGAACCCCCGTATGACAGGTTTCACCGGGCCGCGGATTATGTCGATGGCATCAAATCAGCCTTGACGGGAATCGCCGCCAACAAGTCGATCGCTTCCGGGTTGCCCGTGAACGTTCCTTCATTAGTACGATGGTAAGGGACGAAACGCAAAAGCACAGGAAGCCGTCGACCGTAAGCAAGGAGTTGTAAATTGGAAACGTCACATATAGTTCTGTCCGATGATTTCTCAAGTTTTCCGTTGGGACCGTTCCCCTATGATCCCGACCACTCGGCGATGGGAGAATACCATTTCTGTGTGGAGAAGGGGTACAAGGGGCAATGGTTCGATCCGATAGCGAACTGGGAATACAAAGGACCGTCCTGGCTTGTCACCGCGCCGTTCATGGATGGAACCCATTGCATGGAACAGATGCGTGTGACCAAGCCCATGGAGAAAGCGGCCGTTCCTGTATTGCGTGCCGGCGATATCGACTGGACTGACTATATTGTTTCGACGGAACTCAGGGCGCTGACCGCCAAGGAAATCTGTGGCGTCCTTTTCCGATATCAGACGAGCATGATGCACTATGGATTCTTTCTTGTTTCCGGCGGGGTGGAGCTTCATCGGGTGGACAAGCTGGAACGAACCGTACTCGCCCATGCCGATATCGAATGGAATTGTGACGTTTTCCATACATTGGCGGTAGCTGCGGAGGGGAGTTCCTTCCGCTGTTTCCTGGATGGGAAGCTGGTGTTGGAGGCCGCTGATTCCCGGTATGGGACCGGTTGCGTCGCACTGTGCGCCTGTATGCCGACCCAATATCGGAACATCGAGGTCCGCATGGAGGAACCTGCGTATCAGAGGCTGATGGAGTCCCGCGACAAGGAAGCTCATCTGCTTTCCAGACGCAGGGAAGTCTATCCCCAGCCTGTACTGTACAAGAGTATCGACCTGAAGAATTTCGGTGCCGGTCGCCAGCTTCGTTTCGGTCATCTGACAGGGACCTCTGAACTCTTTTTCGTCATCTGCCAGCATCAGAGGCGGGTCTACAAGGACCGGTATCCCTTCATCAGCTGCATGACGGCGGTAAGTCTCGAAAGCGGGGAAGTCCTGTGGCAGATCGGGGAGCCGAGGGATGATGAGGATGTCATCGAGCTGACCACTGATCTCCCGTTCCAGATCTATGATATCGATGGCGATGGGTTCGATGAAGTGATCACCTCTTGGGATTTCACGATATTCATCCTCGACGGTCGAACCGGCAAAGTCAAGAAGTCGATTCCCACCCCTGAAAACATCGACCCGCCCGAGGGGGTCTGCGGTCTTGAATTCGGCAAGTATGCGTTCGAACGCCTCAATGTGGACGCCATCCGCATCGTGAACGTCTCCGGCAAGGACCGTCCTTCTGATCTCCTCGTCAAGGACCGGTATTCCCGCCTGTGGGTCTACGACAGCGACCTGAATCTGAAATGGAAGTTCTCGAAATGCAATACCGGGCATTTCCCATATGGGTATGATTTCAACGGTGACGGCAAGGATGAGATCTTCAGCTGCTACAACATGGTCGATAGCGACGGCGAGCTGCTGTGGTCATTGCCGATAGACCGGGACCATACCGATGAGATCATCATCGGCAAGATGGATCCCGATCGGGAGGAATTCCTCGCCATCGTCTCTGGCTGGGAAGGCTTCATGCTGGTGGACAAGCAGGGGAACATCATCATGAGGGATATCAACGGGCATGGACAGCGGATCAGTACCGGCAACTATTGTCCTGAGAAAGCCGGGCTGGAGATCTGTACCACTACATACTGGGGCAGCAACGGCATCGTGTACATGTACGATTGCAAAGGACGTGAGCTCTGGCACAAGGAGATGCTCTGCAATGGCAATGTGATATCCCCGGTCAACTGGAACGGCTCCGGAGTCGATCTGGTGCTGCTCAACGGGGATTGCGTTCATGGCGGGCTGATCGACGGGGAAGGGAGAGTGGTCGTCACATTCCCTGACGATGGGCATCCCGTACTTTGCGCCGAGGTCCTTGACGTGACCGGCGACGCCCGTGACGAGATCATCCTATGGGATCGCAAGAGCCTGTGGGTATATACGCAGGATCGTCCTGTGCCGCTTTCCGGCAAGGGGGAGTACGTCCCCTACAAATACCCCATGTACAACGCCTCGAACTACAGAGGGGAATTCTCCTTCCCCAATTGGGTGAAGAAATGAGGCTGTGACGCAGAGCGCTCGCTTCCATGTGGATCGGCGGGTAGCGCGACAGATTCAGATACTCCGGGGAAATCCGGCCTTGTGTTCTTTCCGACATGAGGCCGGTTCCTTTTGGGTTCCGGTTGACACCTTCCTGTTCCCTTGTGGTAATATAGTCCTACACGGAAAATATCAGTTTGTGTAAAGCTATGGGTGACGTTTCTTTTTGCCTGGTTCTCAGTGGACAAACGTTTGCATGTCACCCACGGCGAAGGAAGGATACCGGTATGGCGGGATATGTCACGTTGAAAGACGTAGCTGAACTTGCGGGGACGACAGTCGGGACCGTCTCCTATGTCCTCAACAATAAAAGTGGCCGCTATATCAGTGACGATACCCGCAAGAAGGTGTTTGACGCGGCCAATCAGCTCAACTACATAAAATGCAACGGTGCCTCCTCCCTGAAAGGGAAGGAGAGGAAACTTATTGCGATCCTGGTTCCGCAGTTCGAGAACCAGTTCTTTACCCGTGTGGTCGTCGCCGCGGAGGCCCTGTTCGTGCAGCACGGCTACGATCTGATCATCTGCGATACGTTCGATGACACCGAGCGGGAGAAGGAGATCATCCGCAGGATGCTGGAGCAACGGGTGGACGGTATCATCGTCACCCCCACGAGGAAAGGGGCGGAGAATACCGAGATGGTCCGGCGGGTCGGCATGAAGATGGTCGTCGTCGACCGCCCCTTGGAGGGTGTTGAAGACTATTTCTGGGTTACGACCAACAACTATGGCTGCGGTTTCGTCGGTGCGGAGCATCTGGTCGCGATGGGACACAAGGCGATCGGTTATGTAGGTTGGGATTCCGGGATTGCGGACTTGGACGCCCGTGAGCGGGCCACGTATGATGCGACCGTCGGTAAAGCGACCGTCTACTCAGAGAACGGGGCGTTTTCCGCGGAGGCAGGTTATCATCTGACGGAGAAATTGCTGCGGGATCATCCCGATATCACCGCCATCTTCTATGGTTTCAACATGCAGGCGAAGGGGGGAGTGAAATACCTTTGCGAGAAGAGGCTTTCCATCCCGGAGGATGTTTCCGTCGTTCTGATCGGTTCCCCGGAATGGTCGTATACCGGACAGAATGATTTCACCCGCGTGGATATGGGGGACCTGGAACTTGGCAAGAAAGCGGCGAGGCAGTTGCTGGACCTGATCCAGAACAAAAGCCATGTCGCGCCCCGACGGATCATCCAGGACTGTACGCTGATTCGTGGTTCCTCTGTGTCTGATCTGACTGGTTCGACAATAGAAAAAGACTGAAACGACGGCTGTCACTAGCCGATTATTTCCCATATGACGATATTCATAGTGTATATAGTGCCGGAACGCACTAGCAAGGAGTAGTCATATGAAAAACTTTGGAGCTCGCATTCTTTGGTTGATCTGCGGTATTCTCATGATCATCGCCGGGATCGTCTGCCTCGGCAACCAGGGCCTTGCGTATGCCACGCTTACCATGATGGTCGGTATCATCATGCTGATCTCCGGTATCTCCGATATCGTCATGTACGCGAATTGTCGCAATTCCATCTCAGGAGCCGGTTGGTTTCTTGCTGATGGCATTCTGACGATTCTATTGGCGTTCATCATGATCTTCGATCAGTTCTTCACCGCCATGGTCATTCCCTTCATTTTCAGTTTCTGGTTGATGATGACCGGTATCACCAGACTGATCAACTCGTTCGATCTGAAGAAGCTCGGCGTCTCTGGATGGGGCTGGTTGCTCGCGCTTGGAATCCTGATGATCGCCTTCGGGTTCATCACCCTGTTCTCACCTGTGGCCACCGCCATGGCGTTGGGCCTGATGGTCGGCATCGTATTCGTGTTCGAGGGTGTGAACGCAGTATTCAAGGCGCTGTTCTACAACAAGATGGGGTGATCGCATGGCAAGTACATGATGTGTCCTGACCCATCTTGTCGGTCGCGGTATTGAAGGATGATATAGTTTTCCCATGGTCTGGATTCCCGACCGGAACAGGTATCCGTTGTTTTCTTCGGATACCTGTTCCGTATATTTTGAATCTATCTTGACAGATCAGTATAAGCATAATATTATAATGTCATAATATTTGAAACCATGGTGTATTCACTCTCATGATGGACTGTGTTACGCACTGCCTCTGATTCCATGTCAGGGACTATGGGGAGAAGAGAGATGGATTATTGCATCATGCTGGATGTCGGTGGTACGAATATCAAGGCCGGTGTCCTCATTCGGCAGGGAGAATGCTTTGGAGGGGTTGAGCAGTATCCCTCATGTGCGAAGGAATCCGCCGATGCCATCTTCTCCAATCTGGTCTCCGTCATCCTGCGCAAGAAACGAGGGATGTCCTCCTCAGATCGACTCCGGGGTATCTGCATGGCGTTTCCTGGCCCCTTCGATTATTCAAATGGTGTGAGCCTGATGCGGAATCTTGAAAAGTATGACGCTATCTACGGCCTGTCGGTTCCCGACTTGCTGAGAGTTGGGCTGGCGAATGAGGATCCCTGTACGGACTACCTGCGCGTTCCGTTTTTTTTCCAGCATGATGTCGAGGCGTTCGCGCTCGGTGTTCAGGCCTGTTCGTTACATGGGCATGCAGGAAAGATCCTGAATGTCGTACTTGGGACCGGGACGGGTTCCGCCTATGTCATGGAGGGCCGGATCGTCGATGAGCGAACCGATGGAGTGCCCGGACATGGCTGGATATACTCCTTGCCGTTCCAGGATGCGACTGTCGACGACTATCTCTCAGCGAGAGGACTGACCGCATTGAGCATGAAACACTTGGGCGAGGAACTGGACGGCAAGATGTTGGATCAGCTTGCGAGGAGAGGTGACTGTTCCGCGATAGAGGTGTTCAAAGAATTTGGAAAGAACTTGGCGGATGTATTGCGGCCTTTGTTGGTTTCGTTTCAGCCGGATGTTCTTGTCTTAGGTGGACAGATCGCGAAATCCTTTTCCATGTTTGGAAATGAGTTGGAAATGTTCTGCGAGGCCGATAGGATCACGGTCATGGTGGAGTGTGATACATCTTTGAGGATTTTCCAGGGAATGTATCAAGGCCTTGCCGGGCATGCCGGCGACAGGTGGGAAAAATGCTGAAGAAAACCCGAGGCTCAATGCCGTTGTACCATCAATTGGAAATGATACTCAAGGAAAAGATAGAACAGGGAGAGTTCCTGAACGGAGACATCTTGCCGGGTGAGACGAAGCTGATGGAAACCTACGGAGTGAGCAGGATTACTGTACGGCAGGCGCTGGGTAATCTTACGAATGCCGGATATGTCGTCGGCAAGCCTGGGATCGGGACCGTCGTGGTTTTCGAGAAGATTGATGAACATCTGAAATCCGTCATCAGTTTTTCGGAGGAGATGGCGCAACATGGAATCTCCATGTCGACAAGCTATTGTTCCATGGAAGAATTGCTCCCCGGCAAGGCCGTAGCTCTGCAACTAGGTATCGAAGAAGACCAAAAATGCTTTTGTCTGACCAGAGTCCGTTGTGCGAAGGGGGTGCCGATGGTGTATTCACATACCTATATCAACACCTGCTGGAATCTGCCGCTTTCCTCTGAATGCTATTCGGATTCGCTCTATCGTTTTCTCACGGAAAAGCTGGGAATCCTCGTAGCGAGTGCGACCGACACCTTGGAGGCTGTCCTTGCGGATGAAGAAATTGCGCGATTCCTCCAGATCAGCCCCGGCATGCCTGTTTTCAAACGGACACGGAAAAGTCATGACCCCGATCAGCGGGTGATAGAGTTCTCGATCTGCTATTATCCTGGTGATCAATACAAATACTCAGTGAAACTGTAGGTGGCATTACATGTACGAATATCATAGTTATCACAACTATGACCTGCAACCGAAGACGACGGTCGCAGGTCTTCCCTCCGCTGTATCTGAAGGATATCCGGAAATTATCCAGAAGCTTCTGGAACGATGTGGAGACCGCCGCAAGACGGTCATGGTCTGCGATCTGTACCCAGGAGTATCCCCGCGGGCGGTCGCCGCCGGCCTCTCCGGTCTCAACGCCTGCCGGACCTTCTATACGGATGCCTGTAGATATCCACAGGAGATCACGGACGACCTGTTCCGTGACTCCCTGCTTGATGACAGGGTGTTCGGCTACATGACATCGAAAAAACTCCAGGACTGCTTTGATCCTTCTTCGCAGGATATGATGCGCGACGAGCTTGATAGTGTCCAGGAAGGTATCGTACTGGTCGTCGGAACCGGAGCTTCGCTTGTGACGCATGGCGATTGTCTTCTGTATTTCGACATCAACCGGTGGGAGATACAGCTTCGCTACCGCGCTGGCGCTTCCAACTGGCTCGCCGACAATCCCGAAGCCCCGATCCTCCAGAAATATAAACGGGGGTTCTTCATTGAATGGCGTCTTGCCGACAGGCATAAGGACAGACTGTTTTCTTCCATGGACTATATCCTGGACAGCAACGACGATGACGATCCCAAGATGATCTCCCGTGAGGCTTTCTTTGAAGGAATGTCCCAGGCGTCGCGGAAACCGTTCCGCATGGAGCCTTATTTCGATTCAGGCGTCTGGGGTGGACAGTGGATGAAGCAGGTTTTTGATCTGGACCCCGCCATGGACAACTATGCCTGGAGTTTCGATGGCGTCCCGGAGGAAAATAATATCAATTTGCAGTATGGAAACAGGTCTGTATCCCTGCCCATGATGGACATGACGCTTGTGGAGCCCGTGGCGTTGTTGGGGCATCGGAACCTCGCTCGTTTCGGCAGGGAATTCCCGATTCGGTTCGATCTGCTGGATACGATGGAGGGGCAGAATCTTTCCTTGCAGGTGCATCCGCTTACGGAATACATTCAGCAATCCTTCGGAATGCATTATACACAGGATGAGAGCTACTATATCCTGGATGCGAAAGAAGGCGCCTGCGTATATATCGGTCTGAAGGAAGGTGTCGATCCTATCGAGATGCGGAGGGATCTGGAGCAAGCCCAGGCTGGTGCGTCCCGGTTTGATGTGGAGCGATATGTCAACAAGGTTCCTGTAAAGAAGCATGACCATATTCTGATTCCCGCCGGGACCATCCATTGCTCCGGCCGGAACACCATGGTGCTGGAGATCAGCGCGACGCCCTATATCTTCACTTTCAAGTTATGGGACTGGGGGCGTCTGGGACTGGATGGGTTGCCTCGGCCGATTCATATCGAGCATGGTCTGAACAATATCCAATGGGACCGCACGACCGGCTGGGTCATGGACAATCTGGTCCACCAGGAACGGCTCTTGTCCTCAGATGCCTCAGGGACCGTGGAACGGACCGGTCTGCACGAATGGGAATTCATCGAGACCCGGCGGTATACGACTTCGACTGCGTGTGAGGTCAGGATGGGTGACGGTATGGATGTCCTGAATCTCGTCTCCGGTCGTATCGCATCGCTGGAGAGTGTCGATGGGTCTTTTGAACCGTTTGAAATTCATTATGCTGAAACCTGCGTCGTCCCCTCCTGCGTTGGGCGATATCGAATCCGAGCCATCGACGGAGAAGTAAGGATGATCGTGGCTTCCGTCAGGTCCTGAGAGGGAGACACGCAGGGGAAAAGAGTGGTATGATTCTGGTTTCCGGTTACAACGATAAGGAGTTCGCCGATGAAATGCCGCCGTCCAGATGTCATGCCTGATGACAATGTCGTTACCAGTCTTGTTCCGCTTTGCCTGACCGCCCGGGAAGATGGCGTTGACATCGAGCGCTGTCATGTGAAAGGGGTGTTCCTTGAAGACTCCGATTTGTCGGGAATCTATTTCCGCAATGTGATCTTCGAGGACTGCAGGTTCATCGGGTGCCAGTTCTCGCGCTGCGGTTTCGTCGATGTATTGTTTCTGGACTGCGACTTTTCCAATAGTGATTGTTCCAATGCCTACTTCGACCGGTGCGAGGTCGATTCCTCCAAATGGATGGGTGTGAACCTGACCAAAGGCAGTATGAAGCAGATGGTCCTGAAAAACAGCAACCTACAGTATTCCAACTGGGATTCATCGACGGTGCAGGGGCTGAACGCCACCGAATGCGAGATGCACAACGCCATTTTTTCCGAATGCAAGCTGAAGTCGGTCGAATGGCGAAACGTTCGTTTCGTCAACACAGATTTCTTCAAGACTCCGTTGAAGGGGATCGACTTCTCCCATTGCGAGATCGAGAACCTGTTGGTTTCGGACAATCATATGGAGTTGCGGGGGGCCATCGTCAATACCTTCCAGGCCGCCGATTTCGCTAGGTTGTTGGGGCTGGTGGTTCGCTAGTTCCTGAAGGATTCTCCCTTATTCCGTAGTCGGATGACTCTTCTGATCGTTCTGCCGCGCCAGTTTCTCCCTGTCCGCTTGCTCCTTGCGGGCCTGCTTCTTCTTGCTTTTGGCTTTCTTCATCGGAGTTCCCGTCACCTGTGGGATGAACTGCTTCGCGAACCGTCCCTGTCCCCGTTTCTTGACGTAGAAGAAACCTATGACGGAAAACACTACGGCTCCGATGAAGTTGACGAAAAGGTCTTTCATCGTGTCTATCAATCCGAGGTCGAGATATCCCCCAAGCCCAAGGTCCTGACCATTGACTATCACCGAGGTGATGTTGTTGATACGGACGACCTTGTTGCTGGCTGTCGGGTCGAGCATGACGGTATTGATCGCACGTACCACTGTATCCTTCTGCATGTCCATGCGGAAAAACCAGTCCATCGCGAATTCGAAGAACTCCCACAGTACTCCGATGGTCATTGAAAAGCAGAATGCCACGATCGCCAGGAAGGCGGGGGAGAGGGAGAAAGTGAATTTCTCATTTCTGTTGAAAATATCCACCAGGGAGAAACCGATGGCGGCGGCGAGGAATCCGTTGACCGTATGTAGCATCGCGTCCCAGAACGGATACGCTACATAGTAGGCACTGATCTCACCGAGGATTTCGGCGGCGAATATGAACAGCAGTATGATGACTTCCAGTACATCTGGGATGTCGATTCCATAGTTGGATTCGATGAAACTGGGAATCATGAAGAGGACCAGCGTCAGCACACAGAGGAACACGTTCTCGAAATTACCGTTGAAGATCTGGGCGATCATGACTCCGACGACTAGGATCCGGAGTATCAAGTACATGAGGAATATAGGCTTGCGTTCCTTGATCAGTTGTCGTAGCGGAGTTCTTTGTCTCTTCTCTTTCTTGCGCATGTCCGGTTCCTTTGTGCGTGTGTTTCCTATACCGCAAGATACCCCTTTCGATGGATCAGATGCAAGGTCTGTACTTGATTTTGCGCAGGCCAGGCTTGATACAGGCGTTTCTCCATTCAGGTATCCTTTGATATGGGCCGATAGGTGTGATCAAGATGGAGTCCACGAGTACGCCTCGGAAAGCAGGTGTAGGGGGGCGAGCACCACGTCTACGACCACGTGTACGCATCAGAAAGCACGTGTCCCGGGGTGGAGTCCACGTCTACCCATGCGAACACCACGTCTACCCATAAAGCATCCACATTCGGGCGCATCTACGTCTCGGGCTGGTACGTTCCCGCCATGATATGATCGGTTCCAGAGAGGGCTGTTTGATTTTTATGAAGGTAATGGATCTAGCGGTAAAGTGACGGGTCTCCCCCCCCTCTGTCTCCATCCCGCAAATAAAATATACTCCTCGACAGGTTCCTGGAAATGCAGAAAACCCGCACTAGCAAGAAAACGAAAGTCAATGGCAATTGATTAGATAAAATTTTCTTCGTTTGTTTATCTTTTTCTGAGTTTTTATTTGCCAAAATCTCATTTCGCTTGTAGGATAGAGATACAGAAGCACATAAAGGAAAATACCCATGGAACATGATTCGACTCAATCTCAGGACCTGAATCTCGGGATGTTCAAAGCCTATGATATACGTACCAAAGTGAACCTTTTGAACGATACCCTTTCCCGTCGGCTGATCGTAGCCGTAGGGAGATACTTTCAGGAAGTCCTGAAGGTTGGAAAAGTAGTCCTCGGCCGTGACGCCCGATTGGGAGCTCCTCATCTCATGCAGATGGCGCTTGATATCCTCCCCAGCATGGGAATGACCGTTTTGGTGAACCCTCTGCAAGAGTCCACCTGCCTGTTCTACTATTCCTGCATGCAGAATACCGATGCCGCCGCCATCATGTTCACCGCCAGCCATAACCCCGGCGGATACATCGGCATGAAACTATTGGCTCCGAACATGCAGCCGATTGCCATGGGGTGTGGACCCTCGGGGGGGCTGACCTGTATCAAGGGGTTCTACCTCGAAGCCAAAGAGGCGAAGCTGGCGTCCGGTGGATCGGTGAAGATCATCAGATATCTCGATTCCTACGTTGATTATTCCATGAAACTCGCCGGAGTCCGACCCAATGATCTGGCGGGAGTCCCCGTCCTGGCCGACTTCCTGTGCGGTGGAGCCGGAGTGGATGTCGCGCTGGCCTTCGATATCGCGGGGGCGAAACTCAAGAGCCGGAACCTTGTGCCCGACGGACAGTTTCCCGCGGGAGACCCGAATCCGATCATCATCAGCAGCATCCAGCCTACTTGGGATGAGATGAAACGGGGAAACTATGCGTTCGGTTTCTGCTATGACGGGGACGGCGACCGCGTCGATCTGATGGATAGCGAAGGGGAGCAGGTCGCCCCTGGCTTCAATATGGCGATACTCGCTCCGGAACTGAAATCAATCTTTCATCGCGCCTATGAGCAAGGGGTGTTCACCGGAGCTTGGGATCCTCAGATCTATTCCGATGTAAAGGCCATCCCTACGGCCATGGTGGACCTGGCCAAGACGGGGATCGGCATACACCTGATCAGAAACGGCCATTCTTTCATCAAAGAGAAGCTTCTCACCAATTTTCATCGACAGTATCTCGCGGCCTCCGAGGAATCCGCCCACTATTACATGAACTTCCCGATTGATCCAGAAGATTGGAGCAAGGGTTTCGCGGCAACTGAGAACACCTTGTTCTTTACCATGCTGACCGCCCGGATGTGGGCGACGCACCCTGAGCAGTATGAACGGATGATCGCGCATCAGAGGGAAGTCCATCGGGTGCGGGAATGGCCCTGTTTCTTCGGGGCGGCCCCGGAAAAGATGGAACAGGTACTTGCCGAAGTAGAGCAGGAGATGGTACGTCGCGGAGCCTCTTTGATCAAGACGATGGATGACGGTAGTGATCTGGACGCGGCGTTGATGCGTTTCGGGCTGCCTGAGAAGATCGATGCCTCTACTGAAATCTCCGGTCCCTGGTGCCAGGTCTCCCATAGGATATCCCGAAGCGAAGACGCCATGACCCGTTGGGAGGTCGTCGCCGGTACTCCGGAACTCTGCAAGGAGATGGAGAACGCCATCCATGCGATCTCCGACAGATATGTAGCGGCGGGTTACGCCCATTATTGATTCCGGGCGGACTAGAACAGATCGTTGTACTTGGGAAGCGGATAGTCGAGCTCATAGTTTTTGCAGAGCTTGATGAACGCTTTCGCAAACGGCGTCAGGTATTTGTCCTTGTGATGCACGACGCTGAAATGCCGCTTGAATTCAAGTCCTTGGACGGAGAGCGCATTGACCAGTCCTTTTTTGATCGGTCCTGATACCATGCGGGTCGGCAGGACCGCTATCCCAAGTCCTTTGATCACCGCATTGACCAATGCGGTCGTGCTCATCGCCTCCCATACCGGAGTGATGGAGAATCCCGCGGCATGGATGACATGGTCGAACAAGTCCCTGGTGCCGCTGCCGAACTCCCGCAACAGGAACCGTTGCTTTCTGAACTCCTCTACGGTAAGTATCCGCCCTGGTTGAAAAGGAGCTTTCGCCGGGGCGATGACGACCAATGAATCCTCCATGTACTCTTCGGTGAGCAGATTTTCTGAATGGACGACCCCTTCGATCAACGCCAGGTCGAGTTCGTTGCTCATCAGGTGTCGTTCAATTTGGTCCGAAGGACCGATCTCTACACGCACGTCAACCTCGGGATATGCCGTGGAATAGGCTTCTACGTAACTCGGCATGAACTGGGACCCAATCGTGATGCTGCCGCCTACACGGAGTACCCCGAAGGAATCCCAGTTGCGCAGACCTTTTTCCATGTCGTCGAACAACGAGGATATCCGCAGGGCGTATTCTTGGAATGCCTTTCCCGCTTCGGTGATGTACAGCCGTCGGGCTATCCGGTCGAACAACTGGACACCATAGTACCTTTCCAGCTCGCTGATGGCCAGGCTGACCGCAGGTTGCGTCATGTTGAGACGCTCGGCCGCTTTCGTCGTGTTGTTCCCCGATTCACAGACGGCGAGGAAAACCTTCATGTGCCGTACAGTCATTCCGCTACCTCCGTATACCTGATTCCTTAATTATAAGTAAATGCTTATGATTTCAATATAATAATATTATTTCACATATTATTCATCAAGAGGTACAGTTGGGTCGAGGTGAAAAACATGGCTCGCGATACAAAGAAATATGTGAAGCTGTTCTGGTCTACGTTCCAGTTGAGCGCCTTTACGTTCGGCGGTGGGTTCGTCATCATTCCGTTGATGCGGAAGAAGTTCGTCACACAGTTGAAGTGGATTGATGAACAGGAGATGCTGGATATTACCGCCATAGCGCAATCTTCCCCTGGGGCGATGGCGGTGAATGCGTCGATACTGGTCGGCTACCACGTCGGGGGGATCCTCGGCTCGTTGATCACTGTTCTTGGGACCATCCTGCCTCCCATGATCATCCTTTCGGTCATTTCGTTCTTCTATGCGGCCTTTCGAAGCAATCCGATCGTCAACATGGTCATGAAGGGGATGCAGGCCGGTGTCGCCGCTGTCATCTGCGATGTGGTCCTGACGATGGGCAGGACGGTGCTGAGTTCACGTCGGTTATTGCCGCTGGTCGTACTGGTCGCCTCCTTCGTCGCAGTATATTTCTTCAAGGTGAACATCATCCTGGTCATCCTGGTCTGCGGGGTGATCGGTGCGATGGATACGCTCCATAGCGAGCGAACCAAAAAGGTGGGAGCGTGATGGTCTACCTGCAATTGCTCTGGAGCTTTTTCCAGATCGGGCTTTTCAGCATCGGCGGCGGGTATGCGGCGTTGCCCCTCATCCAGCATCAGGTAGTGGATATCCATTCCTGGCTCACCATGACGCAGTTCGCCGATATCATCACCATCGCGGAGATGACCCCGGGGCCGATCGCGATCAATTCCGCTACGTTCGTAGGTATCCAGGTGGCTGGGATTCCCGGCGCGGTGATCGCGACCCTGGGGTGCATAGTCCCCTCCTGCGTCATCGTGATGACATTGGCGTTCTTCTATTACAGATATCGGCGGCTCTCCATGGTGCAGGGCGTCCTGCAAGGTCTTCGCCCGGCGGTCGTGGCGATGATCGCTTCGGCGGGGCTGTCGATCCTTTTCCTCGCCCTGTGGGGTGGCGGTGGGCTGCCGGCTTCATGGAGGGATATCAATTTTGTTTCGGTCGGGATCTTCGCCGTGGCGCTTTTCATCCTGCGGAAATTGAAGCTCGGTCCTATCGTCGTCATGGCTGGCGCGGGGCTGGCCGGTGTCATCATCTACCAATTCATATAGGGGGAATTCGTCATGACAAGATATTGCATCCGTTCCGGCAACCTGTTCGCGGTGGAGGACGACAGACCTGCCGTGCGTCTTGAATTCCTGAAGCTGTCCCCGCTTGGCAATCGGAAGAGGGTGTTCGCATCGGACGGAAGGATGGAGTTGGAGACGAACATTGAAATGACGGGGCAGGGGACCTCGCTCCGGAATCGACGATATACCATGACGGACCCGCAAGGTGGAGTCCTTGCGGTGGGCTCGCCAGAATATGAGGAGTCTGATGATCCGGATACCGTCGGCTGGTCCATCTATCGGGTTCCCTGTGTCGACCATGTTCTGATCAAGGGGCCGAATTCCGATTTCAGCCTCCGCATGTTGAACAGCCAGAACTATCGGTTGCTTGATGCGAAAGGGCGAATTGTTTTCGAATTGATCCATCATGGGCTTTGTGGGGGATGGAATATCGAAGCGGAAGATTGTTTCGAGCCGAAGATGCTGCTGGGATTCTTCATCTTTTGCCGATACCTTGAACAAGAAAATGAATTTGTCACCGTCTGATGCCCACTGACCTATATGGAATGGTGCTTCCTGAGAATTTTTGTTGCTCTCGGTTTTCTTTATTTGTGTTTTCTTTCTTTTATGATAGGATGGTACTGTACAGGAACCGTTGTCCTATTTCCTCAGTTGTTTTTTCACAGTTCTTGGGGATGCAGGATGGGTGGTTTCTTTCAATGTAAGGAGGAGTTCATGAACTCAACCGAAAGGAAACGTACCATCCTGGAAATGCTGAAAGCACAAGAGAGTGTACAGGTCGGAGAACTGACGAAAGTCCTGGACGTCTCCAAGGTGACGGTACGGACGGATCTTGATGATCTGGAGCAGAAAGGGCTGCTGGTCCGTACACATGGCGGGGCGATCCTCGCCGAGCGGCAGGATCTTGTCCGTCTGATTTCCAACACGATATATGAATGGACCGAACAGAAGAAAATGATCGCGAAGATTGCGTCGGGCTTGGTCCAGCCGGGACAGAACATCATCATTGACAGTGGAAGTACCACGGTCCATCTCGCGAGGTACATCACCAATCTTTCTCTGACGGTCGCCACGAACTCGTTGCTGGTGATCCAGGAGTTGATGAGCGTGGAAAGCATTGAACTTCTGATCGCGGGCGGGACGTTGAGAAGGCAATCCATGTCGGCCATCGGGAACTATGCGCGGGACTGTTTCCGCCAGATACACGCCGACATCCTGTTCCTTGGCGCGTCAGGTTTTTCTCTGAACGGAGGCGTCTCCTGCACGAATCTGATAGAGGCCGATACGAAGCGGGCCATGATCGACAGCGCGAGCAAGGTCTGCCTGATGGTCGATTCAACGAAGTTCGGCAGGGATTCCCTTGCGAGGATCTGTGACTGGGGTTCCATAGATATCCTTGTCACCGACACGATCGATGCAGATGCCCGGGCGGCTTTCGAACAGACGGGTGTGCAAGTGCTGACGGGGGATGATCTGCAATGATCCAGGCTATCTCTTTGATTGGAATCAAAAGGGTGGAGGAAGTCCTCGTATTGATCATGGAATACGATGATCCCGCCGTAAGCCGGTTCACCCGGTTCGAGCTCTCATACCAGTTGTCCCCGTGGCTGTTGCACGAATTGAAGCCTGTCGTCAGCAAGAGGATACCCTCGGTCCATGTGGGATGTCCTCATAGCTCGGTATTCCCCAATTTTGCCAGCGGAGACGCGAAGGTTCTCGCCGAAAGCTATGAGATTTTGGATGCGAGCATCGAGATCGCACGTTCCTTCGGTGCGTCGATCCTCGTGTTGAATCCAGGCTATGCCACGAACAAACTCATGCCGACCGGAAATCTTGAACGGCGGTCGTTTCTCAACAGCGAGGAGTTTTCCCCTTTCATCTGGAAGAAAGATGAAGCCATCTGCAATCGTGAGTATATTGATACACCCGACTATCTCTCCTATTTTGAGCGCATGATGGTCCAGCTCGTCAAAGTAGCGAAGAAATGTGAAGAGAATGGCCTGAAACTCGCCATCAAGAATCTCAATCCACGAGTGGGTTGTCTCTGTCAGACCCCACGCGGCATGGAACGGCTGGTGGCTTTGCATTCCAATATCTATTTCTGTCTCGACGTCGGGCATCTGTGGATCTCAAGCTGCCTCTATGGTTTCAATTTCCTTGAAGGGGTGAAACAACTGGTCCGCACTGGGAGGGTAATCACGAGTCACCTGCATAGCAACAGGTCGTGTCCTGACAAGATCGTTGACGGTAAGGTGGTGAAAGGTGTGTTCAAGGATGACCATGCCACGTTCGATCTTCATAAGTTTCCTTGCGACTCCGTCGTGGCTATCCTCCGTGATGCCGATGTGAACCTCGTATTGGCGACGAGGGAGGATCCCCTATACAACATGAAGTTGCTTGATCGGCTGGTTTCATCGAAATATATCGCAAGGTGATATTGACGTAAAATGGCTGGTCGGGGAGAATCACCCCCATGGAACACAAGATACATCTGAAAAACGGCGAATCGATTTCCGAGGCGCTTGCGAACGCCCCTTCCGACGGTCGACTCCATGTTCGGTTCTCTCCCGGTATATGGAGGGAGAAACTTTTCATCGAGCGGGCGAACGTGATGTTTGAGGCGGACCGGCCCGGAGCCTCCGTGATCACCTATGCCGACCACAATGGAGCGGTCAGGGAGGGAAGGTCTCTTGGTACCGGCGATAGCGCTACCGTCACAGTGGCCTCCGCCTCTTTCACCGCGAAAGGAATGACCTTCTCCAACGATTTCGACTATCTGAAGGCTTGCGAAGAGAACCGGGGTGATCCGGCGAAACGGCACGGCACCCAGGCCGTCGCCTTCAGGACTGTTTCCGGAGCCACCGATACATTGTGTGAAGACTGCACTTTCCTGGGGTGGCAGGATACCTTGTATTGCGATGCCGGCACACATCTTTTCTCCCGTTGCCGCATACATGGGAACATCGACTTCATATTCGGCGCCGGGGTCGCCCTGTTTGATTCCTGTTCAATCATCTCCCGCTATAGCGGAGCGGAAGGGTATATCTGCGCACCCTCTACCAAAGAGAGTTCCGAGCTGGGTTTTTGTTTTTTCTCCTGCGAACTGGAAAAGGAGACGAGTTCCATGCCGGCTCGCTCCGTATGGCTGGGACGCCCTTGGCATCCCGGTGGTGCGACCGATGTGTGTTGTGCCGCCACGTTTCTCTCCTGTGATATGGATGACCATATCATTCCCGAAGGCTGGACGACTATGCATAGCCGGACGAAGGATGGTGTGGAACGCACTTGGCATCCTCATGAATCACGTTTTTCCGAATATGGAAGCCGCGGCGCGGGCGCGGGTGGTCCGGGCCCCGATCGAGTGCTGTTGTCACGTGGCCAGGCCGTCGCTATCCGTCAGGATATCTTCAAGGCCGTCGATCGTTGACGGCCGTCTGCATGGCGTACGGACTCTGGCGTACGGTCAGACTCCCAAGGCTTCTGTGACTGATTTCGGGATAAAGATATGTACGACGCCCATCAACTCTTTCTTGAATTTGACAAGGTACTGTGTCGAGATTCGCTGTAGCCTGCGGAGCGTGCCGTTGCCTGCGGGGACGGGGACCGTTTCGATATTGGCCCGTTCCGAGGCTGACGCCCTGAACTCGTTGAAATCCCAGAGCCTGACATCGTAGGCACTCTCCAGCTGTTCTTCGATGTCGTCGGGCAGCAGGGGGAAGAAATCGAGGCCGGTGGCCTTCTCGACTTCATCCACGGAGCAGGCGAAGCTTTGCACCGATTTCTTGGAGCCTTCATTCGGCAACAGGAAGCCGATCGCTTTGATCTCTGGTTCGGTGTAGTCGAGTACTACCTTGTAGTACTGCTTCGGCACGGAGACTTTGTTTTTGCCGATCGTGTTGTAGGGGCCGTCGGTCAGTACAGGACCTGTCACGACATAGACGCTCCCTTCTGTAACCGCGAAATTACGGATGACACCTTCCAACGTGCCCCAGACGCCTCTGTTGAACTGAGGGTCCTGAGGGCTCATGTTGCTGAGATAGAAAGAGTCGCTCATGGCTTCCGCCGACCATTTCAGGTCCGCCGCAGGAATCAGGTGGCCTCTGTCGTATCCTGAGCCGCGGTAGTCCTCCAAGGTCGCCGAACCGGTCTTGACCGAGGGGTCGGCGCGGAAGTCGTCGCCACGGTCTTCCGCTCCATATACTTCTTCCCTGGTAAGTTCATAGGCGACCCAGTCGGGTTGTTCATGTTCTTCATTGTAGCACAGGGTGTACCCGATATGCTCGACGATGATATCCCCCGGCCTCGATGCCGGCAGTTCCAGTCCAATGATGCTCCCGGAGGTACTGGATGGTGCGTAATACTCATCCTCTGTCGGAGTGAGGATCATCGTGACAATGAAGATGACCAACAGTACGGCGAGCAGGACCAGCAGTTTCTTTCCCCGCTTCTTGGCTTTCTTGAGTTTCGTATCAAGTTTGGGGGTCTGTTTTTTCGGGGCCGTCGGTTTTTTCTCTTGCGCCATGGCTGATTCCTCTCCTCGTCCGTTCGCTGTCCAGATATAGGGTGCAGTATATCCCACTTGTCTCTCGGTTGAAAACAACTCAAGGTGAAAAAGGTTGCTACTTGCGGTGCGGGTCGTCCTTGGCTTTTGTCTATGATGCGAATCACGCCCAGGGGCTATTTTGGGGAGAGTGGGGGGGCTGCGGTCGGCTGGTGAAAGTGTCACTCTTCGGAGGTGAACCTGTCGTTTTGGTGCAGGACTTGTCCTGAATTCTGTCCCTTTCGGGGCGGAGGTGTCACCTCGGGGCCGGACCTGCCTACCGTTATCCGACCAAAGCTCCGACAGATTTTGCCCTCTTTTGGTTGCCAGAATTCATTCCCCTCTATACGTCATGGCGTTTGTCCATGTATACTAGGGGAAGAAAACATCTGCCTGGTTTGGAGGTTGTAATATGGAAGAGAGTCGAATGAAAGGTCCCAATGAGAAGTTCTGTCCTTCCTGTGGACGGATTGTACATATCAACACTGAGATCTGTCCGTATTGTGGAGTCCGGATCATGGCACCACCCCGGGACTATGATGCGATAGACCGACACCGGACTTGGATCGCGACGCTGTTGCTGTGCATTTTCCTCGGAGGTATCGGTGCCCATCGCTTCTATGTCGGCAAGATCGGTACCGGTGTGCTGATGCTGCTGACAGCCGGGGGCTTCGGCATCTGGTGGCTGGTCGACCTGATCATGATCATCGTCGGTTCTTTCACTGACAAGGATGGCTACCAGGTTCGCTGACCTTGAGGTCGCCGTTTCTTGTCATGCCTTGTCGGTTTCTTGATTTCTTACAGCCCAGTCTCCAAATCCGAGCCTATTGGACTTGCGTCTCCCCACATGGAGGATGACGCCTATCAGCGTGAAGGTCAGGAGAAGCAGCAAGCAGCCGACCCAGCTATTGACCGTGTTCAGGTTCGTCATCAATGGGATCCCTGGCAAAGGGGATTCGGGGTAGTCGCATATCAACGAAGCGAATAGATTGTTCGCCGCATGGACTCCCAGCGCGACCTCGAAACCTCCGGTAAAGACCGCACTGCCCATGGACAGCAAGCCGAACAGAGCGTAATAGGTCAGGACGGCGAACGGGGTGGTGGTCGCGAGCAGTTCCGGATTCGCCAGATGGGGAAGGACGAATAGAATCGACGACAGCAGGCAGAGTATGATCCTGTTGCCCCACGAGGACGGTAGTCTGCCGAATACCATGCGGGCGGGGAGACAGCGGAAAAGAAGCTCCTCGCAGCTTGTCTGCATCGGGATCAATACCAGCAGCAAGGGCAACGATAATAACCTTGCACCCCAGTTGACTGTGAACTTGAGTATGTAGCCTTCAGGGTTCACCAGATAACCGATCAATTCAAAGCAGAATCCACAGATGAACGTGATCCCCAAGGAACAGAACGCGAGCCTCCACCTGAACCGTTCGCTATCCGTCGTGAACATCCGAAGTGGCATCCTCACGATGAACTTCAGGGAAGCCCATAGGCCCAGGCCCATGCAGAGGAACGGGATGAATGCTGCGGCGACAGTGAAAAGGAAACGGACGAATTGCGGTTGTCCGCCCTGCTGGAAACGCAGGATGAAACGGGAGCCCGTTCCTCCCAGCCAGAGCCAGCACAAGAGCGTCAGCGCGAACATCGCCAGGCCGTCTATCCAAGAGATGCGATAGGTATCTCGTTTTTCACTGTCATCAACCATCAATTTACCCATAACTTCCCGTGATACCGCTCCCAGAATGATATCGTCCATGGTATACTGCAAAGGTGGATACCATACGAAATACGATACATCAATACTTGGACAAAGGCTATACCTGCGTGTTCCCCAACGAGACCGTCGCCCGATTCTGGTTGGCCGACTATGCCTTGCGATCTGCGTCCGGAGCGGTCCGTTCCGACCGCTTCCTTTCCTGGGATACCTTCCGCCAGTATTTTCTACCGACCCGAGAGGACCAGCGGCCCTCATCCTCTTTGCTGCGTCAGCTGTTCATCTCCCGATTTCTCCTGGACATGCGCAACGACCCCGCGCCAACGGCAGACAAGACGTTGCTATGGTTCGCACCCACAGGCCACCCTGAGGCGGATGAACGGTTCAGCCGTTCCATCGCCGCGATCCTTCCCCAGCTCGCCGTCGTCGATGATGAACTCCTTTCGAAGCTTCCGGAGTCCATGGCGCATGACTTGCTGGTGCTCAAGGACGCATATGTCCGTTTCCTTCTGGATCGCGACCTGTTCGAACCTGCGTACGAGACTGCTTCGGTCGACTACGCGGACGAGTCGATTGCCGAACAAGGACCTTATTGCATCCTGTTTCCCCAAGTGATCCCCGACTGTGACAGCTTGTTGTCCCAGCTAGGAGGTCCCGACTGGATCATTACATATTCGCTTGATCCCGATGATGAGTCAGGCCCATGTCTCGAAGTATTCGATAATCAGCTTCAGGAGATCCGTACGCAGATCCGACGTATCGAAGCCTTGCTTGAGCAGGGAGTTCCCGTCAGGGATATCGTAGTGACCTGCGCTGGTCTGGAGGATTTTCAGGATATCCTTCAGGAAGAGGCGAGACTTCATGAAGTCCCGGTGCGAATCGTGCAGGGATTGAGTCCCTTGCAATATCCCGCCGGTCGCTTTTTCAGTTCTCTGAAACGGGTGTACGATGAACAAGCCTCGTTGGATTCCATGAAGTCCCTGCTGCTTGATCCCTGCTATCCCTGGAGAGATCTTCCGATGCACCGCAGATTGATCGAGAAAGCCGTAAAGCTCCGCATCGACCATGGCGATATGAGAAGTTTCCGGGGCAACGACCAGTGGCATGACAGGTTGCGTCGGGTCGATACTGAACTCTCCGGATGGTACGACACTTTCAAGGAGGGACTTCGCGATATCTGCACCTCCACCACGATACAGATGCTACGGATGCAGCTGAACCAGTTCCAGGACCGTTTCTTTATCGACGAGCAATGGAACAGACCCCTTGATTCTCTCTCGGCGCAGGACGACACGGCGGATGCCCCTACCTTGCGATCGAATCCCGACGCCGATGTCTACTCGTTCTGCATGGAACGGATAGACCTGCTGGATGACGCCCTGTCCGCAGGGGGATTCGCAGATTGCCCTGGACTGTTCGGCATGTTTCTCCGAATGCTTGAGACTGCGAAATATGTACCGCAACAGGAGCCTCGGGAAATTCCCGTCTATGCATGGCCGTTGACGGCGGGCATGGCACCGCGATATCACTTTGTATTGAACATGTCCCATGACGCTGTACAGGTCGTCCAGAGCCGTGCCGGATTCATTCCTGAGACGGTCGGTGACGAGACGTTGCGCGGCGAAAATGACCTGACTCCGGCCTTGCTGGCCCTGTATCGCCAGACTGGCGACCTGCAAGATGGTGTGAATCTCTCCTGTAGCCGGCAGACCTATTCCGAAGTCGTGCTTCCCCCCTCCTGGTTTGTCGAGCACGGAAAACTGTGCTCTCTGGATAGAGACCTCCCTGAAGTTCCCGACATGTTCGTGGCGGAAAACCTCCTTTGGCAAGGGAAAGTCCCCCGGACGGAAGTCTGCGTGCATGAGAATCAGAGGAAATGGTTTGAGCAGGCGTTGTCAGGTATATTATCACCCGTATCAAAGACGAACGACATGGCCCGTTCTCCAGTCGGTGACGCAACTATGCTGCGTCCGTTGTACATCACTCTGAACGGACAGGCCCTTCTTCCTCTATCGGCGACCAGCCTGGATCTGTTCGACTCCTGTCCATTCTCCTGGGCCTGTAGATATCTCTATCAGGTCGAGGAGCAGGACTTTACGGTACCCCCTGTAGACCATCGGGCGATCGGCAATCTCATCCACTCCGTCTATCAACGGTTTTTCCAGACAATCACGGAACGTAACGGGGCGTTTGATCCTGAACAGATCGACTCCTACCGATTGCTCTTGTCAGATATATGGGCAGAGGAGCTGGAACGGTTGTCAAAGCGTCCGGACGCACCCACCGCCTCTACGTTTGAATGGATTCGGTATTCCTTGGAAAAACAATTGCCTGCGATCCTAGCGGCAGAGGCGAAGACCTTTCCCGATTCCCTCAGTTGGGACTATGAGTACAGACTAGAGGAAACTGATCTCAAGCGGGGCTATAGATTGGAGGGTAGGATCGACCGTATCGTCCTGTTGGAACCCTCCAACAACGCAACCCCTTCTTCCGATTCCACCGATCTTTCCACAGGTCTCTTCGCGGTAATCGACTATAAGAAAGGAACGACGATCAGTGCGAAAGCTTTCAACAAGAAACTCCAAGAGGATCAACTTGCATCGTGTCAGTTGCCGGTGTATCGGCGGCTGATGCAGTCCTGTCGAGGGGCTGCCGTCGCCTCCGGTGCATATTATTCGGTCAAGAACTGCAAATACTCCGTCATATGGAGTTCGGACGATGATGAATCCGTCGCCCGGATGGATGCCGTACTGGACGGACATATCATGTCGCTGTTGCAGGCTGTACAGAAAGGCGATCTGTCTGCCACCCCCTCCAAAGAGAGTTGCGCCAATTGTATATATCGACAGGTCTGTCGCAGGAGGTTTGCGATCCAATGATGAAATTCAATGATATCCTAGAGCGGACAAGTCGCAAACTCGATGTGAACCAGAAAGCCGCGATAGCCTGTGACGACAAGAACTCCGTAGTTTCCGCCGGGGCGGGGTCTGGAAAGACCACCGTTCTGTCGTACCGCTTTCTCCGTCTCGTCGTAGAAGGGAAAGCCCATGTCGATGAAATCCTGACCTTGACCTTTACAAGAAAAGCCGCGGCTGAAATGCACGAGCGTATCCATCACCAACTGTTGGAGCATCGTGCGGATCCTGATATAGCGAAGGAACTGTCCCGCTTCCCCGATGCGTCGATCTCTACTTTGGACAGCTTCTGCTCCAGGATAGTCCGGTGCGATTGCGTGCGATACGGGATTTCCCCCGATTTCACTACCGACGATGAAACCTGCAAACGGCTCGCCACCCTCTGCGCGGTCCAGTCGCTTGAAGAGCTTTCACAGGATCGCGGGGTAATGTTCCTGTCCGGGATATACAGTCCGGAAAACTTGGTCGATGAGTTTCTCGTTCCGTATGCCATGTCTTTCTTTACCTTTACCGAGCCCTTGCATGCCGGACATGCCGTTGAAACCATCGTCAGCTACTTTGAAAACGCCTATAGACGTTTATACCAGGAACTCATGCGTTATGTCCGGCAAGTGCTCTCCTTGACCGATTTCAGTTCAAGTCCCGTGCAACGAGCCACTGAGGTCTGCCGACAGATAGAGGATATCCTCCCCCCCTTGGTGGAGGTCTCCGACTGGGCTGGACTCCAGGTGATGTTCGCATCGATCCCCCTGAACTGGAGTCTGGTCGGTTCATCCAAGAAAAAAGCGGATTCCGTGACACTCAGCGAGATTACCCCGGACTATCGGGAGACGCTTGATCGCTTCCAGGTCGCCGTCTCGGCTCTTGCCCAGCAAGAACACCTGCTACCTTTGTTCCGCTTTCTGGAAGCCTATCAGAATCGATTCTTTGAACAGAAGCGGAAGGCAGGAATTCTGACCTTCTCCGATGTATCCCTGATGGCCGTCGATATCCTGAAGACGAACAAGCCGCTTCGTGCACATTTCAAGAAAAAATTCCGGTATATCATGATCGATGAATTCCAGGACAACAATTCCCTTCAGAAAGACCTTCTCTATCTGCTCGCGGAGCAGGAAGGGCAGGAGGGTGATAGTATCCCGTCTGCGAAATCCCTTGACCAAGGCAAGCTTTTTTTCGTCGGAGATGAAAAACAATCCATCTATCGGTTCCGGGGTGCGGATGTAAGCGTATTCAAACAGCTCAAGGAGGAGCTGGGTTCTTTCGGCGGTATCGCCTTGTCCTTGGATACGAACTATCGAAGCGAACCCCGGCTGATCGAACAGTTCAACAAACTCTTCGCACGAGTCATGCAAAATGAAGGTGAGCCATGGGAAGCTGATTTCGCATCGCTTGGCACCAGGAAGTCTTCACCCGGGATTACTCCAAGTTTCTCCCTCTGTTTCAAACCCTGCGAGAAGAAGGATTCGGGTCGTAGCGAAGATGATCTGGTCGATGAGGAACAGGCGCAAGCCACAGAGGCCGAGGCGATGCACTTGTCTGAACTGATAACCCATATGCTTGAGGGAACTTCCTATCTGATCCCGGATGGCAAGGGGGGGAGCCGGAAGCCCCGGCCGAACGATATCGCCATCCTGCTGAAATCCACTGGGGGGCAGTTGAGTTACGAAAAGGCGTTGCGTGCCCGCAATATCCCCTATACTTTGCAGTTGCCCCGTGCCTTGCTGCTGGAAGCCCCTGCCAATGATCTGTACAACCTGTTGCAATTGGCCCTGTATCCCTCGGACAAGCTGGCGTATGTGGCGAGCTTGCGATCCCCGTTCTGCCGATTGAGTGACTCCGGCGCGTTGACGCTTGTTGAACGCTACAGCGCCGATGGCTCCTCGGTAGCCGGAATCCCATATCCATGCTCACAGGATGTCCTTCAAGAGCTCCGGCTGATGCTTTCCGCTGAAGATTACGCCAGGTACTCCATCGCCCTTGAAGTATTCAAAGGTGTGAAGGAACGGGTAGGGCGAGTTCCTATCACCCGACTCATCTCATATCTGTGGTACGATTGCAGTTATCGCAACTATCTGGTGAGCCATGAGCCGTATCAATCCTATCTTGAGCACTACGACTTCCTTTGGATGCTCGCCAGACAGTATGACCAACGGGGGGATAGCCTTTCTGTGTTCCTGGATTTTCTCCGACCTCGTTTAGGTGAGAATGAGAAACTGACGGACATGGACCTCTTGCACGAAGAGGTCCAAGGTGTCCAGATCATGACGATCCATAAATCGAAAGGCTTGGAGTTCCCGATCGTCATCGTCGCGGGCATGGGTGCGAAAGGAGAACGGGAAATGACACCCTGTTTCTATCCTTGCGATGGAATCGCCTTGCCCTCCCATATGGACATGACCACCGCTATCGGAAAGAAGAATGTAGTGAACGGTTGCTACTATCTTGAAAAGGAACATCGCGCGAAGCTGGCCCAGGCGGAACTCAAGCGTCTGTTGTATGTCGCCGCTACCAGGGCCGAGAGCCATCTTGTATTCTCAGGATGTGAGAACAGCCAGAACCATGGAGACGACGCGGCCTTGTCCAACCTGCTCTACATGTTCATCCGCAACAGCGATATTGATATTGATACAGGGGTTTCCAACGATCCTGATATCGCGATCCGGATCATCGGGGACGTTTCCGCTGAGAGCCTGTATTCCCATACGGTCGTCCCCTTGGCGGAACAACCGGAGCTTCCCCGTAAGCTGGACTGGTATCGTGACGCAAAGATACGGAAGGTCGACCTCGCTCCGCTACGGTATGGCGTGACCGCCTTGGTAGGCGCGGGAGTCGATTATATTCCGGTCGATGAATCGGAGTGGCGTCCAGATCCATCGAAGCTGCTGCCGGTTCTGGACAGCGATCGAATCTTGAAAGACAATTCCCTGGCGTCCCGTTTCGGGACGTATACCCACACGATCGTGGAACGATTGGTAAAAGGCGGACTCTCGGATTTTTCTCCGAAGAATCTCGTCCAGTTTTTCCCTGAAGGAAAGCCGGAATCTCTTTCCCAGGCTGAATTCCACCAGATTCTCAGCGACGGCGTGCTGTTGGCCAAGAGGTTCCTTGAGTCAGATCTCTGGCGGGAGTTATCGACTTTGAAGGGAGCCAGGGCTGAATGTGAAGTTCCGTTTTTCGCCAGGATGGAACATCAGGGCAAGACGATTCTGGTAGAAGGGTTCATCGATCTGTTGGTCACTTTGCCAGACCGGCAGTATGTGGTCGATTTCAAGACGGATTCACTCTACGAACCGGAAGTTCATGAACGGCAGATACGGACCTACATGGAAGCGATGCACCGGATCTATGGATTGCCTGTATACGGGACCGTCTGCTTCCTGCGTCGCCCAGGCGGGGAAGTCTGGTGGGAGTTGTAGCCGCCACAAGCGCAGACATGAAAAAACCTGGAGACGTCTCGACGCTCCAGGTTTTTTTTCAGCATTGGATCACTGCAACGCCTTGACCGCAGCCTCGATCTTGAGCAAGGCTTGCTCGATCACGGAACGGCTGGTGCCATAGTTGAACCGGATGAAACGTCTGAAATCCTCACCACCGAACCAAGTACCGTCATTGACGGCTATTCCCGCCCGTGCTCCGAAGAAACGAGACAACAACCCCCCTGACGGGCTGGTGTCCGCGTCATATGGTTCAGGATGCTTCGCCGCATCCGCTTCCACCAGAGGCAACAGGTCTCCGCAGTCCATGAAGCAGATGAACGAGGCATGAGGTACGACGACCTTGATTTGGGGGATCCGCTCCTTGCAGAAGGCCTCTATATAGTTGACGTTGTCCTTCAGGTACTTCCTCAATTGCATCAGCCAATCATAGCCATAGGTGTATCCAGCACGTGCCGCGGTTCCCGACAAGAGCGATGGTTCAGTCGCGAAGAGCTGGTTCTGACGTTTTGCGAAGGCATTTTTCAGTTCAAGGTCATCAAAAACGGCGATCGAGAAATGCTCGCCGGCGATATTGAAGGTCTTGGACGGAGCCATGCAGGTCACAGCCTTGCATCCGGCTTCCTTTGCCACGACATTGAAAGGGACATGGTGTTCCCCTTCAAACGCAAGGTCGCTATGGATTTCATCGCTGACGACTACTACATCATGCTTCACCGCGATCCGGGCGATCTCCAGCAAGACTTCCCGATCCCATACGATTCCCGCCGGGTTGTGAGGTGAACAGAATACCAGCATGGTATTGCCGGGATCAGCGCAAAGCTTCTCCAGTTCCTCGAGATCCAGTGAGAATCTCGCGGTCTCGGGATCATAGATCAAATGCCATGGCGCCAGCTTCCTGTCATATTTCTTTACCAGGCGCAGGAACGGCTGGTATGCGGGCAATGGAATGATGATTCCATCCGTATCCTTCGTCAGTATCTCCGTCAGGAGAGAAATGGAACCCAGCATTCCTTGGCAGATCGACACTTGTTCGGGGGTGATGTCCCATCCATGTCGTTTTTTCGCCCAGGCCACGAACAGTTCTTCATTGTCCGTGAATTCCGGATAACCATAGACACCGAGGCTGGCGGCTTCCACCAATGCTGTTCGGACTTCTTCCGGTGAATGGAGATCCATGTCCGCCACCCAGAAAGGATCCGCTTCGCTGTTTCCGCAGATGTTCTGTATCGCACCCTTGTCCCATTTGACGGACATAGTGCCTCTCCTCATTACCGGAGTATCGAAATCATATGTCTTGCCCATGATGCGTTTCCTTCCTATTTTCTATATTCCGGTCTGAATCCGGATCGTTGGTTCGTATACCAAGTGTATCCTTTCCGGGGCTTCTTCGTACAGGTGATCGCATGCGCCGGACACCGATGATAGCATCCCATGCATCCTTCACAGGCCGTGCCGAAGACTGGTCCGCCATCCACCATCCTGATATTCGCCGAGGGGCATCCCCTGTAGCAGATTCCACAGCCTGTACAGGCCTCCGTCACAACGAATTTGGAACTGACTTCGGCAAGAAGGTGTTTGTTCATGCCAAGAAAAAGCCTCATGTATAACTTCGTGAAGGGCCTTCTCCTTGGTATCTTCAGTTCACCTGCGCTGATATCTCTGATGATTTCTTCTATCCGCTTGTCGGCTTCCTGATAGAGACTTGTGATTTTTTCTTCCTCCGGCACAGGAGCCAGGAATATGTACCCGTCAGGCATCTTGATCTTCGCCGAATAGCTGGTCATGATTCCTGCGAACATGCAGAGTCTCTCCGAGACAGCAAGACTCCATCCAGGACCGCCGCCATGGGTGGCGACCTGGAACATGTATTCAAGTCCTTTCATATCTCTCTGCGCCAGTACTTCATTGATAAACCTCATGACCATCGTGGGAGGTGCGGCCATGTAGACTGGATATACAAGGCCAAGCTGTTCAGGTTCCCCCAACAAGGTTGGATTCTCCAGGAGGTCCGGGATCAGAATGACTTCCGTATCAGGCAAGGCCGCCGCGATTCTTTTTGCGACATACCAGCTGTTGCCGGTACCGGAGAAGCAGGCGATGACTGTCTTTTGGTTTTTGGTTTCCATGGATTCCTTCAACTCTTTTTGGGTTCAAACCTGGCCAATGCCTCGCACAAACCTTTTGTGTCGGCGTCATCAAGCAGCAGGTTTGTGACAAGCCTCACGACCGGACCTTCTGTATTCGCCAATACGCCGATCCTGGCGAGTTGTTCGACGACCGTTGTACCCTCTATGCCAGGGACGGTAAAGAAGATGATGTTTGTCTGCACACCTTCCATATCCACATCGGCCCAACCTGCTCTCTGAATGGTCTGAGCAACGGCTTTCGCATGCGCATGGTCATCGGCAAGTCTATCGACATGATTTTCAAGCGCATAGATTCCCGCCGCGGCCAGAATGCCGCTCTGGCGCATTCCTCCGCCGAGCATCTTCCGGACTTTCAGAGCCTGCTGATAGAAGGCTTCATCACCACACAGCATGCTCCCGACCGGAGCCCCAAGTCCTTTTGACAGGCAGAAGGTAATCGTATCCGCATAGGAGGCATATTGGGATACCGGAACTCCCGTCGCGACCTGTGCGTTGAATACCCTTGCGCCATCCATATGCACTTTCATCTGGTTGTCATCGGCAAAGGCCCTGATCCCGGCGAGATTCTCCAAGGTGTAGCAATACCCGCCATTCGTGTTTTCGACCTCGACCATAGTGGTACCGGCAAGGTCATAGACGTTCGGCTTCACTTTCCCCTGAAGGAGCCGCGGGGTGAGGATTCCCCGTGGGGCGTCGATCCCAATGGGCAGTACTCCGGCGATGGCTGTCGGAGCACCTATCTCGTGCTGGATGATATGGGCGTTGCTGGAGGCGAGCACTTCATTGCCTCTGCCGCAGTTGATATACAAGGACAGCAGGTTTCCCATGGAGCCGGAGGTGACGAAAAGGGCGCGTTCCTTGCCGGTGAGTTCAGCGGCCATGGTTTCCAGCCGATTCACCGTCGGGTCTTCCCTATAGACATCGTCGCCGACTTCCGCGCGATACATTGCGTCACGCATTCCTTGTGTCGGTTTCGTGATCGTATCGCTGCGCAGATCATATATCTTCATGACACATCTCCCTCGAATTCTTCTCGTTGTTGGTTCAATGTCCCCCAGTATATACCTAGCATGGAGCTTTGAAAACCAAAGCCGGTCTTTTTACCGCCGAAGACTCTCCAGAATGGAGAAGAAGGTAGGGAAGGTCACCCCCGCCGCCTCGATTCCCATGATCGTCAGTGCTCCGTCACAGCGCAGAGATGCGATGGACATGGCCATGATGACCCGATGATCATCGAACCCCTCGACGGTACCTCCACGAAGCCCCTCGCTCCCCTGTATGGTCATGCCGTCCGGCTGTTCAGTGACCATCGCTCCGAGTTTCGTCAGGTTTTCATGCATGACGGCGATTCTGTCCGTCTCTTTGATACGTGCTTGCGGTACGTTGACGATACGAACCTCGGAATCTGCGAAACAAGCCGTCACAGCGAGAATCGGCAACGCGTCCGGCATGGAATTGAGATCGAACGTTCCACCTTGGAGTCGGCCTCTCTTCGGTCCCGTTACTGTCGCGGCATGTCCTTCCCATGATACCGTACAACCCATCCGCGCAAGAATGTCCAGGATATGCTTGTCCCCCTGCGGATCATTTTGATCCAGTCCGTCGACAGTGACCGTCGTTCCGCAGATCGCCGCGGCACAGAAGAAGAAGGACGCGGAACTGAAGTCCCCTGTGATCTGTTCATCGAAGGGAACATACCTCTGTCCCCCAGGAACGATGAAACGTTGAAGATCCTTTGTACCGGTATATCTGATTTTTTGCCTGTCCAGCCAGGAGAGGGTGATTTCTACGTAGGGTTTCTCATGGAGAAGGGGGATCTCTATTTCAGAATCTCCGGCAGCTATGGAACATGCGAGTAAAAGTCCTGAAAGATATTGGCTCGTCTTGCATTCGATACTTGTCTTGCCACCCGTCAAAGGCCCTTTGATGGAGAAGGGGGGATATCCGAATCTCTCACTGTCATACACGACCGTAGCCCCAAGGTCTTCAAGACTGGAAAGGAGAGGGGCTATAGGTCGATTGCGCAGTTGTTCATCTCCTGTGAACGTGACGTTTCGGCCTAGCGCCGCCGCCATGCCCACCGCCAAGTACAACGTCGTACCGCTGTTCCCGCAGTCAACAGTTACAGGAGTATCGCTGTTGCGTTCCACAAGCGAAGAATCCAAATGTATGATGTTCCGTTTCCCGTCCCAAACGATGTCCGCCCCGAGCAATCTACAGGCTTCCAGACAGGATCTCGTATCCTGACTGCCCAGGGGATTCCTGATGATGCTTGTCCCGTTCGCCAATGTCGCGATGAGCAAGGCCCTGATCGTCTGTGATTTCGATGCTGGGATGATGATCCGTCCCTGCACCGTCGATGGTGTGAGTGTGATATCCATGGCGCCACTATACTGCACGAGGGTAAACCGCGTCCAGTTCCCTTTTTTCAATTACTTTCAAGATGCTGTCCTAACCACGAGGCGAAGTCAGATGAAAACCGGATTTGTCTGTCACTGTCGTTCACAAATAGCCGTTTCAGATTTTTGACTGATAGACTGAAAGGTATTTCACCTTTCTTATGATCAGGCCAGTAGTGTAAGTGAAGCAATTCCATTTATTCCTCCGCACAGAGTGGACATGAAAAATGATTGTTTCCCAAGCAGGTGTTTTGACATGAAAAAAGCCATCCTCCAATACAGGAGAATGGCTTTTAATTTCCGCTAGGTCAAACAATTGGCTCAACCTAGCAGGGAATTGGAAACAAGCAGGAAACTACTTGAGGTAGATGTCCTTGGTCGGATGGTAGTCCATCGTGTTGGTGTGCCAGCCGCCCCACTTGTCGGTGTCAACCATGTTCTGGGTGACATAGATGTACAACGGCATGATCGCCTGGTCTTCGTTGATGAAGATATCTTCAGCGGTCATCAAGACGCCCATGCGGTCTTCGCCAGCGGGCATTCTCGCCGCTTCGTTGATCAGCAGGTCATAGGTGTCGTTGGAGTACTTGCCGCCGTTCATACCGGCACCGGTGATGAACATGTCGAGGAATGTGTTCGGATCCTGGTAGTCGCCGACCCATCCAGCACGGGCGATGGTGAAGTTACCAGCGTTTCTGTTGGAAAGGTAGGTCGCCCATTCCTGGTTCTCCAGATCAACGGTGATCCCCAGGTTGTTCTTCCATTCCTGTTGCAGGAACTCCGCGATCTGCTTGTGGGAGTCGAGAGTGTTGTACAGGATGGAGGTCTTCGGGAATCCGACGCCGTTCGGGTAACCGGCCTGAGCAAGATACTGCTGGGCGAGTTCCACATCGTAGATGGGTTCGCCGAGACCGTCGTAGCCCGCCATCTCAGGGACGATGCCCCAAGCTGGGATCTGTCCGCCACGTACGACCTGCTCGACGAGAGCTTCGCGGTCGACCGCGAGGGAGAGAGCCTTACGGACAAGCACGTTGTCGGTAGGAGTCTTTTCGGTCTGGAATACATAGTAATAGGTGGAGAGCTGGGGAGCTGAGTGGAAGTCATCCCTCATCATCGCGGCTTCAAGCTGGTCGAGAGGAATGTTGGTCGCCCAGTCGATCTCTCCGTTGAGGAACATGTTGTATGTGGTGTTGGCGTCGTCGGAAGCATAGAACATGACTTTGTCGAGCTTCACAGCGTCGCGGTCCCAGTAGTTCTCGTTAGGAACACATGTGACGAATTCCTGGGGTCTCCATTCGGAGAGGACGTACGGACCGTTGCCGACGAAGTTCTCAGGAAGGATCCAGTCCTTGCCGTACTTTTCGATCGCATGCTGGGGAACAACAGCGAAGGAATAGTGGGCGAGGGCGCCGAGGACGTACGGGAGAGGTCCGATCAGGTCCATCTGGAAGGTCTTGTCGTCAAGAGCGCGGATCTGGACCGCTTCGGGACCAGCGGCGCCACTGTTATAGGCATCAGCACCTTCAAGGAACATGCAGGGGAACCATGCATAGGGACCAGCGGTTTCCGGAGCCAGGACGCGGAGCCATGAATAGACGACGTCGTTGGCGGTGATCGGGGTTCCGTCACTCCATTTCGCATCGCGGAGAGTGAAAGTGTACTGGGTGCCGTCATCAGAAACGGTCCAGCTTTCAGCCAAGCCAGGAATGGCGTCGGCGGTCACCGGATCGTAAATCGTCAAGCCTTCGAAAAGAGCTTCATAGATTCTGTGTTCAGGAACGCCCTGGATCTGATGCGGGTCAAGAGACTCGGGTTCTGCACCATTGGCGATGCGGAACACAACTTCACCAGAAGCAGCGGGAGTGGCCGTCGCTGCGGGAGCAGCAGGAGTCGTGGTAGCTGCGGGAGCGGTAGCTGCAGGCGTAGTTGTAGTCGCTGCAGGAGCCGTTGTGGTACTTGTCGTGGCGGTATCTTTCTTTCCGCAGGAAACAAAGAGGGTACCGACAAGAAGAACACACAGCATGATTGTCAGAAATTTTTTCATAGACATATCTCCTTGTGAAATATATGCGTTCGACTTAGCATAGAATACATTAAACCATGAATCCAGTAAAATGTAAACGTACAACTTATTCAAATGCATATCCATGCAACTGATATTCAGTCAAAAACATAGCGAAAACGCTGTGATTTCAAACATTTCATAGTTTTGTCCAGTAGGGCGGGGAACCCGGGATACATGCAAATATCCATACTGTTTTTATATGGATAGCAGAAGTGTCTCGCAGTTATGATAATTTACTCATTGTATTGTAATCAGTTGCTTTTAGAATATTCATGGCTGTCCTTGATTGAAGTCGCCATGCGCCATGCTGTCGTCAGTGCCTCGACTGGAGTCCGTATTCCATAAATCTCAGTGGTCAGCGACTGTTGATTCCTATATACTAGAGAAAAGAGTGTGAAAAATATGAGATTAGGGTCATAAGGTGGTCGCAGATGATCAAGCTTTCATTATATAGGACACGCAAAGGTGGTGTCGTCTATGCACCAGGAATCTTGTTTCGAGTGATTTCATGTGCATTTTTCTGTGTTGTTCTCTTTGGTATCGTCCTGAACATGGCGGATGGTCTGCCTTGGCATACGATGATCGTCCCTGTGCTGCTGGCCCTACTGTCATTTTGTGCCGCCAGCTATCGGGAATCATGGAATTTCGATCCGGCGAACCATTGTGTGACATCGGTATTCGGGGTAGCTTTCTTTGTCCGAAAGGAAACGATTCCCTTTGCCGATATCTTGCAACTTGAACTGAACCATTTTGTCCGTGGCAGCCTCCCGGGTTATGAAGAAGGGCAAACTTCAAAGGTTCTGAAACCAAACAAACGTCGCAACAAAGCCATGGTTGTTTTTTCCCTGCATCTCAAAGATGACAATATGAAAGATATTGAGATCATACCGGAAAAGACTTCGCAAGGTCGAACCGAACATGCCGCACAGGTGATCGCCGCTGTAAGTGGTCTTGCCTTGGTCGTGGACAGACCCCGTGACTTGGATATGCATGTCGGATTACGGGATATCTGATCAACGCACCTATATCAATTATTGCCATTTCTCCTTTGTGATGAATCTGTACTGGCTATAAGCTATTTTGATGTATTTCTGGAGCAGAAAATACCCTCAGAAATTGAGGAAGTATGAAGAAGATTTCTGCAGTACTTTTGATTGCGGTGCTGGCTGGCGGCCTCGTATTCGCTGGTTTCTCTGGTGAGGCTTCTGTAACCGGCAGTTACAACCTTGATTCAAAGGATTATGGCTTTGCCAATGGTACAAATGTCAAGTTTGATCTTGATTTTGTGAAGGAACTCGGTTCCGCTAAAGGGGAAGGTGCTGTTTTTGCTGAGATCAATGCCACTCTGGCCCTGAAGTTCTATGACGGAGAGAAGGGACTTGACGCCGACGATCCAATTGATGGTGCAAAGATCATCCCTATCGCCAAGATTGATTCCGCCAAGATCTATGGCGAGAATTGGTCCGTGGATATTACCGGTGTTCCTGGGGTAGCTGATTTTGCAGAGTCCCCGATTGATACCAGTACTGTCAAATATGAAGATGATGACTATGGTTTTGACAAAGCTAACTATACCTCCAAGGAAACTTGGAAGATCGGTTATCAGAAGGCTCCTGGCCTAGCTGTCACCCTGTATGGTTACACTCTTGGTGTCGGTGGCAAGCATGTAGCGGAAAGCAATACCAAAACAGGAGTTGATAAAGTCTATGCAGGTACCGATATTTCTGCATACTTGGGAACTCCTGATATTTCCCTTGCGGACGGCATGACACTCAAGGCTGCGGCTACCTTCTACCAGAATCATACCAACAACATCACAGATCCTACAAAAGCACAGAAGGGAACAGACCCTGATGATGATTTCGGTACCAAGAGAGGCCGTGCTGTTGGTGGTTCGTTGAAGTTCGCTTATGAGAATGATTCAATCAAGGCTTCTATCGCCACCGATCTTGGGTATACTTTGCAGAAATATACTGTTGATCAGGCTGCTAAGGTTTCAACTCTCGATACTTCCTTCAAGGGCAAATTCGACATGGATGCTTTGGCTTCCTTCGCTATGGATCCTGTCGCCGTCGATGTATATTTCAATACCGCCAAAGCTGCTGCCGCTACAGCACTCAAGCCGGAGAACAAGATGCTGCTCTCCGCTCAGGTCGCAACAGACCTTAATAGCTTTGATATTCCTGTCAAGCTTACTGTCACAGGTAAGGACCTGCTCCAGAACATGGATTTGGGGCTGAAGGCCGAAGTCACCGCTATGGAAGGTCTGACCATCACCGTCGAGGGTGGTTATATGATCAATAGTGCGGCTCGAGACATTATTACAGTCCCCACTGATTTCAACGTTGGCAAGTGGTCCGCTGGTCTTGATGGCAAGTACGAAATGGATATCATGACTGTTGAAGCTGGCTTCGGTATTGGTAATTCTGGCGCAAAGAACGCGCTTGAAACCAAGACTGCAACTTCTCAGACACAGTACAATGATACTACTCTGACCGCTGAAGAAAAGGCTAAAGCCTTGATTGTTTCCGCCAAAGCTTCTGTAGCCACTACTTCTTTGATTCCTGGTGCTGAGTTGAAGCTTGGTTGGTCCGGCAATGATCTCACCAAGGTCTACAAAATTGTCGCTGACAAGAATGGTGACAAGAACAACAATCTTGGAAAAGTTGAACTCTCTTGTAAGATCGCTTTCTAAGTTCAGTTTTTAGAAGTTCTACAAGCCACCGTGGACTCAAAATCTGCGGTGGCTTTCTTTTGAGCAACTGGTCAGAAATGACTATTGTATAGGTAGAAAGCCTTACATGTTCATACTAACCATATGCTTTCTGGGGTCGTTATATATCACAACATTTTGCAAGGATACAAAAACGGGCCACCCGATTGGGTAGCCCGAAGATTAGCTTTGAGTCAGATTGTTTTAATTAGAAAGCGACCTTGACGGAAGCAACAACCTTGCCCAGATTGCCATTGTCATGATCTCCAGCAATCTTGTCGGTCAGGTCATCTCCAGCCCAAGCGAGCTTGAGGGTTGCACCAGGAATAAGGGCAGCAGTTTCAACGGAAGCGTTGGCCTTGATCTGCAGATCAGCATCCTTTACTTGAGAAAGACCAAAGCCTGCCTTGACGGTGAATGCGTCAGCAGCATACTTTACGTCAGCACCAGCAGACCACTTTCCCTTACGCTTGACAGTGTCATTGAATTCAACAGGAGTTTTCACCTCATCACCTTCGCGACCATTGTTTGCGATCACATAGCCACCCTTGGCAGTAATGGTCAGATTTTCCATGACACCGACTTCCGCTGCCAGAGCGATATCCTGCTTGGCGATCAGGTCCTTGCCAGTGACGGTAAGCTTGACAGGAACATCGAAGGAATTCATGTCAGCCACAACCTTGGCAGAAACCAAGTTGGTGGTATAAGAAGCGACGGTATCCTTAGGATCAGTATCAGGTTTTTCGCCAGTCTTGGCCTTGGTGGCATAGTAGACATCGACAGCCACAGGAGCGACAGCGACGTTCAAAGCGACATCAGCACCAAACTTCTCTTTCTCCGCACCGAGCATGTTGTAACCAATATCGGTCGCAACAGAAGCCTTTACGGAATCACTTTCGAAAGCGAACTTGGCGGATCCACCGAATGCACGAACATTTGCACCAGTCTCCTGGCTAGCGACAGCGGCGACCTGCAAGCTCATACCGTCAGCGAGAGCATAATCAGGGGTAGCGACATACAAAGTTCCATTGGTGTTCTTCGCAACGGTCTTGAAATCATCGCCTTCACCGATTTTGCCCTTCAGGCCGAAACCAACCTTGTATCCAGCGAAACCAACTTCAACACCAGGAGCTTTCTTGTAGGCAACACTGTAGGTGGCATTTTTGGTCTGGTCTTTCTTGACCAAGCCAAGCTTGTCATACTGTTTTTCTATAGTATAGGTATCGATAGCGGATTTTGCGAAGTCAGGACCTCCAGGTACGCCGAGCAGACTCACATACCAGTCCGCGCCAGCGATCTTCGCGGTAGTAATCTCAGCGACTACGCCAAGAGCGATACCCTTGCCCGTGCTTACATCGACAATAGGCCACACCGGGTCGCCGTTGGAATCGAGCCCCTTTTCACCATCGGTCAGATACAACTTAACAGATCCATTGATTTCGGCGTAGACATCGCCATCAGCCTTCGCTGCGGCATCGGCGGTCGCCAAGTCGATGTTAAACGTTACGTTTGTAGACTTTGTAATGAAACCAAACTCATGAGTGTCCAGGTTTCCACCGAAACCAAGTTCAGCGTTTCCGCTGATGCCAGCGAATACGAGGCCGCCAGCCAGCACCGCAATCAAAAGTACTGCAGAAATCTTCTTCATACTTCCTCTATCAAGTATTTGCACGTAATCTTATGGAATACGGTCACTTGCAGAACTAGTGAGACAACAAGTGAAGAAATAGATGCAGAAGCAGGAGGACTCGATGGCAAGGAGGAAGCAGTTCTATCTTTCCAAACGGAAGAAAAAACATGGCTCGTATTGGTATGTTTCGTATATCGACCTGGAAAGTGGAAAACAGCAGACGGCGAAAAGCGTGGAAGTATTGAGGGAACGACTGGGAATACGGGAATTCCATCCCATCACCCACAAGGAAGAAGCCTGTATCATAGCTCAGAAGGCTTTGGACGCAGGCATCGTCAACGCGGGGATCAGCGAACAGGCGTTCGTTGAATATTGCATGATGTTCTGGGATTGGAACAGAAGCCAATATATCCGACGAAGAAACCAGAAAAGGCCGAACAGCATCGGATTGGAGTATGCCCGGAACATGGAGTTCAATTTCAAGAAACACGCCGCACCCAATTTACCGGAACGATTGAAACTACTGGCGGTTTCCCCACGACATCTCGAACAGGTGTTGAACAGTCTGCTGGAAGCGGGAAAACTCTCGTCAGGCACCATATCCTTGATATTCCTCTCAATGGCGATCCCTTTGAAAGAAGCATATCGACAAGGTATGATTTCATACAATCCGGCGAGCCGAGTCGACCAAGTATCCCGGATGGACAGATCCAGAGGCATCCTGACGGCCGAAGAAAAAAAACGGCTTGGAACATACATGAATGAAGCCTTGCTCCAGGGAAAGCTTGAAAAACAGTATTTCCTGGCGATATCCCTGGCAATGTCCACCGGCATGCGGATCGGAGAGATCCGGGCTCTGCACAGACGCAACATCCATCCGAAAGTGCTGAAGAATCCGGTTTCAAAGGAACAGTTGGACAAGATCGTCGTCTGTGAATCCGTCGCCCCCTACACCGGTTTCAAGGATACCAAAGGGAAATACAGCAGGGAGGTCTGTATTCCCCACAGACTGGGTAAACTGCTGCTTGAGTACGCAGATGAGAATCCCATGCCGAACGATCTGGTCTTCTGGAACAGGAAATCCTTTTGTGGGGATGGCCCGATCACCGACAATACACTGCGCAAGACTTTTTACTTATTGCTGAAAGATATAGGAATCGATGAGCGCCAGCGCACGGAACGTAACATAACGTTCCATAGCCTGCGCCATTTCTTCAGCACGGCGGGAAAGGACATGCAGATATCCCAGGAGGACCGGATGATGGTGATGGGACATCGGAGTACCATCATGAATGAACGGTATACGCACATCACAGATGAACAATTAGTCCGTGTCTCTTCCGTGACCAGCAATATTCTCGACTATCTCGGATAGAAAACGCATTGTATTTTCCTGAGTGTAGAAAAAAGTGCAGAATTTCACGATTTTCTAAAAATGCAGCGTAGGTACTGAAACATAAAATGTCAATTATATATATGGATTGGCGACTTTGTCCCGATATGAAGGACTATAAAGTCACAAGAATGTTTCATGACCATCGTGCGATGAGACCAGCGCCTGATAAAAAGGGCGTCGACTGTGTACAGCGACGCCCAATATCAGGATTCTCTACCTTGATGTACTTCTTATTTCTTTTTCTTGTCCGATTGAGCGGCTTGCGCGGCTTCCTTCGCCTTCAGAATCGACAAAGCATCAGCTTCGGCCTCTTCCTTCGTCTGCTTGGAATGGTCTACCTTGTCGTAGAGCCAGCAAGCGCATTCATGCCCTTCCTTGATGTGAAACATCGGAGGGATATGGCAAGCGCACCAGGGCATCTTGTTCGGACAGCGGTCATAGAAGTAACAACCGATACGTTCCTGGTCCGGTGAAGGTACGTCACCAGAGAGGATGATCCTCTGTCTGGAACGTTCAACCTGCGGGTCAGGGATCGGTGCCGCGGAGAGCAAAGCGATTGTATACGGATGCTTCGGATTGGTGTACAGATCCTCCGCCTTCGACAACTCTACGATCTTCCCAAGGTACATGACCGCGACGCGGGTACTGATATACTCGATGACGGCCAAGTCATGGGCGATGAACAGATAGGTCAGCCCCATCTCCTTTTGCAAATCGGTCAGGAGATTGAGGATCTGAGCCTGGATGGATACGTCCAAGGCGGAAACCGGTTCATCGGCGAGAATGATCTTCGGATTCAAAGCCAAGGCACGGGCGATACCGATTCTCTGGCGCTGTCCACCGGAGAATTCATGGGGATATCTGTTCTTGAACGCCTTGTTCAGCCCTACGCGCTCCATCAGTTCCTCTACGCGAGTCTCGATCTCGATCTGAGACATCGGATTGTCAAGCAATCCCCGCTTGTTGTAGACCACCAGCGGCTCGCTGATGATGGAACGGACGGTCATCCGGGGGTCGAGGGAAGCATACGGATCCTGGAAGATCATCTGGATGTCCCGTCGGGCCAGCAACAGATCCTTTTCCGATGCCGTGGTCAACTCTGTCCCGTTGAACTGGACGCTACCGGAAGTCGGCTTGTACAACTGGGCGATCGAGCGGATCGATGTGGACTTTCCGCAACCGGATTCACCGACGATGCCGAGTGTCTCCCCAGCGTTGACGGAAAAAGAAATGCCGTCCACGGCACGGATCGCACCGACCTGCTTCTTGAACACCAATCCCGCGTCAATAGGGAAATGCTGCTTGAGGTCCTTTACGACCAATAGGGACTGTCGCTCCTTCTGTACAGTAGTATCACTCATTTCGCAGTCTCCTTCTTGCGGTTCATCGCGGCCAATGCCAGCGCTTCCGCCTTCGCCTGAGCCGCATCCTCAAGGGCTTTCTTCATTGATTCATCCCTTTCAGCTTCATCGACGTAGAGCCAGCAGGAAACCTCATGGTTCTTGCCCACGGTTCTTGTCGGGGGATAGGCATGTTTACAGATCTCCATGTCCTTGTGGCAACGGGGATGGAACGGACAACAGGGAGGCAGGTCAATGACGTTCGGCGGTTGTCCCTCAATGGAGAAAAGCCTGTCATTCTTATGCGCCAAGTCCATCCGAGGCACCGACATGATCAGCCCCTCGGTGTATGGATGCGATGGATTGGCATACAAGTCATCCGTATCAGCTTTCTCAACGATACGTCCGGCATACATGACGCATACCTTGTCGCACATACCCGCTACGACACCCAGGTCATGGGTGATGATGATGACGGCGGTGCGTAGCTTGATGCTCAGATCCTTGATCAGTTCAAGTATCTGGGCCTGGATCGTTACGTCCAGTGCTGTGGTCGGTTCGTCCGCGATCAACACCTGTGCGTTACAGGAGAGCGCCATGGCGATCATGACGCGCTGCCTCATACCACCGGAGAACTGGTGCGGATAACTTTGGATACGCTTCTCCGCGGAGGGGATGCCGACGAGCTTGAGCATCTCGATCGAACGCTCCAAAGCCTCTTTCTTGGACATGTCCTTGTTGTGGAGCATGATCGTCTCGACCATCTGCGTGGATATCTTCAGAAACGGGTTGAGACTGGTCATCGGGTCCTGGAAGATCATGGAGACCTTGTTGCCGCGGATGCTCCGGAGATCCTTTTCCGGGAGCTTGAGGATATCCTGCCCCTCGAACATGATCTCACCGCCGACGATCTTGCCCGGAGGGGATGGAATCAGGCGCATGATGGAGAGGTTCGTGACACTTTTTCCACAGCCGGATTCACCTACGATACCAAGGGTTTCAGCCTCTTGGACGGAAAAAGAGACCCCGTCTACAGCCTTGACGACGCCAGCGTCGGTCAGGAAGTAGGTCTTGAGATCCTTTACATCGAGTATTGTCTTATTTTCTTGTAGCGCATCTGGCGCCGTCTGTTTGATATTCATTTGCCGATGCTCCTATAGCTGGTTCTTGCTCTGTGGGTCGAAGGCATCCCGTAGTCCATCACCGAGGAAGTTCATTGCGAACAAGAACAAGGTCATGGCGATGGCGGGGAAGATCAGTTTCCACGGATAGAGCGTCATTCCTGCGACGGCGTCACCGACCAGGGAACCCCAGGAGGCGAACGGAGCCTGGACACCCAACCCCAGGAATGAGAGGAATGATTCCTGCATGATGAACGCCGGGATTCTCAATGTCGAATAGACGATGATGACACTCAAGGAGTTCGGAACCAGATGTTTGAATATGATTCTCCAGGTCGACGCACCCATTGAACGGGCGGCCTCGACGAATTCCTGGTTCTTCAGCGACATGATCTGTCCGCGCACCATACGTGCGATCGTCAGCCAGCTGACCATGGCCAGGGCGAAGAACAAGTTGAGTATGTTTCGGTTGAAGATCGCCATGAGGATGATGACCAGCAGCATATAGGGGAGACCATACATGATATCGACGAAACGCATGAGCAGATAGTCGACTTTTCCGCCGAGGTATCCGGCGAGCGCTCCGATCACGATACCGATGATGACGCTGGTGAGCGTACCGATCAGACCAATCGCGATCGATACCTGACCACCATAGATGATACGGCTCAACATGTCGCGGCCGCTGTAGTCCGTACCGAGGAAGTATCTCCGTTCATGTTTCTTGGAGGCTTCGACCTGGGCGGTAATGGTTTCCGTGATATCGAACGTCTGCTTGAGCGGGAACTTGACGTTTTCATCGGTAACGATGCCCTGGAGACTCTTTTCCGCCGATCTGCGGCTCTGGGTCACGATTTTTCCATAGACGTTCTCACTCGCCAGCTTGTTGTAGCCTTTCGGTCCCTGGATATCGAGTTCCGTCTCGACCATCGCTTCGTATTCCTCATTGCTCAGGTCAGGGGAAGTCGACTTGATATTGTTGAGAAGCTGGGCGCGGAGCTCCATATCCACCTGTTCCTGGACCAATGCCGGATCGACACCGATCATTGAAGCGTATAGAGGAAGCATCTCTTCGTAGGACATTTTCTCAACATTGCGGCGTTTGTCTGTAGCTGGGTCGGTCCAATAGACGTTTTTGACAGTGACTTGCAGTTCAGTGGCGACCTTCTCCACCAGCCTGTCGACGGTCCGCTGTTCGCTTGCGTTGAATTCAAAAGTTCCGGCGGCCCGTTGGGCTTCGCCCTGTTCATAGCAGAGCGTCCAGACCTTGTTGTTCTGGTTGTCCGCGATCCACTGTTTGATCTGGGTGTCTTGCTCCGGGGAAAGGACCAGGCGGCCGGCTCTCCAGGCCTTGAAGTAGATGTCCTGAAGACGCTTTTCCATCATCAGGTCCCCTGCGTCCCGAGTCAGGGAAGGGGGAAGGTGCTGGTGGTCGAGGATGATTTCATCATATGGATAGATGGGAAGCAATCCCGCGAAAGCGGAAAGCAGGGTATAGATAGTGACGACCACTATGCCGATGACTGCCATCTTGTTTTTCTTCAATCGTCTCCAGGCATCCTTGGAGAGGCTGTTTCCCACTACGACCTGGTTGAACTCATTGGTCGCTTCGGGTGCTTTTTTCTTAAAAAGACTCATCTCGGCTCCTCTCCTTATTTATACGTGATCCGTGGATCGAGCTGGGCATATATGATGTCTACGAGGAAGTTCATAATGACCAGGATGACGGAATAGACTATGACGACGCCGATGATCAGCGTGTAGTCACGGTTGAAGGAGCTCTGTACGAAGAACTTGCCGAGCCCGGGAACGCGGAATACCTGTTCTACGACGACAGAGCCTGTGAGGATGCCTGCGAACGCAGGTCCGAGATAACTGACGATCGGGAGCATGGCGCCTTTCATCGCATGCTTGAAGATGATGGTGGTGTTCCTCATGCCTTTCGCTTTCGCCGTTCGGATGTAATCGCTACGCAGGGTTTCCAGCATGCTGGAACGAGTAAGACGGGCGATATCAGCGAAATATGCGAAGGAGAGCGCTATCGCGGGAAGCAATACGGTCTTCCAGCCACCGCCGGACGTAAACCACCCGCTGGTCGGAAGCCATTTCAATTTCATGGCGAATATATACTGCAAGACGGGGCCTATGACGAACAACGGTACCGATATGCCTATTACCGCCAGCCCCATGGATAGATAGTCCACCCATGAGTTCTGTTTGACCGCCGCCAGGACTCCGGCGGTAATGCCGAACGTCAAGGCGAGCGCCATTGCCATCAGGCCGAGGACGATCGAGTTGGGGAGGCTCGCCGCAATGAAATAGTTGACGTCATGGTCCTTGTATTTGTAGGAAGGACCGAGGTCGCCACGTATGACATCGAACATATACCGGCCATACTGCTTCAGAAGTGGTTCGTCAAGATGATATTTCGCTTCGATATTCCGTTTTACCACTTCTGGTAATGCGCGTTCTCCGTCGAATGGACCGCCAGGGGCGATACGTACGATGAAGAAGCTAAGCGTCACGATGATGAACAACGTAGGGATGATTCCTAGCAGACGCCGTATAATGTACTTTGTCATTCGTTACCTCACAAAAAAATGGGACGCTGAAACCAGCGTAAAGGGGCAGAATACCCCTTGTGCAATAAAAATGATGATAAACGATGTTATACTAAGATGATAATTTATGCAAGTTTCTGTATATATCATCATTCCATATGAAATAATCAACGATTTTTCCATTTCCAGATGGACATTATATGTATAGTGCCTGGAGCCTGCTCCAAGTCAAGTATTTTTTTTCATGACATAACGAAAAGATTGTCCAACAGAGATGTAATTGGGGTGGGATTCCAGATTCGGATGGACGTTTCCCGGATGTCCGTCGGCTTCCATTTCAGCTAAGAATACTCTTGACAGTCTTTCGCTAGTCCACCAGACTTGCTAGGGATCGATATCAACAGAAAGGTCGTGAGACGATGGCTAATACCAAAAAAACACATACAGTATATCTAGAAAGCCTTGGGTGCGCCAAGAACCAGGTGGACGCCGAAGTCTTGCTGACATACCTCTCCGAGGATGGATGGGTGAAGACTGACGATGTCTCCCAAGCGGATCTGGTCATCGTGAACACCTGCGGATTCATCGAATCGGCACGGCAGGAATCCATCGAAACCTTTTTCCAACTCCTCGATGCAAAGCCGGACGCCAAATTCATTGTGACGGGCTGTCTGTCACAACGATATGCCGAAACACTTAGGGAAAGCCTCCCTGAAGCGGACGGAATCTTCGGAAACCATGACTTGTCCCGGATACTTCCTCTTGTCAAACAGGTCATGGAGGGCTCTCGTCCCATTGAGCGCCCGGAATATCCCGCCGCCGGTTGCGAACGTGACGACCGTGTCGGTCTGCTGAATTTCCCTGGCTCCGCATACGTGAAGATCAGCGAAGGATGCAACCATCGCTGCAAGTATTGCGCCATTCCTCTGATCCGAGGGGATCTCCGAAGCCGACCGGAAAGCGCCATTCTCGCGGAAGTGGAACGGCTGGTCGGCCTTGGCGTCAAGGAGCTCAACCTGATCGCCCAGGACCTCGCCGCCTACGGGACCGATGATCTGGACCATACATCCAAGTTCTGCCGCTTGCTGGAACACATGACGGCGATCGAAGGAGACTTCGTCGTCCGTTTGCTCTACATACATCCAGACGCCTTCCCGGCGGAATTGCCGGCTCTGATAGCTTCAAACAAAAAGATCCTCCCTTATTTTGATATCCCGTTCCAGCATGCAGCCGTACCGGTTCTGCGTGGAATGGGGCGTACAGGCGATCGACAGACGTATCTGGAGCTTGTCCGGTCTATTCGGGAAACGTTGCCTGACGCCGTGATCCGAAGTACGATCATGCTCGGCTTCCCCGGGGAAGACCGGGAGGCCTTCGAAGAGCTGATGGCATTCATCGGGGAGGCGCGGCTCGACTGGGTCGGATCGTTCCTCTATTCCAGGGAAGAGGACACCCCCGCCTGGAAGATGCGTAACGCCAAAGACCATAAGAAGGCCGCCAAAGAGGCCGCCGTATGGCAGAAGGAACTGGAAGCCATACAGGAACGGATCACCGCTGAGCGATTGCAACGGTTCGTCGGCAATACCTACGATGTCCTGATAGAGGAGTTGGTCGAAGGCGAAGACCTTGCCATCGGCCGCATGTACGCCCAGGCTCCTGATGTCGACGGACTGACCGTCGTCATGGGCAGGAACCTCGTTCCCGGCAGTCGGATCACATGTGGTATCACGAAGGTCAACGGCATAGACCTCCAGGCGATTCCCTGTATGGAGACAGAATGATGCAAGATATGGATCAATACCTCGATGAATTGAACGAACCGCAACGGGAAGCCGTATTGGAGAACTCGGTTCCATTGCTGGTCCTGGCCGGCGCAGGTTCAGGAAAGACACGTGTGATCACCACCAAGGTCGCATACTGCGTCAAGGAACTGGGAATCGCTCCTTGGCAGATACTTGCCGTCACATTCACCAACAAGGCGGCTCAGGAGATGCGTCAGCGTATCCAGGTCATGTTACCGGAAATTGATATCAGCGATACGAATATTCGGACATTCCACTCTTTCGGAGCATGGTTGCTCCGTCGGCATGGGGAACGTATCGGGCTCAATTCCAACTTCACGATCTATGATGATGACGATTCCCTTTCCCTGCTGGCCAGTTGCTATCCTGACCACAAGAAGAAGGAGCTGGACCCCATCATGCGGGCTATCAGCCGTGCGAAAGACATGGGGCTGACCCCGGACGATGATCTGAGCGACTTCAAGACCGACCAGCGGTTCGCCCAGATGTTTCAGGCCTACGAAAACAAACTACGTAGGGTCGGCAATGTCGACTTCGCCGACCTGATCACACGGAGCATTGAATTGCTGACCACCTGCCCGGATGTCCAAGAGTGGATTCACCGCCGTTTCAAGATCGTCCTTGTCGACGAATACCAAGACTCCAACGTGGCCCAGTTCAATCTGCTCAAACTGTTGGTCGGACCTTCCAGTTTCGTCTGTGTCGTGGGTGATGATGATCAGTCCATATACCGGTTCCGTGGTGCGGAGGTGCAGAATATACTCTCGTTTCCTGATATATATCAGGGGACCAAGATCATCAAACTGGAACAGAACTACCGCTCCACGTCCAGCATCCTCGCCATAGCAAGCGAAGTCATAGCCCACAACAAGGGGAGGCATCCGAAGAAGCTGTGGACCGAGAACGGGAAAGGGACTCCCCCCAGGCTGATCTATGTGGAGGATGACCGTATGGAAGCCGAACAGGTGGCCCGGATCATCAAGGCGGACGGACAATACGAAAGTACCGCGGTTCTCTACCGGACGAACGCCCAGTCCGTCGCGTTCGAGACCTGCTTTTCCAGGCTTTCGATCCCTTACAAAGTGGTGGGGGCCCTCAGGTTCTATGAACGGGAAGAGGTCAAGGACGCCATTGCGCTCATCTACCTGCAACTGAACCCAAGCGATGAAGTGAACTGGCGGAGAATGGTCAACAAACCTCCTCGGGGCATCGGAGACAGCGCCCAGGACAAGATCTTGTCCTATGCCGAAGAAACTGATGGAAACATCATCGAGGCGATGCGCAAAGCCGTCGCTTCCGGGGATCTGTCAGGCAAAGCCTCATCAGGAGCCAAGGATTTCCTTCGTGTGTATGAAGAGTCCACGAAACGCCTCGACAACGGAGAAAACGCCGATTTCGCTGAATATCTTATCCGTGAGTCTGGTTTGCTTGAATTGCATCAGAAAAGCGATGAGCTGAACAAAACCGCCCGAACCGAAAACCTCGAGGCGTTGGTCAGCGCTATCGCGCAATATCCCTCCGGACGTGAGGGGGTCGGAGCCTTTCTTGAAGAGGCGCAGCTCGACCCTACTACTTTGGGGAGGGAAGATCCTTCCGCGAAGCCCGGCGTCACGTTGATCACCATGCACAATACAAAGGGTCTGGAATTCGACAGGGTTTTCATCGCCGGCATGGAAGAGGGGCTGTTCCCTGGTCGTGCCAGTGAGAGTGACGACGATCTGGAAGAGGAACGCCGTATCTTCTACGTATCGGTGACGCGAGCGAGAAAGGAACTGTACTTGCTCAGTGCGAAACGCAGGATGATCTGGGGGCGGACGAACTATCAGCTGCCCAGCCGTTTCCTCGATGAGATCCCCCAGGAATTGATTACTATCCAAGGGACGCGTCCCGGCAGCGGCATGTTCGGTGGTTGGGGAGGTTCCTCCCGGGAATCCGGCTTTGACGGCTATGCGGGGTACGGAAGCCTCGGTGAAAAACGGGCGAGGACCTCAATACAGTATGGTGAAAGCGGGAACTCTTCCTGGAAACGACAGAGTTCGGATGATTGGGCAGGAGGCGGTCGTAAGAAAGGTATTCCGTCGAACCTGATCGTCTCCAATCCTTCCAGACCAGGTGGCGCTGGTTCTGTATTGCTCAAAAAAGGGCTGAACGGGACTTCTGTCCCCCCTCCGAAACCGGCGAAAGGGCTTGAAAGTCCGGCGGCACGTCCTGAAGAGGATGCCTCCAAGAGTTTTCCGTTGGGGCAACGGGTGTACAGCGACAACTATGGCGCGGGGGAAGTCGTCCAGGTCAAGGACCGTAACGGGAAGGAAATCATAGATGTACGATTCGACAGCGGACGCAAGGCGACGTTCATCAGCCAGTACGCTTCTCTTGAGAAAATAGGAAACGACTGATATGCTCGACGATATGACTAGACAAACCGAGGCGGAAACATATACAATGCCTGTCGTTGTCCGAGCGCGGGGGTACTATCTGTACGACCGGGGCGGAAGACGATATATCGATTTTTTTCAGAACCATGGCAGAGCCATCCTTGGACATAGGCCGGAGGGAATGCAACGTGCGTTGAAGTCGACGATTTCTCGTGGACTTGTCGCGGAGTATCCTTCGATCTATCAGGGACGGCTTGAAAAAATATTGGCGCAATTGCTTCCCGACTTCCCCCATGTGCGGATTTATCCGCGACAGGGGAGCTTGGCAGAGTTCCTGAAACAGACCTTCGGTACCGACACGGTTGCCGATCCTGCGAACGGGACTAGGCCTGAAGGGTGCAGGGTGTCATACTGGCGACCTTTTCTCGGTGACGGCGGGGCAGATACCGTGTTGCTCTTCCCTATCCTACCTTTCCCAGGGAGTTTCATTCCCGAGATCGTGTGCGTCAGTGACGAATCCCTTGCTCATGAACTTCCGCCTGCGCAGCTGGCATCGCCGTTACTGCTTGATTTGCTCGTCAAGTCGGTATCAGCGCTGCTTCGGTTGTATCAGTCGGAAGAAGCGGTTGTCGCTAGGGCGACGGACAATCCACTCAAAGGGTTGTTCGGGGAACCCAGGGGTCCATATCTTCTGACAGGTTTGTCGGAAGGACCGTATCGGGAGTTGCATCAAGAAGCTCTCGCGGCGGGAGTGGTGCTTCCTCCGGATCCTCTGGTCCCGATGGTCTTCCCGGCGGAATATACCGATGGGGATATCGCGGAATTCCGTCGTATAGCGGCCAAGTATTGCTGATGGTCTGGACAATTGGATAGCGACGCAATGTCGCACATATCTCTTTTCCCGATGGAAAGTCGCGGGCCGACGGTTTGTGTCTTGACAAATGGCGGAGAAATGTGTCACGATGCGTTCTGCTTGTCCATGAACAAAACAAAGAGGCTGGAAGTAATTCCTGCCATATAGGGTGTATACATGAAGACTATTTTTGTAAAACCAGCGACAATCGAGAAGAAATGGTATCTGATCGATGCTGAAGGCAAAGAACTTGGTCGTGTCGCGGTAGTGGCGGCCCGGATTCTTCGCGGTAAGAACAAGCCAGAGTATGTTCCTCACCAGGACATGGGTGACTATGTGATCATCATCAACGCTGCGAAAGCGGCTTTGACCGGCAACAAGTACAACGACAAGATGTACTACCATCACTCCGGATATCCCGGTGGCCTTTCCGCCGCTCCATATTCCGACGTCATCAAGCGCAAGCCCGTCTATCCGATGGAACAGGCGGTAAAGGGTATGCTTCCCCGTGGCCCACTTGGCCGGAAGCTGTTCACCAACATGAAGGTCTATGCCGGTGCTGAGCACCCTCATATGGCTCAGAAGCCCGTCGCGGTGGAAATCTAAGGTAGGAGCGGAAAATGGCTACTAAGAAAGAAGCAGTTAAGCAGCAAATCAATCTTGGCCAGGGAACTGGTCGCAGAAAAACCGCCGTTGCCCGTGTCTATCTCCGTGAAGGCGAAGGTAAGATCACCGTCAATGGCAAGAATGTCGATGAATATTTCGGCAATCCCTTGTTCGTGTTCATGGTCAAGCAGCCTCTGGACGCTACCGACACCCTCACCAAGTTCGACCTGGTGATCACTGTCGCCGGTGGCGGTCCTTCCGGTCAGGCCGGTGCTTGCCGCCATGGTATCGCTCGTGCTCTGGTACGTCAGGACGAAAACAACCTGCCGGCTCTGCGCGCAAGTGGCTTCCTCACTCGTGACCCCCGTATGGTTGAACGTAAGAAGTACGGCCAGAAAGGTGCTCGTCGCAGATTCCAGTTCTCCAAGCGTTAAAGCTCGGAACTGCCGGACACTGCGTGTTCGCCACTATCAAGAGGGGAGCTTCCTCGGATGGTTATTTCGCCGTCCCACAGGAGGGCTCCTCTTTTTTTATCCCTCCACATCTGCTTCATGCCTGGGGTCTGCATGAAGGGCAGCAGCTGGACGAAGAACAGTTCTTCCACTATCAGGACTTGCAACGTGGGTGGATCTGTCATGAAAAGGGCTTGGCCTTGTTGGCCCTGCGGGAGCATTCCCGGCTTGAATTGAAAACGAAGTTACTGCAAAAGGGATTCTCCCCAGAACAGGTTTCCTCCGCGGTTGAATCACTTCTTGAAGAGGGTGCGTTGGACGAGCGCCGTTATGCGGAGGCTTTCATACGCTCACGGCTTCGGAAGAGTCCTGAAGGCCGCTGGTTGATGTCTCAGCGTCTTCAGGAGAAAGGTGTTCCCCGTCAGATCTCTGAAGAGACTCTTGAGGCTGTGTTCTCTGATGATTCCATTGTTGATGAATTGATCCGGCAGGCGGCCGCAAAGCTGGGGCGTCGGCATAGTGATCCTGATCGCATCGTCTTGGAGCTGAGGAAGAAAGGCTTTTCTCTCGCAGAGATCCGTAGGGCTTTGTCGGAAGAAGCATAACGACAAGTAGCTCTCATACTACGTTTCCCAAATTCTTCATGGAGGACCTTCTGATCCCCCGTCGTCTGGAAAATATGCGATTCTGTGGTCTGTGACCGTTTAGAAATAGGCTTGGTTCAAGGTCTCTTCTTATGTTGCAAAGAAAAACCTGACTCCCTTGGGTATAAAAAACGGGACCGTTTTCACAGTCCCGTCAATTGTTTGAGAATCAGTCCTACAGTACGCGGAAAGCGTCACGGCCGGCATACTTGGCGGTATCGCCCAAGTAGTCCTCGATGCGCATGAGCTGGTTGTACTTGGCAAGACGGTCGGAACGGCTCATGGAACCGGTCTTGATCTCGCCGGTTTCCAGAGCGACCACGAGGTCAGCGATGAAGTTGTCCTCGGTCTCGCCGGAGCGGTGGGATACGACGGCGGTGTAGCCATTGCGCTTGGCAAGGTCGATCGCTTCGAAAGTCTCGGTCAGGGTTCCGATCTGGTTGACCTTGATCAGGATGGAGTTGGCTACGCCCTTCTCCAGACCCATCTTGAGGCGTTCGGTGTTGGTCACGAACAGGTCGTCGCCAACGAGCTGGACCTTGTCGCCGATGCGGTCGGTAAGCATCTTCCAGCCTTCCCAGTCGTCTTCGGCCATGCCGTCTTCGATGGAAATGATGGGATACTTCTCACACCAGGAAGCCCAGAGGTCAACCATCTGAGCGCTGGTGAGCTGCTCGCCGGTGGTCCATCTGAGGGTGTAGAGCTTGGTCTTCTCGTCATACAGCTCGGAAGCGGCAGGGTCGAGAGCGATCATGAAGTCTCCGTCACGGCCAGCGGTGTAGCCAGCTTTCTTGATAGCTTCCATGATGACTTCGAGAGCCTCTTCATTGGACTGTAGGTCGGGAGCGAAACCGCCTTCGTCGCCGACGCCGGTGTTGTAGCCGCGGCCCTTGAGGACGGTCTTGAGGTTGTGGAATACTTCAGCGGTCATGCGGACGGCTTCACGGATGGAGATGGCGCCGATAGGCATTACCATGAATTCCTGGAAGTCGACCTTGTTGTCGCTATGTGCGCCACCGTTGAGGATGTTCGCCATGGGGACGGGAAGCACGCAGGCGTGATAAGCGCCGAGGTACTTGTACAAGGGAAGACCGAGGAAGTCAGCCGCCGCACGGGCTACAGCCATGGAAACGCCGAGAATGGCGTTCGCACCGAGCTTGCCCTTGTTTGGGGTGCCGTCGAGCGCGATCATCGCGCGGTCAATGGCGACCTGGTCGAGAGCGTCCATACCTTCGAGCTCCGGAGCGATGATGTTGTTGACATTGTCAACCGCTTTCAGAACGCCCTTGCCGAGGTAACGAGCCTTGTCTCCGTCGCGGAGTTCGACAGCTTCGTGGACACCAGTAGAGGCGCCGGAAGGAACCGCTGCGCGGCCCATGGAGCCATCTTCAAGGATCACGTCGACTTCTACGGTGGGGTTGCCACGAGAGTCAAGGATCTCCCTCGCTTCAATAAAATCAATAATGCTCATGAATGTACACTCCTGATACTTGTTTGGAATCTATAAAGAAATATCAACTCTTTTTTGACGAATGTCAAGGTTCAGAGGCTCTGGGAGACAACCTCTGCCCTATATAATATGGAAACAGGCATTTCCTGTCCGTAAACAACGTTTTCTGCTTTTCAAAGCAAGCATGGAGGATTACAATGGATACTGTTATGGACGGAACCGACGCACGTACCTATCACATGCCACCTCTGACCGATGAGTTTCTCTATCAGATCATCTTCTGCATGGAGGATCAGTCGAATACCTACTGCCTGGATCTGATAGAAGGGCAGCTTTCCCAGATTGATTTCGTCAGGGAGCGACGGCAGGAGGACCCTTCCCGGTTCGTCGATATTCCGGCTTGGCGTCCTTCGGATGGATTCCGGACCATGGACAAGTTCGTTTCGTCCCTTCGTAATCCCATCTACCGTGAACGGCTCAAGGAAGTTCTGCAGACAGGAAAAGGTGTGTTCCGTCAGTTCAAGGATGTCCTGAGGGAACAACCTTCCCTTGAACGCCTCTGGTATTACTTCAAGGACAAAGAGATCCGGAACGTCATATATCTCTGGTACGAAAGAAACGACGCCGCCTTTCGGTTGTCCCGTCTGTCGATGGAACCCGAAGACGACGCCAAGGATCTGTTGCAGGAAGACTTCTCTGTAACCACTGATATCTCCTCATGGCGGGATTCCATGCTGCTATCCCTTGAACATGTCATTGAATCAATGGATTCTTCCGACAAGGTGACGGCGATAGAGAGTGACAACCTCCGTGCCATATGGGAAAAGAACCTGGACGACAGGGAAGGGTTGGTCGCCCTGACCAGCGAAGGTGCGTATGCAGGCTGCATTTCATGGATTCAGGTCGATGACCGGATCGCGGAAGTCATTTTCTACTATATCGAGCCTGAATACCGCGGGCTTGGTTTATACAAGTTCCTGTTCGATCATATGTCTCGTCGACTATCGCGTACCGGGGTGACCGATATCGTGCTTACTTTGGTCGGTGACGGACTCAAGACAAGCTCAATGTTCGACACTGTTTCCCCCATCCCCATCTCTAGAAAAATAGCCGTCCGGACTAGGCGTTGGAACGATCAGAACGACTCCACTGACATGGCGTATCTGTAGATGCTGTCCGAAGTGTTCTAAATTAATAACCTAATATACCAAATTGAATCTAAACATTGATATTATAGTATCAATGTTTAGATCAAAAATAGATAATTCTCTTTCTATAATATAAAATATCGGATATAATCGAATTTCAGGGGAGGAGGAATGATATGTCATTGGTGAATGAAGCGAACATATTGAAACTACTATATTCGTATAATCCTTGGTGGCAGACTGGACTTGTACCCAAAGAATTCGACAAACCGATGAAACGGTTTGCATATCATGAAGTCATGAAAACATTGGATCATGAAGATATCCGACGAGCCGTTATCCTTTGTGGTGCTCGTCGAACCGGGAAAACAACAATCATGTATCAGGTAGTACAGGCGTTGCTTTCCCGCGGGGTGCTCCCAAAATCACTTTTGTTTATATCCTTTAATCACCCATTATTGAAGATGTGCACAGTTGGGGATGTTTTGGAAGTCTACCGAAATAACATATCGAATGAATCGGATGTATGTTTTTTCTTTGATGAAATTCAATATGCCGATAGTTGGGATGGTTGGTTGAAGACCCTCTACGATACGCAACCGAGTATAAAGGTCATTGCGACAGGATCGGCCAGCCCGATATTGTCAGAAAAAACAACGGAAAGTGGACTTGGCAGGTGGAAAGCTATCCATGTGCCCACGTTATCCTTCTATGAATACTGTGAATTGCTGAATATACAAGTCGTGCCATTGCCCAATGATATAAAACCAACACGGATGTTTCTCCGTTCCAGACTGGAACAAGTAGACATTTTCAATAGTTTGGCTCATCTGCAAATTCACTTTATTCGATATCTCCAAGTTGGCGGGTTCCCTGAACTTGCTCTTTCTTCAGATGATGTATATGCCCAACGCATTTTACGGGAAGATATAGTAGATAAAGCGCTCAAGCGGGATTTGCCAGCCATCTACGGAATACGTCACATAGCCGACATAGAGAAGATTTTTTTATATCTGTGCTATACATCTTCCAATATCATAAACATAGAAGCTATTTCAAAGGAACTTAATGGAGTAAATCGGATAACTGTAGAAAAGTACATCAGATATCTTGAAAGTGCGAATCTCATATATATAAGTCCAATGATCAACCTCGGTGCGAAAAAGATGTTGAAAGCCCAGAACAAAATATATATTGCGGATGCGGCAATCAGAAATGCGGTTTTAATGCAAGACGATATCACTGACAACCCGATCGAGTTAGGAATGGTTGCGGAGACGGCTGTCTACAAGCATATCAAAGCATTTTACTATGATACTGTGACGAATGTAGGCTATTACCGAGGTGGTACGAAAGATAAAGAGATTGATATCGTAGTCGCTTCCCACAAGTTCCACCCAATCATGGTAGAAGTAAAATACAGGGATCAGCCCGAGATAAAAAAGTCAGATGCCATTGTTGATATGACTGGCGTAGATCATCCCAATCTGGTGATAACAAAAAATCCAAGCGACTTTGGATTACATGAGTACGGAGAAAAGAAACTATACCATATTCCCGCATCAGCGTTTTTATACATGTTGGGGGTTGTCGAGCAACAAAAATCATTGAACAGTGAAGTTTGAAGAACCAATTGTGTAGATGTTGCCGGAAATGAGTTTTGTACAATGGAAACCGGATATTTCGTTGGTATAGTCCGCTTGCGGAAGGAGCGGTCCGATAGTCGTAGATAGGTCTCAAACAGCCATTCGGACCAGGCGTTGGAACGATCAGAACGACTCCATTGACATGGCGTATCTTTGACGGGATTTCTTCGACAATAATGTCACTATCTGTTTGATAATTA
>CAYOWS010000009.1:0-107231 GCA_964407735.1 uncultured Sphaerochaeta sp. | reverse complement strand
GGATCCACCAAACTTGCAACAAGGCCGGCTACTCTCCTAGCCGGCCTTCGTTTTATTCTCATGGCCGTCACTTGAATCATATTCCACCCATCGTTAAAATATTAGTTATAGAAAACTTTTTCGCAATGTGATAATTCGTTCATATTTACAACTATTTGACACTATATTGCTCTGTAACAGAGTTGGATGGCAAAACCATAGGAAGCAATACAATGTTAGCCGAAGTTAACAATAAATCTCAAATTTCCTCGGCGTTTACTCCCAAATATCCAAAACAAGTCCTCGGAGCTGAATTTGAAAAATCCTGTCCTTTGAGAAATCCGACCTCAGCGGAGAAAAAACGCTTGCAACCGTCGGTAAGCGTCGTTGGGCAGAAAGGCACCTGCACAATCTATCGGTTCATTACCGAAAAGGGCATCGGATATATGACCAGCTACGCCGTATATCCCGGCATTACGCTCAGTTATAATGAATTCGCAATGCAGGACAGCCCCTCAGACAGCTCCCCCTATGCGGATCTGATCGAAATAAACCACTGCAAGGAGGGACGGTTTGAATGCTCCTCGACCGATGGTCAAGTCACGTATCTTGGAAAAGGTGATCTTGAGGTACACAAAAGGAGTTTCGTGCCCATGAATCCGAGCTTTCCGTTAGGGTACTATTATGGAATAACGGTATTGGTGGAACTCCCAGAAATACAGCCGAAACTCAAGCGACAACTCAAGGATCTCGGTATCGACCTGGATATGCTGACGCAACTGCTACATCTCGACTCATCCCCTTTCTATATGCGTTCAACAGACAAAATAGAGCATATTTTCTTGGAAATGTACGATATCCAGGAGGAATGCCGACCTACATACCTGAAGATCAAGATTCTGGAACTCCTGTATTTCATCTATCATACGCCTAATGGCCGCCTGTTCCAGGAGCAGGATTCCCATATACCGCGGCAGCAGGTGGAGATCATCAAAAGGATACAAGACCACCTTGTCGAGAACATTGAGAAACACATCACGATCAGAGACCTTTCCAAACAGTTCTCCATAGCGGAAACAACACTCAAGACGGGTTTCAAGACGGTCTATGGAACCAGCATCGGAGGATATCTGCGGACCTACAGGATGCAGGTCGCCGCCGGCAGGCTCTCCGCAGGGGAAATGTCGGTCACGGAAGTGGCGTTGTCGATCGGATATGAAAACCCAAGCAAGTTCGCCGCCGCTTTCAAAGCCGGAACCGGCAGCACTCCTTTGGAGTATCAGAAGAAGATGCTGCATGGACAATCCAGTCCTTGCATACAATGTGCATTATATGGCAAGACACCAGATATTGCCGACGCCTATTTGGAGCAAAACCCCGACTTCATGGAGTAGAGCCGATCGATGGGACATCTCTATACTTTCTGATAGCTACACGCAGAGGAAGATATGGATAAGAAAAACACATCGTTCACCAGACTATTCAATTTCGCAGGAAACTATCGGTATTTGACCTATACAGGATGTTTCCTGTCAGGTCTCAGCGCAATCATAGGGTTGCTACCATATATTTTCATATGGCTGTGCATCAAATCCCTGTTTACGGCGATTCCAGATACCTCCATGGCGACAGGAATCGTACAGTACGGAATCTGGGCCCTCGGGTTGACCTTGATCAGCATGCTCCTCTATTTCGGAGCGTTGATGTGTACTCACCTCAGCGCCTTCAGAATCTCACGGAACATGAAAAGCCAGTCAATGCATACCCTCCTAAAATTCCCGTTGGGATATTTCGAAGGCAAGGACAGTGGAAAACTCAGAAAGCAGATAGATGACAACGCAGACCTGACGGAGACCCTGCTGGCCCACAACCTGCCGGATATGGTGGGAGCCATAGTGACACCGATCGGAGTGTTGGTATTCCTGGTTCTGTTCGACTGGAAGCTCGGTCTTCTTTGTCTCGTCCCGTTCATACTCTCCTTCCTCATCCTCATGAGGATGACAAGCGGAGACAACGCCAAGAACATGATCAAATATCAGACGAGCCTGGAGAACATGAGCAGCTCCGCCGTTGAATACGTGCGAGGAATTCCCGTTGTAAAGACCTTCCAGCAGACGGTGTATTCTTTCAAGGATCTGTATGAAGCGATCAAGTCCTACGGAAAATGGGCTACACAATACTCCCATGCCTGTAGGATACCCTATACAGGATTCACCATGATCATCAATGGATTCTTCGCCTTGCTGATCCCCGTCGGTATCATCATGCTGCGTCATAGCGCCGATTTCGCTTCCACCCTGCTGGATATCGTATTCTACATTCTCTTCACTCCTGTCTGCGCGGTCATGATGAACAAGATCATGTATGCGACGGAAAGCATGCAGCAGGTACAGATCGTCCTGACGAAATTCGACCAATTGACGGACTGCGAGCCTCTGGAACAGTCAAGGCAACCGCTGTCACCCAGGGATCTATCGATACGTTTCGAACATGTCACCTTCTCCTATCCCGGCACGACGGACAAAGCCTTGGATGATATCTCCCTAGCTATGGAACCAGGCAAGACCTACGCCCTTGTCGGTGCTTCAGGTAGTGGAAAGACTACCGCGGCGGCTTTGATTCCCCGCTTCTGGGACACGGATTCAGGAAGGATCACCATCGGAGGCATCGATATCCGGGATATGTCGGAACAGGAACTGCTGGACGATATATCCTTCGTATTCCAGGACAACCGGCTGTTCAAGACGACGATCCGGGAGAACCTTCTCATGGCGAAGCCCGATGCGACGGAAGAGGAGCTGAAGAAAGCCCTCGCCGCGGCGCAATGCGATGAAATCATCGCGAACCTCCCCCTTGGAATCGATACGGTTCTCGGAACGAAAGGAACATACCTGTCCGGAGGGGAGATGCAACGGATAGCCCTCGCCCGTGCGATACTGAAGGACGCTCCGATCGTGATCATTGACGAAGCGACTGCGTTCGCGGACCCGGAAAACGAATACCGGATACAGAAAGCCTTTGAAACCCTGGTACAGGACAAGACTGTATTGATGATCGCCCACCGGCTCTCCTCGGTAAAGAACGCCGACAGGATATTCGTCCTCGACCACGGCAAGCTTGTAGAACAAGGAACGCACAAGGAACTGATGAAAGCAAAGAAAGAATATGCCCGGCTCTATGAGGAATTCACTACTTCACTCAGCTGGAAAGTGGCGAAGGAGGCCTGACCATGTACAACTATCTTCAGAATAAATTCAGCCTGACAAGCCAAGGCGCGAAGGACCTTGTGAAAGGCATCATCTGGTCCGTCCTTGTGAATTTCTCCCTCATGCTGCCCATTTGCGTCTGCTTCCTGTTCCTTCAGGACGCATTGCCCGGTCTGTATGGACAACCCCTGTCGGCGAAGCTCCCCTTCTACATCGGCATCAGTATCGTGGCAATGGCGTTGATCTTCATTACCAATCTGATCCAATACAAGTATCTCTTCAATACGACGTATGAAGAGAGCGGAAACAGAAGAATCAACCTTGCGGAGAAGTTGAGAAGATTGCCGTTGGCGTTTTTCGGAAGAAAGAACCTTTCGGACCTGACCAGTACCATCATGGGTGACTGCACCGCTTTGGAACACGCCTTTTCCCATGCTGTTCCTACTTTCTGCGGTTCCATCATATCCACGACCTTGATCAGCATTGGAATGTTCTTCTACAACTGGAAAATGGCTTTGGCGCTGGTATGGGTGGTTCCGATATCATTTCTGATCATATTCCTCGGAGGAAGATATATCCAGAAACTGAGTATCAGGAACCTGGAGGAGAAAAGGAAGGGAACCGAACTGATCCAGGAATCGTTGGAGAACGTGCGGGATCTCAAAGCGTTCAGAAAAACCGACCAGTATCTCACTCATCTGGACGATACGTTGAAAAATACCGAGAAACATATCGTCAAAGGAGAGCTCGGTACGGGAATCATCGCCACCTCGGCTCAGATGATTCTCAAGATAGGTATCGCCACCGTCGTATTGGTAGGGTCCGTGCTGATTTCAAGAAACGCCCTCTCCCTGTTGGAGTTCCTTGTATTCCTGCTTGCAGCCACTCGGTTCTATGACCCGCTTTCCATGACGTTGCAAAATCTTGTGGAGATGCTGGCGGCCCTGACCAAGATAGATCGGATGAAGAAACTCGACAGCGAAAAGGAACAGCATGGAACAAAGACCTTTTCTCCCAAAGGCTATGACATTTCGTTCGAAAACGTAGGTTTCTCCTATCTGGACGACGAACAGGTACTTTCAAATGTCTCCTTTACGGCGAAACAGGGAGAGGTAACGGCTCTTGTAGGGCCTTCGGGTGGAGGAAAGAGCACCGTAGCGAAACTCGCGGCCCGGTTCTGGGATACTACAGCCGGAAAAGTGACCCTTGACGGCACCGACATCAAGACCGTGGATCCGGAAACACTTCTTGTTTCCTATTCCATGGTATTCCAGGATGTCGTGTTGTTCAACGACACCGTAATGGAGAACATCAGGCTCGGCAAACGTGGGGCGACCGATGAAGAAGTCCTTGCCGCGGCGCAAGCGGCCTGCTGTGACGAATTCGTTTCGCGGCTTCCCGATGGATACAAGAGCATGATCGGAGAGAACGGTCAGAAGCTTTCAGGTGGAGAACGACAACGGATTTCCATCGCCCGAGCGTTGCTGAAGAACGCCCCCGTCGTATTGCTGGATGAAGCCACCGCATCGTTGGACGCGGAAAACGAATCGCAGATACAGACGGCGCTTTCGCGTTTGCTTCAAGGGAAAACCGTGTTGGTCATAGCCCATAGACTCAGGACCATCACCCAGGCTGATCGTATCGTGGTATTACAGGAGGGGAAGGTCGCCCAGCAAGGTTCCCCGGAAGAATTGGAACGACAGGGAGGCCTGTTCAAACACATGCTGGAGCTCCAGGAGATCAGTTCGAACTGGAGTCTGTAGCACTGCCGTTTCCCAGCACCGCGAACAGATTGATAAAAAAGAAAACCGCTGGTCCTCACTCAGAGGCCTCAGCGGTTTTTCTTTCATCCTGCGTATTCGCTATGGTCAACTAGCGTCTTGTACAGGTGATGCGTACTTGCTTGTACAAGCCGTCACCCTCACTCTTTGTCTCCACGCCATCGATATCGTTCAACGCTGAGTGGATCAGACGGCGTTCAAACGGATTCATCGGTTCAAGCAACTTGCTTCGTCCAGTGCGCTTGACCTGTTCGGCGGTCTTGTATGCCAGACGGATCAGCTGCTCTTCGTGACGCATCCGATAGTTCTCGCTATCGACGATGATCTTCTGATCAGGATCGATCTGTCCCGCATAGACATTTGCGAGGAGCTGGATAGCATCAAGGTTCTTGCCTTTGCGCCCGATGATAATGCTGGAGAACTCGCTGTCGATATTCAATCCAAGCTTGCGTTCCTTGCGGAAATTGATGGATACGGTTCCGGGATAGCCCATTTTGGAAAGCAGGGTGGTCACAAATTCAAGAACCTGCTCTTCCATGTCACTCTCTGGTGCAAGAGGTTTGGAAGAGGGTACCACTTCCTCATAATGATCATCATATGGATCTCTGGAGAATATCGCATTATCCTGCTCTTCCTCTTCTTCTCCAATATGGACCCTGATCTTCACCAGATTCTTCTTGAACAGACCTTTCCTACCGGTATCCACGATCTCTACATCGAAGTCCTCACGCTCTATGTGCAGTTCATCAATCGCTTTCGCAATGGCCTCCTGCTCTGTTCGTCCTTCAAACTCTTTTGTCATATATCACTCCACGGACACCTGTTCACAAGTGTCCTCATAGGTATTTTCTTTTATTTGCGCGGGCCTTTCTTCTGGTTCTTCTGGTTCTTTTGTTGTGGGAACCTAGCCACATTGGAAGCTTTCGCAGGAGTGCCGGCCTCGGCTTCCTTCAGTTTCTTCTTGTTCATGTAGAACTGCTGTCCGATGGAGATGAAGTTCATCACCGTCCAGTAGAGAAGCAAACCGGAAGGAGCATCGTACATCACGAAGAAGAAGATCAACGGCATGCCCCAGGTCATGAATTTCATCATGCTGTTGCTCTGCGTACCACCGGTCTGGGTAATCTTCATGGAATAGATCATGCTGGCGGTGTAGATGATCGGCAGCAGGTGCAGACCGTTGCCGAGGAACGGAATGTTGAACGGGAAGGTGAATACCGTATCAGGCATGGAGAGGTCGGGTATCCATCCAGGAATGAACATGGCGCCACGAAGTTCGAAATGCTTGTTCAGCAGTCCGTACAGAGCAATGAAGATCGGGAACTGAAGCAACATTGGCAGACAGCCACCAAGAGGATTGATCTTTTCCTCCTTGTAGAGTTTTGCCATTTCCTCGTTCAGTTTCTGCGGATTGTCCTTGTATTTGACCTTCATGTCCTCCATCTTGGGACCGAGTGTACTCATCTTTGCGGTGGAGTCCATGCTCTTCTTCGTCAGGGGATAGAGGATCAGCTTGATGGCGATGGTCATGAGGATGATTGCGACACCGTAGTTCGGAATCAGCTTGTAGAAGAGGTTCATGATCCATTTCAGGACATTCTCAAGCCATCCAAGCCACGAACTGCTGTCCAGGGCCTTCTCAAGATGCAGGTTGGCGAGACCGAAACCGTTCATCGCGGATTCATTGTAGATGGTCATCTGATTCTTGATCTGAGGACCACAGTAGAACCGGAAGGTATCGCTGTTGGAAGCGCTTCTTACAGAAGGACGGGAGAAATACATCTTCGATTCAAGGGCGATATCACCGGAAGTGCTCTCAGTGAGGGTGGTGGTATACCGTGTAGCGTCTGGAATTCCTATCAAGGAGAAATACTTTCCACACAGGGCCGCCCAAGTCAGATAGTCGGTGGTCTGGAACATGCCGTTGGAAATTCTGGGAGTGCTCTTCTTGCCTCCATCAGCCTGGATGTAGAACCTGCGGTAGTTGTAGTTGTTGTTCGGCATTTCATCGAACGCCGGACCGAGCTGCGGCTCGAACGCCAAGGTATAGGCGAAATTGTTGTAGGAGAGAGGAATCGCCTTGTTGACGCTGTTCGCAATATCAACCTTGATCTCGAACAGATATTCCTTCTGACCGAAATTATAGGTTTTCGTGATGGTGAAAGTCTCGTCGGACAAGGAGCCGTCTTCAAGGACAGGGGCGAATGTCTGGGTGAAGATCACTTCACTTCCATAGATCCGGTAGTCGAACACGGCGTCGATAGGATTCGTCCTGTCATCGCCGGCGTACATCATGAAAGCGTTGTTGTCTTCGGGACCTTTGAACAGAAGTTCTACAGGCTGACCATTGTCCAAGTGCTCTCTCAATTTGATACTGGCGACGGAAGCTCCGGCTGTATCGAAGGTAATCTGGAACACATCGGTCTGATATTCGAATTGTCGGGAACTTTCCTGATCTCCGACGCTTGAGAAGGACCCCGGCAGACCGGAATTCCATGCCATGTCGGCACCGGCGCGGAGAATCTCTGGGGACGCCGAGATATCATCGGCGGAAACCACGTTTTCTGTCGGAGTGGAACTTGTCGTTACGGGACTTGGTGCGAAAAAAGTGGTTTGGATCGTCATCGCCACGGTGATCACAATGACTGACAATACAATGGCGATAATGGTATTCTTATCCATCTCTACTCCTCATCGACAAAACTCAACGTCTTGTAGACTTGATATGTTTCCGCAGCGCGGAAGAGGTGATGATGTATAGGAAAGACAAGAATCGAAGATCTACTTCAACTGGACATACAATCAACGAACCGGAGAGATCCCTTCCACTGGAAGATATACCCCGGCTCTTTCACAAAGAGTCTCTATCTGCTTCGCTTGCTTCTCATGATCAAGAGCCTTTCCTGGATACACCACGAATGCGAAATCATAACCAGGAACCATCTTGGGTTTTTCGTTTCTCCAGATTTCTTTGATCTGTCGTCGAATCCTGTTTCGCTGTACAGCGGTGCCATAATGACGCACAGGAATGACGATGATACGATTATACTTCAACTGGTTCTTGGAAACTATCAACCGCAGACCTCGGCAGGAGTTCTCCTGCCCGGTCTTGAAGATCCTGTTGATCTCTGGTTGCTTCTTGACGATTTCTTTTTTAGTAAGGCTTCTTCTCATCACTAGCGGTAAGCTTGTGTCTACCTTTCGCCCTTCTGCGAGCAAGAACAAGACGGCCGCCCTTTGTTGCCATACGGGCGCGGAAACCGAACTTTCTATTTCTTTTCATTTTACTGGGCTGATAGGTTCTCTTTCCTTTGTTACTCATGGGATCATTCTCCAAATATTCATCGCTTTACGCGGGATTTTTCTACGTTATCGGGCATAGACCACCGAGTGTTGCAGTATAATGAGCAACGCCTTGACAGTCAAGTATGTCTCAGGACAATAACCAGATAGCCATGACCTAAAATTGTCTTTTCATGAAGTGTAGGAATGAGTTTTTCAACTACTGTGACACAATCTGTAGCGTGAATATACCTAATGATGGATATTTTCTCCTAATTCTAGCGATAATCTGTTTTTTTTGCAGTTGCACGATCGAGGACCAGCTTGGATGATCGCTACGCAATATCAACGTTCCGTTTCGTACATCTATAGGTTTCACATGGGGATATAATCGAGATCCTATCATCTGTTGCCAATTCTGGCAGAAGTTCAGATAGGGGTCATCGCTTGTGATATTGAGTCGTATCAACGTCGCGTCAAGCAGTTCCTTGATATCCAGGGGATCATCCGGACTTCTATGTGGCCTGTCATCCCTCATGTTTGGAGAACCTCCCGTCGCATACATCATACACGAGAGAACCATCACCAGCCAATGAAGAAAAATATTGCTCTTCGGGAAGGAACGTAAAGAAGGCCTGGCTATAGCCTTCCATGAGGTCAAGGAACGCGCCACGACGCTGTATGTCGAGTTCAAGCAAGACATCATCGACCAGCAAAATAGGTTCCTTACCTGTCTTGTTCCTGAAAAAAGCCGTCTGGGCCATCCTGAAAATCAAGGAAGCTAGACGTAGCTGGCCTGTCGAGCCGGTCAACGCGAACGGACCATGTTCATCCATGACTATGAATCTATCCCTATGGACTCCACTGGCGGTAGTCTGAAGCTTGATATCGCGTTGAAGCGTCCTGCCGAGTTTTTCCTCCGCATCTTCGACTGTCGCACAGTCCCCCCAAGAGGGCATGTACTCTATCCTGATCTCCTTGTCGGTACGGGAGACCTGCTTGTACATGCTGGGGAATATCTTGTTGAATTCATACACGGCCTTGATCCTCTCACGCTGTATATCAATTCCATACGTCGCGAGCTGGTGGTCGTATATTGGAACCAAGGAGAATCTTTCCTCCTTGATAGCTGCGTTGCGCTGACGAAGGATAGCCTTGTATCGTCTCATATCATCGAAAAACAACGGGTTGTACATCGACATGGTCTGGTCAAAAAAACGGCGACGGAATTCAGGTTCACCTCTGACGAATGAAATGTCGTCGTGACTGAACACTATGCAGGGGACATTGTATATCAGTTCCTTACGGTCCTTGACTTCTCTCCCATCGATTCTGACGGTCCTGTGTCCTTCTGAAAAGGAGTATTCGATCAATTGTTCGAACCCATCGTCCGTCATGATCGTGGCCGAGAGGGAGAATTCCTTTTCTCCGTGCGCAATCATCTCCTTGCTGTTCATCGCTTTGAAAGAAGATCCATAGCAGAGTACATAGAGGGCTTCTATGAAATTGGTCTTGCCTTGACCGTTATGCCCGACGAGCATTACCTGTCGGGCATCCACGGGAACCGAGGTGTTCGTTATGTTCCTGAACCGGTTGAACCGGACAGAAGTGAATCTCATCAGTTCGTCTGCGGTTGCATCGGCATGATGATATGGAAATAATCACGCTCAGGATCAGGCTTTACCGTCATAGCTTTGGTAGGACCGCTGAATTCAAGGAAGAAATGATCTCCTTCCATGACGCGAAGCGGACTGTACAGATATGTGTAGTTCAACGAAAGTTTGCAGGAATCACCATCGTATTCACATGGGATGATTTCCTTGGCGGCGCCAAGATCACTCTCTTCGGAACTGAGCATGATACCTGTCGGTTCAATGTCGAGTATCAACCGCTTCGATTTGTTTTCAACGAAAAGCGATACTCTCTTGAGCGCGTCAAGCATTTCCTGAATGGAAACCCTGCAAGAGAAAGACTGTGAATCGGGAATTACCCTTTTGTAATTGGGAAACTGACCGTTGATCAAAGTAGAATAAATGCAGTGATTGTCAAAGCGGGCGAAAATCATTGTATCGGAGACTGCTACTTCGAACATTCCTTCCCCTGTTCCCATTTTCTTGATCAGGTTGAGAAATTTCGCAGGAATGATAACTGACGGGAACTGAGTGATTTTCTCCATGAACTTTCTTTGGATGATGGAGAGCCTGCGACCGTCGGTGGCGACCATCGTCAAGGAATCGGCCGCATGTTCAAGGAACACGCCGTTCATGAAGTATCGGGTTTCGTCTTCACTGATGGCGAATATGGTCTGGTTGATCATCTCGATGAAATCACTTTGGGAGATTGAGAAATACTTCCCTTCGTCGACTGTCTGGAGCTGCGGGAACTTGTCGGCTTCTATGGTCCTGAGCTGGAAGTCTATGGTCTGCCCGACGGGACGGATGATCAGTTTGGTGTCTTTCTCTTCGAACTGTATGTCACCTTCTGGAAGAGACCGTATGACTCCGAGGAATTTGTCGCAGAATACCGTGGTTGAACCAGGTTCTACGGTCTGTACTTCTATTTCCGAGTAGAAGCCGACTTTTTGATCGGTGGCTTTTATGACCAGTTTGTCGTCGTAGTTTTCAAGCAGGACGTTGGAAACAATGGAAAGCGAGTTGCGCTGACTTGTGAAATCCAGCGCAAGGGTGATTTCTTTGAGCAGGTTTGTTTTTTGACAGACGAATTTCATTTCGGATTACTCCTATATTATTACACTTTTATAGTAATCATAGTAATAATAGCACATTTTCTGTGGATAAATACAGTAATTCGTTACCATGATTTTTATTATTCGAAACATATCCTGTGGAAGAACCATCCATTCCATCCACAGGTAATCCACAGAAGTTATTCAGTTTCCACAAGATCTCCGGGTTATCCACCGTTTGTCCAGTGTTTATCAACAGGTTTCCTTTAGCCGAAAATTTCAGAATTCCTTATATCAATATAATAATAGGTAAAACCCCGTCAGTTTTTCTTGTAGTTCTGTATCTCCCGTTCAAGCTTCTGGATGGTCGTATTCATTCCACTGTCCCCTTTGGCAAGACCCTCTATGCGTTGTATGGCGTGCATGACTGTAGTGTGGTCCCGCCCTCCAAATTCACAGCCTATCTCTGTGGTCGAATAGTCCGTGATACTTCTTGCTATGTACATTGCCATCTGACGTGGCTGGACGAGTGATTTCGTCCTCTTCTTCCCTCGTATGTCGTACGGGGATATATTGAAGTATTCAGCCACTACCTTGATGATGGTGTCTATGGATAGGGATTGGTTGTTGTTGATGATCGGATAGGAGGTTTTCAGTTGCTCCTTTGCGATATCCAGCGTGATTTCCTGTCCAAGAAGGTCACTATAGGCTATCAATTTAGTAAGGGATGCTTCCAAATCTCGGACGTTCGTATTGACGTTCCGGCTAATATAGTCGAGCACGTCATCCGACATGTAGCTGTTCTTTTCTTCACATTTCAGGCGCAGGATCGCCATCCTCGTCTCGTAGTTCGGCGGCTGGAGATCTACGTTCAGACCTCGCTCGAAACGACTCCGCAACCTTGCCGTCAGATCCTTCAGTTCACTGATGGGACGGTCACAGGTAAACACTAGTTGCTTGTTCGTATCGTAAAGGTTGTTGAACGTATGGAACAGCTCCTCCTGTGTGGAATCCTTGCCTTGCAGGAAGTGGATGTCATCTATCAGAAGCACGTCTACCTTTCGATACTTGTTTTTGAACGAGTTCGTCTTCTTGTCGCTGATCGACTGGATGAATTCATTGGTGAACATCTCCGCTGTCACGTAGACGACTTTCAGCATCGGGGTATGTTCAAGGATATAGTTGCCGATGGACTGAAGCAGGTGAGTCTTTCCCAGACCTACTCCACCATAGATAAGACAGGGGTTGTAGCTGACCCCTGGATTCTTTGAAATGGCGAGGCTTGCGTTATATGCGAAAGAACTATTGTCGCCGGTAACAAAGGTATCAAACTCATATACTGGGTTCAAATTGCTTGCTTGTCTGGCGGAAGCGGATACCGTTTGTACCTGAGCTGGTTCCGGTATTCGTTCTTTGACAACGTAAGAAGACGCCTCGTTGTCGGCCTTTTCCGCCATTTTGTCAAGGCTTTCACGTTGGTCCTGATTCATCCGTTTGACGATGAATTCCACGATGACATCCTCTCCCGTCAACTCGCTCATCGTATTCTCGATAGGACTCTTGAACTGAGTCGCGACCTTGTCGAGTATGAACTGGGACGGCACGGAGAGAACGAGCTTGCGATCCTGCGAGGAGTCGTAGTTTATTCGGGCGAACCAGGCGATGTAGTCTTGTTCCGGCAGGGTATCCTTCATTCTGGAATCCGTTTCCCGCCAGAACGGCAAATAGTTCAAATTGTTCTGTGGCATAACCCCTATATTACCTTGTCGAACGTCTCCTTGCAATAGTTGTCGGCCCTGCGATCGAGCGACTTGTGGAAAACTATTATAACTGTATTCACCATATGTATTTAATAATCCAGTTTTTTTTGGTTGCAGGGTTGCCATGCAAGGTGAAAAAATGTTATTCTAATGCAGATGTTCTTTAGCCAACTTTTTATTTGTACATAAGGATATAAAGCATGAATGAAGCCAATTTTGACGAAGCTTCCCTGAAGCCTGCCCCTCACCAGGATGTGGAGCATCAGACTGAGGGTACTGAGGCTTATACCGCGAACAACATTCAGGTCCTGAAAGGGCTTGAAGCCGTACGCGTACGCCCCGGCATGTATATCGGTTCCACAGGAATCGACGGCCTGCATCACTTGGTATACGAAGTCGTCGACAACAGTATCGATGAGGCGATGGCCGGATATTGTGATACTATCGATGTAAGCATATGGCCCGGGCAAATCGTGGCGGTTGAGGACAACGGACGAGGTATTCCCGTTGAGATTCACCCGACTGAAAACAAAAGCACCTTGGAGGTCGTCCTTACCCAGCTTCATGCCGGTGGAAAGTTCGACAAGAACTCCTACAAGGTCTCCGGAGGGCTCCACGGCGTAGGCGTGTCCGTTGTAAACGCCCTCTCCGATTGGATGGAAGTAACGATACATCGTGCTCCTCACATCTATCAACAGGTCTATCATAAAGGTATTCCTGAGGATTCCGTGAAAATCGTCGGTGAGACCGACCGGACCGGTACTATCGTTCGTTTCCGTCCTGATACATCCATCATGGAAGTCGATGAATTCAGCTATGGCGTCCTTTCTGAACGTTTTCGTGAGCTTGCGTTCCTGAACAAAGGTATCACGATCTCCATCGCTGATAATCGTGGCGAAGAGAAGCGTAGCCAGGCTTTCCATTTTGATGGAGGTATCAAGAGTTTCGTCCAGCATCTAAACGAGAACAAGAAGGTCATTCACGAAGAGCCCATCGCCTTCGAGGGTGAAAAGGACTCCGTGAAGGTCGAGGTGGCCGTACAGTACAACGATCGGTACGATGAAGTACTCTATACTTTCGTCAACAACATCAACACGAGGGAGGGAGGTACTCACCTTTCCGGTTTCCGTGCCGGTTTGACGAGGGCCGTCAATGAACAGCTCAAGAAGAACACCAAGTTGTCGAAGAAGTTTGAAGAGCAGCTTACCGGTGACGACCTTCGCGAAGGGCTGACCGCGGTCGTTTCCGTCAAGATCCCCGATCCGCAGTTCGAAGGCCAGACCAAGATGAAACTCGGCAACCCCCGTGTCATGGGTATCGTGTCGTCGATGGTATATGAGAAGCTCAACAATTATTTTGATGAGTATCCGGCTATCACCGAGGCTGTCCTTGAGAAATCGATCCTTGCCGCGAAGGCTCGTTTTGCCGCCCGTGATGCCCGGATGCGTATTCGGAAGACAAGCGAAGGTGGTGGCCTTCCCGGCAAACTCGCCGACTGTAGTGAGAAAGATCCGGCCAAATGTGAAATCTTCATTGTCGAGGGTGATTCCGCGGGTGGCAGCGCAAAGCAGGGCCGTGACCGTCAGAACCAGGCGATCCTCCCTCTTTGGGGAAAGATGCTGAACGTCGAGAAGTCCCGTGAAGAAAAAGTCATGGGTAACGACAAGCTTCAGCCGGTCATTTCAAGCCTTGGCGCTGGTCTAGGTATTCATTTCGATGTTGAGAAGGTTCGATATCATAAAGTGATCATCATGGCCGATGCTGATGTCGATGGTTCCCATATCAGGACATTGTTGCTGACTTTCTTCTTCCGGTATATGAGACCTCTTATCGAGGCTGGGTATGTCTATTTCGCCATGCCACCACTCTACAAGATAACCATTGGAAAGAAGATCTACTATGCCTATGACGAGGATGCCCGCAAGCAGATATTGGAAGAGAACGGCATTGGAAACGATGACGGCAAGGTTCCCATCCAGCGATACAAAGGTCTTGGTGAGATGAACCCGGATCAGCTTTGGGAGACAACCATGAACCCCGATACCAGGATGATCACCCAGGTCTGTCTGGAAGATGCTGTAGAGGCGGACAAGGTCTTTACCATGTTGATGGGCGAAGAGGTTGAACCTCGTAAGATATTCATCGAAAACAACGCAGTATACGTCTCCAATTTGGATGTATAACAGAGGATAGTCACGTGGAAGAATCAACAAACAAGATAATAAGAGTGGACGTGTCCAAGGAGATGAAGGAATCGTATCTCAACTACGCCATGTCCGTCATCGTCAGCCGTGCGCTCCCTGACGTCCGGGACGGTTTGAAACCGGTTCACCGGAGAATTCTGTTCGACATGTATGAGATGGGTTTGCGTTCAAATACTCCGTTCAAGAAAGCGGCGAGAATCGTCGGTGACGTTCTCGGTAAGTATCACCCCCATGGCGATGCTTCCGTCTACGACGCGTTGGTACGTCTCGCCCAGGACTTCTCCCTTCGGTATCCGGTAGTCAAGCCCCAGGGCAACTTCGGTTCCGTGGACGGCGACCCTGCCGCGGCCATGCGTTATACCGAGGCGAAGATGAGCCGTATCGGTGAGGAGATGCTCACCGATATTCAGAAGGAGACCGTTGATTTCGGGCCGAACTACGATGATTCCCTTCAGGAACCGTTGGTATTGCCCGCTGCGTTCCCCTATCTGCTGGCTAACGGCAGTAGTGGTATCGCCGTTGGTATGGCGACGAATATGGCTCCTCACAATCTGACTGAAATCTGTGATGCCATTGGCGCGGTAATTGAGAATCCAGAAATTTCCATCGATGAACTGATGAACTATATTAAGGGACCTGATTTCCCGACCTATGGCATCATCTGTGGCCGCAGGGGTATCCGGGACGCGTTCACTACCGGAAGGGGTAAGGTCGTCATTCGGGCTCGTTACGAGATCGAAGAGCATGCCAACCACAGCCAGATCGTCTACACCGAGATTCCCTACCAGGTCAACAAGGCGGAACTGGTCAAGAAGATCGATGAGCTGAGGAAGACGGATATTCCCTCCATAGCGGTTGTCCGCGATGAATCCGGCCGTGACGGTATGCGTATCGTAGTGGAGCTGAAAAAGGGCGCTGTAGCCCGTGTCGTGGTCAATCTGTTGTTCCTGCGCACACCATTGCAGAGCAATTTCAATGTCAATAATCTCGCGTTGGTCGATGGTCGTCCGAAGCTGCTCTCCTTGAAGGAGATGCTCGTCCACTACATTCACCATCGTGAAATCGTCGTGGAACGCAGGACCCGCTACGATCTTCGCAAAGCGGAAGAACGAGCCCATATCCTGCTGGGTCTGAAGATCGGCCTGGATAATATCGATGAAGTCATCAAGGTGATCAAGGAATCTGAGAACAACGATATCGCCATGGATCATCTGATGAAGAGATTCGGGCTCAGTCAACTCCAGGCGCAGGCGATCATAGACATGAGGCTCGGACGTCTGTCCCACTTGGAGACAGAGAAGATCCTCGATGAATTGGCAGATCTGGAACAAAAAATCGCCTACTACAAGGAATTACTCGCCGATGAAAAGAAAATCCTCGGTGTGGTAGAACAGGAAACCCGCGATATCGCCGCCAAATATGGAGACAAGCGTCGCACGGAGATTCGTATAGAGGAAATAGGCGAGTCTACGATCGAGGATTTCATCAAGGAAGAGGATGTAGTCGTCGTAATCAGTCACAAGGGCTTCGTAAAGCGTGTTCCTGTAGAGGAATATCGTTCCCAGGGCCGTGGAGGAAAGGGCGTCCGTGGCGCTGCGTTGCGAGATGAAGACTTTGTCGAGCATCTGTTCGTTGCTTCCACCCATGAATATGTCATGTTCGTCACAAGTCTCGGTAAAGCCTACTGGATCAAAGTCCATGAGTTGCCCGAAGGGTCAAAAACAGCGAAAGGTAGCAGCATGAAGAGTCTTCTACAACTTGAGGATGGCGAGGAAATCTCTTCCATCATTAACTTCAAGGACTTCGCTAGTGATGTATATCTCCTTATGGTAACTAGACTTGGGGTTATCAAGAAAGTTAGTTTGGATGCCTTCCGAAATGCAAAAGTTCGCGGTGTCAAAGCGATTATCCTGGATGAGGACGATGTTTTGATGCAGTGTGAATTTGTCGCTGTTGGCGATGAAGCCATGTTGGTAACCCGAAAGGGTCAGGGTCTGCGGTTCGCTGAGTCCGATGTCCGTGCTATGGGACGTGCTTCTCGAGGTGTCCGAGGTATCCGGTTGCTTGGTGAGGATACTGTGGCTGGATTGGTTAAAGTCGATCCCGACAAGCGTATTCTGATGGTCACGGAACTTGGTCAAGGAAAGCAGGTTGAGTTCAGCCAGTTTACGCGACATGGTCGCGGTACGCAGGGTCAGAAGATCTATCGTATTGGTGAGAAAACGAGCCAAATCGTTAATGCGCTTGCAGTTAACGATGAAAATGATCTCGTTTGCATCACCCTGAACGGACAGACAATCAGAGTTCATGTCAATACGATTTCTACCCAAGGACGTAATGCAAGTGGTGTTTGCGTTGTTAAGTTGAGAAGTGCCAGAGAACGTATCGTGGCTATGGCTGTAACAGAATATGCAAAGGATGAAGATGAGGAAATCGCTGAAGAAGGTATGGTTTCTGAAGGATCTGATATCGATGTTTCACGTGAAACAGAAGTAACCGATGTTGTTGATGTTGATTCGACAAGTGGACAGACCGAAGATTAATTCTTTGTATCATAAATGAATATTTGCTGGTTAGCATAATGCTGGCCAGCATTTTTTGTGCCTAAATAGTTGTGTCAGTGTTTGAAAACAATGAGTGAGAAACATGATTGATTGATGGTTACATTCAGAATGCGACGAATGTCTTGTGAGTATATGTATAGTGATAAAACCGTTTGTCCACACATTGCTCAAAATAATAAAGTGTGTAACTTTGTAACTAAATTCTGCATGGATGAATGTTTCACGTGAAACATTCGGCATATGTACGAGCTATGGATGGTTGCTTGTTGCATCATATATAAATAGTATGGGTAATCACAATCAAATTTGCGGTAACTAGTGAATGGCGTTGTAAGGAGGGGGGTAGAACTTAAAATTGATGAAGTGTGTAGCATGTTACTATGAGTGCGGGTGTATCTTGCTCGTTGATTCTTGTTGATCAGTGGAAGAATAACTGCAAGCGAGGAAATACAGATTATACATATAGAATTGTTAATTGAATCTTTAGAGTTTACTTATATACGTGATTTGATTTGGAATCATAAAATATTTTGTGTTTAAAAGATTACTATATGGGGTAAGTCCTTCTGTTTTTCTCATACCATTGTCACGTATTTGTCGCAAGATTGAACTATTGTGCGGCATCTTTTTTAATGACCTATATAGTGTTTTTTTGATCAAATTTTAGTCAAAATTTCCACATAAATCTGTATTGATATATAGTAACATTGTTTAAAAACCTGCATTCTAGATGGTAATTTTAAAGGTTTTGATGTTTTGGGAAAACTCTTCAGAAAAAATTCAGAAACTCATGGAAGTGCTCATTATGATCAAGCTGAACAATTAATACTTTTATTTTCGGATTGAACTTTGGGACTGGGGGTTATGTTATTTTGTCTTGATGGTTGTGTTCTTGGGTGCGAAGCTGAGAAGGCAATAAAAAAGTTTCACGTGAAACATTCGGTTTTGATCGGAGATCAATGTTTCACGTGAAACTTTAAAAAGTCGAAAGCTTGTAGAATTACAGTTGTTCGTTCTCTACGATAAGATTTTCATCTACTGTATGTTTCAGGTAGCGTTCGACACCGTTCTTCAATGTCATTTGAGACATTGGACATCCAGCACAAGCACCAACCAGTCTTACGATTACTGTATTGCCTTCAAGCTTGATGAATTCGATATCTCCACCGTCATTCTGGAGTGAAGGACGAATTGCTTCAATTGCTTCTTTGATTTTTTCTTCCATGGTTTTTCTCCTTATGGTAACTTGAAGATACATCACACATGGGTTGAGGTCAAGGTATCTGCTCCTTATATACTTTTTATGATGACATTTAGGGATTTATTCTTTATAGTAGATGCATGAGCGCTGAAAAAATCATTTTTTTGAACCAGAAAGGTGGAGTTGGCAAGACAACTACCGCTGTCAATCTTGGTGCCGCATTGGCACAGATGGGCAAACGTGTCCTTCTGATTGACCTGGATGCACAGGGTAACATGACAGGCGCCGTATCTGCCGATAATCGTCTTCCAGGAACATATGAGGTCATTGTTGGCCAATGTTCCCCTCAAGACGCTTGCCAGCCGACACCTGTGAAGAATCTCTATGCTATGGCCGGCAATATCAATCTTGCAGGATTGAATATTGAATTAGTGAATGAAGATTCACGAGAGTCCTTTTTTAAGGACGCGATTGCTCCTATTGAAAATGATTGGGAATATATTCTTGTAGATTGCCCCCCTTCGTTAGGTCTGGTAACAATGAATGCCATGTGTTGGGCTAAATATGTGGTGATTCCGATGCAATGTGAGTATCTTGCTATGGAAGGTCTGAACATGTTGATGAGGACGATCGCCAATATCAAGAAATCTCTGAATCCCCACCTAACAGTACTTGGCATCTTGTTTACCATGTATAGTAAGCGAACGAAGCTTGCGAATGATGTCGTGGAAGATATCACATCCTTTTTCCCGGAGCTCGTGTTTAAAACGATCATTCCTCGTAATGTTCGCCTTTCTGAGGCTCCCTCACATGGCTTGCCTATCAATGTATATGATGCAAGTAGTGCTGGAACAAAGAGTTATATGAGTCTTGCAGAGGAGGTGGTCAACCGTGTCAGATAATAATCTCAATAAAAAACATCATGGTTTGGGCAAAGGTATCAGTTCATTGATGGATGACTATTCTTTCGACGCAGTTTTTGAAAGTGCTTTGGGTGTCGTTCCCGTCAAAGATGCCGTCGTAGAAAAAACATCAGAAGTTGTCGTACAGGAAGTTGAACTTTCGCATATTCGTCCAAATCCACGCCAGCCTCGAAAAACTTTTGATGAAGAACCCCTCAGAGAGTTATCCGAGTCGATCAAGAATCAGGGTGTTTTACAGCCGATCCTTGTTGAGAAGATCGCGGAAGGAGAATACAGCATCATCGCTGGAGAACGTCGATATCGTGCTTCAAAGATGGCTGGTCTGGAAAAAGTCCCTGTGATCGTCAAGGATTTCACCGATCTCCAACGTCTTGAAGTCTCTTTGATCGAGAATATACAGCGTGAGAACCTGAATCCGATCGAAGAAGCGAAAGCGTATTCATATCTTCTTCAGGAAGCAGGAATTAAACAAGATGAACTTGCTCAGCGGGTGGGTAAAAACCGCTCGACGATCAGTAATAGCATCCGGTTGTTGCAGCTTCCGGAGGGCATGCAGGATGCCTTGCTGAAAGGGAAGTTCACCGCGGGACATGCGAGAGCCATTCTTTCCGTCGTCAACCCTGCTGACCAGGAGATCCTGTATCGGCGCATGATGGAGCAGGACCTTTCCGTACGTGCCGCCGAACAGCTCGCCTCTGATCTCAATAGAGGAAAGAGGGCGGCTCTCCCGAAAAAGAAAGGAAGCGGTGTCAATGAAGTCGTGCCCATGAAGTCAGCGGATATGCTTGCTTTGGAGGAAAAGTTCCTTGAGGCCTGCGGCACCCGTGTCGAGATCAAGGGGAACATGGATCGTGGACGGATTGAGATCACCTATCATTCCCTGGACGACTTGCAGCGGCTCTATCAACTGCTTGCACCAGGACATGATTTGTATGAATTTGAATAATTATTTATATTGTATATACTTAGGAAGTGTTTAAAATGGAAAGAAATCTGACAGATGGCTTGTATGCCATCCTTCATACCAACAAGGGGGATATCGTGATTTCCCTTGAATACCAGAAAGCCCCCATGACCGTAGCGAATTTCGTTGGTCTTGCTGAAGGGTCTTTGAACCTGAAAGATGATGGCAAGCCCTTCTACGATAGTTTGAAGTTCCACCGCGTCATCAACGACTTCATGATCCAGGGCGGTTGCCCCAAGGGTGACGGTACCGGCGGTCCTGGATACCGGTTCCCCGACGAATTTGACGATACCTTGAAGCATACGGGCCCTGGAACCCTCTCCATGGCGAACGCCGGCCCAGGGACCAATGGCAGCCAGTTCTTCATTACCCATGTCGCTACCCCGTGGCTGGATGGCAAGCATGCCGTATTCGGTCATGTCGTGGAGGGTCTGGATGTCGTCAATGCCATTGCGCAGAACGATACGATTGATAGTGTTGAGATAGTCCGTGTCGGCAAAGACGCTGAATCCTTCATCGTGGACCGTGAAATGTTCGGAAAGCTCGTGGAAACGGCTGAAAAAGTCTCCCAGGAACGGGAGGCGGCCGCACAGGCGGCGCTTGAGGCTGAAATCAACAACCGATGGCCTGGCGCCATAAAAACGCCGTCAGGGCTTCGTTACGTTGTCCTACAGGAAGGGAAGGGCTCGAAAAACCCCAAGATGGGCCAGCTCGTTACCGTACACTATACTGGAACACTGATGGACGGTCGTATGTTCGATAGTTCCGTGCATCGCGGTTCCCCGGCGCAGTTCGCCATCGGTCAGGTGATCGAAGGATGGAACGAAGCCTTGCAGCAGATGAAGAAAGGGGAGAAGCGGACGCTGATCATCCCCCCTGAGATCGGCTATGGTATCCAAGGCTATCCTGGTCTGATTCCTCCTAACTCCTATCTCATTTTCGATGTGGAGTTGCTTGATTTCTAATTGTTTGTATCGTAAGAGGTTATTTATATGAAGGAACTCGTTACCCGGTTCGTCTGCACACAGTGTGGACGGATCGAGTCGAAATGGCTCGGCCGTTGTCCCGATTGTGGGTCGTGGAATTCTTTCACCGAAGAGACGATTCGGCAGGCTTCGAAGAAGGGAGGGAAGACTTCTCCCTCTTCAGCCTCGGGTGCTGTGTCGGATGTCGTTGAGAAGCCCCGGTCCCTTGCGAAAGTCGTCGTCGAGCCAGAGTTCCGATTCGAAACCGGCATCACCGAACTCGACCGGGTCTTGGGCGGCGGTGTGATGCGCGGCAGTTCTATTCTCTTGGGCGGTGAGCCCGGTATCGGTAAATCTACGCTCATGTTGCAAGTTCTGGCCAAATGTGGAGAAAATCCCTCAAAACGGAAGGTCCTCTATATTTCCGGAGAGGAATCTCCCGGACAAGTTCGCTTGCGCGCCGAGCGACTTGGCCTTGCGCTGGATTCCATCACGATATTCTGTGATACCCGGCTGGAAGAAATCTCCAGGGTGATGCAGGATGAAAAGCCCGCCGTTGTCGTTATTGATTCCTTGCAGACACTCACATCTTCCGACATTGCCTCCGTCGCTGGCTCTGTGAACCAGATACGATGTTGCAGCATGGAGTTAATTAGCCAGGCTAAACAACTTGGAATCGCCCTGTTTTTGGTTGGTCATGTCACGAAAGAGGGTGTTTTGGCCGGTCCGAAGGTCATAGAGCACATGGTCGATACCGTCCTCTATTTCGACCAAGCGGGAACTGGCGTCCGCCTGATCCGGGCGGCGAAGAACCGATTCGGCTCTGTCGATGAGATCGGCATCTTCCTGATGACCGCCACCGGTCTGGAAGCTGTGCAGGATCCTGCCGGTTTCTTTATCTCCGAACGGTCCGAAGGCGATATCCCCCCAGGAATCGCCTATACCGCCGTGGTGGAGGGCTCCAGAACATTCCTCGTTGAGATCCAGGCCCTTTGTGTTCCTGCGAAAGGCGGGTTCTCAAGAGTCTATTCCGACCGTATCGATACGGCCCGTGTCACCCGTGTCGCGGCGGTATTGGAACGCCATGCTTCGGTCCGTCTGAACGACCAGGATATCTATGTCAATGTCGCAGGAGGAATGAAGCTTTCCGAGGTTTCAATTGAACTTCCGTTGGCGTTGGCATTGTGGTCCGCGGCTACCGGAAAGAGCCTTCCTGACAAGCTGGTAAGCTTCGGAGAACTCAGCCTCGCGGGTGAAGTCAGATCCGTCGGCTTTGGTGAAAAACGTGAGAAAGCGGCTTCCGATATGGGCTTCCGCCGTCTGCTCGTGCCCAAATCCATGACGACAGGCAAGCGTCTCGCCGTGTGCAGATGCAACACAGTGAAAGATGCGCTGACGGCTTGTTCCCAGATGAAATGACGTTTTAGTAAGCAAAACTAACTAACAAAACTATCTCATTGTAATCAGTACAGATAATCCTGCATTTCATTATCATTCAATTCTATATTTTAAACCCCAAAAGATAGATGGACAAGGTTTGTAAGTAGTCCAAATTAAGTATTAACTTTTTACTGTGTCCATGAATGTACGGTACGTGTCATCGCTTTGGGTGAATATTATGTTGACATCAATATTATACGATATATAATATCTAATAGACTGAAAATCTCAATTCGGATACGTGGGTTATAGGAGGAAAATTCAGGAGTTTGTGATGGACTGAATGAAGGGGGGCGTAGATGAAGATACGGTTGCGGAGTTTGGTTCTACGACAGATGCGGATGCACAAGGTGGCTACCATCGGTATCCTGATGGTCGTGCTGACAGCCGGTTTTGTCCTTGGCTGGACGGTCAGCACCGTGATCATGGGAGTGATACAGTTTGAGTCCGCCGCGGACCAGCCCTTCGGTGATTTCGTGGTCCAGACCCAATCCCCATATACCGACAATGTTCTTGGAAGCGATATGGGTATGATGATATTTGAAGCGATCAAGGCTTCGAATGAAGAGGATTGGTTTCTTCCTGGCTACGACATGCTGACAGAATGGATATCCTCCCGTCCGTGGTTCGCCGGTATGACACCTAGAGTGTTCAATCTGATGGATGGAGGAGTGTATCTCGTGGAACTCGACGAAGCAGGATACTCGATCGCCTGTAGTTTGCTCGGGGTCGATTTTCCTTCATTTCTCCGATTCAACAAATCGATCGAAGCCTATGCCGATCGGATTGAAGGGCAGGGTCTCGAACATGGGATCATCATCTCTACAGAGATGCGGCAGACGATAGAAGAGCTGCAAGGCAGCTCCTTGAAGAAAGGTGATCTGTTGAAGATAACCCTGAATGGGAGACGCATGGTCGAGGTTCCGTACCTCGGGGATATGCCATACAATAGCATGCTATGGGATTTCCCCCGTCGGTGGAATCATACCGGCTATATTGATTGTCAGAACCTTCTTACTCTGCTTGGATACACTTCTTCTGAAATGAAAGCGGGTAGCCCGAATATCCTGACGCTCGGATCCCTTGACCTGGAGACTCTGAGCATAACCCCTCCTCGATTCGAGGATACGGAGATCCGGTGGCATCAGCTCTGTGTCCGGATACTGCCTGGGGCCGATATCAATGCCGCAATGCAAGAGACACAAGCTTTTCTCTCCACTGTGGATGCCTATCGTGCCAGTGGTGATGTGAACTATACAAAAGCCGTTTTCTCTGAAAAAATCGCGGAATCAAGTTTTGCATACCTCAATGAAACCTATGGATACCAACAAAGGATCTCGGACACCTGCCTCCTCGTTGGACTTCTTGCCCTGCTGATACTGGGGGAATTGCAATATCTTCTCTATTTCAAGGAAACCGGTTTGTATTCCGTCTGTCGTCTGCTTGGTTGCAGGAGATCCTGGCTGGCTCGATATATCTTGGCGCAGACCTCCTTGTACCTGCTACCCGCGGGTCTTCTGGGCTATGCGACCGGTTGTATCGTGAGCGTGATCAATACCTGGAACCAACTGTCGATGATTCTATTCAATGCCTGGATACCGATGATCGGTATTGGCATGCTCCTCTTCATTACAATTTCGATAGCCTGCTTCTCACTTTTGATAGTGACACGGGTTTCTCCGATACAGGCCCTTGCCAATGGGGAGGTGCTGGGATGAAAAAAAAGATTTCAACGATCAGGATCGCTTGCAGGAATCTGAAACGCCATTGGCGCTTCCATGTCTGTACTGGTATCCTGTTGTTGGCCTGTTACCTGCTCCTTGTGCTGGGCATCGGATATATCCGAGGTAGTGGGGAGGCTGGTGTGGCGAATCTCGCCGATATGTACGGAGGCTGGTTCGTGGTCTCCGCATATCTGCCGGAAGCTTCGGAATCCTACATCTCTGAAGAACTCTCCCAACAGATTGATGACGCAATGAGAGCGGAATTTCCTGGAGTCTATCAGGGGTTTGAGAGAATGTATGAAAATTTCGCATACATCGTGAACACTACTACCGGTTCCATGCCGGTACTGCCTGAGAGAATGAAACAGGACTCCAGCCGCGGATCGCTTGTCATGAGTATCGAAGAACTTGTAGAAGATTCCCTTTCGAGGGAATATCCGGAGGTTTCGTCAGGCCGACAGATAGAAAGGCCACGGGCAATGGTTCTTGGATTGCGGATGCACTCGAACAAAAACCTTCAGGATGGATATCTTCAATGTAGCCAGGCCGTTCTGGATGCATTGGAGCTGAAACCCAGCGATACAGTGTTCGTATCGAGAAGGACAGCAATGGATCTGGTAGTCCAGCCGTCTCCCGAAACCTCTTCAAGTGCTATCTGGGTGACTGAAGTTTCGCCACGAACGGCTCGGTCGTTGTTCGACATATCCGATAATTCATCATCACAGATATCCCTGCTGTTTTCTGAATATCCTGCCTATGAAACAATTGTCTCTGTTCTGAACACTATCGCCCCCGTATCGGAAGCGGATAATTTCGATAGTTTCCCGATCATGGCCAAAGTAGCGCCGGTCTCGAAGGACCTGGAACTATTCCTGCCTGATGTCAAGATCGGTCTGAGCGGAAAGCGTCTCTCAGGGAACAACAATACGTGGAATCAATTGGTATCCAGTCTTTCGCAGCTTCTCTATATGCAACGGCTGATATATACAGCCGGCGGTCTTTTGCTCGTCATCATTTTTTTCTCGGTTCTAGTGACCTTGTATATCAGTATGGAACTCCGGAGCAGGGAGCTCGCCACCTATCGGATCATCGGTGCGAGGAAAAGAAAAGTATTCGGAATAGTCGCCGGGGAATTCCTGTTGCTATCCATATTGGTTCTGTCGGCCGGGTTTCTGATCCAGGTTGGAGTGGGGCTTTATTTCAGTCTGGCGACGTTCGACAACCCACAGGTCCGGTTGCTGGGGAGGGACGGGCATTATATCATTTCGCCTCCACTCTGGCTCATGCCGCTATGTGCCTTTGGTGTGATTCTGATTCCATTGCTTGGGACGTTGCCTTCTTTGCTGCCGATGCTGAAAAAGCCGCCTGTACAGGCTCTTGTCCATGCTGAACAAGGGGGTGAACAATGAAAAAGCATAGCGTCTGCATCTGTCTGCTGACCTTGGCGAGCGTCATGTGTCTTTGGGGGGCAACGACTACCATCACCAAAGAATTTCCTCTCACTGAGGAGACAAAGGAACTGGCAAGGCAGGAGCTTCTGTCCTATCAGAAGGGGCCCAAATCGGGTGGACTGGTCGTTCTTCGTGAGGAATGGGATGAAAATGCCCGGAAAAAGGAAGTTCGACAAAGACTTTTGCTGTCGGCTCCGGGGAGGAAGTACGTAACCTTTTATCTAAGGCCGGAATCCCTCAAGGGTCGTGGTTCGTTACAAATCGAACGTAATATCTGGTCCTACAATCCAGAGAGAAGGACCTTTTCTCTCAGCATCGACCATTATGCGGATTTGTCCGGAATGCTTATCGGCGACGAATCAAAATATGAATTGACCGGTTATTTTGAAGGAAGTTGCAACGGATACGACGCCCATATGTTCAGGATCGTTGAAAAGGATACCCAGAAAATCCTTGAACTTTGGTTCGATACTTCGACCACCTTGATGCTTTTGAATGATCAGTCCAGTACGAATGGTTCCTTGTTGCAGCGAGATGAATATATCGCCTATGTACAGCTTCCCTTCTCCGGAGCGTATTACTGTTCGGAACTGCGCCGTTGGGATTTTACGCAACCCGATTCAGTATGGTATTGGAGGACGTTGGATATCAAAGAACAGGATATTCCTGACGACTATTTCACCAAATCATATGTGGAACAGGTTTGCAGATAGGGGGTGTCGATGAAAAGGCATTTCTGTTGTATCTGCTTGATGGTCAGTTGTATCGTCGTCTGTGCTTCTCCGTTGGATGCGCTTGTCGGTCAATTGGGGCTGCCGTCAACTACGGAAGCTGATGCACAGGCAGAAAACAAACCATCGTTGATCGTGGCTCTCCCACCATCAAGCGGCCTTTCCGTGGAGGATATCCTGCATCCGGATACGTTCTCCGTATCGGGAAGTCTCGCTGGTACAATGGCTGTCGATGGCTTCGGGATCGTTACCCCTGAATTGCAGGCAAAGTTATTTCTCGATATACGTCCCGACTCCTGGTTCAGGTTCTTTGTCGGTGGCCAGGTGGATATTCCTTCCCGTTCCGTGCCGGACTCTCCATTGGACCTTTCCCTCTCCGAGTTGTTCGCTGACTTCTCTTTCAACCGCTCGATGTTCCTCCGTCTCGGCCGACAGCGGGGAGATTGGAGCGAAGGACGATTCTGGAGGCGTGGGGATCTGTTGAATATCGAGGGGATGAACCATGAGACGGCTCCATTGTCCGTGCGTTATTCCGCAACATTCGCGGGTTTCCATCATGTGGATGTATGGGCGTTGTTTCCTGCTACAAAGAATGCGGCGCTCCAAAAGGAATGGGGGATAGCCACTTCGTACGATTTCTCCATGTCCGCATTTGTTTTACGTGTCGGGGGTACGTACCGATACCGAGGGGTATCCGGCGGTACGCTCTCTCTGGGAACCGCTTTAGGTCCCGTACAGGTTTCGGCTCTAGGTTCCGTCTCCTATGGATATCCGGGCAGACCCTTTGCGGATCATCCGAACCTATACTATAGCGCTGGAGCCGATTTTTTCTGGAGGACGAAACCGAAAGGCATTCTTATTCTATCCGGACAATTCCTGGCTGAATCCTTTCCGAATGTTGATCATGATGGACAAGAAGTGATTGAACATGGGCAATTCCTGGCGTTGGAAGTGGGTATACGATCACCTTGGCAGAAAGTACCCCTGAATCTCCGGCTTCAGGGACTGGCGAGGATTGACCGGTTCGCTGGCTCTTGGAGTACGAGCATAGGGTACAACCCGACTGACTATCTATCCTGTTACTTTGGCGTGCGTGGAGGATGGGGAGATCCTCGGGTCGATCCCTGGCGACTATGTTCCATTCCCCGGTACCCGGTGACTTGGTATCTGGGAATGACGGTATCAAAACAATTCTGATCAATGGAGGCCATGCAATGGTGGAGAACAGACAGGACCGAATGGTGATAGTAGAGACGAAGCATGTGTTCAAGACCTATAAGATGGGATTGGTCGAAGTTCCTGCGCTACAGGATGTGTCACTTTCCATCGACAGGGGAATGTTCATAGCTGTTTCTGGGCCTTCGGGTTGTGGCAAATCAACCCTGCTCAATCTGATTGGCTGTGTGGATATCGCCACGGAAGGGCGGGTGCTTTTTGAAGGAAACGATACATCCCTGATTCCGGACGGTGCTCTGTCGGATATCCGGTACGCCAAAGTAGGATTCATCTTCCAGACATTCAATCTGATCCCGACCTTGAATGTCGTGGAGAATATCCTGATGGGTGTCTCGGTCGGTCCCCGGAATATGCGGGAGCCTGAAGAAGTCTATGACGTTCGAGTTGGAAGGTTGCTTGAAGAACTTGGTCTGAAAGGGTGGGAGAAGCACCGTCCCGCGGAGCTTTCCGGTGGGCAACGCCAACGTGTCGCTATCGCCCGTGCCTTGATCAAGGAACCACTGCTTGTTCTTGCTGATGAGCCTACGGCGAACCTCGATTCAAAGGTTGGAAAAGAGATCGTCAGTCTGATGAAACAGTTGAACATGGAGTATGGAACCACCTTCGTCTTCGCTACGCACGATGAGCAGATCATGGAACTGGCGAACCAACATATACAGCTACATGATGGCCGAATGGTGTATTAATAATGTAAAAAACTTGAACTAGATGATATTTCAGGCCATTATTTCGCCAACAGGCCGACTAGGACTGGGAAGCCTACGAACGTGCCGATCATGCTGCCCACACTGGTCACGAAGAACACCAGCAGCGCATGAAGCACTCGGTTACGATACCATCCTTTGAGGGTAAGGGCGTCGTCGGAAAGCCCTTCGAAATCCTTGACCTGCGGCTTGCGCAGGTTTGCTTCGAGAATGCCGCTGACGATGCCGACCCCTATGGTCGGGTTGAGGCTGGTGAACGGTGCCGCGACCATCGAGACGATCCAGTTCAACGGATGCGCCCAACTGATTATCGCGGCGATCCCCGTGAACGCCGCATTGACGGCGACCCAGTACAGGAACATCTTGATACCCTGCGTCCAACCTGCGTTGATGAAACCGAAGATAATGATCCCGATGATGATGATCGGGATCGCCCAGGCGATGATCTTGCCTGCCTTACCCGCGGGCGGGGCTTCCGAGATTTCCGTCAGGTCGGTACTGATCGTACCTTTCTCCAGCTTTTCCATCGTGGCGATGATACCGTTCGCATGGCCGGCGCCGATGACCGCCACGATCTTCTTGCCCGGAGCTTCAAAGATACTGGTGGCGAGGTATCTGTCCCGTTCGTCGATCAAGACCTCCTTGACCATGGGAAGTTCCTTCGCCATCTCATCCATCATCGTCTGGAGGATGTCCGCCTGCTTGAGCTGCTCCAGTTCCTCTTCTGAAATCTCTTCCTTGCTGAACGCTGCGGAAACGAGCGTCGCCATGAGCTTCGCCTTGTTCCAGAGGTTCGATTTACGCCAGGCCCGTTTGAGGGTTACCTGGATTTCCCGGTCGCAGAATGAGAACGGAATCCCTTTTTCTTCAGCGATATGCGCCGCACCGATGATCTCTTCTCCGGGTGCGCTGCCGGTCTGGGCCCCCATCCGTTTCTGGAAAGAGGAGAGGGCCATGTTTGCGAGCAACAGGAAGCCTTTGCCTTCCTTGAGGACTTTGCTGACATTCATGTTCGACCAGGACTGGCCTTCCGTCTTGGTCTGGTATCTGCCCTTGTCGAGCTCTATGCAGATATGGTCCGGCTGCTCTGCCTCGATCGTCGCGGAGACTTCATCGACACTATCCTTGGAGACATGGGCCGTCCCCACCAGGATGATTTCCCGCCCATCGGACAGATGGAGCCTATGTATTGTATCGCTAACCTGTTCAATCGTCATAGGGGAAACTATACCTACGAACCGCCAAAGGTACAAGTGGAAAGGGACGATCTTAGCGGTCTGAGGAACTCAAATGAAGAAGGTGCCTAAAGAATTTCTTCTTGATGAGAAGGTTTTCTGTTTCATCGTCTCGATAGGATAAGGCTGTCTGTACGTTGAGGCTTGTGTTTCAGACTGTTGAGATAATTCGTGATGATAGCGTACAGGCTGTTGAGTGGTGATAAAGTTTACTCTGTGGAGTTAAAACTATATGATTTATGAAAGTTTTAACGCTACAGAGTCAAAACTATTTGCATTTTGATGTCAGTGATGATATCTTGTTTTGTAGGAGATGGGAATGATCTATAGAACTGAATATATGCATCAACTACATGCGTTCAAAGATAATAAACTGATAAAAGTTGTTACTGGTCTGCGCCGATGCGGAAAATCAACATTATTGCAGATGTTTGCGGAGGAGCTAATTGCTTCAGGAGTTTCTCAGCAAAGGATAGTGACGATTAACTTTGAACTGATGCGATATGATGACATTCGCACGTATAGGGTTCTCTATGATTTTATAACGCCGTTGCTTTGTTCCCAAGCGAGAACCTACCTGTTTCTTGATGAGATTCAGCAGGTATCGGGTTGGGAGAAAGCTATTAACAGTCTTTCAATTGAATACGATATTGATATCTACATTACTGGCTCCAATGCACACTTGTTATCTTCGGAACTTTCTACTTTGATCTCCGGCCGATATGTTGAATTGAAAATGTTGCCACTTTCGTTCAAGGAATTCTATGAATACTTTGCGACCTCCGGTCAAACGAGAGAATTTTTGTTCCATACATATCTACGACATGGCGGACTGCCTCAACTATTGACTTTGCCGCCTGATGAAAAAACGATTGATGTTTTTCTCAAGAGCATCTATGACACAATTATTTTGAAAGATGTTGTTCAACGAAACAATATCAAGGACTTTGATATGCTTCAACGTATCTTCAAATTTATTTGTGGAAATGTGGGGAGCATTGTTTCCAGCAACAAGATCAGTACATATATCAGCAAGGAAGCCAAACTTGATAGGGATGTTCGTGCTGCAACGGTATCAAATTATTTGAAGATGCTGGAGAGTGCTTTTATCATCTATCGCGCGGAACGGTATGATGTCAAAGGAAAGGAAGTCCTTAAATCTTTGGAGAAATATTATGTGGCCGATATCGGCCTGAGGAACGCGTTGCTTGGCTATGACCTTGCGGATTATGGACATTTGCTTGAGAATTGTGTGTATCTTGAGTTGGTACGGAGAAATCATACGGTTTACGTCGGTAAGCACAACGATAAGGAAATAGATTTTGTGACGATAGACTCAAATGGGAAGAAATATTATCAGGTTACGCAGTCTTTGGTGGATGAAAAGACGCAAGAGAGGGAGCTTGCCCCCTTCGCGTCAATAGGAGATCATTACGAAAAGATCATTATCACTGCCGATACGAATCTTATCAAGGATGCAAATGGTATACGAATCATCAATATCATTGATTTCTTATTAGGAGATGAGTAGTTGGTATTTGGTTGTGCTTGATTGTCTAATCCCTTTTCGAAAATCTCTCGGTTTACAATTCGAAAAAGTGTCGGGTTGAATTCTAAGAATCTCTCGGGTTACAAACAGGAAAAGTATCGGGTTGGCTTGCATCGTTCTTTCTTCGTGTCGCAGTACAGAAGAACCAATAGCAGGATTTTCCCCATCCTACATCATCCCCCGATCCTGCTTGATATCCTTTGCGACTATCTATACACTATCCCCCGCTATGTCCACCCTCATCTATCTGGTTAAGCTATTCTCTTTTCTCTTCGGAGGCATGTTGCTCGCCCGCCTGATCGGCCCAAACAGGTTCGTTAGGACGGCTTCCTTGCTTCAGACCGCCGTACTCTGGACCCTCTTGTTCTTCATGGGGGTCAATACCGGCAGTATTCCGAACATCACCAGCGAACTCGCCTCGATCGGGCTGAACGCCTTGCTCTGCGCCGTTCTCGCCATTGTCGGAACTTTTGTCGTATCGTTCATCTTGGCTTTGTCGGTCCGTTCAAAGAAGGGGGATGAAGAAGTGGCAGTAGCCCCAGTCGCCCCACGGAAAGACCAGTCGCTGCTTCGTAAGCTGTGGGACATCTTCAAGGAACCGCTGTTCTTGGTCGGTATCGTGCTGGCGGGGTTGTTGCTGAGACTCTATACCCCTTGTTTCAATTGGTTCGATGATTCCTTGATCACGTATCTTCTATACGGCATGCTGACGTTCGTAGGAATGTCCATGATCCAGCAGCATGTCGATTTCAAGGCGATGTTTTCATCGCCCGTATTGCTGTTGCTCCCTGTCTGTACGATCCTCGGCTCCTGGCTAGGAGCCTTGCTCCTGCCGTTGTGCACCGACTACAGCCTGGCACATTCCTTGGGACTGGTAAGCGGTTTCGGATGGTACTCCCTCAGCGGGATACTGATCTCTGACCTTGGATACCCCGTGTTGGGCTCGGTCTCCTTTTTGAGCAACCTGTTTCGTGAAAGCCTCACGTTCTTTCTGATTCCGCTGTTCGCGAGGCTTGGGAGCAAGTATCTCTTTCCCGCCGTCTGCGTCGCCGGAGCTACCAGCATGGACGTTACCTTGCCCCTGATCACCAGCCGGTTCGGTACCCAGGCGGTCGGAGCCGCTATCTTCCACGGGGTGGTGATATCGCTTTCCGCCCCCTTGCTGATACCTTTGTTTTTCTAAGCATTCAGTCTAGAGGCATAAGAGGCTGGTAGAGATATAAAGTATCACTTTACTTCGCTACCATTGACTATGACAACGGCGCCAGCAGCTGCACGACGACTTCCAGCACGTTCTCCTTGATCATCCTCAGGAAGAACCCTCCTGTATTGTCCCGCGCCTCCATGGGGGCGGCGAAGAACGGGAGCAAGGCCATCACCAAGGATGGTCCTTCAGGTGTCCAGGGGAGCTGTGTGAACCGATAGTCGTTGGCGGGGATGGTGAAAGCCGTCTCTTCCTCTGCTGGAACAGGTTGTGTCGCCCCTTCGCTCACCGCCCGTCGTATGGCTTCGTCCGGCGGATTCGTCCAGCCCGTCTGGGTGACGGAGAATGTCACGACATCCTCGGAACGATCATAGGTACACGCTAGGCAAGCCTCGCTGCCGATCTCCGCATCATCAAGCTGACGCAGCAACGCATCATACGATATGGCGATGTCATCGGCCGTCATCGGAACGGTTTTACAGAAGAGATATGGAATCGCCTGATATAAATGGAGTATCATTTGTCTGGGTTCTGCTTGCATACGGAGAATTGTAATGGAAACGATGGGCAAAGTACAGACGATACCCTATGTGTTGAAGCGCAGGAAAGGGAAACGGGGAATTACCATCAGGATCAAGGCCGATGGGCAGGTCGTCGTATCCGCGTCGTTGAGTGAACCTGTCGGCAACATTGAATTCTTCGTACGTCAGAAGCAGGAATGGATCAGGGAGAAAGTCGGACAGATGCAGTCCCGCCCTCATCTACCAGAGCATACCTGGCAGGAGGGCGATACGTTTCTACTCTTCGGTGAGCGATATGGTCTGAGGATAGAATGCGGGTTGATGATGGGGAGAAAGATGACCTCTGTGATCATAAACGGGGGACAAATCATCGTCATGACCTCCTTGGTGGACATCAACCAACGACAGCTTTACGATGCGGTCATCGGCTTCTACCGGTCGCAGGCGCTGGCGTATCTGACTGAATCAGTACCCCGGAGGGCGGCTTCGATGGGTCTGTCCTTCCCACGGTTCTCGGTGATCAACTGCGCGAGTCGATGGGGGAGCTGCAATTCAAGGAAGGAACTCTCGTTCGCCGTGAGGATCGCTACGTTGCCGTCTCACTTGATTGAGTATCTTGTATTGCACGAGCTTGCCCATTTGGTCTATTTCAACCATGGTGTCGAGTTCAAGCGGTTGCTGACAAGCCAGATGCCCGATTGGAAAGTCAGACAGCGGGAATTGTATGATCACCAGGCGTTGTCCGACTTGCGGTTCGAAAGAAAATAGAAGGTACGGTTCCCTGTACGATTCGAATACATTCTGTTATATTTTTATCGGAAACAAAATTCACTGGCATATGGAGGTATATATGCATCCAGATAAAATCGCCGATGGCGTTTGGCGTGTACACGCCAAGATCGGTAGCCGCGACCTGTTCGAAGGTATCTGGCCGATTCCCCAAGGAGTCCTGCTCAATTCGTATATCGTAAAGGGATCCGACAAGATCGCGTTGATAGATTTGGTCAAAGATTGGGAAGGTGCGGAGGATGAGATCACCAACCAGATGGCGGAACTCGGTGTCAAGGTCTCCGACATTGATTACTTGATTCTCAACCATATGGAACCGGACCATACCGGCGCATTGGCCGATTTCAGGAAAAAGAACCCGCGCATGGAGATCCTCTGCACAGCGAAGGCTGTTCCTCTGGTGCAGACCTTCTATAAAGTGACCGACGGGGTCCGTGCCGTAAAGACCGGCGATTCCATTGATCTCGGCGGCAAGTCCTTGGTCTTTACCGAAACCCCGAACATCCACTGGCCCGAGACCATGATGACGTTTGAGCCGGAGAGTGGAACCTTGTTCTCCTGCGACGCGTTCGGTGCCTATGGTCAGTATGAACATTGTTTTGACGATGAGCTGACAGAGGAAGAATGGGATCGCCTCGGTCCCGAGACCGAACGCTATTACGCGAACATAGTCTCGTCCTTCTCCGTCTTCGTCCAGAGAGGCATCGCTAAGCTTGCCGACGTTCCTGTGAAGATCGTGGCTCCCAGCCATGGTATCGTCTGGCGCAAGGATCCGGGCAAGGTCGTGGCATGGTATGAAAAGCTCGCCTCCTATATGAACGGCCCCGCTGAACCGGAGATCGCTTTGATCTGGAGCAGCATGTACGGCAATACCGCTTCCTTGCTGGACGCTGTGAAAGATGGCGTCGAGTCCGAGGGTGTGAAGTTCCATGTCCTGGAGGTTCCGCAGACTCACGAGTCCTTCGTATTGGAAAAGGCGTGGAGGTCCAGCGGTCTGATCTTCGGCATGCCTACCTACGAATACAAGATGTTCCCTCCGATGTACCATGTCCTGGATATCCTCGACCGGAGCCATGTGAACAATCGCAAGGTGATGCGTTTCGGCTCCTATGGCTGGTCCGGTGGCGCTCAGAAGCAGTTCGATCCGTTTGTAGAAAGCCTCAAGTGGGATCATGTCGGCAACGTTGAGTTCCAGGGTGCGCCTTCCGACGAAGACAAGGCGAAAGCCAAGGAAATGGCGGCTGAGCTTGCCCGCAAGGTCAAGGATTGGTGCGCTACGAAATAGTTCCGTGATTGCATGGATGATAGGGTCGTCTCTTCGGGGACGATCTTTTTTAACATTTTGTGGGCTTTGTGGATTCGCTACTTCTTGTTGACGTAGAAAAACCGCCGATAAAAAAATTTCGCGACTGACGGGTATACAACGAGAAACCATGATACATTATCTTGAACGTAATGGAAGTTGCATGACCGCTGAGATTTGTAATCTATTACAGACTAAAGAATCCCGGACAAAGGAACTTCTTAGGGGAATGGTAGCGGATGGTATTCTCAAATCCATCGGTGCGAACAAGAACCGTATGTATAGATTGCAGAACGGGTATGAAATGAAAAACGAGGGATCTTCATGATGAAACAGCTTTCCGACCGAATATTCTATCTTCCTTCAGATGATGCCACTGACAGGCCGAATCTCGGATATGTGCTTGGCAAGAAGCATGCGTTTGCCGTTGACGCCGGTAATTCGGCGAAACACGCCCGCCTGTTCCTTGGACAACTGGCAGACCATGATCTTCCCATTCCGTCTTTTGTCGGACTGACTCATTGGCATTGGGACCATACCTATGGCATGGTCGGCTTCAAGTCCTCGACGACGGTCGCTTGTGAAAGAACAAATGCACATCTACGACAAATGATGGCCTGGAGTTGGGATAATGATGCAATGAAAAGGAGACTTGCGACTGGAGAGGATATCAAGTTCTGTGATACCCATATCCGGCGGGAATATCCGGACCGCAATGAAATCAAGGTCGTCCTGGCCGATATCCTGTTCGATTCCTATCTTTCGTTCGATCTCGGCGGAATCCGTTGTGAGTTGATCCGAATCGAGAACTCTCATTCCGATGATTGCTGTGTGGTATATGTTCCGGAAGAAAAGCTGTTGTTCGCGGGAGATATACATGGTGGGGATTTTCATCATGGCTGGCCGCCGAAGTATTATCCAGACAAGCTTGCGACGCTGATGGAAGAATTGGAGAAACTTGATTTCACGACTGTGGTGCCCGGCCATGACGAGCCTCAATCAAAGAAAGCGTTTTTAGGTGAACTTGAGGAAGATATGAAAAATCATTCTTGAAGAGATGCTTCTAAGATTGCTTTCGCCACCAGCTCCGCCGTTGACCAGGCCGCCTGAAGGTTGTAGCCGCCGCATTTTCCGTCTATGTCGATCACTTCACCAGCGAAATAAAGCCCATCGACGAGTTTCGACATCATTGTCTTTGAATCAATTTCAGAAAGTGCTACTCCGCCCGCCGTCGCCATGCAGGTCTTGAAAGCACCTTCAAAAGAAAGCGAGATCCTCCATGCACAGAATCGTTCGGCCAACGCCGCCGCTTGCTTGTTCGAAATGTCAGCGCAGCGCTTGTCTTCCGATATCCCTAGCGTTTCCAGATGGTACTGCACCAACCGTTTTGGAACTCCTGCAAGGTGATGAAGCATTGTGGCGATCTGCTTTGAGGGGCTTCGTTTCGCTTCCTGCATGAGAGTCCGCGAAAAGATTTCGGCAGGCATCGGTTTGCCATCCGGTCTGAACATCGTACAGAGGCTGATGGAATCTCCGCTTTGCAGGTTCCTGCTATTGTCCAATATGACTGGTCCAGAAATCCCTTGACGGGTGAATAGAATCGGGCCGGTCCATCTGGCGTCCTGAGCGGTTACGCAGACTCGTTCCAAAGAAACACCCTCTACCGCCGAGATTCTTTCGTCAGTCACTTTGGCCGCCGCCAACGCTGGGTGAGGAGGCACTATCGTATGTCCTAGACTTTTCGCCAGGGCATAACCGTCGCCAGAAGATCCTGTGCCGGGGCAACTCATCCCTCCTGTCGCAAGCAGGATGTTCTTGGAGATGATTTCTTTACCTCGGTCCGTCTGTATCCGGAACGTTTTCCCCAGATGAGTGATTGATGCCGCGGGTGTTTTGTATAGAATTTCGATATGCAGTTTTTCACATAGACCGACAAGGAAGTCGCGGACGTCGGCAGCCTGGAGCGACGCAGGGAACACCTTCTTGTCTTCTCGCACGATCAAAGGTAGACCGTGGCCAGTGAACCAATCATACGTATTGGAAGGGGAGCGTGCAGAAAGGGCCGTTCCGAGAAACCGTCCCTGACCCCCATACCCTTTGATCAGTTCGCGGTTCTCCTCGTCTCTGGTCAGGTTGCATTGCCCCCCTCCGGAGACAAGAAGCTTGCGTCCGCATTGATCCATCTTTTCCATGATGATGACGGATAGACGGGGGTCTTGCTCCTTTGCCCGAATAGCTCCGAACAATCCTGCCGGACCACCGCCGATTACAACGAGATCGAATACCATGCCCTCTACCGTACGTTCCGTGCTTCGGCCACAAGCTTTGAGAAGATCGGGAACATCATGTCGTTGCGCATCATCATGACTTCGGGATGCCACTGCACCCCACAGGTCCAGGGGCCGTCATCAACCGTCTCGATTGCTTCGATACCTCCGTCTTCCGCTAGGGCCGTTACGACCAACCCTTCGCCTATCTCCTTGAGCTGCTGGTGGTGCAAGCTGTTGACGAACAGGTGTGGGCCTGGGAACAAGGACGCCAGTTTCGAGCCCGGTTCGAGGAACGCCTGATGACATCCCTCTCCTGGATTGCTGTAATGCTTATGATCCAACCGCAAACCCTCGCAAGGGCGCAAGCTCTGATCCTGCCAGAGCGTTCCTCCCTGTGCGACGTTGATGACCTGGCATCCTTTGCAGATACCAAGCACCGGCAACCCCGCTTCCCGGGCGGCCTTGTACAAGGCTATCTGGAAACGGTCGGCTTCCTCTGTGGTTTCATCAAGCAGTTGATGTCTCTCCTGCCCGTACAAAGCAGGTTCGATATCGAACCCACCCGGCAACAGGATGCCGTCACAAAGGGCGAGATAGTCGGATACCTCCGCGTCGTCCTTGAAATTGACCGGTACCGGCAGAAGGATTGGAATTCCTCCCGCCAGCCGGATCGAGCGAGTATAGGCTTCGTTGGTGATATCCCGGTGGATATCGAAGAACGGAGAATCCGCGGGTGGTTTGTCCAGCGTCCCCGCGATCCCGATCACCGGTCGTGCTGCGTCGCTATGCATCTTACTTGATGATCGCAAGGAGCTGTTTCACGAAAGCGGCGGTCCGTTCCGTAGACGGGATGGACAGTTTTTCATCGACCGAATGGACTCCGTAGAGATCCGGTCCCAAGGAGACGGAATCCATTCCAGGGATCTTGCTGTTGATGATGCCGCACTCCAGCCCCGCATGGATCGCTGTGACGACTGGTTTTTTCCCGGCAAGCTGTTCATAGGCTTCTGCGCAGAATTTGGCCATCGCGGAATCCGGATTCGGCGTCCAGGAGGGGTAGGCTCCATCGAATTCAACGATTGCTCCGCATGTTGCCAACGCAGCCCCCATTCTGGCCGCCACATCGTCACGGGCGGAGAGGATGGAAGATCTGTGGCTGCTCACCACATTGTATTCTCCCTCTGCGAAGGTGACGATAGCGAGGTTGGAAGAGGTCTCGACGATACCCGGAATCGTCATGCTCATGGCGTCTACACCATGAGGAGCGATGAACAGGGCATCAATGAACTTGTGGCTCTGGTTGATTTCCATAGCCTTGCCTTCCGCCACGCCCTTGCAACCGACCGTGATCGTGATATTGGGGTCTGCGACACCATATTCAATGGCGACCGCTTCCTGGACTGCTTCGACGACCTTCTTGATATCCTCGTGCGCTGTGGCGGGGACAAAGAACACCGCGTCGCAGATGGACGGAATGACATTGCGTTTCGTGCCTCCCTCCAGTGTCGCCAGCATGACGGGGGCGACCAGGTTGATCTGATGCAAGGTCCTTGCCGCAATCTTGATGGCGTTGCCCCGTTGTGTGTGGATTTCTCCGCCGCTATGGCCGCCGAGCATATGGTCGACCCGCAACGTCCAGGATTCCCAATGGGCGGGGGGCTCCACGAGTTCAACTTTGAGAGAAGCGTCGACTTCGATACCTCCTGCACAACCGATATAGACCACACCCTCTTCTTCGCTGTCGAGGTTCAGCATGCGACGGCTGTTGATCAACGTAGCATCCAGTTCAAACGCACCGGTCAACCCGGTTTCTTCGCTGATGGTGAAGATCGCTTCCAACGGTCCATGCTTGATGGTCGGATCGGTGAAGATGTCGAGGATCATGGCGATCGCGATACCGTTGTCTCCGCCGAGAGTGGTGTCTTTCGCTTTGAGGAACTCTCCGTCACGGACGAGTTCGATCGGGTCCTTGGTGAAGTCATGCTTGCTGTCGGCGGTTTTCACACAGACCATGTCCATATGTCCCTGCAAGGCTACGGACGGAACCTGCTCATACCCCGTAGAGGGGTCCTTGTACATGATCACATTGCCGATGGCGTCTACCGCATATCGAATGCCATGCTCTTTCGCGAATGCGACCAGCCACTGGCGTACACCCTCTTCATTGCCGGATTCTCGGGGAATCTGGGAAAGCTGATAGAAATATCTCCACAGGTTTTCTGGTTTCAGACCTTTGATCGCTTCTAGTGATGATGACATGACGCATCCCTCCTTGGATTATCGTTGTATGAGTTGCTATGCTAGGGGTTCCTTTCAGGCAAAGCGGTCTCTGACCAGTTCGCCGTCGATAAACACACCCTTGAGTTGGAAGCTTTCATCGAATACCGTGATATCAGCTTTATATCCCGGTACAAGGCTCCCTATCTTGTTGAAGTCGTAGATCCTCGCCGGATTGGTACTGGACATCTGTACGACCTGTTCAATCGGGACTTCCCAGCCGACCATGTTCTTCAACGCTTGCAGAAGGGTAAGGGAGGAACCCATGAAAAGTTCTGGATTGCTGGCGCTGACGAATCCGCCTTCCGGTCCCGGTACGCAAGGTTCTCCATTGGCGAGAAGTTTTCCCGTCCGTTGTTTGGTTGGCTTCAAGGAATCGGTGATCATGACTACATTGCCAAGCGGTTTTTCCCTGAGGAGCAGCTTCACCAGTTCTGGATGCACATGGACTCCGTCACAGATGATCTCGCACTGCATGTCCCTCTGGATCATGATGGCTCCTACGGTTCCTGGATTCCTGTGGTGCAACCGGCTCATCGCATTGAAGAAGTGGGTGGAATGAAGTATCCCGCACTGCATCCCCTCAAGGATGTTCTCGTATGTGGCATCGGTATGCCCAGCCAGGAGAACGATGCCCTCTCGTCGTGCTGCAAGTGCTAATTCCCGCATATGTTTCAGTTCTGGGGCTACTGTCATACAGACCACGTGCCCCTGTCCCGCCGCGATCAACTGGTTGAACACATCAATGTCCACCCCTTTGAGCCCTGCGGGGTTCTGTGCCCCGATCCGTTCCGGGGAGATGAATGGGCCTTCAAGGTTTATCCCGAGGATTTTCGCACCTTTCTCTTGCCCTATCGCTTCAGCGATGGCTTTCGTCGATGCGAGCATTTTTTCCATGGAGTCGGTATAGACTGTCGGCAGGAACGCCGTGACACCGAAATCCGCCAGTCTTTCGGACATGTTGAGAATCGAGCCGCTATCACAGTCCTCGGTACCGAAACCTCCGATTCCATGGATGTGTGTATCAATCAAGCCGGGAGTGATATACGCACCACCTACATCAATCATGACCGTCTCCGGAGGAAATTTCTTTTCCGCCAGCCGTTTCATGTTGAAGATATCACCGATAGTTCCATCCTCTTCTATATACAATCCGCAATTTTTCAGTTTTGCAAAACCTGTGATGATTGTTCCGTTGATCAAGACTGTCCGGGTACTCATTTCAGTGCTCCTTTCAGCCATTCCCGTCGCAGTAAGACCTTCGACAAGGAAGACTGGCATCCGCGATCCTTCATCCCTCAATCAAACTATACGGTTGAAACTTCCAAAGGTCAATTCTTGCTCGGATAATACCGGCAATACTGCGTTGATCGCCACCTCCCGTATTGTAAATACTGTGAGGTGCCTTTCCGCCTTGTCTTGCCAGCGTTATCCTTCGCGGGGGCTGCTCGGATAATATCCGCGATACCGCGTGATTCTTCATTGACGGCGCGGCATCTCCCAAGTAAAGTGAGGTGGAACGCACGTCCGCGATCCAGCCGACATTGAAGGAGTACAGTATGCGCCCTATGAAGAAAGCCGCTGAAATGAGCATCAGGGAGCTGGCGTCCTATATAGACCAGTCCGTCTTGAAACCTGAATTCACGCAGGATGAAATCCGCGGATATATCAAGGAAGGCGTCGACTATGGATGTGCTACGGTCTGCGTCAATCCCTCTTCTCTGGATATCGCCGCCGAACTCACGAAAGGCAGCGGTACGAAGATCTGCGTCGTCTGCGATTTTCCGTTCGGCCTCTCCACGACCGGTTCGAAGGTGCTTCAAGCTGAATCGTACTGTAGCCGTGGCGACGTCTCTGAGCTCGATATCGTCGCGAACTATGGATGGATCCGTAGCGGGATGTGGGATGAAGTGGAGCAGGACCTGAAGGCCGTGACCGATGCCTGTCATAAATACGGTACAGCGGTAAAGGCGATCCTGGAGACGGATGCCCTGACCTTTGACCAAGTGGCCCACGCGACCCGTGTGGCCATGGCCGCCGGCGTCGACTTCGTGAAGACCTCGACAGGCTTCTATACCGGGGGACCCGTCAATGGGGCGACCGTGGAGATCGTAAAGCTGATGCTTGATATCACCGGTGGAACCTGCAAGGTCAAGGGATCCGGCTGTATCCGGACCCGTGAACATTTCCTTCAGTTGATCGACATGGGGGTGGACCGCATGGGTGTCGGCTACAAGTCCACCCCTGTGGTGCTGGGCGTCCAGGAATAGCGTCCACCGAGATTCCTCGGGCCGGATGGTCTGGCGTACTGGATACGCCGGTACAGAAACAAGTGAACCGTCAGGCCGCTTTCCTCGCCAGGTCGTTGAGCCACCGCCCTGAACGGACTCGCGAAGTGCCGATGATAAACTTGCACAGCTCTTCAAGACCGAGCAACAGGTAGAGCCACCAGATCGGGAGGTGGAGGACCAATGCGCCAAGGAACGCGCAGGGGACCCCTACACCCCAGACACCGATCATCTCAGCGAACATGGAGAACTTCGTGTCGCCGCCGCTACGGAGGATTCCGACGATGATGTTCATGTTCACCGACTTGATCGGCATCAGGCAAGCGCCTACCAGCAGGGAACGTGAAGTCATGGTGAAAATCTCACTGGATACATTGAAAAACCGGGGGATGAACGGAGACGCCGCCGCCATGAATACGCCGATGAACGTCCCGAGCCAGAGCCCGATCAGCACAAAACGTTTTCCATACAGTTTGGCTGTGGCCTGGTCGCCTTGCCCGATCTTGATCCCGATCATGATCGCCGTGGCGTTGCTCACACCCATCATCGCCACGAAGAACAGGCTGTTGATAGCCTCCGTGACGTTGACCGACGCGATTACATCGATACCCATCCTGCTGAAGGCTATCTTGTACGTCGTCATGCCCAACGCCCAGAGGACCTCGTTGAACACGACGGGCAGACAGGTGGGGAAGAATGCTTTGAGAAATACCTTGTCCCATTTGAACGCCAGCTTCGGCTTCAAGGCTGCGGGGGTCTTGCGGACTTGGGACCAGATGATCAACGCCATCATTTCAATGAACCTGCTTCCGGTGGTCGCCAATGCGGCGCCAGCTACTTCCATCCGGGGGAACGGGCCGATACCGAAGATCAGGAACCAGTTGAACAGCGCGTTGAAGGTCAAGGCGAAACAAGCGATGATCAGCGGGGTCTTTGCATCGCCCGTGGAACGGAGCGTCGTGGAATATACGGAAGTCACCGCGGAGAAGATATAGCTGATACCGACGACCCGCAGATACTGGCATCCACGGAGAACGACGGCCTCATCATAGGTGAATATGTGCATGACCGCTTCTGGTATCACGATTGAGATCGCTGAAAAGATAGCCGCGCCGGCCGCGCCCGTGGTCAATGCTATGCCCATTACCTTCTGGATGTTCTCTTTGTTTCCCGCACCCCAGAACTGGGACACGAAGATGCTCGCTCCGCTGCTGATCCCGAAGTAGAACAGGTTGATCAGGAAGAACATCTGGTTCGCAAGGCCTACGGCGGCGATCTCGTTGCTTCCGAGCTGGCCGATCATCAAAGTATCTACGAAGGAGAGCGAGGATATCAGGAGATTCTGGAGCATGATCGGCAACGCGATGGATATCATGCGTCGATAGAACTCTTTCGGAGACTCCTGGGTAAGTGCTGTATTCATCTGGGTACTGGACATGGTTCTATCTCTATCTTGTCGTCGTATAAGAGTCAAGGGGACTCCGGCTGTTTCTATCGGTTTCGCTTCCGGTAGTCCTGCCGTGACCTGTCTTGGCTCCTTCCCGTTCTTTCCTGACGCTGGGATGTATCCCGTCTGCCGCCGTGAGGTCCGGGGCCATGTCCGCTGAGAAGCGCAGGGATCAGATCTTTCCTGCCGGCTTTTTCCAACGCCTCCCGGACAAGTTCATGGTTTTCTGGTTTGTGGAACTGAAGCAACGCCCGTTGGAGTCGCTTTTCCCTCCCTTTCGGCACATGGATCGGCGCGAAGTTTCTTCCCGGCCGCGGGTCGAGGCCTGTATAGTACATGCAGGTGGCTACGGTCCCCGGGGTCGGATAGAATTCCTGGGCCTGGTCGGGTATGAACCCTTCACGCTTCAAATGAAGCGCGAGGGTGATGGCGGAATCAAGGGTGGAGCCCGGATGGGCGGCTATGAAATAGGGGATCGTGTATTGCTTCATCCCCAACCTGTCATTCATGTCCGAATAGGCTTGCCGAAACGCATCGTACAGTTCTACCGTCGGTTTGCCCATTGCGTCGAGGGCTTCCGGCGCGACATGTTCCGGGGCGATCTTGAGCTGCCCGCTGACATTGTGCAGGATCAGATGCTCAAGGAATCGTCGTCGGGTCCTTTCGTCCGCTACCTGCATCAAGTAGTCGTATCGGATTCCTGAACGGATGAATACCTTCTTCACCCCTGGCACCGACTGTACTGCGTCGAGGATATCGAGGTATCTCGCATGGGAATCCTTCAGGTTCGGGCAAGGGCTGGGAAAAAGGCATTGCCTCTCCGTACAAGGACCCGCTCCAAGCTGTTTGTCACAGGCGGAGGCCTGGAAGTTCGCTGTCGGTCCCCCAAGGTCATGGATATATCCTTTGAAATCCGGGTGGGCCGCGAGTATCCTTGCTTCCTGTACCAACGATTGCTTCGACCTGACCTGGATCATCCTCCCCTGATGGCTGGTGATCGCGCAAAAGGAACAGGCTCCGTAGCAGCCACGGTTGCTGGTGATGCTGAACTGGACTTCGGTGATGCCGGGGACTTCCCCCTCCGTATCATACATGGGATGCCAATCCCTGGTATATGGAAAACCATAGAGTTCATCAAACTCAACGGTCGTCAAGGGGCGTGCCGGCGGGTTCTGGATGATCACCCTGTCTTTGCAGGCTTGGGCAAGCCGTTGCGGCTTCATCGGATTCTCATGGGTTGATTTCAGCTGGAACAGCTTCGCGTATGCGGCTTTTCCTTCCTGCGTGGGGATATTCGACTTGAGGTTGCGTTCGCATACTTGCTCGTGGGAGGGAAGCTCTATGACCGGCCAGGGCGATGCCTGGAGGAAACCATCATACTGTTTCACTGAAATATTGCAGACGGTGCCCCTGATCCCGGTAAGTTCGGAGATCGGTTCTCCCGCGTCGAGCCTTGAGACGATTTCCTGGGTCTGAAGTTCCCCCATGCCGTAGACCAGCAGATCCGCCTTCGCGTCAAGGAGCACCGACCTTCTGACTGTATCGGACCAGCAGTCGTAATGGCTCGTCCTTCGAAGCGAAGCCTCAAGGCCTCCGATGACCAAGGGGATGTCCTTGCCATAGGCCTGTCTTGCACGGGAGCTGTATGTGATCACCGCACGATCGGGACGTTTTCCTCCGATCCCTCCGGGAGAATACGCATCGTCGCTCCGGGGTTTGCCGCTTGCGGTATATCGGGCGACCATGGAGTCTATGTTTCCTGCGCTGATCATGCAGCAGAGCCGTGGTTTTCCCATGGCAAGGAAGTCCTCGACGCTATCCCAGCGGGGTTGGGAAATGATTCCGACCCGCCACCCTCTCGCCTCCAGGAGCCGGCAGAGCAGGGCCGCTCCAAAGGAGGGATGGTCTACATAGGCGTCCCCGGTGATGAATACGATATCGAGCTGGTTCCAACCCCGGCGTTCCATGTCCGCTTTACATACAGGTAGGAATTCCTGGGCGTCCCGCCCCTTGGTTGCTGATGGTTTGCGCATTATTAGCATGATATGGTATTGCGTTCTGGGTGTAAATAGGTTACATTAACCAGTTGTGGTGATGTAACTTAGATATGGGTATTCCATAGCAGAGAGATGATAATGGAAGAAGAGAGTAGGCGCGCTCCTGAAGTATGTATAATCCTGAATCCCAATGCGGCGAAGGGCAAGGCGTCCCGGCAACGGGATAAAATCGAGACGTGTTTCACCGATGCGGGCTATCGTTGTGAGATTGTCAGTACGAAAGCTCCTCAGGAAGCCGTATCCTTGGCGTCCCAAGCGGTCCGTGACGGCTGGAAGCTGATTGTCGCCGCAGGTGGCGACGGTACGATCAACGAAGTCGTGGACGGGACGATGCGGGCGGTTGAAGAGCTCGGGCTTTCTCCCGAACAGACTCCATTGATTGGCCTGATCCCTATCGGTCGGGGAAATGACTTCGCTTTTTCCGCCGGTATCTCAAAGGATATCCCTACCGCCTGCAAGCGGATCATGGAGGGCGAACGACGACGGATCGACGTCGGTATCGTCTATGGCGGGGATTTTCCGGAAGGCCGGCATTTCATCAATGGCGTGGGCATGGGTTTCGAGCCCTTGGTCAATTTTTGCGCGATGGATTTCAAGCGGGTGAGCGGAATGCTCAGCTATGTGCTTGCGTTGATCAAGATACTGTGTCATTATCCGGCTCCGATTCAGTTGACGATGAAAACCGACAACGGAGAGGAACGGCTCTCCACCCAACAGATTTCCATCTGTAACGGAAGAAGGATGGGTTCGACGTTCCTGATGGGCCCCGACGCCATATTGGATGACGGATTGCTGGACATCGTCTATGCCGCCCAACCGATCAAGGGTTCCGAGCTGATACCGATCGCCTTGCTTTTTTTCAAGGGCAAGCAGACCGGGCACCGCTACTTCAAGGTTCAGAGGACGAAGAATATTGTTTTGGACGCTCCCGCGGGCGGTATGCCGGTACATGCTGACGGAGAAGTTATTTCCAGAAACTGTTCAAGTATCAGCGTTGAGTTGTTCCCTGGGGTATTGACAGTGATGGTATAATGGTCTGTGACGCTGTTGGCGATATATTTTGAAGAATTTGTGAGAAAATCAGGGTAAATTGGTTTTGATTCTAATTTCTTTTGGGAAAAAGAGAAATTTCAAATTTTCAAAATTGAAAAAACAAGTTTTTGTTGACTTCTGACGATTTGCGGTGTATTTTATATACTAAGCGTCGTGTCGGCAATAATCTGTCGGAAAATTACTAAGGAGTTTCCCCGTTGATAAAGGATTTGGTACCATCCGTACATTTTTATGATCAGGATTTCGTCGATATGTACGACCGCTCTTGGGTGTGGATTGACGAGCTGTGGAGGCAAGGGACCAAGGAAAATGATTTTCCTGGTGGATACTTGTCTTATCCTGACCAAACGACTTTCAACCAGTTCTACTCCTGTATGGCCGCGTTGTTTCTGGTATATAGCAATCAAGCGTATTCTCCGTTTCCGTTGCTCGATTTCTTCTATGGAAAACAGGAAGAGAACGGTGCGATCCGTGGGGAGTATTCTATTGAGGACGGAACTCCTGTAGCTGATCCTATGAATCCAGAGGGGGTGTTCCCGCCTCTGTTCGCCTATGTGGAATACAGTTTCTATCATAAGATCGGCAACAAGAAAAGACTGAAAGAGATCGTTCCGATCCTTGAGAAGCATTTCTCCTGGATACAATCGACCAGCCTGAGGGAGAATGGTCTTTATTCCGTGCCTGTCGAGGCTTGCATGACGGGGAACCTTCCTCGTGAACGAGTCTACTATCCTGTGGATTTCAACGCGGAACTTGCGGTGAACGCCCTGTATATGTCAGCGATCGGTGATATCCTCAATGACAAGGAACTGAGTTTTCGCTACAAGCGTATCTATTTCTCTTTGAAGACAAGGATCAATTCGTTGATGTGGGATCCTGAGACGGAATTCTATTACGACCTGGATATCAAGGAGAACCGTGTAGGAAGCAAGCATATCGGTGCGTATTGGACGATGTTGGCGGAGATTCCCAATGACGAACGTGCCGCTAGGTTGATCGAGTACTTGCAGGATCCCCAGAAATTCGGCACTGAGAATCCTTTCCCTTGCCTGTCCGTCGATTCCCCGGGATATTCCGAAACGAGCGACGGGTATTGTGGTGGCGTCGTCCCGTTCTATACCTATATGGTCATCAAGGGGCTGGAGCGGTACAACGAATTCATTTTCGCCAGGGAATGTGCTATTCGCCATATGTATTTCATCCTCGATACCCTGCATCCCGACGGGGATAAGATCGGGGATGTATGGGAAGCGTATCTGCCGACCAAGGAAGGGTATCCTGTCAGTGACAGACTGCCTGGATTCCCCCGTAAACGTTTCATGCCCATGACAGGGCTCGTGACGATTACGTTGATGATCGAGAATATCATTGGCCTGGATATCTCCTTGCCCCGTAAAACGGTCAACTGGACGATGCCGAGCCTTGAAGCGATGGGTATCGAAGGGCTTTCTCTCAAGCGGAATCTGATCACGATCCTGAGCAACAAGAACGCCAGGGGGTGGGAAATCCGCCTTGAATCCGAGAAACTCTATTACTTTACCATCGAAATTCTGGATGAACAAAAGAAGAAGACATTGCCGATACCATCGGGCAAATGCTCCATGCTGATCGACAAACTGTAATAGGAAACTATGGGTTGGTTAGGTAAGATTATCGGAGGGACCCTCGGCTTCATGTTCGGGGGACCTCTCGGTCTGATCGCCGGAACGGCTTTCGGCCATATGTTCGACAAGGCTGGGGAACTCGGTCAGCAGGGTTCCCGGCAGGGCCAGCAATCTCAGCGCTATTCTGGCGGTTCCATGGCCTATGGAATGGATCAGACGCAGATGTTGTTCTTTGTCGGCGCATTCTCGATGTTGGCCCGTATCGCCACGGTCGATGGGCAGGTCTCGTCCGCTGAACAGAAGAAGGTCGAGGAGTTCATCGTCCATGATCTTCGTCTAGACTCCCAGGGGCATGCCGCCGCTATGCGTGTCTTCCAAGCGGCCCAGAACGGCGGCGGGACCTTCGAACAGTTCGCCACCCAGTTCTACCAGAACTTTTCCAGAGAACCGGCCTTGTTGCAGTTGATGATCGATATCTTCTATCGGGTCGCTGCCGCTGACGGAGAAATCAACAGGGCCGAGAACGACCTGATCCGTACCGCGGGGAGAATCTTCCATCTTTCAGATTCCATCATGGACAGCATCAGCCGCAAGTATGGCGGCACTTCCGCCTCTACCCGTGCCTACGCTGTACTTGGACTCGTCCCCCAGGCTTCTGATGATGAGGTCAAGCGGGCATATCGGAAGATGAGCATCGAGTTCCATCCCGATACCGTCGCCAGCAAGGGACTCCCCGAAGAGTTCACTACCTATGCGACCGAAAAGTTCCGGGAGATCCAGGATGCGTATGATTCAATCAAGCGGGAACGCGGAATAAAATAGGCTATTTCTTCTGTTTCTCCAAGCCCCGCTTCGTGGCTGATATCAAGGCCGAAAGAAACTCCCTGTCCTCGACATCCTCTATCAGGAATATCGGTTTCGCTCCTTCGTAGGGCGGGGCGAGCGTTTCCTCTTTCCCTGCATCTGCGATGACGGCTCTGCCCTGTTCGGTTGTTTTGCAGAATAGACGGTCGTCGCAGACCATCGCGACAAAGACTCCATCACAATAGATGCCGTATTCACCGAACATCTTTTTATAGGTGATGACTCCCGTGTCCGAAGCCTGGTCCACGATGTATTCGATATATTCTTTGTTGCTTGCCATATGTTCCCCTTTGCTTCTGTATGCCAGTCGGTTCAAAGCAGGTCTAGAACTTGATCCTGCCACGAAGAGATCGCGCCAACGTAAGACGGTCGGCGTATTCCAGGTCTCCACCGATCGGGAGTCCTGAGGCGAGACGGGTAATGGAAAGTTCCGGTTTGTCTTTCAGCAGATGTCTGATATACAAGGCCGTCGTGTCGCCCTCTTCGGTCGGATTCGTGGCGATGATGATTTCCGTAAAGGTCCCCTCGTCGATGCGTCGCAGCAGCTTGTCGAAAGTCAGATGTTCGGGACCGATCCCGTCAAGCGGACTGATCGCTCCGCCAAGTACATGGAACAGGCCGTCATAGGCCCCTGACGCACCGATGGTGACGACGTCCTGCGGTTGCTCTACGACACAGAGCAAAGACTGGTCCCTTGAAGGATCGGTACAGAACGGACAAGGATCCGTTTCGGTATAGCTGCCGCAGACGGAGCAGGGGAAGATCACTTCCTGGATATGGCTGATATCGTCGGCCAGCGACTGGTTGTAGGTCGGATCGGTCTTGATCAGATGGTATGCGATACGCGAAGCGCTTTTGGGACCGATTCCGGGAAGCCTGCTCAGGTTTCTGGCCAGTTGTTCCAACGCGGTCATTGCGGAAACCCGCCCTTCATGAGATCCGCGAGGCCCATTTCACTCGACTGGCGTACCGCCTCCTGCTGCAAGTACTCCTGAAGCTGGTTGTGGGCGTTGTTCATCGCGGAGGCGATCAGGACTTCCAATGTCGATATGTCCGTGGGATCGACAACTTCCGGCTCGATCTTTACAGAGAGGACTTCTTGCTGACCGTTGATAACGATGGTCACCATCCCGGCGCCTGCGGTACCGGTGAAGGTTTTGCTTTCGAGTTCTTTTTTCATCTGTTCCATCTTGTCCTGGATGGTCCGTGCGTTCTTGAACATTTCAAATGGATTCATGGTAATACGACTCCTGTTGTCTATATCGGCGGTCAGCCTATGATTTCTCCGCGGAACATCTGGGCGATCCTATTGATTGTCGGATCATCCGCCGCCGTGGATTGCTTTGACTCTTCTTTTCTCTGAACGACAAAATCGAGCGGTCCCGTATATCCGCACAGTTTTTCGATCGCCTTCCGTATCACGATGCCATCGGCCTTCGCTTGGTCCACGCAGAACTTACTGGAGAAGACCAGTTTCAGCACACCATTCTCAATGGGACAGTCCAGAAGCTGAGTCATCAAGGTCGCCGAACGAGCCTTGGACTCCTCCAGCAGTGTCTTGAGATTGAGGAAGTCCTCTTTCACAAGTGCCCTTGCGGTGCCTGTGGTTTGTTGTGGCTGTGCTTGCTGGGGTACAGCTGTGACGGGAGAAACGATAGTCTGAGATTGCTGTATGGTGGTATTCTCAGCTATCGGTTGGCGAAAAGGGGACGTTGTTTCACTTTTCGGAGGATCGCCTTCTGACTGTTCCTGCTTCTGAGGAACCGGTCTGCCGAAGGTCAAGGTCTGTTGATTCTGTGGTTCGACGGGACGATCCTGCGTTTGGGGCTGTCGCGTGGTCTGTGCCGGTTGTTCCGGTCGTTCTTGCTGCGTTGGCCGGGAGGTTTGTCCGACCGGCTTTGGTACAGGGGCCTCCGCCAAAGCTGGGTTCGTCGGAGTAATCTTCCCTGACAGCAAATCATTCTTCATGCGGGCCAGTTGTTCCATCAGAATGACTGGAGAGACAAGGTACGGAAGGGAACCGAGACGGCTGACGGCGAGTTCAAGTTCAAGTCGTGGGTTCAAGGAATAGCGGATGTCCCGATAGAGGCGTAGGAAGAGTTCGACCGCCGCTTCCAGCTGTTCTTCGGTATAGGCGTTACGGATTGCGTCGGGGAATCTCTGAGGTTGTTCTCCAAGGATATCCGCGTCCAGGACCCCTTTCTTCATGAGCAGCAGCGATCGGAAGTATTCCGCGAAATCCTTGATGCACTGTTCAACGGAAACACCCTTCGCAAGAAGGTCCTGGAGGTCGAGTATCGCTTTGCTCCGGTCACCTTCAAGCAGGGAAGCCGTTATGACCGATATCTGGTCGACGCCGACCAGTCCAAGCTTGTCCTGGATCTGGGCGAGGGTGATATGTCCATTGGAAAAGGAGACCACCTGGTCGAACAACGTATAGGCGTCGCGCATTGAACCGGTCGCTTCTTTCGCTATCCAGAAAAGGGCGTCGTCATCGGCTTCCACTTGTAGGTCGGCGGCGGCTTCGGCCAGCCGTCCCTTGATGATTTCCAATGGGATCAGCTGGAAGTGGAACTGCTGGCAACGGGAACGGATGGTGGCGGGGACCTTCTGTGTTTCTGTGGTGGCGAAGATGAATACGACATACTCGGGAGGTTCTTCGATCGTCTTGAGCAAGGCGTTGAAGGCGCTGGTGGAGAGCATATGTACTTCGTCGATGATGTATATTTTATAACGGCTGCTTTGTGGCGGGAACAGGACTTCGTCTTTGATCGTCCTGACGTCGTTGACCGAGGTGTTGCTCGCACCGTCGATCTCTATGACGTCCATGCTGTTGCCTTGTGTGATTTCCCGGCAATTGGCACATTCGCCACAAGGATGGGGGGTAGGGCCATGCACACAGTTGAGCGCTTTCGCCAGGATCCTTGCCGAAGTGGTCTTTCCTACGCCGCGCGGTCCGGAGAAGAGATATGCATGGGCGATTCGTCCCTGTTCAATTGCGTTGGTGATCGTCGAGACGACGAATTCCTGCCCGACCAGGGTATTGAACGCTTGGGGGCGTTTCCTTGTCGCCGTCACTTCGTATGCCATGTAGAACTCCTCCGGCCTTGTTGTCTCCCGCTTCGCACCGACGAGCCGCGGGTATCGTCAACAAGTATATCATATCGGACGTGGCGCGGACAACAAGAGCGACTCGATCATCCGCTACAATCTCCATTCATATGTTTTTTTACATAAAAAAATTGTATGAGGAATGGAGATTGTACGATATTCTAGTGTCATGAAGACGTATAGGCAACTATTGGTGATTATTCTACTGTGTTCCGTTTTCGTCCCCTGTTCTGGTGCCTACACCTTTGGTGGTGACGATTTCTCCTTGACCCTGGCTCCGATGGACCCATTGTTCAAAGAGAGCCGGGCGTATCCCTTCTCGAACAATATTACGTTCAGATATCTGTTTTCCCCTGCGGATACAGACTTTTTACCGACCACCATTCTTGCGACGGACGCGAACGCCAACGGCGGCGAAGGGGGATATATCGAACTGCCGTTCAAGGATCCGAATGTCAAGAACAACAAATACTGGAACTTGAAGGCCGCGATCAATATCGGTCTTCTGCGGTTCCAGTACAGGGATGTCGTTGCTCTTGAGGCCTATATCCACGGTGGCCTGAACACTGTGTTCGGAGCCTATGGCGGGGTGGATGTCATCGGCTTCGACGGTCAATACGGCGCCGGGTTCTCTCTACAGTTATTCGAGCAACTGACGTTCCGGTTCGGATTCCATCATTTCTCCGGTCACTGGGGTGATGAAATACTCAAGGATTTCCTGGAGAATCCAGACAATAAAGACAAATATGACGGCATCACCGAATACACCCGCAACAACTCGTATCTGTTCGACCTCTCCTACCAGCCGGTCCGGTACATAAAGTTCCTGGTGGAGGCCGAACTCCCGATGCATGTCGGTTGGGTACGGCCCGCCGCCCATGTCCCCGCCGATACGATCAAGAATACCAGTGAAGAAAGCCCGGACCATGGGAAACCCCTGAGCGAACACATCTATAATCAGGAAGGACTGCCGGGGCACAACAACAATGCCTATCCCTCCTCCTACAAGGCTTGGCGTATCGGGTTGGGAATCGAGGCGGAAGTGCCTATCCCTACGGTCGGTTGCGCCTACTTGGCCGCCGACATGCAGTTGCATCAGGACGGCAAGATCAATCTGAGGACCTTGAAGTATGAGCAGGACCGCCCTTGGGACATGGAGTTTACCGTCGCTTTGGGGCTTTCCTTGCAGGAACTTCCCAACCTTCCGGACTTCACCATCGAGCTTGCGTATCATGACGGGCGTTTCCCGTTGCTCAACTTCTTCTTCCAGCGATCCAGGTATTTCTCGGTCGGTCTGGTCGTGACGATCTAAGGAGTCTTGAATATGAAAAAGCTACTCTCTTCACTGTTGATGTTTTTATGCGTTCTTTCCATGGCATCGGCCGCGTTCATGTTCGATTTCGGTCCTCATGATCCCCTGTACGCCTCGTCGTACAACGATACCTATACCTTCAACACAGGGCTGCATTTCATTCATCAGCTATCGAGTTCGCCGGAAGGGAACAATGTCATGGTGAAGTGGAATGATCGACCGGCTTCTGATCCAGACAAATATCAAGTAATTGAGTATAGAGACTGGAGTTCCAAATACAACAACTTTCTTCATCTCCAGATTGGGACCGGCTTCTCCTTTCTGAGACTCGGCTGGCCGGAATACTTTGTCGGGGACCTGATGTTCCAGGCCGCTTTCAATTCAGTATTTTCCGCCGCCGGAGGAACCGATGTCCTTGGTTTTGACGGCACTTTCTTCTTCGGTGGCGAAGCTCGGATCATGGATATGTTCGTCATGAAATTTGGCTTGCGTCACTATTCCGGCCATACGGGTGATGAAATCCTACAGGATGCGGTGAAACAGAATGTCACTGATGCCACCGGAAAATTCGAGGTAGTCGACTATGTCCGCGATAATATGCTTGAGCTCGGCATCGGCTATGCCGGCATTCCGTATGCGCAAGTTTTCTTCTCTTTTCTCTTTCCTCCCAAGAAAAGCTGGTGGGCGCCGTATTTCCACATGCCGGACTGGGTGCTGGCCGACACCAATCCTCCACAGTCGACTGAAGAACGGGACAGGGACCAATGGGCGGTGAGAGGTCCGTACGGCAATGGCTATGGGGCCTATATCCTTCAGTTGGACGTCAATCTCGCATATCCGTTCGCAAAGCGGTATGAAGTCTACAGCTCGCTGAACATGAAGTTCCACCAGGACGGCATGACCAACCATACCCTGACTCCAGATGACGACACCGACAAATGGGAGATGGAGCTTACCGCTTCCGTCGGGTTTACCTTCAAGAACGCCGCAGCGAACAAGGATCTGTCGATAGAGTTCCTGTATCATGACGGACGTTTCCCGTTGCTCAATTTCTTCTGGAAACGTTCGCAATACATCTCCGTCGGGATTGCGATCCGATGACACTGTCCTGTCGGAACAGAAAGCAGGCCCGAGGTCGAAACCTTGGGCCTGTGGTTTTTGTGCGATCGCCGGCGGTCAATCCTGGGCAAGCAGTTCGTCCAAAGCGTCGAGCAACCTTGTCAGGGCGGGAAGGAGTTCTTCTCCGTCTCCGACTGACTGGATCACCCGTTGGAGGTCCTCGTCAAAACGCCGGGGCAACTGATGGCAGAGCGTATGGGCGTAGGCCATCAGTTTCTTCTCCCCTGGGTGCAACTGTCTGTTGAAGGCGAACAGGATATCGAAATAACTCGTCAGCAACGCGGCGGTGCGATGGTTCATGCTGACCAGGTCGCCCCGGCCTACCGCAAGTTCTATCTGCGTATAGTACGGAGCCTCAAGATGTCCTCTGAGCAGTATGTGGTTCTTGTCGATGATATTGCGGCGCAGTTCTTCCGGGTAGGGATCGTTCAAAGGAGCGACGATATTCGCGAATCTGTTGTCGCGATCAAACAATGGTACGGAAGTCTTGAGGTTGTAGAGAAAGCAGGTGGTGTAGCCGATCCTGGCGTTGCACTTGTTCCAGACCCAGTCGATCTCCTCTTTCGCCCAATCCAGCCGTCGGTACATCATGTCCACCGCCGTCCTGCGGGGGGAGGTAACGAAGAATTCATCACCCTCTTCAAAAAAGGTATTGCCTACCGTGTAGTCGTCCGAGAATTCCTTGATGATTGATTCGCGAGACTCGCGGGGGACATCGGCGTTGGAATAGATGTATAGATCATAGTCTGACTTGTCATCGTGGATCGGGCTGGTCGTGGAACCGGAGAGGACCACGGCGTCCACCATATCAAAAGAAGATAGTCTGTCGGCGAGTGTTTCTAGCAAGATGACGCACCTCCGAAGCGTAACCTATTCTTGATTAATCGGGAGGTCTTGGTCAAGTCTTGCGGAAAACCATCGCGAAGGGATCAATACGGACAGACCGCCTCATCGCTGAAGCGGCCTCTCCCTGGACGACTGGGGGACCTAGAGCCGGTCAAGGACCTCACAGCCTGTGATCCTGTAGGAATCCCGCAGCTCCCGCAGTCCGTTCCTTGCGACAAGCTGCTCCTTCTCCGTCATTTTGTGGAAAGGACGCAGCACGGTGCCGGCGTCATGTCCGGCCCAGGTGAGCATCCGCTTCATGCAGTCGAAGAAGTGGTGTTCGAGGACGAACGAGATTACGGCGTCCGCCTGGGTCTGCAATTGACGGCAGAGCTCCATGTCCCCGGTCCGTTCCGCCTGGACGATATTGACGAACAGTTCCGGTACCACATTGTAGAACGAACCGATGATACCGTCGGCGCCGTATGACATGCCGCTCATCGCCATCTCATCGCAACCGGAGTATACTGCGAAATCCCGCCCGATCTCCCGCTTGATCTTCAGTATCTCATAGTGCGTCGAGGCCGTGTACTTGATACCCTTCACGTTCTCGATCGAGGCGAGCCGCTTCACGGTGTTGAAGTCGACAAGACCCGCCAGGGCTATGTTGTAGACGATCATCGGGATACCGACCGATTCGCTGACATCCTTGTAGTACTGGTATATCTCGTCAGTGGAGAATTTCCAGTAGAACGGGGGGACCGAGGAGATCGCGTCGGCGCCGGCCGCCTGGGCGTGCCTGGCGAAATTGATTGATTTATCCGTACCGATATCCCCGACATGCACGATCACTGGTATTCTCCCTGCGACCTCGTCTATGACGGTCTCCACGCAAGCCTTGCGCATCCGTTCGGTCATAAGGAACGTCTCTCCGGTGCTGCCGGTCAGGTAGAGCGCGTCGACCTGCTTCGAAAGGAGGAATCTGGTCAATGTCCGTTGTCTGTCCGCATCGAACTTGCCTTCGTCGTCGAAACAGGTCAGCATCGCGGGAATCACTCCATGGATACTTGCTAGTTCTTTCATATCATACCTCATCATCTCTGAACTTGATTCAATTCAAGAGGGTGAGGAAAGGATGTCAGTTCGCCATAGGGAACTCCGGCTTCTCGATCTGTTTGAAATGGTCTCCCATCCGCTGAGTCGCCAGAGTCAGGTCCTTTGTCTTGATCGCTTCAAGAATCTGCCGATGGTCTTCCAGGATTTTCAATGCTTCTTCCTTGCAGGAAGGGGTGAAATGCTTGATATACCCCTTCGTCTCGGCGCTTTTGAATGATACCCAGAAGATATTGCACAGGCTGATCAACAGATTGTTTCCTACCGGTTCGTACAAGGTGTCATGGAACTTCCGGTCGATGTCATGCACCGGTTTTTCATCTTGGACAAGGTATTCCCACTCGGCGAGGATCAGCTCGCACTTGCTGACGGCTACGTTGTCCACCTTCTCGATGACACGACTCATCATGGAGCATTCGAGCAGCTTCCTGATGTCATACAGATCCAGAATCGTCGCGTTGTCCAGCAGGAATCCATAGGTAAGGATGTCGACGATGGCATCCATGTTGAACGACCTGAGCACCAGGCCGACTCCGTGACGGATCTCCAGCACCCCGATGCTTTCCAGCGCCCGGGTAGCCTCCCTCACCGAATTCCGGCTGATTCCGAGTTCGTTCGCGATTTCGCCTTCCGGCGGCAGCATATCACCGGGTTTGAGATTCTCCCTTGCTATCCTGTCGCGGATGTAGTCTTGTACCAACGTCGTGTTACATGTCTTGCCCATGAATGAAATCCTTCTGTTTTTGCTACTATATCATATAGCCAAAAAACAAGCTTGTGAAATTCTTTTGCGATAAAATAAGCGTATGCGTCCTTTCCTTACTCCTTTCAACCTTTGATACCCGCCGAGATATTCATACCCTGGACGACGTTGTTCTGGAAAAGCAGGAAGATGATCAACGTCGGCAGGAATGATACCACGGCACCCGCCAAGGCTACTCCTATACCGCCCCCTTCGCCCCTCTGGGCGGAGGAGAATATGTTCGCCAGCCCGAGCTGGAGGGTGTACATCCTATCGTTCCTCACCGCGATCAGCGGATAGAGGAAATCATTCCACTGATTGATGAAATTAAAGGTCAGCAGCACGACCATGGCCGGTTTCGTCTGCGGGAGGATCACCTTGCTGTAGGTCTTGAACAGGTTGGCCCCGTCCATCAACGCCGCTTCGTCCAGGTCCCGCGGGATCGACTCCATGAACTGGAGCATCAGGAATATCCCGAACGCATCGACGCAGAAAGGAATCCATGCCAGATAGGTGTTGATCCATCCGACCTTGCTCATGAAGATGAACAGGGGAAGTATCCTCGTCTGGATGGGCACCACCAGCATCAGCATGACGGCCCAGTACAACTGGCGTCGGAACCTGAACTCCGTCCTGCCGAACCCGAAGGCGGCCATTGAACAAAGGACGACCTGTAGTACGCTGGTACCCGCCGAGATCACCAGGCTGTTGACGATCCACCGGATCACCGGATACGCCCGGAACAGGTAGGCATAGTTGTCGAAACTGAAAAACCTGGGGATGAGCTCGACAGGATAGGGGAGGACCACCAGGTTCGGATGGAACGACTCGATGATCAGGATATAGAACGGAAACACGACGGTTACGCCCAGCAGGGTAAGCACCGCGTATTTCACGGTCGACTTGACGATTCTCACACCTTTTTCACTTGCATGCGCCATTCTCTACCTCCTTCTCTCGCCCAGGAGATATTTCTCAAGCTGGACCACCACAAGGAATATCGCTACGCCGATCACCGCGATACAGGAGCCATAGCCTACGTTGTAGGAACTGAACGCCTGTTGGTAGAGGTAGTACGTAATGGTGCTCGTCGAGTAGTCCGGACCTCCCTGCGTCATCAGATACGGCTGTACGAACATCTGGAACGACCAGGTCGTCACCATGACGACCGTCAGCACCATGGTAGGCCGAAGCTGGGGTAGGGTGATATGCCAGAATATCCTGACAGGCCCCGCGCCGTCGATCATGGCCGCCTCTTCAAGATTCTTGTCCAAGGTCTGAAGCCCGGCGAGGAACATCAGTATGGAGTAGCCCGCGTTTTTCCAGATGGAGAGCACTACCAGGGACGGCATGGCCATGCTTTTGCTCAGCAACCAGGGTTGCTTCGCTACGCCGAACGATCCAAGGATCTGGTTGAACAGTCCGATATCATAGTCGAAGAACCATTGCCATACGACGATGACGATGACATACGAGGTGATCACCGGGACATAGAACAGCGCCCTGAAGAACGCCATCGCCTTTGTGTTGCTGTTGAGCATCAACGCGATCCCCAACGAAATGACGATCGTCGGGAATACGTACATCAACGCGTATTCAAATGTATTGATCAACGAGGTGATGGCGATCTTGTCGGTGAAGAACCTCTTGTAGTTCTTGAGGAACACGAAGGTCGGATCGGTAAGGGCCGACCAGTCGAGGAAACTGTACCAGACGTTCGCCACGGTAACCACCAGGCCGAAGCCTCCAAGGATGATTATCGAAGGCAGGACGAACCAGAAGCCCCCTTTTGTATTTGCTTTCAGTGTATTGTTTCTTTTCATAGCTCGGCAGCTCCTAGAAGGCCCCCTCTTGTATGACGGCTTCAAGACTTGACGGTGTCCCGGGAAGCGGGAGGTATATCTTGCGGTTGTCATGCCGTTTCGATTCATACATCGCCATGATCATCTCCAAGGCGGCCCGTCCGTCGTATATGGTGGAGGTGTTGTCGGTCTTTCCCGTCTCAAGGCAGGCGATCAGTTCGGCATACGCGGCGACATACGCGTTGAGCCGTTCCTGTGGCAACGGATATTCGGCCGGCACGAGTTCCTTGAAACCGGTCGCGTACTTGCTCTGGTCGTATTTCCATATGTACGCCTCGTTGGTGAGCAACAGCAGTTTCCCCTTGGACGCCTGTACTTCGACTTCGAATCGCATGTAGTCGGTCCTCTCGTTGACCAGCGTCGTGGCGTAGATGCCGTTGCGAAACCGCATCAGGGCATAGGCGCTGTCCTCGACATTGTCCTCCGGCCTGGCCCGTTCCATGTCGCTTTCGATCCATTGGACGTCTCCGAACAGATACCTCATGATATCGAACAGATGCGTGGCGTCGTGGAGAAGCGGTCCCTCGAAATCGCTCTGCCAGTTCTTGCTTGGCTTGCAGCCTTGGCAGATGCCGACTACCGAATTGACCTCCCCGATATCCCCTTTCGCGATCAGCTCCTTCGCCGACCGGTAGATGCTGTTGAACCTGCGGTTGTGCATGGTCATCAACAACACTCCATTCCTGTCGCATGCCTCGATCATGGCGTCCGCATCCTGCAAGGAGAGGGCGAGCGGCTTTTCGCAGAGGATCGCCTTGACCCCGAGTCCTGCGATCTCCTGCACGATTTGGGCATGGGTCTCTGGATTGGTGGCTATCCCTACGATATCGAGATGTTCGTCAGCCACCATCTTCCTGTAGTCGGTATACGCTTTCTTCGTGCCCCATTTTTCCTGGAACGCCTTCGCGCTTCCCTCTGATCTGGCCGCTCCGGCCACCAGATCCACGTCGTCCATCATTGCGAGGGCTCCTGCGTGGGTGCAGGGGTGTATCCGTTTCGGGTCGTCCTCGAAGGTCGATCCGATTCGTCCCAGTCCGATGACTCCCGCTCTGAATTTTTTCATGTCGTATACCTCTTCTCGTTGGCTTGTATATCCTGGATCAGTGTGAAGTTCCTCCTCGTCTCTTCAGGAGAGATCGGGGGAATGCCAGTGTCTATCATGTTCAGGAACGCCTCCATGGTCCCGACGAAACCCCCGTAGGCGTTGTCGGCGCTGAAAGCCTCCCCAAGATATCGTTCACGGTTCGTATTGATGTATGTGTTGCGTTCGCTGTAGGCCTCGACGGCATAGTCGAGACGGTCGGTGGCGCAAAGCAGTGAAAGCTGGCCTACGCTGCCATCCAGATATTCTATGGTCACGCTATGGCAGTCTCCCGATTCGCTTTGCCGGTAGTAGGTGTTGCTTTTCAAGTACTCGATCCTGCCGTACGGTTTCGGCATGAACATGTTCAGAAGCTCGATCGCATGGATGCCGATGTCTATGAGCATTCCACCACCCTGAGATGGCCTGTCATGCCAGATTTTCTGTTCGTCAGCGAGGAAATGGGCCATCGTATGATAGACCGAGACCTTGCAGAGCCTGATCGTGTCCTGTTGCTTCCCGTATATCTCCCGCTGCATCTCCTGATAGGCCGGGGAGAAACGGAGAGGACTTGCCGAGAACACGGGAGCGTCCGGGAATTCATCGAGGAAGGTAAACACCTCCTGCGGGTCGTTGCTCATCGGCTTTTCGATGAAAGCGGGGATTCCCCGTTCTACGAAGCCCTTGGCAAGCTTGAGATGTTCGCTGTTGATGCTCTCGATGATTACGCCGTCGACGTCGTCCGTCGGAAAGTCGTCAAGGTCCTCGACCGGCGTGCAGTCGAAGGTCTTGGCGTAGTCCCGGGCGTTTTCCGCATATGTATCCCACACGCAGGTCGGTTTCGCACCCTGTAGCTTGAGGATGGGGGCATAGGTGTAGGGATTCTTCAGCCCGAGCCCGATGATTCCTATTCTCTTCATGAAACACCTCTTTGGAAGAAAGAATCCTGCACCGGAGGAGACGAACCGCCTTCCTCCGATACAGAATATGTCGTTGATCTATTTGCCCATGATGCTGTTGATCTGGTTCGTCAGTTCCTTCAGGCCGGTATCCGCGTCCTTGATTCCGAGAATAATGGAATTAAGGGAGGATCCCGTCGCGGCGAGAATCTCTGAATAATGGCTGTTCATAGGTCCTGTGCCGGTGGCCCACTCTCCTTGGCTCGCCATGAAGACCAACCGCTCGTCAGTCATGTAGTCCGCTTCGCTGACATCCTTCCTCGGGGACATGAAGCCGCTGGCGGCGAGGATGTGCTCGGTGTTCTCCTGGCTGGTAAGATGCTTGACCCAGGCCACCGCCGCGTCGCGGTTCTTTGCCTTGCTGAAGATACTGTAGGTTCCGCAGGTAACATAGCCGACCTTCTGGTTCCCTGTGAGGATCGGTCCTACCTTGAAGTTCAGGGAGGGGTTCTCCTGGGAGACTTTCTTGACGTCGCTCGGTTCCTTCTGTAGGTCGATGCCGATCTTGCCGGAAGAGAACATCAGTCCACCGCCGGTCATGTTGGATTTCTGGATGTATCCCTTCTCGAACAGACCTTTGATGAATTCAAGCGCTTGTCTCGTCTCGGGGCTATCGATGATCACGTTTCCGTCAACGTCGAGGATATCTCCGCCCGCCTGCCAGATCAGGGGCAGTATGCTCGTGACGGGAGAAGGCCTGTTGAGGTCGAACCTTGCGCCCCATTGGACGATCTCACCGTTGGCGTTCCGTTTCGTCAGTCTGGCGATCGCATCCTCCAGCTCGGCCCATGTCTTGGGCGGATTGTCCGGATCGAGTCCCGCTTCCTTGAACAGATCCACGTTGTAGAGATATCCGAGACTGTTGGTCAGTATGGGGATTCCATACAGGGTCCCGTCATAGCTGACGGCTTTCAAAGCGCCGTCCTTGTAGGCGGACAGCTCTTCCGGGGTAAAGACTTCGTTCATGTTTACCAGATTGTTCGTGGATGCGAAAAGGGGAACCTGGAAGTCATTCAGGTATACGACGTTCGGGGGATTTCCTCCCGCGATGGCGGTGAGCATTTTCTCGTAACGTCCGTTCCAGGGAAGGATCTGAATGTCGATCTTTACGTTCGGATACTTCTCATTGAAGGATTTTACGATTGGCTCGTACATCGCGGCGTCGTCGCCGGAAAGTGGGAACGCCCACATTGTCACGGTTCCTGACAGTTCGCCGGTCCCAGCCGACGAGGCTTTCTCAGAGTCGCCTTTCGCAGCTACTGTAAACACTGTGCAGAACAGCGATACGCAGATAAGCATGAGTGTCAATCCTTTTTTCATGGCTTTGCCTCCATAGATAACAGATATCCTATATCTTAAATGAGATATGGGATATGTCAAGCAAAAAGTAGAACTTCTTAGAGCAAAGGTAGCCGTTGGTACAGAACCATGAAAAAAAGGTGTTGAAAGCGATGTCCGGGTTGTTTTTTCAGGGGTGTGGACCCGCCTGTATCAGCGTGTTTGGCTATCGGATGGGAATATGGACGATATGTTTTGTCGGATGTTGTGAGATTGTCGGGAAATGTACAAGGGTATAAAAAACCCCAGCAGATAAATCACCTGTGGCTCATCAATAAACCACTTGCCGCTGCTACCTTCCGGTCCTGACGGGGTTGGGTGGCCATCAATAGCACAGAATCTATCTGACTGGGGAAAAGAAACGGAGGGGGGGGGATTCGAACCCCCGGTGCCTTTCGAGCACACACGCCTTCCAAGCGTGCACCTTCGACCACTCGGACACCCCTCCTGAAAACGATAAACAGCTCGAAAAAAATTCCGAGCCTTCGGAGAGAGAGGGATTCGAACCCTCGGTACCGTCAAACGATACAACGGATTTCGAGTCCGTCTCCTTCGACCACTCGGACATCTCTCCCGGTGATTGATTACCGTATACGAGACCAAGAGGATTCGAACCTCCGACCCTCAGTTCCGCAAACTGATGCTCTATCCAGCTGAGCTATGGTCTCATCATCATAATGCAAAAAAACAAATCGGAGAGGGGGGGATTCGAACCCCCGGACCCGTTACCAGGTCAACTCCTTAGCAGGGAGCCCGATTCGGCCACTCTCGCACCTCTCCAATGACATCAAATCTATTGTCAAAAAGATGTCAGCACGGAGAGAGAGGGATTCGAACCCCCGGAGACTTGCGCCTCAACGGTTTTCAAGACCGCCTCCTTCGACCGCTCGGACATCTCTCCAATGAACGGATTGTCAGTCGGGTTACTACTATATTGACACCGTCGTTCTTTGTCAAGTATTCCCATGAGAATGGATGAGGCGGTTCCCGATAGTTCACATGCTCAGGCATGGTGACCGCCCCTTATCGACGAAAGAGTGTATGCAACGTCTTGATCAGCTCGTCCAGATCTATGGGCTTTCCGACATGCGCGTTCATCCCGCAGGCCAGACACGCTTCGACGTCCTCTTTGAATACGTTCGCGGTCATCGCCACTATGGGGATGTTCCGTGCCGCGTCGTGATCGATCAGGCGTATCTCCTTCGTCGCTTCATACCCGTTCAGCTGCGGCATCTGGATATCCATCAGGATGATGTCGAATGCATCGGGATTCTGCTTGAACTTGTCTACGGCGATTCGGCCGTTTTCCGCGCACTCGATATCGATGCCGGTGTCTTCCAGCATCGCCAGCAGGATCTCCCTGTTGATCTCCACATCCTCCGCCAGCAATGCGCGTCTGCCTGTGAACAGATTGTAGTTTCTCTTGACGCCGGGCTTCCGTTGCAGTTCCGTCTGTGCGGCGAGCCGCTGGTTCAGACAGTCTATGATCATCGACGGAAGCAGCGGTTTGCCGATGAAATGGTCGACGCCGGCCTCCTTCGCTTCCTGCTCGATGCTCTCCCATTGGACGGCCGAGATCATGATGACGATGATATGCTTGGAGAAGGCTTCCCGGATCCTCCGGGTCAGTTCGATGCCGTCCATTTCCGGCATTCGCCAGTCGATGAACAGGATCAGGTACTCAGTTTCCCCAGTATTCAGTATCTCCAGCGCCCGCCGGCCACTCTCAGCCGTGGTGCAATGGAACCCCGCGATCTCTGCCACCTCGACAAAGTAGTCGAGGACTTCCGGGGAATCGTCCACGACCATGATATGGACTTTGTCCCAGTCTACCCCTTCCCCGAGCTTCTTGTCTGAAGTGGAGACTCCGACCGGCGCTTGGAGGGTGAAATGGAAACACGAGCCTTGGCCCACTTTCGAATCGACCCCGATAGTTCCGTCCAGCATCTCGACGATGTTCTTTGAGATGGCGAGGCCGAGACCTGTGCCTCCAAACCGGGTGGAGATCGTACTGTCCGCTTGCTGGAAGGAATCGAACAGGGTGGGGATGGCCTCCGCCGCGATGCCGATTCCCGTATCGGTCACATTGAAACGGAGCGTACAGTTTCCATCCGTCTCCCCCTCCTTATGGACAGTCAACGTGATCTTCCCGTTTTCCGGGGTGAACTTGACCGCATTGGACAGCAGATTGGTCAGCACTTGGGCGATTCTCTGCTGGTCGGAGACGATTGCTTCGGGAACATCATTGTCGATTCTGATGATGAAATCGATTCCTTTTTGTTCCGCCCGGAAATGGGTGATGGTACTTACCTGCTGGAGCATCTTCTCCAACGGGAAGTCGGTCTCATATAGTTCGAATTTTCCCGCGTCGATCTTGGACATGTCCAGGATATCGTTGATCAGTCCGAGCAGATGTACCGCGGCATCGTCGACTTTGCTCAGGCAATATCTGATCCGGTCTGGATCATCGCTCGATTTGGCGAGCTCCGTCATGCCGATGATGGCGTTCATGGGGGTTCTGATCTCGTGGCTCATGTTCGCCAGGAAGTTCGATTTCGCCCGGGCATGGACCTCCGCGTTATCCTTCGCGGCCATGAGTTCTTCCTGGAACCTGTCGCGCGACAATACGCCGCTGATCAGGCTACCGACGATCTGGGCGAGATAGATGTCGGTTTCACCGACCAAGCGGGATTGCGTACACATTTCAAGATGCATACACCCTATGAAGGCATTGTTTTCATACAGCGGTACAAGGATGGTCCCCCGGACTCCGATAACGCTCAATGGTGCGAAATCCGGCATTTCCGTGACGTCACCACAAGCCAGATACGGCTTCTGTTCCAGGAGGAATGCCTTGTGGAGCCTTTGCAGATCCTCTCCTTGCAACCTGTCCATGAGATCGTCGTCGAAGGACTCTTGCCGATACCAACCATCTGTAGTGCGGTAGGTCATGCCATCCTCCGAAATGCGTGTGACTCGGACTCTGTCGATATTCATGTATTCACCGAGTTCTCTGAGGGCGTTGAGGACAAGGGGCCGGGAATCCTGCCCGGTCACGAAACTTTGCGCGATGGAACTCATCAGCTCCACCTGTTTCAGCCGTTGGCGGAGCGTCTCTTCTGTATTCCGCCGTGAGGTGATGTCCACCGCCTGTTGCATATGTACCTGGCGTCCGTCGGTCCATCGAATCACTGATTCATTGTTATGGAACCATTTGCCCGTCCTGTTGTTCTGATGCTCCCACTCCATGATAGTCGTCGGGTCCAACCGCAGGCGGTTTTTCCTACAGAACCCGCAACGCTGGTCAAGGCCGTGGTAGACTTTCCAACAAGGTTGGCCTACGGGATCGTAGTCGATATCATAGCCCTTGTTCATCTTCTCGTTGGAAAATAGAATTTCATCGGTTTCCAGGTCGGTGACCAACAACTGGACATTGATACCACGAAGGACGTTGATGAAATTGGAATTCGATGTGGTACTGGACTCCGTCTGCTTGATATCGCGAGTCTTCAACCGTCCGACGAGCAGTACTATTGCCGCGACCGCAAGAATGATGGTCATGATTTTCTGCTGGTTGATGTCATTGTACATGAACAACCTGCCGGTATCGGAGAAGAAATAGAGGGAATAGACGGTGGCGACCAGCCCGCTGAGCGTGCCTCCGATATAGCCGTCCGAGTATGCGAAGAATACAACGGGGATGATGAGTATCATCATCGGGTTGGGGATTTGCAGGACATACACTGCCAACGCGACAATTGCGGAAACAGGGACGCTGAGTTTGCGATATATTATTCTACTAGTGCTCATCACTCCTGCCTTATCACAGTTTTGGTTAAATGTTTTATAAACTCTACAAAATACATAATAATTATGCAAGGAAAAGATGAATGGAGTCTTTGAGTAAGAAAACTCAATCCGTAAAGGGTGATGGTTCGTTGACAGTCTCCGGCAGTCTTGGCATGATGCTTGTTGATGGCCTTCTTTTCATTCAGACGCAAACGACAGCCGAAAGAGGTCCCCCCCGTGGAGACCAGGAAAGAGAAGTCCGGCATAGAATCCCTGAAGGCCGGAAAGCTTGCGAAATTCGCGATGGATCGAACTGCGAATCTGATTTCCGCGTTCGGTCCCAGAGTCGCGGGTGGACAGGCTTCCCATGATTGCGCCCGGCGGTTGGGAGAGGATCTCGCACATTTTTGCGATACGACCGACTCTCAGGAATTCTCCATGCATCCTGGGGCTTTTACCGGTTGGTTGAAGATCGCAGTCATCATATACCCCTTGGTCGTATTGCTTCTCTGGGTCGGCATGCCTGTGACGGCGACCGCGGTGTGCGGCCTGTTTCTGTTTCTTGTATTCCGGGAGTTCATCAGCTACAGGCCGTGGTTGGAAAAATATTATCCGGAGAAACAGGGCTGCAATGTGCACGGGGTGCAGGAACCGTCCGGAGAGGTCTTGCAGACGATCGTTTTCAGCGGTCACCACGATAGCGCCCGTCTCTATAGATATAACAAGCTGGATAAGAAAAATTATCTTCTGAAGGTCGGCGTTCCGTTCGGGTTGCTGGCTTTGCTCTGTGTCGTCGCCCCGCTCCAGCTGTTCGTCGAACTCTTTTCCGGTAGGCTGTTCCGGTTCGGGCTTCCTCCTGTTCCGTTCATCGTCCTTGTCTCCCTGCTGACATTGGCGTTTCCCCTCGTCCTTCCTCTGTGGCGGTTCATGTCGGATTCCGTTTCCCCCGGGGCAGGGGACAATCTGATCTCTTCCTCCATGTCCGTTGAACTGGCAAGGTTTTTCGCCTCAAGACGCCATAGGGGAGAGCCTTTGAAACACACTCGCCTCGTTTTCGCGAGCTTCGACGCGGAAGAGGTCGGGCTTCGTGGCTCACGCCGGTGGTTCGCCCAAAACACTTCGCTGTATAGTGATGTCGTCGGTTGGCATTTCAATTTTGACTGTCCCTATTATGCCGATGACCTGACATTCCTTGTTCGCGACGTAAACGGTACGGTGAAGCTGTCCCAGCAGATGGCGACCGGTTGTGTGGATATCGCGAAAGCCATGGGGTACAAGGCGAAATCGCAAGCCTTGCCGCTTCTCGCAGGAGGTACGGATGCCGCCGAGGGCGCTCGTGCGGGGCTTCATGCGGTGACTCTTACCGCCATGCCTTGGGACGATACCAGCAAGCCTGCCGTCTACCATACCCTCCAGGACCTGCCCCAGGCCATAGAGCCTGCCGTGATTGAGGAGGCTCTCTCCATCGCCATCAAGTTCGTCGATCTGCTGGATGCCGGACGGCTTCCCGTCGATTCCCCTTGGACGGTTCCCGCCCTTGAGCATGACGATGAAAAAGATTCCGACGGAAACGACTCGGAACCGCATGATACTCCGTTGCCGAATCTGCGCTTCAAACGGCTCTCAAAACGGTAGGGGTACGATAGGGGTACAATAGGGGTACACAGAGCACTATTGGAAGAGAATCGTGTTTCGCCCTGACGATAGTTCCGTCACGTCTTTTCCAAGGGCTTCCGCATTCGCCGCGGGCAGGGTGCCGGAGAAACAGATCTCCGTAGTGAACTCCTCTTGGATCTCCGCACAGCCGTGTTCCAGAAGAAGTTTTTTCATCTGTTCGTATAAATCATAGCTTGTAACGACATGAAAGATACTCTTTTCGATCAATTCTTCTGTTTCAACGCCATCAAGAACGGCTTTGACACTGTCGCCATATGCTTTGACCAAGCCGCCGGTCCCGAGCAGGGTTCCTCCGAAATAACGGATGATCATGACTGCGATATTGGTGATCCCGCTTCCTTTGAGTACTTCAAGGGCCGGTCGTCCAGCGGTATTCTTCGGTTCGTGGTCATCGCTCATTGAGAAGGAGGTTCCCTGCGGCCCCATTACGGCGGCATGGACGACATGGTTCGCCTGCGGATGTTCTTTCCTCGTTCGGCTGACGAGGTCCTTGACCTGTTCCGGGGATTCACACGGGTAGGCGATCGCGATGAACCGAGACTTTTTGATCTCTATTTCGGCTTCATGTCTGTGCAGCAGGATCTTCATGTGATGATAGTACCATAGGTCCGTAGCCTGCTTCCAGAGCGGCTACCATGCATGTCCGAAGATATTGTCTTGCTCCCGCGGGATCACCCGCAGGGCTGCGTCGGCCAATCCTTCCATCATATTCTGCGGAATGGACAGGTGTTCCGCGGTGAGATTCTCCGCGAGTTGGTGTTTGTTCCTGGCTCCCCCGACCACGATGGAAACGTCCTGGGAGAGCGCCCAAGCCAAGGCGAGTTGTCCCGGGGTGCAAGAGAGCCGCTCACTGTAGGTTTGCAACCTGTCCAGCAGATGGTTCCAGCTTTCTTCGCATTCCGGTTGAAAACAGAAAAGCTTTCTCCTTGCGTCGCCTTCCGGCAGGTCGGCGGCAGTCCTGTATCGGCCTGTCAGCAACCCCATTCCGAGCGGACTGTAGAGAGCGGTTTTCATGCCTTCTCTTTTGCAGATCCTGATCGTTTCAGCGAGGTTTTTCGTCCACAGTAAGGAACCGGCGCACTGCACCCAGTCGAGCTGGATGTTCCGACAGGTCTTTTCCAGAAGGAAAGGTGGAAAGTTGGAGACTCCGATCTGGCGGACCGCACCCTCGGCTTTTAGCCGTGACATTGTTTCCAACAAGGGGCCTGTCTCGGTTTTGGAATCTGGCCAATGCAGATAGAGGATGTCGATGTACGGGGTGCAGAGCCTGCGCAGGCTCCTTTCGACCGTCGTTTTGAGCTTGTCGGGCGACATGGGCATCACTTTCGTGGCGATGGTGAGGGAATCTCTGGGAAATTCCTTTCTGAAGCGCCGGAGCTGTTGCCCGACCATCTGCTCGCTTCTGCCGTTGCCGTAGCCCTGGGCGGTATCGAAATGACGCACGCCACCCCGCAGGGCGGCGTGGATGGTCTGTATCGAATCTTCCCGTGGCTGGTCGCCCCAGAACCCGAAGGTTCCTGCGAACTGCCAGCATCCAAGACCTAGTTCGGCGACCGGCATCAAGACGTCAGTCCTCTTCGTCCTGGGAGGAAAGGATATCGAGCCTGCTGCTTGTCATGATTCTGTCATCAAAGATGAAAAAGCCTTGGAAATGATCGCCTTCAAGGGCTTTCGGCAGCCATAGATGGTCATCCTGCCACATTTTGTCATAGGGAATCTCACTGATGGGACACCAGAAAGGGCGAGCCTCGTCGGTTTCATGCATCTCCCCTTCGTACTGATAGGCGAAGAACACATGGCCGCGCATCGACAGTCCGTCCTTGAACTGGAAGTTGAGGATTCCCATATGGTGGATATCTGAAACCTTGACGCCTGTCTCTTCGTCAAACTCCCTGACGGCGGCCTCTTCGGCGGTTTCGGCAAGTTCGACATGTCCGCCAGGCGCATTCACCAGACCATCGCCAAGACCACGCTTCTTGTCGATCAACAACACCTGCCTGTCAGGACCTTCCCCCTGGAAGAGGTAGGTGATCACGCAGGTTTCCGCGGGATCCCAGAGATCCCAGTCGATCTCCTCCACATCGTTCGCGATACTGTAGTCCTGCTCTTCCTGGATCTGCGGCGCATTCTTCTTCGCGTCTTCCTCCGCCTGTTTGGCGGCCTCTACCGGATGCGCTTTCGCCCAGCAATCGGGACAGAGATTGTCGTCATGGCCGATGATATGGTCGAAGCTGAGCTTTGTACCACAGGAGACGCAGTGGATTCTGAACGGCCATACCCGCTTGCGGAATATGACGCCCAACGCGATTACAATGGCAAGGCCGATGACCGCCAGCCACTGGGGCCAGTTCTGGGAGATGATGATGACGATGAATACATCGAACACCATCGCCAAGGCGGCGATGTAGATCGTCGCGAAACGTTTCTTTTCGGAGTCAGCGATACGACGCTGATACAGATTCACCAGGAGGATCGCACAGATGACCCACAGATATTGATCGGCTAGCTTTTGCAACATGGTTCAAAGACTATAGTGCAAAGGGGCGATGGTCAAGAGAAAGAGTCTATAGGCGGATATTGTATCGGTTGCTTCATAGTTTTTCCGAGTCATGCGTTGCGTTCCCTTTTGTTTTGGGGTAATCTGGAAAGGCAGTCTCTCGCCCTGTCCCTGAAGGCATGGGGCCGATTGAATTTCATATCGAATGTATCATCATGGAGGAAAGGAAATGAAAGATATCGCGAAGTATATCGACCACACGGTATTGGCCGCCAACGCCACGCAGGAAAAGATCGCGCAACTATGCGAGGAGGCCGCCCAATGGCATTTCGCATCCGTCTGTGTAAATAGCTGCTGGGTTCCTTTCTGTGCGAAACATCTGAAGGGGACTGGCGTGAACGTCTGCACTGTGGTCGGTTTCCCTTTGGGGGCGATGTCCACCGCCGCCAAGGCTTTCGAAGCTCACCACGCGGTAGAAGAGGGGGCTGTTGAAATCGACATGGTGGTCAATATCGGTTGGCTCAAGGACGGGCGCGACGATCTGGTCGAGGCCGACATCCGTGCGGTGAAAGAGGCTTGTGACGGCAAGTTGCTCAAAGTCATCATCGAGACTTGCCTGTTGACCGAGGAAGAGAAGGTCCGTGCCTGCGAACTTTCAGTGGCCGCCGGGGCCGACTATGTAAAGACTTCCACCGGTTTCTCCACCGGCGGGGCCACTGTCGAAGATATCGCCCTGATGCGCAAGACCGTGGGGGCTGATATTGGGGTCAAGGCTTCGGGCGGGGTACGTTCCTATGAGACGGCTTGCGCCATGATAGATGCTGGAGCCACACGGCTGGGGACCAGCAGCGGTATCGCCATCGTTCAGGGAGCTGCTTCGGATGCCGCGTATTGAACAGAAGACGGTGGCCGAGGATTTTCTCAAGAGCCTCGGCTTTCCTACGATAGATGTCCACGAAACATTTTCTCATTTTGACTTCACCTCTCCGGGTCGACGGGTTCTGCTGATCGGCCCCATGGGGTCCGGCAAGACGGAATTCTCCGCCCGTGTCTGGCGGGACGCCGCCGTCGCCCAGCGAAAGAGCGACAAGGTCCGTGCCATGACCAGTACCGGTGAAGTCGACCGCCGGAAGGTTTTCTTTGTCCGTTCTGAAATAGACGGCGCCCGTTTCTCCGAGTATCCTGACGACGCCTTGTGCTATCGCGGCGGATATATCCGCTGTGGCGACAATATCGCCAGGATACGGGATTCCTTCGGCCTGGAGCGGGTGCTTGCCGACAACCCGACGGTAGGGACCTTCATTGTGGACGAAGGCTCGTTCTTTGACGAGCGTCTGGCGTATGTAGTACGGAATCATAGCCTGGAACGTGGGGTAATGTTCATTTTTCCTACGTTGATCCTCAATTTCAGACGTGATATTTTCAACTCGACGGCTCGCCTGATGCTTGATATCGCGACGGACGTCATACCGCTGACCGCCTATTGCGAACACCCGGACTGCATGAAGAACGCCTTCTATACGTATCGGTATTATCAGGTCGACGGCCGAGAATGTCCGGCGCTCTATTTTGATCCGTTGATCATCGTCGGCGGGGATACGCAGAAGTCGGACGCGCTCGCTCCGAACTACGCTTCCCGTTGCGACGAGCATCACTATCTCCCTGGCAAGGAGTATACCTTCTTTCATCTGAAGCCCCTTGGCGAGCAGGCTGCGAGGGGTGATGAAAAACCGCTCCGCACAGAACTTGATGCGTTGAAACATGACATGCGAGGTTCGATGCTCTACAGGAATATCTGCGATAGATATACCGGGCTTCCCGACGAGGAGATATACTTCAACTCCCTCCGTCCTGCGAATATCGCAGAAAAGGCGCTGATCTTTCTGTTCGCCGAACAGAATCTTGTTCCGGAAGAGGTGTTAATCCGTCTGGTGAACGATCTCGGTCTGGACAGGGAGTATATGGAGAAGGTGTTGGCGGACAATCGGAGGCCGGTGTCGTTCGAACAGCCCCTCCTCTTCTAACCGCCTAGGATAATTTCCCCAGCACAGCGTTGCTATCGGTTCATCGTGCCTGTAGCACTGTCGAACCTCCCGCGCCTTGTTCCAGGGGCAACCTGTTTCGCAAAGGTCTCTGACTCTCCCGGCACCGCATCGCAAAGGCGATCAATCGGAATAGATTGTTCTGCCGAATCGGTATGCCGCTTCCAGATGGTCCGTATTGTCGATTTGAGGCTTCCCGTTCGTGTCGCCGCAACCTCCGGCAAGCAGCGTCCCTTTGTCGTGAAAACCGATGTAGTCCACTATTGCGAACTTGTAGTAGGAAGCGGCCTGCTCGAAAGTCCAGAAGAAATTATCCGCGGATGTCATCAGCAACGCGCAGTCTCTGACCGGGTATTTTTCATAGCGTCCGAAAGGCGGGGCGGGGTCCTCCTCCGCAATGCAATAGAAACGTTCGATAAAAGCTTTCAAGCGGGATGATATCGTCCAGAAATAGAGAGGTGATGCAAATACGATCAGATCAGCTGACTTGATCGAGGGGACCAGCTCATTGAAACCATCATTCTGTATGCAGGGTTTCCCGTAGCGGCAGGCGTTGCATCCGATGCAACCTTGTATCGCAGTCTTCAGCAAGGAGACCCTTTCTACCTGATGCCCTGCTTCTTCCGCGCCCCTGATGAATGCGTCTACCAGACGGGCTGTGTTTCCTTTCGCCCTTCCTCCGCCTGTGACTACCAAAATGTTTTTCATGCGCACCTCTTTTTTATAGTTCTATTGTCATCATCTTTTTTGCTCTCGTCCAGTGTCGTTGAATGAGTGGAATGCCGGCGGGTAACGCCTGCTCCGGCCCGCCTGATCCATCACAAGTACTGGAAAGTACAAAAACAGAACAATAACAGACATTGCGCCCAACGATAACTGGGTTCAGAATTGATGCAGATAGTCCAGAGTCTGCGGCAACGTCGCAGGATCGAGGTTTTCCAACAAGACGGGGACGTCGATGTGTCTCGCATGGAGCTCCTGCGCCATGCATTTCCAGTCCATCACCCCCGTTCCCAAGGGGATATCCCCGATCTTCCATCCATTGGCGTTCAGGACGTAGTCCTTTGCGTGGATCGCGACGATACGGTCTGAGAATGCGTCGAGGGCTTCACGGAAGAATATCCGTTGGGCCTCCTGTGTCGGGTTTTTCCGTACCGATCCATCCGGTTCTGGAATTCCTGTCCACGGGGTGAGGTTCACCGGATCGTAGATGACGCCAAGATGCGGGCTGTCGAACTTCTCCAGCAACCGGGCCATTCTGGCAACGGAACAGATCGTGTGCTGGCGAGCGACGGCTTCAACGGCGACGATGCCGTCATACCGCTGGGCAACGTTCAGCAGACGTTCGATCGAACGGTAGAGGGTATCGAATACCGATGGTTCGAACGTGTCAGGATTATAGGAGCAGTCCGGGTTCAGTGAGCCGGTTTCAGTACCGACGACTCGGCAACCGAACTCCTTGTTGAACCGCAGATGGGTCTCGAACCGTTTCAGATGGGCCTCTCGCTGTTCTGGATCGGGGTGGACCGGATTGATATAGCTCCCGATGACCGCGACATGTACGCCATGTGCGGCGAGGGACTGGCGGATGCCTGCGATATATTCCGAAGTATATTCGGCGGGGTCGAGGGCGTTGGGGATGACTTTCTTGAGCGCCAGCTGTATGCCAGCCGGTTTTTGGAAAGTCTCGACAGTGGCGGCCAACTCATCAGCCGTGGCGAATTTGCCAAAATCATGAGCACGGAATCCTATCTGTAACATACAGACGATTGTAGCGGGTAGGGTCTGGTTTGTAAAGAAACGGAATGCCCCATGGAGGCTCGTATGCATATGTTTTCGGTGAAGGATTTCGGTGCGGTGGGTGACGGTCATCACAATGATACCGAAGCTTTTCGTAAAGCGCTTGACGCCGCTGTTCCCGTTCGCGGGTGTGTGGTCGTGCCCGAGGGGACTTGGTCCTGTGGGCCATTGGAGATATCTTCAGGAGTTGAACTGCATCTGCTGAAAGATGCTTGTATCCGATTCATTCCTGACTTTGAGTTGTACGTTCCGGTTCAGTCCCGCTGGGAAGGCGTCAATTGCTGGTGCATGCATCCCTGTCTCTATATCCACGATGCCCATGACGTAAAGATAACCGGCGAAGGTACCGTCGACGGCTGCGGAGAGATCTGGTGGAATACCTCCATGTTCAAGCGGGCGAACCAGCCCCGTCCGGAAACTGAAATCGAAAGACATTTCGCTTCCTTGAACGTCGGCTACGAGGATCAGCCTGGCGGTGGCGGTGGCCGTCAATGTCAGTTCCTCAGACCGCCCCTCATCCAGTTCCAGAACTGTTCGAACGTGTTGCTTGAAGGGATCACCATTCTCAACAGTCCTTTCTGGACGGTACATCCGCTGTATTCCGACAATGTAGTCATCAGGAACGTCCACATAGCCAATCCTGCCGATGCTCCTAACACCGATGGCATCGATGTCGATTCCTGTACGAATGTGACGATCACCGACTGTCTGGTGGATGTCGGAGACGATGGCATCGCGCTCAAGAGCGGAAGCGGTCCTGACGGGATCGCCGTGGCTCGCCCCACTTCTTCAGTGGTCGTGGAACGCTGTGTTGTCCGTAGCGCCCATGGCGGTATCGTGATCGGCAGTGAAACGGCCGCCGGCATATGGGATATCAAGGCGAGCGATTGTCGTTTTGAAGGTACGGATCGAGGTATCCGTATCAAAACACGTCGTGGTCGTGGCGGATACATCCATGACCTTGAGTTCTCAAGGCTGATCATGAAGGACAATCTCTGTCCCTTTACCCTGAACATGTATTACCGCTGTGGTGGTTTTGACGAACGTTTCTTCTTGCTCGATCCTCTGCCGCTTGAAGATGACACTCCCCGTATCGAGCGGGTCAAGGTGCTCTCCTGCCACGCCGAAGGAAGCCGTTCCTCCGCAGGGTTTATCGTCGGCCTGCCTGAAAGTCCTGTACTCGATCTCATCGTGACCGACTGTTCTTTCGATGTCGATCCCGCCGCTACCGAGGCTATTGGGGATTCCGAGATGTATTGTGGTCTGCCTGAGGTCGCTGGACGTGGCATTCGCTGTAGGAATGTGGAGGCGGTGTTCACCAATGTCACCGTCGGCGGTACCGATCAACCGTTCATTCTGGAGGAGGGTAGTTCCATCCAGATGAACTGATGATATAGCTTCTCCTTTTTCCACCGGGGTTCCGATTCCTCCCGTACCGGCCCCGGTGGTTTTTATTGCCCGACTCCTGGAAAAACAGGATATTGACCTGTCGTTGCTCTTAACTGTTTCCTGAATATGAAATAATTCAAAATCCACCGCTTCGACTTCATTACTGCTTCATTGACACTTCATCCAGACGGCGCGGTGGCCCGTCCCAATGCGACGGAGAAGGGTATCAGATTTGTCGAAACTCGCCACTAGGCTATCGGCACCGCATGATAGTCCATCTGGAAGCCGATGCTGAAACCATTGTGAAGATATAGGTTCAGGGCTGGCGGATTGTTTGAATCGACCTCCAGTGTTGTTCTTGGCCGTTCGCTGAGGGTTTTTCGCAACATGCTTGCGAGCAGTTTCTTGCCGTATCCCATTCTTTGCAACGATGGACGGATACCGAGCCCGAATAACCCCGCGGTGTCCTTTTCCAGCACTCGGTTGCACACTCCGACAGGAACCTCCCCGTCGTAGGCGATGAACGCATCGTTTCCATCCTCTCCCAGAATCGCATCGATATGGCTTCGTTCAGCGGCCTCTACGCTTTGGAAGGTTTCAATGGCGAGGTGTATGGCGATCTCCTTGTTCTGTTGCGTGACCTCCACGAGTTCGACGGACCCGACCTCTTCGGGAGGCAACGCTGTACACGACAGCTGGTATTCGGAATGGCTCAAGGTCGCGTGGGGAAACGTTTTGTGGAGCGTCGCCATCCCGCTCTCGCTGATCGGCTCTATCTGAAACAATACCTTGTGAACCGAGGAGCTTTTCAGATGGGGAAAAGCCGCTTGATACAATCGTGAGAACCACCCCCGTTTTCTGGAGTCCGGGGAGGTGAAAGCAATGATTTCTATAGTGGAGGGTTCCGCGAAGAAAAGATAGAGGAACGAGACGAGGACCGTCCCTCCATCGGCCGTGCATGCATCATCATACCCAAGAAAGAAACAGGGAAGCTGTTTGTCGAGGTTGAACTTGTTGGTCAGCAAAGTTTCGGTATGAAGCCCTTCGAAGGAGTTGCAGAGAGCCTGTAGCCCGAGTATCTCCCGTTCCTGCCTTTCATTCAAGTTTGTAGTACTGATGATGTTCATATGTTGTCTTTATCCTTTGTCTGTTCCGTGACGATTCGCTTGAAACCTTCTGAGATCTCTTTTCTGGTCCCTTCCAATCGTTTCGCCTGTTCCATGATATCCTTGATCATTCCAAGGTCTTCCTGTATGAAAAGCTCACAGAGGAATTTCTTCATCCTACCATTGTTGTAGGTGTCGAGCGCCTGCGTAAGCAAGTCGGATTTCTCACGTAGCGTTTCATGCCAGTCGTCAAAACCATTTCGCTGTATGTCTTGGGCTATCCGCGTCCAGCATCCACTGGTCTGAAGATCATTGAAATCCTCGAGCTGTTGGATCTGTTCGCAAGGATATCCCGCACAGAGGGCGCAATGGGGGAGCTCCCTTCCACGACAGCATCTCTTGATCTTGCAGGAGTCCCCATAATAACCATCGTGTGAGCAACCTATACATTTGCTCGTTCCCTCGATCCTGTGTCTGTTGCACAGGGCGCAAGGCATTCCGCAATATCCATAAGGTGTTTCGTTCATAAGCTCCTCCCTGTGATATCCCGTTGAGAGTCTGACAACACTACTGTTTTGATACAGCATAGCATATTCTGGGAAATGCGTTTGACGAACGGTGGAATTTTTTCATTTTGGTGGATTGAGGGCTGTTCTCGCTGGAAGTCGAGTCGGCTTTGGCTAGTGTAGGGCTACTGTAGGGCTATACTGCTAATAAAAAAGGTGCGCTTCCTGACTGGTCGCGCACCGATTGTGTGAAAAACTGAATCTATCCGGAGGCTCAGGCTTTGATGAGATGTACAGCGAAACCGCCGATCTCTTCCTGGAAATAGACGACCTTGATCTTTCCCTTCGCATCACGGCTGATGGAGGATTCGTCGGCATGGAAGCCGTGCTGCTCCAGATATGCCAGAGTGCGTTCGCAGTCAAAGCACTTGAAGGCGAGATGCCCGCGCTTGCCGCGGAAGATGCGGGGCAGGACTTCTACGACCCCACCCATGAATACGGAGGAGTTGCCACGTTTGGTCTCCATGCCGAAAGCGGAAAGGGCCTTGATGACATCTTCCGCCTCGTCGGCGTTCTCATTGTCGATACTCATATGGGCGAAACTCAAACCTTGCAAGGCCACTACCGCTTTGCGACAGATGTCCGCGATCGTGTCCCACTGTTCAGCTTCTATCAGATCAGCCTTGACCATCCAGGAGCCGCCGACGGCAAGGACGTTGGAAGTCTTCGCATAGTCGGAAAGGTTGTCCAAGCCAATGCCGCCGGTAGGCATGAACTTGAGCTGCGGGAACGGCCCCGCGAAATTCTTCAGCATGTTTACACCGCCGGAAGCCTCGGCGGGGAAGAACTTCAGGACGGAAAGGTTTCTGGCAAGGCCCTGCTCGATATCGCTCGGAGTGCAGACGCCGGGAACCACCGGGACCTTGTTCTCGATGCACCAGTCTACGACGGAGGGGTTGAAACCGGGGGAGACGATATATGTGGCTCCAGCGGCGACGGCCTTCTTTGCCAGTTCGACATTGATGACGGTTCCGGCTCCGACAAGCATCTCAGGATATTTCGTAGCGATCCGTTTGATGGACTCTTCTGCCGCATCGGTTCTGAACGTGACTTCGGCACAGGGAAGGCCGCCCTTGATCAGAGCTCCGGCAAGACCCTCTGCCTTGTTCGCATCATCAATCTTCACTACTGGGACCAGACCGATCTTGTGGACTTTCTCAAAGAAATCTTCGTACATGGAACACTCTCCTCTTTGGATCTTGTATTGGTGGTGCCGGTTGGTCTTGCCATTGGACCGAAAGTTCCGTCGTCCGTCCCAGTACAAGAGGTTGGACTGTCATGCGAAGGACTCGTTCCTTCACTGACAGGATGGAGTATAACACACCTTTTTCAAAAATGGAACAATGTTTCAAAAAAATATTGACAGATTTGCTGAAGGACAATATCATGGAATCACAATACAGGGGATATTCTGTATTTCCCTTATGAACCAGCAAACAATCAGGGAGGTTTTCCTCATGGGTAAGAAATTCGTAACATTCGGTGAAATCATGCTTCGTCTCAGATCTCCTGAGCACGAACGGTTGTTCCAGTCCCCCGTTCTCGAAGCCACTTTCGGTGGCGGAGAGGCGAACGTAGCCGTCTCCTTGGCTATCTTCGGCAAGGACGCCCAGTTCGTGACCGCGCTTCCTGACAACGCCGTCGGTGAAGCCGCCGTCCGTGAACTTCGCAAGTACGGTGTGGATGTCTCCCGGATCAATATGACCAAGGGTGGTCGCGTCGGTATCTATTTCCTGGAGACCGGTGCAAACCAGCGTGCCAGCAGCGTCGTGTACGATCGCGCTGAAAGCTCCATCGCGACGGCCAAGCCTGAGGATTTCGACTGGAAGGCGATCATGGCCGACGCCGGTTGGTTCCATGTGACCGGTATTACCCCCGCTTTGAGCCAGGGTTCCGCCGATTGCGCTCTCGCCGCCATGAAGGCCGCGAAGGCCGCTGGCGCTACGGTCTCCATCGACCTGAACTACCGCAAGAAGTTGTGGAACTACGGCAAGAAGGCCCCCGAAGTAATGCGTGAGCTCGCAAAGTTCGCCGATGTCATCATCGCCAACGAAGAAGACATTCAGAAGTGCCTTGGTATCGAAGCGAACAGCGATGTCACTTCCGGCAAGTTGGACACCAAAGTCTACGAAGACCTGACCGCTGAGGTAAAGAAGCAGTTCCCCAATATTTCCGTCGTCGCCGTAACGCTCCGCGAAAGCCACAGCGCCGACCATAATGGTTGGTCCGCCGCTCTTTCCGGCAAGACCGGCTTCTACCTCTCCAGGCATTACGAGATCACCGATATCATCGACCGCGTCGGTGGGGGGGATTCCTTTGCCGCAGGTATCATCTACGGCTTGAGCGAGTATGCTGACGATGAGGAATACGCGATCAATTTCGCAGTCGCTTCCTCCTGCCTCAAGCATTCGATCAACGGAGACTTCAACCTCGCTCGCAAGAGTGAAGTCGAAGCTCTGTGCAAGGGCGATGGTAGCGGCCGCGTCCAGCGCTAACAAGAATTTCATCTCATGCCGCATGGCAGGGTAAGTATCGTATCACATTGGAGCCGTCCATATGGTCAGTTTTGACTGAGGGGCGGCTTCTTTATTATCGGCGACTATTCAGTACTGATGCGGATGGTATCGTTTTTTCGTCAAAAAATGAAAAAGTTCGTAAAATGCTCTGGCGGTAAATTGAGTTGTATTTCCTTGAATGGTATATTTTAGCCCATGAAGAAACTTATCTGCTCATTCTGTGTTCTCGTCGTCGCTTTCGGGCTTTTCGCCTCAGCCGCCCCATCGTTGGGGGACGGCCGATCCTGGATTCCTGAAAGTGTCCTGATCGGAACAGGAAATGATAAATGGACGTTCGGGTTGAGTCGCAACAACGACGACCAGCTTTCCTATAGCGGGAACATCCGCGTGGAAGCTCCTGTCTGGACCCTGAGCCTTGATCTGAATGGATTTACCAACCGCGGGTGGAAGGACAAGTGGTATACCGATACTGAAGATCCGAACCCCGGCCACTGGTACAATGGACGCTACGATACCATTGATCTTGCGTTCGCCCTGAGGTGGTCACCCTTCAGTACCGACCACTGGCAGATGGAAGTCTCTCCTCGTGTCGGTTTCCTGATGGCAGGCAACTATGGGTTCGTCTGGTTTCAGAACCTCATCCACAAGATTAGCCATATCCATTCAGTGAGTCTTCCTTATGAACCAGGTTCCTATTTTGCACCAAAGGCTTCAGCCAAAATTTCATTCAGTGGCTTCTGGGGGCTTCCTACAGAACGGTCGAAGACCACGAATTTCGGTGCTCGCGTTTCTTTCGATACCGAGAACAATATCGGTTTTGAGACATCGCAATATGTCGGTATGGACCTGTTTCTTCAGAGGGACAGGGAGCAGTTGCTTTCGGTATCCCTGGGCTATATCTGGTATCAGCAACATACTGATTGGAAGACTCAGAAATTGGCCCTTTGGTCCGCGCAGGGACTGCGTCTTGGTTTTCAGATCAACGCGGGAGCCTTGTCCGTCGATTACTGGTATGCCATGCAAGGTGCTTTCGGGTACACGAGATATTATATTGATGTCATGTCTTTCTTTCAGAAAAGCAACTGGAGTGAGAATGATTTGATCATCACCCTGGCGACAAGCCGCATTTTTGAACAGAACTATCACACCTTGGAGTTCCAGAAACAATTGTTCGGTTCGCGCTGGTCGCTGTTGTCCACCAATCGGTACATCGCGGGGAACCCTGTCGACAAAAAGGATGAAGCAAGTGACGATCCCAATAAATTCGCTCGTCTTAAATTGGCGTTCTCTCTATGGACCGTCGGGGTGAAATATGAGTTTCCCGATCAATGGAGCAAGGGCTGGTGTACGCCGTTCGCTAGCCTGGGCCTCGGCATGGAGCGTTTCGAGTTCGCGATACTTGATAATATGATTCAGGAGGACAAACTTCCATGGTGGACTTTGGCGGAATATGCCTTTATCGTGGATGCGGAGATAGGAGTCTCCTTGTTTCCTTCTGGGATGATCAAGGCTGGCAATGCCTCGTATCGACTGATACTCAGCGGTGGCCTCACGTGGATTCCTGCGGCAAAAGATATTTCGGCTATGATCGTGCTATCCAGGCTTTCCAAATATTACGATGAAGAAGACTTGGAACGGGTATATTATTTCCTGCCCCGTTTTACCGTGGGAGTGCAGATCGGATTCGACTTGTAGGTTCCGAAGTTTGAGGAGGTGGGGCTGTGCCGACATTGTTTCTTCTTGGAGATTCCACCTGCGCGACAAAGCGTGAGGAAGCGAGGCCGGAGACGGGGTGGGGCGAATGCTTTTCTCCGTATCTGGCTCCCGGCTGGATATTGGACAACCGCGCGATCAACGGGCGTAGCACCCGGCAGTTTCTTCTGGAAGGCGACTTCGCATCCGTTGAAGCCTCCTTGCAAAAGGGCGACACAGTATTGATCCAGTTCGGTCATAACGAGCCGAAGCCTGAACCTTGGCGGCATACGGATCCCTGGACGACCTATCAGGAAAATCTACGGTTCATGGTCAGCTCCATACGGACCCATGGTGCGATGCCCTTCCTTGCGACCTCCATCGCCCGACGTCGATTCGTTGTGGTCGATGGTATCGTAACTCTCCAAGACACTCATGGTGACTACCCGAAAGCGATGCAGGCTGTCGCAAAAGAATTGAACGTTCCCTGCATCGACATGACCTTGGCCACCATGCATTGGCTCTCTTCTGCCGGCGACCGGAATTCCAAACGCTTTTTCATGAATTTTCCCGCTGGACGGTATCCGAACTATCCCGATGGAAAGGCTGACGACACGCACTTGCGACCGGAGGGGGCGAAGGAAGTGGCGAAACTGATGGCGCAGCGGCTGGCGGATTTGAATTCACGGCCGGTGTTTCTCAAGGGTTGAACACAAACGGCGCTTCAGTCGGCAGGAACAGGTCTGCGCAGTGTCGGTAGTCGCAGTACCTTACGCCATTGAAGCATGGGATATCTTCTCCAGAATAGATGACCGTGTGATCGTGAAATACTTTTTGGGGATATAGTTTTTCGAATTTCCCCATACTGGTGTGGAATTCTTTGTTCACGACTTGAGAACTCTTGATCTCATAGGGTATCAGAACATTCTGTGTGGGAGCATGGAGTAGGTCTACCTCCACTCCACTCGTATTGCGGAAAAAGAATAACGAAGGTTCTCTGTTTTGTGACAGACAAGTTTTGAAAGCCTCCATGACCACCATGTTTTCAAATAAACAGCCATGAATACGGTCATTGCGAACCATCTGTTTAGAATCTATTCCAAGTAAGTAGCAGACAAGACCAGTATCGCAAAAATACAATTTTGGAGTCTTTATGATTTGCTTGTCCCGACTTGGAAACCATGGAGAAAGTCTCACTATGACAAACGAGGTCTCCAACAACGATATCCAATCTTTGACAGTCATGCTTGATATTCCGAGATTGTTCGCTATATCGGTGTAATTTACTAGCTGGCCTGTTCTTCCTGCGAGAAGCTGGAGGAATCTGAAGAATCTGTCCAGATCCGTAATTCGGCGTTGTGCGATATCCCTTTGTAAATAGGTCTCGGTGTATGCTTTGTAATATTCATAAGGAATGTGTGGAGTTCCATGATACAAACCCGGCATGAAACCTCCGAGTATTTGTGCGTCTCTATCAACATGGATACCGGCGATCTCCAATTCGTGGAGGGAGAGCGGCATCAGTCGCAGTATCACGGTTCTTCCAGCGAGACTCTGGTTGACGCTTTCTCTCAATGCGACTTGTCTGCTTCCTATAAGGATATACTGTCCTGGAACACCCCGTTGGTCGCATCGAACCTGAATTTGATCAAGCAGTTGTGGTGCTTCCTGGATTTCATCAATAATCACTGGTTCCGGATACTTGGTAAAAAACTCGTAAGGATCTTCTTTTGCCAAGGCCCTTGTGGAATAATCTTCAAGGTTTGCATAGGAATATGACGGAAAGACTGTACGTGTCAGTGTTGTCTTTCCCGATTGTCGTGGGCCGAAAATGGTAACTACCGGATATTCCTTGGACACTCGTTCCAAAGTTGGTCGTATATCACGCTCTATGTATCTCATGAAGAAAGTATACGGTCAATTTCCAGAGATTTCAAGTCTGAGTTTAAATCTCTGTACGCAATATATCAGCAATATTACTTTTGCATTGTCTGGTGATGATGGACTTGCCGCTTTTTTAATAATCAGTCGCATTCTTATGTCTGTATTGTACCAGGACGCCAGCGTGTACCCCTATCGTACCCCTGGGGTACCCCTACTTCTCTGGTTCCCAGCCCAGCAGTTCCGATAGTTTGCCACAAGCCTGCTGGATCATCTGTACCGTCAGGTCGAAACCCTTGCGTTCAAAACGGAACAACGGCCAGGAAACGCTCATGGCCGCGATCACCTTGCCGGTGTAGTCCCGAACCGGCGCTCCGATACACATGATCCCCTGCTCGTGCTCCTCATCATCCATCGCCCAGCCTCTGTCGCGGATCGCGGAGAGCTCGGCCTTGAGAGCTTCAGGAGTGCGTAGTGTTTTTGGAGTGAACGGCTTGAGCTGCCGTCCGGCGAGATATTCCTCCACCTCCTGTTCCGTCATGTCGGACAGCAGGATCTTGCCGATCGCGGTACAGTAGAGTGGGATCATCTTCCCCACGCGCGAGTACATGCGCAACGTGTAGGAAGACTCTTTTTTCAGGACGTAGACGGCATGGTCATCTTCAAGGATTCCCATATGCACCGTCTCGCCGAGGTTTTCACAAAGCAGTTCGGCGATGGGCTGGGCGAGATTGATCAGGTCAAGGTGCTCAAGCCCATGCGAACCTATGGAGAACATCTTCAGCGTCAGCGAATAGCGATCTCCTGGATCGCGGTACACATAGCCGAGATTCGCGAGCGTAGAAAGAAACCTGAGAAGCGTAGCTTTCGGCAGTCCCGTCTCCTTCGCCAACTGTTCGAGGTTGATGCTCTTGTGCCGAGCCAACTTCTCCAAGATGGTGATGGTCCGTACTACTGAACTGATCTGCTGTCTGTCAGATCCTGTCTGCTCCAGTTCTTCGATCTCTTTCTTGCTCACTTGTGATACTCCATGAGTGACTGTAATGGTCAATTACCTTCGAAATACGCCTTTGCATTTCCGAATGAGATATTCTTCACCATCTCTCCCAACATGTCAATGTCGTTGGGGATTTCCCCGTCCTCGACCCAGGTTCCGAGGATGTTGCACAGTATCCTGCGGAAATACTCGTGACGCGGGTAGGAGAGGAAGGATCGGCTGTCGGTCAGCATGCCGATGAACCGCCCGAGCAATCCGAGGTTGCCGAGGACCTTCATCTGCTCCTCCATCCCGTCACGATGATCGCAGAACCACCATGCGGAACCGAGCTGGGCCTTTCCAGGAATGCCTCCCTGATAGCAACCCATCAGCGTACCCATCGGATAGTAGTCCTTCGGGTTGAGGGTGTAGAGGATCGTCTTGGGGAAGTCCCCGTTTTCGGACATGGCGTTGAGCAAGGAACTGAGCCCCTGGGACATCGGCATATCATGGGAAGCGTCGAAACCGGTATCCGGCCCGAGCAGGTTGAACATGCGGGTGTTGTTGTCGCGAATGGCGGCGAAGTGCAGCTGCATCGCGATATTGCGCTTGTTGTACGCCTTTGCCAATGCGATCAGGACACGGGTCCTGTAGGCGTCGACTTCACACTGACAGAGGTTCGCCCCCTCCATCTTCTTGCCGAAGATCGCCTCGACCTCAGCGTCGCTCTTGACGACGAACGGTGGGTAGGCGAGGGCGTGGTCGCTTGCCTTGCAGCCGAGGGCGGCGAAGAAATCAAGGCGCTTCTCCAACGCGGAGATGACATCGGCTACCGACTTGATCTCCATGCCGGCCGCCTTGCCGAGCTTTGCGACATACTCCGCGAAATCGGGCTTGTCTATGTTCAGGGCTTTGTCCGGGCGATAGGAAGGAATGACCTTCGAGGGGCATTTCCCCTCCTTGGCGATGACTTCATGATAGTGGAGGTCGTCGGCTGGATCATCGGTCGTGCCGACGGCGTAGACATTGAACTTCTTCATGATTCCGAATACAGACAATTCCGGATCGCTGGCGAACTTCTCATTCGCGATCCTGTAGATCTCCGGGGCGTTCTTGCGGTTCAATACCAGGTCGATGCCGAAATAGCGCTGTAGCTCAAGATGCGTCCAGTGATACAGTGGGTTTCCGATCAGTTGTTCCATCGTGCCGGCCCAGGCGAGGAACTTCTCGTACGGATCCCCGTTGCCTGTGATCAATTCTTCCGGAACCCCGTTGGAACGCATCTGCCTCCACTTGTAGTGGTCGCCGCCAAGCCAGGCGTCGGTGATGGTCGTGAACCGCTTGTCGGTCGCGATCTCCTGGGGGATCAGGTGGCAGTGGTAGTCGAAGATCGGCTGGCTGGCCGCATGCTCGTGGTACAGGACCTCGGCGGTCTTATTGTTCAACATGAAATTCTCATCCATAAACTTCTTCATAGTATTACTCCATCCTTGAATAACGAAATCTCGGCATATCCGTTCTGCTCGTTCTTAGTATGATAGACTCCTGAAGCGGTATCCGCAATCAGTTTGATGAAATCATCGGTCACCAGGGTATCGTCCTCATGTAGCAATCTGCCTGCGTCGAAATCAATCCAGTTCGGTTTCTTCTCCGCCAGCATGCTGTTGCTCGCCACTTTCACCGTCGGTACCGGAGAACCGAGCGGTGTGCCCCGTCCTGTGGTGAACAGGATCAGGTGTGCGCCGGCAGCCGTCTGGGCCGTAGTGGAGACGATATCGTTCCCCGGTCCGCTCAACAGGTTCAGCCCTGCATGGGAAACCCTGTCGCCATAGGCGAGCACCGCTTCCACCGGAGCCTGTCCCCCCTTCTGCACACACCCGAGGCTCTTGTCCTCCAGGGTGCTGATGCCGCCGGCCTTGTTGCCCGGCGAGGGATTCTCGTAGACCACCTGCTCGTGTTTGACGAAGTAGTGCTTGAAATCGTTGATCAACGCGACGGTCTGTTCATAGACCTCGTGGTTGACGCACCTGTTCATCAACATCTGCTCCGCGCCGAACATCTCGGGAACTTCGGTCAGGATTGCCGTGCCGCCCATCGCGGTAAGGGCGTCGCAGAATCTTCCGACCAACGCGTTCGCGGTGATGCCGCTGAATCCGTCCGAACCTCCACACTTGAACCCGACGACGAGCTTGCTCATGGGAACCGAAGTGCGAACATCCTTGGACATCACCTCCGTCAGTTCACTGAGCAGCCGCTGTCCCGCCTCGATCTCGTCCTCGACCTCCTGTGCGACAAGGAACTTGACCCGCTGGGGATCGACCGGTCCGACCAACTCCTTGAACGCAGGCATGGTGTTGTTCTCGCAGCCAAGTCCAAGGACCAGCACGCCACCGGCGTTCGGATGATGCACCAGGTCGGCGAGGATCTTTCTGGTCGCCTCATGATCGTCACCCATCTGGGAACATCCATAGGGATGGTTCCAGACATGGATGCCATCAAGCGGCAGATCTGTGAACTCTTTTTTCGCCCAGTCCACGAGGCGGTCGGCGATCTGGTTGACGCATCCGACGGTAGGAACAATCCAGAGTTCATTCCGCACACCGATGCGACCGTCGGCACGCTGATACGCCTGGATGGTCGGAATCTTGTCCGCCCATTCCTGCTTCAGTTCTTTTGCGGCTTCCATGCACGCCTTTGCCGCAGCTTCGTCGTAGTGGTACTCGGCGCTCTCGGCGAGCAACGTCCTGATGTTGTGCGCATGGACATGACTGCCGGCGGGGATCAACTCCTTTGCCGAGCCGATCGGATACCCGTATTTGATCACCGGGGTGCCGGGCAGCAGGTCGACAAGGGCGACCTTGTGGCCAGCGGGGACATCAGTGGTGATCGCCAGCGGCTTGCCTGCGACTTCGACGACATCCCCTTTCACAAGGGGCTCGATCGCCACAGCGACCAAGTCGGTCGGATGAATCTTCAATACTTTGTTCGCTTGCATGGCGTCCCCTTACAAAATGCTTTTCACAGCGGCCTGCATGCCGTCGTTCCAAATCGAAGCGAGATCCGCGGCGACCATTGCCTCAAGCCCAGGGACCTGGGTCAGATCCTGTCCCCACCAGGAGGTCTCGGAAAGAACACCCTTGGCAAGACGCGCGGCCTTGGTCTCGTTGTCTCCGCCTTCGGCGTACAGCCTCGCAAAACGGTCAAGCACTTCAGGGCTGTCCTGGATCAGATAGGTCTCTCCGTCGCGGTCGCCTTTGAGCGCCGCACCATCCTTTTCCGTCCCCTGATAGAAGGAGATCAAGGAGGCGAGGGAGAACACCAGTTTCTTCGGCAGTTCACCCGTCTTCTCCAGATACCCGAGCAGGGAGGGGAGGTTTCTGGTCTTGAACTTGCTGGTGGAGTTGAGGCTGATGGACATGAGCAAGTGGCGGATATACGGGTTCGCGAAACGTTCCAGGACATCCTCGGCATACTTCTCCAGTTCCGCTTTGTCGCCATCCATCGAAGGGATGATCTCTTCGAAAATACCCTTGCGCATGAAATCGTAGATCATTGGATCGTTGATGCACTCCTCGACGGTATCCAGACCTGCCTGATAGGCGGCCAACACGGTCATGGTGTGCGCCCCGTTGAGAATCCTGACCTTGCGGGTGCGGTAGAAGCTCATGTCGTCGGTCCAGACGACGTTCAGCCCCGCCTTGTCGAACGGCAGTTCATCGCCATGGAAATTCTTGTGGCATTCGACGACCCACAGAAGGAAGATTTCCGCTGCGTCGAGCAGGTTGTCCTTGTAGCCGAGCTTCTCACAGATCGCCTCGGCTTCCTCGCGGGGATATCCCGGAACGATGCGGTCGACCAAGCTGTTGCAGAAATCGCAGGCGCTCTCGATCCAGTCGATGAACGTTTTCTCCAGCTTCCATTCGTCGGCGTACCGGAGGACGATCTTCTTGAGATTGTCGCCGTTCTTGTCGATCAGTTCACAGGGGATGATGATCATTCCCTTGTCCGTGGCTCCAGCGAAATATTGCCAGCGATGGTAGAGGAACGCGCAGACCTTGCCGGGGTAGGAAGCCTGGGGCTTGTCCTCCAGCTTGTCGCCCTCGTAGTAGGCGATTCCGGCTTCGGTGGTATTGGAGACGATGAAGCGCAGGTCGGGGTTTTCAGCGCAGGCCATGTAGTCGGCATAGTCGCGGTACGGGTTGAGACAACGGCTGACACTGTTGATGCAACGGTATTCCTCGACGGTCTTTCCATTCTGGACACCTCTGAGAACCGTAGTGTAGAGGCCCTTCTGGTCGTTGATCATATCCGCCATGCCCCGATCCAAGGGCTGCACCTGCACCACATTGCCGTTGAAGTCGGTTTTCTCGTTGAGTATATCGATCATCCAGTCCACGAATGCGCGAAGGAAGTTTCCCTCACCGTACTGGAGGATACGTTCAGGTCTTGAGACCGCGCTCTTTACTTCTGCAATGGATTTCATTTCTCGTCTCCTTCATGCCCCGTCGGGGTGTTTCTATTTCTCTATTTTATTCCGGAATGATGTCCGGTATCATCCAACTACTGTTTGTCCGATATCGTAGCGATCCCTTCTAGGCCATCTTCTCCGGGTTTGGTCCCCAGTTGTTTTTGTGTCCGTTTCTCTCCGAACAACTTTTGTCCGGTCAATGCGCAGACCGTCTGCTGGAATACGATTCCGAAGATGACCGGCAACGCCGAGTGTGGCGGGAAGAACGATATCGCCAAGACCAATGCCGCGCTGATGTTCCTCAATCCAATGGAGAAGGTGACGCTCACCGTCTGTTCCTTGTTCAGCTTGCAGAATCTCGCCGTCAGTTTTCCAAGGAAGAATCCTCCGCAGGCGAGCAGCAGGCAGAGCAACACGATCGGGATATAGGTGAGGTCGAACTTGAGTATCTCGTCGGCGATCTGGGACACGTTGATAGCGACGACCATCAGCAGCGCTACCTTGCCGAACGGCTTGAGGCAGGGGCTGACGTGGTCGTTCACCTTTCCTTTCGTGAAATAGTTGACGAGAATCCCGATGATGGAAGGAATCACTACCATCCATACCAGCGAGAGCATCATCCCTGTGGTGTCGATCTGTACCGCGGTCTGTGTCAGGAACTTCACCGTGAACGGTGTCACGAATGGGGCGAGTACCGTATCGAGCAGGATCAACGTGAGTGACAGCGCGCCATCCCCATGATAGATGGAACTCCAGATATACCCGACGACAGCCGTCGGTATGGAGAACAGCAGTACGAATCCCGTGACCACCGCCGGGTCGGCACGGAAAAGGAACGACGCTATCGCCCAAGCGAGCAACGGCATGCAGACATGTGAACCGATAAAGAACGCGATGAGTGGTTTCGGATGGCTGAGCACCCGGAAAAAATCCCTTGGATTGATTCCGAACGCCCCGGACATGGTGATGAACGCGAACAGCCACGTGACAGCTGGCTTCATCCAACTGATCCTTGAACCAAGCAGCAATCCGATGACTACCCCTGTCGGCGTAAGGATCGGCATGCTCCGTTCCAGTATCTTATTGGCGCGTTTTAGAAATGTCTCGAATTGTTGAAAATGAAACATCGTTCCAATTCTAAACCTAGGGGGTGGTGCTGTCAAGTTGATTAAGCCGTGATTTCTTATCACTATCCCGTTCTGCTCGGAGAATCCCCGCAAGGCTGCGTTGTCCTCGCAAGGCCGTGCTTGCGCACTGTCCTGGCTCGTCCGCCTTGCCTTGCGGGGATTCTCCTTCGCAGCGAGCTGCCCGCAAGATGTCCACGATACCGCGTTGTCCTCGTAAGGCCGTGCTCACGCACTGTCCTGGCTCGTCCGCCTTGTAAGACGTCTCCATTTTCGCATAGCGGGTTTTGATTTTTCTAATCTGACCGACTCTGAATATCTAATCTGACCGATTGTAATCATCTAATCTGACCGATTTTGCTTGATTGGCTTGGAATTGCCATGGTATGATCTGGTATGGAGGTGCATCATGCATCAGGAAGGTTATATGCCCAGGCTTGTCGATATGAAGCTCGAAAAATATCTTTCGGCGTTTGGAGCCGTATCGGTGGAAGGACCGAAGTGGTGCGGAAAAACAATGACATCCAAAGAGCAGTGCAACAGTTCCATCTTGCTTTCACCTGACGAAGAGAATCAGAACGATATAGATCTTGCTCGGATGAAACCTTCTCTGGTTCTTCAAGGAGAGGTTCCTCGTCTGATAGACGAATGGCAGGAAGTCCCTGAACTCTGGGATGTCGTTCGCAATGTCGTGGACAAACGCAAAATGCCCGGACAATTCATACTCACTGGTTCTACCGTCGTTGACAAGATGCGAATCCAACATACAGGAGCGGGACGGTTTGCAAAGCTCTCAATGGGAACGATGACTCTATTTGAAACTGGGGATTCCACAGGAACCGTATCGCTTGCCTCTATATTCAAAAATGAGGCGGAGGATGCCATGACAGGTACAGTGGCGCTTGAGGATCTGGCATACTTCTGCGTCCGTGGCGGATGGCCGGGGGCAATAGGGAAAGACAGAAGCCTCGCTCCAATTATTGCATCTCAATATGTATCCGCGGTTTCCGATGAGGATATCGTGAGAATTGTCCCGCGTTTCAGCAGATCCAGGTTCTCGCTCCTTCTGAAATCGTTGGCGAGGAACGAGAGTACGACAGCCACTATCAACAAACTTTGTGGCGATATAGCCGATATTGATTCAGTTTCTGTCGATTCTGATACGGTAAGTTCTTATCTGGATGTGTTGAAACGACTCTATCTCATCACGAACCAGGAACCATTTTCTCCCTCAGTCAGATCTGCGACTCGTGTCAAGCAAGCCGAAAAGAGGCATTTTGTAGATCCTTCAATTACCTCCGCGGTTCTTGGTCTTACAGCAGAGTCTCTTATCGCGGATTTGAAAACCTTCGGATTCCTGTTCGAGGCCCTCTGCGAGCATGATCTAAGAATCTACGCTGACACTATCGGCGGGAAGTTGTACCATTATCAGGATTACAACAACAACGAGATTGATGCCGTTGTGGAACTTTCTGGCGGCGTGTGGGGCGGGTTCGAAATCAAACTTGGGGCCAATCAGATTGATGATGCTGCGAGGAACCTTCTGAGAATTCGCGATTGGATGGAAAAGAAGGGTGCTGAACCATTACCGAAAGTGCTTGGCATTATCTCTGGGCTGTCGAATGCTTTCTATAAGCGGCCAGATGGCGTCTATGTGATTCCAATTACAGCGCTCAGGCCATGATATAATCAAGCAGCATTTCCAGAACGATTCAACAGATACTTCCGGCGGTGTACAAAGTGTACCCGTATTGCACCCGTAGCGTACCCGTAGCGTACCCCTAAACCTCACTTTGCGGGACAGTCCATCATGTGGTATGATATACGGCAAGAAAGGAGATTTGCCGGATGCCCACTAGCGATCACCCCATGAGAATAGGCTTCATGCTGGCTTCCATCCACACCGGTTCCTCAAACAATCTCTGGGCTGTGCTCGCTGATATGGCCTCCAGGTCCGGAGCCGCGCTCTACGTTTTCCCTGGTGGACGGCTTGAGTGCCGGGAGGACTTTGAATATCTCCGTTCAAGCGTCTACTCCTTGGCGAACGCAGACAATCTTGATGGTCTGATCAGCTGGGGTTCCAGCCTTGGTGGCTTCGTCCCCGTCAGCGAGGTCCAGCGGTACCATGAACAGTTTGAAGGACTTCCATATGTCACCCTCGGCTTGAAGAAAGAGGGACACCCCGACGTCAGTTTCGACGCCTACGCCGGACTGAAATCGGAAATACTTCATTGCATCAGCGTCCATGGGGCGAGGAAGATCGCCTTCATCCGCGCGCCTGAGAACCATCTTTCCGCGGAGGACCGATACCATGCGTATCTCGACACCTTGCAGGAATGTGGAATCCCGATTGATGAACGCCTTATTTCCGACCCCACCCCCTGGTCATCCGGCGAACAAGCGCTCGACCAGCTCGTCGTCGAGCGTGGACTGGTTCCTGGCAAGGACTTCGATACACTGATCTGTGCCAGTGACCTGATGATGTTCCGTGCCGGCAAGCGACTGGAAGAGATGGGGGTAATTGTTCCTGACGACCTACGTATCGCCGGTTTCAACGATAGCCACGAAAGCCAATTGCTCAGAGTTCCGTGTACTACCGTCGGCATGCCCTTTGCCCGGATGGGTATCATGGCGTGGGATTCCTTGAGCCAGATGCTCCGTTCCGGGAAGCAAAACCAAGGGAATCCCGATGTCCTGCTTCCCGCCGATCTGCTGGTGCGCAGGTCTTGTGGATGCGAGGACTCCCTCGGCGGTCCGCTGAAGGCCGCCGCGATCATCACCGATACGGATTCTTTCCTCAAATGGATAAAAAAGGCTTTCCATCTCACCGATGACATCTTGTACCGGAGAATCCTTCCATTGATCGAGGGAGCGTTGAACGTATCCATTACCCATGATCCATCAGAATTCCAACGACTTGAACAGGAATTCTCGACCTTGCTGTTGCAGTTCTTTGGTCGGAACGGAAATATCAACCTCTTGTATGAAGCCCTTCAATGGCTTTGCATGTTCCTCCCTGTTGATGAAGAATTCAAGATATTCGTGGCGGAACGCCTGCAACCGATGATCGGCAAGACGCAGAACCGGGTCTTCAACCTCAATACCTTTGAAGCGGGAAGCAGGGCCCGCAAATTGAACTCCCTCAAGTGTGACCTGCTCTGCATCCGTTCCCTTTCCGGACTCGCAGGTGTTTTGCATGACCATCTTCCCGGACTGGGTATCGACGCAGCCTTCGTAGTTCTGAACGGCGATGAAGATTTCTCCCAGTTCGTCGGAGGCTTTGCCGACGATTATGTGACCGATACCCGCCAGGAGTTTCCCCATAGGGAACTGCTTCCCTCCGATATCAGCGTACGGTTAGGCAGCGGCATCTATGTCGTTGAACCCTTGTTCATGGAAAACCAGCCGTTGGGATATTTGGTGATCAGGACCACCAGCCGGGACGGAGGGATGTTCGAAGAACTTCGTTCCGCGCTCAGCAGCTCCATCAAAGGGACTTTCCTGTTGGAAGCCGCAAATCAGGCCCGAGAACAAGCCGAACGTGCCGAACGTTCCAGGACGGAGTTTTTCGCCAATGTCAGTGACGGCCTTCGAGATCCGTTTCATGCGATCCTCCAGCTTGTTGATGTCCTGAAAACTGATAATGATTCTCAAAGTCTGCGTATTAACATGGCTCAGGCTATTGAAAAAGAACTTTCAAAAGCCAACCATCTCGTTGATCTTACCTTGTCCCAGACTGGCGAGCTGGAGTTGGACATCCGTATCTGTGACCCTGTGAAGGCTTTGGAGGAGCATTGCAAGTCTCGGAATATCGTCTTGGATGTTCCGAGCAGGCTACCTGTCATCCAGGCTGATGACACGAGATTGTCCCAGATTCTTGATATCATCAACCGTCTGGTCGTCCAGAATGGAGGTGCCTGCCGACTTTCCGTCCAGATGGCCGTGGATGGGTTGCGATTGATATGTACGTCGTCAGAGCCGAGGTGGGATCCCCGCATGACATTGCAGGACCCTGGTTTCCTGCTTGCCGAACGGATCATGATGATGCATGACGGGCGTTTTTTTGTTGATTCCCGTTCCGTCCACTGCATTTTCCCTTGGCCGACACTATCAGGGGAGAAACTGCGGTTTCTCAATGCGAATGAAGGTCCTGTATGGTATATCGTCTCTTCCCTGGATCGGACCGTCGAACCTTTGCCCTCCGACTTTCCCTCCTGTGCGAAAGTTCTGGCTTCGCAGGTTGTCAGGGACGAAACTTCACTGACAGCTCCTTCTCTATTGATATGGGATGCCGGGGATGCCTGTTATGAGACGCTTTCCGCTTTGCGCATTCTCCGTCGGGATCCGGCGAAAAACCGGATTCCATTCCTCTGTTTTGGTGTTTCAGAACGTGTCGCCACACTCGGAGACGCCATCGAGTCAATCGGACAGTCCTTCGGCGGCGGTTCCATCTTCCTGTATGGCGACATGCCTGCCGGTCTGACACAGCTTGTTCCTTCAAGCGATTTCATCTCCCTGGAGTCGTTGGATGATTATGCGTCCCTCGCAGGGGATTATACCCCCGGCCTGTTGGTCATCACCCGTGATGTCCCGGTCGATGATATCGAAGCGATCCGTAAGCTCCGTACCGGTGGCACTGTCCCGATTCTGCTGATGCGCGATACCTTCGAAGCCGCCGCGGTCGATCGGCTCTGTCTGCTTCCGCGGGTTCTGATCTGCAACGCTTGCATGGCGGAAAGTGACGGCTTCATTTCCCGTATCCGGGAATTGCTTGGTGGAGATGATATCCTTCCACCTTTGACCGGTGCATTAGTGAAGAAAGCCGTTGTCTATTTATGCAGGCACGCTACCAGCCAGATCTCCCGATGGCAACTGGCCGAGGCGGTCAATGTCAGCGAAGATTATCTGACCCGTATATTCCGCAAGGAGCTCGGGCTCTCTCCGTGGGACTATCTGAACCGGTACCGCATCCATCTCGCCTCCGAAATGCTTCGCCAGACAGCCATGACGATCAACGAAGTCGCCTCCCGTACCGGATTTCAGGACCAGGCCTATTTCTGCCGGGTTTTCAAGAAAGTGAAAGGTTGCCCTCCCGGAAAGGTGAGGGGAAGATAAAGGCTCTGGTTTTGTGTAGTACGCTCGGAAAACATTGATTTACAAAAAGACTTGGTTATTGTACTGTATGGGATATTCTTACTTAGACGAAGGGAGTTGCTCAAATTATGCGAAAGAAAATTTTACTGTGTCTTGTTCTTGCTATTGCTGTGTTAAGTGTTTCATGTGTTTCTAGCTACACCTCAGATGCTCCAGAGGAATTGATGACATATGCTTATGTTGTCGAGGTTCCAAACAAATCCGCCGCGGCATTATTCGTTGACGCCAATTCTTGGTTCGTCGATATGTTCAAAAGCGCGGATTCTGTAATCCAGTATTCCGATAAAGAAGCGGGTATGGTGAAAGGCAAATATACCCATGAGGTTATGGACGGCATATATTACGTTATGATTACCTCGACCATCACCGTAGAGGTCAAGGATGAGCGTTGTCGTATCTCCTTTGACTCTCCCTATTATAAGATTACTGGTGATGCACTGAACGGCCGGTATGGCGGCGGTGCTTCCGGTCCCGTTGAGTCAACGAAAATGTTGACAGAGAAGGTTCGCCCGATGTGGGAGACTTTGTCCAAAGGTTTTGAAACCGCGGTTTTTGCTGGTCGGCAGGAATGGTAGATCAGTACTGACTATCAAGTCTGATAACGGGCTACTGGTTCATTTGAACTGGTAGCCCTTCGTCTTTATTGTGTCTTGGGTTCAGTACGGGTGCCTGTGCAGCCAGCCCACGACCTTTCCCAGAATCTTGAGCGATTCTTCATCCGTTCCGACCTCCATCGGCTGGTATCGCTTGTTTTCGCTGATAATCGTGATCCTGTTCGTGAGCGGATTGAATTGCAGTCGTTTCACATATACTTCGCCACGAAGGCTCAGTACGTAGAGTCCGTCCCCTTCTATTACATCAAGTACGAAAAATACGATGTCACTGTCAAACAGCTGGAGCCCCGTCATGGAATCACCCCTGACTTCCGCTGCCCGGAGCTTTTCCTCCGGGTAGGCTCTGACGAACCTGTCCAGAACCGGCACTTTCTCTCCAGAATAGGATTCTACCAGCCAGTCCTGCCCTTTTCCCGCCGATAACCGCTGGTCGAGTACCGGAATATAGACCACGTCATCCTGCCCTTGCTTCATTTCTATGACTTTTCCGCTGGGAGTCACGATCTCGGAAACCGACTCAAGTAGTCTGATCGATTCATCCTTGCCAGTTTCTACAGGATCCTTTCCCGTCACGAGAAATTCCACAGTCGTCTTCAACGCCTTCGCGATGATGCAGGCCTGGTCAGCGTTCGGCATGGTGTTCCTCTGAACCCACGTCTCCACCGACCGGTCATTGACTCCCATACGTCGGGACAGCTGCCGTTGTGTCAAATCCAATCTTTTTCGTAATGCTTCTGCGCGTTCCCAAAATGTGTTCATACATAGATCATACAACATTATTACATATATTGCAATAATTAATGTAATAACACACAAAAAATTGTAAAAATATGGTTGACAGCTACAATAATATGCTGTAAGTTTGAGTTGTATTACAACAAAACGTAGTAACAAACATTGGAGGACAGTGATGGAGTCAACGCAGACAATCCTTGATGGAATCTCCCAGGGACTGGTCGATGAACCTCGGAAAGCACAGATCCAGGGAATGGATCACGAAGAATTGATCAATGCCATTTCTTGCGGTTGCGCCGGAAGAAAGATAAATGACGAATGAAAAAATGGAGGACATAGCCGTGAACATACATACAGGAAGTCTGGTGAACCAATTGCTTGCCGCATTGCAGGAGACTGTTCCAGCAGAAATCGCTGAACGGAACGTCAGTCTGGAATCTGAGCGGCAGTTGCCGGACATCGAGCAATGGGTCGTTGGATACAGGGATATCCTGACTGGTCTACAGGAAGGGGTTCCCGTGGTTGCGCTACGAAGCGATGAGCACTATGTGAATCCCGATACGAGTCATATGGAACGGTTCGCTTGTTCCTTGGTCATCGCCGACAAGGAAAGCGATCCTGACACCGGATGGGAACACCTCTGCGACTATGAGGCTATCGTGGATGGGTTCCTGCGGACTTTGCCTCGGTTGTCCGATGAAATCGTCGGCGTTCGGGAAGTCAAGTTCCAGAAAGGACAGTCCGACGGTGCCTACCTGTGTTTCGTAGATTTCTGCGTTGACGTCGATATTCCCGTGTCAATGGAGGGCGTCTGATGAGGTAGATGGAGCGAAGCGGGAAACGTACAGGGATGGATAGGTCCTGACACCCCTTTCCGTATGGAGAGGGAAAGACATAGAAAGATCGTCATAGACGATGGAGGTCATAATGGCTACACAGAAATCAATTATTACTGGTAAAGATGGTTATGCGAAGATCGGTTCGGAATCTATCGTATACCTCGACCAGTGGAGCATGGACATTTCCCAGGAAGTCCTTGAAGCACTGAAGACGGGAACCCGTTGGGCGGAAAACGCTGGCGGCAAGAAATCCGCGACCGGCTCCATGAACGGAACCTTGAATACTACGGATTCTGCTCTCACTGCAATGGTTACCACCTTTGTGGGAGAAGATGAGGTAGTTGCTGAGCTGCATCTGGGGTATTCCAAGGATCTGGAATTCAGGGGCAATGTCGTGTTGACCGGTTTCAACGTAAGTTATGCGGTCAACAGCAAGGCGACCTGGAGCTGCAACTATACGTTCGATGGTGCTCCGGCGCATGGCGCTCCGGCATCTCCGGCCGCATAAGGGACTTTGTCCGTGGGGCGGCCGCTTGTTCGGTACCGCCCCTTTCTTTATCAAAATTAAAATACAAAGAATGAGGAATAATATGGCGAGAATCAGTATCGCGACCAAAGGGTCGTATAAACCAAAATGTATTGCATGTGAAGATCAATCAGACACTACAGATGCTGTCGTTGAATATAAGTTGCTTACGTCCCAGCAAGTCGAGGAGTATGCCAGCTCCGGGAACAAATGTGATTGGGCGAAGATCTGGCGTAATCAGGTGACCTCTTTGCAGGGCTGTTTGTTCGAGGTCGATGGAAAAGAGACACAGCTTTCTCCAAAGGATATCCCTGACTACCCCCAGATGTATCTGCTGTATACCGAGACCGCCCAGCATATCTTGAAGGAAAGCATTGTTTCTCGTGAAATAAAAAACTGATCAGGGCATCATATTCTCTCCTGTGCGAGGGGTATGATGCCAGCTACCAGCCCCTCTATGGCCCGACCGACAGGACTGCGGTTCTCAAGTCAGGTGTTGAAGTCCTGCTTACCGATATACCGAAACTCCTGGGAGACCAGGATGCGAACTCCGCGATCAGGATATACCTGCAATATCGGAGACTCGGGTGGCCGTATACCGGAGGTTGGGCAGAACAACCCAATGTGGTGTATGAAATTATTAACCTGCTTGATGCAGTTGATCGGGTATATCACCCTAGGATGGAATATTGATGGACATGAAAAAAGCGATTACAGGCACATTGAAAGGGACTTCTGTGGGGAAAGTCGTGGGTATAACCAAAGAGGTGGCGGCCGAAGTATATGAATTTATTTCCATATACGAGACTCAACTCAAGATTGAGAACGCCTTGGCTCAGGCAATTAAAGTGACAGGACAATCTACACAGCATTCGGTGAACAATTTGAAAGATATGGCCATGTCATTACAATCCGTTACAAAATATAGTGATGATGCGATTTTGCCAATCACACAACTGTTGATTGAAACAACAAAGCTCAGTAAAGAAGCAATGCCGTCGGCAACAGAAATGGTACTCGATTTAAGTACTGCTCTCGGTGTTGACCTAAAGTCTGCCGCTGGTACTGTTTCCTCGATTCTGAATGAGCCAGCTACCGCAATTGACAAACTGCGCAAACTTCATGTCGATCTGAGCGAAGAACAACAGAGATCGATCGAAAAGTTTATTGCTCAAGGAGATCAGGCGCAAGCACAGAAAATTATCCTTGACCAGTTGTCCGAATCATATGGAGGGCTTGCCCGTGCAGAAGGAGACCTGGTTACAAGCAAGTCGACACAATTCAAAAATGTATGGACGGATATAAAAGAAGAGATTGGTGAGGGATTGTCGCTTCTTCTAAGTCCTGTCATTGACCCTGTATTTGATTGGGGTCTCGGTATGATGGAGAGCGTTCGGGATTTTTTGAATACATCCAATAATCTTGTTGCACAAACCGATGTAAAGCGACTGTCCGACAAAGAGTTGAACGAGGTGTATAATGAGCTTGCACCCAATATGGAAAGCTGGGAACGTAACAGGAATATTGCAGAAAAGAATGGCGATTATATGACTGTCGCGGATTATGATGGTTTTATTGAACAATATGAAAAGTACCTTTCCCAACTAACCGAAGAAATAAATTCGAGAACGCAATCCAGTCGTTGGGGCGCGATGAATACGCATGGTCAGCAACAATTAGAAAAAGCAAAAGAAACTGCATTCTTAAGTGGAAGTACGGGTGATGCCCGTCAGGCTTTTGCTGATGAAACCTCCGCAGAGCGAGCTTTCCTACGTAGTCAGGGGGTTGATACTTCCACGACATATTCAGCACAACTCGCAGGGGAGGCTATCAAAGAAGAAACCGCGAAAGCCGAAGCCGACGCAGCAGAAAAGGCTATTCAAATGGCTCGTGATCTTCTGTCTGCGAAAGAAGCCGTCTATGCAATTTCCGGCAATACTACAGAACTTGAGAAGATCCAGATTCAAAGACAGATGGAAAGTCTTGAAGCGCAAAAAAAATCTTACCAGACGAAAATCGACGAAGGAGAACTTACCACTGAAGCTATCGCTGAGTATGAGGCCTTGATTGGGTTGTTGGATACTCAGGTCAAACTACAGAAGGAATCGTATGAGAATGTGGGTTGGCAGAATTCTGAGGCCGCGGTGAAAGAACTTTTATCTGCGAAAGAAGCTGTCTATTCCATTACAGGGGATACTGTTGAGTTGGAAAAACTCCAACTACAGAAACAGATTGATGGCCTCCAAAAACAAAAGGAATCCTATCTGGAGAAGATCAAAGAGGGACAGCTTACCGCGGAAAATATCAAAGAGTATGAACATCTGATCGAACTATTGGATAAACAGATTGCTTTGCAACAAGACGCAGTTGGCAATGTGGAACAGAATGCTCAACAGAAAGAATTGAATGCGTTCCTCACCGCGAATAGTGGTCTGATTCAACGTACCGCCGCTGATGAAATCGAGCACTACCAGAATATTATTGCTAAAACGAAGGAACTTGTTGCTCTCTCCGACGAAGAGCAAAAACAGCTTGACGCTATTGTAGCCAGTGCGACCGAACATGTAGCTGCGCTAGAGAATTCGGAAAAAATCGCACAGCAAAAAGAACTGACAAATTTTCTCCAGGCTAACAAGAACCTGCTTGAAGAGACGATCCTTGATGAAATCGCTCATTATGATGCGATTATTGCCAGTGCTATGGCACAAAAACAGCTGACGAATCTGACTGCTGAGCAAAACCGGCAGTTGGATGAGATCCTTGATAACGCCGAAAAACAGAAAAAAGCGATTTATGACAGCAATACCCCTTTGGCTCAATTCCTCTCTGACAATTCAAAGTTTGTTCCCAAACCGGCTGAACTCACGACAGAGCAGAAAACAAGTGAGTTGTTGGGCAAACGTAAAGACGCTGTTTCCTATTTGACCAACATTGAGAGCAACCAGCAACGAGGAATACCAATTACTCCTGAAGATGTGGCGACTGCGGAAACATTACGAGAGATCATCTCGGGTATTGATGCTGAACTTGATAGTTTGTCGGGCAAGAGTGTTTTTGAAGAACTTCATGACGCCTTGAACCTTGATATGTTGAAAGAAGGTAATATAACAGGCTTTTTATCAAATATTGGCGGTGCGATAGCCGATGCGAAGGAAATCATCCAGAAAAATTTTGGAGACATCATTTCCTTTGGGAAAGGATTTTTTCAGACTTTTTCCAATATGAGCAATGAGAATTCTGAAAGTGAGCTGGAAACATTAGAAAAGCGGATCGCCGAAGAAGAACAGCTGCGGGATCAACAACTTCGCCAAAATGAAGACCGATATAACGACCAAAGCGATTCACTGGACCAATTATATGCCGCTGGTAAGATAAGTTATGAAAATTATATCGCAGGGCAATTGGCTTTAGATGAAGAAAAGACACAGGCCGATGATGAGGCCGTTACCGAGGTTGCCGAACTGGAACGCCAGAAGCTGGCGATTGAGAACAAAGCTGCGAAAGCGCAATTCGACAATAATAAGCTACAAAATATGGCGGATGCGGCTATGAGTGGTGCGGCGGCTTTCGTTCAGGCCCTGAAGCTTGGGCCGATTGCTGGCCCTATCGCGGCCGCCGTCATCGCGGGTATGACCGCAGCACAGGTCGCCGTGATCGGAGCCCAACAGTTCACGCCTAAAACAGCTCTTGCCCAAGGTGGTATCGTGTCCGGGCCTACCACAGCATTAATTGGTGAAGGTGGTGAGCCGGAAATGGTACTTCCTCTTTCTAAAGCCGAAGATATGGGTTTTACAGGCAGAAATGAAACACAGATTGTCATCAATATCAATGCCCCGATATATACAAGCGATGACTTGACTGATCATGTATACGAGGGGATTCGCTTGGCGCAACGGACGGGACGTCTGCCCCGATGGGCCTAAGGAAAATGGATAATAAGGAAGAATTATGGATACTGCAAAATATACTTTGATATTGACGTTTGGTGACCAGATCGTAGACTATAGTGATCAGCTTCTCGCTGAAAGCATCAAACGAAAGCTTTGTATCGGTAAAGCGGGCAAACATGAAATACAGACCTGTGATTTCCAGCTGAAGAATTCCGCAGGTGTAACCTCCCGAATTTTTACATCTACCGAAGATATCCAGGCTGTGATGAAACGGGAAGGGGAACCGTATTTCATCGGTGTAATCCGTCCATACGTAAGGCAAAAAATTACTCAAAAGAGATCCGAACCGATCTCTCTCCAGATCATGGACAATACAAAGTTGCTGGAGAAGACTATTTTTGGGAAAGTTGATGTATTGTCTTCAGATTCCATAAAAGAAGGAACGGTCTTTGCGCAAAGATGGACAAGTCTGGAACTTATCAATACTGCGAATCATGAAAAATCATTGGTCCATAAACTCTTTGCTGCTGCGAACTTGACGTATGAGTATGTTTTAGATTGTCCGTTCAATCGTTCAGAATTTTTCCCGTTGTTTCAGATAAAGAAAGGAGAGATTTTATCTGAGGTTATTGAAACAGCTTTATATGAATATGGATTGACATATCGTGCTACCGAAGCTGGCAACTTTGAAATCATAGATATTGCGCAGACAACTCCTGTGGCAGAATCACAAATCACAGAATTCTACAATTCCCTTTCGATAAACCGGTCCGATATTAAGAATGATGGTGTGACGATACAATATTCACAATTGGAGTATCAGAGAAATCAAGTAGTATGGGCCTCAGCAGCAAGTACTCAAAATAAGCAAAATCTAAAATATGGAGAAATATTTCCTATAGAGGCGAAAGAAAAAAGTTGGTTGATACCATATTCTGTGAAAGATAAAGAGATTTATGACATACAGAATCTGAAAGTAACAGCAAGAATAGGTAATGGTGAACACGTAGATGACGCAGTATCTCAATGGAATGGCAGTGTTATGCCTTTTCAGCTACATCTATTCCAGCTTGATTCCGAGGGTGCAAGATTCTATGTCGAAAATATTGAACAACCTCTGATACCACCCCTGTGGTATTATCATGGATATGATTTGACAGAACTGAAAATCGTTGGAGATGTATGGCTTGCATCATCTACAAAACATACAATTTCTGAAGTGTGTAATAATCCTTATGACTATACGGCAAAATATATATTTAATGCAGAAAACGCTACAAAGCTTCGTCATATTCTGACAGAACTAAACAAGAATTGTTCAATAACTTATACGTTTGGAGAAAAAGCAATCTTTGATATTGGTTCAATCATCGAAATTGAAGATTCGATAACCGCTATCAAAACCCTGGTGCGTATCATTAGTAGAAGTGAACAGTTGCAATCTTGTACTGTACAGTATGAATGTGAAGCAGTATCGCCTATAGATTATACACGGACCGTTCACGAAATTGAATATGCGGAAAATTTTGCGAATAAACCGACCGTAGTAATTCCTGAAACTCTTTCTGTAGATCTTTCCTCGTCTTTTTTTGCATATACAGATGCATTTACACTTAAGGGTCCCCAGACGATCACTCTAAAAGTAACGACGACAGGAATGATAGAGTCACCTGTTTTGTACATCAACAGTATCGAATCAGATCCACCGTTAGCTTCTGATAATTATATAATTAGTCCAGATTTATTCAATTCTGAAGGCTTTATAGAAATACAAGTAACTTGTGGAGAGTTGACTCAAACTCGTATTATCTCGAAGCTCATTGATGGTGAGAATGCAAAATATGTTGTTGTATCAGGAGAGTCAACATTTAAGTATACTGCAAATTCTTCCATTCCTATCAATCCTGAACTTACTTTACATGCTACGCTATACGGGGGACTGTGGGGATGCCAATGGAGATATTTCGATGGCACTACTTGGATAGATATTGATAATGCCACTAGCATGGATTTTTCATTAAGACATGATTTTCCGCTTTTTACTGGCGATATTTTGCGCCTTGCATGTTTTTCGGAAGAGTGTATGGATGAAATAACCATAACCAGAGTCTCCGACGGTGCTACTGGATCCTCAGGGTTGAATGGCAAGGCTTCTTATTTGCATATAAAATATTCCGATATTTCCGATCCTGTGGATGCTTCACAGATGAATGATGTAGATGGTAAATATATTGGCCAGTATACAGATTTCTCGTCGACTGCCTCGTTAGATCCTTCCTCATACACTTGGACAAGGATACGAGGTGAAAACGGTTCTCCTGCCCAATTTGTATCTTTGGCTTTATCAAAACAGACTCTTACATATTCGTATGATGGAGAATTGTTACAAGATCAAGAAATTACAGCGAAATGTAAGAAAACAGCAATTACAGAGGAAATGCATCTCTATGTCGGAACCATGGAGCTTACGTTAAATCCCTCTGGAGAGACTATCATTCCCAGTTCTTTATTTCAGACTGAGAATACCTTGGTACAACTCGTTGCTGGGGACTGGAGTGATGAAAAGTATGTAACAAAAACTTATGAAATTCCTAACCTATATATGTCTTTTTCTTCCGAAATCGTAAGATTTTATGCGGATGGGGCTCCTGTTCCCAAACAAGATATCGTTGTAACGGTTTCAAAAAGTGGACTCGTATCAGATCTGCGTCTGGTCTGTGATGATATTGAGTATCCACTTAATCAAGGACAAAGTATAGTTCCTGCCTCAGTGCTGGCTGATAAGGATCAGGTAGATATCGTGTTGACATGTCATACGTTACGATGCTTAAGGAAAATAACAAAAGTAATTGAACCTGCATTGCTACAAATTGAATTATCAGCTGATTCTTTCCTGTTTACTTGTGACAATGTGCCAGTTCTTTCCTCAATAATCGGTAGAATCATTTGGTCGGGGTATGCATCTGTTCCAACACTTCGTATAGCAGGATCCCTTGCCAATATGGGGGATGATGGATTTTTTTCTATTACCCCGAAATTATTACAAAATGAGGATTCCATAGCAGTCATTGCTACTGTGGGAGCAAATTCTGTAACAAAAACTATCAAAAAACAGATTCAACCTGGATACTTGGATATGACACTGTCGGGTAACACTTTTATATTTTTACCAGATGGAGATCAACCACAAGAAGGACAATCGCCTATTACCATACATGTACAGAAAGAAGGGCTTGCTTCGGATATTGTTCTTAAAGTGGATGATCAGCCGGTGAATTTGGTAGATGGAAAATATACCCTTGACGCATTGGCTCTGATTGGTCGATCCGCTCTTGATATTATGGCTACATGTGGAACAATGACGAAGTCCGCACGTATCACGAAGGTAAAAGATGGGAGTAGTGGAGTCACATTTTCCATAATTACTAGCGGAGTATCGTTTAGATACAAAGCGGACGGAACTCCATATTCCGGACAAGCCATTAATGTTTGGGTAGACAAGTCCTTCAACTCAGATGTGCGAGTAGAAGTTGAGAATATCGGTGTCATCATTAATCCAACACAAGCGGTTCCTGTTGTTGTTACTCCAGAGAATATGTCGGATGATATTCTTTCAATAACAGCGATTGGCAATAATATGACTCGCTCCGCAATGATAGTGAAAGTTATGGATGGCAAGCAAGGTGATAAAGGTCAGTCGATTATTGCGCAATATTCAGTTTCTGATACCGCTGAAAGAAATCCCGTTGCAGAAGAGCTTTGGTTCGATACGGAGCCTGTTGGTATAGGGGAATTCACCCTTGGGTTTGAGCCTTGGTCTGTAATAGTGCCGACACTTCTGACAGGTCAATATCTGTGGAAACGCGAAGGTTATGCCGAATTAGGTAAATTGCCAAGTGAATGGCAGTATTATTGCGTGGTCAACGGGTATTATCAGCAATCAGACTTGCGAATGGATGATTTCAGTCGATCTCAAGTAACTGGAATGGTTCCAGCTCGAACAATGAATATTGATATAAAGCAACTGCCTACTTCGGCGGACAATCTTATCCAAGGTGATCTTTGGGTAAGTGCAGATGGTATACTTCATATTATTTTATAATCTACAAGGAGATAAAGAAATGGCAAAAAAGTCTATTACAGAGTTCGATCCCTATGATTTCGCTGTTGCGACTGATGAACAGGAAGAAAATCTGGAATTATTGGTACAGGATCCATCTCACAATGTTGAAAAGGGATGGAAGGTTACGATCAAACAGGTATTGCAGTGTTTGAAACCAGCGCATTTTGCGGCGAAGTTTCCGTCGGTTGCACCGCTTCGTGGTCATGGACTGGCTTCAACCAGTGGAGTATCTCTCATCAAAGATGTTCTTTCTTTGATACAGGGAACAGATTTCACGGATTCAAATTTTCCAAATAAAAATCCGGCACGAAATACTAATGTTCTTTCTCCCGAGGGAAAAGTTGCGGCTTCTGCTTTGCTTGCATTAGCTTTGACTACAGACGTGAAGAACGGTTCTGGACAAACTGTGGAGGCCTTGCTCAATGCCTTGCAAACAGCCGTCAATGGGAAGGCTCCAACTTCCCATACTCATACATCCTCACAGATCAGTAGCTTGGATGCCTCGAAGCTGACCGGCACCATCGATATGGCTAGGTTACCGGCTGGTGCGTTGGATAGGATGGTGACTGTTGGGAGTTCTGCGTCCATGCTTGCTTTGACGATTTACGATGTTCAGAACGGCGATACAGTCAAACGAGCGGATCTCGACGGTCAGCTTTTTATGGTCAAGGATGACAGTAAGCTAGGGTCGCTGGACGCTTTCGAGGCATATTCTGCCGCACGTGCAGCGGCAGTACCCTGGGCTGGGGTAGAAGACAAACCTTCCGACTTCGTTCGTCTGCAAGGCAACTATGTTCCTGTTGGAATGGTCGCCATGTTTGCTGTTGAGGTCAATGTCGATGGCTGGATGTACTGTGACGGTCGGGAGATCTCAAGAACGGCCTATTCCGCACTTTTTGCGATGATCGGGACTACCTTTGGTGCTGGAAATGGAAGTACGACTTTTAATATTCCAAATTACAAGGGCGTATATCCTAGATTCTACGGCAATCGGACCATGGATGTTACATGGAAAGATTCCTCAAATGCTTCCCATACCGTGAATACCACTTACACTGCTCCTGCATTCAATGAGGTTCAGACTGATGCAATAAGGAACATTA
>CAYOWS010000008.1:0-108238 GCA_964407735.1 uncultured Sphaerochaeta sp. | reverse complement strand
CTGAAAGGCTGGCCCCTTCATGGCGTCCTTCCAATGGCGGGGGACGCCTTTTTTCTTTTCCGAGGGAGGCTTCCTGATGCTGTTCACGCTTGGAGACGTGTTCAATGCATACCAGGGGTGCTGGAATGCCTTGGTCTTCTCCCCGTCCTTTCGTCCAGCTCCTTGCCGGAACGAAGGAAGCCGATGCCGGCCTCCCGCGCAGTCCAGATCGTCCATCAGTCCGAATCCAGCCTGAGCGGAAGGTGTGTACGGCGTCTGAGAAATTGTACTTTGAGCGATAATATGAGATTGACGGTGCGACGATTCCGTACAAGAATGATATCGACATGAGAACCGCAAGACTGGAATCTTCCTTCTTGTGATAGAATAAATCATTGTACGGAGAGCAATTATGGTGAAAATCTGGGGGGGCACTCATGACCTTCATTCCCCTGCGATAGAAGGGGCCGCCGGTGCGGCGGCGGGCGGCGGGATGCCGTCCGTCTTCTCCATATGCACACTGCCGGCCCTCGGGCATGGGGCGTGCCCCGGCCGTTCCCGCATATCCGCCATACATGACGGCAAGCATGGCCTCCGTGCCGTGAGGAAGCCCCTTTTTAGTGCCTCGCGTGTACGCGAGGGCCGTAACCCGGCGGAAATTTCTCTCTCTCTCTCTCTCGTTTCATTCATTAGCTGACGGCGACATCGTCGCGACGCAGCCCCTTTCCGATGGAAGGGGCGTTTCGTCGTGCCCGTCCATCCCATACCGGCGAGCACCGGCCTCTTTTTCATTCCGACGTCCCGGCCCCTCTCTGGTGGCCGGGACCGTGACGCCTCGCGGAGCCCGTCCGTCGGGCGGGCCCTCGCGGCTCCCCCCATGTCCGAAGGCATGCCCGCGCACAGACAGACGCGAAGGCGTGTCCGCCCTTTTCCCCCCGTTCTCCTTGTGCGCCATGCCGCGGTGCGCGACGGCGCACGCGTTCCTTCCCTGTGACGGCCCGCGGCGAGCATCCTTCGCCCGGCGGAGTCCTAGGCGTCTCCGCCGGGCATCTTCGCGTCCACCGGGGGGCATGTGATGGATGGGACGGGGATGCTTGGACTTACGTTCTCAAGGAACCTGCGCCTTGCGCGTGAGAAAGCGCGCATGAGCCGTGCCCGGCTTGCAGGTGAGGCGGGTGTATCCGCGCCGTACCTGAGGTGGCTGGAGGCCGGGGACAGGACTCCTACGCTGGGACTGCTCCAGCGGCTTGCCGAGGCGCTGGACGTGCCTGCGTGGACGCTGCTGTGCGAGGACGGGGACCTGGTGGACGGGGACGGGGGCCGTGCGGAGGAGCTTGCGAAGCGGTTCCGCGAGGAGCTGGAGCCGCTGGTGGACGCGCTGTTCGCCGACGCGAGGCAGGGGCGGCACATATAGGCGGAAAAATGCGAGGGCCGGGCATGGAGCCTTGGGACGACAAGAAAGGAAAGGGGGACGGGATGAAGGACTACGTGGTTGACGTGTACAGGATGAGGGAAGGCGGAGGCGTGGCGGTGACTACCGAGCGGGACGTGCCTTGCGAGAGGGGCCATGAGGCGGAGCTGTGCGAACAGAGGGGGCGTGAGCTTGCCCTTGGGTGCGCATGCGACAGCGTGTACGTGGTGAGCGTGTGGCGTCCCGGAGACGAGGGCTCGAGGCGGAACCTGCTGGTGGGGCGCGACGGGCTTGGGGAGATGAGGCGGCACACGAGCGGGGAGGACGGGCTTGGGAAGCTGCTTCGCGAGGCCGAGGAGATATTGGAGCGTCCGGTGAAGTGGACCTGGGGCGGAGCGTGGAGAAGGCTGGCGGGGAGGGGAGTATGAAGGAGGAGATCGTGAGCGTGGTGGAGTACCGCCTGGACGACAGCGGCGGGCAGACTCGCAGGCTTCTTTTCGGAGGGATGGCTGACGTGCTGACGCTGGATGCGCTGTGCAGGGGCCTTGGAACCCACGCCGGCACCAGCGTGGTGTGCGCGAGGCGTGAGAGGTGGTCCTTGGACGAATGGGCGTGCCTGTACGAAGACGGACGGGCGGTGGCCGAGCAGGCGGGGACGGTGGACCTGGAGGGGCTGCTCGATGAGCTGGTACGCCTAGGGGGCGGAAGGAAGGAGGGCATGCCGTGGACGCGGAGGCGGTGATGGTTGGGCTTGAGAAGGTGGGGGCGACGCTGTGCGGTCTGAGCTTGGGCAGCGGTGACGGTGAGGTGCTGTACACGCTGGTGCCGGGGCGCGAGGGGGATGTGAGCGTGGTGATCCGCTGCGGTGATGACTGCGTACTGGCGCGTGTGGAGGACGTGGCGTACGTGGGTCGGACGAGCCGCGGTCTGAAGGTTCACCTGAAGTGCTCGAGCGGGTCCGTGACGACGCTGACTCTGTGGCAGGGGAGGAAAAAGCCCAAGGCCCCGTCCCGCGGAAGGTCATAGGGTGCGGGTGCGTGGGAGGCGATGGAGGACACTGGCCGCGCTTGCGGTCCTGGCGCTCGCCTTGACCCTGTGCGGGTGCCGGACGGTGAGGGGTCCTGGGTACTGGGACTCGGAGGGGTTCCATGCGCTGAAGCCGTTGTCATCGGCGGTGGAAAGAGGGCGTCCATAAAAAAAGGAGGGCTCCGCCGGAAGCTACGAGGTGTATTGTGCGGAAGATCGACGAGCGGGTGTACCTGTACGTCGGGGCACGGTGGAGGAAGTCGCGTGCGAGTACGCGGGCTTCGGAGCGAAGGCGTTCCGAGGCCCGCGCACGGGCATGTGATTCCGTGGATGAGAAACATCATGAGACAAGCCCCGTGGGGGCGAAGGAGTAAAGATGATGAAAAGAAAAAAGGGACGGACGGTACTGATGTCGGTGTCCATAGTGCTGGCACTGGCGTGCGTGCTTGCGCTGGCGGGATGTGATAGCGGTACGCCCGCGCCGACGATGACGGGGGTCTCCCTGTCAGGGACGCCCGTCGTGGTGGACGGATACGTGGACCTGACCACGCTGAGCGTGGAAGTGGGCGGCGAGAACATGTCGGGGGTTACGTTGAAGTACACGTCCGCCCCCGAGCGGTTTGTATTCACTGTGGACGATCTCCCCGCTACGGTGGAAGACTCGAAAATCATAGTGGGTTTCGGAGAGCATACGATCGGCCTGACGTACACGGAAACCTTCGGCTCTGCTGCCACATCGTTCCCGGTAGACTCCCCGCTCTCCATTCCTAAGATGGAGTTCTCGGAGAGTTCTGAGAATAAATGGACGGTGACGGTCTCACACGCCACGGTATACGGGGCGGATGACCTGCGGATGAAGATGTTCTATACGGTGGAGGATGGCACTGGAGAGAAGGAGTATACCATCCCCTTCAGTGTAACGTATCAATCGGAACCGGTCCCGGTGACAGTTCGTGCGACATTGGTAGACGGTTCCGGCAATGAGGAGGTAACCTCCGAAATGAGCGAACCCCTGTTCCTGGCCCCGAAGCTGAGCACACCAACATTGTCCGCCCAGAAAATTGGTGATGGAAGTGTTTGGAGAGTCGATATCGTATATCCTGGAATCGAGAGCCCGACGTTGGAATACCAAGTGGTGTCCAATACAGGTGATATCCCCACGGAGCCCGATGACAGTAGATGGGTCTCGTTGGAAAGTTTCGTCAGTTCCGTATCAGTCAGGGATAATAAATCTCAGTGGGGACAGAGCTTGTACGTGCGAGCGACGAAGGAGGGTTACCCCGTTAGCGATGCCAAGTGGATAACCCTGTTCCACCAACTCCACGTCAGTGCCAGCGCCATCGTGACAACGAGCGAAGAGGATCCCTTTTACGAATGGAAGGTTACGTTCGTCGGAGAAGGTGATGGCATCACGGAAGGTGCGAAAATCCTCTACAAGTACGGAGAATCATATGACGATGCTGTTGGTGCGGCGCTTGTTTACTCAGAAGGAGCCGCCGATGTACTGATCCCGTATGATAGGGAAAAAGGTGGAAGCATAAAGCTCTGGTTTGACGTCGCAAAGGATGGGTATGACAACTACGCTACTTCTGTAGATGAGGGGATTGCCTTGCCCGTACTGGCGGCAGACGGTGTAGCCATGACTGTCTACAAAGAAAACGCTCCATATGAATGGGAGATGGTTCTGGACGCTGAGCAGCCAGGGATCCTGAAATACCGGTACACCACAGGAAAAGAAGGGGCGACATGGACGGCGTATGAGAAAAGGTTCCTTATTGGCCTTGATACCGTGGGAGACGTGAAGATTGAGTCCGTGGTGGTGGATGCTTCCACTGGCGAAGTGCTGAGCCATGCTGAGCAAGAGTTCAAAAAGGCGCCGCTCCCTCTGATATCGGTCTACAATACCGGTACAACGACCAAGTACTCGGGAGGCATGCCTGATATCGTATTCGCAAAGGATGGCAAACAAACTTATCCGTCAACAAGTCAATTGCAGTGGCGGACGTCCATGGATGATGGCGAGACTTGGACCGACTGGTCAAATGCTACGAATTATAGCAGTGCCGGGACAAGGATGAGCTGGAAACGAAGCAACGTGGTAAAAGTCCAGGCTCGGACCATCCTGTCCGACAATGCATTGCTGCCATCAGATCCAGCGGAAGGACAGTGTGAACCAAAGTACGCGTTAGGCTCAACAGGCCCTGGCGGTGGGCTTGTGGTGATGAACAAGGATCGTGGAAGATATGTCCAGCGAATGGGAAATGACCCGGGAGTAGTAAATACCTTCACGGTGACAGGAAATGAAATTGCCGAAGAATGGAACAAGTATGACGTGAATAGCCTAGTGAAGAGTTTTGGACTAACCCAAGATGAGAAAGCAGCTGGTTGGGTGTTGAGGATAGGAACCACTAACTCTTTGGTTGGTCTGAGACCAACTGGAACCGGGTTCCTGCAAGTTGCTACGGGCCATAAGGGAGACGCGACCTATTGGTCTGGAGGTGGAACGGGTCACCCTTATGGGGAAGATACGGCGAATAGCTACCAGTTCTAGGTTTTTAACAACCACCCGTCAATTCGCCTGTTTAGCTATTTGAAAGAGTGAAGGGACCGCAGGGAGAAGGTTTTCACCCTGCGGTCCGATCTTTTTCTTTCTACTCCGCCCTTTGCCTGCGTGCTCCAGGTCCTTGCCGGAACGGAGGAAACCGATGCCGGCCTCCATTGCCGTCCAGATAGTCCAGCCGTCCGAAGCCAGCCTGATGCGGAAAGGGTGTGCGGTACCTGAAAAATTGTACCACAAGCGATATTGCTATATTGACGGTGCAATATTTCTGTATAAGAATGATATCGACATGAGAACCGGAAGACTGTAATCTTCCTATCTTTTGATAGTATAAATCGTCGCACGAAGAGCAATTGTTGCGAAAATCCGGAGAGAGGGGTACTCATGACCTTCATTCCCCCTGCGATAGAATGGGCCGCCAGGGAGGATCGCGGACGGGGGAAGACCGTCCGTCAGGAGGCTTGCCTTGGGAGACTTCACTATGACCTGCCCGTGTTCAAGGACCATTCCGAGCTGTTGAAGCTGGAGGTACGGTTGTGCGGCGATCTGCGTCTGGTGGTCTTGAAAGGCCAGCCCCAATATTGCATCTCCAGAAAGGCGTGGCCGTCGACACTGAGGGTGACGGGAATCAATGAAAGGCGTACCTGCGCCTGAAGACACCGGGCCGGGGATCCCCGGCCCGAACCAAAGACAAAGGAGAATCTCCATGGAATACAGTGAACCCATCATCAGGGACTATATCGCCCGGATGAAGGAACAGGACGTGCGGCGGAGAGACGTCAGCCGCATCGTGATACTGGTGCTCGGGCTGATTGGCGTCTGCCTGTTCTTCGTGAGCTACATGTTCCATGCGGTATACACAAGCGAGCTGGCCCTGGGACTGTGCATCGGCGGCGGACTGCTGGCGGCGGCGGGCATCCTCCTGCTGACCCTGTCCCAAAGGAGACCCTCGGATGAGGAAGCCCATGCCGAGGCCCATGGAAGGTATGCGGACCTGTACGACCTGCTCTCACGAAACGGGCTGAAGGAACGCCACCAGATCGAGCCGTTCGAGACGCGTGTGAGGAAGCTGCTCAGCCTCCGGGCCGGGGAACGCGCCTCAACGGTCCATATCATCGAGCAGTCCATGACGATATTCCCCTGCGGAGTGCTCGTCGGGTTCCTTTCCAACCTGCTCAATTCGTCGGCGACGAACGGACAACGGTTTGAAGAAGCCTTGGTTCTGGTCGGAGTCTTTTCTGTGTACTATCTCTGCTTGAGCCTGCTGTTCCATTCGTGCTTCACCGGAGGCCCGGTCCTTGCGCGCTCGCGGGCGTTGGAACGGCTGGAGGTCGAGACGAACGGGCTGCTGGCCAGCACGATCATCGAGGACCGGCTTGCGGAGATCTCCTGAGGGGGATGCCGGGTCCGCATTTTGAGTGGCCCACAGAAAAGGCCGCCGCACCGAAAGCCTTCCGGCTTGGCCGCGACAGCCTCCTGAATGATGACCTTGCGAAAGCGTCAGATATGCAATATCGCCTGCGCGGTCCTCAACACCTTGTTGCGCTGGATCTTCTTTGTACTGGTCATGGCCATCGGCTTGTCGAGGATCGTCGTCTTGGATATCTTCTTGTAGGCGACAAGCTTCTGGTTCACCTCGTGGACGATCTGGCTGATCTCCTTCCTGACTTCCGGACTGTCGAGATCCTTGCCCTTGTAATAGTCCTCACTAGGATAAATGACCGCCTCGATGCCTTCCGCTTTCAGGTCCTTCTTCTCCATATATCCACGGATCAGGATCTGGTCGACCTGCGGGTAGAGCTGGAACATGTCCTCGATCTCTTCAGGGTAGACGTTCTTACCCCCCTCGGTGACAATCAGATTCTTCGCCCGCCCCTTGAGATAGAGATACTTCTCCTTGTCCATGGAACCGAGGTCCCCGGTCTTGAGATATCCGTCTTCGGTGAACAACGCCTGCGTGTTGGCCTCATCCTTATAATAGCCCTGGCAGATGTTCGGACCCTTGACCAGCACCTCTCCGACACCGAACAGGTCCGGATCGTCGATCTTCATGTCGACCAGCGGGAAACACATTCCCACCGATTTTATCTTGAACCTGCTGATCGGGTTCAGGGTGAGGATCGGGCTGGTCTCCGTCAGACCGTAGCCCTGGATGAAATCGAGCCCGAGCTGCTGGTACTGGTGGAATACCTTGGGGGAGAGCGGACCCGCCCCGCAGATGCAGATCCTGTTGTGGTCCATGCCCAGTCCCGAGAGCAACGCCTTGAACCAGCGTCTTCCCGGATTGATATGGAACGTTTTCTTCAGGATTCCGTTGACCCACATGAGTGAACGGATCAACGCATAGGCCAGGCGCCCCTTTTCTCGGACCTTTTTCATCAGCCCCGCGAGAAGCTTATTATATAGAAGGGGGATCGCCATGAAGATCGTGACTTTTCCCTGCTTCATGTCGTTGAGCATGCGGCTGACTATGATCCCATGCCCGAACACACATTCCGCTCCATGCTTGATCGCTTCGAGGAACACCGCGGTGCAGCAGTAGCTATGATGCAACGGGAGCAACGCGTACAGGACATCCTGCTCGGTGACTTTGAGGAAGATGCCGTCGCAGGCTTGGAACACATCGCTGACTATATTCGTATGGGTGAGCATGGCGCCTTTCTCATTGCCCGTGGTTCCGCTGGTGAACAGTATCGCGGCAAGCTCGTCGCAAGAACATCGGACCGGTTCCTGCAAGCTCTTTGGCTGGATATCCATGATGGAAGGGCATCTTTCGCTGTGCCCTTTCAACGTGAAGGCCCCCTTGAGCATCCTGAACCATGATTCCTCTTCGGGAATTCTTTGGATGACATCGAAATCCCCGAAAAGGAATGCGGCGTCGCAGAAGCAACTGAGCGTGGTGACCCGTTCCGGAGGCATCTGGTTGTCCAGAGGGACCACTACGCCACCCGCGAACATGACGGCCAGATAGGCGAGTCCCCATTGGGGGGAGTTCTTGCCGTTGATAATGACCCTGTCGCCTTTTTTCAGTCCGGCTTCCTGGAGGTAGCTGGAGATCCTCAGCAGATGTTCATGGACGACTCTGTAGGACATCGTCTTTCGGTTAGGATCAAAAGTGGTGAAACAGTTTCGTTCCGGAAATTGACTGAGTGATATTTCAAAGAGTTCTGGAATCGTCGGCCATTCTCCCGCAAACAGAGAACCTCGGTAGGCCTCTAGCTCTTCCCATGAATGTTTCATTCGTGTTGTGATCCTTATGTCTCCATGCGCGATGCATGGTATGTTCTTACTATATCTGTGATATTCTAAATTCCGTTTTCAATCTTTACAGAATATATGCTAAATGTCAATAATAGATTAACTGACTGTCAAACAAAGAGATAGTTTTATAGTATGTTCTTACTACTTCACCAAATGAGACTTGATTTGTTGAAGAAGGGACCGAATGGCCTGAGAGGTTTCTGATACGGATGCGCCGGCCCTGCTGGAACAGCCCCCACGGACAGACCGCACCCGTCCCGCACCATGCGACGCCCGTCTCCTGGTGCTTGCGCTGCCATCGTGGGGATGTATCTTGATCAGGCGGGGAAGAAACGCCGGTCGGTGTGTATCGCCTGTATGTCGGGATAGACGACATCCGATAGCCGGGTCAGGACGGGGAGATCATTGCTTCCGGTCAGCACCGCCACGGTGTACCCCGCTTTTGCCCTGCGGGCGAACAACATGTCCGTGTCCGTATCGCCGACGACCGCGACCTGCGTCGGTGACAACCCCGTTTGGTTGCAGAACGCGCGAAAAGCTTCAGGATGCGGTTTTCGTTTCATCCCATGATCCCGTGTAGCGATGAACTCGACCAGCGGCATGAGTCCCATATGCTCCAGGAACACTTCGCAGGATTCCGCGGTATCGCTGGTAATGACACCTATCCGATACCCATGCTCCTTCAGACGTGTGAGCAACTCGACCTGCGGGGTGAAATCCAATGCGTCCAACGTATGGACTATCTGTTTCTGCGTGCTTCTCAACGCCTTTTTGTATTGCGCCGGGACAATGAATGGATTGATGCCGTACCTGATACAGAAACCAAGCATCTTGAAAAAAGTCTTGTAATGCTTGTGGGTGAACACCAGTCCATGCGGATTTACCCCTGTCTTCGTGATACCGAGCAAATGAAGGAAGCTATCGTGCAATTCAGGCGTATCTTTTTTCCCTAAAGCGGCGAGCACCGCGGAGACCGTGGAGCTGAGGACGTCTTTCCAGACAAGGCGGTAATCGAACAATGTACCGTCCTTGTCGAAAATGACTCCCTTGAGTTCTGTGTCTCGTGACCGTGTGTGTTCCATATTGGGTATAGGATACGGGAATTCCCATTGTTTGCCTATAGGGCGGCTTTTTGATATGATTCGGGTTCCTGGGACAATCCATGAAGGAGGAAAAGGATGGACGATTCCTTTGCAAGGCGGATAGTTGAGAGAACGCTGCGTTTTCGAGATGAAATAGAACGGCTGAGTTTCACTTTCGACGGGGTGGTGTATGACCCGCTGGTCTATGCCTGGGAACCCCATGAGCAGTATCTTGAACGGTACGTCCATGCGAACGTCCCTGTGTTCATGCTGGGAATGAATCCCGGCCCTTTCGGGATGGCCCAGACGGGTGTTCCGTTTGGAGAGGTGGATGCCGTCCGTTCCTGGATGGGGATAGACGCTTCTGTCGGGACTCCTCCGGTTGAACATCCGGGCCGCCCGGTGTTGGGGTTCGCCACGACCCGCAGTGAAGTCAGCGGCCGGCGCCTCTGGGGACTCATGTCCGACAGGTTCGGAACCGCGGAGCGTTTCTTCGCGTCTCATTGTGTCATGAACTATTGTCCTCTCGTTTTTCTTGATAGCGGCAAGCGTGCCAGGAATGTTACTCCGGATAAACTCCCGAAGAATGAGCAACAGGCCATGGAACTGCTCTGTGACGGGTATCTGAAGGATATCCTGTCGCTTGTGAACCCCAAGTATCTGATCGGCGTCGGGAAATACGCGGAGCAAAAGCTTGCGAAAGTCTCCCTGTCGCTGGAAGCTTCGGGATATGGTCCATATGTGGTGGGCTCGATCATCCACCCGAGTCCGGGAAACCCTCAGGCGAACAATGGATGGGCGGAAAAGACAGTCTCTAGAATGGTGGAGCTGGGAGCCTGGGCGTAGATACGAGTGGGTGACAAGTGGAATACAACTGCGATTCGTGTTCTTGGGAGAAACCTTTTATGTGAAAAATCGTCGATGTACACGAAAATCATCGGGTGATAATGGGAAAATCCTGATTCTTGTCGGGTTTAGGACTCGACACCGCCCGTCGCCTTTGTTATTCTTCCTTCTATGTTGCCTAGCATAGTCACCCAGGATGCTTTCGCAAAAATCAATGTGCATCTGGCTGTCTCCGCCAGACGGGAAGACGGTTACCATGATCTGTCCTCTCTGTTTCAGTTGATATCGTTGCATGATACCGTGAGGGTGTCCGCCAGTGTCGGTTCCGGTTTTTCCTGTTCCGTCAAAGGGCTGGAGAATATCTGCACGACCGGAGAAGACACCATGGGCAAAGCCGCGAGACTGTGGTGTGAACGCTCTGGAGTCGCGGGAGACATCTCCATCGAATGCATCAAGCGGATACCTGTCCAGGCTGGCCTGGGCGGTGGTTCTTCCGATGCCGCGGCGGTCCTGCGGGCTTTGGATTCTTTGTTTCCCTCGGACGCTCTGGGACCGGCGGGTTTGATGGAGATAGGGCTTGATATCGGAAGCGACGTCCCGTTCTTCCTGTGCGGAGGTACTTCCGCCTGGGGACGTGGGCGAGGGGAACTGCTGGAGGTCTTGGATACTCCCGTAGGGTATCAGGTGTTGGTCGTGATGCCTCGTACTTTCAGCGTATCTACGGGAAAGGCTTTTTCCCGGCTTGACGCTCTGCGGGAGGGCTCTCGGAAAGAAGTCGCCGCCCAGTTCTCCTTTGCTGAGGTCCGTCGCCTGTATGGCGGTGACTGCATGGACTGGCCGTTCTATAATGACTTCTCTCCTGTCGTAGGGCATGAGAAATTTTATTCGGTGCTGGACTCCGCCTGCAAGGCGGTTGGAAATACGTTTGGATCACTTACAGGCAGTGGTGCGGCCTGGTATGCGGTAAGTCTGGATGACCATGCGCTTGATGCCGTTGGTCGTGCTGTTGCAACTGAGTTTGGAGATGATGTCTGTACTTTCCGTGCAAAAATGTTGTGCAATCAACTTTGCGATGGTACACTATAACGGCCATAGGTGCTGAGAACGTCTATGGTAGAATATGTGTGCATATCTCTGTAATTGCGTAGGGGGAATGATGGAGATAACGGATATTAGGGTAAGAAAGGTGCAGGACGAAGGGAAATTGAAAGCTTATATCACTGTAACTTTCGATAAGGAATTCGTTGTACATAACATCAAGATAATCGATGGGCACAATGGATCTTTCATTGCGATGCCGAGTCGGTTGACGAAAAATGGCGAATACAAGGATGTCGCACATCCGATCAACTGCGATTTCCGTGAGAAGTTGCAGACCGCGATCATGGAGGCTTATGATACCGCCTCCGAACATTTTGACGCGGACGAAGACTAAACCGATTTACTTGTAAGGGCGGGGCTCGTTTTTCCCCATGGATGTTTTCTTCCCGCCTCTCGTTACCATGCAGCGAAAGTATCAGGAGTTACTCAATTCCAAGTATTGTGCAAGCTTGCGGTTTCGTGTAGAATACCGCAGCGTGCATTGTATGTATGTCACGGTATAGGGAAGTCGCCAAGCGGTTAAGGCTCCGGTTTTTGGTGTCGGCATACGCAGGTTCGAATCCTGCCTTCCCTGTTCAAAGTGTCTTGGACACTTGTATCCCATGGTAATTGGGACTTCCGGCCATAGGAGGTTGGTAAGGACCCAATGAGAGTATCAGGAGTTTCAAATGAGCGAAAGAAAGCTTTCCGCTGAATTGAGAACCGAAGATTTCGGTTCCGCTGGTTCCCGTCGTCTGCTTCGCAGTGGTCGTATCCCCGCCGTCGTCTATGGCAAGAACGCCCCTGTGCATATCTCCCTCGATGCGAAAGAGTTCGGAAACAAGATGAAGCATTTCTCCGAAACCTCCCTGCTGACGATCACCGCCGGCAAGAAGGAATTCGACTGTCTGATGAAAGATTTCCAGGAAGACCTGATGCGTGGCGTCGTCAAGCACGTCGACTTCTTCGAGGTCACCCGTGGACAGACTCTTCGCACCCGTGTCGGTATCACCCTGGAAGGAACTCCGATCGGAGTCCGTGAAGGTGGCGTCATGGAACAGATCATCCACGAAATTGAAATCGAATGTCTGCCCAAGGATCTGCCTGAAGTCATTATCGCTGATGTCACCGGACTTCAGTTGAACGAGACCCTTCAGGTCAGCGCTCTGGCTGTTCCCGCCGGTGTCAAGTTCCTCATTGAAACCGACGCCACTGTGGCTACAGTCAAGTCTATCAAGGAAGAGGCTCCTGTCGAAGCTGATGCCGCCGCTGAAGCCGAGGTCACCACCGCTGCTGACAAGGCTGACAAATAAGCCATAGGAGGTGTCCTGTGTTTCTGGTATTCGGATTGGGAAATCCTGGTACCAAATACGAATACTCCCGTCATAATGTCGGTTTCGACGTCCTTGAGCGAACAGCAGCGTTTTTTCAGTGTAATCTGAAAAAACGCTGTTTTCGTTTATATAGGGAGGCCGTCGGAAAAACCAAGACGGGTGAATTCCGTTTGGTCCAGCCGCTGACATACATGAACAACTCCGGCGATATCGCCAGATACTTTTCTTCCTACGATGTGGAACGGTTGATCGTCGTCTGTGACAACCTGGATCTGCCCGTCGGCCATATACGGATCAGGAAAGGCGGCTCCTCCGCCGGTCACAATGGACTGAAATCCCTGATCTCTCAGTTGGGTTCGGGAGAATTCATCCGGATATATATTGGAATCGGCCGTCCTGACGCCTCCCATACCGTGGTCGAACATGTGCTGCAACGACCGGAGCCGGGCGGGGAGCGGGACGCTTTGGAATCCGGCATAGCCCGTGGGGCTGAAGCCCTTGAAGCGATGCTGAACGGGATGTCCTTACAGGAGGCGATGGTTGAATACAATCGCAAAGTCCACCAAGGCTGAGCTATCGGCCTATTTCGACAAGCATTCCGTCAATCCGGAAGATGGCGTCCTCGTGGCTTTTTCCGGCGGAAGCGATTCCCTCGGCCTCCTGTACGCCCTCTCTTTCCTCGTCCCCACAGGGCGACTCCACGCCGCGTATGTGAACCATCGTCTGCGGTCCGATGAGGAATTGTCACGGGAGGTGGAGACCAACCGGCATAACTGCGACATGTTGGGCGTTCCGTTTTCAGTCCTCGATCTGGGCAGGGACGAAATAAGGAAGGTCGCCTTACTAAGAGGAATGGGTACTGAAGACGCCGCCAGAACCTTGCGGTATCAAGTACTGGAAAGCAAGAGACGATATCTTGGTTTCTCATATATCGCTACTGCGCATACCGCGGATGATCAGTTGGAGACATTGTTGATGCGCATGCTGCAAGGTGGCGCCTTGACTTCCCTGCGAGGAATATCCGCGAAGAGAGGAGCTCTCATACGACCTGCGTTCCGCTTGACCCGTGAAGGATTGCGAGCCGAACTGACCGCGGCCGGCCTGGTGTGGGTGGAGGATTCCACCAACGCACAGGACGCATACCTCCGCAATCGGATCCGACATGCCATTGTCCCCTCTGTCCTGTCCGTATTCCCGTCGGCGCGGAACACGGCTTGCTCTTTCGCGGAGAAAGCCTCGGCGGCGGTGGACTGCCTTGAGCTTGCGGCGGCTTCCGTGGACCGGTACTTGTCGCCGGACGGTGAGGACCGTGTCACCGCCGACATACGGGCGATATCCGCTTTGCCCGAGTACATCAGGCTTGCCGCCGTCTATCGGATGTGGGGGATGTTGCAGGGGGACGGCCTCGTAAAGCTCAGTCATGAAATGGCATGCAGGGTCGCTTCGATGTTCTCTGATGGGAGTCTTGACGGTGAAAATATCGTGATAAGTGGGTGCAAGACCATCGTTGAAATAGTTTCCGGCAAGCTGGTCTGGCGAAAGGCCTTGCCCGGCGGCTCCTTTTCCTATGCCGTCCCCATGGACTTGTCGGAGACGACCTCGACGGTTTCCCTGCCCGGAGGATATGAATTGAAACGAACGGAAGCTGTCGAATCCTTGTTGGCGGAAGCCCCTCTTGATTTGTATATTCCAGAGAACACGATTGAATTTCCGTTGATCGTCCGTACTTGGCGGGACGGTGATTCCATTGAACTCGCCGGAGGAACGACGCTGGTCTCCAAGTTGATCGGCCAGTGGAAATTACCCGCCGGCGCGGCGAATGACATCCCCGTGCTGGAGGACCGTGGAGGGCTGGTCGCAGTCATGGGAAAAGCATGGGGCGGAAAGGACCGTCTGGCCCGGCGTTTTAAGGTCGGTCCCCTTGCCCGAATCGGATTATCACATTATAGTGTGTTGAAAAGGAATGAATGCAGTGAATAACGATGACAAATTCGGTCCGAATCGTCCTGAAGACGATAAGGACGCGAAGCATACCGATGATCGGAAATCTTCCGATAGACAGTCCAAACCTGACAATCCATTCTTCAGTCGGGATGACAAGAGTAATCATGATCCAAACAACGATTCGTTCAGGAAGGATTATTGGAGACCCAACGACAACAACGGTTCCCAGCGCCCCCGCGGCCCGCAGAAGAGCAACAATCCTCTCCAGCCCGGAAAGAACAGGATAGCGCTGATCGTCTTCGTCGTTCTGATCGCCACTTTCGTCTTCATGTTGCTTGGTGATCCAGGAAACGCGCTTCAGGAAGTGCCCTATACGACGTTCATGAAATATGTCCAGAACGGTCAGGTCGTGTCCGTCGAGATCGAAGAGGGTTCCCTGATCAAGTTCACCCTGATCAATTCCGTAAGCGCCCGCTGTAGGATTCCATATTTCGACGAGACTTTGCTCAGTACCCTCCAGCAGTATAACGTCACCGTTTCCGGTACCGTACGCAATATCTCTTTCCTACAGGTCTTGCTTCAGATGCTTCCTTGGATCATCTTCCTGGGTTTCTCAATCATGTTGTGGAGACAGGCGAGCGGAGCCAACGGCAAGATGATGTCTTCGTTGGGCAAGAGCCATGCGAAAGAGTATATGGATACCGATGTCAAGATCACTTTCGCCGATGTCGCCGGACAGAAGGAAGCGAAATACGAATTGCAGGAAGTGGTCGAGTTCTTGAAACACCCGGCGAAATTCCAGCAGATCGGAGCCAGGATTCCCAAGGGAGTCCTGTTGGTGGGACCTCCGGGAACAGGTAAGACGTTGCTTGCGAAAGCTGTGGCGGGGGAGGCCGGTGTGGCCTTCTTCCATACCAGCGGGTCCGATTTCGTAGAGATGTTCGTCGGTATGGGCGCCGCCCGTGTCAGGGACCTGTTTGAGCAGGGAAAGAAGAACGCCCCCTGTATTCTGTTCATAGATGAGTTGGATGCCGTCGGCCGTACCCGTGGCAGCGGGCTCGGCGGTGGTCATGACGAACGTGAACAGACTTTGAACCAGATGCTCGTCGAGATGGATGGATTTGAAACCGCAAGCGGTGTCATCGTGATCGCCGCTACGAACCGTCCCGACGTCCTTGATCCCGCCTTGCTGCGTCCCGGTCGTTTCGACCGCCAGGTGGTGGTCGATCTTCCCGATATCCAGGAACGTGAAGCGATCCTCAAGATCCACTGCAAGAAGGTGAAGCTTGAATCCGATGTCGATCTCCATCGTATCGCCCGCGCCACGCCCGGAACCAGCGGAGCCGACCTTGCAAACCTCGTGAACGAGGCCGCGCTGTTCGCCGCAAGGGAAGGCAAGGAGACCGTCTCCATGTCCGACGTGGAGCAGGCCAGGGACAAGATCCTGCTCGGTGTCGCCAGGGAAAGCCGTTTCATGACGGAAGAGGAGAAGAAGGCGACGGCATACCATGAGGCCGGCCATACCCTGCTTCATTATTATCTGAAGAATCTGGATCCATTGCACAAGGTCACGATCATTCCTCATGGTAGGGCCCTCGGTCTGACGATCAGCCTGCCGGAGAAGGATGCCTACACGAAGAACCGCAGCATGCTGATGGACTGGATCAAAGTCTGCATGGGCGGGTATGTCGCCGAGGACCTTGTCTATGGTGAAACCACCACGGGAACCAGCAATGATATCAAGCAGGCGACGGAAGTCGCACGGCGGATGGTCACGGAATGGGGCATGAGCAGTCTCGGTTTCGTATCATATGGGAAAGAGGATGAACCTCTTTTCCTCGGCCGTGAGATCGTCCAGCACAAGGATTACTCCGAAGAGACCGCGAGGAAGATCGATTCCGAGGTTACGAGGATTCTGTCCGAGGCGATGGATGATACCAAAGCGATCCTCACCGAGCATCGGGACGAGCTTGACAAGATCACCGCTGCGTTGGTCGAGCATGAGACGCTCGACGACCTGCAGATCAGGGAACTGCTTGGTCTTGAAGCCGTTGAAAGCGCTACGAGCCTTACATAGCATATAGGAGCATTATGTCCAAAGATTCACGTTTTACGCGCAACTTCTGCATTATCGCCCATATCGACCACGGCAAATCGACGCTCGCGGACCGTTTCATTGAGAAGGCCCGTCTGGTGACGAGCCGTGGTCCTGCGCAGGCGCAGATATTGGACAACATGGATATCGAGCGGGAACGAGGCATCACGATCAAGAGCCAGGCTGTCACGATTCCCTATGTCGCCGCCGATGGCAACAGGTATGAACTGAACCTCGTCGATACACCGGGACATGTAGACTTCTCGTATGAGGTCTCCCGTGCGATCAGTTCCTGTGAAGGAGCCTTGCTGCTGATCGACGCCTCACAGGGCGTCGAGGCGCAGACTCTGGCGAATCTCTATCTGGCCATGGAGCATAATCTGGAAGTCATTCCGGTCATCAACAAGATCGACTTGCCCAGCGCAGATATCCCGTCCTGCCTGCATCAGATCGACCATGACCTTGGACTCGACCCCGATGCGACGGTGCTTGTCAGCGCGAAGACCGGCGAAGGGGTGGATGCGTTGTTCGAACAGATCGTACAGCTGATTCCCCCTCCCTCGGGCGATGTAGACGCTCCGTTGCAGGCCTTGATCTTCGACTCGCACTACGATCCGTATCGTGGTGTCATCGTCCACTTCCGGCTGTTCCATGGGAAGGTCAAGGAAGGTGACGAGATCCAGTTCATGCACAGCAAGGCGACATACAAGGTCGAGGAGCTCGGTGTCTTCCAGCTTGAGCTGGTCAGGACCGGAAGCCTCCAGGCCGGTGACGTCGGGTATTTCATCGCCGGGATCAAGACGATCAGTGATATCCGTGTCGGTGATACCGTGACGCTTCTGGCCAATCCCGCCGCGCAAGCCCTTGATGGGTTCAAGGACGTGAAGCCGGTAGTGTTCAGTTCAATCTATCCCGTCGATACCAACGACTACGAAGAGTTGCAGGCGGCTATCGAACGGCTGAAGCTCAACGACGCCTCCCTTGTGTATGAGAAGGACTCTTCCGCGGCGCTGGGGTTCGGCTTCCGTTGTGGATTCCTGGGATTGCTCCATCTGGAGGTCGTCCAGGAACGCATCGAGCGGGAGTTCGATCTTTCGATCGTGTTCACCAGCCCGTCGGTAAAATACATCGTCCACATGAAGAACGGCGAGACACTGAACATCGACAATCCATTGGATTATCCTGACCCGATGCGGGTCGATTCAGTGGAGGAGCCGTACATTCAGGCGAATATTATTACTCCGACGACCTACGTCGGCGGAATCATCACCCTCTGCATGGAGAAACGCGGTATCCAGACCGGCATGAACTATCTTGACGAGAAACGTGTCGAGATGATCTATGAGATGCCGTTGGCGGAAGTCCTGTTTGAGTTCTATGACCGTCTGAAGTCGATCTCCCGCGGGTACGCCTCCTTCGACTATCAGGTCATTGGATACAAGACCACCGATCTCGTGAGGATGGATGTCCTTGTCAACGGTGATCCCGTCGATGCGTTGAGCCAGTTGGTATTCCGTGGGAACGTCCAGCAGCGCGGGCGCATGGTCTGCGGACGGTTGAAGGATGAAATTCCCCGGCAGCAGTTCAAGATCGCCATTCAGGCCGCGGTAGGCGGCGGTATCGTCGCGAGGGAGACGATCAGCGCATTCCGCAAGGATGTCACCGCCAAGTGCTATGGTGGAGATATCAGCCGCAAGCGGAAGCTTCTGGAAAAACAGAAGGAAGGCAAGAAGCGGATGAAGATGGTCGGAAACGTCGAGATTCCGCAGCAGGCGTTCCTGGCTGTGTTGAAGAGCGACGACAAGAATTCCTGACGTCGTAGCGCAAATGAGGCTGTCGTGAGATTCTGACCAACGGTCCGGATCCTGCGACAGTTTTTTGTTTATGAAAAGACACAGCCCGACTGTTTTCATTGGATTGAATTGGAGGTATGGTTTTCCCATGGATCGTAAAAGACGCGTTTTCATCATCAGTTTGCTTTGCCTGTTTGTCTTGGCCGGTGCGTGCGCCGCCTCTTTGGATGCGATCGTCGGGGTATGGAACATCGAAGTCGATACTCCGATCGGCCATAAGACCGGCCAGGTGACCGCCGACTGGAACGACAAAGGGTTTCTTGAAGGTACGCTTACATTGTTCGGCAATACGACTACTTTCAACGACGGGACCTTCGACGGCATGAAGTTCGCATTTTCAGGAAAGTTGAAGATGTCGCTCTTCCGGATCGCCTATCAGGCCACCGGGACTTTGCGGGACGATACCGTATCCGCTGTCGCCGAGACGAAGTTCGGCGATATGCCTATAGTGGGAAAACGAGCCGAAGAGAAGGGAAAATAATTTATTTGGCGGTTGTTTTGCCCTGTTCACCGATGTATACTTATGCACGATTCCGTTGATCTGGAGTCGAGGAGGATGATTGCGATGGTTTCAAAGCGGCCTTTTGGTACTACCTCCACAGGAGAGGATGTTTTTCTCTATACGCTTATCGCTGGACAGTATCGGGCGGACATCTCCACCTATGGCGCGACCTTGCAGGCGTTCCATGCTCCTGATTCAAAAGGTGAGGTGAAGGATGTCGTCCTCGGCTACGGCAGCCTGGAGCCCTATACACGGACTACGACCTATTTCGGGATGACCGTAGGACGTTTCGCCAACAGGATCGCGAAAGGCAGGTTCTCCATCGACGGCAACGACTATCAGGTAGAGACGAACGATGGCGGGGTCAACAGCCTCCATAGTGGTCGCGCCGGCTTCAGCTATCGCGTCTGGCATGCGGAGACCTTCGATGTCAACGGTATGCCGGGGCTTATGCTCAGCCTTCATAGCCCCGATGGCGACGGTGGTTTTCCTGGAGCCGTTACAGTCGCCGCCAGCTATCTGCTGAAGGACAACGGGGACTTGGTCATAAGTTATGAGGCGTCCACTGATAGACCTACTCCGTTCAATATGACCAATCACTCCTATTTCAACCTGGGGGGAGCCGCAAGCGGTCCTGTACTGAATCATGAGGTCTGCCTGGCCTGCGACAGGTATCTTCCCGTCGATTCCGCTTTGATTCCTACCGGGGAGATCCTTCCTGTAGCCGGTACACCCTTTGACTTCAATTCAGCGAAACCCATTGGGCGTGACATCGCTGAAGTTCCTGGCGGTGGTTATGACCATTGTCTGATTCTGTCCGACGGGCATGCTGGACTCAGGGAGTTCGCCAAGGTGGTGGAGCCCGTCAGTGGCCGGACGCTATCGGTGAAGACGACGAAGCCTGCGGTCCAGTTCTATACTGGGAACTTCCTTGATGGAGAAGATGGAAAAGGACATGCGAAGTATGGCCGCCACGCCGGGTTCTGTCTCGAAACCCAGTTCTATCCTGATGGCCCGAATCATGCGAATTTCCCCGATTGCATCCTGCGACCGGATCAGACCTACAGGCATACGACGATCTATACGTTCGGATGCAAGTAAGCCATGGCGGCCATGCGAATCTGATCAAGGCTGTTCAGTTCCTCATGGGAAAGCCGGATATCCTGTGACAGCAGCGGGAGGACTTGTCCAAGTTCCCCGCTGTTTTTGCATCCAAGCACAGGGATCGTGACCGGAGGTTCCCGTTGGATCAGCCACAGGAGGGATACCGCCGCCGGGGATATTCCTTTCCGCTTTGCGATGTCCTGTACAAGCTCTTTCAACGCAAGGTTCGCCTTGCAGATTTCTTTCGGCGACAGGAATCGTTCCCAGTCGTTTCCACTTGATATGGGTTCGTCTGAACAGAGGAGTCCCTTCGCTTGGGATGTGTATGCGAGGACCGGCATGTCCGACATGGCGTAGAGCGTCTTGCTCCGATCCAGATCCATTCGGACCATGTCTTCGGCGAAAGGTCTGGATGCGAGGGCGAGGCTCCATTCCACTTCGCTGGCGACGAACATAGGTCTTCCATATCGCATACGAGCGTAGTCGTTGGCCTGATGGATCCTTTGTGCCGTCCAGTTCGAAGCCCCGGTCGCCCGTATGAGTGGTTGTTTTGTGTTGATGATGGTTAAAGCGGTCGCCAATGAGTCGACTATCTCTTCCACGGTTCTCGTCGGATCATCCCTATGAAACAACCAGAGGTCGATATGCGTCCCCAATGCGTCCAGGCTCGCCTCCATGTCGTTGAGGATCGCCGTGGTGTTCAATCGTGGCATACGCTCCGGAAGTTGTGGATAGCACCCTTTTGAGATGATGGTCAGCCGTTTCCTCCACTGCGGATAAGCGTCGTCTCCGAGTTCTTCATGTTTCTTCCGTAGCCAGAGGCCTATGCACCGTTCACTCAACGGCGGTCGGCCGTCATAGATATGGTACGATCTCGCCGTATCCAGTAGCGTTCCTCCCGCCTTGGTGTAGGCGTCCAGCATCCGGAGGCTTTCTTCCATGGAGATAGCATCGCCCGTAGAGGGAGATTCGTACCCGAAATGCTGGCATCCCAATGCGAGCCGGCTGTAGCTGTGTGGAGTATTGTCCATGCTTCAGCTTATGCCCGCATTCACGATCCGTCAAGAAAGGCCGTAATTTTGATACGTTTGATGCTGAATCTGAAATCAGTACTTGTCATCAAGGAGATGGGATAGTATATATAGAGGAACAACTTGGTTCCAGGAGATATGGCAGATGAAGGATGTGAAGATAATCGGCATAACGGGTGGTTCCGGATCGGGGAAATCGACTATTGTACGGAAAATCTCGGAGGTCTGTTCCGATTTCGTCTTCATCGCCCAGGACAGCTACTATAAATCGGCGGCATATATCAGCAATGAGAATATCACCGCCTTCAACTTCGACCATCCGGATGCGTTCGATACCGAGTTGCTTCACAAGCACCTCACCATGCTCAAGCAGGGAAAGTCCATTGACATGCCGCAGTATGATTTCGTCCATCATAGAAGGAAGGACGAGACGGTGAAGGTCTCTCCGAGGCCGCTGGTCATCATCGAAGGGCTGCTGGTTCTGCATGACAGGAATATCCGGGACCTGCTGGATCTGAAGCTCTATGTCGATACTCCCGACGATATCAGGTTCATCCGTCGGTTGCGGCGTGATATCAGTGAGCGCGGAAGGACCGCGGAATCGGTGATCACGCAGTATCTGGAAGTGGTCCGTCCCGGACATTTCAATTTCATAGAGCCGACGAAGGAGTACGCCGACCTCATCATCCCCGAAGGCGGGTACAATGAGAACGCTTTGCAGGTGCTGATCCCGTTCGTCAGGGAGTTGTCGATGGATCTGTAGGGGAGGACCCGCGGTCCTTTCTCCTTTTTTTCGGTTTGCGGAAGATGATGTAGGAATCCTTGATCTGTTTCCATGAGAAAACGTCGGGAACAGGGTCGGGGCCGCCCATGAAGGCTCTGTTGCAACGGAATATCCTGGTGATCCCGAGGATGAACCCTTTTGCGATTCCATGTTTGTGGACGGCGTCGAGCATGTAGGCGGAACATGTCGGGCTATAGATGCAGGAGGGCCCCAGGTACGGGGATATGACGCCCCTGTAGATGTATACCGGAATGAGGAATATGTTTCTGACCAGATGCTTCAGCCGTTCCGTTGTGTTCGCCATATGGACAAAGGATAATATCTTTTTGTGGTTTGATACAATGCTTGACGAAAACATGTCTCATGGGTATGTTTGTCGCAGCAAGAATTCTTGCCCAGGTATTTGACTTAACATGCAAGAATATTGTATAGTGAATCGGATTGTGAATTTATTGGAGGGATACGTATATGCCAGGCAATGTTTCTAAGAACGCACGACGTGAAGGTGAGAAAGTCTTGACCAGTCGCTGGGGCGGCGTCATCAAGATGAAGTCCATTTTCGAGAATGGCAAACTCCGTCATGTCGCATATTGCGAGAAGAGTGGCAACACAGCTCGCAAGGCCAAGGATCTGATGTAATCGGTATTCCTTGTCGGCAATATGAAAGACCCGTGGCATATCCATGGGTCTTTTTTTATTTTCTGTGGGAATCTGTTGGCACAATACTGTTTCTACGTCTCTGTCAAGGGGTGGAAAACATGAAAATACCATGAAAAATTAGTCTTTCTACGGGAAAATCGGAAAAAATGCCTTGTAATTTCTGTATCCAGTTTTTAGACTGTGTGTTATAGTAAATATGAATACGTAAAACAACACATGATAACGTCATGAGGAGGAAACACGTGAAACGTCTTTCAAAAACTATCTCTGCAGCGTTGCTGGTCGTCCTGTTGGCTTTTGCTCTCGTCGGTTGTCAGAGCACCGCGAAAGCTGAGCCCGAGGCTCCTGTAACTGTTGTGGTTCCCGCACCGGCTCCGGTCCCAGCGCCGGCACCCGCTCCTGTAGTTGAGCCTGCGCCAGCACCCGCTCCGGTCGTCGAGCCCGCTCCTGCTCCGGCTCCTGTCGAAGTAGTGAAGGAACAACCTGTCACCGCCACGATCAGCTATTATGGCTATCAGGCAAAGGTGGAGGCTTATGATGGACAGGCGACAATCGTCTATCCTTCTTTCATCACCAATGAAGAAGTCGCTGGTTTTGGTGCATACCTGATCAAGCAGTACGGTTCATTGCTCGATGGAGTGACGTTTGATATCGTCAAGCCCGGTACCTTGGCTCTTACGTATCCCAAGGGGATCAGCAAGGACGACAGGGCTTATGCGATTGAAGTAGCGGTCAATGCGATCGTCAGCTATGTCGAAAGCATGTTCGCTGCCGCACCTTCCGCCCCCGCTCCGGCACCCGCCCCTGTCGTGGAAGTCGCTATGCCGACCGCTCCTGCGGTAACGGCTTCGGCCCCTGTCGTGTATCCGTATGGTGTCACGATGATCGAGAAGAACGAAGACGGCGCGAAGGAATTCGATCTGTTTGTCGTTCATACCAATGACGTACATGCACGCATCATTCCTGCCGACGGCGGCATGGGATATGCCAAGCTCGCGACCCTGTTGAAGATGGGCAAGTCCATCACCGACAACTGGTTGCTGCTTGACGCCGGCGACGTCACCCATGGTACTAACCTGGCGAACCTGTTCGAAGGCGAAACCGTCGGTGTCCTCCTCGATATGCTCGGGTACGACGCTGTCGCTCCTGGCAACCATGATTTCAACTATGGTACCGACCGTCTGGTAGAAGCCGCCGAAATCGCGGAAGAGAATGGATCCCTCAAGGTTCTCGCCGCCAACGTCGTCGACGAGAATGGGTATTTCTTGTTCCAGCCGTATCAGTTGTATGATTTCAATGGTTTCACCGTGGCTGTCATCGGTCTTTCCACTCCCGATACCAAGACCAAGTCCCATCCGAAGAATACTGAAGGCGTGATCTTTGTTGATCCCACCCAGTCTGATGTCCTCGGAGAGGCTCAGTGGGCGATCGACACCGCTCGTCAGCAGGGCGTTGATTTCGTCGTGGTCCTCGGCCATATCGGCCTTGATCCCGATGGCGATTCCGGCCTGACCAGCGACAAGATCTGTGAAGCCCTCAACGGCATCGACCTCTTCGTGGATGGCCACAGCCACACCACGTTGCCGGAAGGCAAGGTCGTCAACGGAACCCTGATCGTTCAGACCGGTGAATACCTGAAGAACGTGGGTGTTGTCCAGATCCATGTCAAGAATGACAAGGTTACCGGTATGTATCCGATGCTCATTCCTGCCGCTGAAGTCCTTGATCCTTCCACTTCCGAGATCGCGAAGGCTTTCGGTATCACCGAAGTTCCCGCCGATCCTGAAGTACAGGCTTATATCGACTACATGGACAAGCAGCTTGAAGCCATGATGGATGTCGTTATCGCGGAAATCCCTGTGAAGCTTGACGGCGCTCGTGAAAACGTCCGCACCAAGCAGACCAACCTTTCCAAGATCATCTGTGAAGCCATGACTGAGGCTTCCGGTGCCGACTTCACCATCACCAATGGTGGCGGTATCCGCGCTTCCATAGAACCGGGTCTTGTAACGATCGGCGACGTCAACAACGTACTGCCGTTCACCAACACGATCGCTGTCGTCGAAGTGACCGGTGCTGATGTCTACGCCGCTCTCGAGCATGGCTACAGCCAGTTGCCTGGCCAGAACGGAGGCTTCTCCCAGACCGACCTGCAGGTCGTCTACAGCAAGTTCTCTCCTGCCGGCAGCAGAATCAAGCGTGTCCTGCTCAATGGTAAGTTGATCGACAAGAACGCTACGTACAAGTGCGCTACCAACGACTTCATGGCCGCTGGTGGTGATGGCTACACCATGTTCGGTAAAGAACTGTTGGTTGGCAAGCAGTTGAACGAAGTCCTCATCGACTTCCTGGCTGCCCACTATCCTGTGAAATAATTTCGGTTATTGATACAGAAAAGGCTGCTCCTCGGAGCAGCCTTTTTTTATTGCAGGAACAAACATGCGCCATGCGGAGCTGCACCACATTCCCTCAATTTCATTGTTCCACCATTGGTTCCTTATTGTTCCTCCAATGGAAACCCATTGGTATTCCATTGGTTCACCATTGGTTTTCGCCCAAAAACAGCCCCGCTATGCAAAAAAAAGCTACTGGTCCCCAGTGATACTGCGAACCGATAGCAGGTGAACTGATTTCTTCGTTCCCTGGGTCGAATGGCTCCAGGGCAAGACATTGTCTATTTCCCTACGATCGTCCAGGTCAAGGTGCCGTCGAACGGTAGGAGTATCCTGTAGAGCTTGTCCGGCCATGCCTGGCGGAGACGGGGGTCGTCGATTGAGATTTCTTCTATGACGGCGACAGTATCCGTTTGGTAGTGGATGCTCCAGGTTTCAAACTGGATTTCGCCTGCTAGCGCGCTTGGTCGATCCATGGTCATGATCGTCAGGGTCGGCGGGATGCTTCCGGAAATGGTTTCCGTGACTGTTATACCGTTGGCTGTCGGTCTGATTGTCCGGCGATAGCTTTTGAGACCTGATTCAATGGGATAGGCGTCCTTCAGTTCCATTTCAACGACCTGCTCGTTGGCCAGGACCTGTGTCGCTTTGAACTCTGGCCCGGCGGCCTGCATGATATCCGCGAAATTGCAGACATTGTGATAATGGCTCTGCATGGGCCACAGCGTATACCGCGACGGGCTGAACGTCTTGCCTGTATAGGTCTCTACTCCGACATCGATCAACATCGGGTGTTCGCCATGATACAGGATCAGGCTTCCGACATCATTGTGGTTGTGGCTGTCGTCGTTGCAACCGGCCTTGACTGCCAGCGTATAGCCGCCGAACCGATAGATGGCGAGCCCTGTGCTCGGATACCAGATGAACGGCGCAGGGTTTTTCTCCTCAGGTATCACGGCGGCCCGCATCTCGCTTGCATGGAGGCAGTCAAGGAGCTTGTACCATAGATTGTAGTCGTTGTCTCCCGGATCCCTGGAGGTCGCGGGCTTGTCCTTGAGCAGATGGATATTGAAATCATTGTTCCAGTCAAGCAAGGCTTGTCTGATCAGCCCGGTATCCTCCGTGGCAAGTCCGAAAAGATATTCCCGGACACCTAGAAGCCCCGCTTGGGGAGAACAGTCGGCGAAATTCAGATAGAGGTCGCCTTGTACGTGTACATTGATGATATATCTTCCTATGTTGCGGATTTTCTGTTCCTGGAACAGAGGGGAGGCCGCACCCCCGCTTATTGTGTCGAGAATGTTCAGACAGCCCCAGAAACAGAGCCCCGCCGCATGCCAATAGCTTGCGCCTTCGTCGCAGCAGCCGTCTTCGCCGTATTGCTCCAGCCAGAAATCGAGTGAGGCCGTCGCCTTGTCCACTACGGCGCGTCGTTCATCCTCCGGCAAGGACATCGAGAAGCTGGTGAGCAGCACGTTCTGGGTGCACCATACGGTCCAGTTGTTCAGTTTTTCACCGGCAGCCCCACCCATCCACCAGAAATGGTCGTTGAGATAGGGGAGGATTATCCTGGTGTGGAGCTGATGGTATAGGGTGCGGACGAATTCTTTACCGATACGGGCGGTCAGGACCTCTCCCAGCGTCACGAGTGTCAAGGCGATGATTTCCCCCGTCTCACAGACGAAGAGATCCAGGACAGGCCTTTCCGTCAGCGGCGAGGGAAGCGTCGGAGTATCCCTGATATAGACGTTATGAGCGGGTATGACCCAAGCTGGTTCACTGATGAGGGCCCAAAGCCCTTCGGCGATCTGTGGAATGAACCGCCCCTCGTATTCAAGGCATTCTGCGATGACCAGCGTACTGAGTTTTCTCCGCTTCTCGAAGTAGACGTTCTGGAAATGGGCCCGGTCACCGGTCTTGTTGAATTCCTGGTAGAGCGCCAGTGTAATCGGATCCCAGGTTCCTTTCAGATACTGTTCGGCCTCTTTGATAGCCTGGTCTTTGAGAACCGCTGGGACATTTTCCCACACTTCTCTGTTTTCGGCTGTCATTTTCTGCATGAACCGACCTGCAATCGGCCTCTGTCCGAATAATTCTGATACCATCGGAACCATCTCCTTTACGGTGATTCATTCTTGACCAACTCGCAGGACAATGCAAGTATCTAAAGAGGAAAACTTGATAATACCGTTGGAGGTATCATGGATCATCTGCGAACATACCCGGAATTGACTGAACAGGAACGTCAGCAGGCGTTGACCGATGCTTGTGCGATAATCAGAAGGAATCTGCCGGAGTTCACATACCGCTGCCAGAACCATAGCAGCGTGGACGACTACTATCCGGCTTGTGACAACGACCAATGGACCTGCGGGTTCTGGCCCGGTGAGATATGGCTTGCCTATGAGCATACCAAGGACGAGACGTTGAGCCATGCCGCCCAGATCCTTGTCGAGAGTTTCTTGAAACGTATCGTTGACAAGGTCGAGGTCGCGCATCATGATATGGGTTTCCTCTATACGCCATCGTGCGTAGCCGCTTGGAAGCTGGTGAAGAACGAGCATGCCCGTGAAGCCGCCCTGCTCGCCGCAGACCAGCTCTGTTCCCGTTTCCATGAAGTAGGGGCGTTCCTACAGGCCTGGGGACCCATGGGTGCGAAGGAGAACTACCGGTATATCATAGACTGTCTCCTGAACCTTCCCTTGCTCTATTGGGCGGCAGATGAGACGAACGATCCATACTATAGGAACATCGCCCTGCGTCATACGGAGACCTGTCTCGCCAATAGCTTCCGCGACGATTTCAGCAGCTACCATACGTTCTTCATGGACCCTGAGACCGGGGCCCCTGTCCGGGGGGAGACATGCCAGGGGTACCGTGCCGACAGCAGTTGGGCGCGTGGCCAGGCATGGGGTGTATATGGCCTGGCGTTGAGCTACAGGCACACCGGAGACAGGCGATACCTCGATTTGTTCGAACCCGTCTCAGAGTATTTCCTTTCAAAGTTGCCCGCCGACCTGATCCCCTACTGGGACCTGATCTTCACTGAGGGGGATGAACCGAGGGACAGCTCCTCCGCCTCCATCGTAGCCTGCGGGTTCCTTGAAGCGGCTGATAGCTTCGATAGGCTGAAGGAGCATGAGAAAGCCGCCCATTACCGTTCATTGGCCCGGAAGTTGCTCAAAGCCGTCTACGATACCTGCCGGGTACGACCTGACGACGCAAGCAACGGCCTGGTCCTGCACGGAACCTACAGCAAGAAAAGCCCCTACAACACCTGTACCCCCGAGGGTGTCGATGAGTGCGTGAGCTGGGGCGACTACTACTGGATGGAGGCGCTGACGAGACTCAGCGGATGCTGGGATTCCTACTGGTGACGCCACGCCGTCATGCCACCATGCCCCGTACCGTTATGAAGGGACGACATGGCGATATCAGGAAAGCGGTTTCCTTCTTGCTTCGAGTTCCTTCAGGTATTGGGTGGGGGGCATTCCCGTCACCCGCTTGAAGACCTTCGAGAAATAGTAGATGTTCTCGAACCCGAGCTCGAAGGCGATCTCGTTGATCCGCTCCTTGCCGTCGTCCATCAGCTCTTTCGCCTTCTCGATCTTGCACTGGTTGATATAGTCGACAAGACTCTGATCGCACACCTTCTTGAACAGTGAGCTGAGATAGCCAGGGGAGACACAGGCTGCGTCGGCTACGTCCTGGAGCATGAGCTTCTTCCTGACGTTCTCTCCGATATACCATTTCGCTTTCTGGATGATCTGGGATTTCTCCCCGGACGTCGAAGCCAGGCTGGAGAGGATGATATCCTCGAAGTCCTCCAGGAACAGCATCAGATCGGACCTGTGTGTCAGATAGGAACGTCCCGCTTTCAAGGGGGACAACGCCGCGTCGGCCTCAAGCTTGCCGAGGATATTGGCCAGTCCTACCGCCGCAGCGGATAAAAGACCGTCCAGGACCCATAGGGCCTGTGACTTGCGATGGACCCTGTTCTGAAGCCTCTCCTTGATGCGGTCCATGGTGGAGGTGAAACCGCTCGCGTTGTGTTCCTTGATATCCCGTTCAACCTTTGTGTAGACTCCGTCAAGGTCCAACGTCTGGAAATTCGGTTCATCGGTCTGCAAGTACCAGCGGTCGCGCAGGTCATCCATGGACTGCCTTGCCGTGAAGAGTTCTTCCTGCCCTTGGTACGTAGGTGTCGCGATGACCTGTATCTCCAGCCCCGTGACCATGCTGGAGGCGTTCGTCAGTTTCGTCTTGAGCTGTGAGACCTGGTGCCGCCAGCCCTGTGGATTGAGTCCGGAGCAGAACCAGAGGTACATCGACCCGGAATCTATCAGCGGCTGTACCCTGTAATAGGTCGGAACATAGGTCGGAAGTATCTTCAAGGCTACTTCACCTTCCCAGGCGAACAAACGTCTTCTGTCCTCTTCCGTATACTCCCGTTCCAGACTGGCCCCAGGAAATACTACATAGAGGCCGAGAAAAGCGAAGCAATCCAACACATGCTGTTTGCCCATCAGAAAAAGGGTTTCCCGGGAGATCTCTTTCGTCAGTTGCAGCCGGCCGATCGCCTGGGCGATCAGCTCCGTCTCCTTGCCGGTGTTGAGGTCATTCGACAATCTATGTGTCATCGCGGCGCTTCTGCGGTCATGTTCGTCGATCGCATGCCTGAGACTCGCTCCAAGGGTGGCCTCATCGAGCTCCGTCTTGACCAGATAGTCGACAGCCTGGAACTGGAGCGACTGTTTGACCAGTTTGAACTCCGCGAGGCTGGTGAGCATGATGAACACGATGTCGGAGGCTTCCTTGTAGGCCTTCTCAAGCAGCTCAAGACCATCCATCACCGGCATCTTGATATCGGCTATGACGATATCGGGATGGTTCATCTGTATGAAGGCCCAGGCCTGTTCCCCGTTGCGAGCAGCCCCGACGACTTCACAATCGTAGTCCTCCCATCTGAGTATGAACTTGATGCCTGAGAGGATGATGGGTTCATCATCCACCAACAGTACTTTGTATTTCATCCCCCCGATCTCCTCTATTCCAGCCTGAGCTTCACCGTGACCCGTGTGAAACTTCCTTTTTCCGATTCAATGGTCAGGCCGCAGTCCTCACCATAGGTAAGCTTCACCCGCTCATCGACATTGTGGACGCCGACACCCGTAAGGGTGCTGCCCCGCAGGTCGTGGGGCTTTCCCATGGTACTGAGTATCTCCTCTTCCGTCATGCCTATGCCGTCGTCTTCAACCGATACATACAGGTATTGTTCATCCGCATGGGCGGAAAGTGTGATGGTTCCGATCCGTCCCGTCGGTTCTATGCCGTGGAAGATGGCGTTCTCAACCAACGGCTGGAGAGTGAACTTGATGATCCTGAAGTGTTTGAGCTCTTCAGGGATCTTGTCTACGATCTCGAACATCCCCATGTATCTGACTTGCTGGATAGCCTGGTAGTCGTTGAGGAGCTTGAGCTCTTCGGAGAGCGGAATGTGGTCCCCCTGTCCTTTCGCCATGTTCTTCAACAGGTTTGACAGACCACGTGCCATGCTCGCGATGCCCGGCGTCTTCTGTACCACCGCCATCCAATGGATGCTCTCCAACGTGTTGTAGAGGAAGTGGGGATTCACCTGCGTCTGCAAGACCGTGATCTCCGCGTTCTTGCGCTGTTCGAACAACTGTTCGTTCTTTTCCAGCAAAGAGGTGATGGATCTCGACATGTCGTTCACCGTCTTGCCGATCGCCGCGATCTCATCGGCCCCTTTTTCGATATCGGGGTCAGGGGTGAAATCGTTCGTCTCAGTCGTCGTCCTGATATGGTCGATCAACACCCGTACCGGCTTGGTCGTGATATTCGTCAGCCGGTAGGCGAGGGCGCAGGCGATCAACAGGGAGGAGGCGCAGACGGCCAGGCTGATATAGATGCCATAGCGGTTGCTTTGCTTGAGCATCTTCAGGTCGGTCCGGCTGACGATGCTCAACCCTCCGGTTTCCATGGCGACTGTGGTCGTCTGGTATCCATTGCCGCTTTCCAAGAGTTGTCGTGGGTCTTCCGAAGACGAGGGATAGCTCCAACCGTCGCCCGAGATGATATAGTTGTCGACATAGTCGCTGTACGGACGAAGCAACGGACTGAATATGGAAGTATCCAGCTCGATGTATATCCAACCGTCCGTTCCGATCGATGTAAGCACGCTGATACAGGGCATTCCATCGACAATTGAATAGCTAGGGGTAGTGGATACGAGGGAACTCTGATTCCTGTTCGCCATCTTGTATGCGTCGGAGGCGCGTATCCATTCGACGTCGTCGATCCGTCCCCAATCCCTCGTCGTGGCCTGGAATGTCATGCCTCGGTCGTTGAAGATGACGATCTTCCTGACATGGGATTCAATCCCCGAGGCGCTGAGATATGTCGATATCGTCGTTTGAGCCGCTATCGCGGCCTGGACCGCCGCCCGTGTGTCCTCCGAGGCCTCGGAATAAGAGAGGTTCGGGGAGAATCCGGGGTAGGAGAGCGCGGTACGGATCTCTTCATTGTAGGAACACCAGGAGGCCATGAGGTTCGCTTTGTCGAGGATGTCTTGGATCTCTTCTTGCGCCGATTCCAACCAGATCGTATCGAGGGATGTCACTTTTTCATTGATGATGCGGTTCAAAGATGTATAGAGCAACAGGTTCGAAGGTACTCCTACGAGGACGATACAGAAAACCGTGGCCCAGATGATCTTGCCTTTCAATGTATGTGGAAGGAAACGTTTCATTGCTGTCAGTATACGATATGTGAAAAAAATGCGAAAGCGTAAAATTTTACCAACGGCATGTTGGGGAAATGAAAATTTGGCGAATTTTGTCTGATATTTTACATTTCAGAATGGGAAATTCCGGACAGAGAATGGATTATCTGGAAAAACCGGAATACAAGGAGATTATGAAATGAAAAAAGCATTAGTGATTGCTCTTGTCGCTCTCATGGCGATGACCAGCGTCTTTGCCGCAGGCGGCAAGGAAGAGGCGGCCGGTGGCGTGACCACCATCAAACTGGCTAACTGGGATACCTCCACAATGGCCTATATCCCCGCGTTGGTTTCCGCTTTTGAAGCGAAGAACCCCGATGTGAAGGTCGAGATCATCGACATTCCGAGCGCCGACTACATCACCAAACTGAACGTGATGCTCAACGGTGGCAGTGACCTTGACGCTTTCTTCATCAAGGAAGCAGACAAGACCAAAGAATTTTTCGACAAGGGCCAGCTCGCCGACCTGAGCGGCTATGTACAGGCGAACAATGTGGATATCGCCTCTTTCAACGGTACCGCGGAGACCTTCACGTTCGATGGCAAGCTCTATGCCATGCCCGCCAGAACCGACTTCTATGTGTTGTACTACAACAAGGACATCTTTGACGCCGCCGGTGTCGCCTATCCTGACAACGACATGACCTGGACCGAGTTCGAGCAGGTCGCCAAGCAGATCACCGCTGGAAGCGGCGCGACCAAGAAGTACGGCGCTTTCTTCCACACCTGGCAGGCTTGTGTGCAGAACTGGGGTGTCCAGGACGGCAAGCATACCATCATGGACGGCGAATACAGCTTCCTCAAGCCCTATTACGACATGGCCCTCAGAATGCAGGACAATGGTTCCGTAATGGATTTCGCCACCCTCAAGACCTCCAACATCCACTATTCCACTCCCTTCATCCAGGGCAATGTCGGAATGCTGCCGATGGGCACTTGGTTCATGAGCACCATCATCGACAAGATCAATGTCGGCGAAAGCAACATCAACTGGGGCGTCGCGGTCATCCCTCATGCTGAGAACGTGCCCAACGGCTACACCGTCGGTTCCACCACTCCGATCGCCGTCAACAACGCCTCCAAGAAGAAGGACGCCGCGTGGAAACTCGCCAACTTCATCTCCGGTCCCGATGGCGCCGCGATCTATGCCCAGTACGGTCAGATCCCCGCTTCCGCTACCGACGCTACCTTGAACGCGATCGCTTCCATGGCTGGCATGCCCGCCGGTACCGCCGAAGCTCTGAAGGTCACCAACATCAGCGCTGACCGTCCTGCGATGGACAAGGTCGGTGTCGTCAACCAGATGCTCGGTGAAGAGCACTCCCTGATCATGCTCGGCGAGCTCTCCGTCGATGCCGGTATCAAGGAAATGAACGACAGGTTCGTGGAAGTCACCAGGGACTAGTTCCTATCAAACGTTGAAAGCAGGGGGCCTAGCTCCCTGCTTTCATGTCGACCTGCTCACAACACTAGGGGAGAGTATGGTATGAAGAAAAAAAGATCAAAACGAGGCGATAATGTTCCCGGAGGTGTGAAGCTTGGTGCTAAGACTGCTTTGGTGGGGTATTCGTTCATTCTTCCGAACTTTATCGGCTTCACTCTATTCATTCTGATTCCGGTCTTGTTCAGTTTCGTCCTGAGCTTCTGCAAATGGGACGGCTTCAATGCGATTCAGTTCGTCGGCCTGAAGAACTTCTCGTCGATCTTCAACGACCGTGTGTTCAAAAGTTCATTCTGGAAGACCATCAACTACACGATCTTCACCGTTCTGTTCACGATGTTGATGGCGTTGTTCCTCTCCGTGGTCCTGAACAACAAGCTCAAGGGACGCAATGTATTCCGTTCGGCGATCTTCTTTCCGTATGTCGCTTCCATCGTAGCCGTAGGCGCCGTCTGGCAGGCTATGTTCCAGAAGGATTTCGGACCGATCAACTCGTTCCTCCGCGCAATCGGGGTATCCAATCCTCCGGGATGGTTGGCCAGCACGAAATGGGCAATGACGGCGTTGATCATCGTCTCGATCTGGAAGTTCATGGGGTACTACATGATCATCTATCTCGCGGCGTTGCAGGATATTCCTGCGCAGTTGTACGAGGCCGCCACGATCGACGGCGCCAATTCCTGGCAGAAGTTCCTCAAGATCACGTTCCCGATGCTCACACCTTCCACGTTCTTCGTGTTCATCATGCTGACGATCAATTCGTTCAAGGTCTTCGACCTCGTGTATGTCATGACCGAAGGTGGACCCGGTACGGCGACTACCGTACTCGTCAAATATATCTACGACCAGTCCTTCATAGCTTGGAACTATGGCAAGGCGAGCGCGGCGTCCATGATCCTGTTCCTGGTCGTCGGTATCGTCACCATCATCCAGTTCCGGGCCGAAAAGAAGTGGACGAGCTTCATGTAGGGGGTGGCCGATATGATGATCAAGAAAGACAATACCGTGGCGAAAGTCGCGTTGTACATTGCGTTGATTCTGCTTACATTCATTACCTTGTTGCCGTTGGTATGGATGATGAGCGCCTCGTTGAAGCTCGACAGCGAAGTTTTCAGCATCCCAATCAAGTGGATTCCTGAGACCGCCAGGTGGAGCAACTATGTGAAGATCTGGCAGAAGATTCCGTTGGGGCTCTTTACCTTCAACAGTTTCAAGCTCGCGGTGATCATTACGTTGATCCAGTTGCTGACCAGCTCGTTCGCCGCCTACGGGTTCAGCAAATGCCGGTTCCCGGGCAGGGACGTCCTGTTCCTCTGCTATGTCGCCACGATCGCGATCCCCTGGCAGGTCTACATGCTGCCGCAGTATATCATGATGAACAAGATGCATCTGGTGGACACCCATACCTCTATTATCCTGTTGCAGAGCTTCACGGCGTTCGGCGTGTTCCTGATCCGTCAGTTCTACATGTCGATTCCCAATGAGCTGCTTGAGGCAGCGAGAATCGACGGCATGAATGACTACGGGATCTTTGCCCGGATCGTGCTGCCGTTGTCGAAGCCCGCCATGGCGACGCTCTGCATATTCAGTTTCGTCACGGTATGGAACGACTTCATGGGCCCGATGATCTACTTCAACAGCACGAACAAGAAGACAATCCAGCTTGGTATCCGCATGTTCATCGGTCAGTATTCGACTGAATACGGATTGATCATGGCGGCGAGTTGTGTCAGTCTGGTACCTGTGCTGATCGTGTTCCTCTCGTTCCAGAGGTTCTTCGTCGAAGGTGTCGCTACAAGTGGCTTGAAAGGATAAGCAATGTATTTCTGGTGCAACAACCCCAAGGAGGCGGCAAAAGAGTGCCGCCTCTCTGTGTCTTCATGGTGTGATGATCAGATCGCCTTGGCCGACATGGCGCTGGACCATACGTTCGTATTCACCGACCGGTATGAGATGGAGCGGTGTACCACTCCCGTCCATTTCGACGGCCCGATAGAATGGGGGAAGGTTCCGTTCGATGATGTCGAATGGGTGTTCGCCTTCAACCGGCATACGTTCCTCCGGCATCTCGCACATGCCTGGTTGCTGACGGGTGAAGAACGCTATCGGGCAGGCTGGATCGAACTCCTGACCGACTGGATATCCCGCGTCAAGCTGGACGCGGTGACCTCCAAGGGACCTTGGCGGAGTCTTGAGAGCGGTATCCGTATCGAGAACTGGCTCCGGTCCGTCGAGCTGTTCGAACATGCCGGCGCTCCGATACCCGAAGATGTCCGTATCTTGTTGGAAGACTGCCTCCTGGTCCATAAGGAATACTTGCTGGCTACCCATGACGCCTTCCACAGGCTTTCCAACTGGGGTGTGTTGCAGGATCACGGCCTGTTCCTGGCCGGAGCCTATTTCAACGATTTCGAGACAATGAGGATCGCCGTCGAACGTCTGGACGAAGAGCTGTCGTTCCAGGTGTTTCCCGACGGAACCCATTGGGAGCAGAGTCCCATGTATCAGGCCGAGGTCCTCCATTGTGCCATGGATACCGTATTGGTCGCCAGCCGAATAGGCTATCGTTTGCCGGAGCGTCTGTTGGACAATGTGCATAGGATGGTCCTTGGCCTTGGCAAGCTCTCCCGTCCGGATGGACGGCTGTTCCTTCAGGGAGACAGCGACGACATAGATGTCACGGACCAGTTCATGGAAGCTGCGGTATTGTTCAATGATCCGTTGCTCAGTTGGTTCGGAAGGGGGCATAGGGATGGTGATTTCCTCTGGAACTTCCCCGTTTCGCAGCCTGTGCCGGTTCCCGCGGCTCCTTCGGAGATTTTCTTCGCGATGCCTTGCGGCGGCAACTACCTGATGCGGACCGGTCTTTCCGAAGACGCGGGGTGCGTCCGGTTCCATTGCGGCAACTATGGAAGCGGTCATGGACATTTCGACCAGCTCCATGTCGACCTGATGGTCAATTCCCAGCCGATCCTGACCGATTGCGGACGGTACACCTATGTGGATACTCCCGAGCGTCGTGCCCTGAAGGGTGGGGCGGGGCATAATACCATTTTGGTCGATGGCAAGGATATGTCCGAGATGCTCGATAGCTGGGGTGTTTCCGGTATCGCGGAGCCCCTGCCTGGCAGGCATCATTCCTCTAACGAAATGGATTATGTGGAAGCCTCTCATCTTGGATACCAGCAGGAAGGGGTTTTGCTCCGGCGCAAGGTCCTCCGGATTGAAGGGAACCTGTTGGTCCTGTGCGACGAGTACTATGCTTCTGGCGAGCATGGCTACGAAACCCTGTTCCATTTTGATGATGACGGCTCCGTCCTGCGTTCAGCTTCCGGCGATATCGTGTTCTCCTCCCCCGAGGCCCATGCGACCCTATCGTTCATCGGGGCGGGGCGGGTGAGCCTGGATGAGTATCCGTTGAGCAAACGCTACAACGAGATGCTTCGTGGCGCTCGCGCCGTCGTCGAGAACCGTGTCGACGGACGTGGCCGGATGGTCACGGTAGTCGGTTATGGAAAGGCTCCTGTAGACCTCAAGGTATCGACCCTTCCCGTGGTCAAGCCGCTGACCGGGACTGAAATGTCGTCCGACACAGCGACAGGCATACGCATCAGCATTGATGGCGCCGGATATACTGTCATGTTCATCCATCAGGAGATCGGCGTCAATGGTTTCCTGATGCGGACGGGCGAGGCTGAAGGCTATGGCAGATGTCTCGTGAAAAAGGACGGCATGCCGACTGTGCCGATGATGTGGTAGGAATTGATAGCCATGCACAGGGGAATGTAGCCGTTTTTTCTCTTTGGGTGACGGTAAGCACGAAAGTCAGCGCAATGATATGGTAAAAAAGACTTCTTGGAGAAATTCCAAGAAGTCTTTCGTTTTTCGCTCTCACTGACGGATTTGTGCAAGTAAAATTTTTTTAGAATCTATGTTTGGTATTTGAACATAACATTGGGTACTCCTGCAACGCAATCATGCAAGGGTAATATGGATGTACTTTCCCAATGCAGACGCTATTTTGAACAGGGAGTCTATGGAAGAATTGAATTCAGGATCAAGAAGATTGTCAACGGCCATTCTGGAAGTGTTCATCATCTTTGCCAGTGCTGCCTTGGTAATCTTCTGTTTTTTCATCTCCTCTTGAATCTGCCAAACCAATACCTCTTTTGCGGTATTCTCCTTGACTTCCTCATATGTTTCAGTCTCTTTCAGATAATCACCGAAAGTATATTCTGCAATTCTCTTATCCATAATTATTCTCCTTTCCCTAGTTGTTCTCTCTGTAGTCTCTTGGATGGTTGCGAGATGCCAGTAAGCGAGACTCAAAATACCAATGGAAAAAAGGTACCTGAATAGTTCTACCTTTTACACTTTTGAACCTATATGGTGTTCTCGTATTGCACTTATAACATGGAAGATTGGAGGGCGCAAGAATGGAATTGAGTACGGAATTGGGTACAGAAAAGCAGGATGAAAAAAATAGTTCCTTACACTGTAAGGAACTATTTCATTGATTGAGACTCCCCCGGACGGATTTGAACCGCCGACAGGGTGGTTAACAGCCACCTGCTCTACCGACTGAGCTACAGGGGAATACAGTTCATCACTACTGACGAACGATCGATAACATACCTCATTGAACCATTTGTGTCAAGAACTCTAGGAATTTTCCTTGTGCATTGTCAGTCTTCTGCTTTCTTATTATTGTTGGATACAGAGGGGTAGGGAACAAACCATGAAAAAACAACGTACAACGATACAGGCATCGTATATACTCATTTGTCTCTGTATCTTGATGCTTTCTCTGTTTCTCAGTTCCTGCGCGACAGAAACGAACGACGGCACATTCACCCTGATGATCATGATGAATGGTTCTGATCTCGAAACGGATGCCGGCAACGCTACGGACGATATCCTTGAACTCATGGACAGCGGATTCAATGCGGACCGCTTGCAGGTTCTTCTTCTGACATGCGGTACGTCCGAGTGGCAGAACGATGTCATTTCCGCCGAGCTTCCGGTGATCTGGAGGGCCTATGATGACGGTTTGGAGGAGTTGTTTCAGTATCCGGAGCGGATCAGCGTCGGAAATCCCGATCTGTTGAGCTCTTTTGTTTCCTACTGTTATGAGAACTACCCCGCGGATCGCTATGGACTGGTATTCTGGAACCATGGCGGCGGCCCGATCCTCGGGTATGGAGCCGATGAATGGTTCGATGGAGATTCCTTGCTGCTGCCGGATCTCGCGACAGCCTTGGATGCGACTCCCGCAACCAGGACGCCGTTTGCTTTTGTCGGGTTCGATGCCTGCCTGATGGGGAGTCTGGAAACCGCCCTGGTCCTTCAGGACTATGCGGACTACCTGATCGCCAGTGAAGAGCTCGAACCTGGGACGGGGTGGGACTATGGAGCCTTCCGCAGACTGGCCGACGATCCTTCCATGCCTGTCGAGAAGTTCGGCGAAATCCTGGTGGATGCTTTCATCGATACGAACAGACCATCCTGGGACATGCCTACAGGTGATACCGCGACGCTCTCTGTAGTCGATCTGAAGGCTGTGGAAGATGTCGCTGTAGCGCTCGAAGCCGTAGCCCGGCATCTGACACCCGTGACCCTGGAAGAATACCCCGCCCTCGCTCGCGCCCGGTTCAGACTCCGTAGCTTTGGAGATGGGGGACCGCAAGGAACTGACGCCGATCTGATCGATCTTGAGAAGCTGGCCCGGCAGTTTGATGACGCACTACCAGAGCAGAGCTTTGCCCTTCGTATGGCGTTGGAAAAAGCCATCGTATATTCGGGGGCGACGGCGAATCTTTCGGAACAGGCCTCCGGCCTCTCCGTCTATTTTCCTTTCTCCGAAAAGGGGGAACTGGCTGAATATCTGGCTATGTACCGTAATCTCGGCATCTTGCCCTCGTACACACTGTTCATAGAAGATTTCGCCACGATCCTGAATGGCGAGCCATTGTACGACATCTCGTTCTTCTTCGTGGAAGAGCCCGATGACCTGTTCATCGGCATCACCCCGGCCTCTTTGGAATATGTCTCCGAACTGAATTTTGAACTTTGGCAGCAGGAAGAGGAATCGGATACCGCCGAGACCTACTGGTATATCCAGCTTGCCCGGACTCCTGTGGAAAGCATTTCGGAAGAGAGTGTCATCGTAGATCCTTTCGTAGATACCTGGATTACCTTGGAAGACCAGTTCGCTTGCCTGTATATGCTGGACAGGACGCCGACAGGCGCCCGCTATGCCATTCCAGCGTATCTCAATGATGAAGACGTGAACATCATCATCGTCTATGACGAAACTTTCCCTGACGGCATCGTAGTCGGTGCCGTTCCCGTGGAGCAGGACGCCTTCGCCATGCCTGCGCGGTCCATGCTTTCGTTTCATCGGGGTGATATCCTGGAACTGCAATATCGGGCGATCCTGATGTCGGAAGATGACCGTGAACTGACCGACGAGGAATACGCAGATGAAATCTGGTATGTAGGTGAACCCATCACTCTTTCCGGCCGTCCCACCATGGGCACGGCGCAAGTAGGGGCGGGCATATATCGTTATTGCTACGTAGCTACCGATTTGCAGCAGAACCAGTTCGCCTCGGACTATATCGCCGTTACCTTCGAATAGGTCGCTGCGGGGGGAGTGTCCAGACAGAGCCAAGGGAGCCTGCTGGGGGCTCCCTCACTGTCTGGACTTGATCGGCAAAAGATCAGCTGATGCTGTCGACCTTGTATCCTGCGCCCTCGATGGCACTGCGTATGGCAATGTCATCTATGCTTCTGTCGTAGGATACCTTCGCCATATTTTTCTTGAGATCGACCTTGCAGATCGCTCCGTCAATGTTGTTGACGGCCTCTTCGACGGTGACGGCGCAATGCTCACAATGCATGCCGCCGATTCTTATGTTCCTGGTTCCGATCACAGGACCGTCGAGTCGTTTCTTGCCTTTCCGCTTGGAGCCTGAGCCGCCGCCACAGCAGCTTCCCTCGCCTTTGAAATGCTTTACGGAACTTCTGATGGCGAGAACGATCAACACAAGCACAAGCGACAAGATGATGATATCCACCATTGCCTACTCCTTGTCGAACCGGGTCGATTTCTTTTTCTCCTGGGCTTTCTTGACCCACAGGAAGATCTGATAGATCGAGACTCCGACCAGATAGATCGCAATCAACGCCACCGCCGCATAGAACATGGAACCGGTTGAATTACCCATGGACTTTCTTCTTGTCGGCTTCTTGTATGAGCTTGTCGATATAGTTGGAAGAACATTTGTCGCAACCGGTACAGGAACCAGTACAGCCGGAGCAAGCACCTCTGTTCCTTTTTTCCCGTATCATTCTGTAGATGATAAAAGCTGAATAACCCGCGACAAGAAATCCTATGACGATGTTCGCCACCATTGATATACCTCCGATTGATGAAGGACCGGAACAATCCGGCCCTTCATCTCAATCAACACAATCTACGTTCAGATGCTTGCGGTCTGGACGCTTCTCTTTGAATAGACCTTGAGGTCTTTATACGGGTCCGGCCTGAAGAGCATGTAGAGAATTCCCGCGAGCAGAACCAGTGCGACGATCGACCAGAATCCGAATCCGCCACCCATGAAAAGGCTTCCGATCTGGTAGACACAGAGACTGATCACATAGGCGAACACATTCTGATAGATGATCGAGAACCAGAACCACTTCCTGGACTGCAACTGCTGAGACATCGTGGCGATAGCCGCCAGACAGGGGGAATCAAGCAAGTTGAAGATCAAGAAGGAGAAAGCGGCTATCACGGACGGGAACCAAGCCATGACCGCACCAGCGACTGTAACCGCGTCTTCGGTGTCTCCAGCGACATTGGCGAGGACGCCCATCGTAGAAACGATCGCTTCCTTCGCGGTAAAGCCTGAGAGGGAAGCCGCGACCGGCTGCCATGTACCGAAACCAAGCGGTGCGAAGATAGGAGCGAGGAATCCACCGATAGCTGCCAGAAGGCTGCTCGAACTCTCTTCGACCATTCCAAAACCGTCAGGTCCGAAACCGAAGGCGGACAGGAACCACATGACCACACAAGCGAGGAACAGGATAGTTCCGGCTTTGATGATGAATCCTTTGAGTCTTTCCCACACGTGGATCAGTACCGTCTTCGCGGAAGGGACATGGTATTCAGGCAGTTCCATGACGAACGGGGCTGGCTTGCCGGAGAACGGCTTCGTCTTTTTCAGCATGATCGCCGAAACGAGAACCGCGGCGATACCGACGAAGTACATCATGGGGGCGATCAGTCCACCGGCTTCGTAGCTGCCGGTCGCGTAGCCTGCCATGACACCGCCCATCAGGGCGATTACAGGAAGCTTCGCGCCGCAAGGGATGAACGTCGCGGTCATGATCGTCAGCCTTCTGTCATTGTCTTGTTCAATAGTCCTTGATGCCATGATTCCCGGGATTCCGCATCCGGAGGAGATCAGAAGAGGAATGAAACTCTTGCCGGACAAGCCGAAATGCCTGAAGACCCTGTCCATGACGAACGCGATCCTGACCATGTAGCCGCAGTCTTCGAGAATCGAGAGGAACAGAAAAAGGATCGCCATCTGCGGAATGAAGCCCAAAACAGCGCCGACACCGCCGATGATACCGTCAACTACAAGCCCTATGATCAGAGCTCCTGCGCCGATCGCTTCAAGTCCCGTGGTAACCCATCCTTGGATGGCTCCGACGAATGTATCGTTCGTCCAGTCCGTCACGAGCGTTCCGATCGTCGTCACCGAGATATAGTAGACGATGAACATGATCGCTATGAATATAGGGATGCCCAGGATTCTGTTCGTCACAACCCTGTCGATTTTGTCGGAAGTGGTGAGCTTCTCCTTTTTTTTCTTGACCGTGGTGGAAACGAGTTTCTGGATATATCTGTACCTTTCATCGGTCACAATGGATTCGACGTCATCATCATGGAGCTTTTCGAGATTCACCCTCTCTTGTGCGACGAGCTCCTGCGCTTCAACGGAAAGGCGGATGGTTCCTGCCACCTTGCTGTCGTTCTCCAGGAGCTTGATCGCATACCATCTCCTGTTTGACTCCTGGATGGAGGAGGGGAGGACCTGGACGACTTTGTCGATCCTGGATTCGATATCCGCAGAGAATATCGCCTGAGGAATCGGTGCCTCTTTCTTTTCCACGACTTTCACTGCTTCTGCGATCAAGGTTTCAAGGCCGGTCTTCTTCAGTGCTGAAGTCTCGACCACAGGACAGCCAAGGACCATGGAAAGTCTCTTTGCGTCGATCTTGATTCCTCTTTTTTCCACAAGGTCGGTCATGTTGAGCGCGACTACGACCGGGATGCCTGTTTCAATGAGCTGGGTCGTCAGATATAGGTTTCTTTCAATGTTCGTCGCATCGACCAGGTCGATGATGACATCGGGATTATCATTCAAAAGGTAATTCCGGCTGACGACTTCTTCGAGGGTATAGGGACTGAGCGAGTAAATGCCAGGAAGGTCGGTGACGATGATCTCGCCCCCTCGCTTCTTGTCCTTGAGCTTGCCTTCCTTCTTCTCGACTGTTACACCGGGCCAGTTACCAACATACTGGTTGGCGCCTGTCAGAGCGTTGAACATCGTGGTCTTGCCGCAGTTCGGGTTTCCGGCAAGCGCAATCTTTATATTCATGCTGATCTCTCCTTCAGATTTGCTCTATTTCACTTGGACGCATTGGGCATCGTTCTTTCTGACAGAAAGCTCGTAGCCTCTCACCGTGATTTCTACGGGGTCGCCAAGCGGCGCGACCTTTCTGATGTACAGTTCAGTGCCTTTGGTGATTCCCATGTCCATGATCCGTCGCTTGTAGGCTCCGTCGCCTTCAACCTTCACGACAACAACAGTGGACCCCACTTTCGCTTCTCCCAGTGTCATCTCTATGCTCTCCTTGCTTTGTGATTCAACCGAATCAAATCTGAATATGTCTGGCCATTTCGGCGTTGATCGCGATTCTGGAATCTTTGATATTCACAATGACATTGCCCCCGATCGAGGACAGTACCCTGACATCGGCTCCCTGAACGAAACCAAGGTTCTCCAGATACCTTTTGACATCAGAAGACCCGCTCACTCTTGCGATTTTTCCAGCCTCTCCGATTCCAATCATTGTTAGTGGCATCATACAACCCCTTTGATTATAAGCTAAAAGTTAGTTCAATCTAACTCTTAGGTACGCCGCTAGTTTACTCTACCTGTAATCAGTAGTCAATAACTCGGAGGTTTTTCTTATGATAACAGTTCCGTTCATTTTTATTTGATGTTAATATTATTGTCTGTAAGAGATAATTTCAAATGTAAGTTGAAATAACTGATATTAGCGCCGTAATGAGACGGTTGTATAGCAGATCTCGATATGTAGTAAATACCTTATGAATTCGCGTAAAAATATGTTTTCCGTGACAACCAAAGTCACATATAGTGGTTAGCTTTGCCTAACAAGTTCTTATGATTTTCCTGATTCATATGTAGGAAAGAAGTGAAACAACAAACTAAGGCCCTGATCTTCATCATCGACATATAAAGTGTGGTAGTAATAAAAGTTACCGAGAGACAACTTTTTAATCGGACTGGATCATTCAATACTGAAAATAGAGGACCAGTTGTTGATCTGCTTTGCCATGGCGCATTTGTCTGTAAGGTGCACCTTGCAATGTTGCTGAAAACGATATTCTTGTTCAATATGTGTAATTTATTGTAATCAGTATAGATAAATATCAGTTATTGCAATTTGTGAAAAGAAGTATTGTTTTTCTGAAAGGTTTCTTGACAGGTCCTTTTGCAAGTGGTATGTTAGCCATGTCTAACAATGGAGGTCGTATGGAACTGACATCATCCAAGGCACGGTATCTTCTTGTGATCTATGAACTCGGTGCCGGAAAGAACAACCCGGTACGTTCCGTGGATATCGCGAATAGAATCGGCATATCCCGGGCCAGCGTCGCCGGCATGCTTCAAGACCTTCAGCAGTCATCGATGGTGTCCAGGACTGCCTGTGGAGAGGTCCTCTTGACTCAGGAGGGCAACGAGGTCGCTATGGATCTCTATCTGCAATACAGGACATTGCTTCGGTTCTTCATGCAGAATCTCCAGATCGACGGTCCGCAGGCGAGAGAGGACAGTATTTCCGCTATCGTGAATCTCTCTCCATGTTGTGTCAAACAGTTTTCAAAGTATATACGTGACGTGAAAAATCATCATTCATTTGGTTGACGCTTTTGCGCATCGTCAAGGCTATAGTCGCATGACTTCTTCCGGCTGTTCTGTGGACATCCATTCTCTCCTGAAACATGAATGTCGTTCATGCTGAAACGAGGGGAGGATTATATGGCGATCCTCAGGCATGAATTTCCGATAGTGGAACACGGAACGGAGCGAGTGGCCGTCATCAATCTCAAAACCGCCGATCTACCTTTCCCCTCTCGACCCAGAAGGGGCAGGACGTAAAATTAGTTAAGTATATGACTGTCCATATGCGCGGTTTGTCAAATGGCGGAAGCAACAAGACATCGCAATATGATGACCATGGAGTATTGAAGATATGAAAGTGTGCTTCTTGTTCTAGTTTTCATATAGGGTGGATATGGCCTGTATTCTACGCTTCATTTCCGTACGAATGTGCAACGGCTCCAGACACTCGCATTTATCCCCAAAACTGAAAAGAACATTGTAGTGGTATTCGTTCTCTATGAAAGGAAAACTGACAATGTAATGCTCGTCACCATCTGGCGAAAAATGCTCATAAGCGCAATGATCAAGTACCCTGTCCATGATGGATTCATGAATGCGGATTCTGATTTCTGTTTGCATGGTCGCCAGAACATCAGCAAAATCCAACTGCGGTTTTTGATAGTCCCGTGGTGTAAAAGTTTCCTTTTGAATTTGTAGGTTTGATATGCGGGATAGTCTGAATAACCGATAATCATTTCTTTTATGGCAATACCCTTGGAAATACCAATGATTGCTTTTCAATACAAGCTGATACGGCTCGACTGTTCGTGCGGATTTATTTCCGTGGTGAGCTACATACTCAAAGGTCAGCAGCTTGTTATCCTGCAAAGCTGCTTTGATAATTTCTAAATATGGTTGTATGTTGCTATTACCTATCCACGGACTTAAATCTATATTTATTTGATTTACTTTTAGTTCAATGTCTTTCGCTCTGTTGGCAGGGATAAAACTCTTGACTTTCGCAAGGGCGTGTACAAGTTCATCACCTCGTATCATGTTGGAAAGACTGGAAAGCCCCATCAGGATAGCGGAAAGGTCGGCGGTCGAAAACACCTTTCTATCAATTTTATATTTCCGCATGATTTCAAAGCCACCGCCAACTCCCGGTGCAGAGCAAACAGGAATACCCGCCATGTTTATCGTATCGATGTCACGGTAGATTGTGCGGGGTGAAACTTCAAACTTATCCGCTAACTCCTGTGCGCCTATCCGCTCTTTATCAAGGAGTATCATGATAATGCTGATAAGCCTGTCGATTTTCATCTGATAGCCGCCTTCCAGAATTTTTTTTGTTATAGCAAATTATTGCCATGATGTTGTCAACAATTACATGATACAAAGAAACAGACGAATCAATCTACCTGTCAGGAGGAGACACCATGCAGAAAAAAGCCTTGGTAATAATCGATATCCAAAATGATATAACGAAGAACTACAAGGATGTCATCGGCAATATCAATAAAGCCATTGATTGGGCGGCCGACAACAATATTCATGTTGTTTACATACGACATGAAAATGTATCAGCCGGTACGAGGACTTTCAAACCCGGTACCCGTGGGGCTGAATTAGCTTCAGACTTGAAGATAGTATCAGAGAATATCTTTACAAAATGCAAAGGGAACGTATTGACCAGTGAAGAATTCACGGACTTCATTACCAAAAATGGAATATGTGATTTCTACATAGCAGGAGCGGATGCCGTTGCCTGTGTCAAATCAACCTGTTACAACTTGTGCAAAGCAAATTACGGCGTTCATGTCCTATCGGATTGCATTACCAGTTATGATACAAGGAAACTTGACGAAATGCTACGTTATTATGAAAGCAAAGGCAGTAGAATCATTGGTTTGAATGACTTGTTGTCTGATCACATCTTTGAATCATAGAAACATTACCGAACCCAATCAATGAAGAAGACCGACTCCTGTCCGGGCCTTTTGCAGTATTGGAAACGAAATGAATCAATAACATCATAGCCACGTCCCTTTACTGTGGCGCGGCTTTGCCATATCTTCAGGAAAGCGAGGACACCTATGGAGAAAATCAATTCCAGCTATGTCACCAAGAAGTAGATCGACGACACGGCTGAAGCGGATGTTGACCGAGCAGACCCGCCGCGCCAGGGTGTTTGATACACTTGCCAAGCGTCTGTATGAGGATGATATATCCGGCAAGCTCTATCTCTCATGGTTTTTCCTGCTGCGTTCTGTCTACAAAAAAACATCGCCGGGCAGATGGCCAACGATGTTTTCATTCGAAAATACTTTTTTATTGATGGCGACTCAGATAGTGCGTCCCATCTTTGCCATGTTCGCCTGATAGACTCTCCAGGTCGACTCGATGATCGAGTCGAGGGAGCTGTACCGGGCGGTCCAGCCGAGGTCCTTATGAGCCTTGGTTGAACTGGCGACGAGTTTCGCAGGGTCCCCGGGACGACGATCGACATATTCGGCCGGAATCGGCTTCTCGGTGATGCGGCGGGCGGAGTCGACGATCTCCTGGACGCTCAACCCGTTCTCGCTGCCGAGATTGACCACCAAGGACTTGTCGTTCTTCATCAGGTAGTCGGCGGCGCGGACGTGGCCGTCGGCGAGGTCCGTCACGTGGACGTAGTCACGCACGCCGGTTCCATCCGGGGTAGGATAGTCCTTGCCGAAGATCAGCAGGTTGGGGCGCATTCCGGCGGCGACTTCCATGACCACGGGGATCAGGTTCGCGGGATTGCGTTCCAGGCCGAGCATCTTCCCGTCCGGATCATAGCCGGCCGCGTTGAAATAGCGGAGCGCCGCATATCTGAGACCCTTGAGCTTGTCGAACCATTCAAGGTTCTCCTCGATGCAGTACTTCGTGTATCCGTAATAGTTTTCAGGGTGCTTGGGGTGCTCTTCATCAATCGGCAGATACGCAGGTTCGCCGTAGACCGCCGCGGAAGAGGAGAGGATGAAGTTCTTTACTCCATGCTTCACACATTCGGTCATGAGGATCAGTGATCCCGTGATGTTGTTTTCCGCGTATTTCTCCGGTTTGATCATTGATTCACCGGCGGCTTTGAAAGCTGCGAGATGCACTACGGCGTCCCAACCTTCCGCAAGGACCTCTCCGACACGCTCACGATCAAGGATATCCCCTTCGTACAAGGTCGCGTCCGGACTTACATTGCTTCGCAATCCAGTTGAAAGATTGTCATAGATGCCGACCGTGTCACCTCTGTCAAGGAACGCCATGGCGACATGGGTACCGATATACCCGGCTCCGCCGAATAACAAGACCTTCATAAGCTCCTCCCTTGGAATGAACACGTGTTCATTCCGATGATTTCACTATATCGCAACATGTTACCCAGATGCAATACAGTACACTCCACGCCCAGCTACGGAAGTTATGAAAAACTTGTGATGATACCAGAGAGTTCCGCGAGCTTCTCCTTGAGCATCTCCTCGGTCCTTGCCTCTACGACCAACCGCAGGTACGGTTCTGTATTGGATTTGCGGACGTTGAACCACCAGTTTGGGAACTCGACGCGATAACCGTCGAAGTCCATTACCTTCTGTGGCTTGTCGTTGGTGACGTATCTATCATAGAGAGCCGCCATCGCCTCGTCTTTCTGCTCCAGCTTGAAGTTCGTTTCCCCGCTGTTCGCATAGGCGATGATGGAATCGATGAACTGGGAGAAGGTAGTTCCCTCATGTTTGAGCCGTACCATGACCTGAAGGACGATCAGGGAGGCGAGGATACCGCTGTCGCAGTTGAAGAAGTCCCGGAAATAGTAGTGTCCCGCCAGCTCTCCGCCGAAAATTCCGTTGATATCCCGAAGCTTCGTCTTCGCATAGGCGTGTCCGACCTTCCAAGTGTAGACGGTGGCCCCGAGTTTCTCAAGATATTCCGTAGTCGAACGACTGGTGCGGATGTCCTGTAGGACGTTCCCTTTTTCGTTCGCGAGGTAATAGGAGCCAAGGACCGCCGTTACATAGTCCGGCTGGATGAACCTTCCGTTCTCGTCAATGAACATCACGCGGTCCGCGTCTCCGTCGTAGATGATTCCGAGGTCGCTGTGGTTCTTGATGACCGCCGCTTCCAGGTCCTTGCAGTTCTCCTCCTCAAGTGGGTTCGGCTCGTGGGCAGGGAATGTTCCGTCGAAATGGTCGTAGAGGTAATGATGATCGGCGCCGATCAGATCCTTGATCAACAGGTTCACCATGCCATGGGAACAGTCTATGCTCAGGTCCAGGCCGGTCAGGTCCGGAACGAACTTTTTCAGGAATCCGATATAGGCCGGTTTGACGTCTTTTTCGATCACCGTACCCCGCTTGTCCTCCGGGACCGGGGTGACGGTCAAAGTCTCGACCATCTGCTGTAGTTCTCTCAGACCGCTGTTTTCACCTACGGGGATCGCCTTCGTCCGGCTGATCTTCAGTCCATTGTATTCCGGCGGGTTGTGGCTCGCGGTAATCTGCACGGAGGCGTCTGCTTCATAGTGGACTGTGGCGAAGTAGACCATCGGGGTGGTGGCGAGGCCGAGGTTCCATACATCGCAGCCCGCGTCATTGATTCCCTTGCACAGATATTCGAAAATTTCGTCGCTCGTGGTCCGCACGTCGCGGCCGACTACTACATGGTCGCTGTCCAGCAGCCGGGGGAGAAAGAAACCGATCTTGTAGACGGTCTCTTTGTTGAAATCCTTGTTGTAGACACCTCTGATGTCGTATGCCTTGAATGCACCCATTATGATACCTCCGTTGATATGCTCGCGTATATGAAATATGGACTCTCGGAGTCCTGTCGTCAATGTTCCCTGATATCAGTCGATGACCGGCTCTTCCTCTTGGCTCGGAAGCTTCTTCGTTTCGTCAAGGAACCGTTTGCGATCCATCAGCTCGAAGAAATAGGCTCCGCCGTCGGTCGTCTCGACCAGCAGGACCAGTTGTTTGAAGAGTCTGCCGATCAGATTCGCTTCCCGCAGGTTCTCGACGTTCCTGTAGCCTCTGACGCAATCCACCGCATGACCTTTCGTGACGACCATCGTCCGCTTGATTTCGTTTCCGCTGAAGCTTCCCTCATGCTTGACGTAGGGGGGAGCGTTCTTCTTCGGTTTCAACGGATATCCAAGGAGGGACGGCAGTCGTTCAAAGTCCTCGAAATAGAATATCCCCCCGATCACATAGAGAAATACTCCGTATTCCCTCAACGTCCCGTCGGCGGAACCATACCAGGTGGCGTAGGTCCTCCACTTCACCGGACCCCCATGCTTCTCTTCGAGCTCGGCCAGGAATTTTTTCGTATCATCATCCATGAGGGACCTCCGTCAGTCACTATCTTTTTTTTTCCGTTTCCACTATATTATCATATGTTGCCAAAGGCAAGATAAGGTAATCGGTACGATCAATGAACTACATAGAGAAAGATTTCGGGAAAATCCTCAAGCATAACGCGTTGCAGATGCGTCGTCTGATGCTCAGAAACGGCACGGACTGCATGCGCGTATACGACAGGAATCTCGAAGACCTTCCTGTGACAGTTGATCTGTATGGTCCGTATGTACGGATCACCGATTACAGTGAAGATGGTCTGGACGAAGATGTACGGCGGGTTTGCTGCGATATCGCCGCACGAATGTTATACGTCCAGGCTGACCACGTGGTGTTCCACCAGCGGAAGAAACGCCAGGGGCGTGAGCAACATGAAATTCTGAGCGACGAGTCGTTGATGGTTCAGGTCAAGGAGAACGGACTTCTGTTTTCCGTCGATTTGACCAGACGTATCGACACCGGTCTGTTTCTGGATCATGTTGAGACCCGGGCGATGGTAAGGGATCTCAGCGCGGGAATGTCCGTGCTGAATCTGTTCGCGTATACAGGGGCTTTTTCCGTGTATGCCGCCAGCGGGGGTGCGAAGAGAGTCGTTTCGGTCGATATGTCGGCCACGTATTCCAAATGGTGCGAGGATAATCTGCGGAGCAACGGGTTCGTTGGTTTTCAATATCCTTGTATCGCTGAGGATGCCTGGAAACATATCAGAAGGGCTGTGAAAGAGGGTGAGAAATTTGACTTGATAGTCTTTGATCCACCGAGTTTTTCCAACAGCAGGAAGATGGAGCATGACTTTGATGTCCAGCGGGACCATGTGCGCTGGGTCAGGATGCTCAATAGGTTATTGACAAGAGATGGGATACTTCTGTTCTCGACAAATCTGGGAACGTTCAGAATGGACAAGAGGAGTATCCGAGGGTACGACGTGCAGGAGATTACGTCCGAGGTAGCAGCGCCCGGTTTCTCCAAGCAGAGAGGTTGTACAAGGAGTTGGATTTTGAAGAAGGAACATGAGGTTCAGATTCCTGCCGAAGATTTGCGGGAACCTGAGGTTCCGGTGACAGCGGCGACGGATGCCGGAGAAGAGACCGCGAAGACGGTGAAGAAGCCTAGAAAGGCCAGTAAGAAGAAGGTACAGGAAGTACCGGAAGAAGAGAAACAGGTAGAAGTGGAAAAGAAAGACGAAACCCCCGAAGAAGTGGCGGTTGTAGAAGAAGCCGCTGAAGAAGTGAACGTGGTGGAAGACGATGAGGTAGTAGAGCAGGAGCTTGACCAGGATGAGGTCGTAGCTGACGACCTGCTTTCCCTCGATTGGAATGAAGAGGATGAAGTTTCCGATTCCGACGACCAGGACTCCGCCGAAGGTGTGCAGCCGGTCGAGAGAGTGTCGGAACGTAGATCTGACAGAGACAGGGATGAACGCCCTCGCCGTGACAGACGTGACGATGACCGTCGGGACAGCCGTTCAGGCGACCGTGGCCGTGATGGTCGCGGTTCCTATGGCGACCGCCGTCCGTCCTATGGCGACCGCGACAGAGGTCCCCGCCGTGACAATGATGATCGTCGCTCGTATGGTGACCGTGACAGCCGTCCGCGTTACAACGACGACCGCCGTCCGTCCTACGGGGATCGTGACAGCCGTCCTCGCTACAACGATGACCGTCGCCCCTCCTATGGCGACCGTGACAGTCGACCCCGCTACAACGACGACCGTCGTCCCTCCTATGGCGACCGCGACAGAGGTCCGCGCCGCGACGACGACCGCCGTTCCTCCTACGGGGATCGCGACAGCCGCCCGCGTTACAACGACGACCGCCGTCCGTCCTATGGCGACCGTGACAGAGGTCCGCGCCGCGACAATGACCGCCGCCCATCCTATGGAGATCGCGACAGCCGTCCGCGCTACAACGACGACCGCCGTCCGTCCTATGGCGACCGTGACAGCCGTCCGCGCCGCGACAGCGATGACCGCCGCCCATCCTATGGGGATCGCGACAGTCGCCCTCGCTTCAACGATGACCGCCGTCCCTCCTATGGCGACCGCGACAGGGCGCCCCGTCGTGACAATGACGACCGTCGTTCCTCCTATGGAGATCGCGACAGAGGTCGTCGGGACGACAAGCCCTATGGCCGCCGTGATGATTCCGACCGTGGTTTCAAGCCCCGTCGGTATGACGACAACGGTGGAGACCGCAGACCCTGGGGCGACCGTCCTCAGCGTGACGGCGGTTTCCGCAGGGATGCCGGTTCTCGCAAGGAAGGCGGTTTCAGACGGGATGATCGCAATGGTTCCGACAGCAAGCCTCGGACGAAAGGCCCGAAGCCCTACGGATTCGATCATTTCAAAGAGACCCGGACCCGTGGGCAGGAAGAGGATTCAAACTTCTTCTGGCTCTCGGACGATGAAAAGAAATAAGTTCTCGCTCTCAGGAGCATAGATATCCATGGCCGTCCCGTTTTCGCGGGACGGTTTTTTCGTTTTCGGTTGCGAAGCTCCGCCCATTGTCTGTTCGTTGGCAATCAAGAGGGTGAAAGCAAGAAGTTCTGCACATTATAGGCAGACCGTCACGCAGTAGGCGCTATGCAAATACCATGTGGTAAGGATTTCCAGACGCAACATCAACAGGAGTAATGGTTCGCTATCCGTACCCGAAAAAGCGGATTTCCACTGAGGGTTACAGGCCGATGAAATATTGAGCAACAGAATCTTATTCTTATATTCGTACGGGGAATCCTGGTACCGTTTTTGCCCCGGAGCGTTAGATTCCCCGGTGATAAAACGTGGTGTTCATGCGGTTTTCGGCGAGACGCGGACATCCCGCCGAAAGCAAACGTCCTGCTGTTTTTTATTTGCCGTCGATGTATATATCATGTGTTTCAATTCTCTTTCTTCTCATGTCGGATATTGATAGTTATGGCTATAGCGGTGGCGACAGCAAATACTACAATATAACCCGTTATGCCATATAGCCCGATTTGTTCTTGGAATTCGAACAAAGTGAACCGGAAGATGAGAAATATCGCGAACGTAATGAGATAAATAGCTGTGCAACTTAAAATACGATAGCGTCTAGTCTCTGCCTTTCTTGTTTCTGAAAGCAGTGATTGGTGTTGTTTTTCCAACATTTCTGTGCGAATAGTCAACTCATCTACATCACTTTCCTTGAGCAGATAGTCGGTGGTGACATTAAAAACTTTGCCCATTTCGACCAATCTTTCTAATTCAGGTATTGATTCTCCCGATTCCCATTTTGAAATAGACTGCCGAGATACACCTAACTTCTCCGCTAGTTGCTCCTGTGATAAACCATGTGCCTTTCTTAGTTCAAAAACTTTTTTAGATAAATTCATTATCGGACCACCTCCTGACTTCATTGTTAAGTCATATCAATTATTGCAGTTGCACACCATCAATCGCACTATCTAATTTGTCAATCGGCGGTTGCACTATTAAACATTCTACGACATTAAGTTCTTTTTAAGAAAAAGATATGATGATTGTGCATGGAAGAACAAAAAACATGTCTCTGCTCGTTTTGTTTTGGGCAACAGAACTCTTCACCATCATGTGTGCGGTTGTGAGGGAATATGACTTTGTGATATCGTAGGCTGAACCTATACGGAGGTTTTCATAGATGGATATCCGAATCGCCACAGTTGCCGACGCCCCGGCGTTGCTGAAAATCTATACTCCCTACGTCATGGATACCGCCATTACCTTCGAGTATGAGGTTCCCTCCCTTGGGGAGTTCAGGGAGCGGATCGAAAACACCCTTCTGCGGTATCCATACCTTGTCGCTGAAACGGACGGGGAGATCGTCGGCTATGCCTATGCGGGACCGTTCAAAGGCCGCGCAGCATACGGCTGGGCCGTGGAGTGTGCCGTCTATGTATCCTCACAGCATCAGGGCGAGGGCGTCGGGAGCGCCCTCTATTCCCGACTTGAAGCCATTCTGAGAAAACAGGGGATCAGGAACATGTACGCCTGCGTCTCCTGCGCGAACCTCCCCAGTGAAACCTTCCATGAACATCTGGGTTTCAGGACGATCGGCCGCTTCTCACAATGCGGGTACAAGTTCAAGACATGGTATGACATCATCTGGATGGAGAAGCTGATAGGGGAGCACGACGCCGAAATCAAACAGGTCATCCCGTTCTCCGAGTTGTCCTAGAACCCTCTTTCTCCCGTGCGCATCCTCTGGCGCCGGCATGGCTTCCTGTTTTCCATATTGTTGCTGGGAGGGATGTTTTTGCATTGTTTGGGTTAACGTTCACCTAAAAAATCGGCTGATTTCTTTCCATTTGACTCACTTTTTCCTTGTTTTCCCTCTTTCTGATGTTAACATTAACCCATGAGCATAGGACTGAAGGACATAGCGCAAGCCACTGGTTTCTCCGTCAACACTGTCAGCCGGGCCCTCCGCAAGGACCCTCGGATCAGCAGCTCTACCACGGAAATCATCAGCCGTACCGCGACGGAACTCGGATATATTCCGAACGCTATCGCCGCCAGCATGCGGAGCTCCCGCAGCAAGACCATCGGGGTCGTTTCGGCCGACTCCGCCAATCCGTTCTTCAGCGAAGTCATCAGAGGCATCGAAGAGACGGCGAGGCATTTCGGATACCATATCCTTCTTGCGAACACCGAGGAATCTGCGAAGAAAGAGGCTGACCTGGTGCGGATGTTCCTGTGCCGTCAGGTAGATGGAATCATCTCCATGCCGACCTATGACAGGGAACCTGACCATATCGAGCTCTACAGAGGGCTGACGGTTCCATATATCTTCACCGGGAGATACCTGGACGGGCTTCAGGACCACAGCATCCTCCATGAAGACGTTGAGGGGCAGAAGGCCGTCATTGAATACCTGTTGGAGAAGGGGCATCGGAACATCCTCTATCTGGCGGGTCCGAAAAAAGTCAGCAACACGCATGACAGGCTGGTCGGCATTCGCGAGGCATACGTCGCGCATGGCCTTGAGCTGGACGACAGCCATATCGTCCACGCCATGGGCCATATCGAGGATGGCTACGCGATCACCAACCATGCCCTGAACCGCGGACTTGAGTTTACCGCGATAGCCTGTTTCAACGACATGCTGGCCATGGGGGCGCTGAAAAGCCTCCATGAGAACAATCTTTCCGTTCCAGATGATGTCGAGGTCTTCGGCTACGACAACCTCTACATGTCGCAGTTCATGCAGCCGTCGCTGTCGACGGTCGACGTTCCAAAGTTCAGACTTGGTTCCGTCGCGATGGAGACGCTTGTCGCCCACATCGAGGATGGTTCCCTGCCATACGTTCAGAAAAGTGTTTCAACGAGATTGGTCTTCCGAGCATCAACACGTTGAATGGGTATTTCTTGTGAAACGAAGAGGAGGTGTTCACATGAAGAGAAAAGTCGGGTTTATTCTTATTGTCTCCATGCTCGCCATGGGAATGTTGTTTGCCCAAGGTTCAAGAGAACCTGCGGCTACTTCCGGACCTGTCGAAATTACTTTCTGGTCCCTGTTCACCGGTGGTGATGGAGAATTCTTCGACGCGATGGTCGATGAGTTCAACGCGAGCCAGAGTGATATCGTCATGAAAAACGATACCGTGCGGTTCGACAACTACTACACCAGGCTCACAACCGCGTTGGCGGCCAACAATGCGCCTGATGTCATCGTCGTCCATCAGGGCAACATGCTGCCGTATGTAGAGAACGGCTCCTTGCTGGCGCTCAACGATTATGTCGATGCCGCCACCTTGGCCGATTTCCAGGACGCTCCGCTTGAGGGCTGCATATTTGACGGCAACATCTATTCCCTGCCGTTGGACGTCCATCCGATCGTCATGTACTACAACAGGGATCTGTTGGCGCAAGCTGGCGTGACGAAGGTTCCCGAATCAGCCCAGGAGATGATCGATGCGGCCATCGCCGTCAAGAACGCTACCGGCAAATGGGGCTTTGCCATCGACAATACCACCGGCGTGTACAAGGCCTTTACCTTGACCCGTCTGTTCATGTCGATGCTCGCCCAGCAGGGCGGTTCATTGATGAACGCCGACTATACTCGGGCGAACTTCAACAATGAGATGGGTGTGAACGCATTGGTATGGCTACAGGATCTCGTCCACAGGTACGGCGTCAACCCGAACGAGTTGGATTATGATGCCGCCATGAACATATTCAGGATGGGCGACGCAGCTTTCTATTTCAATGGTGTCTGGGCGACCGGTACGCTTGAGAATTCAGGGCTGAACTTTGGTGCGACCCCGTTGCCGGGAATCATGGGTGACGAACCCTGGGCTTGGTCCGGTTCCCATACTCTCGCAGTTCCCGTACAAAGGAATCAGGATCCTCGCAAAGTACAGGCCGCGGTCGACTTCATCGACTGGATGACCGAACATGGCGAACTCTGGGCGAAGGCTGGACAGATTCCTACCAGAAAGAGTGTCGCTGAGAAGGCTGATTTCCAGGCGCTGCCGTACAGGGCTGACTATGCCGCCGCCGCGGGATATGCACTCGAAACTCCGAGAACTCCGGCTTGGGAAGAGATCTATGGCACATTGAGCGACATGCTTGAACAGGCCGTGACCAGGAATCTTCCTGCCCAGCAGGCTTTGGCAAATATGGAGACTACCGTCAATCAGATCATCGCCTCCTATTGATATTCGCCATTTCTGAGAACATCAAGACTTCTCTCCGGGGATATCCTGGAGAGAAGCCGTTTTGTAGACTTGAACATAAGGAAGGAGTCCGCCTATGGCAATACCCGGTAACAAGGACAGAAGGGACGGTCTGTTATTCAGTCTTCCGTTCTTGATCGTTTTCTTCGTCTTTATGATCTTTCCGTTGGCTTTCGGTTTTGTCATCAGTTTTTTCAACTGGAACATTCTGGGTACGCCTTCTTTCATAGGGTTTGAGAACTACATCTCTCTGTTTCAGGACGAGAGGTTCTATTCATCATTGTGGCACACCTTGGAATTCGTCCTGATGACCACTCCCACACTTCTGGTCCTCGGTTTCGTCATGGCGTTGGCTGTGACGGGCAAGTCCCCGCTCAAAGGCCTCATGGAAAACGTGTTCTTCGTCCCGTACATTTTCTCCATGACGGTGATCAGCACCCTATGGGCCTGGCTGATGCAGAGGAACTTCGGTATTTTCAACCAAGTGATCGTCGCGCTGGGCGGGGAGGGCGTAGGCTGGCTCACCAATGAAAAAATGGCCATGTGGTCGGTGGCCCTCACGACGTTGTGGTGGACGGCAGGATTCAACATGGTGTTGTTCAGCGCCGCGATCAAACAGATTCCGCAAGAGATATATGAATCAGCGCAGATAGATGGAGCCTCGTGGTGGCAGGTAGTCAGGAGGATCACGATTCCTCTGGTGTCTTCCACGACCATACTCTGTCTGATCCTCCAGGTCATAGCTTCTTTCAATGTATTCGGTCAGGTATATGTCATGACAGGCGGGGGCCCATATGGTACGACCCGCGTCTTGGTACAATACATCTATGAGACCGGCTTCAGGTATTTCAGAATGGGATACAGCGCAGCCATGAGCTACATTTTGTTCCTGATCATTCTTGTCGTGTCCATCGTCCAGTATCTGTCGCTGAACAGGAAGGAGGAGGCATGAACACCTTGAAGACGAAACGGAACTTGAAGCAGATCTCGTTCAGGGCTCTGGAGATTATCGTCGTCCTGATCTGGCTGTTCCCCTTGCTCTGGTTGATCCTCACTTCCCTGAAGCCCGAGGCCGATGTCGTCACCAGGACGCTTTCCTTTTGGCCGAAGAAGATAACGTTCGAGAACTATACCACTGCGTTCACTTCGACCTATATCATGCGATGGATGCTCAATTCGATCATCATATCCTTCTCCACCATGGTGATCACGCTTGCCATCGACGCTCCGATCGCCTATGCATTCGCAAAGATCAAGTTTCCCGGCCGGTCCATCCTTTTCTGGCTGGTCATGGCAGGGATGATGATCCCGTTCCAGGTCCTGATCATCCCCCTATATTTGCAGTTCAATACCATGGGGCTGATCAATACGCTGGCTTCCGCGGTCATTCCCCGTCTTGCGCTGCCGATCGGAATCTTTATCATGAAGCAGTTCTACGAGGGTATCCCTTCGGCGTTGGAGGAGGCCGCGTTCATTGACGGCGCGAGCCGGTTCACCATTTTCTTCAGGATCATCCTGCCATTGGGCAAGGCCGCCATGGCCACCGTCATGATCCTCTCCTTCATCAATGCCTGGAATGATTTCCTCTGGCCGTTGATCTCAATCAGCGAAACCGTCAGGTACACCATTACCGTCGGTATCGCCAACTTCCAGGGAACGCACGGTACTCAATATGCGTTGATCATGGCGGGTGCGGTGATCGCCTCCATCCCGCAGTTCATCTTCTATTTCTTCTTCCGGAAGAATATCATCGCCGGTATCGCGTCCACCGGTATCAAGGGGTGACCGGCATGAAGCTCAACGTCTCTTCCAAAGGCACGGAAGTCGTGTTGAAAGGGCTGCCCGTCTGCTCCTCCACTTGTTCCGTCACCTGTAGCGGGGAAAAGCTTGAACGGCTCGATACCGTCTCTCGAGGGCGTACGGTCGTCACCCGTTTCTCTGAGAAGGTCGTCGTGACCGATTCCTGGCGTGAATGCGGCGGTATCCTGGCCTTGCGCCGTCAGTGGCGATTGACCAAGCCGGGAGCGTACCGTCTTCACAACTATTTCTCCTATGATGATGGCGGCAAGGAGAATCAGGTCATCGTTCCCGCGGTCTGGTACCAGGATAATGAGCATGGGGTGGGGCGGTATCCTAGCCGTCGGTATGGCGACTACTGGGCGTTCAAGGAGAACAGGATGCCGGTCCCCGGCTGCATTCAGTTGTCCAACGGAGAATCTGTGTTCTGCTGCGCTGTCAGCCCCGCCGAGGACATAGGGCATGTATGTTCTTCGAGCTGGGATTCCCATGGCATCCGAATGACTATCCCGGGTTACGAATGGCCCTATGGCTATCAGGGAAAAACCGCTTTGGTGGATACTTCCGGCGAAGTGCCCCCCTGTATTGAAGTAACCGCACCTACCGTATACGAACGGACTTTCTGGATTCAGCTTGAGGAGGGAAAAGATCAGCTTGCCTCATACAGAAGGTTCGTCACATCCTTGCGTGAACTTCTTCCTCTGCCGAAGCCGATTGTCTGTGGCTGGGAATCGTACAACGATGCGAAGACCACCAGGATTCTCAACCTGGTCCAGAGATCCCCCGCGGGGGAGGCTTACCTCAAGATGGGGGAAGGCAACGGCGAGGTTCAGCCGGTCTATGAATTCACTTCAGCCTCTTTTCTGATCAAGAGTCTGGAAGCGGCAGCTTGTCTGGTTCTGCAACCTGCTTCTTCAGGAGACCCCTCCGCCCGAACCCGTCTGAGCGAACTGTTCAATCTTCCCGACGACGATAGTCTGCTGCCGACGATCGCGGAGAAGATCGGCCGTTTCTTCCTTCGCGCTGAATCTGCTCCAGGCATATTCCGTGACTGCTATGATATCAAGCGTGACTATTTCGGGGGGTATCTGGGCATTGGAGAGCATCAGGAGTTCAAGGACCTGGTCAACAGCCGGTGCAACGGGGAGGCCATGAAGCAGTATGTACTGCTGTACAAGGCTCTGGAACAGCGCGGGCGTATCGTACCCGAATTCCTGGAAGTCGCGAAACGGGTCGCGGCGTTCTATTGCGACAACCAGCTCTCCACGGGGTCCTTCGGACGGTGGTGGACACCTACGGGCATGCCGGTGAATACGGTGGGTACCAATGGCGCCTATATCGGGTCGTTTCTCGTAGAGCTTTTGTCTGTTCTGGATGATGAAAACCTGCGGGGGGATGTCCGTTCGGCCATCCACAAGGCCTATGGGTTCTATAGCGAGATGGCGGAGGAGGGGTTGTTCTACGGGGATACCCTTGATGCCGACTCCTGCGACAAGGAGGCGGGGCTGGCGTTGTTGGCCTTCTTCCTTGACCTCTACGAGCTGACCCCCGATCCCCGATACCTTGAAAGTGCGTTGAAAGCGGCGGACTTCGTATTGCTGTGGATCTGGCAGACCGATCAAGTATTCCCCGACGGTTCACCTTTGGCCCGCGAGCGTTTCTCGACCGCCGGTATGACTTCCGTCTCCGTCGCCCATCATCATATGGACTTCTACGGAATGGCTATGGCCTATGATTTCCTCCGTCTCCATGAGGCGACCGGGATCGACTTCTTCTTTGACCAGGCGCTGTTGATGATGAACGCCTGCCGCCAGTTGATCGGCACGGCCGACAATCTCTTGGGTCGCTCTTCCGATTTCCTCGGTTGGCAGCCCGAGCAGATCAACTATACCGACTGGGATTATTTCGACCGTCCCGCCAACTTCTGCGGCACCTACGATATCGATATCGCATGGGTCAACGTCCTTGGGCTCGGGGCGTATCTGAAACTCAAAAGACGGTTTCCCGCCGTCTTGGAAGGGTAGGGACAAGATGGACAGGATTTCCTTGGTTTCTTTGAATCTCTGGAATACGGAGATGCTGGACCGGCGGCGCGACTGCCTCCAGGCTTTCCTGCGGACCTATCATGCCGATATCTTCTGCTTCCAGGAGATTCGTCCTGAGTTGATCGAACTGTTTGAGGATCCGTTGCGGGGATATCAGCGGGTCGAGGGTCAGGATGCCGGCTGGCGTTGCGAATCCTCGATCTATTTCCGTTCCGACTTGTTTGCTTTGGTAGATAGCGGACGGATCGATCTGTCGATGCCGGAGCCGGAACGGGGCGTATTCTGGGCGAAGCTTCGCGATGCTTCAGGCACGGAACTCTTTGTCGCCACGATGCATCTGACCCATCAGCTCAACGCGGATGAAAAACGAACCGGCATGCCGTATCGGCACCAGGAAGCGATAGATGCCAGCGCAGCTCTGGTTCCCTTGGTCGGAACTTTACCTGCGGTTATTTGCGGAGATTTCAACGATCCCGTCCATCCTGCGAGAATCTTCCATGAACTGGCTGGTTTCAACGATGTCTGGACGATGCTCGGAACTCCCGCACCGGTCACGTTTCCTTGTCCGTTCCTCAGCGACGAGGGCTACCTTGTCGAGGCTATCGACAAGATCATGGTGAAGAACGGTCTGAATCCCATAGCCGCCTATTCACCCCATTTCTCGATACCCGGGGAGGCGTTGTCAGACCACTGGCCGGTAATGGCCGTCCTGGAATATTGATTTCTCCTTTCGCCTCCTTTTGCTTGACCGCCGTGGTTGTGAGCCCCCTCCCTTCCACGGCGGTCTTTTTGTGTGAGCTGACGGGAGAGTCTGGACAGATCTGGGACGGTTTAGGCATGTTTGCATTTGCCGGAGGTGACAGTTCTGATTTCGGTTATGGCTATTCTTCCTGAACCGCCATGTACACATCCATACAAGTGACTCCATCCTTCGTGTAGACCTTTTCAAAGCAGGGGAGGACCTCATCATCTTCCCGACCCTTGATGCCGTTGATCTCCATGTAGGACTGGATGCTCTTGTATGCGTTGGGGATCAGATCGAACGGCGACGAGAAAGGATCAGTGATAGTGATGACGGCATATTTCGCCTGTTTCTGGTTTGCGAACTCCATGTCCGCGCACTTTTTTGAGAAATCTTCAGGGAGAACGCAGGCTATCGCATAGCCATGCATATGGAACACGTTTACCTGTTGCAACGAAACAAAGGGGAAATCCCAGCCGATGACTTGTGGGGTATATCCAGGAATATCATCCAGACCGTTTTCCGCGATCCATTTGCCCATATGGGCCTGCGCATCTTCCTCCGGGGCGGGACTGACCACCGCATACCGCGCCATCTTGAAGGCCTCGACCTCTTCCAGCCGGATCGGAGAATATGCGTCACGTGCTATGTTCATATCCTCACGAAGCAGCCGGTCCAGGCCACAGGAAAAGAAATCGGAGAGTTTCAGGAGTTTGTCCATCTCCGGGTAGGCGGCGTCCGACTCCCACTTTGTAATCGTCTGTCTGGAAACGCCCATGATCTCCGCCAGGTTCTCCTGGGTCATCGAGCGATGCATCTTTCGTAAAAACTGAAGGTTCGTACCGAAACTCATGTTATTCCTCCAAAGTCGTTTTCTTGCTGTCAGTCTGAAGGGAAATGAACCTGAGTTCCACCAACCTCAGATTGCATCGCATCCACCTTTCGGCAACTTGTGGTTGTCATGCTATCGGCGGGTTCTCCGCCCCTCCCAGTTCTGTCAATTACCCGACAGCTTTCCCGGATCCTCCATGGAGGCGTCCATTTTGCGAGATATCTCCTCCATCGTCAGTCCTGACGTGAAGAAACGCCCGATGACCAGTTCCATTGATTCCCCGACCTCGAGATATGGCCGTCCGGATCATGGAATCTGACGACCCGCCGCCCCCGGGCATGCTCCTTTCGATGCTTCGTCGGCCCGTTTCTCCATGACCTCATAGACCAGCACGACACCGTTTTCCACATCGTGCTTTTCGTGTCGGATCGTCCGGTATCCGAACTTTTCATAGAGATGGCTCGCTGGAAGCGAGGCGTCGAGGATTATCCTGTCGGAATCCCGGCAGATCTCCTCTTCCAGCTTTCGCATGATGAAGGTCCCGAACCCATTGCGCTGGCAGTCAGGAGAGACATAGACACGGGTGATATGGTTTCCGTCGCGGCTACCCGTTCCGACCAAGCGTTCATCCATGAACAGTGCCCAGACGTTGCCCGCTCTGATATCCGAGGCTATCGCGTCCCTGTCATGGTGCGAACGGAAAAAATCCACGACTTCCTTGGGATAATACTTGGGATATATCGTAGTGATGGTTTCCCTCACCAAGTCCGCTATTGCGTCCAGATGCGCTTCTGTCGATTTGATGTATCGCACGGCTGTCTCCCTTTGCTTCCGGTTGTACGTGTCAGCGTTCACATATTTCATATGCGACATATTCATGATCGAAATGATAGCCCAGTTTTTCAGCCAATGCTACAGAGACCTTGTCGTGGGCGTCCCAGCTCGGGTACAGGTTCCTGTCAAGGCATTCCAATATCAGTTTCGCACCACAGACGGAGGCCAATCCCTTCCGCCTGTATGTCTCTTTTGTGTCGATCTCGATCTCTATGCCGCCAAGATAGGTTGAATACGAGGAAGCCCCCGATACTATCCGTCCGTCGCGTAGCGCCACCACGCCGAGGCCCAGCCGTTCATATGTCGCGTAGTCAGCGTACTGTGCCACGAGATCGGAACTCCATGTTTCCGCTTTGCATCGGTGGTACAGTCCCTCGTCGATCATCCGCAGCGAATACTCCTGGGGGAGGGTTGCGACGATGTCCCTCAACCGATCCGTATCGAACACCTCCGGTTCTTTCTTCATCGCGTTGCGGATGATTTTCCTGGCGGTCGTGGAGTAACGCTTTTCGATCAGCTTCGCCCATTCAATGCTCTGCGGAACCATGATGATGAACTTCCTGGCACATGTGTCGGGATTATAGGATATCAATTCAAGATTCGGTTCCCCTGCGAAGCAATAGAAATCGCCAAGGACCGCCATCGCCGCTGTAGGACTTTCCCGGTCGTCCGCATAAATGCTTCCCATGACTTTCTGAAGGCATGACCAGATCATGGTCTCCTGCCAGCCCTCGAATAACGCAGCTACTTTTCGTGTGTCTTCAATCTTTGTGATCATGTTTCATTCCTTGTTCCTGCGTTTGGGAGACGGTAGGAGGGATGGCGTAGCCCTGTCGGGGCATAGTATTCATCCTTCATATACCTGAAGCCCAATTTCTCCAGCAGTCGCTTTGAAGCGTTGTTCCGGGGGTGATGTCCCGCCCGAAGCTCTTGTGCGCCTAGGGAGAAAAAGGCGTATCCGACTACCGCGGCGGCGGCTTCCGAAGCGAAACCTTTTCCCCAATATGCATGACGCAGATGAAAACCGATCTCAAAGGCGTTTTGCAGGTCGCCGTACGGGCGAAGGCCGCAGCACCCGATCAGATCTGAAGTGGTCAAGTCGAATATCGGCCAATACTGGACATGGTGTTCCGTGTCATTCTGTATTTCGGTATTGAGGCGTCGGCTGATCATCTCGTCAGAAAAGCTTCCGTTCGCGGAGATATACCGGGTGACGGAGGGGTCACCCCAGAGGGTTGTCGCGAGCGCGAGGTCGTCCGCTCTCCACTTTGAGAATCCGATGCGTTCCGTCGTCATGAAATACTGGCGTGGCGGGATGTTCGTTGGATTATGTCGCATGTTCATTGCATGATGCCAACGCCTTCTTGATTCGCTCCAGATTGGCATCCAATGGGTCAGCCCCATTCAGCGTAATCTTGGGGCAAGGCAACAGCTCCTGCCAGGCATCGTGCATCGCCTTGCTTCTGACCGATGCTTCCGCCGTATCATAGGAGGCGGCCCAGGCGATGAACTCCAGGTGCGGTCCATGCCTGTCCTCTCCCGGGAGGATGCGTGAACCGAACCGCTCTTTTTCCCGTTCTATCAGGCGGCGGACGCGGATGTCCGTTTCCGTCACTATGCGGACCGCCAAGGTGAACAGGGGTATCAGGGGATCCCCCCAGCCGACGAGAGAACCGGAGATGACGGCGCCCTTTGACTCCATGATATCCTTTTCCATCAGCCTCAGCCGTTCCGGGATGTCTCGTGAAACGGTATATTCGGGCTTGGTCTTCAACCAATAGTAATCATCGGAATCCATGAACGCATATCCGAGCTTTTCACTGACGAATCCGCCCAATGTAGATGTGCCGGAGCCAGATGCCCCATATAGATGGATGATAGTCTTTTGCATATCGTCTCCGACTTCGTGTTTCGTATGTGGACCGCTTTAGCAGAACTTGTCCTTGTACCGGTCTATGCACTCCTTGATGATCCTTTTCGCGACGGTGGAGTCCTGCACGTTGTCCAGGACCGTATCCTTGCCCTCAAGTGATTTGTAGATCGAGAAGAAGTGCGACATCTCGACGAACACGTGCTGCGGCAGCTGACTGATATCCGTATAGGTGTTGTAGATCGGGTCGTTGAAGGGAACGGCTATGATCTTTTCATCCTGCTTGCCGCAGTCCTCCATGGTGATGACGCCGATCGGATAGCAGGGGACGAGCGACAAAGGGACGAAATCGGCGGAACAGAGGACAAGGACGTCGAGTGGATCATCATCCTGCGCATAGGTACGGGGGATGAATCCATAGTTGGCGGGGTAATGGGTAGATGTATAGAGTATCCGGTCCATCATCAGGAACCCGGTCTCTTTGTCCAGCTCGTATTTTATCTTGCAACCCTTGGGGATCTCGATGACGGCGCAGAAGTCGTCCGGGGCGATCCGTTTCGGTGAAATGTCATGCCAGATATTCATAGGTGTTTCTTGTCTCCTCTGATTTCAAGCAAGTATACCATACATTCCGCACTTATGCGAAACACATCCTGAAGTACCCTCGTTGGAGGTCCGGATGTATTTTTTTGAATTTTTCTCTGGTTGCTGTTGACAATATTCCCGGGGAGTGGCATGATGCGGATGTCAGTTAATGATAATTATTACTAATAAGGAATGATTGCTATGAATAGGCGAAGAACGGTCCAGCGAGATCTTGTACTTGCCGCGGTGCAGAAGAGTTGCACGCATCCGACCGCGGATGAAATCTTTGCATCGGTCGTCGCGGATCATCCATCGATCAGCAAGGCGACGGTCTACCGTAATCTGAACCTGTTGGTTGAAGCGGGGCTGGTCAGACGGGTCCCCCTGCCGGGGACTTGGCCTGATCATTTTGACAAGACCTTGGGTGGACACTACCACGTCTATTGCGAACGATGTGGCAAGGTCTCCGATGTGGATCTTCCATATCAGGAGGGATTGGCGGAGCGGATCGCGCGATCCGATGGGTTCACGGTCTACGAGCACGAGATTGTATTTCACGGGATTTGTCCCGATTGCAAGAATATTACAATGCGGGAAGAATCCTGCAAAGGAGAAGAAGAAAATGGATTTGAAAGGTTCCAAGACTGAAGCTAATTTGATGACGGCGTTCGCTGGTGAGTCTCAGGCTCGCAACAAGTACACCTACTATGCCTCCAAGGCAAAGAAAGAGGGTTTCGTACAGATCGCCAACCTGTTTGAAGAGACGGCCAACAACGAGAAAGAGCATGCCGAGATCTGGTTCAAGCTGCTCCATGGCGGCGAGATCGCAGATACCGCAACCAACCTCAAGGACGCCGCCGCCGGTGAAAACTACGAATGGACCGACATGTATGACGGTTTCGCCAAGACCGCCGAGGAAGAGGGATTCAAGCAGGTCGCCGCGCTGTTCACCAAGGTCGCCGCTATCGAGAAGGAACACGAGGAACGCTACCTCGCTCTGCTGAAGAACGTGGAGGATGGTCTGGTATTCTCCCGCGACGGCGAGATGATCTGGAAGTGCAGCAACTGTGGTCATATCCACGTGGGCAAGAAGGCTCCGGCGCTTTGCCCGGTCTGTTCCCATGCACAGGCTTATTTCGAGCTTGCCAACTGCAAGAACTACTAGTCGCTCGGGCGAAGTAGCATGACCTACGTCCATTTGTCTGGACGTAGGTTTTTTATTTTCAGACGATCATTACACGGGCTTCTGCCGCTGATACCATTTTTTCTTCGCTTTCTGCTCCGCCTCCTGGATTCCGAAGAAACGCATCGGATTGGTCTGCGCGAAGGTTGTGATCTGTTCATCAGAGAACGGCGACAGTTCGAATAGCCTGTAATAGTTCGTATAGGATTCGACCTTCAGCAGATTGACGGAGAAGTCAGAACCGAACATGGTCCGCTCCAGAAGCCTGTCCGCGACCTCCGGTTCGGAATTCTCGATGAAGTGGAGCAAGTGTACATAGAAGTCGGGTGTCGTGCCGGAGAACGAAACATCGGCATAGGCGCCAGGGTATTCCTTCATCAGATCGACGATCTCATAGAACCAGGCCGATTCGGGCATCTTGTTCGCGACCGCGGAGATGACGGAAAGGGGCCGTTTGTTGCTGACGATCGAATATTGTTTGCCATAATGGGCGAAATCAATCTTGATCGTCGGATAGTTTTCAAATACCGGTTTCCAACTGGCGGGGGAGGTGTACTGCCAAGCCAGTTTCGCCGATACACCTCTGAAGCCCTGGTCGTCGCAGTGGGTGACGATAGGGACGTCGTTGTCGACGCAGAATTGATAGATCAGCTTCACCTTCTCCAGCTCGGCGGGCTCCGTCGGCCAGGGGTTGGTTCCCAACGGCGGGTATATCTTGACTCCATAGAAACGCTTCCGCCTCTCCAGCGTCGGTGCGATCGCTTCGGAGGGTTCGATCCTCCTATGATCGGTCTTGATGAGTTGCAGCAACTCCTGGATGAAACCGATATCATGGACCGCCGGATTGATACCCAGCATGGGGTAGAACTCGAACAACCCTTCAGGGCGATTCCTATAGTACCAGTCGATACCGTCTACTGTATCCTTCGCATAGCTGAGAATCCGTTCCGGTTGAGCGCACTTGTAATAGATCTTGTCCCATTCCTTCTGGTCTTGGGAGAAGTCCATCACAAGCGGGCACATCGCCATCTTGTCGTAGGTCCTGCCTCTGAAATGGAACTTGCCGTCACGGATGTAGCTCTGCTCCGGATAGACGAGATTCGCGGGCGGACGGTTTCTTCCCGTGGGCTGCTGGTATTTGCCCATGAGGTCGTCCTCCATCATCGCGAATATCTCTCCGATGGGTCGCTCGAACGCGGACAATGCGTTCATGAGCGTATAGAGCAGCTGCATCCCTTTTCTGTTCGCGGGAGTGAAGATATAGGAAGGGGAGAGCGCACCGCCTGTCAGGAACTCAGGAAGACCTCCTTCGATTGATTCCATGAAGCTGATGAAACTTGGATGGGCGAGTGTCATCGCATGAAAATGTGTATCAAAGAAATAGTCCATCTGGAGCCTCCACTGTCTCCCATGATAGCAGAATGTATTCCACTAGACCAGAGCTTTGAGCATTCTGAACCGCTGTTCGGTCAACTCAGAGAGGTAGCGGCGTTCCTCACACATCTCCCGCAGGGGAATGGTCCTGAACACTTGCAGTAGTCTCTCCTTGCGGGAAAGGGTCCTTTCCAGAAGCCTGACGGCCATGCTACACTCCAATCGTAGCTCTTTCGAGAAGGAGAGATAGGTTCTGCGATTGGAAAACAGACTGACGTAGTCGTCCAGTAGGGCTTTTTGGTTTTCAGGCACGATCCTCAATCCGTAGGCTGGCGCAAGTTTCATGCCGTTTCCAGTTCCTGTCTCCTTCAATATGAGTTTCTGTGGACTACAGGCTGGTACGGAGAACAGGAACGAGAACATCCCTCTCAGCAAGAAATCGATGGAATCCATCTTTGGGCATGCGGAAATCTTTTGGATCGCATTGCCTCGGGCAACTATGGATGACGCTTCCTCATGATTCTGCCAGAGGAACGTCTGTGATAGTGTCTCGATATGGATGGGTCGTGAACCTCGGGATAAAGATCCTCTGTCGAGGCGCGGCATGATATATCCTTTGTAGCCGGTCGGGAGGGTGGTCAAGGTTCCATGGAGCGCCGGTATACCGAAAATCCGGGCCAGCAACATGGTCATCCATTCGGTCTCGGTCCTTTTGTTCGCTTGATACCGGTTTTCAAGGGTGGGGATCTTCAGCAGGAATCTTGTATGCGTTCCGTCGGAAGGTTCGAGTATTTTTTTTCGAGGGTCTTGCCTTAAAGGAATGACGTATGATGATCCGGAAAGAGGTTGCAGATGATCCTGCCATGCGGAATTTGGCCGGAACACCGATAGCTGGTCTACCCCGAACAATCCCTTGCAACAAGAGGGATGGGCTCCATGCAGTTTTGCCTGTTGTGGGAGTATCCTTCCACATATCGGGCAGAAGAGGGGTGAGGTTGGTGTTTTCATCAATGCAATACCCTAAAGGCTGTTAGGCAAAAGGTGTGTTCTCGCTTTGAAAGTGATGGTGCCGGTAGTTCCTCCTCCCAATAAAATAAGTAATGCGATTGCATCTGTTGGGTTGCAATGGTGTCGTTTTGCGAAGTTTTCAAGTACATTGCCGCTTGGCAACAGTTCTGCGAAGCATGGAAACAAGCGTAGTACATGATATGGAGCTTCCCGTGGAGGCAATGAAAGACTGACACCTTCCGCGAAAGGATATGTCAGGTAGGTTTTGTCATATTGGAATATGAACCCGCCAGGGACAAGGTATAGTATCCCTGCAAGAACCCCTTTCTGAAATACATGGCAACTAGTCTTCATATAGGAATCAAAATCTACCCTTATTGCAATTTTTATATACTATTAGTATAGATTTTATTATATGATTTGCAACTGCAATATACTGAATAATTTGATGATAAATTCTACATTTAAATCAATTGATGAAGTTTATGAAAAAAAATGAACAAAAATATGAGATATATAGTAATTTATTGTTTTCTTGTGATGTGTTGTGTGAGAAGTCGGAATGTCCTGTAGCCCCGGCAGGCCACATTCCGTGGGGGTGGATGCAGAGATAGGGATATGCCGCCGACATGCAGTGGTATGACTCCTTGCGGACAGCAGGTGCCGTCGGATGTTCAGACGACGAAAAAGCCACCGCTACACTGTCTCCAGCTTCGCGATGGCTTGTGCTTTTCAAGGTGACGGGTGCGGTACTTACAGCCCCATCTTCTGCTTCATCTTCGCCCAGGAATCCTTGAGCGTCACGGTCCTGTTGAAAACAGGGTGCTCCGCGCTGTGATCCACGCAGTCGGGACAGAAATATCCGTTTCGGATGAACTGTAGGTAATCTTCCGGCTTTGCGTTGCGGACTTCCGGCTCCACCTTGCAGTGGTTCAGGACTACCAGAGACTCAGGGTTGAGGTCGTCGAGGTAGTTGCCGGTGTCACCGCCTGGGTATTCAGTCTTGAACAACTTGTCATACATGCGGACCTCGCAGTCGACGGCATGCTCGGCGCTGACCCAGTGGCTCGTGCCCTTGACCTTCCTGCCGTCAGGGGTGGTACCGCCTTTCGATTCAGGGTCATAGGTGCAATGCACTTCGACGATATTTCCGTCAGCGTCCTTCACGACGCTCTGCGCAGTGATGTAATAGGCATGCTTGAGACGGATCTCGTTGCCGGGATACAGCCTGTGGTAGCCCTTCGGCGGAACCTCCATGAAGTCTTCGCGCTCGATGTAGATCTCTCTGGAGAAGGGGACCTGGCGGGTTCCCGCGGAGGGATCTTCAGGATTGTTGTCGGCCTGGATGTATTCGACCTGCCCCTCGGGATAGTTGTCTATGACTACCTTCAGGGGATCGAGGACCGCCATGACGCGCTTCGCCCGTTTGTTGAGGTCTTCGCGCACGCAGAACTCCATCAGGCTGTAGTCCACGACGCTCTCCACCTTCGCCACGCCGACGCGGGAGACGAAGTCCCTCATGGATTCCGGGGAATAGCCTCGGCGGCGTATGCCGCTGATGGTAGGCATGCGGGGATCGTCCCAGCCCGAGACGATACCGAGCTTGACCAGGTTCAGCAGCTTCCGCTTGCTCATGACGCAGTAGTTGATGTTCAGGCGGGCGAACTCGTACTGGTGGGGTGCGTGCTCTATCCCGTCGATGCTGGTCGCCCAGTCGTAGGCCGGCCTATGGTCCTCGAACTCCAACGTGCAGATGGAGTGGGTGATGCCCTCGATCGCGTCGCTGATCGGGTGTGTGTAGTCGTACATCGGGTAGATGCACCACTTGTCTCCGGTCCGTGGATGCGTCGCGAACTTGATGCGGTAGATGGCGGGGTCTCTCATGTTGATGTTCGGGCTAGCCATGTCGATCTTGGCCCGGAGGACATAGGCCCCCTCGGGGTGTTTGCCCTGGCGCATCTCCTCGAACAGACGGAGGTTGTCCTCGATCGAACGATCCCTGTCGGGACTGTTCTTGCCGGGAGTCGTGAGGGTTCCGCGGTATTCCTTCATCTGCTCGGGGGTGAGCCCATCCACATAGGCCTTGCCTTCCTCGATGAGACGCACCGCGATTTCATAGAGCTGCTGATAATAGTCGGAGGCGTAGTATTCGTACTGACCCCAGTTGAAGCCAAGCCATTTGATGTCCTGCTTGATCGAGTTGATGTACTCCACGTCCTCTTTCTCGGGATTGGTGTCATCGAGACGCAGGTGGCAACGCCCTCCGTACTTCTTGGCCAGACCGAAATTGATGCAGACGGCCTTGATGTGTCCGATGTGCAGGTAGCCGTTGGGCTCCGGCGGGAAACGGGTGACGATGATATCGTCCGGGACCCTTCCGTTCGCCAGATCATCCTCGATGATGCGTTCAAGGAAATTGAGCGGTGCCTTTTCCTTGCCGAGCTCCTCTTTGTTGGACAGCTCTTCCATGGGTTCCTTCCTTTGTCCTTCCATAGGGACTTGAGTAAAGATACCGCATAGTATCACAAGGCCGATGGTTGTAAAAGTCCTCTGGTCGCGGTTGCCCAGGTTTCGCATGGTCCGTATCTTTCCGCCCATCTCCGCTACCGATACGAAAAAAGGGAAAAATCGCTCTGACGGGCTGCCGGAATACTGCAAAGTTTTCCGATTCATGCGATACTGCTTCCGGTTCGCTATCACTTTCCCGACATATATAAGGAAATACCCCGATGTCTATCTCCTCGATGAAGTTCGTCGGCGATCTGCGCAAGGAATTCGCCGGTTACAACGCTACGTCGCTTTCCAAGGATCTCATGGCGGGCCTTACCGTCGCCGCCGTCGCGTTGCCGTTGGCTCTGGCATTCGGTGTCAGCTCAGGCGCTGATGCCGCCGCGGGGCTGATCACCGCTATCATAGCGGGGCTGTTGATCGGAGCTCTCTCCGGGGCTTCGTATCAGATTTCCGGTCCGACGGGAGCCATGACGGCGATTCTCGCCGGACTTGCCGCCCGCCATGGCCTCCAGGGGGTGTTCGTCGCGGGCTTCCTCAGCGGATGTATCCTGCTCGTCGCCGGAATCCTCCGTGTCGGTGCGTTGGTTTCCTTTATCCCCGGCCCGGTGATCACAGGTTTCACCAGTGGAATCGCGATCATCATCGCCCTCGGGCAGGTAGACAATTTCTTCGGTACCGTCTCGGTAGGGGAGAACGCGCTTCAGAAACTGGCGTCGTATGGTGAACTGGGGTTCCGCCCTGAACTTGCTTCGATTCTGTTCGGGCTGCTTGTGATAGTGATCATGCTGGTTTGGCCCCGGAAATGGAACGCCCGCTTCCCTTCCTCGCTGGTCGGGATCATCGTGGCCCTTGTGGTTCAGCTCATCGGCAATTTCTCAGTCGCGGAGGTCGGTGCGATTCCCCGGACCTTGTTGCCGGAATCTCGATTGACCCTTGGCTTGATCCCTTGGGCTCAGTTGGGCTCGTTCGTCGCCCCCGCTATCAGCATAGCGGCGCTCGGTATGGTGGAGAGCCTGCTGTGCGGAGCTTCCGCGGGGAAGATGAAGGATGAAAAGCTCGACGCCGGCCGTGAGCTCGTAGCCCAGGGGATCGGCAACATGGTCATCCCGTTCTTCGGCGGAGTGCCAGCGACCGCCGCCATCGCCCGTACCAGCGTAGCGATCAAAAGCGGAGGACGTACCCGCCTGACAAGTATCTTCCATTCCGTCGGTCTGCTGTGTTCGATGTTCTTCCTCGGCCCTGTGATGAGCCGTATCCCTTTGGCTGCTCTCGCCGGGGTGCTGATCGTCACGGCATGGCGGATGAATGAGTGGGTCGCCATCAGGCAGATCTTCAATCGCCGCATGAAGACTTCGATCGCTCAGTTCCTTGTCACGATGCTCGCGACGGTCGTCTTTGACCTGACTCTCGCCATCATCATTGGCATCGGGCTATCAATGCTGCTGTTTGTCGTTCGTAGCCGGGATGTCCGTATCGAAGTGGTGGAACCGACTCTCGCTGACGATGACAAGCATACTCGTGTCGTGTATGTCGATGGTGCGTTGTTCTTCGCCACGCAGGACAAGCTCTCCCGCCTTGTGGCTGATCTTGTCGGAAAGGGATGCCGCCGGATCGTGTTCTCTCTGCGGGGAGTGCCCAGCATCGACCATTCGGAAGTTTCCGAGATAGCGACGATCGTCGGCCAGTGTCATGCGAAAGGTGTGGAGGTGTTGTTCGCCGGCCTGCAACCGTCGGTCCTGCGGATGTTCGAGAGATTGTCCCTTGATGAACTGGTAGGAGAGGATCAGTTCTACAGCAGCGCCGTCGTAGCGTTGGAGGCGTTGGCTGGCTCCAAAGGCGTGGTGTTGGATTTTCCTTCCGACCGATAGCGCAACGAACTGAACTCCACAGGTATCTTCTTCTCGCTTCCGTTTCCAGCGATCAGGCCGAACGACACCGATCCTTTCGAGGACGGAAGTGAGAAGCTCCGTGCCGGTCTTCGGGCCGGCCCGCCGCAAGAACATTGGACCTCAAGGTTTTCTCCCTTGCGGCGGAGTTCCCATCCGATGACCGTGCCTGCGGTGGCGTCGACCGGAAACTCGACATAGTCCCTATGCCCATGCACCGAGACGCAGGAGGAGAGGACCGCCTCTCCGTCTTCGTTCAGGTTTACGGAGATCCAGAACCAGTCGTTCGGATCTTGGTAGACCGTAAGCCCGCATCTGGTCCGGGCTGGCGTCACAGTGCTTGAAAACGAGAACGTGAAGTCTTCGTTGCTGACGGCGAGCATGCGCAAAGTATTCTTCGGACTTTCATCAAACAATGTATCGCATGGTACAGGTAGCTCGATCGAGGTCGAGGTCCGTCTGCACCCTTTGGGCAGCTCCATCCAGCGGAGTTCTTTCATGATCGCTTTCATGCCCGTACTGTACCATGACGGGCGTTTTTCGGATAGAGGGCGAGGGATGGACGTGTCTGCTGATATTTCTTTGTCCTGAGACACCACAGCCATCAAAATCGTAGATAGTGAGAGTTATGTCTTCCAGAGATGGCACGTCGTAAGGCATTTCCAGGATCGCCCCTGAATAGTCCTCTCCATCCTTGATATCCCCACATGGGCGTTCTCGCCATCGACATGTCCTGTATGGTCCGGTCTCGTCCTATCTTCCGCGAGATTTCCATTCTGTCAGATATCTGTGTTTACTTCCTCTGTCGAACACTCCCGCGGCCTACCGGTCAGGCTGGCGAAGTATTCGCCGAGGCTTTTTCCGTCCTGTACCATCTGGAGAAAGTGCGTCTTCATTTGGAGTTGTCGTGTCAGGGTGTCTCCGATGATGTCGTTGTAGTAGTATTTCAGATGCTTCCGATAGAAATCCCGGATATCGTGTCCGGAGGGAACGAGTGAAAGATCCACGAGCCTGAGGTTTTCTGGAAGGATTCGCTTGAGGTTGTCCCTCTCCAGCGTCTTGAACGTGTTTGCTTTCTGGGTGAGAATGTCGGCTTGAGTGAACGAGGCTCCCTTTTCCGAGAACAGCCTGTCGTCGATCATCGAGCGATCGTTGTCGAACACAGGAGCCATGCCCACGTACTTCAGGTCCTTGCTGGAACGGAGGAAGCCGAAGTTATTCATGTGCCTGTCGCTGTTGCTGATCAGATAGTCCATCTGCGTCTGGACGTCCATGAAACGCCTGACATAGTCCTCATCCAATCCGGCCAGGTTGACTGCGTTGTCGATGAATGCCTGGTAGTTCACAGTGCGTCTACCGCACAGTTCATAGGCTGAGACGAACTCCACTTCCTCCGAGGTGAACGCCTCGCAGACACTGCACAGATGTCCGTCTTTCACCGCCAGTTCATATACCACATGATCCTTCAGCCCCATGTCGTCGTACAGCCGGGATGCGAACACCTCGTTGATGGCGGAGAAGTGGTTGCCGGCATGATATTTGTACAAGACCCTCTTGCCGTCCCTGATTGCCCAGCGTTTCTCCATCTGTCCCTGTGACGAGGCGTTGGGGTTGAGCTCGTCGACGGAATGGATGTCGGACGAAGCTTTCGTCATCGGAATGACCACGGGAGAGAACTCATTGCTGAACGGCGACACGTCCTTCCATTGCAGGGTGCTCCCTTGGGGGCATATCCAATAGTGATCGGTCATGGATACGGCGAGGTTCATCATCAGGAACTGTGAGGTCATCGTGTAGCCGTTGTCCCTGATCTTGCGCAGGAACTCGCTCTGGGACTTGGACACGGATCTGTCGTCCCACCAGGCGGCGAGGCTCTTCCTGTCCTTCGTCCCCACAGGCATGAGGACGTCGTCTTTGATGGAGACGAGGTCGTTGAACTGGCCTTCCGGTCCCAATGTGATCTGTGCGACAGTATCGTCATCATGTTTCAACAGGTAGTTCGACATGTACTCATTATAGCATGCAAAAAAGAAGATGGGCTAGGGTGGATCGTGTGAATGGGGGGGTTCGGTATGGCCGGATCCGTCCCGTCATGCCCGGTCCATCCCGACTCCTACAGCCATGTGTTATCTCACTGACCATCGCTTCCGGCCCCAATGTAATGATTATCAGTGACCTTATCGGTGACCGGTTCAGAATGTGGAGCGTTATCGGGAACTTCATCATCCATCATTGTCGCCACCGGCGGAGAGTGGTATCATATGGAAAGGAGAGAAAGCACAAGAAGGAGATCCGTGGTGAAATCACCGAAAGAACATTCATTGGAACGACGCTTCCTCGCGCTGTTCGAAACAGGTTCGACGAGCGCCAGACTTGCGAAGGCGTTGGTCGACGATATAGAGATTCAGGCGATGCAGGACTATGGCAACAGCGTATCCATCAAACGGCTGGGGTTCAACGACCATGGTCCGGTCCATATGAGGCAGGTCGCCTACAATGCGACGGTGATGCTGAACCTGCTCCGTCAGGCCGGAGTCAGGACCTGTCTGGAACAGGAGGGGACCGGCGACTATGACGACAGCCTGTGCGCCGTCGTGCTGGCCTCGTTCCTCCATGACCTGGGCATGACGATCGGCCGGCAGGACCATGAACTGCTCAGTTGCCTCCTGGCGCAGCCGATCATCGACCGGATGTTGTCTGAGGTGCTGCCTGAAAACCTCCATCGCCGCGTAGTCATACGGTCTTTGGCGTTGGAAGGGATATTCGGGCATATGGCTACCAGAAGGATACACTCCCTGGAGGCCGGGTTGATCCTGGTCGCCGACGGATGCGACATGGAGAAGGGCCGCGCCCGGATTCCCATGGCGCTGAGTACCGCTCCGAAGACCGGAGATATCCACAAGTATTCGGCCAATTCGATCGAGAACGTCTCTCTTGTCGCTGGTGTGGAACGTCCGATCAAGATCGAAGTGGAGATGTCCAGCGACGTCGGACTTTTCCAGATCGAGGAAGTCCTGCTTCCGAAGATCAACATGAGCCCTGTGAAACCGTATGTCGAACTATATGCCCATGTCACCGGCCAGGAGCCGAAGCAATACCTATAAAGGAGAGCCACGGATGATTGCTGTAATTGGTGAATCTTTGATCGATTTCATTGGGATGAAGGGAACTTCCGACGGGGAAATGTTTGATTCCCATGCCGGGGGCTGTGGATTGAACGCGGCGACGGCGATCGGACGTCTTGGTGGCTCAGTCATGTTCTTCGGAGGAGTTTCTTCCGATATGTTCGGCAAGCGTATCGTCCATCATCTGGTGAAGAACCAGGTGATGTTCGAACCTGACCTCTGTAACCTGCCGTTTCCATCGGTCCTCGGCTTCGCCAGTCTTGACGATCGGGGGAGCGCCTCCTATGCGTTCTATTGCAAAGGTACCGCTCCCATGACCGTCACGACCGAGCAGCTCTCCATGGCACTCTCCATCAACTCCGATATCCGTGCGGTCCATATCGGATCGATCAGTCTTGCCGTCCCCCCTGTCTGTGATTCAATTATCGACGCCGTTTCGTTCATGAACCCTCACCCCGTCGTTTTCTTCGATCCGAACGTCCGCCCCTCGATCATCGACGATTTTCCCTCGTATCGGACGAAATTCATGCAGGCGGCGAAGATGGCGGACATCATCAAGCTCAGCGAGGAAGATCTGGCGGCCTTGTATGGGGAACTTGCGACGGATGCCGCGGTCGAGGCGTTGAGGGATGAAGTGGATGCCCACATCATCCTGACGAGAGGTGCGGGAGGCGCCTCATGGTTCGCTATCGACGGTGCTCAGGTGGATTGCCCTATCGTTCCGTCGCCTGTCGTGGATACTGTCGGCGCCGGGGATACCTTCAGCGGCGCGTTGCTGTACTATCTCCAGGTGAATGACCATTTTGGTGCGGATGGAACAGCTCCCCGGCTGGGTGCTCTTTCCAAGGAGACGATCAGCGACGCACTCCGTTTCGCCTCCGCGGCCGCCGCGATCACCTGTTCACGGGCGGGATGTGAACCTCCGACGCTTGAAGAGGTCCTGCCTCTCCACAACCCCGACTGATTTCTGCGCAGGTGGTTGCCTCTCATGGCTGTTTCGGAGTATTCCATAGAGGTATGACTGCATCCGGTACCACCTGTCGACATAAACGGTCTCTTCTCCTGCGACGATTCTCCGCCATGCTGTGCGCATGCGTTTTGTCGCTTTGTGTCTTCAGTTCTTGTTCTGGTGGGAAGGTCCAGGAGTTCTCACGAACGGAACTGATGCTCGGTACCGTCTGTCGGATCACGATCACGGCTCCGGAGTCGGAACGGTTCGATGGTGGTTCCGCATTGGAGGAGGCGTTCGCCAAGATCGCCGATATCGAACGGAGAATCAGCCGACTATCGTCTGACACGGAGCTTTCCCGGATCAACGCACAGGCGGGCATCGCGCCGGTAGTCGTCTCTGAGGACACCTTCAAGATCATCTCTACCGCGTTTGACTACGCCGCCTTGACCGATGGAGCCTTCAATCCCGCGATAGGCCCCTTGGTCACGCTCTGGGGCATCAATACCGAGAACGCGAACGTCCCTGACGAAGAGGAGATCGCGCAAGTACTTCCATTGTTGGATTGGCGGTCGGTGGAGCTGGATGAAGCCGCCCGTTCTGTGTTTCTACCGATAAAGGGGATGTCCTTGGACTTGGGAGGAATCGGCAAGGGGTATGCCGCCGATGAGGTGGGGACCTTGCTCCGGGCGAGGGGTGTCTCCAGCGCGCTCATCAATCTGGGCGGCAATATCCTGGTGATCGGCAGTCGCGGAGATGGCCAGCCCTGGCGTATCGGCTTGCAGGATCCCGACGATGACCGGGGTACCTATTTCCTCTCCTTGACGCTGATGGACGGTTCGATTGTCACCAGCGGTCCCTATGAACGGTTCTTCGAACAGGACGGTGTCGTCTATCACCATATCCTCGACTCCTCCACAGGCTACCCGGCCGAGACGCATATCGCAAGCGTCTCCCTGCTCGGTACGAGCTCCACGGCGGCCGACGCTCTGTCCACGGCGACATTCGTCCTGGGCCTGGACCGGAGTCTCCGACTCCTTGAGAGTCTGCCCGATGTCGATGGTGTATTTCTGTTGGATGACGGTACGGTCCACATGACGGATGCGTTGTACCGGGATACGGAGAGATGGCGAATCGCTACCGACCAATACCGGATCGTTCAATTCCAGTTCCTTCCAAGGTGACAGCTTCGTATTAATGTGATAGGTTGTAGGTAAGCTAGGAACGCATGATATGAAGCAACAGAGTCCTGAATCCTCCCTCCGCATCAAAGCCCCGTCTTTGACCAAGCAACTTCTGATAGTCGCCATTCCTATCGTCGCCACGAACCTGTTGCAGACCCTCTACAATATGATCGATACCTGGTTCCTGGGGCGTCTTGGCGCCGAAGCGCTGTCCGCTCCGTCGATCACGATGAACATCTCCAACTTCCTGATTGTGTTCGGGACGGGTTTCTCGATCGCAGGGACCACGTTGATCAGCCAGACCTATGGCGCCGACCGCAACAACCGTGAACGGATCGATTTCCTGGCGAGCCAGGTGTTCCTCATCAACCTGATCATGTCCCTTGTCGTCGTCGTGCTGGGGACGGCTCTTACAGGCCCTCTCTGCACTTTGCTGAAGGTCCCGGCGGGGCTGACCTATGAATACACCTACGCCTACATGTCGATCACTTTCCTTGGGATGCCGTTCATGTTCGTGGACATGATCCTTCGCGGCACGTTGCAGGGGATGGGCAACTCCGTCACCCCCTTGATCGTCCAGACCTGCGCCGTTTTGCTGAACGTCGTGCTTGATCCTATATTCATCTTCGGCCTTGGCCCAATTCCCGCCATGGGCGTGGCCGGGGCGGCCATCGCGACCAATATAGCGAGGTTCGTCTCATTCTCGCTGGGGATGTACATCCTGCTGTCCGGCGTCAAGGGGCTGAAGGTCCGTGCCAAATACCTCAAGCCTGATCCCGGTTGCTACAGTCTGATCTTCCGCATCGGCTTTCCCGCTGCTATCGGCCAGGCCTTCAGTTCCTTGGGCTTCGCCGTGATCCAGGGGGTCGTCAACGGCTTCGGTCCCGCGGTCATCGCCGCGTTCGGAGTCGGCAACAAGATCACCTCCCTGTTCAACATGCCCGCGCAGGGGATCAGCCAGGGGGTGGCCGTAGTCAGCGGGCGCAAGCTGGGGGAGAGCAAGCCGAAGGAGGCCGAGAAGGTCGTCCGCATCGGCATACTGATCATCGGGGTGTTCATTACGGTGGGGATGGGGTACTGCTTCTTCTTCGGCCATACCCTGATGCGGTTCTTCGTCGATGACCCCGAGGTCATCGCCTATGGGGTGCAGTTCTTCCACGTCGTCACGTTGAGCGTGATCTTCTTCGCCCTGTTCACCGTCATCTGCGGCGCGTTCCAGGGCGGCGGGGTGACACGCCCGGTGATGATCTTCAACATCGTCCGTCTGTGGGGTATCCGGGTTCCTTTCTCCTATCTCCTGCCGCTTTCATTCGGCATGGGGCCGATGGGTATCTGGATCGCCATGTTCATGTCGAATTTCCTCGTCTCGATCTGGGCTTTCCTGATGTTCGGTACCGGAAAATGGAAGCAACGGATCGACATGTCGCGAGTCGGGGTGTCAAGAGCCTCCTCGTCACCGAAAGCCGCGGTAGCCGCGGTCCAGCCTGCGCTTGTTTCTCCTGCCGAAACCTTGGAGGATGGCGGGCCCGGCTCCGCTGGGGAAGGGCTCGACTGATCGTCTGCCCATGGATCATCACCCGATGATGACGTATTACTTGTCTAGCTTTCCCGGAGTGTGTACACTATACGTTGTGAACGATCTCTGAGGAGGGATTCGATGGTACGACATGGTAGAAGACATGGTGGCGCGCTGAAGGTCGTCCTGATCATTCTGGGGGTGTTCCTTGCCATCGTCGTCTCTATCCTGTTGTTCAAGTGGACCAGCTCCATCGACTCCCGTAGTCGTGAAAAGGAGCTTCGCCGTGCGTTGGCGGAGGTGCTCGACCAAGGCGGCGAAATGGGTTTGCTTGAAATGGCCGGTGTACCTGTCAACAACATTTTCTATGGCGACAGCGGAGTGACCTTGTTCCAGGGTGATGAAGCTTCCTGGCGCTTCAGCGCCGATGAGTTGCAGAACATCTCCATCTATGACAAATGCAACCAGAGCGTAGTCCATATCACGACCATCAGCCAAAGTTCGGTCGGTTCCTTCCTTGACGTCCTTCCCGAGCAGGGGACCGGTAGCGGTGTCGTGCTCTCCAAGGACGGCTATCTGCTTACCAACGCCCATGTCGTCAACGGCGCGGCCTCCCTGACGGTGCGCCTCTACGACGAGACTACCTATGACGCAATCCTGATTGGTACCGATGAGGAGAACGACCTCGCCGTGATCAAGATACAGCCCGACGCCGCGACACCCCTCACGCCGATCAAGTTCGGTACGTCCGCCGATCTTCAGGTCGGGCAGAAGGTCGTGGCGATCGGAAACCCCTTCGGCTATGACCGTACCATGACGGTGGGGATCGTCAGCGGCCTTGGCCGTCCTGTGCGTTCCGATAACGGAAAGGTCATCATGGGGATGATCCAGACCGACGCGGCGATCAATCCCGGCAACTCCGGCGGGCCGTTGCTCAACAGTCGCGGCGAGATGATCGGCATCAACACTTCGATCTATTCCACCAGCGGCAGTTCCATGGGCATCAGCTTCGCGATTCCCGTCGATACCGCCGTAGCCATCATTCCCGACCTGATCAAGTTCGGAAAAGTCTCCAGAGGGTGGCTCGACATCGTGCCGGTCCAGCTTTCCGCCCAGATCGTGGAGTACGCCAAACTGCCGGTGGAGAAGGGCATCCTGGTCAGCCAGGTCGTCGCCGGCGGAAAGGCCGACAAGAGCGGGTTGCGTGGCGGTACGGAGCGCGTGCGGTATGGAAACAGCGTCATCTATCTCGGAGGGGATGTGATCGTGGGGATCAACGACCAGCCGGTCATCGAATACAACGATCTCTATGCCGCGCTGCTGGCGACACGTCCCGGCGACAAGGTGAAGGTCGCCGTCAACCGGGGAGGCGTCGAGCGGACGCTCCAGGTGGAGCTCGTCGAACGTACGTCAGAGAATGTCGGCTGGATCGTCCGATGACTATTGCCGTTTCTCCCTGATATCGTTACTATTGATTCACTTGTCATCTGTTAACCATTTATGTATGCCGTCGTGGCTGTCGCCCGATGCTGTGAAGGATTGTCCGTATGGCTGAAGATTCTCATGTTTCCAATGTCGATGCTTCCTGGGGTGGTGAAATCGTCGCCAATGTCCATGACAACGCGAAAGGTGATTTCATCCCGTTCAAGGTGGAGGCTCCATATGAGCCCTCCGGTGACCAGCAGCAGGCTATAGACAAGCTTGCGGCCGGGCTGGCGGACGGCTATGGGCGCCAGACGCTCAAGGGAGTGACCGGTAGCGGCAAGACCTATACGATGGCGAAGATCATCGAGAAGGTACAGCGTCCGACGTTGATCCTCTCCCACAACAAGACGCTCGCCGCCCAGCTATACCGGGAGTTCAAGTCGTTCTTCCCCAACAACGCGGTAGAATACTTCGTCTCGACATACGACTATTACCAGCCGGAGGCCTACGTTCCCGGCAAGGACCTCTATATCGAGAAGGACGCCGACATCAACGATGAGATCGACCGCCTGCGCCTGTCAGCCTCTTTTTCGCTGATGGAGCGTCGTGATGTCATCGTCGTAGCCACCGTCTCCTGTATCTTCGGTCTGGGCAACCCCGTGTCCTTGAAGGATATGGTCCATACCTTCTCCGTCGGGCAGCGGTTCAATCATCATGACGATTTGGAGCAACTGGTCCGCATGCAGTACGAGCGCAACGACATGGTCCTCAAACGAGGTTGTTTCCGTGTCCGGGGTGATGTCATCGAGATCTGCCCCTCCTATCTGGAGAACGCCATCCGCATCAGTATCGACTGGGACGAGATAGCCTCGATCCAATGGTTCGACATCCTGACAGGTGAGAAGCAGGAGAAGGTGGATTCCTTCACCCTCTATCCCGCCAAGCAGTTCGTCATGCCCCCCGATGAGGTCAAGGCCGCGATCGGCCGCATCCGCTCCGAGATGGAGGACCAGTACGCCTATTTCGTCAACTCAGGCCGTCCGCTGGAGGCTGAACGGATCAAGACGAGGACCGAGTACGATCTTGAGATGTTGCAGGAGATCGGCCATTGCTCCGGTATCGAGAACTACTCCCGTCCGTTGGGCAACCGCAAGCCGGGGGAGCGTCCCGCTGTCCTGCTGGACTACTTCCCCCCTGATTTCCTGACGTTCATAGATGAATCCCATGTGACGCTTCCTCAGGTCGGGGCGATGTACGAGGGCGACCGGTCCCGCAAGGTCAACCTGGTCAACTACGGCTTCCGTCTCCCGTCCGCTTTGGACAACCGTCCGTTGAAGTTCTCCGAATTCACCGAGGTCGTCGGTCAACGTGTCTTCGTCTCCGCCACTCCGGGGCCTCTGGAACGGAAGGAGAGCGTCCAGACGGTGGAGCAGGTGATCCGGCCTACCGGTCTGCTCGATCCTGAGGTGATCGTCCGTCCGACGGAAGGGCAGATGGAGGATCTGTACGGCGAGATCCGCGGTTGTGTAGCCAAGAAGCAGCGCGTGCTTGTCACTACGTTGACGAAGAAGATGTCGGAGGATCTCTCCGCCTACCTCGCGAACCTCGGCCTGAAGGTCCGGTATCTCCACTCCGAGATCGAGACGCTTGAGCGGGTCGAGATTCTGCGCGACCTCCGCCTTGGTGAATATGACATCCTTGTCGGCATCAACTTGCTTCGGGAAGGTCTGGATCTTCCCGAAGTCGCATTGGTGGCGATCCTTGACGCCGACAAGATCGGTTTCCTCCGGTCTACCACTTCTCTGGTCCAGACGATCGGGCGTGCTGCCCGTAACGCCGAGGGGCGTGTGATCATGTACGCCGACCGGGAAAGCGACGCCATGAAGGAGGCGATCGGAGAGACCCAGCGCCGACGCGCGATCCAGATGACATACAACGAAGAGCATGGCATCACTCCGCAGACGATCATCAAGGCGGTCCAGGATCTGATCCAGCGGGACAAGGAGAATACCGAAGAGTTGCAGAAGGAGGATATCGCCATCCGCAAGAGCGGCTACAACCTCCTCAGCGCCTCAGACCGGAAGAAGTACATCAAGGATCTGGAGAAGGAGATGCTCGAATGCGCCAAGAACCTGGAGTTCGAGCGTGCCGCCGTCCTGCGTGACGAGATCGAATCCGTCAGGAACATGCAGCTGGGGTAGGTAGCTTTTGTTCGAAGAGCATGGTGATGTCGTCTTTTATCCTGTTTTGTGATTCCCGCCCGGCTGCCGCAAATGGTGATAGATCCATAGGGTTGTTTTCTACTATGTCTCATGGAATCCATCTTCTTGATTTTGTTGCAAGTAATTGAGTGTTATTCGTACATACATATAATTTATTTGCTTCCTAAGCAAGAGTTTGATGCTGATGTTTCCTATAGGTTGGTAGTAATGCTAACTCTGCCTGCATTTCTTGTTTTTTCTTGATGATATCCAGATTGATTTGCAGATCAATAAAATATCTGTCTGACATTCCAAAGTAATGAGAGAATCGCAATGCGGTATCAACCGTCAACGCCCTGTCGTCATGGAGTATTTCCAGAATCCTACTGGTCGGAACCCTGATGTCTTTCGCCAGGCGATACGCGCTGATCCCTAGCGGTTCAAGAAATTCCTCTTTGAGAATGGTTCCCATTGAAGGGACTGGAATAAACTCTTGGTTCATATTGTTCCTCCATGATTCAGTGATAATCAACAATTTCGACGCGACTTGCTTCTTTTAGCATTTCATTCCAAACAAAACAGGTTCTCCACAGATCATTAATTCTTATGCTATATTAACCTTTCCGGTCTCCCCTGAGAGGCTCAAGACGATTCCCTGGAGGAATCCACAGATCATTCAGATTACTCGCAGCATGCAAGAGCTGAAGTTTACGGAATGCTTCGCCTTGCATATCGCGGGGTAGTTTCTGAGAATACGTGCTAAAAAAATTCTTTTGGTTTCTTTACATCTAAATTCAATTATCATAATAGTACTCCGTCTTATATCTGTCAAAAAGATATATCTGATTCACAGATATATAACGAATCATAACTATCAGCCACGAAATATATTTCTGGGAGCTGATAGTCGAATTGTTTTTGTAACAGATTCTAGAACTGAAATAATACGAGATCGTAGGGGCCACGGATGATTTGAGGGCGTTGTTTGTTTTTATATTCCATTGTACGTTTTGCAAAATTATATAAACCATCGAGAGTCAGTACTTTATTGGAACAAGCGGGGGGTGGTAGAATATAATTCCTGTTTGAAACTTCGTTCATGTCACCATTCAAAATGAAATCATCGAAAACTCCCATTCCATTCAAAATGGCATTCGTAAAATAACCGTGCTTACCTTTTTTGTCCTTTGCTGGTTCATATGATAATAGATCGTTTCTTGATGCCGTAATGACAAACAGATCATATTCAGCTTCTTCTGTAGGGGAGAAGAGTTTGCGGATTCCTTCGTTCCATGCTTGTAAACCAACCTCCTCCGTATTGACGAAGGATGGGTTATTAACAAGATGTCCACCACTATAGCAACAATCGAGGATAAGTAGTTTTTTTCCTTTGATCTCTTTCAATTTATTTTGCAAAACAGTTGCTGGAAGTCGACATTCTGGAAGAATCTTGTATGTATCGGGATCACCGCCTGTTCCACGATTGTATTCACTAAATATTTTACCTCGATTTTGGGATGCGGTATCAACAGTAGCGGTAATCAAACAATAAGGTTCCTGAGTCTCATCAAATGTATTTTTTTCCCCATCGCCATGACCACTGAAATATACAACTGTAATGTCATTATCTTGTGAATCTCGTGCAAACTGAGAAAGTTTTGTGAGGATATTTTTTTTGCTAGGGTAATCGGGATCAGATGTGTTTCTAGTCCCATCTGCCTGTAGCATAGTGACGATAGATGCATCGAGACCAGTTGTTTCTGCATTCTTTTTAAAAGCTACACTGATTGCGGGAGCATCTGCTATGGGGCCATACAAAGGACCAACATCACTATTAAGATAGCTAATCCCGATCGACAACACCCGCATCGTCCCTTTCTCTGGTTCTTTGGTAACCAGTTCGCAGGAAACAAACGCGACCGTCATACTGAGAAGGATCAACGATATGGACAACAAAAGGCGAACTCGTTTTTTCATCATCATACCCCCTTCCTGTCAGCACTGGAGGTCGATGTAGTGTCGTAATTCCACTTGATCCCGATTCCGACCTGTAGACCCAAGATGTCATTGCGGAATTGCAATCGCACAGGAACCATGATCGTGAGCCAATTGTGGTCCACAGCCTGGAATCTGATGGTGGGGGCTACCTCTGCGTCTATCGCGGCGAATGCCTGATGGACGGTAGTATTGAAACAGTAGAGGGCTGCGCCCCCGAACTGTATTCCGAATAGATCGTTGCACTGGATATGAATCGACACAGCAGGCCCGATCGCCCAGAACGGACGGTAGAACGTGTCTCCCCAATACATCGAACGAGACGTATACCGTACCCAGAGTTCCCCGTTGAGCGTCAACCGGCCGAACCGTACCGCAAGAGGTTCAAGATCAAGCTGTATGGCGAGCTGACTCCGCATTGGCAGAGACTCTTGCTCCTTCAGGGAATCAGAAACAGGTATGGCTCCGTAATATGAAGTGGAAAGTGATACCCCAGGAGCCCATGCGACATCCCATCCATCATCCGCCGTCAACGGAGACAGTCCGATCAGGGAGAGCAAGAACAATGAGATGATACATTTGAAACGATTGGACATTTTCCGTCTCATACCGCCACAATATAGCACAGAAATTGATGGTCTGTCGTCCTTTGACATTGAAAAAAACAAAAGCTTCATGAGCACCTCCACCTATTACAGAGGAAAAAATACCCGTTTTGATTCAGGAACTGCGATTCTGATAGCTGGAAGGGGGATTATTTCAGCTTGGAAAAAGGCGACGCACCCGTTTTCGGGATGATGGCATGACTTTCCGCCAGCCCTGTCGTGTACCCGTATTGCACCCGTATTGTACCCCTAGCTCTGGATGATCACTCCATCGACATATTCGACCAGATCGGACAACCTGACACCGAGCGTCACTTGCCGATGCCTCGGCTCCTTGTTCGTACTGGCGATGATCTTCGAGCCTTCCCATTCACATTCCAGGAGATAACGGGAACCCTGGTACTCGCAGTCGACGACTGTCGCCTCCGTGAACCTGAGATGGGGAAGGAACTCGGGAAAGGCCAGGGACGGCTCGTCATGGACCAGCACTTTCTCCGGTCTGAAGAAGATCTGGTGCTGCCCGCTGTATTGCTTGTACACGAACGCAGCGGTCCCTGCTTCAGCCGATACCAGCGTCTTTGGAATGATGTCATACGGAAGGACCGTGCCATCTCCCATGAAAGAAGCGGCGAAAAGCGTAGCGGGAGTATGATAGACCTGTTCTGGTGTCGCAAGCTGTTCCGCCTCTCCGTTGTGCATGACAAGGATCCGGTCGCTGAGGGACAGCGCCTCCTCTTGGTCATGGGTGACATAGATCGTAGTGATCCCCGTCTCGTCGTGGATTCGGCGGATCTCTTTGCGAAGATGCTTCCGAAGCTGCGCGTCCAAGGCGGACAATGGTTCATCCAACAACAACAATCGTGGATTGGAAGCGAGGGCGCGTGCAAGGGCGATGCGTTGCCGCTCACCGCCGGACAGTTCGCTCGTCTTTCGCTTCTGATACCCCTCCAACCCGACAAGACTGAGCAACGACGCGACCGTTGACCGCCGTTCCGCTTTAGGCATTTTCTGGAGCTTGAGGGAGTAGGCGATATTCTGGGCTACGTTGAGATGGGGAAACAGCGCGTAGTCCTGGAACACCAGGCCGATGTTCCGTTCCCAGACCGGCTTCGCCGTGATGTCTTCATCGCCAAGCAGGATGGTTCCGCTATCGGGTTCCATCAGCCCGCTGAGCAATTGCAAGGTCGTACTCTTGCCACAGCCGGAGGGTCCGATGATAGAGACCATCTCCCCCTGCATGATGGTGAAGTCCATGTGCAGCTTGAACTCCGGATAGGACGCCTCGATATCCTGACAAACCAGCCAAGGCTTCTGCCCTGTGGCGTTGGACTCTTTTCTGGCAATGATTGAATAGCTCTCCGGTTGCAGGTTATCGGGCATGGTTGTTCCTCTTGAGCAATTCCCCGGCCATGAATACGATAGCACAGACGAGGATCAGAATAGTACCTAGCGCACAGGCACCCTGATAGTTGTAGGAGTTGATCAGGCGGTACATGACCAACGGAAGTGTCGTCAGCTGACTGTCGGCGAGCGTCAACGTAGCGTTTATCTCCCCCATGGAGATGGCGAAGGCGAACATGGCCCCGGTGACCAAGGCTGACCTCAGCAACGGCACCTCCACCGACCAGAAGGTTCGTGCCGGTGTCGCTCCAAGCGTCATGGCCGCCTGGCTGTAGCTCGCAGGTATCTTCCGGTATTCAGGCAGTACCGTCCTCAGTACGAAAGGCGTCGCGATCACCATATGGGCGAGGACCACCATGGTGAAGCCAAGGTTGTACCCTCCCAACCGGGAAGATATCAGATAGTAGCCGAGGCCGATGATCACCGAACTGACAGCCATCGGAAGCATCACCAGCAATTCCATCATCGTCCCCGAAAGGGTCTTCCTGCGACGTATGGACGCCGCAACCGTCAAGGCGATGGGAATCGTCACCAACGCGACGATGCAGCCGATGACGACGCTATGGATCACAGCTTCCAGCGCCACGCCCATATGGCCGGTCGCGTTGCTGAAACCGAGTAGCTGTCGGTACCATTTCAAGGAGAACTGCTCGCCGGAGGTCCTTGTGACAGGGGCCATGAAGGACCGTACCACGATACTGGCCAATGGCGCGAGTACGAACACCGCCGCCACGCTCGCATAGACCGCCGCCACGATCCTCCCCCAAACTGTCGCGGGCTTTCCTGCCAGTTTCGGCTGTCCGGCGGAAAAGGCTTCCTGTCTCGCCATGGAACGCTGAGTGTAGGAATACCAGACCAGCAGGAGGCTCGTGATGATGATCGAAAAGATACTCAATGCCGCCGCGCCACCAAGATCCATGGTCATGCGGGCCCTGCGGTAGATCTCGACCTCAAGGGTAGTGAACCTAGGTCCACCTCCCAATACCAGGATGATGGCGAAGCTCGTAAAACAGAAAAGGAAGATCAGGCTCGCCGCCGAAATGATCGCGGGCATCAGCCTCGGCAGCGTGATGGACCAGAATACCTTGCCCCGTTTCGCACCCAAAGTAGAGGCCGCTTGTTCGCAACGGTTGTCCACATGCTCCCAGAATGATGAAACGAGGTTCAGCGCAATGGGAAAATTGTAGAACGCATGGGCGATGATGACGGCGCTGAAGGAATAGAGGAATCTGATCGGAGGTTCCTCAAGTCCGAACAACGACATCAAGGCCCTGTTGAGCAAGCCGTTGTTTCCATAGAATATGACGAATCCAAGGACCACGAGGATCGTCGGCAGCACGAAAGGAATGGTGCAGATCGCCCGGATGACCTTCTTGCCGGGGAACCTGTAGGTAGCCATCAGATAGGCTCCGGGGAGCCCTATCAGCAATGACACCAACGTACTGATTGCCGCCTGAAGCAATGTGAACGCCATGATCCGCATCGTATACGGACTTGTGAAGGCATCGACTATGGCGGCCATTGAAAAACCGCCTTTGTCGTTGATGAAAGCTCTGGAAAGGGTGGAGACGAGAGGCAGCAGGAAGAGCAGGATTAGCAGGACGAGCCCCGGAATCGGCAAGGTCCGGTAGAACCGGCTCCGGTCGAGGATATCCATATGTTTCATCGTTTCCTCTGATCGCCTCATATTCCTTCCTATATCGGGATTTGCCCGGTCGCAGGGGCTGACCCTGTCGGATCAGCCTCCCTGCAAGGGCGTCCGACTATTTGCTCATGGTCATCGTCCATTCAGTAAGCCATCTATCGAGATTTTTTTCAATAGCCTCAGAAGACAACATCAACGTCTTCTCCGGCTTCGGAGCCCAGTCGAAAGCTTCCGGCAATTCGATCGCGTCATTGACAGGATACATGGTGTTTGTCGTGGCTACTGTCAACTGTGCGTCGGTCAGCAGGAAATCAATGAACTGTTTCGCGGCATCCTTGTTCTTCGAGCTGGCGAGGATTCCTGCGCTCTCAATGGTCGCGCTATGTCCTGCGTCAAAGATCAGGGCCTGGTATCTGGTAGTATCCTCCCACATGACATGGTAGACAGGGCTGGTGGTGTAGCTGATCACCAGAGGGGCCTCACCTTCGGTAAACAGTCCATAGGCTGAACTCCAGCCGTCTGCGATGGTCAGCACATTGTCTTTCATCGCTTCCCACCATCCAAGATACCCCCCTTCGCCATAAGTCTCGATGGTCCAGAGCAAAAGCCCAAGCCCTACGGATGAAGTTCGGGGGTCGATCAGGATCACTTTTCCTTTATATTTCGGATCGGTCAGGTCCTCAAGGGACTTCGGTGCGTCTGCGGGGTTGATTTTCTCAGTGTCGTAGACGAAAGCGAAGTTGCCGTAGTCGAAGGGGAGTAGGCGCTTGCTGCCGTCGAACTCCAAAAACTGCGGGATATTCGCGAGTACCGGGCTGTCGTAGGCTTCGAACAGTCCGCTTGCCAAAGCCTTCACCGCCATATCGTCACTGATACCGACCACAACGTCAGCGACCGGCCTGTCTTTTTCGAGGATGGCCTTCTGCACCATCTCCACACCGCTTCCCGCCGAAACCAGATTGACCTTGATTCCGGTCTTCTCTTCGAACTGTGGGACGATGATCGGGCCTGGCCCCCAATCCCCTGTGAAGGAGTCATAGGCGTATACCGTGAGTGTCTGTTGAGCCTCGGACGTTCTCACGTCTTCCTTGCTCCCTTGTGCGTAGACGGCCGTCGTACAGATCAGTATGGCCAGAACTACACAGAAGAAACGATGCTTGTTCATAAGCACCTCCTGTTTTGTATTCTGCCATGGGGATGATATTCGTTGAGATGTGGTTCGTGTCTTCCTACGCTGGTATTATCCAGATCAGGTCAACGGGTGTAATCTCAGGCCTCGTTTTAGGCCACCCCAGGACAACCCAAGCCTAGCGTTATTCCCTTCCTCCTGTCAAGCCTGCGTACAGAAAGGCTCTCCAGCATGACGATGGGCTGTTCCGTTGTCGGCATACCTGCTTTCCGGGGCGTACACGTGGTCGTAGACGTGGTGCCAGAGCTTTACACCTGCTTTCCGGGGTCTACACGTGGTCGTACACGTGGCCTTCATCGTGTACACGTGGTTCTAGACCTGGCCTCCGCAGGGGTACACCTGGTCTCGCCCCCAACCGGAGGCGAGACTATTCTTCCTGGTTGACCGCCACAAGGACCTGCGATACGATAGCCGTATGATTACAGCGGTAAGTTCCCAGACGATGAGCCAGATCGATTCCATTGCCCAGCGCGACTATGCGATTCCTGGCATTGCGCTGATGGAACAGGCTGGTATGCGTGCCTGGAACCATATCTCCACAATCATCTCAGGAAAAGAACATAACATAGTGTTCATCGCCGGAGGCGGCAACAATGGTGGCGATGCGCTGGTCATGGCCAGGCAGGCATTCAACGAAGGGTGGAAAAACTGCGTCTGCGTTCTCTGTGGAACCCATCTTTCCCCCTCCTGCATCACCCAGCGTGCGATATGCAAGAACCTTGGCCTGTCTATCGTTGATGCCTCGACAGGACAGGTCGGTCCAGAAGGAAACCTGTTGGTTGCGAAACAGGCCATTGACGATGCTGATATCATTATCGACGGGATCGCCGGTACAGGGTTGCGGGGTTCCCTTTCCGGTGTCGCCGCCAAACTTGTCGATTTGTTGAATGAACGTGCCGTCCAAGGTGTCCCGATAGTATCCATAGACATCCCTTCAGGAGCCAGTGACGAAGTTCCTGTCACTGCGCCTGTCGTCCGTGCTTGCGCTACAATCACCATGGGACTTCCCAAAGCGAGCTGCTACCATCCTGTGATCAGGGCCTGTAGTGGAGACATCATCACAGTCAATCCATCATTTCCTCCCCAACTCCTTGAGAAAGCTACCTCGATGGCCCAAGTAGCGGTATTGGAAGACTGCACCTTGCGGGCGATGAAACCGACCGACTACAAGAACACGCGCGGGCATGTCGCCATTTTCGGCGGGAGCGCAGGATATACCGGCGCGCCCCGGCTCGCTGCTCGCGGGGCTTTCCATTCCCGGTGCGGTCTGGTCACCCTCTTCGCAGATGCGGAAACCTATCCGATCCTCGCGACGGAAAATCCCTCGGTAATCGTTCGGCAGCTCCCTGACAATATCATCACGAAGCAAGGGAGAACGATGTCTGCCCTCGCGGTCCAGGACCTGGAACCCTTCCAGGCGATCCTCGCAGGACCGGGGTGGGGTGCCGGCCATGAGGATTTGCTCCGGGTATTGTTCGATTCCCGGCTTCCTTTGGTGCTTGATGCCGATGCGATCAAAGCCTATGCTTCTTTGGTCAGGCAGGACCCGTTGGCGATGAAAGCCCATGGTCCGCTTCTGTTGACCCCGCATCCCGGTGAACTGAAGATTATCGTCCAAGCGGTTTTGGGCGATGCCGCCGCCCAAGCCATAGGCAAGACGGATACCCCGGCAATGTATATCTCCTTGCTCCAGGAACTATCCAGAAGGACGGACTCCGTGATACTGGCGAAAGGACATGTGAACTGGATAGTCGGAAGCGACCCCTGGCAATCCTCAAGCCCCCAAGCCGTCATCGTGGATAGCATGACCTGTGAACTGGGTGTCGCGGGAAGCGGCGATGTCCTCGCCGGTGTTTGCGTAGCAATGCTCGGACAGGATTCTTCCCCATTCAGAGCCGGAGTGAACGGTGCACTGATCCATCTCCAGGCGGGAAAGCTTGCGAGTGAAGAACAGGGGTGGTTCAGTAGCGAAGATTTGATCAGACAAGTCGGTCTTGCCATCGATGGTCAAACAGTTTCATCCAAGTCAAAACTGGAAGGGAGCCTTTTATGATGCAGGTCTACTTTCTCAGCATAGTATATCTGCTGGTCGGTGCGGGGATGCTTCTGGTCGACCATTACGGAGGCCGATTGCTGTTGCTGATCCGTCTTCGCAGTACGTTTCGTTCCAGCTTGGCCTTCCGGTTGCTGATTGTAATCGGCGGTTTCTTGCTGGTCATCCTGCTGTTGCTGTTTCCCGCGCCTCCCGGCCCCAAGATCCTTGGGGACTTTATTCCTGCGCTGAACGTATTCGCCCTATGGATATGGTTCGTTTCCCAATCCATCGCAGTGTCGAAGAAGCGGAAAGAGAACTCGACATCAAATGGAGATGAGCCCCCTACGCGAAATAGGGAAGAGGACATGTTGCGTTATACCAGTTCGTTGATCGAGACCAACAAACGTAATTTCGGCCTGGTGACGATCGTCGTCGCCTGTCTGCATTTCCTCGTTCCAATGTCCGTATTATTATGATCTGTGTTATCATAGACATAGGGGGATAAGACCTTGGAACAATTGCAGGAACGAATCACTACAGCCGGGGTGATGTATCAGGATGGGAAAGTATTCGTGGCACGCCGTATCGAGGGGGGAGCCATAGGTGGCCTGTGGGAATTCCCCGGTGGCAAGAACCGCTGGGAAGAGACTCCTTCGGATACTCTGCGCCGGGAATACAAGGAGGAGTTCGGGTTCTCCGTGGATGTCGGCCCAATGTTCCATACCCATGATTTCGTCAACAAACGAACCCTCTACCATCTGCAAGCCTATTGGGTTACCTGTACGGACACCTCTTCCCCCCAGCTTTGCGTACATGTTGAATGTCGCTGGGTTACACCTGATGAACTGGTTTCCTTGCCGTTCGCCCCTTCTGATCAGGAGGTTCTCGCCAGTTTATTGAAAGAACTCATGAAATAGGATTCCTCTCTTTTCCCCTTCCTGTTCACCTTTCGTCCATGCTGGCCCTGGCCCCATGCCGCACCCCCTCCCAGCTTTTCACCTTTGGCTACTGTAGGGCTACTCCTGGGCTACTGTAGGGCTAATGCTAAAAAAACACCGTCAGGTTTGCTCCCGACGGTGTTGTATCGCTGCGTGGACGAACGGTTACATCACCGTTCCATTGGCGATGATGGCGTTCTTGTTGATGACAATGACGCCGTCATGGATAGAGTACATCTCGAAATCGCCCTCTTTGCGCGGAATGTCATCGATGCCGATGCGGCAACCGTCTCCGATACGGGCGTTCTGGTCAATGATCGCCTTGCGGATGATCGTGCCCTTGCCGATACCGATGTTCGGTATGCCACGCCTACCATTCTCCAGTTTCTCCTCTTCGGTCTCATAGTAGGACGCACCCATGCAGTAGACGCCGTCGAGGCTCGCGCCGGATTCAATCAACGTGCGGACACCGATGATGGAATTCACGATGTATGCGTTTGTGATGATCGATCCCTCGGACGCCAAGGAGCAGCTGATGTTGCAGAAGTTGACCTTTGTGGCGGGAAGGTGGCGGCGGTGGGTGTAGATCGGCATCTCTTCATCGTAGAAGTTGAACGCCGGGTTGATCGAAGCCAGGTCAAGGTTGGTGTCATAGAACGCCTTGATGGTACCGATGTCCTCCCAGAAGCCATCGAACAGGAAAGTGCTGACCTTGCGGGTCTTGATGACATCGGGGATGATCTCCTTGCCGAAGTCCGTCTTGTCGTTGTTGAGCACCTCTTCCATCGACTTCGAGTTGAAGATGTAGATACCCATGCTGGCCAGGTATTCGTTGGACTGATCCACGTGCTTGCCCAATCCATCCAGCATCAGTTTCTCAGGAACCATGTAGTCCCGGATGTCGGCGTCATCGGACGGTTTTTCATAGAACTTGGTGATATAGCCGTCTTCATCGGCCCCGATGATGCCAAGACCGGTCGCTTCTTTTCGGCTGATCGGCTTCGCTGCGATGGTCAACTCCGCTCCGCTGTCGATATGTTGCTTCAGCATCTCCTCGAAATCCATCCGGTACAGCTGGTCGCCGCTGAGGATGATATAGTAGTCAGCCTGCTGGTCATGGAAATGCTTCATGTTCTTACGGACGGCGTCCGCAGTCCCCTGATACCATGTTTCGCTGTGGTAGGTCTGCTCCGCGGCGAGGATCTCTACGAATCCATGGGAGAACGTGTCAAAAACATACGTGTTGGAGATATGGTTATGCAAAGAGGCTGAGTTGAACTGGGTAAGTATGTAGATCTTCATGATTCCGCTGTTGATGCAGTTGGAGATAGGGATATCGACCAGGCGGTATTTGCCCGCGAACGGTACGGCTGGCTTTGATCGATCCATGGTAAGGGGATACAATCGTGTCCCTTTACCTCCGCCAAGTACAATGGCGATTGCGTTCTGTTTGTTTTTACCCATGTTCATTTCCCCTTTTTTGTCATGTTTTTGTATATGTCGAGATAGGCTTTCGCCGAACGAGTCCAAGTAAAGTCACACTCCATGGCCCGCTTCCTGATCACGGAGAGTTCTGGCTGGCCTTTGTCCCACCAGTGCATCGCCCGGCGTACGCTGGACACTATCGCCGCACCGGAGGCTTCATCGAACAGAATCCCCGTCCCGTTGTCGGGATCATCACTCAAGTCAACGATGGAATCGGCCAGACCTCCCGTACGGCGGGCGATAGGAAGCGTCCCGTATCGCAATGAATAGAGCTGGTTGAGTCCGCAAGGTTCATAGCGGCTTGGCATGAGGAAGAAATCGGAAGCCGCTTCGACCCTGTGCGCTGCCCGGTTGCTGAAGATGATGTTCACGGAGAGGTTCTGGTGGATGTCCCCGAGGATCTTCAGCTTCTCCTCCAGACGTTTGTCGCCTGTGCCGATGACCAGCATCTGAAGGGGCATCTCTTCCAGTATCATCTCCAAGGCGCAGGGAGAGCCTTCCAGCAGTTCGTTGAAACCCTTTTGCTCCGCGATCCTGCTGATCATGCTGATCAACGGGACGTCCTGATTCACGGGAAGCCCGAACTCTTTCTGTACCTGGGCCTTCAGCCTGGCTTTGCCCTCTTGCTTTGAGGCAGTGAAATGTTCTTCAAAATTGACATCCTTGGAAGGATCCCATTCCTTGTAGTCGATACCGTTGATGATACCGTACAGACTATCTTTCCGGGTCTGAAGCAATCCGTTCAGACCGCATCCGTATTCCGGTTGCTGTATCTCCTTTGCGTATGTAGGGCTGACGGTCGTCACGACATCGGCGAACTCTATGCCGGTCTTGAGCATGTTCACCCGTTTCGCCGGACCTTCACCGACGAACATCTTCTGATCGGGGAGGATATCCGCCATCAGGACGTCAAGCCGAGGGAAATCACCTTGGTATGCGAGGTTATGTATCGTGAACACCGTCTTGATTTTGGCGAATGTCGCGTTATCATCGGTTTTGATGAGATACGGGACGAATCCAGCCGTCCAATCGTGGCAATGAATCACCTCCGGCATCCATTTGAGCTTTTTGCAAAACGGATGGATCGCTTTCGCTTGGAGCAGGAACCTGACGAAATTATCCCCATAAGGGGTAAAGGAGGTATCGCCATAGATTCCCTTGCGGTCGGTGTACCAAGGATGGCATATCGCATAGAAGCGTACTTTCCCGAGAACTTGCTCACGAATCTCCACAGCCTCGATGGAGCCATGCAATGGAACCTCAAGAGAGCAGATGGGCGCGCTGAAACCTGACAGGTCCATGTTTCCGTAGCAAGGAAGAAGGACTCTGACATCGGCCCCGCTACCTGCCAACGCGTCCGAAAGGGCGCCTACTACATCGGCCAGTCCACCTGATTTTGCAAATGGAACGGCTTCGCTGGATACCATCAGAATTTTCATAGTTTAATTACACCACTACTGCAAGCGAAACGTCAAGGTAAATGTTGTCCGTAAGATGGTGAAAATGGGCGCTTTCATCGGTTCCATACGCATTTTTCATATTTGACGCGATGTTTTGGATACTTGTTCTGCAAGATAGGGCCGTATGGCCGCAGGGAAACTTTCCGTTGTGATCCGGTCGGTTCCCAACGAATATGAGATAGTATTGGTTTTCAGCTTTGTTGATGAATATCTCTCTTTGAAGTATATTAGGGAATACGTCCTGATAATATCGACAGTTTGTACTCCAAAGCTTCCATCAGGGCGATTGTGGGGTTCTGATGTCTTGGTACTATGACGCTTCTTTTCTGTCGATATTGGTAGTCGCTATATTGTTGTTCGATATCAGCGCAAACAGCACGCGTTCCTACGTCCTGACGAATTCAATCTTCAGGATGATCGGCTGGCTCAGCCTGTTCCTGGTCCTGTCAGATCTCCTCTTGTCCCTTTCCGGGCATTTCGGGGGAATGATCCCAGGCTGGATGACGACGATCTTCTGCCTTTCCTATTTCCTGTGCTTTCCATTGCTCGCTTTGTTCTGGTTCTACTACTGTTTTTCCATCGCGATGCCGGATATAAAAATATCCAGGCGTGTACTGATTCCCTCCATCGTCATCTATGGAATCTATGCGATTCTGGTTCTGGGTTCCATGTGGACCGACCTGATTTTCACGATCGATGCTTCCAACATGTATTATAGAGGTGCTGGATATCCTATCTTCATCTTCACCATCGGGCTCTATATACTTGCGGCGATCATTGTCATTGCCTGTAGGTTCCGGTCGATGGACCGCCGCAAGGCATTGATCTTGTCGTCGTATCCTATCATCTCGATTCTCACTATGCTGCTACAGTTCTTCGTTCCCTACCACGCATGGGGATCCTGCGGGTATTGCTTGCTGTTGCTGTTCATCTACCTCAACATTCAGAACCGTAGGCTGCTGTACGATTCAGTGACCGATGTCGCGAACCGTAATGCTTTCATCGCCAGGATCGACCATCTACTCAAAAAGGGGATGGAAGGGGAAGTCTGCCTGTTCGCATTGGACAATTTCAAGTTTTTCAACCAGAAGTTCGGACAGGCGAATGGTGACCTCATCCTCAAGGAGATCGCTGCGTTCCTTACCTCGGCCAGTCCTTCGAATCGCGTCTACAGGTACGGCGGCGATCAATTCGTATGCATCATAGATGATGAATACTATGAAAATTCCTGTGATGAATTCGTTAGGGCTGTGTTCCGACGTTTCAATTCACCATGGGACATCTGCGCAGAGGTGACGGATGGGAGTGCTGCATCTTCATCGGGTGAATCGGTATCGAGCATACTTTCTCTTTGTGCGGTGACGGTGACGTTCCCTCATCAAGCCTCCTCGATTTCAGAGATCACCAGTGCGCTTGATTTTGCGTTGCTCGAGGCAAAAAGCCGGGGGAAAGGACAATTGGTCGCGTATGATTATTCAACGGTAAGCAGACGCAGGAGAACGCATGAAGTCCTGGCCGCCCTGAACAAGGCGATCAAGGATGATAGTTTCGAGCTATACTATCAGCCAGTCATCGAGACTGCGACAGGCCATATGCTCTCGGCTGAAGCGTTGTTGCGGCTACAGGACCCTGTCTTGGGCTGGATATCTCCGTTGGAGCTGATCCCTATCGCCGAAGAGAATGGATTGATCGTCGATCTGACCTACAAGATCATCAAACGGGTCTGCCAGACGTGGAATGCGCTTGGAAACAGGACGGGGCATCTCGACCGTATCACGATCAATCTTTCCAGCAGTCATTTCCTTCAGGAGAACATGGGGGCGATGATTTTGGAAACGATAGCCCGATATAGCGGCAATCCCAACCATATCAAGTTCGAAGTGACGGAAGGGATGGCCGTAGAGTCCTTCAGTACGATACGGGAAGTCATGGAACTTCTGGGCAATGAAGGTATCAACTTCGCTTTGGACAATTTCGGCAAGGGATATTCTTCCTTGAACTATCTGCTTGAGTTGCCGTTCTCGGTGGTAAAGTTGGATCGTTCTATCATCTGGCAGAGCGATCGTCATGCGGAACTCCTTGATTCCGTGGTACACTTGCTTCGTCGGCTGAACAAGAAGGTCGTCGCGGAGGGCGTCGAGAACGCGAAGCAGCTTGCCATGGTCAAGGCGCTTGGTATTGAGCATGTGCAGGGATTTTACTATTGCAGTCCTATCCCTGAGCAGGAGTTCATTGAACTCGTCCATGAGGATACCGGTGAAGATTATCGGTTTTCCCCCCGCCATAACCTAGGGGATGGCGTGACGGCTGCTTCAAGATAAGGAACGACCCGCGGCTGAAGAACGCCAAGAGTACATCGGAGGGGTGGAAAACATGAATGGGAAGAATGCGAGCGTAAACCTGGAGGTCCGAAGTGAAAGCGAAGAAGATACAGGAATGAAGAACCTGCAACGGATCGCGGTCCTGATCGACGCGGACAATACCCGGCTGTCAAGATTGGATACTGTCATCGCCGAGTTGTCCGCATACGGAAGGATCGTCGTCAAAAAGGCCTATGGCAACTGGAAGAAATCAGGATTGAAGAACTGGGAGAACGAGGTCAAGCATCTCGCCATCAAGGCCGTCCAGCAGTTCGACTATGTTTCAGGGAAGAACGCTACGGACATCGTCATGACGATTGATGCGATGGACTTGCTGCATATGAACATATATGACGCTTTCGCGCTGGTGTCCAGCGATAGCGATTTCACTCCATTGGCGATCAGGTTGCGTGAGTCGGGGGCGTATGTCTTCGGAGTAGGGGAGAAGAAAACCCCTGAAGCTTTCAGGAATGCTTGCGATGAGTTCCTGCTGCTGGAACATGTGGGGTCCAGCGATGACGTCGCCATATCTCCCGTGCAAGATGATTCCGCCCCGGAGGACGAGCCTTTGGTCGGTGAAGAGCTCCAGAAGGAAGATGTCGTGGAGGCCTCGCCCCCCGATATCGACAGGATCCATAAGCTGTTGAAGATCGCCTACGACAAGTACCAGAATTCAGAAGGGTTTGCGAACATAGCCGCCGCCGGTACCTATATCAAGCGGGTGATGCCCGATTTCATACCTTCGATGTACGGGTTCCAGAAATTGCCGAAACTTGTAGAGGCTTTCCCCAAGAAATATGAGGTGAAGAAGTACAAAGGGAAAGGCGGCGGCAACATCATCTCATACAGATGTCGTGACGCCAAGGAGTAGCCTCCCGAGCCTCCAATGAAAAAGAGGGATTGCCGCATGACATCGCGACAATCCCATCGTTTCATGATTGACCGGTCCCTATTTGTAGGCCCTGCCCGCCAGTTCATCAATGTATTCACTGGCGCAGTGTGCCGCGATCGCTCCATCGGCGGCCGCAGTGACGATCTGGCGGAACGGGGTGTTGCGAACATCTCCCGCCGCATACATTCCCGGGACGCTCGTCTCCATCCTGCCGTTCGTCACGATATAGCCCGTTTCATCCTTCTCCACGTCAGGAACCAGCGCGGTCTGAGGCAACATCCCGACGAACACGAATACAGCGTCGAACTCCTCGGTGTAGACTTCCCCCGTAGCGAGATTGTTGAGGACGACCCGCTGGACCTTCGTTCCGTCTCCTTCGATGCTGGTCGCCGTATGCTGGAGCCGTACATCGACGTTCGGATCGTTCATGACACGTTCGGCGAGCTCTTGCTGGGCCCTGAACCGGTCCCTGCGATGGATCAACGTCACCTTGTCGGACAGTTTCGCCAGATACAGGGCTTCGGAGCAGGCGCTGTCTCCGCCACCGACGACGAGAATCTTCTTGTTGCGGAAGAACGGACCGTCGCAGGTCGCGCAGTAGGAGACTCCTTTGCCGGTATATTCCTCTTCTCCAGGAATCCCCAGGTACTTATGTTTCGCACCAGTGCAGATAATGATGGAAGGAGCCTTGTAGTCTCCTCCTGTGGTCTGTACGGTGAACTTGTCATCTTCCTTGGTGATGGACTGTACCGTAGCATATACCAGTTCCGCACCGAAACGTTCGGCCTGGTCCTGGAACTGCATGCCCAGTTCATATCCGCTGATCACTTTGTTGACGCCAGGATAGTTTTCGATGGCATCAATGATTAAGGTCTGTCCGCCAGGGGCCATCTCTTCAATCATGGTGGTCTTGCGGGCCGCTCTGGCTCCGTATTGTGCCGCGGCAAGTCCGGCGGGGCCGGCTCCGATTACTAGTATGTCTCTTTCTTCCATCTCAATTCCCCTTCTTCCTTGGAAAACCGCCGTATTACTGCGTCCTGCTCAGCGGGCCGTACCTGGGTACTGTCCCGCTTCGCCATCCTTGTCCTCCGGCGGTTTTCCTTCGGAGGCCTTCTAGTGGCGAAGCTTCTCTTCCAAAGCGATCTCAGCGTCGCTCTTACGGATATATACCGGGCCTTCCCCGATATCGTCAGATCCTTTTTCCGCGAACTGAAGTTTTCCGAGTTGTATCAGCGATTCCCCAAGATCTCTCTGTATCAATGTATCCACGGAAAACCCAATCGTCAAACCTGCATCCTTCGCCGCTTCCTCAAGCAAGGAAGCGAACTTCTGTGCGTCCGGTCCGGTAACCAGTACGGATGCGTATCCCTCCAGAAGTTCCACCAGTTCAGATGGATCACAATCCATATCGGGTATGACCCGCTCGCCTTTTTCAAAGATAGTACTGTAGTAACGATGTTTTTTTGCGTCGATGACAGGAACGACCGCCCCATCGAACCATTTGACCGGTTCTTGCATGGTCTGCAAGGTCGAGATCGAGACCAAAGGTTTTCCGCTGCCTGATGCGACACCTTTGCAGGCCGCCATGGCTATACGCAGGCCGGTGAAAGATCCAGGGCCTTTCGTACAGACGAGCAGATCGAGGTCTTTCAACGCAAGTCCTGCACGCTCGCAGATCGCCATCATCTCAGGAACGAGATTCTCTGAATGCTTGAGTCCGACGGACAATGTCCTGGATTCAAACTGAGTGCCGGTTTCGAGGGCGAGGTGCATGACCTCGGTAGAAGTGTCGACGGCTAGGATATTCATAGTTCGATCCCCTCCACAACGATGGTTCTGGTCTGGTCGGGCAGTATCTCCAATTCAATGAATACTGTATCGTCTGGGAGCATTGATTCGATTTTCTCGCTCCATTCGACCAAAGCGACGCCGTCGCTGTACAACATCTCTTCTCCACCGATCATCTCGAATTCCTCGGCCCCGGAGATTCGATAGAGATCCATGTGATACATCGGCATGGAACCTTCATATTCCTGGACCAATGTAAAGGTAGGGCTCACGATCGCTTCCGTGATTCCTAAGGCTTGTGCGACACCCTTCGCGATGACGGTCTTTCCTGCGCCGAGACTTCCCCGCAGGGAAATGACAGTACCCGGCTTGCAGGCTTTCCCAAGCCGGCGTCCCAGTTCAAGGGTATCCCCGACACTTTTACTTTCAAACTTCATCGTTATGCCTCTGAATGGCCTTCGTGGTCATGTTCATGATGATGCGCATGGTCATGCTCTTTGTCGGTCAAGTCGTTTGCGTCCACCAGTTCTTCGACGATGATCTCCGCCAATTTGTCGCCGGTGATCTCTTCGTAGTCTTTCATCAGCTGTCTGACGCCGGGGTCCCGCTCGTCGCAGGCCCGCGCCCGTTCAAGCAGTTCCCTGGCCTGGTCGTATTCCCCATCACGCAGATGGAGGAAGGCGAGGTTCGCCAAAATCTTTACGTTTTCGGAATCGAGATCAAGGGCGATGTCCAGATAGTTCTTGGCCAGCTCGCGGTCTCCGACTTCAAGGGTACAGATGGCCAGTTCGTTGTAGATATCGCTGCTTGTCTCTCCAAGCTCAAGGCACTTCATGAAAGCGTCCAGCCCTTTCTGATATTCCTCCCGCCTGCGGTGCGCCCATCCTTTGAGGAACCATGCGTTCCAGACTTTCGGGTTGTCCTTGACGAAATTCTCCAGCAGTTCCAACGCCTTGTCTTCGTTGCCCATCTGGATCTCATCATACGCCTGCATGATGATACGGTTGTCATCGAGCTTCTCCTTGACATCGCCCATCATGTTCGCGATCTGCTTCTTCCGCGGGCTGTCCGGGGCGAGCTCAAGATACCGTTCAAGATAGTCCCTGGCGATCTCCATGTTCCCCTGATAGAGATTGAAGGTTCCGATCTCGGCAAGCAAGTCGGTATCGTCCGGGAACTGCCTGAGACCATCGGAAAGGGTATGCAGGAGTTTTTCCTGATAGTAGTCGGCTTCCTCAGGTTTTCCTTCGGCTTCCAATGCGGTCGCACGTTCTCCGTAGATCACCGCCAGGTTGATGAACGTGGAGGGTTCGGGGGAGAGATGGTTGACCGCGAGAAACAGCTCTTCAGAGAAGTCATAGTCTTTGCTCTTCGCCTTCGCGATCGCCGCCAGGTTCAGCTCCTTGGGTGCGTCGGGCTGCAACGCAAGGACGAATTCCTTGTAGTAGGGGAAGTCCTTGTGGTCGGGTTCCCATGCCACGACTTTCAGCAGTCCGGCCATGATCATCTCGATTCCGATCTCATCGGAAGAATCTATGGTCGTCTGCCCGGCTTTCAGTTGAAGAGGGATCTTGCGGGTAGGATCGACTATGAAGCCATTGATCTCCTGCCGCATGGTCTCAGGAAGGGTGATGTAGATGATATCATCCAATTGATGGCAATCGTGCTGGCCGCAACCGCAGCCCTGTTCATGTTGATGTTTCTTTGTCATGGATATTCCTGTGGTAAAAAAGAAGCCCGCGGTGCCGGTACCGAAGTAATGCTCTTGAACCGTTGGTCCAAGGGGGGTACCAGTTGGCCGGACATTCTGTTCCTGAAAACCGGAAAACCGGCAGGATCAATGCAATCCGGCTATGCCGTACCCCGTTTGTGTAAGTTGAGCCAAGAGACCGTGTCTCCGGGCGAACACCGCAGGCGGCTTAATCAATGTTAGTTCCTATGTATATGCTAACACGGACGGCGGGTGTTAGGAAAGGGGATTCTTCCGACTTCGTCAGTTTCAGCCCTCCTTTCCGACATTTTTTCATCTTTTCCCGCAACACAAAAAAAGTTGCCGTCACGGATTTGCGGTCCATTACGGCAACCTTACTTATTTGGACTGGTTATCTCAGAGCTGGGGGAGTTCTCCCAGGTCGTCAAGCGAATCCAAGGTGTCTTCGAGCACTTCCGGTTCATCCTCAAACTCGACTTCGTCGATGGTGATACCGTCCTGAGTCGTATAGCTCTCAGCTTCTTCAAGTTCCTGCGCCGCCAACGTGTCGAAGAGATCGATATCGTCAAGACCTTCGATACTGGACAAGGTGTCGAGTGCCATAGCAATGCTTTCCTCGACGATCTTGTTGCCTTGGGTAAAGCTTTCTACATATTCTTCAAGTTCGGCGTTATGGGTCTTTACCAAATCGAACTTTTCCTGAAGATCGGCTTTTTCCTTCCTCAGCATCTCGATCAGAAAAGCGGCTTTCTTTATTCGCAGTTCCAGCAGCTGCATGCTGTCAAGTGTCGGCATTGCTATTCCTCCTTGCCTGAAAAGCATCTATGTATTTTCATGCATTGTAAAACTCAGATAGAACCATATTACCTTGCTCGGGATTCATGAGCAAGTGAAATCGCTGATTATTCCGTAGTATTCTGTTTTTTGTAATGTTTTCTAGCATTTTTGTGACTGTAGGAAAGGTTATGTGTGTAGCCTGAATATCAATCGACCCTACCGGAAGGGTAGGGTCGAACTTGAAAAACGGAAGGATAGGCTTAGTTCGCCAACGCACCTTTGACCTGAACGACCAAGTTTGAGAAGGTCGCTTTGTCTTCGATGGCCATGTTGGAAAGAGCCTTGCGGTTGATCTCGATATTGGCAAGTTTCAGACCGTGCATGAACTGGGAGTAGTTGAGCCCCTCAGCCTGTACAGCGGCGCTGATTCTTGCGATCCAGAGCTTGCGGAAGTCGCGCTTGCGCTCCTTTCTGCCCCGGTAGGCATACTGGCCAGCCTTCGCGACTGCGTCCTTTGCGACGCGGTTGTTCGTGCTTCTGCGACCATAATATCCTTTCGCCTGTTCAAGAATCTTCTTTCTTCTGTCCTTACGTTTGGTTCCGTCTACTGCTCTTGGCATACTCTCACCCTACCTTATGCGTACGGAAGCAAGACTTTGACTTTCTTTGCTTCTGATTCATGGAGAATACCAGTAGCGCGCAGATTGCCCTTGCGCTTGCTGCTCTTCTTGGTGAGAATATGGCGGAGACCCTGCTTCTTATAGCGGACCTTGCCAGTGCCGGTGACCCTGTACCGCTTCGCAGCGGCCTTTCTTGTTTTCATTTTTGGCATAATAACCTTCTTTGCGCCCACAAGGAACAAGAACCCTTGGAGCTGCTATTTTCAACATCCCGTACGGGATACTGTTTACATTATTTCTTGACGGGAGCGCTTTTGGTCGGACTGACGATGATGGACATCATCTTTCCTTCCATGGTGGCTGTCTTGTCAAGGTTGAAACCTACACCATTTGCGGTAAGGATATCAAGTATCTTGTCCAGGACGACCTTCCCTAGCTCTGTATGAGCCAGCTCGCGACCTCTGAAACGGATACCGATCTTGACCTTGTTCCCTTCCGCAAGGAAATCTGCGATGAACTTGGACTTGGTCTCAAGGTCGTGCCTTTCGATCTTCGGCTGCATTCTGATCTCTTTGATCTTGATTACAGTCTGATTCCTCTTTGCGTCGCGGATGCGCTTTTCCTGTTCATATCGGTACTTGCCGAAATCCAGGATCTTACAGACCGGCGGGTCTGCGTTTGGAGACACCTCCACCAGGTCCAAGCCAGCTTCTTCTGCGAGCTGAACGGCATCATAGACGCTCATCACCCCTCGCTGAGTCCCTTCTGCGTCGATGACGAATACCTCTCTAGCACGGATCTGTTTGTTGATCCTCAAATCCTTCGTAGCCAATCGATCTCCTCGTGTTTTCTGGAAAAACCCACAATGAAAGAATATGCAGACTTCACAAGCCTCAATTTGAGAATATATCACGAAGATATAGGAGTGTCAAAGTCTCAGCATGCGTATTCGATTGAAAATGCAGATAATCGAAAAAAGCACGTACCTACGGAGATAAACGACACTTTTTCATGAATCTGATGAAAAAAATGGGAAAGTTCTGTCAGAAGTATTGTCTTTTATTTACAAAAAAAGCATCTTTGTATAGATTATGCGATGGTGAATCTTGCCTTGTGGCGATGGTCACCCACCGCCGGCCTGCCGACGGGAATACTCTTGATACATTCAAAGAAGCGGTTCTGCTCAAGATAAAGAACTAGGTACAGATAAGATATATGGAAAATCTCATGAAAAAGTCATCTCGAAAGAAAGGCAGGTTCGTGTGCGTATGCATGCTGATAGTGATGCTGGCACTTGTGACAGGATGTTCTCAGCCTGATACAACGAAAAATCTGGCTAGGGATGTGACAATTACCATCGCCACTGCTACATCTAGGACGATCATGCCGCAGGAGTATCCTACGCCATCAAAATACACAATTTCTTTGACAAGCAAAACCTCTGGGATTTCTTCCCCTGGGTCTGTTGATGTAGCCCATAATGCTGAAAGTGAGACTTCCGCCTCCATTTCCCAAGTGATGATTGGAAGCTATACATTGAATGTCGATGCTTATATTGATGAAGCAAAAACCAAAAAAATCTTCACAGGTTCTTCCGATATTGTTGTCACCGCGAATGGTGACAATGACTTTCAGATCGCGCTAAGTGTCATATCTACTGCTACAGAGGACACTGATACCGGTACGGTAGTCGTTGAATTCGACTGGTCAAGGACTGATAGAACTGTAACAGATATCGAACTGCTGATTTCTGATGGTTCGGAGATCGATGGAGTCCTGCAATTCATTTCCGGCGGAACGGTTGTCGTTGGCTCAGATTCCTCTTCACTCCGATTCTCAAAAGAAGTTTCCGTCGGTAAAAACCAATATGCGATGTTCAAGCTTTGGAATGGTGTTGAACTAATTGGTGAGACTGGCGTGGAAAGCCTCCACGTGTTCCTTAATATGGACTCTACGCCAACTGTTGCGAAGAATTATGTCTTTACCGAAGCGGATTTTCAGCCTGCCGAAAATGTGAAACAGGTCAGTGTTATTTCTGTTTCCGATGGTAGTGCTGTCGGGTTGAGAATAGATTGGACCAATCCCGCAGGTTGTGATCATCAGGTGATCACTTGGTGCCTTGGTGGCTCAAACGAGCTTCTCGATAGTTACACGACCTCGACCTCTGCTGAAAGCACATATACGATTTCTGGTCTTACGGTCAACACCGAATATGTCATTACGATCACGACATATTATGAATCGGGGCTTATCAGCCCTACCGCAACGTTAATGAAGACGACGGCTGTTCCTGTCGCTAGCGTTTCCCTGGCCGGAATCCCTGTCGAAGAACAGATGGCTTTCACCCCCGGTTCAAGTTACCAGTTGGTACCAGCCGTGACTTCTTCAGTTCCTGGATATGATGCCACTGATCTTGGATATAACTGGCTGTCTTCCGACGAGTCTATCGCTAAAGTTATGTCCGATGGTTCTATCGTCGCTCAAAAGGCCGGTGCTGCTCAAATAACTGTAACGACTATCAATGGCAATAAGAGCGCTTCTGTAGACGTCACTGTCCATCTTTCCGTACCAACTGTTACAGCGGTTGCGGAGCCTGATGGAATCCATGTGGCATGGAAAGCTGTTCCTAATACTTCTACTTATGAATTGAAGCGTGCCGATGGAACTGTTCTTCAGACCTTGTCCGCTGATTCTTCTGCTACTGTGACATATAAGGATACGGCCTTAATCAGCGGTAACTCCTATAGTTATCTGGTTCAGGCCAAAGCTTCTACTGAGGACGGCATTGTGCTTGATAGTGCTGTTTCTGCTCCATCAACGACTATCACTCCTGCACAGCCGACAATTTCCATTACATTGCCGACAGTGGCGAGTGATTGGACGGCTGGAGTTCTCTCAGATACGGTTTTTAACCTTGTAGCTGGTGATCCCGCGCTGACGATTTCCATTACTCCTGTGAGCGATGCGGTATCTTATCAGTGGATGTTGAATACGACTAGCCTTCCGTTGACAAATGAGCCATATATTACTGTTATTGATGAAAATACGGCTGGTTTGAATAAGGATCGGCAGGACAATACCCTTACCTTGTTCGTTTCCAGTGGGGATACGAAATATTCTGCCCAAACCAAACTGTACTATATTGCAGTCAAGGATACCGGTGTTGCATATACTGGCGGTACTACGATCAAAACGACCGATGGGGCTGTTCAGCTTGCAGCTGATGTAACTCCTTCCGATGCTTCAATCCAGACTGTGAAATGGTCATTGGTGAATGCTGAGGCTGCTTCTGGGATCTGTACTTTGACGGAAGATGGTTTGTTCACGGCATTGGATACCGGTTCTGTTGAAGTAATGATGACCACTCATAGTGGTGCCACAAATACCGCAACCATAAATTGTGTCGTTCCAGTCAAGGGCGTAACAATACAACCTACAACTGCACAAGGTCAGCATTTTGTGAATGGGCAGAATGGATATGGAGAGGTGACTCTGGCCGCGGTCGTTGAGTCTGCGACAGAAGGCAAGGAAGCGACTAATCAAAGTGTTACTTGGAGTTCTTCTAATTCAAACGTGGCAACCGTTGATATAGATGGAAAAGTTACTCCTGTTGGTGCAGGGACTGCGACAATAACAGTGAAGACTAATGATGGAGCCAAATCTGCTGAGTATGCAATAACAGTAATCAAACCTCGGTTTGTAGATTCTGGCAATAATGATTTGACAAAGTTTCTTGTGCCATATCAATTTGCTGTAGCTAGAACCGCAGATCTACATATTGCTTCTAGTGGTGACCTGTCTAAATACTATGCGAATTGGTCAACGGATTCG
>CAYOWS010000007.1:0-130901 GCA_964407735.1 uncultured Sphaerochaeta sp. | reverse complement strand
TTCCTCCGACGTGAGCTTTTCTTCTTGACTTCCCCATAGGAATCACGTCTACCCCTGTTGGCACCACGTCTACCCCCGCAGGCACCACGTCTACGACCACGTGTACGCCCCGGAAAGCAGGTATGCCGATGTCGACGTCTGAGCTACAGATACAAAACAGAGGTGCCTAATCGACACCCCCGTGAACATAGTCATTGAAAATGGATCCTTACCGTTCTGGAGCCTTTCCGTAGGCGAGGATATAGTCCAGACCACCGAACAATTCGTTCTCCAGGATATCCTGCCGATACGGCTCAGAATCATACACGACACGACGCAGATCGCAGGTGATTTCACCATTCTCGATATCGACGATACCATAGGAAGGACGGGGGTCGCCATCAAAGGAATACCCTATCGCTCCGACATTGGCCACAAGCGTATCCCCGATGCGAAAGGTTTCCCGCCTGTGGGTATGACCACAGAAGATCGCATGAGCGCCAAGGGCATCCACCCGCTCAGTGAAGCTGATGAAATCGGGGTTATGCGGGGAAAAGTTATCCTTGAACCGCCAAGGACTCCCATGGCAGAACACGAGTTTCTTTCCATCCACCACCTGATCCGAGACGATCGGCCAGGATTTCAAGGCAGCCTTCGCTTCATCGGTCAGTCGGATATCGCCATATACGATCATGTCATGGAGATTCCGTTCAAAATCATTCGAAGGGACGAATTCGGCGAGTTCTTCAAAGTTCGCGTCGGTATTGCCTTTGATCAGACAGGAAGGATGCAACGACATGAGCAAGTCAAAACATTCCTGGGGATAGAGGCCGTTGAAGGATACATCGCCAAGGCATACCACGCTATCAGGATACTGCTTGCGCAGGTCGGCGACGACTGCTTCGAAAGCAGGCAGATTGCCGTGGATGTCGCTGATGATCGCTAGTCTCATACGTCCTCCTTTCACCGTCCCCGGTGAATTGTTCCATGCCTGATCACGATACCGGCGACAAAGGCCGGTCCTGGATGATCCCTCGAGCCCGTTTTGATGTAAAGAATTATAGCCCGATAGTCCAAATACTCAAAGCGATCTTTTGAGCAAAGGGCGAGGAAGATATGGAGGAGAGACAGTCGTGATATTTGGGTACCCCTATCGTACCCCTATCGTACCCCTATCGTACCCCTATCGTACCCCTATTGTACCCCTACGGAGGAAGACAGTTCGTTCCACTGTGCGTCCATTGATCTGATCAGCTGCATCTGCGTACGCATTCGGTCGATGTTATGCTCCGGGCGGGAGATCTTGTAGTAGACGTCACCATTCAGATAGTCGGTCAGGAACCGCACAGCCATGATCAGCGTGATCGTTCTGCCGCTCTCGGCCAGGAGGCTCTTTTCCAGAGGGGACAGAAACGAGGAGGCTTCAGAGAGATATCCCTCCATCAAAGCCTTGAACATCGTCACGTCGCAGGTGATCTTCGACAGATCGACCTCATCCTCTTCACCTGTGATGGTGGCGGTGCGGATCATGTCGCCGGTGTCGAAAAGAATCGTTCCCGGCATCACCGTATCAAGGTCGATCACACAAGCAGCCTCATGGGTCTCTTCGTCGAAAAGTACGTTGTTCAGTTTCGTATCGTTATGAGTGATGCCTTTGCGCAGCTTCCCTGTCCGATAGAGGTCGGTGATCACTACACCCCGATCTTCGTTGGAAAGGATGAAGTCGATCTCCTCCTGACACGAGGCGGCCCGGCCAACGGCGTCTTTCGCCAAGGCCTCCTTGAACTGCTCGTATCGCCAACGCATATCATGGAACCGGACGATGGTCTCATGCAGCCGGCCCCCGTCCAGATCGGATAGCTGCGACTGGAACTGACCGATCATGGAACCGAGACGACCGGCGACGACGGGATCATCGAGCTTCTCATAGCTGAACACATGATCGACGAACAGATAGGTACGCCAGTATTCCCCATCGGCGTCGACCGCATACGGTCTGCCGTCCTTTGCGGGGACGACCGTCAGCACATGGCTGGAAGCCAATGGGCTCTGGCGTTCCTCCAGCTTCTCCCTGATATGGGAAGTGACGAGGCTGATGTTCTCCATGACATGGTCCGGGCGGGTGAAAATCTGTTTGTTGATCTTCTGATGGGTATATTTCACCGGCGTACCGGCTTGGTTGAACGTGGAAACCAACGTAGTGTTGATATGGCCGTTGCCAAACCCTTTGCAACTGACAAGATCCCCATAGATAGCGAACTGTCCGATGATATCACGAACTTCCTGTGGTATCTGCTGCATATGCCCTCCCCTTTCCGTTGTACGGCCCGCCAGTACGGCGGCAAGATACGTTCCGACCGACACTATAGCATAGAGACGTTCCAAGGTCCAACCTCCGCCATCGAGGAAACCTCATATACGAGTCTATCATGAAAACTTGTCCCAGTCAGTGGAGATCCACAGCGGAGGCGGAAAAAAGGTATTGTCGGACACAAAAATGCCAAAGTCGTTCGGTACGCCTTACTACGAATACGTTTGGAGACAAATATCATATCCATACAGCGACCTTTCGGTCAATAAATCATCTGTAAAATTGTTGCCCTGGACTATCTTCCAGAAAGTGAATCAGGGAGTGAAGTTGTCCTGTCGAATCAACCGTTCGGAGATTCTTGTTACCATTATTTCCCTGATACTGAAAGCTTTATGATACGAGAGCATCATCACAGGAACTAGTACGATCATGCGAAAAATTACATGTCCGAGAAGAAAGAGACAAGACAAAAAGACTAAAGTTAGCAAAAACTAACTTTATACCCCAGGACGACTTATCCCTTCCAAAAAAAGCCTCTAAACCTTGACGTCCTCAATGAAGCCGTATTATAGTCGTAGGAGTTGTTTTTAACAAAAACTTGAAACAAGGAGTCTATCATGGCTTACAAAATTACTGATGCTTGTGTAGCTTGCGGCACCTGCCAGTCTGAATGCCCTACCGGTGCTATCTCTGAAGGTGATATCTATGTGATCGACGCTGACGCATGTGTGGATTGCGGCACCTGTGCCGATGCTTGTCCCACCGGAGCTATCGAGCAGGCCTAAGGCGACATCAGAATCTCGTACGAGAAAAAGGGACAGTCATACGGCTGTCCTTTTTTTATGGCATCACTCCACCATCGCGCGATGTAAAGAGACCATGCCTTTGGGATGATCGGCTGGGACCTCACTTCCATCTTCCCCATTCATTGGTGAATAAACATGTTCAGGCGCATGGTTACCAAATTTGGAGAAAATGCTATGATGGGCACAAGTACCCCTGTTCAATAGGAGGATGAAAATAGATGATACCGGCTCCAATCATGATAATAGGTGTGATAGCAGGCATAATGCTCTGTTTTTCCGGCAATCCGCTCAGACGCTTCTGGTTTCCGCTCCGATGCTTCCTGTTCGGAGCCGCGATCCTGCTGCTCTGCGTACAACTGATCCTCGACGGGAGATCTACGGCAGCCTTATTTGAGACAGGAGCGACACTGGACTCTTTCATTTCGCTGATATCGACGAACGCCATCTGGTGGCATACTCTGCTGAAGGTTCTCGCGGGAGTCGGTGGTGGCGTCGCGTTCTTCTTCCTCGGCAGAGCGAAAAACAAACCCGCTGTGTTCATCACAAAAGTGCTTACCGCATTCACGACGGCTTGTAGCGTCGCACTCTTGATAGCCCTTGGAGGCTTTGGGGTAGTCACGGTACCTATGGCGTGCGTCATCGCGGCTGTATTGACCATAGCGCTGATCCCAGTATGCGTCGCCCGGTTCGATTATTATTACGCCGCGGAGACGGGATTGGCCGGGGCATTGGTCACCTCCTATATGTTCGCACGTTTCTACTATTTCTCCGACTGGCTTTTCTGGCTGATCGCAGTGGTACTTGCATTCTGCGGCATCTATCTTCAGGAACGCGCCGCGATACGGCGCAGGGCAAAAGGTGAAGGGGAACCCTCCCAGCCGACCGGAGAAAGCGAGATGTCAACTACAGATTCAGAGAAGAAACCAAAAAAGGGACGTTCGAAAAAAGCGAAATCAGAAAAGCCCCGGAAAGATGAACCAGTGATGGAGTTTACAGATGCGCCGGTAGAGATGGCGGCGCAGGATGATTTCGCCGACATCCCCCACGCAGACAAGGAATAGGCCTATGGATGGACAAGGAACGCTGGATGGAATCACGCTCAGCGTAGGTGATCTGACCGCATTATTGAAACAGACGATCGAGGGAGCTTTCTATGGCTTGACGGTCGAAGGCGAGATATCCAACTTCAGGCCATCCTCGACGGGCCACTGGTATTTCACCCTGAAGGATGAAAAAGCCGCCGTCAACGCCGTCATGTTCAAGAACAAGCTCTGGAGACTCCCGTTCGTTCCGAAAGACGGCGACAAGGTCGTCGTCACAGGAAAGCTCGACCTGTATGCGCAACGCGGGACCTACCAGATCATCTGCGACTCGATGAAACAGACCGGCACAGGTGACTTGCTTGCGTTGCTTGAAGAACGGAAGCAGGCCTATGCCAAAGCCGGATATTTCGATGAATCCCATAAAAGACCCATTCCCGACGCCCCGTCACGGGTAGTCGTGGTGACAAGTCCCACCGGCGCAGCGTTGCGGGACATATTGCAGATACTCGGTCGACGGGCGACGGGGCTGGATGTATTGATACTCCCCGCCCCCGTCCAGGGTGATGGCGCGGCGAAGGTGATCGCCAGGCGGATAGACCAGGCCAACAAGTTCCTGCTGGGTGACGTCATGATCGTTGGTCGCGGAGGCGGCTCCATCGAGGATCTGCTTCCGTTCTCCGACCCTTGTGTCATCGAGGCCATCTACCGATCGGAGATTCCCGTCGTTTCCGCCGTGGGGCATGAGATCGACTGGGCGCTCTCCGATTTCGTGGCCGACATGCGCGCGCCGACACCTTCCGCGGCGGCGGAGCTGGTCTGCAAAAGCAGCGTTGAACAGATCGCAAGGCTACAGGGCATGAAACAGATGTTGTCCGACGGTCTGATCCAGAAGATCAGCAGGACCAGGCTGACGTTGCGACAGCATCAGCCGCAGATGTTCGGGGACCTTCTGCAAAGGCGAACAGAGCAGCTTCACTACAAGCTGGATGACGTATCTGATGGAATCGGGGTGACCATCACCCGGAAAGTCAGAGATACCAGACATGCCCTGCAATTGCGGGACAACGAGTTGAAAGGCCTCTCCCCTATCGCTATACTTGAGCGAGGCTATGCGGTGGTGACCGATTCCTCCGGCAAAGTCGTTTCGGATACCAGGAACATAGGCACCGGGGATGAAGTCTCCATCAGGTTCGCAAAGGGTGAAGCGAGCGCGACAATAGAGAAGATACGGAGAAACATATGAGCTTTGAAGATGACATGAAACGTCTGGAAGAGATCGCGGCGAAGCTACGCGACAGCGGGACTTCACTTGATGATTCCATCGCACTGTTCGAAGAGGGTGTCAAGCTGACGAAAAAGCTCGACACGCAGTTGTCCAAGGCGGAGCGGAGAGTCGAGATACTGCTCGGGGACGCCGATGAAGACAGCGACAACGTGGAGATCGCTCCGTTTGATGAATCACCGACAGAAGGAGCTACGGACTGACCATGCAGCAGAAGATTATTTTCCTCATCCAATGTGAAGACCGCAAGGGCTTGCTGGCCGCGACCGTCAACTGGTTCTACGACAGGGGATTCAATATCCTGCACTGTCAGCAGCACTCCGACAGCAGGGAAAAGCGTTATTACATGCGCATAGAGCTGGACATGATCGACCTCCAGACCTCACGGCAACAGCTGGTAGAGGATTTCACCAAGTTCGCGACACCTCTTGAACTGACCTGGCAATGTCATTTCAGCGACTATGTGCCTCGGGTGGCCATCATGGTCAGCAAGACGAGCCATTGCCTGTACGACCTGATCGCGAGGAAGAACGAGGGCGATCTCAACTGCGAGATACCGCTGATCATCAGCAACCATCCAGACCTGGAGATCATCGCGAACCAGTTCCGCATCCCCTTCTACTATCTGCCGGTGACTTCGGAGACGAAGCAGAAGCAGGAGGAGAAAGTCCGTGCGTTGCTCAAGCGGTTTGATATTGATCTTGTCGTCCTCGCGCGTTACATGCAGATCCTTTCGCCGGAATTCACCCACGAATGGGAGGGAAAGATCATCAACATACACCATGGCTTCCTTCCCGCTTTCCAAGGTGCGAACCCATACCTCAGGGCGTATGAACGGGGGGTAAAAATGATCGGAGCGACGGCGCATTACGCCAGCGAGGACTTGGACCAGGGGCCGATCATCGAACAGGACGTCGAACGGGTCAACCATGAGCTGACACCACAGGGACTGAAGGATGTCGGCAAGGATGTGGAACGGAGAGTGCTCGCGAGAGCCGTCCAGGCACATCTGGAACACCGGATCATCCTCTGGAAAAACCGGACGATCGTGTTCAATGTGGAGAGATGATCGTGCACAATCAGGATACCAAGGACAGGTTCAAACGGACTTGTCTTTTTTCATTGGAGCGCAGCTAGACGGTGATCTCTATCTGGTTCCCCTCGGCGTCAAGGATGGCGCTTTCATAATACCCGTCCCCTGTCGTCCTTGGACCGCCGATGACTTCATACCCGTCGGCTTGCAGCCGGGCTGTCAAATCGTCGACCGCCTGCTTGCTGCCGACGCTGAAGGAGATGTGGATGTACCCTGTCCGGGCCAAGGTCTTTTCAGAATCGCCCATCTGAGGCCGATTCATTATCTCCAGTCTCGCGCCATCATCAAAGGAGAGGATATAGGACCTGAAATCCGTCTTCGCATTGTGATACTCCGTATTTGAGCGCCCTCCGAAGTACTTCACGAAGAAGTCTCTCGCCCCCTCAAGGTCCCATACATACATGGCTACATGCTCTATCTTCATAAAATCCCCCTATAGATATTTTTCGATACCGGTTTGCTCGACCACGCGCTTGCCCAGCAGGGTGATAGCCTGCTTCGGACAAGCGGCGATGCATCGGTAGCACATCGTACACCGCCCGCCTGGTACGGCGACACCATCCTCCAGAGCAAGGTTCTTCATGGGACACAGTTTCACACAGGTACCGCAACCGACGCAAGCCTCGGCATGTATCTTCAGCTTGTCCGAATACCGTCTTGTCTTGCTGAAGAAATAAAGTCTTTGTCCGAACAGGCCTGCGAGATGGAAGATAACGCCCAGTCCCTCCTGGGGCGGAGCGCCTGCCAAAAGCGCGGTCGCCGCCCTCTTGATCTTCGCCCTGGCATCGGCGACAAGTTTCCTGTTGACCTCCAAAGGCCGCTTCAAGGCTTTTTCATCGCATATGCTGTCGGGCATCTTCAGGTGCAGCCCACCGATGACGACCGCCCCGTGTCTTTCCAAGAGCCGCGCCAGCAAGCCGGCGCCATCGCCACTGAACAAACCCATCGTCGCGATGCAGAAAATACGCTTTCCATTCCAGAGATCCTGGTGCTCTACGACAAAATCCCGCAGGATCCTGGGGATATTGCTGTACTGCACTGGATAACCGAACACGATGTCGTCATGCAGGCGGATCATGTCCGCCGCCTCATCACTTTCAAGGGAAAAAGCCTGTGCCGTCCCGTCAAGCGCCAGCAGGAAACTTTCGACGCAATATCGGGAATTCCCCGTTCCACTGAAATAGATGCCTACCATGCCGCCGCTCCAAGCTTTGATCTGACCGGAGACCGATCATCAAAAGGTATAGCATGAAAGGACGGGCTGTACATAGACGGAAAAGGCGGCTCCCGGAAAACTTCCGGAAGCCGCCGCCAAGTCGATAATTGCTAACAGCAATTTTTACCTAATAGAACCAACGGCGATGCAGATGGTTACGGGTATTGTACATCATCCCGCGACGCATCGTGGATGAAGATACTGCCGTCACCGGAGCGGCCGGTCCATGCACAACCGTCATCAATCGTTCCTGGAGTCGTGATCCTCCAGTATCCGCATGAACTCTTCACCGGTGATCGTCTCTTTCTCCAGCAGATAGCCGGCCAGCTCGTGCAGCAGCGCTTCGTTCTCCTTCAGGATTCCGGCGGCTTTGGCGTGGGCCTCCTTGATGATTTGCAGGACCTCGGCATCGATCTGTTCAGCGGTACCCGCGGCACAGGCAAGGGAAGCGTCGCCACCCAGATACTGGTTCGCGACTGTCTCCAACGCCATCATGTCGAACTGGCTGCTCATGCCAAGTCGGGTGACCATCGCACGGGCAAGTTTCGTCGCCTGCTCGATATCGTTGCTCGCGCCACTGGTGACGGAGTTGAATATCAGCTCTTCGGCGGCGCGGCCACCGGTCATGGTCGCGATCTTGTTGAAGGCCTCATCCTTGCTCATGAGCACGGACTCCCCTTCCGATACCTGCATCGTGTAGCCCAACGCTCCGCTGGTACGGGGGATGATGGTGATCTTATGGACAGGCGCCGATTCGGTCTGCTTCGCGGCGACCAACGCATGGCCGACCTCGTGGTAGGCGACGATCTTCTTCTCCTTGTCGCTGATGACGGCACCTTTGCGCTGATATCCGGCGATGACCGTCTCGACGGATTCCTCCAGATCCTCCTGGGCGACCTTGTCCCGTCCGCAACGGACTGCCCGCAACGCGGCTTCGTTGACGATATTGGCAAGTTCGGCTCCGCTTGCACCGCTCGTCGCACGAGCTATCGTGTTGAAGTTGACATTGTCCGCGAGCTTCACCTTCGCCGCATGGACCCTCAGTATCGCTTCGCGGCCCGCGAGATCGGGCAGCTCGACGGGAACACGCCGGTCGAACCGTCCGGGGCGGAGCAGCGCGGGATCGAGGGAATCCGGACGGTTGGTAGCTGCGAGGATAACCACGCCCTTCTTGCCGTCGAAACCATCCATCTCGGTGAGCAGCTGGTTCAAGGTCTGTTCCCGTTCATCGTTGCCCCCGAGGCCGGCACCGTCACGCTTCTTGCCGATCGTGTCGATCTCATCTATGAACACGATGCACGGGGCCTTCTCCTGCGCCTGCTTGAACAGGTCACGGACCTTCGCCGCGCCCATGCCGACGAACATCTCTACGAACTCGGAACCGCTGATCGAGAAGAACGGTACGGAGGCTTCACCGGCGACGGCTTTGGCCAGCAAGGTCTTTCCTGTTCCCGGAGGGCCGACCAGAAGCACCCCCTTGGGAATCTGGGCGCCGATTTCATCGTACTTCTGAGGTTCCTTCAGGAAGCCGACGATCTCCTGCAAAGCCTCTTTCGCTTCATCTTCACCGGCGACATCGGCGAACGTCTTGCCGGTCTGGGCGGGAACGTAGACTTTTGCGTTGCTCTTGCCGAAGCTCATGCTCATGGGGCTGCCTCCCATCTTCTTCTGCATGTAGCGGCCGAGAAGCTGCCCGATCACGATGAACAGGAAGATCGGCAGGATCCAGCTGAACAGGAAGCTGATGATCGGGGAGGTCTCCTTCGGCATGACCTGGGAGAACTTGGCACCGGAGCTGTAGAGCCTGTTCACCAGTTCGGGATCATCGAACTTGTTGGTGACGAATACGGCGCTCTTGCCGTCCACATCGGAGATAAAGGCGATCTGGTTCTCCTGGATCTCCGCCTGAAGGACCTTGCCTTGGTCGATCATCGACAGGAACGTACCGTAGTCAACCTCCGTCACGTTGCTCTTGACGAACATCGGCATGATCAACGAATTGATCAGGATCAAGGCCAGCAGGACTATCGCATAATAGTACAACAACGATTTCTTCGGGTTCTTCTTCTCTTCTTCCATGATTGATATCCTTGGACAAGTATTATTTCATCACTCCGCCACGGAGTTTCATCGTCAGTTCATCCAGCCGTTTCAACTGGTCGAACATCTCATTTTTCTGCTCACAGTCAAGCGATTCGAACAGCGCCTTGAAAGTGTCTTCGATATCGGCATGGACATCCTTCAAGAACCGTGCCCCATACCCTGTCAACGCTATCAACACAACCCGCTCATCTTCAGGATTACGTGTCCGGGAGACATAGCCCATATGTTCCAGCTTTTTGCAGGAGGCCGAGAGGTTCGTCAGGACTATTCCCAATGAGTTGGATAGATTTCCAATCGAAACAGGTCCAATCTGGGAAACCTCATCCAATATCCGCAGGAGAATCGGTGTTATTCCCCACTTCTCACAAATCGGAGTCAGAGTCTGGGACAGATTGTTGCCGATGCTTCGCAACCGGTCCATGATCTCGTTCTTGAATCCACTCACCTGCTCCATGGGCACTCCTTCGGAATCATTTAGTTATAAACTATAACTATTATAACCAATCGGCAATAGCGGGAGTGAAAAAAGTTTTTTTATACGGCCACCCTCCGGCACATCCGTTATACTGTCTCCATGAGATACAGCATTACAAAAGAACGGACACATCTTTTCTCACCCTCCATCAATGTCGGAGTCATAATCGACATCAAAGGGGTCATCGACAACGGCGAGCTCGAAAAAGCGATCGGAACCGCGGTCGGAAACAACGGAATCCTACGGACGAAAATCGTCATCACGGATACCGGGGAGGCCTATTACGAGCCTGTCGGGACAGCGGTTTTTTCCGTATCGGTCGAAACAATGGCATGGCAGGACATCATCACCAGAGAGGAGAAGATCCGGTTCAGGCTTGAAGAGGGGGAGCTGGTCAGGTTCTTCATCATCCCGGAAAAGGATACGACAGGGGTGTTGATATATGGGCACCACCTCGCGGGAGACGGCATATCCTTCGCCTACCTCGCCCAGGATATCATGCGGGCGCTGGCCGGCGAACCATTGGACTACAAGCCTCTGAACCTATTCTCCATGGAGGATCTGCCGAAAGGGAGCGAGCTGTCAGGCCCCCTCAGGCTGTTGTCCCGCTTTGAGAATCGCAGTTGGAGGAAATCGGGGAAAATATTTTCGTTCGCCGACTTCGACAGACTTTTCCAGAATTATTGGAAGACACATGGCACCACGATATATACCGAACACCTCGAAGTGCAAGAATACCAGGCGCTTGTCGCATTTTCCAAGAAGACCGGAATTACCATCAACAGCATTATCCTGACCGCGTTGATCAAGGCCGCGAAGGAGCCTTGCGATATCGGGACCGCGGTGACGATCCGGAAACAGGGGTATGAAGGCATGGGCAATTTCGCCACGGGTATATCCATCCAGTACACATACCGGTCGTCGAAATCCTTCCAGGAGAACGCAAAGACGGTACAGCGGCTCATGCGGAAAAAACTGGACGATCCCCGGAAGAAATACTTCCTGCTACAGTTCATGGGAAACCTCTCCCCTACTTTGATCGACGCAGCGTTCTTCAGTGCATACGACGGGTACATGAACGGCGCGGCGAAACAATTCCAAAAGCTGTTCGGATACGACGGCAACCCGAAAGGGATCAGCGTGACGAATCTGACAAGGCTTCCTATCGCGCAGGAGTACGGGACCTATCGACTGGAGGGATTCACCTTCATTCCTCCAAGGGTCACGAACGCGAAGAGAGTCCTCGGCATCGCGACATTGGGGGAAAGGATGGTGTTCACGCTGCATGTCGAAGAGGATGCATCCACAACCACCCAGACCGAGTTCTTCGCGGACTTTCTCGATATCCTGAAAAACCTCTCCCTTTGATGACGCCCATGGGAGCCGTCTTTCGGTTTGTCTCCCGTTTCAGTGGAGACGAAGGGCTTCGGTCTCTGTCATGGTCTGGACGGAGGCCGCCTTCCCTTGGAGAAAATATCCGGCGGCACCGCGCAAGGCCGCATCTGATATATGCCGGGCAGGAAAAACCGGACAGGAAATCGATTCAAGGATGCCGGGGATGATGAAATGATGCGACCGTGAGATCTGGCCTCCCAGAACCAAGCAGTCATAGGCTTCAACCGGGATGCAGGTGGAGATTATCCGGCCGATATGCACACCTATCTCCGCGAACACGGCCTGGGCGACGGTATCGCCGGCATCCGCAAGGGTTCCGATCTCCTTCACGTCCGGATCGTCATCACAGCCGCTGCGCCGTTTGTACAACGCCCGTATCGCCCGGCGTGAGACATAGTCCTCGACGATTCCATCTCCATACGGCTTGTTCCACATGCGTACTGAGGGTCGTTGATCTTCGCTTACGCAGATCCTTCCGCCGGAAGCCAGGGCAAACCCGAACCCGGTACCCAGCATGATGCCTAACGGAGATGAATATTCCAGAGCCGCGCCATAACGGAGTTCCCCGAGCAGGAACGCGGTCGAGTCATGCAGATACACGACGGGGAGCCCCATCGACATGAAGAAAGGAGTCAGGCTTTTGCCATGGATCGACAAAAACTTGTGCTCCATCAGAGAAATTCCATTCGTATAATCAAAGGGTCCTGGAATACAGACGGAGACACCACGGAGATCACTGTGACTGTTTCGCGCATGATCCACGGTTTTTCGCAAAGCATTGAAAAACCCGTCACTGGTACCGTCCGCACAGGAGGGAACTTCATTTTCGGTCCCTGCGATCAGTTCTCCAGTGGATTTTTCCGCCACCGACGACTTGATGAACGTGCCTCCGATATCAAGAACCAATATATACGCCATAGCAGGCCCCCTTCCCAGTTCGCGGTATCCAAAACCATTTCCATAGTAACATATGGAGTACAAAACCAATATTTGAAATCGTCATTTTCTGTCGTATCGTGTGCTTATTTGTCTGAACCGTTCCCTCACCCGTCGCACGGGGAGGCACCATCGGCCACGGAGATCCGCCTTGTCCAAGAAACCTGTTCTCCTGTTCCGAGTTCCAGCAGGAAGAACACCTCGGGGCAGATGGCCCAGGGTGAAGCCCAACAATATACCCTGTGAGGAAGGAATTCATCGGTCAGCGTCACCGAAGCTCCGATACCTGTATCCTGTACACGGACGACATGCGGTGAACAATCCGCCGTGCCCAGGATATGCGCTGAGACCGTTCCCGTATCATCGGAGAATCGTCCGACATGGAGGTTATCGCCGTCGATGAGAAACTCCCCCTTCACAGGGGACAAAGAGGGAGGAACGGAAAAAACGGTCTCCTGTGCCCCAGAAATCGGTCCGGAATCGAACTGTAGGAAATTATGGCAATACTCCTCGGCTGAAAAACGGATGGAGGAAAGGTTCCTGCAAGAGGTCTGAATACACAGTTCCGTCCCGGACAAGGACAATGTGCGGGTAATGATTGCAAGTCCAGGTTGCAGGCAACGGAATTGGATGTGCGAATCCGAACGTTCACAGCAGATGATTTTCGCCGGTTCCACTCCATAGGAGCCAAAAACGGAATATCGTTCCCCTTTCGGTATGGACAGGTCCCCGACCCCGAGCAAGGGATAGACATGACGGCTTTTCCCCTCGCTGCCCGGCTGACGGGAGACGGGAGGATCGGAATCCCAGAGAAAACCGAATTGCAGTCCGAACCCTCCGGTACCGATTCCGTCCTTCGTCCGCTCGTGGCCGAGAAAGGTATGCCGCCCGTCCAGTGTCACCTGACGGATTGAAAGCGTCCGGTCGAACCGGCACCCAGAACGGGAAGTGTCATCCGAGATATCCACAGTCAGCCGTCCAGAGCTGAGAAGCATGCAGATCCCCTTTTCAGCCTCTTCGCGATAGCGCAGAGAGGCATCCTGAAACTTATTTGATCCAATCGTAAAACTTTTTTCCAATCTGGTCAATAAATTTTATTCACAATCTTTTTTTATAATACTATTTACATATATTACATATAGATAATTTGTGTAATTAGTTTCATAAATATTAAAATTTGTTAAAATTAATATTTGACAACCCTATTGCATGAGATGTACTATGGTACAAAACATCATACTGCCGGGGCGATACCCGAAGCATTTCAAGGAGAACAGCAATGAGTTTCATGTTTCATCCGTTTCCCTATTCCGATCCGAAGGCGATCAATCCGATATCGGTGGACGAAGATATCCGGGATGCATTCACCGTGGGGGCGCTGGATGTCGCCAAGCGACTGAGGACGACGATCGAAGCGGGAAATCACCAGATCATCGGAATCGACGGATACCCTGGTGCGGAATTCGAAACCATCAAGCATGTTCTGGAACAATATGTGCAGGCAAGATGGGTCAATACCTCCACAGTCCTGCTGGACGGAGAAGAGCTTGAAGCGACGATACTGCCCTATCTTCCCACCGACAGGGACATGGATCCGGTACTGCTGTATGGAGTACGGTATACCGATGGTTACGAGGGGTTGCAGGACGACAAGAAGGTGGAGCGCCTGGAGGCAGGCATGCAGGGAGACGAGCCGGTCATCGTCTATGGACCGGGAGCTCTCTCCGAAAAGCTGGAACGGATCTATGACCTGAAGATATGGATCGATATCACCCCCCGTCAGGCAGCGCTCAACTTCAAATACGGCAAAGCCATCAATGTCGGCCGGGACGCTTCCCTTCCGTTTTCCGAAACGATGCGCAGAAACTACTACATAGATTTTGAAAACGCCATAGACCTTCGCTGGAAACTGATCCGGGCTAATTCCATAGACTTGTACATCAGCGCCGATAATCCTGTGAAGATGCGAATGATCCCCTATTCCTTCCTCCGTAAAATATTCGATACAGTCCGTCAGAAACCGTTGCGTTGCCGTCCTGTCTACCTTGAAGGGGTCTGGGGCGGGTTCTGGTTTACGAAACTCAGGAATCTCCCCAAGGAGATGCGCAACTGCGCATGGATCTTCGACATGATTCCGATGGAGGTATCGCTCGCGGTCGATCTCGAAGGGACGGAACTCGAAGTCCCGTTCTTCACGTTCGTCCAGGAACAGGGGCGCAAACTTCTCGGAGACAAAGCGTACGATACGTTCGGAGGATTCTTCCCCGTCCGGTTCAACTATGACGATACCTACCACAGTGACGGAAACATGTCGATCCAATGCCATCCCGGAGAAGAATATGTCATGGACACCCACAAGGAACTCGGCAGACAGGATGAAAGCTACTATGTCTGTGTCGCAGGGCAACAGGCCTGCACATACCTTGGGTTCAAGGAAGAAGGGAGTTGTGAAAAATTCTTCAAGGCTGCCAGACAAGCGGAAAAGACCGGAGAAGTGATCGACTACCAGGACTATGTCCACGCGGTACCGTCGGTCCCTGGAACGCAAGTCATGATTCCGGCGGGGACGATCCATGCGTCCGGCAGGAACCAGGTGGTGCTTGAGATCGGCAGTCTCACCATTGGTTCCTACACCTACAAGCTGTACGACTACCAGCGTATTGATCCCCAGACCGGACGCCCCCGTCCGATCCACCTCAACGCGGGAGAAAAGGTAATCAGGCCGGAGCGCACTGGTGAATGGGTGGAACGGAACCTCGTCGACCACGGCTATGTCGTGCGGCAAGGGGATACCTGGCTGGAGAAGGTCGTAGGTGAACATGACTTGCTCTATTTCTCCTTGAGGAACCTGGTCTTTGAACATGACATGGAAGACGACACAAAAGGAAATTTCCACGTCCTGGCCTTGGTGGACGGCGAGAAGATCCGCGTGGAGGCGATCGAGGATCCGAACAGGTTCTATGAAGCGGAAAGCCTTGATATCCTGGTGATACCGGCGAGTTTCGGCAAATACCGGATCATCAACAAAGGGATCGGTGTGACGACGGTTCACAAGACCATGCTCAAAGAGGCATAGGCTTTCGCAATCCATCGGGAGACAGTCGCTTCCATACTCGTGGTGGCAGAGAACCACAGGAGATGGTACTATGGAAACCAGCCGGGAATCCTGCGCATGTAGGATTCCCGTTCATGAGAGCGGCATGGAGAACATGCCGCGGAGGAATGGTATGTCAGACATCATTGAAAAACCCAAGATGGGTTTGCTGCTGATCGGAGCGGAGCGATTCCAGAAACTTGGAGAGGGAACCCTACGGGGGACCTATCTCCAACGGAAAACGGCGGAGGCGGAGAGCATGATCCACGATTGTTCACAGATCGCGGAAGTCGTTTTCCCCGGCATCATGTTTACCAGGGCGGACGCCGAACGGGCGATAGCGCAATTCATTGAAAGCAAAGTCGATTTCGTACTGGCGATCCATCTGTCCTGGTCCGAGGACTTCGCATGGGCGAGGTTCCTCCGTGACATGCCGCGGATACCGATACTCTTCGCCCACCGGATCAAAGACCAGATCGTTCTCGGCGATACGAATGACGACGATGAGTTTACCGAATATCTTGGCTACGGAGGTCTGGTAGGGGCCCTTGAAGCTAGCGGCGACAACGCGCGTTTCAACCGCCCCATGTTTGAAACCATGGCAGGGACCTGGGGACAGGTGCTTGAGAAAGCCGGGACTTTCGGGAAAGCGGCGAAAGCCCGTTCCATACTCAGGCGGTCGACGGTAGGTCTGCTCGCCTGTTACAATGAGGCGATGTGGTCGACCTATGTCGATCCTTACGATGTATTCCTGAAAGTCGGACCGGAACTCCACTTCCTCTCGATATCTGAGCTTGTCGCGGAGATAGACCTGCTCGAAACCTCCGAAGTGGAGATCGTCATGAAAAGGCTTGAGGAGACTTTCCCGGTCCAGCCCGATGTCGACAGGGTCAAGTTCTACGCCTCCGTCAGAGCTTCTATGGCGATGGAACGACTTGCGGAGAAGAACGGGATAGACCTGCTGGTACTCAACGACATAGACCAGGTCCTGTTCAGGGAAGTGGGTCTGCGTCCTGGATTCTGGCCCACTTCGGACGATGTCAAGGTGACGGTCGTGCCGGAGGGAGAGATCGGTGGCGGTATCGGCTGCCATCTCCTGAAGCTCCTGTCCGGGAAGCGGGTCAATTTCATTGAACCCTTCCATATCGACCTGCCGAACGACAATTTCGCAGGAGGACATGCGGGCCCCAACGACTATCGCGGAGGCGGGGGATCGACGAAGATCGCAAGAGACGTCCGTTTCGCGAAAACGAAATGGAAATATGCGGGAGCGCCGTTCGCATGGCATGTATTCAGCGAGGGGGAGAAAACCATGTTGCACTGTTCAGAGCGGAACGGAAGGTTCCTGCTCGCAGCGACGAAAGTGGAATGTCTTCCTTGTGAACATTTTCTCGCCACCTACTCCCATGGCCTGTTCCGGGCGGTCGGTCAATCGAACGCCCAGTTGTTTGAGAAACTTTTGAAACTCGGCGTCACGCAGCATTATAGCATTGTGGAGGGAGATCTGCTTCCTGAACTCAGAGATGCGGCGAAACTGCTTGATTTCGACTATCATGAGCTATAGTCCTGTATGCGTGGAAGCGCCATGGAGCCGATGAGGCCCCATGGCGAATCTGTCGGAAACCCAACATTGGAACGGAACCATGGAAGTACTATCAGAAGCTTTGTCAACACCAGTCAATCCCGCTTCCTATGACCTCATTGTCTGCGGAGGCGGCGTCGCGGGGGTCGCGGCAGCGGTCGCGGCCCGACGGCAAGGGGTGCGAAAAGTCCTCCTCATGGAGAAGAGTATCACGATCGGAGGGCTGGCGACAGCCGGACTGATCGGATGGTATGAACCGCTTTGCGACGGAAAAGGACGGAAGCTCAGCACCTCGCTCAGTCAAGAGCTGTTCGAACTCGCCGTGAAATACTCCTACCACTGCATTCCGGACGAATGGATCGGATTTCCTGAACAGACGGCGTCCGACCGTCGCTGCGCGTCGTTTTTCTCCCCCGCCGTTTTCGCCATGGCGCTTGATGAATTTCTCCAGGACAATGGAGTCGAAGTATTGCTGGACACCCTCGTTACGAGACCCGTCATGAAGGATCGCCGAATCACGGCGGTCGTTACGGAAGGCAAAGGCGGCCGTTGCGCATATCGAGCGAAGGTCATCATCGACTGTACCGGCGACGCCGATATCATGTATCGCGCAGGGGTCCCCTGCGAAGAGGGTCTCAACTGGCTTACCTATATCGCCTATCAGTCCACCATGGAGACGATCGGTGACGCGAAATGTAAGAACTCGATGCAATATGCAAGCTATTGGAAAAACAGCGGATCCGATCTTTTCGGAAACGGCCATCCGCGAGATGTGGACCGGGTCAGTGGCCTGACAGCGGAAGAAGTGACGTATTTCGTTCGGACTGGACGGCGACGGCTCCTTGACGGGATAAAAGAAGGGGATCCGTTCGCCCGTGATATCGTCGCCGCCCCCTCGATGGCACAGCTTCGGACCACCCGGCATATCCTCGGCGCAAGGACCTTGACGGAAGGGGACCAAGGTATCAGGCAGGAAGATTCAATCGCAGCTTGCGGAGATTTCGTCCATGCCGGGAAATGGTACGAGATTCCGTATGGAACGTTATATGATCCGGCATATCCGAACCTCCTCGCCGCGGGACGGATCATCGGAGCGAGGGGGTGGGCCTGGGATGTCACGCGGGTCATTCCCTGCGCGGTCTCGACGGCACAGGCAGCGGGCACCGCGGCGGCGCTCGCCATTTCGGAAAGGCTTCCCGTCCAGGACGTCGATATCGGAAACCTACAGGAACGGCTGGAACGACAGGGAGTGAGGTTGCACGCATGAAAGCCAGACGTCTCTCGCTTCGCAGGAAGCTGACTATCACGACCTTCCTCGTCGGAGGCGTCATAGCGATCGTGGCGTCGGTGATGTTCGTCCTGACCATCAGGGCCATCACCCGCAATACCATAACAGGTACATTCGTTTCGTTGCAGGGGGAAATCGAGCGGAGCGTCAGCCAATCGTTGGCCTCCATCGACAATACCGCCCACAACCTGATCCAGAGTGAAAGTGTCTATGCCTATCTTTCCGGGGATCTCGACCCTTCAAAGCTCGATGATCTGGAGATTTTCACACTGAAGAGCAATCTGGAGAAGGATATCTCCAGGCAACTCTATTTCAACCCCGCCTTCGAGGCCGGACTGATCGAAACAATCAGACTCTGTCTCGACGAACGGAACGTCGTCTCCCGCTCCAGGCTTTCCAGTGGGCGGGAACGGACAAATGCCAACGTCGCGGACCTCTACCGGGTGGTGACGGCCTCCGGAGAGATCGGCAGATCCTTCTTCGGGCTTGACAGAAATGAAAACACCCTTACCTTCGCCTACAATCTGGCCTCCCCTTCCGCGGTGGACAAGCATACGGTATTGCTCCTTGGGACCGACAAGGAGGTGTTCATGAATCATTATCAGCCGCTGCTGGACAACTTTCCATCTTCGAAGTTCATGGTCGAAACGAAAAACGGGGAAGTCCTTTTCGCCAATGACGGGATTCTCTCCTTGAAAACCCTTTTGGATGGAGCCGTCGACGGCAGGGTGAGGATAGACGGGAAAATGTATCGGATCGAGACGCACCCGATTGCGAAAGGTGTGTTCACTTCCACGATCATCGTCAGCGAACGGGAATTGACGGGAAACGTCACCTCCATGCTGATGCGGTTCCTCTTCTTCTTCCTCACGTTGGTAGCGGTGCTGTTGCTGGGTTCCTATCTTTTCTTTTCAAAAGTCAGTGTATTCACCAACGACTTCATCCGGCACATCCGCAAGGTAGGCGACGGGGACTTCTCCGTGGCCTTCCCCGCCTATGGGGATGATGATCTTGATCAGGTCGGCCGAGCCTTCAACGCGATGGCGGAAAAGATCAACAGCCTGATCGAAGGCGTATACAAGAAACAGCTGCTGATACAGCAGATGGACCTGCGGCTTCTGCAATCGCAGATGAACCCCCATTTCCTGTTCAACGTTCTTTTCTCCATCAGTACAAGAGCCAAGATGATCGGTGACGACACGATCTATGAAATGACGACGATGTTGGCGAAACTGTTGCGGACCAGCCTCGCTTCGGGAAATGAAACGAAAATAACATTGCGGCAGGAACTCGACTATGTCATTTCATATCTCAAGATCCAGCGGATCCGTTTCGGCGAACGCCTGGAATACGAGGTGGAGCTTCAAGGGGAAGAACTACTTTCGATGCTCTGCCCAAGGCTTTCCATACAGCCGTTGGTAGAGAACGCCGTGATCCATGGCATCGAACCGTCACCCCGGCCTGGTCGCGTCAGAATCAACGCGTCTGTGGAGCAAGGTACGACGCTCGTCCTTCGCATTGAAGACGATGGTGTCGGATTCGACAGCGAACATCCGCCTATGCAGGGAGAGGAGCGTTCCAACCACATAGCGTTGCAAAACCTTCGGGAACGTATCCGGTTACTCTATGGACCAGGATTCGGAGTGGATCTTCGATCCGCGCCGGGCCGGGGGTGCCTGGCAACGATCCGTATCCCGGTAGAACGAAAAGCCTTGCCGGAAAGCAAGCTATAGGAGGGAGGAGATGCCATATCAAGTATTGATCGCGGACGATGAACAGATCATCAGGGAAGGCCTCTCCTTCCTTGTCGACTGGGACTTGCTGGACTGTACCATCACATATCGGGCAAAAGACGGAGAAGAGGCCATCGACTACCTGAAAAGCCATCCGGGGGTCATTGATATCATCATCACCGATATCAAGATGCCGGCCGTCGACGGGCTGGGGGTGGCGAGGTACGTCAAGGAGCACAGCCGATTATCCCAGACGATCATCCTCACCGCCTATACCGATTTCACCCTGGCTCAACAGGCGATCCGCTATGATGTCTCCGCCTTCGTCATCAAGAACGATATCGCGGAGACCTTGCCCCAGGCCATACGGAAAGCACAGTCGGCCATACAGGCGAAACGTCAGGAGACAATCAAGCTGAAGACAGCGGACAACCTGATGAGAAAGACCAAGGAGGCCCTTTTCGAGACGACGATGCGCAACGCCGTCCTTGGTCTGTATGAACCTTCTCTAGAGGAGGACGGACAACGCTACGCGGTCATAGTCTATGAGATCCATGAGCCGTCATATGCGGCGTCCACGGCATTGGACGATCAGGTACGATCCATCCTCTCCTTCGCGTTTCTCCCGCAACGGACTATCACGGCGGAAATATCGAGACGGGTATTCTGCACAATGGTCCTTGGAGTGTTCCGCCCGGACGGCGTCAAGGAACTGGTCGCAAAACTCCGAAACCAACTCTCTGAGTGTTCCCTCTCGTTGATCGCAGGAGTCAGCGCCGTTCGTCAGCGGACGCAAGAACTCTATCAAGCTACGCAGGAGGCTCTTGGACGTCTCCACGGAATCTCTGATGACCAGGCCTGGTTCTCCGATCAGGACAGGATGTTTCCCCTCGCAAGCGAGAGAAATATCAGGGATCTCATCAAACCGTGGGAACAGCGGGTGTTCGCCACCAATCTCAAGACCTTCTGCGACGCCGACATACCGTTCGAGACCTTGAAGCTCGAACTGGCGAAGGTCCTGACCACATTGTCCACGACTCATTCTCCCTTCTCAGATGGAGAGCAGGACAACAGGTATGTCAAGGAACTCCAGAAAGCGCAAAGCAGATGGCGGCTGATCAGCGTATTGAACGCATATGCCTCCATCTGCCTGAAAACAAAGGAGATACCGGTAAAGACCTCCAATCCGCTGATACGGGAAGTCATCGCCTATATCCATCAGAACTATGGCAAGCAGATCAACTTGCAGTCGGTAGCGAGGACATTCCACGTAAGCGACAGTTACCTCAGCCGTCTCTACCACAAGGAGACGGGAGGCTCGCTGGTCAGCCTGCTCAACGGGCGACGTATAGACGCCGCGAAAATACTTCTCGACGATCCCACGATGAAGATATTTGAAGTATCGAATTCCGTAGGGATCCCCGATCCGACCTATTTTTCACGGTTGTTCTTCAAACATACAGGAATGACTCCGACGGAATACCGCCACAGGACGGAAGCCGGGAACGGGAACAAAAAATCACAGGAAAAGTAAGGAAAGTCCAAGAGACTTGCCCAGATTCTTCCATATCGCATCCCCAAACCGTCGGAACCCGTCTGTCCGGGCCATCAAATGACAAGTCTTTCCTGTTTTGTGCAGAGGTACCCATTGCTAGACTGAAGGCAAAAGAGGATGCAAGGGTTCCTTGCATGCGAAAAACAGACGAAAGGAGAATTCATCATGAAGAAAGGCTTTACGCTGCTGCTGATCCTGGCGATGACCGTCACCATGCTCTTCGCACAGGGTTCAAAGGAGAAATCCGCCGTCGCGAGCGATGGTGTCATCGAGATTTCATACCCGACCTATCGTGTCGGTACGAACGTTACCGCGGGCTATACAAAGATTCTGATCGACAGTTTCAATGAGCAGTACGCAGGCAAGTACCGTATCGTCGTCGAAGAACTTCCCAGCGATGTCGCGTATCAGGAAAAGATGGCGATCCTCGCCACCACCGGCGACCTTCCCGATATCGTGGAAGGAAAGGGTCCTGTGATGGACCTCGCCATCAAGAATGGACAGGCTGTAGACCTCTCCCCGTTCTTCGCCAAGGACCCGGAGTTCCGCGCGGAAGTCGGAGAACCGGCGATCAAGAGCAATACGATCAATGGCAAGATCTATGGTGTTCCGCCGGAGAACCAGTGTTTCGGCTATTTCTACAACAAGGAGATGTTCGACAAGGCGGGGATCACCCCGGCCAAGACCTGGGACGAATGGATGTCGAACTGCGAAAAGCTGAAGCAGGCGGGATTCATCCCCCTCACCTTCTTCACAGGTGAAAACGCATGGACCACGCAGAACGTCCTTGTCTCGATCATCGGTACCCAGAACGAAGCGGCCAACGCTTTGATGAACTCACAGACCAAGATCGTCGACTGGAACGCACCGGAAGTCGTCTTTGGCCTGGGACTGATCCAGAAGATGTTCCAGAACTACTGTTCCAGCGATGCGATCGGCGGAGTCTACGCCAACGTCGCCAACTACTTCCTACAGGAAAAGGCCGCGATCATGCCCAATGGCTCATGGATGATCCCCGACTTCTCAAATCCTGACAAGGTAAAGCCCGGTTTTGAAGAGAAGGTCGGTGTGGCGATGTTCCCCAACGACGGAATGATCGCGAACTACGACTACGGATACATGATCTGCACGAAGGATCCCGCCAAGCTCGACGCCTGCTGGGAGATGATCAAGTGGTTCAACAACGCCGAAGCCCAGAGAATCAAGCTTGAAGTCGGCGGCAGCTTCCCCATCGGACCGAAAGTGGAGATCACCGACGCGTACAAGGCCGAGAACCCTTTGATGGGAGAACTCGTCGAGATGCTCGGACAGGCGAAATGGACCTACAAGACCATGAACATGCTCGCCTACCCGAACCTCGTATACGATGGCTTCCAGACCGTCTATCCTGAACTTATCTACAACAGGATCACCCCTGCGGAGATGGTCGTGAAGATGTCTGATATCTCCAAGAGAAACTAGTGAAGGAGCCCGGACCTTGAAGAAGAACGTTAACTACGCATTATATATATTGCCTACGTTGCTGCTGTTCTTGATCGTGTATGCCGTCCCCCTGATCGTGCTGTTCGCAACTTCGTTCTGCAACTGGAGGACGGGAGGCGGGATCTCCTTCAACGGTCTGGGCAACTATATACAACTTATCGCCAAGGATGAGACTTTCCAGGCGGGCTTCAGAAACAATGTGGTCTGGATTCTGCTTCAGGGGACGGTCCATGTGGCGATAGGTACGGTGTTCGCGCTGCTGCTGGCGCAACGCCCCTTCTACTGGAAGTTCGCAAGGACGATCTACATGATCCCCAGCATCATATCGAGCGCGGCTATGGGAATGTTGTTCGTCTGTGTGTTCAATCCGCAGTTCGGCATGGTCAACAGCATCATCAGGAACTTCAGTCCGACTTTCGACCACAACTGGTTCATGTCCTATGAGACGGCCTTCGCCACGGTGACGTTCACTTGGCTTCCCTACGCAGGAATGGTCATGCTGCTGATCCTGACAGAGATAACCTCCATGGATCGGTCGATGATCGAAGCCGCGATCGTCGATGGCGCCGACAAACTACAGTTGAACCTGAGGATCATTCTGCCGAACCTGCGGAACATCATCGGCACCTGTGTGATCCTGGAGGCCACGACGATGCTCAAGAAGCTCGACATCATCATGCTCACCACCAGAGGCGGCCCGGGATCAACGACGATGAACCTGCCTATGTTCGTCTACAAGACGGCGATGGTCGAGAACAATTTCGGCCTGGCGAACGCGGCGGGCGTCATGCTGACGTTGCTGGGATGCCTGACCGTCCTGATCATCAACAAGGTATTCAGCGTCGGGGAGGAGAAGAAGTGACGTACGTACAAGAGACAGGAAGAAGCGCGGCATATTCGGCGTTGCTCGTCGTCCTGAAGATCCTTTCGATCTTCTTCATACTGTTCATCTTCCTCATTTCACTCGGTCCGATCCTCTGGGTGTTCATCTCCTCGTTCAAAAGCAATACGGAGATCCTGACGGATGCGTTGGCCCTGCCGGAAAAACTATCGCTGAAGAACTACGCCATGGCGTTCAAGCTCGCGCCGATCACGAAATTCTACGGGAACAGCGTCATCGTCGCGGTCTGCGCGACCTTGCTCAACGTGACGGCCCTGTCGATGTCGGCGTATGTGCTCGCACGCTTCCGATTCAGGATGCGCAACACCTTGAAGACGATGTTCAGCATGGCGTTGCTCATTCCTGCGGCGGCGATCATGCAGCCGCTGTACCTCAACATGAAGACGCTGGGGTTCTACGACACGCTCCTCGGGTTGATCATCTGCTATGCGGCGTTCAGCCTTCCTGTGTCGATGTATGTGATGATGAGTTACTATCTGACGATCCCGAAGGAGATCGAAGAGGCCGCGGTGATCGACGGCGCGGGGTTCAACACGACGTTCTGGAAGATCATCTTCCCTTTGGCGAAACCGGCCATGGCGACCTGCGGGGTCCTTGCGTTCATCGGAAGCTGGAATGAATTCCAGATCGCGATGATCCTGACCTCCAGTACCAGCAAACGGACTTTGCCGATTGCCCTGCTCTATTTCAAGAGTCAGTTCGCCAGCGATTACGGGGCCATGTTCGCCGCGACGATGGTCGTGGTGATCCCAAGCATCCTGGTGTTCATATTGATGCAGAAACAAGTCGTCTCCGGCCTGGTCGCCGGTGCGGTAAAAGGATAAAAGGAACAATAGGCATGGACAGACAACACGTGATCGACTTCCGGTTCGCACCGGATGTGAACCAGACCTGCGTCGGGCTTGTGGACGACAAGTACAAGACGATCGTCAGGGAAGACGGAAGCCTGAACTATCTGTGGGAATCGGACCAGAACCAGTTCGTCGACGGAACGATTCCTCCTTGCACGAAACGGATTCTCAGCGCACAGGAAGGCAACCTTGCGTTCAAATACAGGTTCCTCCCCCGTTTTTCGCATCGCGATACGTTCTTGGGGCGGGAACAGGATTTCGGTGATCCTTCCGCAGCCATCGTACTGACGACCGAACGGTATTCGGATACTCTTTTCAGTTGGAAGACCTTCGCCTGGCAGGGTGCGGACGGCACCCGGATGGACATCATCCTCTACCGTCTTGAAGCCGGCAAGGACTTCGGCCACGCCGATTCGTCCGTCTATCTCCAGGAACTCGGAGACAGGAGCGATTCCCCGAACGTGCAGCGGTGGGAATCAGGGGCCTACACGCTCCCCGTCGGGGTAGAGAAGATCCCGGCCCCTATCGCTTTCGCGACGGTTCAGCCGGAGCAGACACTGCATGGCGGTGATGTCCGGGAAGGTGCGTTCGGGCTCCTTTACTCTGGAAAGCTGAGGGAAGAGGAATTCACCCTGGAGTTCGCCAGACAGGCCCTTCTCTGGTGTGAGGACTATTGGAAAGGCGTCCATCCGTTCCTCTCCACGTTCCATGTCCCCGACCGGCAGGTTCAGGATATGCTGGCGGCTTGCGGAAGGAACATCCTTCAGGCCCGCGAGATCGTCGACGGGATCAAGGAGTTCCATGTCGGTCCGACCATCTACAGGGGGCTGTGGGTCGTGGACGGTTACTATTTCGGAGAATGCGCCTACATGATGGGCAGGGACGAGGAGGCGTTCGGCCTCTTGCTCGCCATCCTACGTCGGCAGAAGCCGGATGGTTCTATCCGGATCCTTCCCGACCACCACAAGGAGACTGCCGTCGCCATTTCCAATATCGTCCGGCAATGTGAGCTCCATGACGATGATGATCGTCTGCGGGAGCTCTGGCCGACGATTCTCCGGGGCGTCGATCATTTGAGACGAATGAGGGACGACTCCTATTCCCTGGATGACGGCTACCCAGCCCGCGGGCTTTTCCCACCGAGTTTCGGTGACGGAGGCATCTATGGCCCTGAGCCGGAATATACGACTCCGATGAATGTGATCGTTGGTCTCAACGACGCCTACAGGGCGGGGCGGCGGCTTGGACTTGAACGGGTCGAGGAGATCAAGCGGTTCTCCGATGAACTGATGGGTGTCATGATGGAGTGCATCAGCCGTGACATGAAGACGACGGAGGATGGCATCCCCTATCTTCCGCTGAGCATGGCGACCGACAGGCCGTACAAGCCGCAGGCCGGTAGCGCGACGATCGCCCGGGTGGCTTTCCACGAGGAGTTCGCTCCTGACAGTGAGATCGTGCGGAATCTCCTGACTTTGGCTGACAGTCTCGATGATGAGGAAGGAATTCCCTACGGTACGGGCTGGCGGCCGGACCAGAGCCTGTATGTCTATTGTTGCGTGCGTTTCGCCCAGTTGATGGCGGTAGCGGGAATGCCGGAGAAAGCGGTCGACTATCTCTATGCTTTCGCAAACCACGCCTCCCCCAGCAGGGTCTGGCGCGAGGAGCAGCCGCTGAAAGCCCGTCACAGCAGCGAGGTCTGCGGCGACATGCCCCACAACTGGGCGTCCGTGGAGTTCATCCGCCTGGTACGGAATCTCGTCCTGCTCGAACGTAACGAGGGCCTGCTTCTGCTCCCGGCTTTGCCGACCGAGTGGTTGCCGACGACAGACGACAGTCTTGAATTTGAAAAGACTCCGACGAAGTTCGGCAAGATCGACCTCCGCATGACAGCGAAGGAAATGGGCGGCTATGAACTTTCATTTACTCGGCATCAAGGCAATCAGGAACCAGATTTCATCACGCTGACCTGGAACGGCACCGTGACAGGTCCGGTCGAGCGGATGGACTCCGGCACATGGAGGATAGCTCCCTCCACCAGAGCGCTGACTCTTGAACTTCTCTAGGGGTACCCCAGCGGTGCAATAGCGGTACACAAAGCCTCCGGCACATATCTTTTGCAAGGATAGGAGCCGGGGGCTTTTTCTTTGATTCAGATGCGACAGAACCACACTGCGGCGAAGGAGAATGCATTCAGGACAAGGAGCAAGAGCAGAGACAGTGCGTCAGCACGGCCCTGCTTGACGCGACAGATGTATTTCCTGTTTGCACAGCATGCATCATGCGATGGAGAACGGATTCTGGCGCTAGATCTGACGAACCGAAATAACACTCGCACTGCGAAGGAGAATGCATTCAGGACAAGGAGCAAGAGCAGAGACAGTGCGTTAGCACGGCTCTGCTTGATGCGACACAGTAATGGATGCATTCTCCGAGCAGGATTAGAAGTTGAGGGCGATCAAGGCCGGATGCAGGAACTTCCCATCCTTCCTCACCAGCTCACCGTCCATCCAGATCTCTCCACCACCGTACTGAGGTGTCTGGATCTGGACGAGATCCCAGTGGACTACGCTCTTGTTGCCGTTGTCGCAGTCATCGTAGGAATTTCCGGGAGTGAAATGGAAGGAACCGGCGATCTTTTCATCGAACAGAGTATTGTCCATGGGGAATGTTATCTTGGGATTGCAGCCCAGGGCGAACTCACCGATATAGCGGGCCCCTTCGTCAAGGTCAAGGATCTCGTTGATCAGCTTGTCGTCGTCGGAATGGGCTTCGACGATCTTGCCGTCTTTGAAGGTAAACCGGATGTCGCTGAAGCAATGTCCATGGAAGGTGCTGTCGCAGTTGTAGGCAATTGTGCCGTTGACGCTCTCCTTCACCGGGCAACTGTAGATTTCGCCGTCGGGGATGTTCGCCTCGCCAGCGCAAGGTATCCAGCCAAGACCTTTGACGGAGAAAGTCAGATCGGTACCGGGGGCGATGATATGGACCTGGTCTACGGTATCGAGGTACTTCTTGGCGGTATCCATCGCCTTCGCCATCTCTGCGTAATCTACTTCGGTAGTCACGCTGTAGTAATAGTCCTCGAACTCACGTGTCGACATGTTCGCCTGCATCGCCATCGTCTCGGTCGGATAGCGGAGGACGACCCATTTCGTGTGGGGAATGCGAATCTGGAAATGGACAGGGTCGGTATACAGCGTGGAGACCTTGTTCACCTGGGCTGGGATGGAGGCGAGCTCCCGGACGTTGGCGATGCCGGTGATCCCGATATAGGCGTCCATCTTCTTCATGCGGTAGGCGTCGCAGTCGGCCCATACGGAGAGGCTTTCATCGGTCGCCCCTTGGGACATGGCACGTTCCAGCCTCTGGTTCCACAGCTGCACTTGCGGGTTGCCGCCCGCTTCATAGATCGCGGCGACAAGTTCCTCGACCATCGAGGTGGGAACATCGGTCGCACGGATCAGGCAGTTCTCGCCCTTGCGCAACTTCACTGAAAAATTCACCAGCATCGTGGCAAGCCTCTTTTCTCTTGGATCACTCATATCATCACTCCCAAAATTGATTGCTATTCTACTTTGAATTCCACCATGCCGCCGTCTTCGGGACTCGGGAACCTGATACTGTACGCCCGCAGTCCCAAACGATCGGAAGGGACTCCCCCATAGAGCGAATCACCGATCAAGGGCCATCCCGCCCATGCGAGCTGGCACCGGATCTGATGCCGGAATCCGGCGCTGATCCGGCACGAAAATCCCTTGCACGGACGGCCGTCGACTTCATCATCACCCATATAGCAGATTTCAGTCATATACCATGTCGGAGAGGCTTTTTTCAACAGGGACTCCGACGCATCCTTGCAGACAGGGCGGACCGCTTTGCGGCCGTCTCCCCACGGGCGGAACAGGCATCCGATACGGACCACGCAACCTCCCAGCCGGGAGGGATCGTCATAGGGATAGGCGGGGAACCCTTCAAGCGGGGGGATCGTCTCATCGATACCGGCGGAATAGGCCTTGTAGTCCTTCACATACAGCCCGGCTTGCTGGGACGCCCGGAGCATGAACCAAGCCTGAGGAGTCCGCGCAACGACGACCAGACCGCTCGTCGCGGTATCGAGCCTGTGCACGACGCCACCCTCCCAAGCTTTCTGGTCCTGGACGGAAAGGATTTCAGGATATTTCCTGGCGACCTCTCCGAGCAGCGTAGGCTTTTCGGGAGGGTCCTGCTTCAGAGGAACCGTCGGAAGACCGGCAGGCTTGTCGATCACCAGAAACGACGGTTCCTCAGCTATGATGATTGGCTCAGGAACGTCGATGGAGGCGTCCTGGACCGATACTTTCATTTCCATACCCATAAGATAGCAGAAAAGCGGCCTGGTGGCACTAACTTTTTCCCCCAATCGGCGGGAATACATGTATACTGTCGTCATGCAGGAAATACCAATAAACACCTACAATTCCCCCACGGTCATCCTTGAACTGATTTATAGGCTGAAGGTCAAGGATGTGATGACGGACACATTGTCCACCGCGACACGCAAGACGACATTGCGCGAGATCCAGATGATGATGAAGGAACAATCCATCACAGGCGTCCCGATCGTACAAGGCAAGCGGTTGCTGGGCATCGTCAGCATGGACGACATCATCAAGGCGCTTGATTTCGGCTACATCAACGAGACCGCGGAAAAACACATGACCCGCAACCTCATCGTCCTTGAGGATGACATGCCGGTATCGTTCGCGATCAGCTATTTCGACAGGTTCCGTTTCCACCGGTTCCCCGTCCTGAACAAGGGCAAGGAGCTGGTCGGCATGATCACAAGCCGGGATATCACCAGCACATTGCTCGTCGAGATCAACCGGGAGATCGAGGAACTAGAGAAGCACACAAACAACGTCAAGCTCTCCGATGACCTGAGTGGCGAAGTGCAGAACTATTCGATCCTCAAGCACGATTTCGAGAATGCGGGCTATGCCAGCACCCAGATCAAGAAACGCCTCAAGAAAAGCGGCGCGGCGGCCCATACCATCAGGCGTGCGGCGATTGCGGCGTATGAACTGGAGATGAATCTCGTAGTCCATTCCGACGGCGGGGAGATCATCGCCGAGTACACGCCTGAGGCGATAGTGATCACCAGCAGGGACAGCGGACCAGGTATTCCCGATATTGAAAAAGCGCTGACAAAGGGGTGGAGCACCGCAAATGAATGGATCAGGTCCCTTGGTTTCGGGGCGGGAATGGGACTTCCCAACGTAAAATCGGTTTCTGACGCATTCTCCATCAAGAGCGATGAAAACGGAACCGTCGTCGTATCGACGATCAAGCTGGAAGAGCCTGAAGCACCGGCCCAGGACGACGGGCAGGGGAAACAAGCATAATCAGACAGAAAAAACGGCGTATGGCCGATGAGAAAGAATGAGGAGACACAGTTTATGGCTACTGTACAAGATATCGCAGGCCTTGAAGGGTACAAGGTGGTCACCATGCCATCGCCAGATATGGAAATCAAAACCGCATACGCGGGGGATCTGCTCTCCGATGTCATGGGGAACGCCCCGGACGAGAGCGCGTTGATCACTATCCAGGCTCATAAGAACACCGTGGCGGTGGCATCCCTGGCGGGTATCCGGGTCATTGTCATCTGCAACGGCCGTTCAGTGCCCGATGATATGTCGGCGACCGCCACCGACGAGGGCGTCGCGATCATCGCGACCTCGGACAACCAGTTCACCGTATCTTGGAAGATCGCGAAGCTTCTGAAGCTGGTAGGCGAAGCCTGAGCTGAACGGCATGCTCGTCCGGATAGATCTACACAACCATTCCTGTCTCAGCCCGTGCGGGAGCGATGACCTTACTCCTGCGCTGCTGGCCGTCGAAGCGATGGAACAGGGCATCGACATCCTCGCGCTCACCGACCACAACAGCGGGCTCAACCTGCCGGCGTTCGCAGAGGTCTGTGAACTTTGCGGCCTGGTCGGAGTGTACGGCATGGAAGTCAATACGATTGAAGATGTCCATGTCCTTTCGCTGTTTGAGCGACTGGAAGACGCCGTCGACTTCAGCTCCTTCATTGAGTTCCTGCTACCGAATATCCCAAACAGACCGGACCTCTTCGGAAACCAGCTGATCGTCGATGAGGGTGGAGAGGTGCTCGGCACGTTTGACAAATCGTTGTTCAGCACCTCAGGGATCAGCTTTTCGGATCTAGTCGAGGAAGTGCTGAGTCGGGACGGACTGGTCATTCCCGCGCACATCGACCGCCCGGCGAACAGCGCGGTGGCGAACCTGGGATTTCTGCCGGACCTCCCCTATTCCGCGGTCGAGGCCGTCAAGGTCCCGACTGGGCATGAGGTATGGGGAAAGACCGTGATACAGGGGTCCGACGCCCATTACATGGAGCATGTCGGCCGTAGAAGCTGTCGGCTGGAAGTACCTGAAAGGAGTTTCCAAGGCCTGAAGGCGGGGCTGGCGGCGGGCGAAGTGATATACGGCCCTTGATCCACTCACTGAGAATCAGCGCAATCTTTCACATCAACATTCAATCTACAAGGAGCTGACCATGAAGCATGTTCTCTGTTATGGAGATTCAAATACATTTGGAACGAATCCCGGCGGTGGACGATGGGATTATCAGACACGTTGGACCGGACGGCTCGCTACATCGCTGGGTGCCGAGTACAGGATCATCGAGGAAGGGTTGGGCGGTCGTTCAACGGTCTGGGATGATGTGCTGGAACCGAATCGCAACGGACTTGCCGCGCTACCGATCTCCTTGCACAGCCACAGGCCGCTGGACCTGGTGATCCTCACTCTTGGAACGAATGACTGCAAAACGCATTTCAACGCGACACCCCGTATCATCGCCAAGGGCGCGGAAAAGCTGATCGAGACGGTTCGTACCCACCGTTATGGAGATGGATACCCAATCCCGCAGATCCTGCTTGTCTCCCCCATCCACATCGGAAAGGATGTGGAACATAGCCCGTTCGCAAGCTACGATGTGACCAGCTATGAGAAAAGCCTCCGGCTGGCGCCGCTTTTCCAGCAGACCGCGGAATCGGCTGGGGTCGCCTTCTTCGACGCATCCCAAGTAGCGTTTCCCAGCGTCATAGACCAGTTGCATATGGACGCCGGTTCCCACAGGGAACTCGCTGAAGCTCTGGCTCCGATCGTAAGGAAGATGCTCTAGGATTGATGGATCGGCCCCGACGGCTGGCGGGAAAGCCTGCTCGGGGCGTTTTTTTGGCTGTCAGGAACCAATGGTGGAACAATGGGATACCAAAGGAGTTTCAATGGATAACGAATCAGCAACCAATGGTGGAACAATGGATAGCGGGGCGTTTGCGCACAAAAAAGCCATCGAGAAACCGTTCTTGGAAGAATCGGCCCTACGATGGCTTTCTCATTTGGTTCCGGAGGCTCCGGTACAGGTACAGTACTAGTTGTCCCTGCGGCCGAAGATCCTCAATACGAACAGGAAGATGTTGATGAAGTCCAGATAGAGCATCAAGGCCCCCATGATGGAAAGTTTGGAATACATCTCCGGCGACATGTTGTATCCTGATTCATCGTTCAGACGTTGTATCTTCTGGGTATCCCATGCGGTCAAGCCCATGAAGATGACGATACCGACGATCGAGATGATATAGTCCAAGCCACTGCTTCGGAACAGGAAGTTCAAGAACATGGCAATAATGATGCCCCAGAGTCCCATTCCCAGATAATAGCCGACGCCATCAAGATTTCGCTTCGTCGTCATACCGTAGAGGCTCATGCCGGCGAAACCAACGGCCGTCGTGAAGAAAGCCTTGTAGACGGTGCCGATATTGAACGCATAGAAAATGGTCGACAACATGACGCCGGTCAAAGCGGAGTATCCGAGGAAAGCCCCGATCGCGGCACCGACGCTCATCTTGTTCAGACGCGTCGAGAGGTACATCACCAACGCCAGTTCCCCTACGACGACAATGAGCATGCCGAACGTGTTGAGTACCAACGCGTTCATGATCTGGGGACTTCGGGCGACCAACCAGGCGACCAGCGCGGTAAGGCCGAGGCCCGCCGTCATCCACAGATAGACGTTCTTCAGAATGCTTCGTTCTCTAGTACTCGGTGTAGCAAGGACTTTAGCTTTGTTTTCGTTCATTAATCGCAATCCCTCCAAGTAAGGACAACCGCCGGACACATGTCTACATTCTGTATTTGGACAAATCGGCTCAAATTGCCTTACAAAGTTTCACCGTACAATTTGCACAGAGAAACAGAAATAGTCAACCGTAATCATACCCTTTTTTTCATCCAGGTGCCACGTCTATAGAAATAGCGTCTGGCCAAGGCTTCCGAACAGTCTCCGACCAAGTATGCGAGCCAGAGCCAGGTAACGGGAAGATGCAGGACCAACGTCACGATCAAGGCGTATGGAACCTGGAAACACCACTGCCCCAACAATGAGGAATAGAGTATCGGACGATTCTCCCCCGAACCATAGAACGCCGCGCCGAAACCACTCATCGACGCACAGACCAGCATACAGGGTCCCATGACGAACAACAGGCTGGCCCCCTCCGCGCTGACCGACGCGCCGCCAATGAACAGGCCGAGGAGCTTTCCGGGAAACAGCATCGCGGCAAGGGCGAATATGCCGGTGAACAACATACAGTCCCGGTTGGTCAGCCTGACCGCATCCTTCGCCCGTTGGGGTTTTCCAGCGCCAAGGCTATGGCCGACGATAATACCTGAGCCCATCTGGATACCCATGGAGGGCATGACTCCGAACTGATATATCCGGGTCGCGACACCGACGACCGCGATCGCCTCGGTCCCGTACATGGCCACGAGCTTCAGTATGATGAACGTAACGATATTCCGGAAACAAAGATTCATCCCGGAAGGAAGCCCTACCGTCATGAGTTTGTAGTCAAGTTCCTTGTTCAACCTGAACAGTCCCTTGCATTTGATACGGATCGGAGCCTTTCCCGCAAGGAGCAGCGCGAACCCGACGACAAAGGAAAAGGTCATGGCGGTGACCGTAGCGATCGCCGCGCCCGCCATCCCCCACCCCAGACCTGGGATGGATGTACCGGGAATGACATCGAACATCAACAATGGATCGAGGATGATGTTGATGATCGCCGCGCCGGTAAGCAGGATCATCGGGGTCTTCGCGTCCCCAGTGCAACGGAAGATCGTATTCACGCTGTATGAGGAAAAGAAAACCGGAATGAATGCGATACGGATATAGCCATATTCGAGCCCATACCTGATGACCTCGGGATCGTCCGAGTACATCCGGTAGGCGGGTTCAAGCAGCAACGCCATTATGACGGCACCCACTATCGCCAGCAGGATCTTGAAAATGATCGTCTGCTCCGCAGCCAAGCGGGTCCGTTCATGGTCATGGGCCCCATGGTATTGGCTGATCATCGATACGCTGCTGGTCCCGACTATTTCATTGAGAACCTCGAGAATCCAGAACAGGGTAATGAATATCGTGGTACTCGCCACCGCCGCGGGGGAAATGAAACCGATCCAGATCATATCCACGATATCGTAGAACGCCTGGAACATCAGCCCGTACATGGTAGGCATCGCGAGGTGCAGGATCTGTTTGTTGATGGGTCCCTGGGAGAGATCCGTCGTCGTCATCCGAGCCATTGCTCCAATCTACACCGTGGACGACGGTAGCGCAAGAGGATTTCTCATATGCTGGTAGACGATATTCATTGCGAATGATATATTCTAGGGATATGCGTAGGAACGGCTCCAATATCTTGAAATACAAAATCTCTTTCATCGTCATTATGGTGATGATTCTGTCGTTCTTCGTATCCTGCGCATCGGTAGCGACGGAGTCGCACCCCTATTCCGAAGAAGAAAATGAGAAGGCGGTGGAAGCGATCAGGTTGTTGATGGGCAGAACCAGCACAGCGGCACCGGAGAACATGTTCGTGGCGAAGGCGGATCTGACGCAGCTCGATATGTACCTTCCTCAGACAGCCCAGGGAATCGTTGGAGAACTCGACATCATCCCCGGTTTCAGGACGGAATGCCGGAAATGGCTTGATATCGTTCATTCAATCTGCGCCTCAATTTCATTGACGATACCCGAATTATTGGATGAAGCTATCGCGACGATGCCGATCACAGATCCCCAGGCCATCGTTTTGGGTCCAACCACAAGTTCCACATCGTTGTTGGATACCGCCTGTTCCGACCAGCTGGAGTCAGAACTACAACAGACTCTACGACAGCGCCTCGCGGACAAGACGGGCGATTCCCAAAGCGCCGATGAAATCTGGGGCAGGATCATCATCAAATACAACATCTGGAGAACCGCGCAGATGAACCTCTCCCATTATTCGGGTCGTACGGTACCTCAGGAGGTCAGCGGCGATGTTTCCGAGCATCTGGCGAGATTGATCTGCGACATGTTCTTCACGCAGATGGCCATTGAGGAAGATGCGATCCGCACCACCCCAAGACCTCAGGACAACAGTATCATTGCTGAAGTATTTACTTTCCCGATGCAATAGCGGTTTTTGCCTGACTTCCGTACCTATCTGGACAACCGGACGGACCCCATGTGGAATCGTATCCAGAAATGAATACTTGCGTTCCTAAGGATTGAACCCATACTGGGCTTAGGCTATAATCCAGACATGGACCTTTTTGAACAAGCGACCCACGAACATGGAATGGAAAGCCAGCCCCTCGCCTATCGCATGCGCCCCCGGATGCTCGACGAATATATCGGCCAGGAGCATATCATCGGCAAGGGCCGGTTGCTCCGCAGGGCGATCCAGGCCGATCAGCTCTCATCCGTCATATTCTATGGGCCTCCAGGAACAGGCAAGACGACTTTGGCCCGTGTCATCGCCAATACGACGAAGAGCTATTTCGCGACCTTGAACGCGGTCCTCAGTGGCGTCAAGGAACTCCGATATGAGATCGACCAGGCGAAGACAAGGCTCGACCACTGGAACCAGCGCACCATTCTGTTCGTAGACGAGGTTCATCGCTGGAACAAGAGCCAGCAGGACGCATTGCTTCCATGGGTTGAAAACGGTACCTGCATCCTGATCGGAGCGACGACGGAAAATCCCTATTTTGAAGTCAACGCGGCGCTTGTCAGCCGATCCCGTATATTCCAATTGCTTCCGTTGACCGACACGGACCTGTCCAATATCGCGAAACAGGCCCTTGCGGATAAAGAACGAGGATATGGCGATTACAAGGTAACCTTTGAAGAGGGCGCTTTGGACCATCTGGTAGACATCGCCAACGGTGACGCGCGTTCGTTGCTCAACGCCCTCCAGCTATCCGTCGAGACTTCCTCGGATACGTTTCCACCTCCAGCCGGGACGGAGATATACATCAGCAAGGAAGCCGCGGAGGAGAGCATCCAGCGCAAGGTCGTCCTGTATGACAAGGAGGGCGACTATCATTTCGATGTCATCAGCGCGTTCATCAAGAGCCTCCGGGGGTCAGACCCCGATGCGGCCCTCTATTGGTTGGCGAGGATGGTCCATGCCGGCGAAGATCCGCGGTTCATCTTCAGAAGGATGATGATCAGCGCCTGTGAAGACGTCGGACTGGCAGATCCCATGGCGATCGCCGTAGTGGAAGCGGATGCCTCGGCATACGAGCGCATCGGACTACCCGAAGGGCGGTTCCATCTGACCCATGCGGCTTTGTACCTGGCGACCGCCCCCAAGTCGAACAGCACGTTGGGTTTCTTCGACGCTTTGCAGGCAGTGCAGGATGAAGCGAAAGCCGAGGTGCCGAACCATCTCAAGGACGCGAGCCGCGACGCGAAGAGTTTCGGACATGGTGAGGGATACCTCTACCCCCATGCCTACAGGGATCACTGGGTCGCCCAGCAATACCTGCCCAACGCCTTGCAGGGCAAAGTATTCTATCAACCAGGACATCTCGGATACGAGGAGAAGGTACATGACGATGTCCTGCGACGCAGGGAAGCCCAATTGGAATCTGCGTCAGGCGACGCATTCCCTGAAAACCTCACCTACTCGCCCGAAGACAAAAAGCGGATGCAATGGATACAGCGGACCACCAGCGAGCGGGGCGAACTGTTGCAGCGGTTACGGGACAAACTCTACAGGAACCTCCCTCTGGTACGACATAGCCGCGTGCTGGTGGTCAACGCAGGCCATGGGTTGCTGCTGTGGGAGGCCTTCCGTCATACTCCCGAGGGGCTGGTGGTCGGTTTTGCGAAGACGAAAGAGCAGTATGATCACCTGAGGCATTATGCCGATACGCTGGACCAACTGATGCAACCGCTCCTCTACCAAGGCGACGCCATCGACCTGTTGCCCCAACTTGAAGAAGGACTTCGATTCGAGGCGATAGTCGGTCGCAACCTCTTGTCCAGACTGCCGAAAGATAAGATTGTCATTCCAATGTTGAAATCCCGTCTGACCGATGACGGAGTCATTTCGATAGCCGAAACCGTACCTTCAGGGGGTTCCAGGCTCTCCCATTTCGTCACAGGAGGACATCAATCCTTATTCGCGCAACTCAGTCAGGCGGAAGACTTGATCTACGGAGACAAGGACAATCCACTCACTAGTTGGTCAGAGCAAGACCTCAGCGTAGCGTTTGAAGACGAAGGGTTCGAGGTCGAAGCCTCCCCTGAAGACGACATGGAAATGCGGGCGATCACCACAGAGGATGTTGAACGGTGGATCACCAGATCCTATGGCCCGGCCCTGCAAAACGCGGGAGAAAATCCCGACATCGAAAAGCTCATTTCAGAATTGACGCCGTTGCTCGCCGACCGGACGGTACGTTGGAAACACAGGATCATCGTACTCAAGGCAAAGAAGGTACGGGAAGAGGTTACGCAAGCGGACGGGAAGAAAACAGCGGCAAAAGCCGGTCGGAAAAAGTCCGTATCCACCACAGAAGGGAAAAAAGCCTGGAAAGAGGTCGAGGCGAAGACGCACAAATAGTTCATTCACAGTCCTTGGCATAGATACAGGGGATAAGAATGCATACTGTACGGAAGAAATATTTTTTTGAGATGCAAACAAATATTTCCAATTGGCATTTTTTTCACATTTTTTCCTTGCTAGAGTTGACAAAAACGTGTGTTTAGGGCATATTATGGCACGTTGAATCGCACTGGTGAGCAACCAAGCATCAGCTTCATGGTGGAAGTAGTTCAATGGTAGAGCCCCAGGTTGTGGTCCTGGTTGTTGAGGGTTCGAGTCCCTTCTTCCACCCTAATCCTTTTCATCGAGGGAAATTGGTGAGAACAGTAATGCGCTCGTAGCTCAGCTGGATAGAGCGCCGGACTTCGAATCCGTAGGTCGCAGGTTCGAATCCTGCCGGGCGCAATAGCGATTTGATTTTTTACATTGAAAATTATTGTCATGGGCCGCTAGCTCAGCTGGTAGAGCAGCAGACTCTTAATCTGCGGGTCAAAGGTTCGATCCCTTTGCGGCTCATAAACATGACGATACTTCGGTAACGGCATGCACCGCGAGAGTGGTGAAATTGGCAGACACGCTAGATTTAGGTTCTAGTACCTCAACGGTGTAGGGGTTCAAGTCCCCTCTCTCGCACTAGTACTCTTGAATGAAGCGTTTCTCCAAAACAATTTGCGAGAGTAGCTCAGTGGTAGAGCTCCACCTTGCCAAGGTGGATGTCGCGGGTTCAAGTCCCGTCTCTCGCTCTCCAAAACCTAACCTGAAACGGTTAGGTTTTTTTATGCCCTCACTCCAACATCGCATCCGCATAGGCAAAAGTAAGCCCCGAATACAGCATGTAATCAAATTGCCCAAGTTTTTCAAAATATACCTGTCAGGAAACATTGTCCTCCCCTCCCGCAATGAATATACTGTGTGCTAAATGGGGAAAAGGAACTATGATCTGGGGAAAGACGGACTTTGGTATCTTACCATCCGCCTTGCGATCCCTACCGCTCTCGCACAAGCTGTAAACGTACTCTATGCCATCGTCGACAGGATGTTCATCGGCAACATCGCCGGTTATGGGAACGTCGCGCTCGCGGGTGTCGGAATCGCGGCGCCGATCACGACGCTGATCTCCTCTTTCGCCGTACTGATCGGCCTGGGCGGAGCTCCGCTGATGGCCATGAGGGAGGGCAACGGAGAGCATGAAAAGGCCGAAAACATCCTTGGCACGGCTTTCTGGTTGTTGCTCATATTTTCCGCGATCCTTACACCACTGTTCTTTTACCTGAGAAATATATTGTTGGTAGCGTTCGGGGCGTCCTCCGCGACCCTACCCTATGCCAGTGAATATCTCGCCTACTATATTCTTGGAACTCCTTTCGCCTTGTTGGCGGCAGGACTGAACAGCTATGTGATCAACCAAGGACAATCCAAGAAAGGAATGCTTTCAGTCCTGGTCGGAGCGGCTTTGAACATCATCCTCGATCCGGTGTTCATATTCGTCTTCGGGCTTGGAGTGAAAGGAGCCGCTATCGCGACCGTCATCTCACAGATCGTTTCAGCGGCGATCACCGTCGGGGTACTTCTCTCCAGCAATACGCAGATCAGGCTACGTATCAAGAACGTCACCAGATCCGTGATACCAAGGATCATACAGTTCGGACTTTCACCGTTTCTGATCATCGCCACCGACAGTGTCGTGATGATCGTTTTGAATACCGTGCTGCAACGTTACGGAGGGCCTGAAACCGGAGACATCCTCATTACCTGCTCGACCATCATTCAGAGCTATCACCTGCTCGTGATGAATCCCATGGGCGGCATTACCGGAGGATGCCAGGGAATGATCAGCTACAACTATGGAGCGGGCAATTCCGAACGGGTGAAAAAAGGTATCCTTTGCGTCCAAGCGACCACCACGGCATATACCCTCCTGATGTTCATATTCACGTTCACCGGGGCGCCCCTGTTCGTCCGGCTGTTCACTTCCGATCCGGAAATCCAAGCGTTGACCGTTCATTACATGCGGATATTCGAATTGATGATCATCCCCTTGTCATTCCAGTATTGCAACGTGGACTGCCTGACCGCTCTGGCGCAAGTCAAATTCTCCCTGCCGTTGTCTTTGTTCAGAAAGTGTACCTTCTTTCTGCTGACGATTCTGCTACCGCCTTTGCTAGGAGCCACTTCAGCATTTCTCGCTGAACCGATCTGCGATCTGATGTCGGGCATACTCTCTTCCATCATCATGTGGACGCAGCTTCCTAAAATCCTGAAGAAGCGAGAACAACGGGGACTTTCCATATAGGATGGCTTTCAATTTCCTAGCACAATCGCCCTGCTTCATGACTGAAAAACAGTCGACGTCACATGCCCAAACTCCGACTAAAAAAATAACCCGGCGTTTTTCTTTCCAGTAATTCCGACACGTAGGGACTGTCCGACACCCGTTTGGACGTCTATTTATGAATAATTAATTTCTTTCTATTTTTTTTGAAGAAAACACAGCTATCAGCAATATTTTTTCCCATATTTCCCAATTGTCTGGTATAATATTTACAAACAAAATCAGCACAGCGACCAGGTCGCTTAGGAGGATCCGCATGAAGCGCTTTTCTGCAAGAATTTCGCTATTCACCATGATTGCCATCGCAATTCTCTGCCTTGTCGGTTGCGCCACTACCACGAGTAGCCGGCAACCATTGACCACTGATTCGTATGAACTACCGTATGAATCGACGTATGAACTTGTAGGCTACAAGTTCATGTATAAAGTTGATGATGGAAGTCTGACCTTCAACTATATCGACTCCTTGTCTGACGCTGAAATCAAAAAGACTGCGGAAACTATCATGAGTCTTCTTCCCCAGGCATCCGCCTATGAAGTCGCGCTACCTGGCCAGATGAGATTCACCCTTTCAACGATCCCTTCAAAGGCGCAGTTCGATGCCTTTGTCGTTGAAATGAACAAGACGATCCACGATTCAATGCTCTGATTCGTTTTGAGAAGTCGCAGAAATGTATGTACAAAGGACATTGCATGGCAATGTCCTTTGTCATATCGGGACACCAGAGAACCGGGCGTCCCCGCCAGATCGGCACAAAACATCATACGATTCCGGAAAGGATCACACCTTCTCCCCTATTGCGGTTCAATAGTCGAACAAGGCTCGCTGATCCTGTCAGCGAGCGGATCTATTTCGTAGCAGGACCGACATATTGTACACGACCCTGGGATTCCAGAGCACCGGGATCATGCAGGTAATATCCTATGCCATTTGTTTCAAGATCTTCAAAACCAGGCCAGGAAACATCTATGGCGCGATCAGGTTCCATCATGGATCCCATGTTCACAGCCTCCAACGCGGCTGACAACTGTAGCCCGCACCGGTATTCCAGGCTATAGCCGTTTTCATCATATGGAACAGCGGCGTAGCCCGCATCCGCCATCTTTACAAGGAATTCATCCTTTCCATACCTGACGAGACTCCCGGTCATCGGGCCTACGACACGTTCTATGAACGGTGTCGGAGCCTCGATCAGAAAAGGATGTACGCCGTCGACCATACCCCATTCACGATGGGAATACCCCTTCAGGCTATCGGCGGAAAGTTCCACCCGGATATCGATCCCTCGGCTCTCCAAAGACATTGCGGAGAGAAACGCTATGTCGGCGGAGATATCGGGAGCGACGTACGTATCGTTCACAGGATAGGTAATCGAAGCCTCATGGATGTCAAAGGCGAAATCTACCAGTTCGGTCTCCAGCAGGTTCATGATCGCCCGACCCACCCGTTCGGTCAACGACCCATCGCTTTTCCCAGGAAAGTTCCTGTTGATATTCCGGTAGTCCTCGTAACAGAGGGCCTGGCCTGACGGATAATGGATGAATACAGGAGGGTCCGGCCATTGGTCCAGAGGATTGGCGACCCGGCTTCCGACTTTGTATTTCTTGACTCCCCAGTCAGTTTCTACCTGATAGTAGCAAGGATATCCGAAACCGCTCAACGTGGCGGTGGAAGCGCTGAGGTTCGCTATCGGAAGAACGATCACCTTTCCTGTATGGATCTCGATGTTCTCCATCAGCAGGTAGGCGGAAAGGATTCCCGCCGATTCGTTGGGGTGGGCGCCCCCCATATAGAACACGGTTCCACCAGGAACCCCGGAGTCAAAGACATAAACCGGGGAATCTGCCCAGGTCCCCCGCAAGGAGGGTTCATATGCGGACAGGCTTGTCACCTCCGACAGACTTTCTGAGGCCACGAAGCTATCCTCATGATGCCGGAGACTCCAGAATTCCCGCCCAGCCAGAAATGCGATCCCGCCTGTAATCAGAAGGATGATGATTTTCCGCAAGGCCACACGTCTATTCATATTTCTTGTGTCTTAACCGGAACACGACGACACCGAGAACCAGAACGGCGACGCAGATCCCTATCGTGGCCAGGATGATACCGAGATTGTACTCCACAGTCGTGTACGCACCACCAGTTCCAGGAGCTTCCAGCGGTACGGAGTCGTAGGCTATGCCGTTCTCCTGGGCCAGCAAACGGACGTTGAGCAGGTTCAGGACGGGTACGCCCCTGGCCGCGAACTCATAGTTCAGGCCTCGATACGGAGTAGTCGGTATGGGAGGAGGATCAAGCACAAGACCTTGCGGGAAATTGAGGGTGTAGGAACTGGCGCCGCTGTTCGGGCTTGCCCCGCCGACATTGATGAAAAGATCCATACCATCTCCATAGAGCTCCAACCGACGCTGGATATTCTCGGCGAGATCGTCATAGTCCAGGACCTCGACACCGGTATCCCTGCACAACTGCAACGATAGCTCCTTCGTTCCGAAATAGATGATGTCCTCCAGGACGCTGCCCCCCTGATCGTTCGCACCGCCGGGAGATACCGCCAACAGTTCGAAATCCGCGAAACCGCCATCCTTCAGGTGCTTGAGAAAGTCGAAAACGCAAAACTCAGGTCGTGTCGCACCATGCATGGAAGAACCGCAGGAAGCGATCACCCTTGTCTCCAGCCCCATCTCCGTAGCGGCCGTGACAGCGGCGATCAACAGTCCGGGGAAAGAGCCGCTGGTCCCGATGGCGATCGTATCACCGGGCTTCAGGCCGGCGTCATGGTAATAACGAATCATCGCGGCGGCGAAGTTCGGGTTCAGGGAGGTCCGCTTGGCATCGACATTACCGGGAGTCGAGGTCAGTTCCGTGAATTCAGGCCCAAGCAGAGCCGTCTGGTTCAGATCTTCCGGTTCTATAGCGATTCCAAGTCCCAGGATCACATCCTTGAGGTAGGTTTCGGCGTTCTGCATCCGAAACGCCGCCGCAAGTTGGAGTTCAGCATATCGGTTCTCTTCGATCCTGCTGGTAAGCAGCGTGATGGAAAAGCCCAGGAGGCACACCGCCAAAGCGATCACAATATATTTCAGTTTGATTTTTGCAGGTCTCTTCATGTCAGATTACTCCGGAATGCATGATCAACCAGATGATGACGGCGATCAGCAGGACCATCAGCAGCGTCTTCACGATCCCCTGCTTTTCCATGTCGTTCGCTATCAGTCCGGGAATGATATAGCCGATGATCCTCATGTCCTGATTGATATCGGTGAGGAACACGAACCCCTTTTCGACAAGAAACGCGAGTATCATGCTGAAAAGGACCGTCAGCATGAACCTCCTGCGACCGAAAAGTATGATCCTGCGCTGGAGAAGCTTGATCAAGCCGCAGGTGATGATGGACAGCAGGATCGTAGTGAGGATTCTGAAAGGCTGCTCAAGATAAAACGCAAGATATCCTGCGCTGACCAGGCCGCCTGAGAGTATCCCCAGAAATTCCGTACTCAGGAAACCCAGCAATATGCTGATGGCTACGGCAGAATGAAGCATCGCTCATCGCTCTCCTTTTTCAGTGAAAAATGTAATCAGAGACTCCCCTGCGCCCTTGATGTTCCCAAGCCCAAGGAAAATATTGTTCTCATCGAACGTATTGATCATTTCATGGAGGCTGTCCACACTTGAGGCGATCGCTGATACTCCACTTCTCTTTGAGAAATAGGCGGCGACCTTGCGCGGATAGTCCCCGATACAATAGACACGGGAGACAAGCGCCCCATGCCGTTTCAATATCTGGAGCATCAGGGGGAGCCGATATTCCCGATCAGCCCTATTGTTGTATATCAATGACAACTCTTTTGTTTCTGAAGCTGCGGCAAGAAGAGTCTCCTCCATGCAATGAAGATCGTTGACCGAAAAACAGGGAGAGAAAAACGCGCCGTTTCGTCCGCGAAACTCTTTATGAAGCCCTATGTCTGGGAGCACCAGGGGGACAGCGGAAAGAACCTGTTCCTCACTGACACCAAACGTCTCGCACAGAGCCACCGCCAGGCTGATGTTTGAATCATGCATGGGGATCTGGCTATCCTCTATACGATATTCCTTCTCAGCTACCTGATGAAAGGAGCAATCCAACTCACTGTACGCCTCTTCCAAGGCGAACAGCTCACAACCGCGGGGCACCGATTGCGCAAGAGTCCAGACCGTCGCCGCCGTAGTCTCTCCCATTTCCACGATGTGGTCCACATAGGAGTTGGTGATGGCGACATGCGTCGGTCGCACCAGCATGCGGGCGGTCGTCTTCTGGTTTTCAGCTCCCAACGCCATGCATTCCACGACCATGCACTGAACGTCCGCCTGTACACATCTGCGGACGAAGGGGATCATTTCAGTGATCCTCGCGCTCCTTCGGCGTACGAACGGTTCAATACCGCCATCTGGAAGGAGGACGGAAGCCTCGGAACCTGTGGTGCGCCCCATGGTCCGGATACCCTGGGCGTTCAAAGACGCGACGATCAGCCGGCAGACGCTCGTCTTTCCTCGTGTACCGTTGACAAGTATCCGCACCGGTATCCTATTGAGATTCCTTTGATGGAATAGATTCTCCACTATTCCCGCGACAAGCAATAGACCGACACAAATGCAGACGACAAACAAAACATCACCTCTAATATGAACATGATCCACCCTTGCGGGTGGATCATGCAATCACCTATCAAGATACAATAGCTTACTCGATTGGCCTCAGTTTGTCACCGAGGTTTTCGTTGAGCAGATCCATGAACCACTGATCGGCGGCGGGAATGCTCATGTTGACGTTGCCGAGCATATACTTGGCTTCAAGCATATCACCGAGTTCGGCGTAGGTGTCGAACCAGTCGGTCGCGACGAAGTTCGCGTAGGTGGTAAGATAGTCTACAGCCTCTTCCTTCATGCCGAGGTTGATCATGGACGCCGCCATATCCTGGACGGACGCAACCTGCTTGTAGATTTTCTCCATCTTCGGATCACGGACGGCACGGATGTCTTCAATCGAAGAACCCTTGCTTGAGTTCCAGACGATCGAAGAAAGCTGCTGCACATGCGACAAGTTCCACCAGCCGGAATTTTCATCGAACTCAGTTCTGACACCACGTCCGAAGTGAGGAGCCAACTCGGTCTGTGAAGCGAACACAGGGGTGAGGTACGTTGTAAGGGGTGCACCCCATCCGAACCACACAAGACAACGTGCTTCTTCAGGCAACCAAGCCTTGACGTTGGCGATCTGGATATAGGTACAGCGAATCATGTTGATCGGACGATAGGCATAGTTCGTATTGATCGGGTTGCCGAAAGGACCAGCCCAGAGTGTTCTGGAGGTGTCGAATTCAGTTCCCTGATAATAGTCGGAACTAATGTCATGGATGGTCTTGACTGAAACCTTCTCTTTAGGAACAACGAACATCGGGTAATCGTCAGGATCGCCACCATACTCAGGAGTAGGAGGAACAAGGTTGAGGCTAGGATCGAGCAACATGATCGCTCTCCATTCTCTCAGCGTGCAAAGCAAGCTGGTGCTAGGAGCGAAGATATTACAAGGTTCGAAAGCACTCACGCCATCCCACAGATCATACTCAAGAGCGAAGTTCTTGATATTGGGCGCATAGAGATAGTTCTCAGGATCATCTTCAATGAATTCAATGATCCGGCAGCGGTTCGCGGCCACAAACACGGCGTTGTCAGGAACCCTGGCTGCGACCCAGACATTACCACCGTAGATTTCCATCACCCAAGCTTCGTTACCGTCGCAAATGTTGATGCACTCCGCCGCACCGTTCCATCCGAACTCTTCGACCATCTTGCCCATGAACTCAATGGCTTCACGAGCGGTAGAACAGTTCTCCAACGCCAAGTCCTGAAGCATGTAGCAGTCGTAGATACCTTCAGTAGCACCATACGCATCCTTCAGTTTCTTTCCCTGATCAGTATTCCGATCATAGGAACAAGTGGACTCACCCATCGCCAGACCTTTGTCATTGGCGAAGGAGTACATGGCATGCAGGTACTGGTTGGTTTCCTTTTCAGGTGTATAGGATCCCATGACCATACCGTTCACGCCATAGTCCTTCACTTCGGGAAACTGAGAATAGTCAGCGCCCTTACGGCCGTCGAGGACGACATCACGAGAAGCGCCGGCTTCCATCGAAGGAATGAGCCAGAGCCGGAGATCATCTCCATTGGAATCACAGGTATGGGAGGTCATCGTCGATCCATCCACAGTCGCGTCCTTGCCGACCGCGAAGATCGTACAGGCGGCCAATCCCTGCGCGGCAAGAACAAATACCGCAAGGCTGATAGCCAAAACTTTCTTCAATTTCATTCAGTCACTCCTTTACCTTATTGCAAACCCTTGTTCACAACGTTTTCCTGCCACCACTGAGTAGGAGCCGCAGTCCTCATGTTCTTGTTTCCATGCATATAGGTGGAAATAAGCTCATCTCCGAGATCCTTCCAGTCCTCATGCCACTTGACCGCCTGCTGGGACGAATAAGTGGTAAGGAGGTCGATAGCCTCTTCCTTCTGGCCGTTCTTGATCATTTTCGCAGCCTGGTTCTGGACGGCGAACGTCACAGCGTACTGCTTCTCCATGATAGGATCGCGGAACTCATGAAGCCTGCTGATCGCGGACTGGTAGTTCGCGGTAGCGGCCTGCTGGACGAGACTTGCGACCCACCAGCCGGAATTCGGGTTGTAGGGTTCGTTTCTTACACCTTCACCGAAATGGGCGGGCAAGGAAGTCTGAGAAGCCCAGACGGGAGTAAGGTACGCAGAATCGGGGGCGCCCCAACCAAAATAAGCCAGGCATCTCACCTCTTCCGGGAGCCAAGCCTTGACATTGGCGATCTGGATGTAGGTACAGCGGAAACTGTTGATACTTCTCTCAAGTCCAGGATACAGCGGGTTGCCGTAAGGGCCTGCCGCATAGGTCTGCGAAAGATCATACTCGGTTCCCTGATAATAGTTGCTGCTCAGTTCATGGATGGTAGCTACAGAAACCTTCTCCTGAGGAACGACGAACAGAGGCCAGGTCTCGTCCGGATTCGCATTCGGATCAAGATTCAGACTCGGATTGAGAAGTGTCATAGCCATCCATTCACGTCTGGTGCTGTAGGTTCTGGTCGGGTTCGGAGCATAGATCGCACAAGGGCGGAACTCACCCTTTCCATCCCACAAGCCATTCTCAATAGCGAAGGACTTCAGGATCGGGCTGCCAAGATAGTTGGCGGAGTCGTTGAAATCAAACTGGTTGATCCTCGCGCGGTTGGCCGCCACGAACACCGCATCGTCAGGAACTCTGACCGCACACCAGATGTTTCCACCATAGGCTTCGAGTACCCAGGATTCATTGCCATCACAGATGTTGATACATTCCGCCATGCCGTTCCAACCATAGTCGTCAATCAGCTTGCCCATGAATTCGACAGCCTCGCGAGCGGTAGAACATGCTTCAAGAGCCAGGTCCTGCAACATGTAGCAATCATACATACCGTCGATCTGGCCGAAAACCTGTCCGAGCTTCTTGCCCTGCTCTGAGTTTCGGTCATAAGAACAAGTGGACTCGCCCATCGCAAGGCCCTTGTCGTTTATGAACGAATACATCGCATGGAGATACTGGTTGGAGGGCTGCTCGAAAGTATAGGAATCAAGCACCATGGCTCCGCCAGTACCGTAGTCCTTCACTTCCGGGAACTGGGAATAGTCAGCTCCAGCGCGACCGTTCAAGACGATATCACGTTCCGTACCCGCTTCCATGGAAGGGATAATCCATACCCGAAGATCGTCGCTTGTGGAATCACACGTATGTGACACCATCGTCGACCCGTCAACGGAGGCGTTCTTGCCGACCGCGAAGATCGTACAAGCCGCCAAGCTCTGCGCTCCTACCAACAACACGATGAGTAGCGCAACAAAAAAGTTCTTCTTCATTTCTCCTCCCAATTCAGCATGTTTTCACCAACAGGCTTTTTGTAGATCACATATACGTTGTCCTTGTTCTCCGGAGCATCCGGATCCTTGAGGAAACAACCAAGACTATCCTTACCCGCGTCTTCAAGAGCCTGAAGCTCAAGATACGTCGGGAAGCTGCAGATCACTTCAATCTCAGGATAGAAGAAACCCGCCCAGTTGATGACCTCCAACGAACCCGTCAGATGTCGTCCCGTCCTGTACCACATGGGAGTACCGAACTCCATGTCGTACGGGAAGTACGTGAGCCCCTTGTCAGTAACCTTCTGCAAGAACTCATCCTTTCCTTCCGTCATGAGGGCTTCAGTCCTCGGCCCGGTGATCTTGTCGATGAAGATCTCGGGAGTCTCCATGAGGAACGTCAGCGCATCAGACCAGTCGGCCCATTCTCTATGGGAAAGACCATGGAGCGTGTTGGGCGAAGACTCAGTCTTCATCAGGAACTGGTCGGTAAGGTTCATGCTGGCCATCATAGCCACATCAAGAGAACTTCTTTCCGGTTCCACATACACCATCTCACCGGTCTCCAGGAAATGATCCCGGTCGAGGATCTTCGCCGGTGCGACGTAGGTGGAGGTCACAGGATACAGGATCTCCGCTTCGTGCATGTCAATGGCGATGTCCACGCCTTCCTTGCGGATGATCTCCATGATGGCAAAGGCGGCCCTTTCGGTGATCGTCCCGTTCTCACGCCCTGGATAGACTCTGTTCAGGTTTCTGATATCCTGATAGGCCAGATTCTGTCCCGACGGATAGTTGACGTACGTGAAGGGATCGGGCCACTGGTCCAAGGGATTCGTGTATCTGTCACCGATCCTGAACCTTGAGGTACCCCAGTCAGACTCGACATGGAAGAACATCGGGTACGCATCGCCCAGCATGCCTTCGGTCGATCCACTGTAGTTGGCCCTGGGGACGATGATGACCTTGCCCTTCTCGACCTCAATATTCTCAAGCATCAGATAGGCGGCCATCGTCGAAGCCGGTTCATACGGATGGGGACAACCGTTTATGAACACGGTACCACCCTCCACACCGGAGTCAAAGAAGAACACAGGGGTGTCCATCCACGAACCTTCGAGTGAAGGCACATAGTCGCTGAGCCATTTCACATCCGTCAGGGCATCGGAAACGACGATCTTCTCCTGATAGTGCCGCAACTGCCAGAAATCAATACCTGCGATGATACCGATGACCAGAATGGCGACCAGGACGACGATCTTTATGATTAGCCGGTTCTTACTGGAAAGGGCTTTTGATTTTGATTCACTCATTTTTTATCTCCCTTCCAGATTATTTGATGAACAGGATTCTGAGTAAGAACGGCAGTATGCAGTAGGCATACATGACATCAAACACAACACTGTCGTTCTTCTTCCTCTTGAAAAAACTCTTGAGGAAACTGAGAGCTATCAGACCAGCCATCACGAAATAAAGAATATGAATTACGTTTTCCAGAAACACCATACCCATATCCTCCTAATACAAGAATGAGAATGTCGCCGGTTTGATGATCATAATGACCGCCATGAGACCGAGGACAAGCATCGGGATGAGAGCACTCTTGATGAAGCTCATGTATTTCGTACAGCCGGTCTCTTCACAGGCGAGTCTTCCGACGATCCTTGACGGCGGCAGGCAATCGCCCATCGGGAAGATGAGGGAAAGCGCGGCGCAGATGACCGTGACGTCCATGCCAAGCGTGTTGAACATGAAGAGCAGCGGTCCACCAAGGACGACGGCGCAACCATAGTTGAAGCACCCTTGGGTGATGGGTCCGATAACGATGATGAGGACGTAGATGAGGACCAGGGGCAACCCGACGAAAGTACTTCCGATCAGGCCCCGTACGCCAGTGGCGGCCATTGCGCTTTGCAGCACGCCGATCGACAGAACGTTCGCGACGAGCGGGAACACCTGCTCCATCGTGTTGTCCAAGATGTGGACATAGTCTTTTCCTGTGGTCTTCTTGGGATTGCACAGCAATGCGACGACGGCCGCGATCACGAACATCAGAGGCAAGCCGAGCACGGGAAGATTCCAAGGCACATACAAAGCCAACAGGAACAGCGCGATGATAGCAAGGACGGGAACCAGCATCCTCCACCAGTTCATGCCTTCGGTAGCCTCCGGCAGTTCAGCGAGGATCTCTTCCTTGGAAGAAGGTTTCGCACCCCAGCCGAAGAAAACGATCGCGATAGCACCGGCGATGATGATCGGAACCAGCAACAACCAGGTGAATCCGACATACGGCATGTTGGCCTGAGCGGTCATCAGCATCGTCCACAGGTTGATCGGAGGCGCCGCCGCGGAAAGGATGGCGAAGAAGAAGATGAATCCAGTCCGTCTGTTCTTCGATATACCAAGGTATTTGAGGACTGTATTGACCAGGCCTCCCAAAACGAAGATGGAGACGGAACCCGCGCCGGTCAGGGCGCCAGGAATCAGCATCAGTACGCCAAGGACGGACATCAGCACCCACTTGTTGGAGATCTTCTTGACCAGACCCCTTGTGATCGTGGATACAGCGCCGCTATGGGAATAGATATTGACGAAAATGGATGCCGCTATGAACAGCATGGCGAGATCCATGTTCACGAACAGACCCTCGACCAGATATCTGACCGGACTTCCCAGAGCGGGAACGGCGATAACTCCCGCGATAGCGAGGACTACCGCCGCCACCACCATGGAGATATCAGGAGATTTAAGCTTGATACTGCTCAGGACGAAAGCCACGATCATGACGATCAGCAGTATCAGCGTCAACATTGTTGTTGTCATGTAGAATATACCCCTTGGTCTCGCAGACTATTTGATGAAAATCTGCTGGCAGAGCTTGGAGAACTCAAGCGCAGAATCGACGACGGTCAAAGGAATACCATACTGGGAACTGATTTTGTCGAACCGGCCATCAGGGTTGGAAGCCTTCAGGACAATCATCCAGTCGCTGACGGGACATACCAGATCAATGATCCGTTCATTGCCATTGGTCGGAAGTTTCGGCGCACGCTTATCCTGCTCGATATGTACGGCAACGATCGGCATGTTCTGTGCTTTGGCATGTTCGATGACTTTCTTGAGGTTGTTGATCTCGTCCTCGATCGTGATGCCGGAAGCGCCAAGCCCCTTATCGGTGGTTCCGATGACCGCGACAAGCACATTGTATTTACCACTGTCGATTTCATCGATGCGCGGCAACGGCTCATCTTCAAGATAGAAGTCGGATCCAAGCTTGAACTGCTTCGTCATGTTGATCAGAAGCCTCAACTGTTTGGAACCAGGTCCCTGGCCCGCGGAAGTCAAGAGGAACGGACACTCATACGTTTTAACTGGATCGCCGGTAACGGCGGCGAACAATGACAATGGCATGACGAACGCCATGACAAGCAAAGCAATAGTAATTTTTCTTTTCATTTTTTGACCCTTCATATCAAATACGACTCACTGATGTTGTTGCAAAAAAAGAAATGATTGCTTATTAGAGACTAGAAATGTGATACATGCTAACAAATTAACAAAGAAAACCGTCAAATACCTCCTTTAGAATTTAGCATTTCCTCATTAACCCAACTGATTATTGCAACAAAACAGCAATTTCTTATTTGTAAATGAGCATATCACCGCTTTTTATAGTATGCAACAAATTTCTTCAAAAAAAACTCCAAGGGTACAGATCGAGATAATATTCTCTGCAATTTCATATAATACAACACTATCGGTGACAAAAAATGCAACAAAAACAGAACATCTTGTCGCAAAAAATTATTTTTTTCGTGAATTGGACGTCAAAGAGACTTCGTAAAATGCAATCAAAATTACGGTATTACCGCAACAACTCACGAGAATTTTTTGGATGAACGCAATAATGTGATGTGTTTTTGCGAAAAACTTCTAAATTTTTGCAACATTTTGCAACAAGTCTTATTGCTGGTCTCTAGCCGTCGAAGCTTTTACTCCACCGATACATCCCATCGGCTACAAAATCGGATTATAGATCTCGGTATTTCCGCTGATCGTAGAACCTATCGAAGCCGTGATGATACCCTTCGCCCGCTCTATGTCGCGATCCCGGATCGCCTGAATGAGTTCCTTGTTCCGTCCGATCATCCCAGCGGTCCCGTACATGAAGAAATAACGTTCCCACAGGACGGTGATCGGAAGCTTGAAGGAACAGAAAAAAAGAGGGAGCAGTGTGTTGCCGGAAAAACCGCTGAGCATGTGGTCAAAATCATAACTCAGCCGGGAGGCCTCATCGGACTTGGTTTCCGGCGTAAGCAACAGGCATTGCTCCTCAAGCTCGTCAATCTGGATTTCAGTGATGATCGGAATCGCTTTCTCAAGCCCGAAGTTCAGGAGAACGCCACGGAGTTCCAGGATGGATCGGATCTCCTCCCTTGGAAGTTGTCCGCCATTGTATGACATGATCGAGATCAGGATCTCCAACGTTCCATTCTTGTGGAAATCCGCTATATAGGTGCCCTGCCGTGGACGAATTTCAAGAAACCCCTTTCTCGCCATCTCGACGATACCGTCGTTCACGGCCGAACGGCTGATCTGCATCATGTTCGCAAGCTCCCTTTCGGGAGGCAGACGATCCCCGATGCGCAGTTCACCGGAGAGGATCATCCCCTCAAGTTCCTTGATGAACAGTTCCTTCAATGTAGGTGCGACCAGTTTCTTGTATGCCATAGATACTCCTGACCGTGGTTTAACCACATACCATGCAGTCTTATTCTACTATTGCTCGTACTATTTTGTCAATAAAGCACTTTGTTATCAGTAAAAGCGTGGTTTTTCTTGCCATATCGATAAAAATAGTGCTAATATATTCTGGTTTGGTTAGACCAGAAACATTTTTTTTGGAGAGAACATATGGTGAAAGTGTATGAGATCAAGCAGAAAGTGCTGGCGAACAACGATCATGAAGCCGATCTGCTTCGCGAAGAATTGAAAACGGAAAAGACATTCCTTCTCAATCTGATGTCCTCCCCCGGTTCGGGCAAGACCACTACCCTTGAAAGAACCATATCCGCGTTGAAAGACGACCTGAGGATCGGTGTCATGGAAGCGGACATAGACTCCGCCGTCGATGCGGAGACGATCGCGAAGACGGGGGTGAAGGTCGTACAGCTCCATACAGGCGGAATGTGCCACCTGGACGCCGGCATGACACGGCAGGGGCTGGAGGTCCTCGGCACCGAAGATGTAGACCTTGCCATCCTGGAAAACGTCGGCAACCTGGTCTGCCCCGCGGAATTCGATACGGGGGCCGTCAAGAACGCCATGATACTGAGTGTGCCGGAAGGTGATGACAAACCCTTGAAATATCCATTGATGTTCTCGATATGCTCCGTCTTGCTCATCAACAAGATTGATGTGCTCCCCTATTTCGACTTTGACCTCGAAGCCTGCAAAGAACGGGTCATGAAGCTCAATCCCGACATACGGATCATACCGATCTCCGCCAGAACCGGAGAAGGTATCGAAGAGTGGACCGACTGGCTGAAGAATGAAGTCAGAAACTGGCAGAACCAATAAGTCTGAAAAGAGGTTGTATATGAACGATACTGTCAAGATGAGATTCCCGGAAGGCTACGTCTGCCGACATGACAAGAAGATCATGGCGCTCGCCAACATGATCGGGAGAAAGAAACCTGGTGTGGAGCCAGGTGGAAAAGGCTCTTTGAAATGGGACGACCCTGAATATGTGATCCTTGAAGCCGGCGTCGACGACGACATGGCGACAGTAGGCCTCGCATTGGGGTCCTATGAGAAGAAAACCGCGAAACAGGTCGCTGAAACCTTGGGCCTGGATGAAGCTTTCTGTCATGACCAGCTGATGAAGCTCGCCGTCTACGGCGCATGCTTCGTCAATATCATAGATGGTGTCGATACATTCTGGACTGAGACCTGGATTCCCGGCACCATGGAGATGATCGTCAACAACCTCGACAATGTCAAGAAATACCCCGTCGTCGGCTACGCTATGGAAGCCTACGGACGAGTCCGCGGCCCCATGAGTTCCGGGTCCTTCCCCGTCGGCGTAGGCCTGATGCGGGTGATTCCCATTGAATCCGCCATCGACGGCGAGACAAGAAGAGCCAGCTACGAGGAGATCTCCACCTACCTCAACGAGAACTCGATCTTTTCCGTCTCCCCCTGTTCCTGCCGGACTGACCGTGAGGTCATGGGAGAAGGCTGCGGGCATCTGAAAGAGGACATGTGCATCCAGATGGGCCATGCCGCCGAATACTATATCCGTACTGGCCGCGCCCGTGAGATCACCCGCGACGAAGCGTTCGAGATCCTCAAGAAGGCTGAAGAGAACGGCCTGATGCATGAGATTCCCAATACAGACGGTTCCGGCAAGACCCACGCGATCTGCAATTGCTGCGGCTGTGGCTGTCTGTCGCTCAGGACTGCCGCGATGTTCAAGAACGTGGACATGGTCAGGTCCAACTACGTCTCTGTCATTGATTCCACAAAATGCGTCGCCTGTGGACAATGCGTAGAGTATTGTCCAGTCAACGCCCTCAAACTCGGCCAGAAGCTCTGTTCGAAGACTGACTTCGTCAAGGATATCACGACCACTTCGACACCACGTGACGAAGACTGGCCGGAAGAGAAATGGAACTCCGAATACAGGACGAACCGAGACAACGTAGTCGATTCAGGGACGTCCCCCTGCAAGACCGCCTGCCCCGCCCATATCGCCGTCCAAGGCTATATCAAGCTTGCGGCGGAGGGCAGATACCAGGAGGCGCTGGAACTGATCAAAAAGGAGAATCCCCTCCCCGCGGTCTGTGGCCGTATCTGTAACAGAAGATGCGAGGACGCCTGTACCAGAGGGTCGATCGACAGACCTATCGCAATCGATGAGATCAAGAAGTTCGTGTCACAGATCGAACTTGAGGAAAAGAAGCGGGTCATACCGTCCAAACGTCACGATTATTCCGACAAGAAGATCGCGATCATCGGTTCCGGTCCCGCAGGTTTGAGCTGTGCCTATTTCCTCGCCCTTGACGGCTACAGCGTCACTGTCTTTGAAAAAGAGGACCGGCTTGGCGGCATGCTGACACTGGGCATTCCCGCCTTCCGTCTTGAAAAGGATGTGATCGACGCTGAGATCGCGATTATCAAGGCGATGGGCGTCGAGTTCAGGACCGGTGTGGAAGTCGGCAAGGCGGTCACCCTCGCTTCCTTGAGGAAGGAAGGCTACAAGGCCTTCTATGTCGCGGTCGGAGCCCAGGGCGGCAGGAAACTCGGCCTGGAGGGTGAAGAGAGCGAAGGAGTGTTTACCGGCGTCGATTTCCTCCGGGATGTTAATGGAGGAAAATCAGTCGCCCTGACCGGCAGGACCGTCGTCGTCGGTGGTGGAAACGTCGCGATCGACGTAGCGCGGACAGCGATCCGCTGCGGTTCGGACAGCGTCAGCATGTTCTGTCTGGAATCGCGGGATATCATGCCGGCGGCGCTCGATGAAATCGAAGAGGCCGAGGAAGAGGGAATCGTCATCAACAACTCCTGGGGGCCGAAGCGGATCATCGCCGAAAACGGCAAGGTTACGGGTGTTGAGTTCAAGAAATGCCTGTCGGTATTCAATGGCGAACATCGTTTCGCACCTACGTATGATGAGAATGATACCATCATCGTGGAAGCGGACAATGTATTGCTTTCGATCGGTCAGTCGATCACCTGGGGCGATCTACTAGAGGGGGAAAAGGCGGTCCTGAATCCCAACGGGACGGTCATGGCCGACGCATTCACTTTCCAGAGTGATCAGGATGATGTATTCGTCGGCGGGGACTGCTTCACCGGGCCGAAGTTCGCCATCGACGCGATCGCCCAGGGCAAGCAGGCAGCGGTCTCGCTCCACAGGTTCGTCCAGCCGGGACAGTCCCTGGTCAACGGTCGGGACAGGCGGATCTACAAGGAGTTCGACAAGGAGAACGCGATCATCGAAGACTACGACCACACCCCGAGACAGAAGCCTGAGAACCTTGAGGTAGAAGAGAAGATCAGTTTCCGTGATCTCCGGGGGACTTTCACCGAAGATCAGATCCAGAAGGAGGCGGCACGGTGTCTTGGTTGTGGGGCGACCTACGTCGACCAATACATGTGTCTCGGCTGCGGGCAGTGTACGACAAAGTGCAAGTTCGACGCCATCAGCCTTGAACGTCGGTACGACGGGCAGGGCATCGAGTTCACGGAGATGAAGCCGACCGTCGTGAAGACCATCCTCAAGCGCAAGGGGAAGATCGCGATCAAGAAGGTCAAGCGGGCTTTCGGGGCGGCGAAGTAACCCATGCATGAACTTGGAATAGTATTCGAGATACAGAAACGGGTCCAGCAGTTCTCGGCTGAGAATGATCTGCCGTTGTCGTCCATCGCCAGTGTCGTGGTGGAGGTCGGAGAGGCCTCCACGATCGTTCCCAAGTACCTACAGGAGTGCTGGCCCGCAGCCACCGACGGTACCGAAATGGAGCGGACCACTTTGGAAATCGAGGTCATCATCGCCCAAGTGGAATGCAAGAAGTGCGGCGAGATCTACGAGTATCTGAACAATGACAAGCTCTGTCCCGCATGTGGTGCGTGGGAATGCCGCATGGTTACGGGCCAGGAATTCAATATCAAGGAGATATTGGTCTTCGACGATGAGGAATAAGATTGTTCCGTAGTCCGAGAAGGAAAATTTTCGAGGGGCTTGTGGTTCTGCGGCAAGAAGCCAAGACGCGAGCATAGTATAGCTATGTGAGTAGATGCAGAGACGCCGTCAGAAACGCAAAAACCGACTCAGGAATATTCGAAGGAGAAAGTGGATCATACAAGGAACGTGAATGAGGACAGTACATGCAGTACGGCCTCATGAGCAGTGACGCCGTATGATTCATTTTATCCGAGAAGGAATATCACGAAGGGATTTGTGGTTCTGGCAAGGAACAAAGACGCGAGCATAGTAAGGCTATGTGAGTAGATGCAGAGACGCCGTCAGAAACGCAAAGACCGAGGGAGAGAGGAGAAATGTTTACATTCAACGGCACCCCCGCCCTACTGATGTGGGTGGTATGGTTCGGTGTGTTCGTGGCTCTGTTCGCGTTGAACGAGATCTCGAGAAGAAGCAAGATCGCGGGTTTCCTGTGTTTCCTTGTACTGCCGGTGATCCTGACGATCAGCTGGTTCACGTTCCTGCGAGGCAACTCGTATACGGACTGGTTCCATCTGGCGAAGGTCTATTCATCGACGGCGGGCTGTATCGGATTCTGGTGCATCCGCTATATCGGAGGAACCAGGAAAGACGGCACGAAGTGGAAGCTTTCCGAAAATAAGATAGCCCTCTGTTTCCCTCCGTTGATCCTCGCCATCAACATCCTTGAAGCATGCATGAGGGACTTCGAGGTCGGCATGACCTACAAAGTCATCACCGAAGTCCTGGAACAAGGTACGACGACCACGTTCTACAACCTCTTTGGCGGGCCATGGAACTACATGAACGCTATCGCAGGTATCTTGAACATCGTCACGATTTCAGGATGGGTCGGCATCTGCATCAGGAAAAAGACGAAGAAAGACGGCAGCATGGACATGCTCTGGCCTGACATGATGTGGTTCTGGATCATCGCCTACGACCTGTGGAACTTCGCCTACACCTACAACTGCCTCCCCCATCACGCCTGGTATTGTGGTTTCGCTCTGTTGCTCGCGCCTACGGTATGCGCATTCACCCTGGGAAAAGGCGCATGGCTCCAGCACCGGGCTCATACGCTGGCGTTGTGGTGCATGTTCGCGCAGACATTCCCGATGTTCCAGGACAACAGCATGTTCCGTGTGAATTCCACATACAATCCGGCGATCTACAATGTAGTCAGTGCTCTGGCGCTCGCTGCCAATATCGCGGTGTTCGTCTTCATGCTCTACAAGATCAAGAAGACCGGACGGAATCCGTACAAGACGGAGCTGTATTCGGATATGAAGAAGTTCAAGGAAGTCAAAGCACTCGCTGAATAAGATTCTTTGAATTGATGAAACAGGAGCATCGTGTCGTTTTGCGATGCGGTGCCCCGATACTCTCCACTTCGTGGGGTTTGTGAACGATGTCTCGTACGATAGGACACAAGGAGAGAACCGCATGCTGGAAACGGTACTTGATCAGCCGACAGTGATTTCCTATTTCGATCTGCATGCCCACGCCTGGGATTGCCACGGCAAGACCCATTCGCCGAAGCTGGAGACCATCTTCAATTTCGCCAAGATTGCTCCAGGTTGCCATGTGCTCGACGTGGCTTGCGGTTCGGGAGTCCTGTTCCCAAAATACTGTGCGCGGGATGTAGCCAGCGTCACAGGCGTGGACATCTCCCCCCGCATGATCGCCCATGCGAGAGCGCAACACCATGACGGCAGGATCGAACTCATCACCGCGGATATCGAGCAGGTTTCATTTGACCGTCAGTTCGACAGGGTGATGGTCTTCAACGCATTGCCCCACTTCCCTGATCCATGTCGGCTGGTCGAACGCCTCGCAGCATTGACCGGGCAAGGCGGACGGCTGACCATAGCCCACGACATCAGCCGGGAACGGCTCAATGCCCTCCATTCGGAGAAGGCCGGGAAGGTCTCCATGGCATTGATTCCCGCAGAAGAGCTCTCTACATATCTTGAACCTTTCTATACGGTCGATACCGTCGTTTCCAACGAAAACATGTACGTGGTGTCTGGTGTAAGACTCTAGCAAAAAACGATACCTAAATGATGGTCGAAACGATAACGAACCCCCTATGAAGCAAAGGGGTGTCTCCCATCTCTTCATCATCCGAATTAAATATTTATAAAACATAGAGATACCATGGTTTTTATTTAGAAATACCGATGGACAGAAACATCGTTTTTTCTCGACAACCGGCAGAGTTTCGTCAACCTCTGAAAAAGTTCATACTTTTCTTGCATTTTTCTCTAGCCTAAACCCCCATTACCTGTTAGTATCTGCTTCGCTTTGGAAAGTTTTTCCAGCACAAAAACAAGTTCTGTCAGGGATTCGCGAAACATCGTTCCATCGTGAACACCTGAATAGAATGGACTTGGTATCAAAGGACCGGAGAGAAGGTGAAATCCGAAGGAATCCGGGAAAATACGGGTATGGTATAGAAGGGAAAAGAAAAGGAATGAACGAACTCACAAACCAGTACTATCTTGATCGTCAGAACGCTACCGAATCGAACGCAAGAAGCTATCCGAGGAAATTCCCCGTGGCTTTGAAATCGGCGAAGGGCGTCTGGGTTGAAGATGTGGAAGGGAATCGCTATCTCGATTTCCTCTGTGGTGCAGGTACCCTCGCGTTGGGTCACAACGACGAGGAGGTGAACCAGACGATGGTACAGTTGCTGACAGGCGACTTTCCGTTGCATACGTTGGATTTGACGACTCCAGTCAAGGATCAGTTCGTCCAGACCATATTATCCCTGCTTCCCGGAGAGCTGAAGGACAATGCGAAAGTGCAGTTCTGCAGCCCTTCCGGTACCGACGCCGTTGATGCGGCGCTGAAGCTGTGCAAAACGGCGACCGGCCGTAGTTCCATCATCGCTTTCGGCGGTGCCTACCATGGCATGGGACATGGCGCGTTGGCGCTGACTGGCAATCTCAACGCCAAGCAGAAAGTACAGTCTTTGATGCCCGACGTCCATTTCTTCCCCTACCCCTATTCCTACCGCTGCCCGTTCGGCCTTGGCGGAGAAGCTGGCGTCGATGCCGCCTGCGCCTTTTTCGAACGCACGCTCAAGGATCCTGAAAACGGCATCACGACTCCGGCGGCCGTCATCCTCGAACCGATCCAGGGTGAGGGCGGCGTTGTACCGGCTCCGGTCAAATTTCTCCAGACCGTTCGTAGAGTCACGAAAGAACTCGGCATCCCGATGATCGTCGATGAAATCCAGTGCGGCATCGGTCGTTCCGGCAAGTTCTTCGCGTTCGAATACGCGGACATCGTCCCTGACGTGATCCTTGCCTCAAAGGCGATCGGCGGCAGTCAGCCGATGGCCGTCGTCATCTATGACAAAGTTCTCGACACATGGCAGCCCGGCGCTCACGCCGGTACGTTCAGAGGCAACCAGCTTGCCATGGCCGCCGGTACCGTCGTCATGAACCGTGTCTCCGATCCCGCGTTCCTAGCGGAAGTCATTGAAAAAGGCAAGATCATGGAAGATCGACTCAGAGCATTGCAGAAGGAAGTCTCCATCATCGGAGATATCCGCGCGAAAGGCCTGATGATGGGCATTGAGTTCGTCGATCCGAACGGAACACCTGACATGCTCGGTTCGCTACCCGCTTCAGGCATCATTGCGGCGGAAGTTCAGAAGGAATGCTTCGAGAACAGGTTGATCATGGAGAAAGGCGGACGGCATGGTTCCGTCATGCGTTGCCTTTGTGCTTTGAACGTAACCAAGGAAGAGGTCGCAACCATGTTGGATATCTTTGAGAAGGTTGTCCGGAAGGTAGACGCAGATGTCAAAAAATGACATCCCCTTGCTCTTGGGGTCTACGACGGCGGAAAAGACCGCGTACGCAAAAGTAATTTCAGAAACGGTTCAGGCGATCCTGGATTCTTTTCAGGATGAGAAAGCCTATACAGGGACTCCCCCCGAAGAACTCAAAGCCATGATTCAGACCCAAGCCCTGCTTCCCGAGCAAGGCTTGGGATTCGAATCCGTGTTGGAGAAAATGAAGCGGGAGGTCCTGCCGAACGTTCTCCGGACATGGTCCACCGATTATATGCCCCACCTCCACAGTCCCGCGCTTCTGGAAAGCATAGCGGCGGAACTGGTGATCGCTACGTTCAACCAGTCGATGGATTCATGGGACCAAGGCCCCGTGGCTACAGAGATCGAGGTGGAGGTGATCCGGCATCTTTGCAAACTCTATGGGTTCGGCCCTTCCAGCGACGGTGTGTTCACCTCTGGAGGAAGTCAATCGAACCTTTGTGCGATCACCCTGGCCAGAGATTGGTTTTGTGATACGCATCTGCATCATGATATCAAGAAACTGGGATTGCCGGACTGTTATTCCCGTTTCAGGTTCTACACTTCCGGGATATCTCATTTCTCCATGGAGAAAAGCGCCCATATGCTCGGACTGGGGTATGACGCCGTCGTAAAAGTACCGGTGGACAAAAGCTGCAAGATGGATATCAATGCGTTGCGGACTTTGATTGAGAGGGACAAGGCTGCGGGATTGATGCCGATCTGTATCGTAGCGACCATCGGCACGACCGACTACGGCAGTATTGATGATGTCAATGCGTTATCCCCCATCTGCAAGGAGAACGGCATGTGGCTTCATGCCGACGCCGCCTATGGTAGCGGGGTGAAGCTCTCATCTCGGTATGCGGACAGACTTGGCGACCTGGCCCTTTGTGATTCGATCACGGTAGATTTCCACAAGATGTTCCTGCTTCCCATCAGTTGCAGCGCCATACTGGTCAAAGAAGGCGGTATGCTGGACGTATTCATGATCCACGCCGACTATCTCAACCGGGAAGAGGACGAGGAAGACGGCTATACGAACCTGGTCGGCAAATCGATCCAGACGACCCGTCGTTTTGACGCACTGAAAGTATGGGTGGCGTTCCAGGCAAGAGGGAAAGACGGATTTGGAGAGATCATTGACACCTGTATCGGCAATGCGGCCTATCTGTACGAACGACTTCGCGCCGACGACTCTTTCGAAGTGGCGGTCGAACCGGAGATCAGTTCAGTCGTTTTCAGGCTGAACGCCTCAGATGAGGTGAACAAGGCGATCAGACGGAGTCTGTTGCACAAGCATGGAATCGTAATCGGGCAGACGGTATATGAGGGCAAGACGTTCCTCAAGTTCACGTTGCTCAATCCGATGATCACCCATGACAAGCTTGATGAACTGATAAAATTGATCAAGGAACTGGGAAAGTAGTCTTCAGCTACAAAGATGTACAAGAAGGTCGCTCTGTATCGGAGCGACCTTTTTCATATTCATGTCACAGTCTTTCAATTTCAGATAAGCTCAGTCCGGAACATTCCGAGATAAGGGCGATCTCAACCCCACGGTTCTTCATAGCCTGCGCCATTTCGCGTTTGCCGTCCAAGAGACCTTCCTGCCGCCCTTCCAGCAACCCCTCTTGCCGCCCCTCCTGGAGACCTTCCTCGCGGCCTTCAAGAAGTCCATCATGTCTAGCTGTCCGCAGTTCCCCTTTATACTTCATGTCAGAATTGACTTCCTGGAGCAACATGATCATCATGTCCTCGTCGTTATTCGCCATCGCCTGTTCGAACCGCTCATGAACCCGGTCCAACCAAGGGTCTGCGGCAACGAGTCTCTTGATTTTCTCCATCTCTTCTTCGGTAGCCATAGCACCCTCCATGGCCACATAGTAACACCACTTCATCCGCTCGTCAAAATCTTCGACACTCATTTCATGACAAATTTGGCGTATTCGGGAGAGATTCACATGGATGGTGACAGGAAGCGTACCTTTGAGCAGATATCCCTTCTGGTCGGTATTCACATATACGCGGACTATTGGCGCGGGACACTCCTCCAGACCGGGCAGCGGCCTGTCCCCGAATGACAACCCGATGATCTTGCGAATGACCATCTCGTTCCCTTTTGAAGTGCTATAGGTCACGAGACGAGCGACATACAATACCAATCGTTCATTGTATTCTTCATCCTTATAGCGTTGCATCTCGATATTGAATATGCGGCCAAGCTGATCGGTGGCGACGACGTCCATGCGACAGGTCTTCCCGTCAGGGTCCGGCGAGACATATTCCTGCGGCATGAACCGCATCTCTTCTATCGGCTCGTTCAGTTCCGCTCCCAATATCGCGTTGAGCATCGCCCGAAGCAGGTCTTCACTGCCGGGGGATCCGAACACGAACTTGAAGATCGTGTCAAACGTGAGATTGAGGGTACGTCCCGTCCTGCCAAGCGCACGAAGGACTTCCTTGTTTTTGTTCAACGACATACAACATTCTCCTTGAACCAATGAAATGCATCGGCACAGACCGATGGTATCCGACCCTTCAACGGGTGGACACCTCTACTTAGAGGAAAAAACACCTGTAATGATTCAGGATATGCATTTTTGATAGCTAGGATGAGGGTTTCCAAACGTCCGGCCAGAGCTTTCACCGGAGTAGACACGGAATCGACAACCGCTTGTTCACGAGGATCATGACGGAAGATGTTCCAAAACAAGCGGACGAGGAAGCCGATTTCAGGCGGTTGCAAATCACGCTGTAATCTGGTAATGTCTTTCGGTGGAGAAAAAAGTCGGAATTTTTCCGGCTTTTTTCTTCTCTGACGTGTTCTGGTAGTGGTTGAACGAACCAGGATTTAGTATACTGAGAGGGTTACCCCTAAACATATTGGTTATTTTGCAAAGCTTACTGCGAAACTCCGGGAGCTTGCTAAGGATATATTGATCATCATAGTGATGGATCAAAAGGAAGAGGAATAGCATGATTGCTGACAAGAAGATCAAGGAATTGGAGAACTCCTCCGTCGAGCTCACGGTTACCGTGCCTGCCGCAACTGTAGAGGAAGCATATCAGACTGCGTTGAAGAAATACGCGCAGCAGATCCAGATCAAGGGTTTCCGCAAAGGCAAAGCCCCGGTCTCTGTGCTGGAAAGCAAGTATGGCAAGGCCATCCGTGAAGAAAGCACCTTCGGCGCTCTCGAAGATGCGGTAAAAGAAGCCATCGAAACCCTCGAAGACAAGCAGAAGCCCCTTCCATACAGCACTCCCGAGTTGCAGGATGAAGAGAAACTCCTCCCCTTTGAAGCGAACAAGGATGTAACGTTCTCCGTCGTCTACGATATCATGCCGGAAGTGACGCTTCCCGCCTACACAGGCTTGACCGTCAGCGTTCCCAAAGTGGAGATCTCCGACGAACTGGTCAACAAGGAAATTGACAAGCTTCGCGATCAGAACGCTCTTGTAGTCGACAAGGACGGAGCCGCCGCAAACGGCGATATCGTTACCATCGACTATGCGGAAATCGACGCCGACGGAAACGAGGTCGCGGGAACCGCTCGTAAAGATTTTGTATTCACCATTGGCTCCGGCTACAATTTCTACAAGATTGATGAAGATGTTACCGGCATGGCGAAGGGCGAATCAAAGACCATCATCAAGACCTATGCGGACGATTCCGATATTCCTGGCTACGCAGGCAAGACCGTTACTTTGCAGGTCGAGATGAAGCAGGTCAAGGTTCGTGATGTACCCGCTCTAGACGATGAATTCGCGCAGGACGTCAAGGAAGAGTACAAGACCGTCGCCGATCTGGTTGCTGCAACCAAGAAAAAGCTTGAGGAAACCCTTACCAGCCGCATGGATGAGACCAAGCTGAACGCTCTCTTCGATGAAATGCTCAAAGATGCGAACGTCGTCGTTCCCGCCTCCATGGTCGATCTTGAAGTCGAGCAGAACTGGAACAAGTTCGTCCGCCAGAGCGGATTGAATGAAGAACAGGTTCTCCAGTTTCTCCAGTTCCAGAACCAGACAAAGGAAACCGTGATGGGAGAATGGAGAGAAGGTGCTGAAAAAACCCTTCGCATCCAGCTCATGATGGAGAAAATTAAGGAGACCGAGGACTTCCCTGTCGACGAAAAGGAGTTTGAAGAAGCTTGCGCCGAGCAGCTCAAGGACATCCAGGACGAAGACCAGAAGAAATATTATCGCGACATGATCAAGGATGACATGCAGTTCCGTCAGGTCGGCAAGTACCTCCTTGAGAAAAATACGTTCAAAGAGGACAAGGCCGTATCCTACGATGATTTCATCGCAGGAAAGCTCGAGTAGTTCCACTTGAAGCAGAATTGCTTGGACGTGTGCAAACGACAAACTGTATATTTCCAAGCAAAAGACCGCTTTGTAGTGTCTCTCCACAGCAAAAAGGCGGTTCCCGGATCGGGTACCGCCTTTTTCAGCAAAAGTCCGGAACTTGTGGAATGATACGGATTCCTACATCCGGACAGCGTGGCGAAGGGAATGAGCCGGCAGTCTAGGAATGAAGGGGCGGGACAGTATTGAAATACGGCCCGCCACAAAATGACGAAGAATGATGATACAGGACCGAGCCAAAAGGAAGGAAGAATATGAATTTGATAGATGAACGGATGCAATCTCTTGTCCCCGTCGTCGTAGAACAGTCGGGTGTCGGAGAACGCTCCTATGATATCTTCAGCCGTTTGCTGAAGGACCGCATTATTTTCCTTGATGGAGAGATCAATGACTCCACGGCCGACCTGGTCGTGGCTCAGCTCCTGTTCCTGGAGTCAGAAGATCCTTCGAAGGATATCAATATCTATATCAACTCCCCTGGTGGCAGTGTCACCGCTGGATTGGCGATCTATGACACCATGCAGTATATCCGAAGCGATGTTCAGACTATCTGCATGGGACAGGCGGCCTCCATGGCGGCATTGCTGCTTACCGCCGGCAAGCATGGCAAGCGTTTCATACTCCCTTCGGCGCGGGTGATGATCCATCAGCCTTGGGGCGGCGTCCAAGGACAGGCAACCGATATCAGCATCCATGCGAAGGAGATCGGCAGGCTCAAACAGCTTTCCATCGATTATTTCGTGGAGCATACCGGACGGACCAGGGAACAGGTCGCCGCGGATCTGGAACGCGATTATTTCCTGAGCGCAGACGAAGCCGTAGAATACGGACTTGTCGACCGTGTGATGAAAAGGAGCTGACGAGACATGGCAAAGAGCACGAAAGTCTGCTCTTTCTGCGGAAAGAGCTACGAGGATGTAAAACGGCTGATCGCTGGCCCTGGTGTCGCGATCTGCGATGAATGCATCCGTACCTGCAACAAGATACTGTCGGCGGATCCTGTCGACGAAGACGACAGTGGTTTGCCGGAAGACATCCCTACCCCGCAGGAACTCAAAGCGTATCTCGATGATTATGTCATCGGCCAGAACAATGCGAAACGGGTACTATCCGTCGCGGTCTACAACCACTATAAGAGAGTGAAGTACCAGAACCAGATCGCGCAGGAAGGTGTTGAGCTGGACAAGTCCAATATCCTGATGATCGGTCCTACAGGTACAGGAAAGACCTTGCTCGCGAGAACTCTCGCGAAAAAGCTCCAGGTGCCGTTCGCGATCGCTGATGCGACCACACTTACCGAGGCGGGATACGTCGGTGAAGACGTCGAGAATATCCTCCTCAAGCTGATCCAAAACGCGAACGACAACATCACTGCGGCGGAACACGGAATCATCTTCATCGATGAGATCGACAAAATCGCGAAAAAAGGCGAAAACGTGTCGATAACCCGTGATGTTTCCGGTGAGGGAGTGCAGCAGGCGTTGCTGAAGATCATCGAAGGAACGGATGCGAGCGTACCCCCTCAAGGAGGACGCAAACACCCGAACCAGGAGATGCTCAAGATCAACACCAAGAACATCCTGTTCATCTGCGGTGGTGCGTTCGTCGGCCTGGACAAGGTCATTGAAAAGAGAATCGCGACGCATCCGATGGGTTTCGGCGCGGAGGTCGTGCTCCGGGAAGACAAGGATCTGACCAAGCTGTACGACCAGCTGCATCCGGATGATCTGGTCAAGTTCGGCCTGATCCCCGAGTTCATCGGGCGTCTGCCAATCCATGTCTCCCTGAACAATCTCACCAAGGAAGACCTGATCAGGATCATCACAGAACCGAAGAACTCGATCATCCGTCAGTACAAGGCATCTTTCAAGCTTGATGGCGTAGAACTCGAGTTTCTACCCGAAGCCGTTGAAGCGATCGCTGAAAAGGCCATCATCCAGAAGACCGGCGCGAGAGGATTGCGTTCCATCGTCGAAAACATCATGATGGACATCATGTACGATATTCCGTCCATGGAGGATGTGCGCAAAGTGGTCGTAGACCGTAGTGCCGTGATGGATGGAACAAAACCGCAGGTCATTTGCGGAAAGGACTGAACAGGATGTTTACCTATCCCGATGTTCCAGAATCCGTCATCTCTGCCCTGAAGAATTGTGAACAGGCTGTCGTTATCGGTCATTTGGCTCCCGATGGAGACTGTATCCATAGCGAGCTTGCCATGGCTTGGCTTCTGGAACATTTGGGAAAGGAAGTATTCGTCGCGAACGCGGGTCCTTTCGATCGCCCGGAGATCACCTATTGGGATTCGTTCTTCAAGGACACGATCCCCCAGTCCATTCTGGATCAGAAGCCGTTGATCGTCGTTACCGACTGTTCATCCCGGGACCGTATCGGAGAATCATTGGCGAAACAGATTGAAGGCCTGGAGATCCTGGTGGTCGACCACCATAGTTCTGGAGCCTCTTTCGGGACGATCCACTATATCGTCCCGGAGTCCTACTCCACTACTTTGGTCATACAACACATCTATCATACGATGGGGATTGAAATCACAGAACAGGTCGCACAGCATCTGTTCTTCGGCTTCGCCACCGACACAGGATTCTTCAGGTTCATCGGGCCGAACCGTGGAGAGACCTTGCGTATGGCGGGAGAGCTGGTTGACGCTGGAGTATCCCCCAACGATGTCTACGACGAGATGACAGGTGGGAAAAGCTTTGATTCCGTAAAATACCTCGCCCGATTGATCGACAGGACGGAAGCTCTGTTCGATGGAAAGATCATGGTCAGCCATGAGACTGAGGAAGACATCCAGGAATTCAATCCCGCGGACAGACCGAGCGATGCGTTATATTCCGCCCTTCTTTCCGTCAAGGGTGTCCAGGCGGTCCTGTTCTTCAAGATTCCTTCCGAAGGAAAAGTGGAGATAGGCTTCAGAGGCAGTCACAACAGTTCCGTGGATGTCGGAAGCATAGCGGCGGATCTTGGTGGCGGCGGACATAAAAAGGCCGCGGGCGCTACGGTCTCCGGCACATACGAAACAATCAGACGGCAGCTGATCGCCGCGATCTCAAAACAACTGGGATAATATTCCGTCAATCACAACTCCCTTGCAGTTCTTCACGCTATAAACAGATACACACGTCGTTCCATGCCAGCATCATGATTTGGCATGGAATTTTCATATTCCCTCTCCAACGATCAAACAAACCAAGGAGAGTGGGGAAATGGAGAGTCTTACACAGGACGTGCATCTGTACAACAGGATGCGTCGCAATCTGAAGAATCCTTCGCGGAGCAAACAGTTCATCAATCTGGAGAAATCAATCCTGTACCGTTGCCAGCTGATCATATACCAGAGTCCGATGGAAACAAAGTTGCTCGATCCGGAACATTGTGCCGAATTCCTGTTGGTATGCATGCCCTACATGCTGACAATCGTCAGAAACTTCAAGGACAGGGGTATCCCATTCGAAGCCTATCTCAGAAAAATCATCAGAACCCGGGCAAGGACCTTCTACTCAAAAAAAAGACTCCAGCAACACAAAGACCGGACGATTCTCTATTGTTGTGGAAAAGACATCGACGGCATCGTAGTACCAGCGATGGCCCCTTGTCAAAACAGGCTCGAAAATTCAACCATGGAGGGTGTTGATATCTATTATCCCAATGAAGAGATCGTCGAACGATGGAATCTCTATTCACGGTACCGGGCTCTCAGGGAAGGGGCGTTGAACAGTCGCAAATCCGAGTTGACCGCCGATGCGGAGCCCTCCTACGGAGGAACGGCATCGACATCGCATAAAAACGAATCTGACGCACCCACATTGTTCAAAAGGATCTGTTCACGTCCACAGAGAGTGAGGCCTGTTCAAGGTGACAAAAGACACGCATGCGACGACTATCAAGATTCCCGTCGCATGTTGGAAATGGAGAATCCAGCGGCTGCAAGGCTGCAACAAATATTGCGTACACCGATGCAAAGAAGGCGATTATTGACACTCTTGCTCGCTACCCCAGAACTTATCACCCCTGCTTTGATCAACTACCTGTCCAGCATCATGGATATCGATGAACTCGATCTCGCACAATTGGTCTGCAAAGCAAACGACGTGACCTGGCAAAGACAACAGAAAAAGACGGATATGCGACGGGTCATCGACAACCATTGGAAACGTCGGATCTGGCTGGATCAACAGTTACGTACTCTGAAATCCTCCTCTGACTATGACAGGGATCGTGGATGCAGACTTGAGAGAGAACGCAATCGAACGAGAACAGCCATCCAAGAACGCAGGGAGGAGTATTCAAGGAGTCCGGAAGGACTTTCAAGCATGCAACTGTCGCAGTTGCTCGATATACCGAAAGGAACGGTATGTTCAGGGATGTATTATGCGAGGAGAATGCTGCAAGAGTGTCTGCGAAACGAAGCATTGAACGACAACGAATGTCTTGCAGGTGATAGGCAAACAAGCTATTCTATTCCCCATGGAAATGTTATTCGCAAGCGGAAACGCACATAAACGGGAAGAGTTGGAACGGATATTCGCCGGACGGCATACACTCGTGCTTCCACAGGAAGCCGGGTTGACCTTCGACTTTGAGGAAAACGGCGAGACCTTCGCCGAAAACGCCTTGGGAAAAGCGCTGGCACTCTACCGGCAAGGAGACGGACGCCCTGTCGTCGCCGATGATTCGGGAGTCGTGATTCCCGCTCTGGGTGGAGCTCCAGGTGTTCGGACCGCCAGATATGGAAGCGAGCAGTTCGGAAGATTGCTTGAAGCCCATGAGAGGAACCTGTTCCTGTTGAAGAACATGGAAGGGTTGAAAGGCACCCAGCGCAAGGCGAGCTTCGTCTGCGCCATGGCCTTGGTGCTCTCCCCCCAGCGGTTGTTCATCATCCAGGAAGAGGTCGAAGGGCATATCATCGACCAGGAAATCGGGGATGGAGGATTCGGATATGATCCAGTGTTTTTCATTGATGAAGCCGGAGCGACGATGGCCGCCCTCCCCGGCGATCTGAAGGATGCCTACAGCCATCGGGGACGTGCGGTACGGCGTCTGCTTACACTTCTGGACTCAATCTAAACGTTGCCGGAAAACGTATTCCATGTATATTTTATTGATCGAAACAAACGATGAGGAGCAACAGACATGAATGCTAACAAGATACCTTCACGTAGCGAAGTCGCGACAGGCGATACATGGGATCTATCATCCCTCTATCGTGACGATGCCGCCTGGGAAGAGGATTTCACACGTTTCCAGGAACTGATCCCTGGAGCGGTCAACTATAAAGGAACTTTGGGGACTTCCGCCGATGCATTGCTTGCCGCCCTGGACTGGTTCTCGAACATATCGTTGCTTTGCGAACGCCTGGGAAACTATGCGTTCCTGCAATACAGCGCCGATAGCAGTGATACCGTCTATCAGAGACGCTTGGGGATGATCAGCCAGTCCCAGACTGAATTCGCGGCCCGGATGAGCTATTTCGATCCTGAGATCCAGGCGATCGATGATGATACCCTGCGCCTTTGGCTGAAGGACGACCGTTTCGCCGACTATCGGGTGATGCTCGACAAGCTTGTCCGGTTCAAGCCGCATGTATTAACCGAAAACGAAGAGCGGATCATGGCCTTGCAGAGCGAAGTCGGAGCCGTTCCCCATGATACGTTCCATGACCTGACCAACGTGGATATGGATTTCGGGACCATCACCACCGAGGAGGGGGACCTACCCCTGACCCAGACCACCTACAGCGCCTTCATGATGCAGCCCGACAGGGCGTTGCGGGAGAAGGCCTACAAGCAGTTCTATCAGGTTTTCGACGCACACAAGCATACCCTCGCCAGGCTGTATGAAGGGAGCGTCAAGAAGGATATCTTCCGTTCAAAAGTAAGGAACTATCCTTCGGCAAGAGAGGCGGCCCTGTTCCCCGACAATGTCCCTGTCTCCGTCTACGACAACCTGGTCAAGGCAGTCCATGACGCCTTCCCCACGCTACACCGATACTATTCGCTTCGCAAGAAACTGCTCGGCGTGGACAAGCTGGCCCATTACGACGTGTACGTACCGTTGGTGAAGGGCATAGAGACCCACACTACGTATGAAGAAGCGGTCGAGATCGTCTGCAAGTCGTTGGCACCGCTGGGTGATGAATACGTGCGAACCATTCGTGAAGGGCTTACCACGCAACGCTGGGTCGATCGCTATGAGAACAAGGGCAAGCGTTCAGGGGCGTTCTCCTGCGGTGCGTTCACAGGTCACCCGTACATCCTGCTCAACTACAAGGAGGATGTCCTGCGTGATGTATTCACCCTCGCCCATGAGGGCGGTCATTCGATGCATAGCTGGTACAGCGTCCACAACAATCCCTATCCCCAGTACGACTATACGATCTTCGAGGCGGAGGTCGCATCGACCTTCAACGAGCAATTGGTCGCGAAATATCTGTTGGACAACGCCAAGGATGATGAGATGAGGGCCTACATCATCGGCAAGCAGATGGACGACATTGTAGCAACCCTATTCCGTCAGACGATGTTCGCCGAATTCGAGATGCTGGTCCATGCTCAGGTGGAAGCCGGGGAACCGATCACCGTCGAAGGGCTGCGAAAGACCTACCGCTCCCTGCTTGAAGCCTATTTTGGCCCGGACATGGAACTTGGGGAAGAAAGTGACCTGGAAGGTCTGCGGATTCCTCATTTCTACTCCGCGTTCTATGTCTACAAGTACGCGACCGGACTCTCAGCGTCGATCGCGTTGTCGGAGAAGGTCCTTAATGGAACGGAGGAAGACAGAGACCGGTATCTTGGATTCCTGAAATCGGGAGGCAGTACCTACCCGATCGATTCCCTTCGCAAGGCGGGGGTGGATATGAGCACGCCGGAACCTGTGCATCAGGCGGCGGCCCTTTTCGGGAGATTGCTGGACCAGTTCGAAGAGCTGATTTCGAAATGATCGCTATGGGGAGGCCTGACGGGTCTCCCCTATTTCTTTCCAACTACTTGTCCAAAATGGTGCTACAAGGTAGGCTGGTTTCACAAGATCTTCTGGAGGGTTTCATGCTTCGACACCGTATCAATATCATGCTCTGCCTCTTGCTCCTGCTTTCGCCGCTCCCGATGTTCGCCAAAGGAACTACGGAACGGACGGATCAGGCAACCCTTACGGCGACAGACGCCCTGGATAGGACGGTGAATCTTCCCGAACAACCACAACGGGTCATCATAGTGGGCAAGTCCGCCATCGTGGCCGCGGACGCTTTCCTGCTGTTTCCAGAGGCTGTCCAGACTGTCGTTGAACTTCCGAAGACCGACCAGGGAACGGGGGACCTCTATTCCCTGCTGCTCCCGCAGCTCTCCGACGGGCCAAGGACTCCCGAATTGCCCAGCATCGAGGAAGTGATCGCCCGAAATCCCGATCTGGTGTTGATGAAGGATTTCACCTACACAGGTCTGGGTGACAAGCTGACGACCATGGGGATCCCGGTGTTCACGATCTCCCTGGAGATGCCGGAGGACTGGCAGACAGAACTCATCCAGCTTGGAAAACTCGTAGGAGATTCCGGAAGGGCGGAAGAGGTCCTGGGCTTGTACAAGGAGCGCCAGGACAGTGTGGCGGACGCGGTAGCCACCGTCCCCATGGATGATCGTCCCAGGATTCTGATGATGCGCGTCTCCTCCACCGACGGACCGTTGACCTACACCGTAGCACCCGACACTTGGATGCAAACCCGTTTCGTCGAGGACGCAGGCGGCGTTCCCGTGTGGATGGGGTCCGGTTTCACGAACAAGGGGTTCGCCAAGATATCCTTCGAACAGATCGCCGCGTGGAACCCTGATTATATCTATATCTACAGCTACAAGGATCCCGCCGATGATTTCCTCACACAGCTGAAGAACGACAGGCGCTGGGCCGATATCCCCGCGATGAAGGCGGGACGGGTCAAGGCGATTCCCGGAGACTTCAGCAGCTATGCGCAACCGATCAGCCGCTGGATACTCTGTCTCCAGTGGTTGGCGGCCGACCTGTATCCCCAGCTGTTCCCTGATTTCAACATGGAGCATGAGATAACGTCTTTCTATGAGGATTTCCATGGATTGCAGGATCAGGCGGCGCTTGACGAGATTCTGAAGCTGTACAGGATGTCGGTACAGGCGAACTGAGAGACAGACAAGGAGGAATGATATGGCGGTGGAACTCAATACAGTACAGGTGGACGATTTCGTCTCCCCTTCCCGGCTCCCGGCCGCTGAGTTCGTCATCAATCCCTATGTCGGTTGCCCTCATGGTTGCGTCTACTGCTACGCCGAGTTCATGCGACGGTTCACCCATCATGCCGAACCGTGGGGAACCTTCCTTGATATCAAGGAATGCAAAAGACCCATAAACCTGAAGAAACTCTCAGGACAACGCGTGATCCTCAGTTCCGTGACCGACGCATACAATCCTTTCGAGAAGCGGACGGGGCTCACCAGAGGCATTCTCGAGCAACTGGTGGAGGGTGACGCACAGATCAGCATCATCACGAAATCCGATCTAGTGCTACGGGATCTCGATTTGCTGAAACGGGCGAAAGACATACATGTCGCGTTTTCGATGAACACGCTGGACGATTCCTTGCGCAAGGATCTGGAACCAGGAGCCTCGTCCATAGAACGGAGGCTCAGGGCGTTGGAGACGCTTCACGCAGAAGGTATCCACACGATCCTTTTCATGTCACCGATATTCCCGCTGCTCACCGATGTCCAGGCGATTCTGGAAGCGACGCATGGTTTCATCGACACCTACTGGTTCGAGAATCTCAATCTCAGGGGTGGATACAGGCCACGAGTGATGCGCCTGATCACGGAGAAATATCCTCAGGCGCTGCCGTTGTTCAAAGAGATATACGAGAAGAAGGATCTGTCCTATTGGGAAAGCCTTTCGGATCTGATTCCCCTGTGGTGTGATGAACTGGGCATCGAGGACTACGTCAACTATTTCTACCATGAGAAAATTGTAAAGAGATGACCGACTAGTTTTGGTCTCTCCAGGGGATATCAGCCAATCAAAGGCTTCCCTCCATCACCACCGTATTCCAGTTGGTGATATGAAGACATAATGTGTTCTCGCATCATATCAGCTACAGAATTCACATCCGAAGTCCTGAAACCTTCGATCAGACGCCCATGCCATACGATGCCTTCGTCATTTCCAGTCGGTCGAAACTCAATGCGTTTTCGCATGAAATCATATAGGATATCATTGATGGACTGAACAAAGAACGAAAGCAAGGTATTCTGGCTGAACCGTGCTATGGCATAGTGGAATTCACAATCTTTTTTGACCCGAATATCAATATCGGTTTTGAACTCGATCATGGCATTGTGGATCTCTGTCAGTTCCTGAAGTTCCCGCTCTCCGATATGGTCAAACGCCAACTCACAAGCAGCACACTCAAGGATGATTCTGACTTGAACGACTTCACGGTCAGTCAGATCGTTGAACCGAATCAGCCGATGCATCGCCTGACTCATTGTTGAAGACCGAGGTCTTGTCGTATAAGCACCATCACCGGCCCGCATTTTGACAAGACCTCGTTCTCGTAGTAATTTCAACGCTTCCCGTACGACAGTCCGGCTGACACCAAACTTTGCCGCCAATTCATGCTCAGTCGGCAGTCGTTGCGAATCCACCTTGTCAGTAAGGATCATTTCCTCCAAAGAATCGGCAATGATTTCATATAGTGTATGATGCTGTGCCGTCAACGGCTGAATATCCCATCCCATTACATATGACTATAGCAGGACTATAGCCTTTTAGCAATTTCTTCTGAAAGTGTTGAGAGAATAATCCAACAGGAAACGGCCCCAGCGTCCAGGACACCTCGGGAACGTTCCCCCAGTCTCGCTGCCCGACCAATCTTGGCGACCAGGTCCTTGGTACTGTCCTTCCCTTTTTCCGCGGCCTCCGACATAAGCGCCAACGCATCAGAAAATATGAAATCACGAATTCGGGCATCATGAAAGCTCTCCACAGCTGGAACCAATGTGTCCATCATCGTCTTGTCTCCAATCTGAGCGTTACCAATGGCCTGAACCTTCATCAACGCAGTGGATAGCATCGTATCAAACAATGCGATGTCTATGTATTCGCACCCCTTCGCAGGTTTCGCCATTCCCCTAAACAAACTTCCATACAAAGGTCCCATGGATCCTCCGATTTCAGTAAGCAAAATCGTACCAAGTGTGTTTAGCCCCTCTATGAATGAAAAGACCGTCCCCTCGAGCCGATCTTTACAAATGGAGAACCCCTTGTTCATATTGATCCCGTGGTCCCCGTCAGCGACCGCGCCATCTATTTCACTCAGCAATCCTGTGTTGGCGATAATCGCATCTGCAAGTTTCAGAACAATGTCTCCACTTGCGCTATTATTGAACCTTTCCATATTCTTCAGCCTCACTTCTTGAATTGAGTAAGTCCCATGGACTCACAATCCAGATCAATCAACGGTTTCAGTTCCGCATCCATTTTCGTCAAAGTCAACGTAACGCCCATCATGTCCAATGAAGTGAAATAGTTTCCTACATACTTTCTATACACCTTGATACCCCGTTCAGAGAGAAGCTTATGGACTTCATTGTAAAAAATATATAGTTCCATGACGGGAGTAGAACCTAGTCCCGACACCAGCACGACAACTTCGTCTCCTGCCCTATACGGAAGATCTGGTACGAGGATGTCCACTGCACGACTAGCGATTTCTTTCGCAGAAAGCAAGGGTTCCACGCAAACACCCGGCTCGCCATGGTGGCCTATGCCGACTTCCATCGTCCCCTCCTCGATATGGAAATTGGGCTTCCCATTCGCCGGAATCGTACAGGAAGTCAAACCCACTCCTATGCTACGTGTATTGTCTATGGTTCTTTGCGCGATAGCGATGACTTCATCTAAAGTCCCGCCAAGCTCCGCCTTGGCACCCGCAGCTTTCCACATCAAAATTTCACCTGCAACACCGCGTCGTTTTCCAAGTTCAGTCTTCGGCGCACTGGCGGCATCATCATTGGCGACCACTGTCTTCACGATAATATCATCGTCATCGGCGAGTTCAATAGCCATTTTCACGTTCATATTGTCTCCGGCGTAGTTCCCATACAGGCAAGCAACGCCAGCTCCTCCGTCAGCGGCCTTAAAGGCATCATAGAACGCTTTCGCCGTTGGAGAAGAGAAAACTTCACCTACAGCCACGACATCGACCAAATTTCTGCCTACATATCCAAGAAAGGCAGGCTTATGACCAGAACCACCACCAGTCACGATACCGACCTTCCCTCTGGCAGGAACACCTTTTCGCTTAACCACCCGAGGATTCTCTTTGCAGACCTCAACGAGATCATCATGTGCAAGCACGAAACCCTCGAGCATATCTTCTACTACCAGACTTGGGTCGTTGATTATTCTTTGCATAATATCGTCTCCATCAATCTTTTAAGAATTGCTTTTCAATATTCATCATGCATTCAACCTTCGATAAGGAAGAACTGGATACTTCTTCAGCATCCAACCAGGACTGAACGATTACTTTCGCCAGTTCAGGCCCTATTACCCGTTGCCCCAAGGTAATGATCTGAGCATCGTTACTTTTCATCGCACGTTCCGCGGAAAAAGTATCGCTACACAACGCAGCACGAATACCAGGCACCTTGTTCGCAGTCATGCACATTCCAATACCCGTCCCGCAGACAAGAATGCCGCGATCCTGCTGTTTTTCCTTTATCGCTTCGGATACCTTCAGGGCGATCTCCGGATACATGGAAGGCCGGATATCATAGACACCATGATCGGTCACATCGTATCCTTTCGAAACCAGATACATTTTCAAAACCTCTTTCAGTTCAAATCCCGCTTCATCGCTTCCAATCGCTATCTTCATGCACGACCTCACTTATACGCCCATGACATCTATATTGATATCGAGCATTTCACACAGCATTTTCAGTTCCTCGATATGGTCTCCGTATACGGCATGACAATGGTTCGCATCGAATTGCTCCAAAAAAATCTCGTGGTCGAACGGCAGTTTCGCAAATACATGGGGCCATTCTTCAGTTGTCTCCTTCATGATTTCTTCTTCCAGTTCCACAACATCAGCCGTGAACATTGTCATTCTATATTTCCCGTTACGGCGGCATAGACGTGCGATTGTCATAAGACCGGCATGTGTCATTAAGTTCACATGACAACCACCACCCGAGTAGATGTCCAATGCGGGATACAATGTAACTTTGCTGAGATTCTTCTGATAGTCATCGGTTCCAGTCGCATAATATGTCGATTCAGAACCACAGTTGCAGAATACCATCACGCCATGTTTGCTATCCCAGTGCCGGACATCCATGAACAGCACTGGGGTATTGGCGAGATATTTAAGCATCTGCATCGTCAATGCGGCATCGCTGTCAGCTTCACAAGCACAGACTACGGGACGTTTCGGGCCATTCCAGTCATAGGGATCGTTCATGAATGCTGCACTGAGACATTGAGTACAATAGTGTCGACTCATTTCATAATGGCATTTCACACCAAGGAAATCGAGATGATGCTCCTCAACGATTTTTTTGGTCGCTTCATAATGACGAATCTGGGTCTTCAGCTTCTCTGGAGTCAGCTGTTTCCCATCATATTTTATGGCTTTCGTATGCTCCTCCAGCCAATTGAACGCCTTGTCTACGGTGGACTGGTCGATAGTTTCGGCGAGACGTACGATTTCGGACTGGTCGATATGCTCGACATCGACACCGAACTTTTTCTGCCAGTCCTGCATACTTACCGTGGCACTATACATACCGAGGCTCCGTCCCCCTACCAAGCCATATGTAGAACCCTTGATGGAGTTCACGGCATAGGCGCATTTCGAGAATCTCAGGACTTTGTCCATGACGGCCTTGTCGTTGATATCGCCGGCCGCGCGAAAATGATCAATTCCCAGTTGATTCAAAGCTCCCCCGCTGGCAAGCATGGAAACCATCCCAGGCCATTCCGGGTTCAGATTCGCCATCAGAAGAATAGGTTTTTTGTTCAAAGATTCAGCAGCGATCGCGGAAAAATTAGGAAAACTGAATACTCCGAAGGAGAAGATGACTCCGTCAACATCATCCTTCAGCATTTCATTTGCCATATCCTTTGCAGCTGAAACGGATGCCACAAGTTCGGACGCTTCAACAATTTCTACAGTTCCATTCTTTTTCAATGCATTGACGATCGCTGAGACCTGTGCCTGTACGATAGACTTCAGATCTTCATGGACTTCAGGCTCACCGTCAGAAAAACCGATTATGCCGATTTTGGGAAGAGCATTCATTATATACCGCCTTTATCATAATTGATATTTAAATATCATATATGATTATATGAGGAGTTGTGATACAATGTCAAATATAATCGTAGAACATTTCAACCTACTGGAGCGGGAAAGGCCATAATAATTGCTATTTCTTGGAGTTTCCTTTATGCTCACTATTGTTATAAAAGGGTGTATACATGGTCATTGAAAAAGATTTTTATGGAAAAGTCCCGGCTGTAGACAGAACTATCGACATACTCGAATATTTGCTGACCCACAAGCAGTCCACAGTAAAGGAAATCGCTGAAGATTGTCAGATTCCATCTGCTTCGGCCTCCAGATTGATCAAGACGCTCACGAGCAGGGGCTATCTGAATGAACACAAAGGTGTCGCCGCCACATACTCGCTCGGTTTGAAATTTCTCCAATTCGCACAATCCGTGTATCAAGATCTTGATATTGAGTCGATCGCCAAAGAAGAAATGCAAAGGCTTTCGGCCATTACGAGCCAAACCAGCCAATTCGCAGTTTTGGACAACGATTCCGTCATGTACACACAGATCGTATTCCCAAACATACCGGTCAGTATCGTCGCACCGCTCAGGACACCAATCTCCATCAATATCAGCGCGGCGGGAAAAATCCTTTGTGCGAATCTTTCCGAAGATGAAAAAATCGCTTTTATCCAGAAATCAAAGCTTGTACAGGCCACTGAAAAGAGCATCGTAGATAAATTGGAATTCCTCAACCATGTCAACCAAGCAAAGAAGCTGGGCTACGCCTGCGACATGGAGGAATTCTCCCAAGGTATCGGCTGTGTCGCAGCCCCTATTTTTGACCATACAGGCAAAGCCATCGCTGCCATCGGTATCACGGGACAATATTCATCCTATAGCAACCCCACCAGTTTTGAACGACTGAAGGATCAGGTCCTTTTGGCGGCAAGCAATATCGAGAAAAAGATCGGGGCCATTTCATAGCCCCGATCTATAGTCGCATTCGTATCGCTACGCTAGCTGAGCACTTTGAAAACGACTTTCTTCACCTTGCTTGAAGTAGTATCCTTCAAATTCGGAGCATGAGGTTCCCCTTGAAAGAAGATCACGACTTTTCCAGGAGTCGCATAATAGTTGGCACAGAGATTTCCTTTGACAAAAGCAGCATCTTTTTGGCTGTCATAGGAAACGATGGTTTCGACAGGCTCAGCCCATGCAATGGACATCTTCTCATGTCCATCCAGTAGGATCTGCACATCAATTTCCTTTTCATGGATTTCGTATATATCCGTGAACTCCTTTTCCGTATCGTAGGTAAATACATTGTAACGGACCTTGGGATCATCAGTCGTATACTGCCCAACCTCAATCGTATCCAAGACACCGCTTTGAATCACTTGGTGTACCGTTCGTAATTGTGGAAGATCTTTCGCATAATTCAAAATGTTCGATACAAAATCAATGATCATCTCTCACCTCCTGATTCCGTATTTCGCTTCGTAAGCCTGTAGATGCCTGAATAAATCCTCACGTTCCGAGTCAGTCAGATCAAGAGCTGGAGCACGCATATGCATTTTTCCTAATCCGTTGTATTCCATCGTTGCCTTGAAATATGCCATGTTGGCACCGGCTTTGATGATTTCCGCAAGTTCCGAGGCCTGCTGTTGGGCGGACAGCGCACCCGCCATATCTCCAGCCAAAAACCGTTCATATACTTGCACGAAAGGAGTCGGCCCACATTGAGCACAGCCAGTCACGACACCGACACACCCCATCGCCAATCCTGGAAGAAACAATCTATCAGGACCTACCACTACATCAAAGCTACCTTCGTTACACAGCAAATAGTTCTTGAGTCTGATGAAATCAGCATAGCTGTATTTGATACCAACGACATTCTTCGTTCTTTTCAATATCGCTTCAACGATTTCGGGAGTGATATCATTCGCAGCACATTGAGGGATATTATAAAGATACACGGCAAAATCCCCAGGTACGCTATTGGCTACCTGTACATAGAATTCCACCATCTCCCTGAAATTCACACCGAAGAACTGAGGTGTAACGACACCGATTCCTGCGGCACCGATCTCTGCCGCGTGCTTGGCCAATTCAATCGTCTGCGCAGTAGTCGGAGCACCGACCTGAATGAATACAGGTACTCTTCCCGCTGTGGCCTTCAAGACTTCTTCCGCCACCAATTTGCGTTCTTCCACAGAGAGTTTCAACATTTCCCCAGTGGTTCCATTCGGATACAGGCAGTCAACGCCGTGCTCTATCAGATAGTTCACCAAGCGGTGCAATGCGTCGATATCAATCTTGTCATCAGCAGTAAACGGAGTGACAAGCGGTATAATCACTCCATGCATCTTAATCATCTATTGGCTCCTTTTTCCAGCTCTTGCAATGCTACGAGAACTTTTTTGGAACTATTGGCTATGTGGAGATAATCCGTACCGGCGCTGATCATGTTGATCCCCATGTCATACCATGCTTTGAGAACAGCTGGATCATCGGAACCGGTCGATATCCCGATACTTTTTCCTGCCTTTTTCAATATCGCAATTGCTTGTCTGATCAAATTCTGGGTATGGGGTTCGAAAACCTGATTCAATTCATTTATCGAACCAGACAAGTCGCATGGACCAAAGATGAAGCAATCAATCCAGGGATTCTTCGCCATTTCTTCAATATTTTCAACGGCTACATAGGATTCAATCTGCACACACCTGATCAAATCCAAGCTCTTTTTGGTGATGAAGTCATTAGCATCAGTGATACCATAGTCCGCGGCACGGACGGGTCCGAATCCACGAGTCCCGTTCGGGGGATACAATGTACTTTTCATCGCCTTGTCCAACTCTTCCGGCGTATTCACGACAGGGATGATGATACCGTCCGGTCCCATCTCAAGAACGCGTTTTGCCAAGATGGGATCATTCCAAGGAATACGGACCAAAGATTTCGTTCCCGCCGCTTTCGCAGCCATCAAATGCGTTTCCAATGTATAATAATCAATAGCGGAATGTTCTGTATCGACCCATATGAAATCAAATCCAATCATACCGCACAGTTCAGTGACACTAGCATCAGAAAGGGATGTATGCATTCCCTTTACAAATTCACAATTGCGCAACTTCTGTTTGAGAGCGTTCATCAGTTGCCTCCTTTTTTCTTGGTGATCATTTTTTTGATAAGTTTGAACAAAGGTTGTCCGAACAGAGAAAGGACGGTCAGAATAATCAGAACAAGTGAAATCGGTCGGGTGAAGAATGTCGTATACGTCCCAGGAGGCAACATCATCGAACGGATGAAGTTAGACTCCACCATATCACCAAGGATCAATGCGAGAACGATCGGTCCAGTGGGGAAATCCCCCTTCGCCATGACGAATCCAAGGAAACCTGCGCAAAGACAGACAAAAACATCGAAAGCACTATTCTGGATCGCGTAGGAACCAACTAAAGAGAACACGATGATCGTCGTGGAAATCCAGGATCTCGGTAGTTTTGTAAACTTAGCGAAAAGTTTGGAACCGAAGTTCCCGAGGAACAGAATCATGATATTACATACGGCAAGCAACATGAACAGTACCTGGACCATATCAGGATGCTCCGTAAAAAGAAGCGGTCCCGGCGTATAGTTGTACATCATCAACGCACCGATCAAAATCGCGGTAACAGAATCGCCGGGTATTCCCAAGGTCAGCATCGTGGTCATCGCACCACCGATACAAGCATTGTTCGCCGCACAAGTCACAGCCAACGCTTCCTGAGAACCTTGACCATATTGTTCTTTCTCTTTGGAGAATGATTTGCATTCTGTCCAGGAAACCAATGCAGCGATATCACCACCAGTACCGGGGATAGCACCGACGAATACACTGACGACACAAGTGAAAAGGAATGCCCACTTTGTTTGCCATACTTCTTTCAAAGTCATACGTTTTTTTGCACCTTTCTCTTCATGTATGAAGTCTGAAAGGTTTACGGATGCGGTACTCTTCACTTTCCCAGCAAGATTCCATTTGGGAACAGGGGTTTCGGACAACTGCTTCAACGACTCCCCTATGCCAAACAGTCCGATCATTATCGGGACGAAGGAAAAACCATCGAGCAGTATGAAATGCCCGAATGTATATCGCTTGACGCCATGCATAGGATCCATGCCGACCATGGCAAGAGCAAGCCCGATAAAACCGACCATGATTCCTTTTGATACACTTTTCCCAGATACTGCGACCATCATGGACAAGCCGAACAAGGCGACCATCGCATATTCAGGAGGTCCAAACCGCAATGCAAATTTGGCGATGGGAAATGAAGCAAGACTCAACAGTAGGACACCGACCAATCCACCAAGCACGGAATAGACTGTATTGATCCACAACGCGAGAGTCGGTTGTCCACGTTTTGAAATCTTCGTCCCATCAAAGGTTGAGGCTATAGATGCGGGCGTGCCGGGCACACCCAGCAAAATAGCGGAAATACCACCAGCATAAATTGCGGAGTTGTAGATACCCAGCAACATGCCGAGCCCGGCTTTCGGTTCCACCCAGAACGTCAACGGCAACAGGATTGCGACACCCATTGTGGCGGATAGTCCCGGCATAGCCCCGACGAACATTCCCAAAGCAACACCGATGAGGGTGTATAACAATACTTGGATGTCAAAAACAGCAGGTAAAGCAGCAATAAAATATTCCATACGACACCCCCTACCACAATCTTACGCGCAATAAATATGAGAACAGAACATAAATGAATACAACGAGACAGACGGTGAATATCGCACTCTTCCACCAAGCTGTTTCATCGCTCAGCAAAATTGAAATAGGAACAAATACTATAATGGAGTTCAGCAGAAAATGACCTATATGAAGATTCCATAATATGGCATATAGGACCATTAATCCTACCACCGCAAGAATCTGGAAAACTTTCCCTTTCACGAATACAGGTTTCTGATAGGTTCCAGCCTTTTTCTCTTTTTGAATCCTGACCACGGTCCTGATGATATTGTAAACACTCAAAAGCATCAGAATCACACTGATTACGATAGGAAAAAACGCTGCGCTTGGTACTCCAGCTCTTCCAGAACCAGTAAAGCCTTGCGCAAACACAAACAGGAATATGCTCAATGCCGCACCAAGCGAACTTACAATTATTTCTGCCATATACAGTCCTTCCTGTAGTTTCATTCATGCTTCCCTGCCAGTATCGGCAGGGAAGCAAAATGATAGTTCTCTTACACTAGAATCAGAATATCAATATCAGACTTCAGGATACCCAAGTACCTGAGGAATCAGTTTGCGATAGACTTCATATTCTTCCATCGCATAAGCCTGAATCTCGGCAGGCTCCATCCACCCAGGGGTATATCCGTTGGAGGCGAGCATTGCCTGATAGGTGGCACCATTCCAGGATGTCCTCATTGCGTCAAGCAAAATATTGAAAACATCATCAGGGGTGTCTTTGGGGACACCGAATGCCAGCCAACACAAAACATTTACATCTACTCCGCATTCTTTCGCGGTCGGCACTTCAGGAAACAGTTCAAAACGTTCATCTGAGAAAACAGCCAAGAGCCGGAGGTCGCCGCTCTGAACCTGTGATCGCACTTCCGCAGCGGAGGCGCAGATTGCGTCGATATGACCGCCCATCAAAGCAGTGATGGAAGGAGCAGCACCTTCAAACGGGATATGGTTGACAGTTACGCCCGCAGCTTGTTCGAATTGAGAAGCAGCAAGATGCCAGACGGCACCCGTTCCAGAGTTTCCAACCGTAATCTTGCCTGGATTGGCTTTGCATGCTGCCACAAATTCGTCGAAAGTCTTGATCGGAGAATCTGCCTTCACGGCGATGGAAGCCGGATGGTGGGCGACACGAGCCAAGAAACGGAAATCTTCTGGGGTCACTTCAGCGTTGCCTGCGGGCTTAAGCTGTGCGATATCAAGCGGCAGATGTGCGATAGTATAGCCATCTGGTTTCGAGGCTGCAGCATAGGAGATACCGATACCACCACCCGCACCAGCTCTGTTTTCAACTGTCACAGGGACTCCAAGCACAGATTCCATACCAGGGGCGATAGTCCGGCAATTCAGGTCTGAAGAACCGCCAGGATTGGCTTGGCAAATAATTGTGATCTGCCTGGACGGGAAAACGCTTTCCTTTCCACCCTGAGCAAACAACGAAACACTCGCGCACAATGCGACAGCAATCAGGATCACAGTGCATTTTTTCATAAGTCACTCCTTTTATCACATGTGATAAACCAATCTCATATTTGATTGGAACTAAAAACATTTTAATACGGATATTTCATTTGTCAAGGTAAATTTTTATTGTTGGAATAACAAATGTATTATTGTATGACATTTCTTTTCTGTCAATGAAAGGTTGATTTATTGAAAATTGCATTCCAAGGATAATTGGCTGACCTGTAAAGTAAAATGGCCATCTTTTATTTGATATAGTGAACTGATGAAACAGGTTTCTTTTGAGATGCGTATAAAAGGACATGTCCGCCCCGATACGGAGTTATCTTTCCGGGGCCTCTTTTTGATTGATAATTGATAATTGATAATTAACAATTGCAAATTATTGGGTATTGAGGTATGATTATCATAGACGGAAAACTATGAAAACAGTCATGCTTGCTAAGCAATACGGAGGCGTAAAGATGAATGCGATTTTCACTGAAATAGATAACAGAAAAGAGGCTCTTGATACTGTCCGGCCCTTCGAGGGGTTCCATCTCAAGCAACTCAAAGAGTACTTTAGAGTTGAAACTACTTGGAGCTCAAATGCGCTGGAAGGCAATACCCTGACGCTCAGTGATACGGCATTGATCTTGCATGAGGGGATAACTGTTGGAGGGCACCCACTTCGCGAAACAATGGAAGTGTACGGTCATGCGAAAGCCTTCGACTATATGTTCTCCCTGATGCATAGAAAGGACTTCACTGAAGATGATGTGAAGAATCTGCATGAACTAGTCGCTTTTGAGAATGTACAAATCACGCCGGGTACATACAGGGCTGTGGATGTCATGATTGTCGGTGCCCATAGTACGCCACCCAGATGGCAAGACCTACCCGATGAACTGGAAAACTATTTCGCATGGTTGGCTGCGTATCGTGATCGATATCATCCTGTCGAGTATGCGGCACTCGCTCATCAGAAACTGGTCCAGATACACCCTTTCCGGGACGGAAATGGGCGAACCTGTCGATTGGCCATGAATACCCTCTTCCTTCAGGCCGGGTATCTACCACTTTCGATTAGTCCGAAAATCAAACAGGAATACAACCAAGCATTGGACATCGCCGCTACCTATGGCAACACCAAGGATTTTGTTGGATTTATTGCCCGGCAGCAGGTTGAAAACTACAAGACGGTCATGGAGAAACTCCATGTCCCTTTTCAAGAACGTAAAAACGTTCTGATTCGGTGAAAAGAATTGACAACCGGGAATATGGATTCTCGATTTGAAATCTTTTGGATCGACTTTCTAAAGCCACAATTACAAATTGATAATTGGGAATTTGAAAAAAGGAAAAAGCTATGAAAACAATCGTAATTGCGAATCAGAAAGGTGGTGTCGGAAAAACTACAACAGCATCCGCACTGGCCGCTGGATTGACGCAGAAGGATAAAAAGGTTCTGATGGTGGACTGTGACCCACAGGGCAACCTTACGGCTCAGGCCGGGTTCGCTCCTGAGGAGATTCCGGACCTGTCCGACCTATTGACCGCAGATAAGGATGTTCATGACATCATTATGAGAGTCTTTGCTACAAGGATCCGGCAAGGCATCGCTATCGAAGTAGCCCAGGCAGATCATCTGGATATCTTCTCCACGGCGCCGAGGATTATCGTCAGTTCATCGACGAGCTGCTGGAGGTGGTTGAATGAGTAGGAAGGAAAACCTTTTGGGTAACTTCAAGGGAGTTGCTCCAGGTCGAAAAGAGAACAGCATTGACGGGTCCATCCAAGACCCAATGATGAAATTGGAATGTCAAGAAAATATAAACAAGGATGCTTCCCCCCGCGCTGGTCGAGGGAAACCAAAATCAAGCATCGGCAGCGGGCGGGTGTCACGCCAGGTCACGACGGTTCTCTATGATGAAAACAAGTATTACTGCAAAGTGAGGGCGACTCAACTCAGACGGCAGCAGATAGGACAAGGAGGGATAGCGGATTATCTCAACTGGTTGATCGACCAAGATAAGCAGGAACATCCTGAATCTGTTGAGAAGGCCCGGATGATGATGCAGCTCGAAGAGAATATCTGATAGTCGGGAGAACAGTTCGCAGAGGGAAATATACCATCATCTTGACCATGATTCATGACTGGCAACGTCGGGATACGGACAAGCGGGATGAATTGAGAGAGCAAGTTCAGGCATTGGGGGCAAGATTGCATGAAACCAAAGAGCATCAGATTTCCTGAACCGCTGTATGATGAGGTCTCCAAAGCGGCAGAGCAGGCAAATATGTCGGTGAACAAGTATATCCTCAAGTGTCTGGAGGATACGTTTGCCGGGGAGATTCCTGTTTCGGAACGGCTGAAGAAGCTGGAGGATTTTTCTATCAACTTGCGGTGGCAGATCGCGGTGCAAAGCACGTATGGATTATTTCTCTGAAATAGCTGTAATATCGCCTATAAACAGCTGATAGATGGGCTATTTCACCTCAGATGAGGCAAATAGCTAAAATTACAGATTTTTGAGTATTTCTAGAGATGTTTTTCGCTAGCTGCAACAGATACTATTTTCTATCAGCAGACAATTCTGGATGTATCCTGAAAATAGGTCAGTTTCGGCCTTTCTAAGGAGCTTTTCCATTGATCCTGACGTAGATGATCTCTTTCTATCGATTTTGCTAATTCTTGCTATTAAAAAAAATAGGAGCACGCTTTCAAGCTTATGCTCCTACTCTGTTTGGTGTATCCTTCTCAGGGTACTATTGTGCGGCAGACTGGACTTGAACCAGCACAAGATTTCTCCCACTAGCACCTCAAGCTAGCGTGTCTACCAAATTCCACCACTGCCGCATTGTGTCCTTGCGAACGTTGCCAACATACACTATAGGCCATGTCTTAGTCAAGAGCTATTATGAAAAAGTGGCTCGCAAAATGCTTCATATCACTCTAAACCTTTGCATCAGCAAAATAGTGGTTCACCCTCCAGAATACGGTTGCTCGTCCCTGTCCTCAAAATCGAAGTAAGTAGCTGCCATGGGTTTCTGAAAATCAGAATTTGCGTCGGCATTATATATTACTGTGCTATTCATCATGTATTGAGCACGTCAGACATCGCCGTCAGCAACTCAATATTCGACCGTGCCTGATAGGCGACGGCGTTACGCTGTGTACGCTGCCCCTGGTCCCGGTCTTCAGCAAGACGCAACCTGGCTTTCTCGAACATCTTCAGATGATGAAGGGCAAAGGGCACGCAATCAGAGTTGGCCGTCATCTTCAGCTGAAATCCAGCGGAATTGACAGGGATGAACGTACCTTTCGACAGATGAACGGGATCCTCAAGCTGGACTATCATAGGAGCCTGAGAGAAGTCTAGTTCATACAGATCGAAGAATTGAGGTTGCTCGATCAGCATCTGCCGCGGTTCGATTGCAGAAGTCCATGCCAAGGCGAGCTTCGGGGGTTCATCTTCTTCAGGAATGTCTTCCAACATCCTAATCATTTTAGAATCCAGTGGTGAAAAATATGAAAAACCAAGTTGTCGCACCTTTTCTCCACCCTGATCGTCCTGAAGCTTCGCAAGCGCTTGCACAGGCAACAAGGGAAGTAGATACATTGGAATAAACTCCTTGAGTAAAAAACCGCCCTGCGAGAGGGCGGTTCCAATATGACCGACTGGATATCAGCTCGCAGAAAGCGCGATAATCACTGTAGCGGTGTAGTCAGTAGCCGAAGCAGCAGCGCCCAAAGACGTAGCATCAAGGATCAATGACAGAGAGGTGTTCAATACACGAGTTCCTTCACCCTCGACAGTCATGAAACTTGGTATTGTCGTTCCCGACGAATCTTTATCTACTAAAGTACCATTGAGGGAATACCCAATCTTTGAGGTAGCGGCTGTCAAACTTGAGAAACCAGAAGCTGTAGCTACGACGGTAATAGTTCCATTATAGTTGGTATACAGATTGTAGTATCCAAGATTCTGACTCGCAATCGAAGTCATATCGACAGTTCTTGAAGGATCCTCATCTGAAGCAAGAAAAGTCTCTGTCGTCAATGCGGCATTAGCTGAGAACTTATGATACAGTTTCTCACCGACAGCACCATTCAACGTCAACGTCGCATTCGTAGGTGCCACAGGTACAGCAAACACCAGTCCAGTCACCATCAACACCATCATCAATACACATACGATTTTCTTAGTCATGATTTTTCTCTCCTATATCATGCAAGTTTTATTTCCAGCTCCACTACCAGTTGTTTCCCATTCGGAGCCGATGTACATACTCTTCGATTTCCACCGTATCGACCTTGATTTCAAAGGGACGGTCTATCACTCGCTTTCCATAGAGAACTTTAGTCCGATTCTCCAAGGATTCAAGCGTATGAAGGGAAATTCCCCTCGCCCATTCAGTCTCTTTCTTACCTAACGGCTTCATCCTTCATATCCTATCTTTTTGCGTCCAATCGACATATGACTCAAGTTCATCTAATCTGACTCGCTTTTCAGCACTTGTACTGTAAGACTAAAGTTTTAAACTTCACAATCACATTAATACAAAGTTTTAGTACTTATGTCAAGAGAAATCTATTTTTTAGTATTTTTTCTTTGAGCCCTACTGCAAGGAAACAAAAATACCCGTACACTTTCCACATGAGGGACAAACAACTTGGACATGGGTTTTGGCAACGTGTAGATGAGCTTCTTACCAAGAAAAACCTTAAGCAGTATCAACTTGCGGAGTTGGCAGGCATGTCAAGGACGGCGATTTCAGCCGCCAAGACCAGCGGATCACTGCCTATAGTCCATAATGCGCTGGCGCTCGCCAACGCTTTGGACACAACTCTTGAATATCTACTGTACGGGAACGCAAAGGACTTTTGGGACGATGTCGATCTGAAAGAAGCTTTTGATGACATAAGTTTGGGAAAGAAGACCAGACAGATAGCCATCATCCTGCCATCGCTCACAGACAAACAGCTGGAGGTAATCCTTGCGAACCTTGATTCCTGGGGATATCTGACAGAAGATGGCGATCTCAAAAACTGAGCGCATTAGTCGAACAGAGTATGCAGAGCCAGCTCGACCATGGAGTTGAACGTCACCTGACGCTCCGCTGAAGGGACGTTCTCCCCCGTCACCAGAGAATCACTCACTGTCATGACGGTCAAAGCCTCGACATGCTTCAGCGCGGACAAGGTATAGAGCTCGCAGGTCTCCATATCGACGGCCATCGCACCGAGAGCCGCCGCAAGCCGCATCTTCTCCTGTCCACGTTCATCATAGAACTGATCGCTGGTGAACACACTTCCGACCACCGCTGGCAATTTCCGCGCCTCGGCGATCCGCCAAGCTTTCTCAAGCAACCCGAAGGTGGCGACCGGAGCGAAATCGTAGGTGGAGCCGAAACGATCACGATTCATGCCGCTGTCGCAATGCGCGGCCTGTGCGATCAGGATATCCTTCAGTTTCAGTTCAGGAAGAATCGAGCCGCAGGTACCGATGCGGACCAGCCGTTTCGCACCATAGTCCTGGATCAGCTCCGTAGCGTAGATGGAGAACGAAGGCATACCCATCCCGGTCCCCTGGACAGAGACGCGATGCCCGTTCCAGTACCCTGTATAGCCATACATCCCCCGGATCTCATTGTAGCGGACCGCGTCGGTCAGGAATGTCTCCGCCACGTGGCTGGCACGCAAAGGATCTCCGGGCAACAATACGGCCTCGGCTACAGAGTCGGGTTTCGCGACAATATGAATGCTCATGATCATGCTCCTTTTCATAGGCAAGTATCTCGACACACCCCATCATCCGTATATAAGGGATGACTCACAGGGGATACCTCACTTGTAATGCCTCAGAGGTTTTCTTGCAACACTTTTTCCAGCGGACCTTCGAAAATGGGCATGGAGCAGGCGAACATGAGGTTGATGGGATGATCGAAGTTCTCGACAGCATTGCCGCACCAGTCAAGGCTCCCCCTCTCCTCCCCATAATGGGGAATCCGCTTGCGCATGATGCTCGTATCGGGCATGTAGCCCACGCACCGCTTGCCCAACCCGTAGGCAACCCCGCATTCGAAGGATACGTCGTTGTTCGGCTCCCACCCGTGGAAGTCCTCAAGGTTCGCCACCACGATATCGCTCGCCGCCAGCAGGGACATCGACTTTCGGAACCGCCAGGCCGCCCACGTGTACGGATCCTCCGTATCGGGTGCGGGCATCTCCTCCACCTCGTCCAGCGGACAGACGGCCGAATACCCGAGCTTACCGCATAGCTCCTTCGCGTCTTTGTAGAAACGCAAGGCATCGGGGCTGTATCGTTCAGGACCGGAGAGGAACACGACCGGCCCAGCCCCCGCTATGGTAGCGGGACGTACCGAAAGCCCCCTGCTCATGGAATTACCCTTGCGATCTTCGTCCAGGTCCATCAGATATACCTTCAACGCATCGGCGAAATCACCTTCGACCAGTCTCGTGGAACCGATAAGGCTCGGGCAGAACGGAAGATCCCCATAGGGATGCTTCCAGCCGTTCTGATCCAAAAGCACGCTGTCTTCGAGCCGTGCGTTCTGGTTCTTGACGGACATCGGACGCAGGTCACGGCTGTAGCCGTACAGACGGCCTTTCTTCGCCCATACCCATCCAAGCTCGAACACGGTACCGCCATCGGGTTCACAACCGCGGAAAAATTCAAGGTCGGCTATGATCGAAGTCGTCCTGTCCACCTGCACGATCAGGTCATCGAAGATCTCCTTCGCATTGAGCCTTGGATCGACGGCGTCCAGCCTCAGCTCCGTGGAAGTGGGCAGCACCACCGGCACCCCGTGGTATTCAGCGAGCTTCCGCTGCGCCCACCACAGATCGTACCCCCTGTTGTAGAAGCACTCAGGTCCGGCTATGTACAGACCTTCACCGCGATATGGTTCAAACATCGTTTCGCCTCCCAACCATCAAGCCAGAACCAGGGACTTGAGCAAGGACAGGAACCGACCGTAGTCGGCGCTGACCGCGATGGAGACCGCAGGCAGATCCTTCCAGACATGGTGATGTCTACCATCGCGGACCGTCATCCCGAGCGTCAGCCCATCCTTCGTCTCGACTCCCACGAGAGCCTTCTCCGTGCGAACAAGCGTAGGATCTATCGCATAGGCCACCGCCATGCAATCGATGCAGGTGCAGTATGCGTCGTACCCCCTGCCACGCACGAAACGGATCGCATTGGAGAGGAACCAGGCCTCCCGATTCTTGCAGGAATCCAGTTCCGCTATGTCGGCGTCGGAAAAGTCCACGTCAAAGTATGTCGCAACGTCCAGGCCTATGGCCGTGAACGGAATACCGCTCCCGTAGACCAGACGGGAAGCCTCAGGATCGACGTAGACGTTCCATTCACTTTGGGGAGTATCGCCGGTGGCGTTGAGGAACGCATACTTGTTCAGACCGAACGCACCGCTGATCGCCACGACCTCCTTGACCATCGGAATGATCTCAGGGGCCATGCGGATCGCCATGGCGACGTTCGACAGAGGCCCAGTCGCTATGATGGAGATCTCTCCCGGATGGGCTTTCACCAGGTCGATGATCAGGTTCACCGCATGCCTGTCGCACAGCGGCATCGACGGTACAGGGAGATTCGCCCCGGCCTGGCCGTCCTCTCCATGGGTGAAGGGGTCGGAAGGACTTTTCCTGACCATGGGCTGCGACATACCCTGTGCAACGGGGATATCGGTCCGGTCCAGCAGCTCCAGGACCTTGCGGGCGTTCGTCGAGGTAACGTCCACCGGATAGTTCCCGTTGACGGTCGTCACCGCCAGGAGTTCCAGTTCGGGGGACTTCGCCGCCATCACGATCGCCATGGAATCATCCATGCCGGGATCGCAGTCCAGAATAATCTTCTTCATAATCTCACCCCTTCTCAGACGACCATCAATCTTCGGCTACCTTGACGAAGAACTGGCGTTTTCTCGGACCATCGAACTCAAGGAAAAAAATCCCTTGGGAACTTCCAACCAACAGCTTGCCTTCGGAAACGATGAAAGGCATGCTGATGCCTACGATCGCGGACTTCACATGCCCGGCGGCATCCTGCGGGGTATCATGCTGGTGTTTGAAATCGACCTTGGTCGGAATCAGGCGGCAGATCTCGTCCTGGAGATCCTCGAATCCTTTCGGGTCCCAGAAGGAGGTTACCGCCAATGAGGCGGTGGTATGGGGGTTGTAGACGATACAGGTACCCTCCCGCACTCCGCTCTCCGCCACGACGGCTTTGACCTGTTCGGTAATATTGACGACATCGTTGAACTGGGTTTCCAGACTGAATTTCTTAAGCATATCTTCTCCTTGTCGAGCGGTCGGGGCTCATGCGCCGACCTTGTCGAACTCTGTGAATCTCTTTCGTCAATTACAGAATGACAATTTCACTTTGACGGACACAGGCCGCGCCCTTGCTGAAACTCCAAGGCCCTTCGCAACCACGACCGCTCCGTTCGCCAAGCATGTTCTGGATATAGCCCATCAACAGGCAGATCGGAGCGAACTGGGTCAACGGCATCGTGTACGGATACGCCGTCTTTGGTACTTTGAAATAGATGGCGGGCGTTCCGATGTCACTTTCATCCCCGTCGGTGATCACAGCCAACGGACGGCCCAGCTCCTTGGCGTAGGCGATCATCTCCTTTGTTCGGCTGAACGCGGGGTTGGTTGTGTTGCAGACGACGACCGTAGCGATATGGGCGATATCACGCATGAAGAAATTCAGGTGGAGCCATTCCTCGGAATTGATATGCGTCGCGAACGCACCGATCGCTTCGTAGACCTTCGCATGACCGAACCAAGCGGTGGCGTAGTCGAATCCAGCGCCTACGAAATCATAGGCGGGCATGTCCTTCCAATCTTTTGCAAGGGCGAGGGCCTGCTCATCCATCGCGGGAAGCAGTTTCTCCAGGGCGTCCGCCTGGGCGAGGATATCCTTGCGATACGACTTTGCCGTATCCATGGTGTATTTGCCCCGGACTTCGCCGATACGGATCGCGATCAGCAACAACGCGAGTTCCGCGACCATGTAGGAGCGGGTTCCCGGCGCGCTTTCGAACTTCGGGATATCGAGCTTGACGATCCGCTGGGACTTCGTCCCCAGAACGGATTCAGGATTGCCGGTGATACCGAGCGTGAACGCGCCGTACTTGTTCACCCGGTCGATTGCTTCTCCGACACGGGCGACCTGTCCGGAATTGCTGATCGCTATGACCAGAGGGTTGTTCGGGGAGGAACCGAGGAACTTGCGTTCGTAGTAACGGCTCAGTTCGAGGGCCTGTACGACTTCGGTACGGATACCGGTCAGAATCTCGAACATGTATTTCATCCCCATCGCCGCGGCGTAGGAATCCCCGCAGCCGGTCAGGACGATCCGCTGGACCGAATAGATCTCAGGTGTCGTCAGAGCCACCCTTGTCTTCGGCTCCAGATCGGCGTATTGCTGTCGTATCAGCTCAGGCAGGCTGAACACCTGTCTTCTCAACGGGTTGTCGTATTCCATATCAAAATCTCCTTCTCGTATATGTCTCACGTTCTATATAACAGTATTCATCACAAGGACAGCAGATACATGCCGACTTCATGACTGTACCGCAACGCACCCGGCACCAGCTCGATAGGCATGTTGTCCACGTAATGCAAAATTTCATAGGTAAAGTCGCCCTCGTATCCGATTGATCTGACCGCGGACATGACCGCGGGCCAATCGGTCTTGCCGAGGAACGGCAGCAGGTGGTCATTGTCCTTCCCCTTGTTGTCGGAGACATGGGTGGCTTTCAGGCGAGATCCGACCAACCGCAACGCGGCGTATTGGTCCTGCTTCATGATATCGGCATGCTCGAAATCCCAGCAGATACCGACATTCTCAAACGGCAGGTCATCGACCAGATCGACCAACTCCTCCGCCGTCGTCGTGTAGCGGCGCAACGGGGATATATTCAGTTCCCAGAGATTCTCGATCGCGACGCCTACCCCGTTGGAAGCGGCGAAGTCGAGCATCGGCTTGAAATATTCCAGGCCCTTCTCTTTCGAGGACCTGACCGGTGTCGCGGAGGAGAAGTCGGTTCCGGCATGGGTGACGATCCATTTTACACCAAGGATGCCGGCGCCGATGATTCCACGCCGGATCTTCTCTTCGTATATCTCCTTGTCGGGAACGGAAGGATCGCAATAGTTGTAGAAATGGGAATGGGCCTGTGAGAATTCCACTCCGTATTTCTCCGCGGCCTCGCGAATTCCATGGACCCAACGTTCCCAATCAGGGCCCCACAGGGGGGTCTTGAACGTACCGCAGTCATGGAAGTTCATATCCATGACCTTGTAGCCGGCTTCGGCACAGAGCCGGACGCACTCTTCGATAGAGGCTTTCTCACCGTTCGGACGATTGAATACCAAACAGGTCGACGTAGACAGTCTCATTTCCCTTTCCTTCATTCAACGCAGCGCCATGCAGTCCCAGTAATGGTCGACGGCCTCTATGACACCATCTATGCACCGGTTCTTGCAGACATAGTCGGCGATCTCCTTGACATCTTCAGTAGCGTTGGCCACAGCGGCGCCTACTCCGGCGCGGGAAAGCATCTCGATATCGTTCTGATGGTCCCCTATCGCCATGACCTCGTTCATCTCCAACCCGAGATGCCTTGCGAGACTGGCGATTCCATTCGCCTTGTTCGCCTCTCCGTCGACTATCTCCACCGAACGGTCCACATATCTTGTAAAACCATACGACGACGGAAGACGCCTGCACAGAGCCTCTATGCAGGCGATCCTTCCATCGCGCTCCTCGTCCATGATCGAAACCTTGTCCACAGTCAAGGAGGTCCACTCTCCGGGGGTGAACCGGTGTACGGCATGGTACCGGTCGAACCGTTTCCGCTGGTCAAGAATCCATGAAGTCTCCCGCCAGACCGATTCCCGGCCTTCCATGCTGTAGATGATGGACATTCCCATCAGATCGGCTTCCTCAATGATATCCATCAGCGGCAGCACCGGGATCTGCTTTCGCTCGATCACATGTCCGCCGTCCACCAACGTGGCACCATTGCAAGCGACATACGGCACAGAGAGCCCCAACCGACGCACATAGTCGTCGGCCAAGTACTCGACCCTTCCCGTGGCAAGCGAAAACATGACTCCCGAGTCCTTGAGCCTCCGGGACAATGCTATCGCCTTTTCGCTCAGGACCTCGTCTGTATCAATCAACGTCCCGTCCATGTCGCTCACCACTAGTTTTATTGTCGGCCGCGGAGGAACACCCCCGCAGCCCTTGATATCGCTTCTATTCAAAAGGAAACCTCTCAGATAGTCTCTCTAGTCCTATTCAGGTCAGCTGTTCGCCCTATGGTATGCCGCAAGACGCTCGTTGCATTCCTTGACGATACCGTCATGGCACTGCTGCAAGGTCTCCTTGCCGTTGGCGAAATCCAACATGTGGTTCTTGATCACCGTATCAATTTCCCAGTTGATGATGTCGAACGGTTCCTGTACATTCGGGTGGGACGCATGGATCTGGTCTATCGCGACCTTATACATCGGATTGTCCACGAACCACTGGTCGACACCCGCGAGTTCATACACCAACTTGTTCACAGGGATGTAGCCTGTATCCTTGTGGAACTGGAACTGCACTTCCGGCGAAACCATGTACTGGACGAATTCCCAGGTTGCGTCAACCTGCGCGGGGTCCTTGTCAGGATCGAACATCACGACACAGGAACCACCGACGGAAGTCCGTCCGGTATCGGTCGCATGTACCAACGGGAACGGAGCGACGTCCCAGTCGAAATTGCCCTGCACCAAGCTCTGGATCTTGCCGATCCTCGCCGTGGACATGATCGCCATGCCGAACAGCTCAAGGGCGAATTCTTCGTTGATATCGTCCTCAGAGGCCTTGTAGCCACCGGTCTTGATCACCTTTTCCCATTCGGTCAGGAAATCGTAGAGGGAACCGTCGTCGCCGAAGGTGACCCTGGTCATGGGTGCGGTACGCCCGCCTTCGTTGTCACCGAAGAAATTGTACGCGCCCTGTCCGCCGATCCAGTTGGCGAGCTGATATCTTCTCACGGCTACATTCAAGCCATACCGGTCTACGTTGTTGCCTTTCTTGACCATCAGCTTGCTGATGGCGTCGGCCATCTCGGCGATGGTGGCGGGAGGATTCTCCGGATCAAGGCCGACTTCACGGAACATATCCTTGTTATAGAACAACAGGATCGAGGAACAGCTCACCGGCATACCGATCAATCTGTCCTGATACGTATAGGCACGAAGCATGTTCGGCTCGATATCGTCCATAGCCATGCTGGCCGTACCGCTGTCGAACATGTCCTGCATCGGAACCAACTGTTCGTACGTCAGGGCGGACGGGATACCGGCGCCTGCGATCTGTGCGACATCGGGGAAGTTCTTCGTGTCACCGGCCTGGGCGAGAGTCTTCAGCTTCTCGCTGTTGTCATTCCCCTGGAATACCGACTTGACGACGATGCCTTTCTCCTTTCCGATGGTAGCGTTGAAGTTCTCCGCGATCTTGTCGATGGCCGCACCGTTCACGCCGGACATCGTATGCCAGAATTCAACCTGCTTTACTCCTGTAGCCTGTGCGGCGGATTCCTTGCCTCCTGAAGCAAAGACCGAAGTCACGGCCAGCCCGATGATGAGCATAACTGTCAATGCACGTTTCATCATAACTCCTCCTGTTCGAGTTTGTTGTATCAATTCCGCCCTAGCCTTTTACCGCGCCGCCCATGATCCCGCCGACGATCTTCTTCTGGAAGAATACGAAGATCAGCAAAGTGGGCAACAGCACAAGGATAGATGCGGCCATGATCGGACCATATACGGCGCCATCCGGGAAGTTCAGCATCGTGACCCCTACCTGTACCGTACGCATCGAGTTCTCGTTCGTGACCAGCATGGGCCACAGATATGTGTTCCAGGTTCCAATGAAGGCCGAGATGAAGATCGTCGTCATCACTGGCCCCGACAGCGGCAGCAGGATCTGTAGAAAGAACCTGAGGTTTCCGCAGCCGTCTATCGTGGAGGCTTCCTTCAGACTCATTGAGAAAGTCAGGAAGTACTGCCTCATCATGAATATGTTCGTCGCCGAGCACAGGAAGATGATCATCATGCCCATATAGGTATTGATCAGGTTCAACGCCGCCGTGGTCTGGTAGTTGGTGACCAGGACGATATCCGACGGGACCATGATCGTCCCCAGGGCCAGCATGAACAGGGCGTCCCTGCCCTTGAACTTGTAGAAAGAGAAGGCGTAAGCCGCCATTGCCGCGGTAATGACCCTGATGACACTGGAGATACCGGCAATGACCAGGGAGTTCCACATGAACCGGCCGAGCGTGGTCAGGGTGATCGCCATCTTGTAGTTCTGCAATGTCCCCGGATTCGGGATGAACCGCGGCGGACGACGCATGATCTGGTTGGCAGGCATGAAAGAGATCAGCGTGGCATAGATGATCGGCAGGATGATGAAGATCCCAAGGGCGATCGCAAAGGCCTGGAACAGGACGTGTCTGAATTTCTTGGCGTTTATCAATTGTAGTACACTCCTTTCTTCTCGAATCTGAAGCTGATCAGCATCAGGATGAAAGTGAGTACGAAGGCGATCATCGCCGCAGCGAACGCATCGTTGTAGTTCAGATTGTTCACCGCCTGCTTGTACATGAAGGAGATCATCGTCTCGACATTCGCCGTAGTTGAAAGCGCGGCGCTGTTGGTGAATATCAGCACGAGTCCGGACATCATCATATTCTTCGCCATAGAGGTACAGATCAGGAAGAACAAGGTCGGGGATATCATCGGCAGGATGATGTGGGTGGTCTTCTTGATGATCGGGGCGCCGTCGAGGGCGCAGCTTTCCAGTATTTCCATGGGGATGCCGCGGATGGCCGCCAGCAGGAAGATGAAGTTGTAGCCGATGTTCATCCAGACCGATATCGCGCTGATGGCGAACATCGCATACCGCGAATCGTTCAGCCAGTTGATGCGGGTGCCCAGGATATAGTTCAGCGCACCGATGGTCGGATTGTAGGCCATCTTGAAGATCATGGCGCTGACGGACATCGACATGGCCATCGTCAGGGCGAACAACGTCTCGTAGATGCTTGACGTCCTGGTCCGCTTGTTCGAGATGATCGCAAGCATCAAGGCGATCAATATGCTCAAGGGAGCCGCCATGAGGACATAGATGAAGGTGTTCTTGATCGCTATGAGAAAAGCTCTGTTGGTCAACAGCCGCGTATAGTTCTCGAATCCGACGAAAGCCTTGAGCTTCCCCATTGAATCGACCATGAAGAAACTGCTGATCAGGGTCTTTACAAACGGATAGTACGTGAAGAGTCCGAAGAACAAGATCGCCGGCAACAGATAGAGCAACGGCTCATACCAAGGGGTCTGCATCCTTCTCGACAGTTTCTGGCGTCTACTCATAGCCATGAACCTCCTGTTTTTCCACGCTACCTACATGCGATACGGGCCCAAAGCTCCTGAAGCGGGAGAATCTCCTCCAGCATCCCCTTCTCCAGCAGGCTCCAAAGGACTCCGCCGGAAGGCTTCGGGAACTCATTGCGGGTCCTGATCACCTGTGTCGTAGTTACGATATAATCAATGGCCGTATCGAAAGGCCGCACCTCGACGTCGACGTCCATGACCTGGCAGTCATGACCCACCGCGACGACGGGCGTATCGGCGTCGACCACCCCGATGGTATGGAACATGGCCCATTCCAGGTCGAAATATCCATGTCCCTTGCCGAAACGGATTCCGCTCGGCGTGATCGCTGAAGCTCCGGTGACGAGAAGATCAATACGTCCGAACTCCCGTTCGATCTGGGCCAGGCTCTTGAACTTCCAGAAACGCTGGACGCCGTCCAACGTGGAAGCGAGTTCCTCCTTCCCTTCCGGCACGTCTCCAGGGCATACCGCGAATACTCCGCGACGAATGCCGTAATTGGTCATGAGCAGGATCTTCTTGTCCCTGATGATCCGTTCACGCAGATGTTCCAGATTGTTGTCAGGAGTCACGAAGATGATCTCGCCGTCCCTGTAGATATCCTCGGCGGTCAGCAAACCGGCGCACTTTTCGCTCCCTTCATAGTCGGTGATGAATTCACTGAAGTCCCAGCTGAACCGAGAGTCGGGTTTCGCGAACTTGCGAAGCTGTTCCCAGATCATCACCCTTGCCGTCTTTGCGTCGAGTTTGTCAGGCATGCCGTCCATCCCCCAGTTTCATGTGATGGAAGAAGAATCTTCAGCAGATCTTCCGCCATGTTGTCTACATTGTAGATTGTATAGATGTCTATACAAGTTTGTCAAACATTTTCAGATCCTCCCGGTCGGGATTCACAGAAAACCCATATTTTGTCCCTACAGGATGATTTCGGCGACTTCCCAATGAGGGGCGAGCTCGACCAACTCGCGGGCATAATCGTCCATGCCGACCTGGTTGACTCGCTCGATGGTGTTCCTCCAGTCCAAGGGGACTGCTTCCACCCCGGCATAGGCGCCGGCCATCGCGCCGGCCATGGCCGCGTTCGTGTCACAGTCACCGCCGAAATTGACGCAATACTCATTGACCCGTTTCGGATCGCCGTCGCCCAAGGCGAACAAGCCGATAGCGACGGGTACGGAATCCGCGGCGAGGTCTCCACCGGCGAACATCGCGTAGATATCAGCCATGGCCTGTTCATGGCCGGAACTTTTCAGCACTATCTCATAGATGTATTCTATCCGCTTTGCGATACTGGGCGACACGATCTGGTAGCCATATTTCTTACCGGCTTCGGAGGCCTTGATAGTCTCCTCCACGATCTTTGAGATATCGCTTTCCCCTCTCATGCACACGGCGACGCCCCAGGCGACCGCCGCGGCGGTCGAGACGCAGACGTTGGTGTTGTGCGTCGGGATACAGGTCGAATGGACATCCTTCGCCAGTTCTTCGCAGGAGGAACCACGAAGGCCATGGATGATCCCCAGCGGACTGATTCGCATAGCGGAACCGTTCGTGTTGCCCCAACGGCCGGAATCGCTGATCGAGGCGCCCGCCTTGATGGCCTTCAACGCCCGTTCCGTGCTAGGCCCTAGCGGGCTTGCATATTTGTCCTTGACCCGATCGACCCATGCCAGCAACTCGTCGACGATATCCAATGGGACGACTTTCTTGTTTCTGATAAAGGAATTGGCCAACGCCAGGGCCTGTTCGGTATCGTCTGTATACTCACCCGCTTTCAGACCATCATGGAAGATGTGCCCTTTCTCGGGGGGATAGAAGGTATCAATCCAACCCCAGACTTCACGTATATGTTCCGGAGTGGTGAAAGAGGAAGGAACACCAAGCGCGTCGCCGGTGGCCATTCCATACAGACTTACCAAGGTTCTCTCAAAAACTGTCAGACTCATGTAGCTTTCCTTTATGTTTCACTCGGCGTCCACGACGGTTTCATAGCATTTCGGATCGCCTATCTTGTAAACTTGTCTACATGTTATGACAACTTTATATAGCTGTCAACAAAAAAAATCAGAGAACTTCAAAAGCCCGTCTGTGAAGAGGAAAATTCAATCCAGAAGATGATGGAATTCTCGCCGGACAGTCAGAAATGTCGCTACCGAAAAGTATTCATTGACAGGCCCGACCGAATCAAACTAAACTTGTAAAGGAATTAAGACAACTTCATTGGGACCATATATGAATACAGCAAGTATCGATCGGGATTCACCGATTCCCGCATATTATCAGATTGAACTCGACCTCAAGAAACGAATCATTCAGAAGGAATGGGGCGTGAACCAGCAGCTTCCTTCGGAATCCGACCTCGCCCAGCAGTACGATGTCAGCAGGATCACGTTGAGACAGGCTCTGGCCGAACTGGAAAAAGACGGCATCATCAAGAAATACCGAGGCAAAGGTGCGTTCATCAATGCGGTACCCGCCCCGTTCGTCCATGAATTGAGCTATGTCCTCGTCTCGGGGGAAAGGATGGTCCAGCAAGGGTACACCATGACCGCGGATATCCTGCAATTCGAGAATGTGTCCCCACTGTTCCCTGATATCTGTGAAAATCTACAGCTCACTGCCGAAAGCGAGGCGGTATACATGAAGCGACTGTTCCTTCTGGACGGCAAGCCGATCGCAACTGGAAAGTCATGGCTTCCCGCCGCGATCGTCCCGGGCTTCGTAGAGCAAGGTCTGATCAACAACTCCCTCTCGACCACGTTGGCGGAGCGGTACCGGATCACACCGGTCAGGGTCGAGGATTTCTTTGAGGTGGTCCGCCCTACCCACTCGGAAAGTGAATTGCTCAAAAGCAGCAACGACGCCCCCCTGATCCTGGTCAAAGGCATCTCGTATCTTGACGACGGTACTCCTCTTGAGTATTCACATACTCTCTGGCTGGGCGATGGAGTCAGATTCCATTTCACCCTCGTCCACACGGACCGCGGGTTCGTGATGGGACCCTAAGACCTCTACGTCTCCTCTACGTCTCCTCAAACGAACCGAGGGGGCAGTATGCCGAGGGTCTTTCCAGACCACGATATACACCCTTTTGGTAGATATGTTTCACTCAAAAGCTATTGTACAGTTGAGGCAAGATGTTAACGAAGGGTAGACCCTTCTAAGGAGTGAGACATGAAAAAAGCCCTTGTCGCAACTATTCTTGTTCTACTGCTTCTGATTCCTGTGGTATCTGCCGCGGAATCAAAGACGAAATTCGGAGCCGGAGTTACGGTCGGATATCCGTTGGAAGGCATTATCGGTACATACGACATCACTGACAAACTGGATGTACAGTTATCTTTGGGATACAGCGTAGGTGCCCGTGGATTTTTGATCGGTGCCGGTGTAAATTACAATGTATATAGCTTCAAGCTAAGTGAACGCGATTACCTGGACCTCACCGTAGGGGGTGATCTCGGCGTTGGCATCCCCGTAGGCTATGGACGGCTTTATGGTGTATCCTACAAACCGTATGTATTGATGTTGGACATCACAGCTTCCGTTGGAATATCCTATACGTTCGCGAATATTCCATTGGATGTCTTCCTTCGAATTCCTCTCGGAGTACGTTTGAATATTCCAAACAAGGACTGGTGGGAAGGAACGGGAAGAAGTGGATTCAACGTGGGCTTTGCCGGAGGCGGCCAGATAGGAGCCGTCTACAACTTCTGATCCCTTCAAAATCATTCCGTTATACAGAACAAGCCATCGGTTCCGATGGCTTGTTTCATCCACTCAGAAAGCGTATTGGGCGGAAACCGTCAGTACACCCATGTTCCCACGCTTGTCATACCCCTCTATAGGAGGCGTCGAATAGATACCTCCTTGTATGCCTAAGGTCAAGCCGGCGGTAGGCCTATAGGCTATCAACAAATAAGAAGAGACATACTTCGCATACTCATAGGAAGTCGTAATACTTACGCTTAAAGAATCCAGCACACCTAGAGAAACAACACCAAAAAGGTTCAGTACATGCGTTTTATTGCGAAGCAATGCTTCAAACCGGAATGAAAGCGGCATGTTTCTGGTGCTGGTCGGAATCTGGAATATCTTCTGCAATGCAATGCTGATTGTAAGATTTGTCGTGAAGGAATCGGCCTCCGCTGGAACGATCTTTGTACTCAACGCAAAATTGTAGTCAAGCCAAATATTTCCATCCATGGCAAAGCTCAAGGCATGGGATGATCCATCGGAAAATCCAAGATATCCGAATTCAAATGAATCAAGTATACGCAGACCTGGATTTATAGTCAGACGAGTCCCCAGCCTCCCTAGCCCCAAAGAACTAAAGTTACCTTGGATGACCGATCCTTCATCAATCTGAGGAAGAACCAGAAATTCTACGGAAGCGTATCGCCATAGGGGAAAGAAAATATGCCCCATCCATGCTGTGGCCGTTCGGTATTCCGCGGACAACAGTTCTCCGTTCGAAACTTCAGAATTCGGCATCGCTCCAAAAATGATGTCTCCTGCATTGAAATACTGTCCATACCCCCAGGCCAAAGGCGATTTGCCGAAGGTAAGACGCATCATCTGATCACCGACCCAAGGCAACCGAAAACGGACATAGGCCTTTTCCAGCGCGACTGTATTCCGATATTCAAGTCGAAATGTGGAAAGATTAATCCCTGGAGTCAATGTATATACACCTGATATCTGAGCCTTCACACTTGAACTGACAGGCGTCGATACCGACAGACGGGCCTGTGCGGTTGAATACCACATCGAGAAGCCACCTTCAGCGAACATGCCTCCTGTAGAGAAACTGGTCATTCCAGAGACCTCAGCGGCACCGACAGACGACAGGGAAAACACAAGACAGGCAAGGAAAGCACAAACAACAAGTTTTCTTCTTATCACCATATCAATTCATCCTTTGAGAAATATGATTCAGGAATCGGGACATCCACCTGAAGGGAATCAACCTGCATGGTAGTATTGCTGTTCTTTTTCATCAAGTCCCTCATGACCGACGAGGCGGCGAACACGAAGCCCTTCTCCGTCAGGAATTCAGACGAGGTGATCTCTCGCAACGCCCGTCCGCTCGCGCTGTAGAGAATAGACCTGCGGCTGACGAACAGTTCCGTGTCGATGTAGGCTTCCTGTTTCTGATAGGTCTGTTTCCGGTTCTTGGCCGTGAACATCATGTGATAGCAGTCATATCCGTCCACTTGTACGATCCCCAGCAATTCCGCTGTATAGTTGTCCTTGATGCCGTTGTCGCCGGTAAGATCCTCATAGGAGAAATCAGATCCCATGAAGGAATCCTTCAGGGCGCTTCCCTGAAGACGGATGACCTCTTCGGCTTCTGGATAGTAGAGATAGATCGAGGCCCCTTTGCGCAGGACCTTCTGCCCCTTGTCCACTCCGGCTGTCACGACTACCAGCGTATCACCGTTGTGCTTGCCATAGGAAATGAATTGTTGGGTCGAGGAACCCAGCCGGTCCGTAGTGACGATCGTAGCTTCAGTGACCACAGTCTTGAAAGCCTGGTTCCTTTCAATGGCATCCACGATCGCATCAGCATCCATGCCCCAGACCGGTGACAGGCAAATCATGGAAAGACAAATCCCCAGGCAGACGGCCTTCATTCGTTTCATCGACATATTACTCCTCTTTTTCAGATTCCTAGTTCTCGGCCCGCAACGCTTCAGCGGGCTCTATCTTCAGAACCTTCCTCGCGGGGATGATGCATGCGAGGAAGGCTGTACAAGTGCCTACGGCTACGATCACCAGATACATCGAAAGCGGAAGCGAGGGATAGACATAGTTTGAAAGGTTCATCCCGCTTATCGAGCTTCCTCCCATCGCGTTCATGTCGAATCCATAGCGGTGCATGATCGCTACACCGACCGCTCCGACGACAGCGCCAAGGGAAGATGCCAGGAAACTGATCATGGCGCTCTCGGTGAGGAACAGGCGCATCACCTTCCTCGGTCCATACCCCAACGATACCAATGTCCCGATCTCCCGTTTGCGCTCCAGGATCGACATCATCGTCGTATTGAAGATCACCGTCGAAGCGATCAGGAAGAAGAACAGACCGATGTAGAGATACATGAGATCCATGATCTGGAACAACTGGTACAGGATGTTCACTTCTGTCCAAGGTACAGTTTCGATCGACATGTCCGGATACAGAGGGGCGAGGGAGGAAGATATCGCCTGGACCGTCGCATCCAGATCGACCTTTGGCGAGATCCTGACCAAGAGCTCCAATGCCCCTCCCGGCATACGGAGGATGGTGCCGAGGGTGGACCAGTCCATGAAGAAAGTATTGCCGTTGAAATCCACATCATCGACGTGGACGATTCCAACGACCGTCGCGGTACTTCCGTTGGTACCCCTTGCCGCCGTCTGCGTCATGAAGGTGAACTTGTCACCGACTGTCAGACCGGAAGTAGAGGCCAAGCCGCTGGAAATAGCTACCTCGCGGGTCCCTTGTCCTGGAAGACGTCCTTCGAGAAGCGTCACACCGCGCCCATGCAGAAATGGAGAATCCTGTACATCAAGTCCGACTACCGATGCAAGGGAAGTATCGTCGTTCCGATAGATGGAGACGGTGGTCGAGGTCTTGATATCGGCATTGGTCACTCCGACGACCCGCTTGATCGCATCCATCGCCTTCTCTGCGTCCGGAATAAAGAACTGTATCGGTCGGACCCGTTCATTCTTTGAAAATTCCGCATTACGGATACGGATATCTCCCGTGACATGGGCCTTTACGTTGTCCAACATGTCATCAATCATTCCGTTTTCAAATGAGAACAGCAGGCACAGCATGATAGCTACAAGGAAAATCGCGCTGGCGGAGAGAACCGTACGCCGTACATTACGCCCGATGTTCTTGAATGCGAGTGAATAGAACATATCCCCCCTCCTCATATCTTACGGAAAATCACAGCGATTTCCGTCCGGGACATCTTACGTACGGGAAGCCACGCGGAGATGGCCGACACCAGCAGCGCACCTCCTGAAATGATGAAGAAACTTTCCGGACTCCACGCTCCCCGCATCACTCCCGATACCCGATATCCGATATTCACACCGGCAAGCATCGAGGAGAAATCGAGGCCATGCACGACCATCGGGTATGTCAACGCGACACCTCCGATCATTCCAACCAAGCTGCCGAGGAATCCCAGGAACACGCCTTCCGCAGTAAACAGGAATTCGATGCGGGAGCTTGGGTATCCAAGGGCCTTGAGCATCCCGACCTCGTTCTTCCGTTCCATGACAGCCATCAGCATCGTATTGGAGATACCGACCGCGGCGATGATGAACATAAATAGCATCAGTATCCGGGAAGAGGCACTTTTCGTCTTGGACAGGGATACTTCGTCTTCGGCCAGCTGGTCCCAACGGTACAGTTCGACCGAACCGAGCCGTCCTTGCAAGGCGGAGAGTTTGCCGCCGACATAGTCAGCTCCCTGCAATGCGGACAAGTTGGAGGATGACAGGGAATATTCGCTGACATCACCCTCCAGTTCGAGCATTTCATTTAGAAATTCCAAATCCATGTACATCGCCGTGGAATTGACGACCGGATTGTCCGTCTGCACGATTCCGACGACCGGGACGTCCATCGTCTGGACGAAGCCACCCTTCCCCTTGCACTGAATCGTGACATAATATCCGACTTCGGCCTGCATGTCGTAGGCGAGCCAGCTACCGAGCACGACGCCTTCCTCCCCTGGAGACAGCCAACGCCCGTCTTCGACCGATGACGCGATCCTGTAGACCTCTCCATCCCGGAGAGGATCGACACCATAGACGATACCGGTCAGAGAACCAGCGGCGGGAAATGAGTCCTCAAGGAAAAACACCTCGGCCATGGACTGATATCTCGGTGTGAACGACAGCCCTTCAGCGGTCAACGCATCTTCTATGACCGGTCGCTGTGACGCGGGAATCAACCGGTCGATAGGAGCCTGCTGGCGATCCTTGAAATATCCCGGGGCAAAAACCTTCGCGGACGACGTCTCATACCAGATCAGGTTCCGGAACGATTCCTGGTCCAGCCCCACCAGCAACGCTTCAACGGCGATGGAGAACATGACTCCTATCGCTATGGCGAAGGCTGTGATGACCGTCCGCTTCTTGTACCGGAACAGGTTCTTCCAAGCCATGCGCAACAATATCAGCATCGGCGGTCCTCCACGATCTTTCCATCCTCCAGCATGATGACGCGCCGGGTATGGTCCAGCACCCTCTGGTCGTGGCTGGAAAACACGCAGGTGATCCCGTAGGTTTCGTTCAACTGTACGATCAGGTCCAGGATCAGCTGGCTATTGGTGGAATCAAGGTTCGCCGTCGGTTCGTCCGCGAGGATGATGGAGGGGCGTTTCACCAAAGCACGGGCTATGGACACCCGTTGTTGCTGTCCACCGGACAGTTCATTCGGCTTACGGCCTTGCAGTCCATCGAGGCCGACCTCCGCCAGTATCGCCGAAGACCGCTCTCGGATCTCTTTCCTGGTTCCAGCCGGACATCCCGCATGCGCCAGATCCTCTTTCGACAGGATCGACAGCGCCAGTTCGACATTCTCCACCGCGGTCAGCACAGGAATGAGGTTGTAGTTCTGGAATATGAACCCTATCTTGCTCTGGCGGATTGCGGTCTTCCCTTTTTTGTCCAAGACGGACAGCTCCTGTCCTTCGAGAAGAATATGTCCGGAGGTGATGGAATCAAGACAGCCGACGAGATTCAGCAACGTGGTCTTCCCTGAACCTGAAGGACCGGCGAATGCCACCAGCTCTCCCTGCCCGATATCGCAGCTGATCCCCTGCAACGCATGGACCTCCTGCACTCCGGTCTTGTATATCTTCGTAACGTGTTCGATCTGAACCATAGATGCTCCTTCTGACCCGCCGCGGCAGGGTTATTCGATCACATGGGAAAGCAGATTTTCCAATGATGAGATATATTCGAGCAATGCCTGTTTGCCGGCGTCTGTCAGTCTGGCGTCAGTAACGGGTTTCTTTCCTTCGATTCTCTTTTCCAGTTTCACGAACCCCGCCTCTTCCAGAGTTTTGAGCTGTATGCTGAGGTTTCCCGCCGTCATTTCCAGCTTTTTTCGGATCTCCGTGAAGCTGACGGTTCCTTGAGGAGAGGATGCCAGCAACACGAGGATCTTCAGGCGGGCCTGTTCATGGATGGTCTTGTCCAGCTGGATGGTGTCCGGCATCATCGCGTCTCCGGTCTATGCTGCTTCGCCACGAGCGAGATGATGATCCCCATGCCGAAGAACATCACACAAAGTGAGCCTCCAAGCCAATAGAGATAATTGCTGCGCATGAATATACTGGTGATGAGTGCCAAGACGAGGCACAGGTAGCCTATGAGTTTGTATTCTTTCAACGCCAGCATTTCCGACATGTAGATGCAGAGGATCGCCAGTACAAAATACACGATCGGCGCGACCATCCACCAGTTGTCCATGCGGTATGCGTAGATGCATCCCAACACCGTTCCTATACCGGTAATCAGATAGTTGGCGCATACGATCTTCTTTATTTCAGGCATCCGAAACAGAGCCTCAAGCGCCAGTCCGTTCAGTTCCTCTTTCGCATACCGCTTGAATATATAGAGTTTGCAAAAGCCGGTAACGCAGAGGGAGAGGATCCCCATTACGACAAACGTCACCTTGAGCCCAAAGGGACTCGCTCCCAATGTCCCCCACTGACGTTCGGCAAGGATCATCGCCGTGAAAAAGAGTATCAGGAACCCACCCATCGCGTAGCACAGCGAGATATACCCCCTGCGGTTGAACAACGGACTGATCGTCTTGAGGTTCCCCTGCAAGGTCTGTTTGATTTCCGATATGGAGGCCAAAGCCTCCCTGATTTCCTTCTCGTTGTACATGTACCTCTCCTACCCCAAGCCACTTTCGAAAAACCCGATGGAGGCCTTCAGGATTCGCCCCACGACAATTTATGTCGTAAAGTAGTTTATGACATAAACCATAATGGCAACGCGGAGATTTGTCAAGAGGACGATAGATCGTATCTGTGAGACCAAGTCCGATATATCAGTCCGTCGCCTACTGCCGTTCAGCATAAGCCTCACTCCGTGGCTTACTCCTGGGGCGGCATAGCCGCCTATCACCGCGGGATACGCTTCTACGAAGCTAGTTCCCGCTCGACTTGCCTGCCCTGACGCCATTGCGTCCGGCAAGTCGTGTATTCCCGGTTGTCCGTATGTCAGACGTATCTTGATATGTGCGACCGCAAGCCAGCGATATGCTATACTCTATCTGATAGGGAGATTTCCATGAACGTCGTACAACAGAAAGTTTTCGAAGAACTGGATAGACTGGGTATTGCATATGAGACAATAGAGCACCCTGCGGTGTTCACCGTCGCAGAGGCGGACGCCTTGAGGACGGAGAAAAAGGGAATGGGACTCAAGAATCTGTTTCTTCGGGACGACAAAGGAAAACGGTATTTTCTTGTATCCATCAGGAAAGAGAAAATGGCGAACATGGAGGACCTTCAGCGAAAGCTGGAGAGCCGACGACTGAGTTTCGCTTCTGAAGCGAAACTCAAGGAATTGCTCGGATTGGAAAAAGGCTCGGTTACTCCGTTCGGTCTACTCAACGATACCGACAGACGAGTCGAATTCGTACTCGATGCGGATATCTCCCCCGATCAATGGATCGGAGCCCATCCGAATCAAAATACGGCGACGGTATGGTTGGCGGCGAAAGACCTGGAACGCGTCGTCGCCGGACATGGAAACAGAATCATTCGAGTTCCACTATGATTTTTCGTACCCAGGAATATGTGGACCAAGGGACCTTCTGGTGCGGATGAAACCAGATGCAAACGTTGAAGACTACATCGAAAAACATTTGTACAAGAAGCCCCTCCGAGATAGCGCATGTGAACTTCCTGTCACATTTCATTGCTTTCAGTGTTTTTCCGAGTTATCATTGATTATCTCAATCTCGGAGGAACTATACCATGAAGAAACTGTTGACCCTTGGTTTAGCCGCTCTTGTCGTCCTGACGGCCGTCCCCCTGTTCGCAGGTGGAACGAGTGAGCCCGCGGGCGCTCAAGTCATTAAGATCGGCGTCTTCGAGCCGTCCACGGGTGACTCGGCTTCCGGTGGAAAGAAAGAAGCGCTCGGCATGAAGTTTGCGAACAAGGAGACCCCTACCGTGGAAGTGGGCGGCAAGACCTACCAGGTCACGCTGGTCCCGGCGGACAACGGGTCCACCACTGACAAGGCTCCGTCCGCAGCATCGCAGCTCGTCAGCGAAGGGGTCGCTGTCGTGCTCGGTTCATATGGTTCAGGTGTATCGATCGCTGGAGGACCTATCTTCAACGACGCGGGCATAGCCGCTATTGGCGTGACCTGCACGAACCCGAATGTCACGGCGGGAAATGACTATTACTTCCGCATCTGTTTCCTGGATCCGTTCCAGGGAACCGTCCTGGCCCGCTTCGCCATCGACAAGTTCGGGGCGGATACGGTCTATTGTCTCGGAGAAGCCGGCAACGAATACGACCAGGGGCTGATAGCGTTCTTCAAACAGGCGTTTGAAGCTGCTGGCGGCACGGTCATCGCCGACTCGTTCCCGACAAACAATTCCGACTTCACCTCGTACCTCAACAAGGCGAGGAACAATGGAGCCGACGTCATTTTCACACCCGTTTCCATCGCCTATTCGACCCAGATCATGCGACAGGCGGCGTCACTTGGAATCACGGCTCCGTTCCTCGGTTCCGATACGCTTGACGACAACATGGTCCTCGACGCGACGACCGGCACGAACATCAAGCTCTATGTCTCGACTTTCTATCAGGAAGGTGGAAATCCCAAGTTCGACGCAGGAGTCAAGGGGTATATCAACTCCGATTCCGAAGCCTTGACCGCCAACGGCGGAAACGACACGATCTCAGCGGTTACCGCGATGGGCTACGATGCCTATTATGTAGCCCTCGAAGCGTTCAAGCGTGCAGGTTCCACAGACCCTGGCGCGATCAAGAAGGCGATCTGGGACGTGGTATACGACGGTGTTTCCGGACGCATCGCTTTCGACAGCGTCAATGGAGACGCAATCAGAAATACCGCATACATCAAGCGCTCGAACAACAACGGCGCCTGGGAATTCGAAACGGTCCAGACGGTCTAGCCGGACCTCCCTCTTACAATGTTCAGACATCTGACGGGGAAACCCGTCAGATGTCCGGTTTTCCCCAAGAAAAGAGGACTCTTCAAGCAAAGAGTACTCTTTTGTTCAGGAAAATCCATCTATCAGGGGAGAAAACACATGGAATTTTTCATTTCCATACTGATCTCCGGCGTCGCAGTCGGAGGACAGTACGCCTTGATCGCCATAGGATATACAATGGTATACGGGATCTTGCGGTTGATCAATTTTGCCCACGGCGACGTATTCATGGCCGCAGGATTGATGGGCATCTACTTCTCTTCGTCGTTGCCCCTGTACCTTGCGCTTCCTATGGTCATCATAGTCACCGTCGTCCTGGGCTTCGTCATCGAACGCGCTGCGTATGAACCACTGTTCTCCGCCCCGAGGATGTCGGTGATGATCTCCGCGATCGGCGTCAGCTACCTTTTGCAGAACACGGCGACATACGTGACAGGCGGCCAGCCGATGTCGTATCCCTCCCTCCCCTTCCTCTCCAATACCGTGACGATAGCGGGTACCCCTACGAAATGGGTAGTACTGATCACACCGTTCCTTGTCATCGCCCTGGTGGTCGCGTTATCGTTGCTGATCAACCGCACGAAGGTCGGCATGGCGATGAGGGCCGTCGCGAAGGATTTCGAAACGAGTCAGCTGATGGGGATCAAGCTCAATTCAATCATCTCCCTGACCTTCGTGATAGGTTCGGCCCTCGCCGCGGTAGGTTCGATCCTGTATTTCACCAACTATCCCGCAGTAGTTCCCACCGCGGGGGCGATGCCGGGGCTCAAGGCTTTCGTCGCGGCGGTGTTCGGAGGAATCGGCAGCATTCCAGGGGCTGTATTAGGCTCCTTCATCATCGGAATCTGCGAAAACCTCATCAAAAGTACCAATTTCACGGTGTTCTCCGATGCGTTCACCTTTGCGTTGCTGATCGTCATCCTCGTGTTCAAGCCTACCGGGCTATTCGGCGAGAAGGCGACGCAGAAGGTATAGGAGGCTGTAGATGAAAAAAATCGAGAACAAGAAGCGGATTGGCACTTCCCTAAAGTCTCTATTCATATGCCTTGGGTTCCTGGCGTTGCTGATCCTGCTGGAGAACCTTCAGAGTTTCATTCCACGATCTTCGTTGCCACGGGTACTGCTTCCGACAAGCCAGCTGTTCACCGTCTTGAAGAAAGGCGCGGTCTACTCGCTCGTCGCGGTGAGCATGAACCTGCTCAACGGGTTCACGGGACTGTTCAGCCTCGGGCAAGCGGGATTCATGTTGCTGGGAGCGTATACCTATGCGATATTTACCGTTCCGGTGGCACAGAAGGATGCCGTCTACTACCTGTTCGGAGGTTCAGCGATCAAGTTCTCTTTCCAGGACATGTTCGGGGTATTGTTCGGTACTTCCGGGGCGGGAGGGGCGATCAGCATGGTGATGGGAGTCCTCGTGGCGATCATCCTCGCAGGGCTGGTCGCGGCGGCGTTCGCCTATCTGATAGGGGTCGTCGTCCTTCGTTTCAAAAGCGACTATCTCGCCATAGCCACCCTCGGCTTCGCGGAAATCATCCGGGCGATATTCCAGTGGCAGCCCCTCGGACCAGTGACGAACGGGGCGAACATGATCAAGAGCTTTCCGACCTTTTCCAGTTTCAACATAACCAATGCGAACGGGTCGGTGGTCATGCGGCTCTCGACGGTGGTTCCGTTTATCGTGGGAATGTTGTGCATCGTATTCATCATCCTCCTCATAGACTCCTCCTACGGAAGAGCGTTCAAGGCGATCAGGGAGGATGAAATCGCCGCCGAAGCGATGGGAATCAATCTCGCCAGGCACAAGCGGCTTTCGTTCTGCATCTCGTCTTTCTTCGCAGGCGTCGGAGGCGCGTTGTTCGCCATGTATGCGGCCAACACGCAGGCGAAGGTATTCACCTCGACGATGACCTATGAGATACTGTTGATCGTCGTCATCGGCGGCATCGGCTCCATCTCCGGCTCAGTGCTCGCCACGTTCCTGTATGTCGCCTGTTCCGAGTGGTGGCTCAGGTTCCTCGACTCCAACATCAAGTTCGCCTCCACCACCGCTTCTGGACGGATTACTTTCATCGTCTGTTTCGCCATCGTCGTGATCGGCGGCGCGTTCCTACTGATCAGGAAGGAACGGAAGAAGGGTTCCAAAGTATACAAGGAACTGACGGTCATGCTGCTGGCATTGGCGCTGCTCGGCTGGCTGGGGTATTTCATCGTCTCGGGGTCTTTGGTAATCCCGCTGCTGAGAAACGGTTTCAGGATGGTGATGTTCTCGGTCATCATCATGATAGTCGTTCTTTTCTTCCGACGCGGAATGTTCGGAGACAAGGAGCTTCCCTACTATTTCAACCGTCTGAAGGGGCGGCTGACCAAACGGAAGGAGGCGAAGGGATGAGCGGCAATGTCCTCCATATAGAACATGTCACGATGCAGTTCGGCGGTGTCGTCGCATTGAACGATCTCAACCTTGATGTGAACGAGGGGGAGATCGTCGCCCTGATCGGACCGAACGGAGCCGGAAAGACGACGGCGTTCAACTGCATCACCGGTGTATATGAGCCGACAAACGGACAGGTATCATTCTACGGCGAAACGATAGTAGAGAACCACCCGCAGGGAAAGATGAAGAAGATCTACGCGGGCGATGACACGACGGACTATCCGCTGACGATCAGCCAGACACCCGACAAGATCACACAGAAAGGGATCGCCCGCACGTTCCAGAACATCAGGCTCTTCGGTGCGCTCTCCGTCTTTGAGAACGTCCTGATCGCAAAGCATATGAGGGCGAAACAGAACATCCTTTCCGCGACATTGCGATTCAACAGAAAGGAAGAGGAACGGATGCGGACAGAGGCGATGGCCTTGCTGGAACAGCAGAACCTCGCCCATCTGAAGGATGAGGTGGCAAGCTCTCTCCCCTATGGCCTGCAAAGAAGGCTGGAGATCGCCAGGGCGTTGGCGACTGAGCCGAAACTCCTGCTGCTTGACGAACCTGCGGCCGGGATGAACCCGCAGGAGACACAGGAACTCGCTGATTTCGTCAGACAGATCCGAAAGGAGTATCATCTGTCGATCTTCATGATTGAGCACCATATGGACATCGTCATGCAGATTTCCGACAGGATCTACGTCCTGGACTTCGGAAAACTGATCGCGACGGGAACCCCGGAGGAGGTGTCAAACGACCAACGGGTGATCGATGCGTATCTGGGGGTGAGCGACAATGCTGAGAATTGATGAACTGTGCGTAAGCTATGGCGGCATAGAAGCTGTGAAAGGGATATCCTTCCAGGTGAACGAAGGTCAGATAGTTACGCTGATCGGGGCAAACGGAGCGGGGAAATCCACGACCTTGCGTGCCATTTCAGGTCTTGTCAAAGTCAAAAGCGGACGCATCCACTTCCAGGCGGAGGATGTCACCGGGCAGGCTCCCAACAGGATCGTCTCGAAAGGGATAACGCTTGTGCCCGAGGGGCGGCGGGTTTTCCCTGATCTCACCGTACTTGAGAACCTGAAGATCGGCGGATATCTTCGGACCGACGACCTCGACGACGATATCGCCTGGGTCTACGACCTCTTCCCCCGGCTGAAGGAACGATCCTGGCAGGCGGCGGGAACCCTCTCCGGCGGCGAACAGCAGATGCTGGCGGTAGGCAGGGCGCTCATGGCACGGCCGAAGCTGATCATGATGGATGAACCTTCCCTGGGGCTCGCACCTCTGGTCGTAAGGGATATCTTCAGTATCATCAAGGAGATAAACAAACTTGGAGTGACGGTCCTGCTGATCGAGCAGAACGCCAACATGGCGCTACAGATAGCCGATGTCGGTTATGTCATGGAAACGGGACGCATCACCCTCTCCGGTCCAGGGCGGGAGTTGATGAACAACGAGGCGATCAAGAAAGCGTATCTAGGAAAATAAGAAAAACCTGACGGCGAAAACCCCTAGGATTCCTGGGGGATTTCAGTACATTCCATGATCGGTTTCAATCTCCCCACCACGTTCGTACAATCGTTGAATACGGCGAACCGCCGAAAACATTCCCGCATCGCCGAAAGCGTCCGGTCATCCGCTTCAACGCCGGGTTCCAGCCAGACTTTTGAGATCTTGAGCTCCTTTTTCTTGCGGTCGCAAACCAGTTCTGCCCGACCGATGAAGTTCTCCCCGAAAAGCATCGGCAAGACATAATAACCGTATTTGCGTTGGTCAACAGGTGTATAGATCTCCCACTTGTAGGAGAAGCCGAATACGCTTTGGATCAATCGACGGTCCCACATCAGGTTGTCCAACGGAGCGATGAGCTCCATCCGGTCGGAATCAACCAGCGCGTCAGAAAGGATATCATCCATATCGCCCTGCGCTTCTGGAAGATAATAGAACGGCTCCGGTATGCCCTCGACCTGGACGGAACGGATGCCGCCTGCGTCGAGCAAAGCGTCGAAGGCTTTCCGGCGGGAATCGCTACGCAGGCCATCGATCGCAAGCCAGGCGTCGGAGGGCCTGTTCCACAGCAACCCGACAGCGCCGATCCGGCGGCGGATACGCCATTGGAGGAATTCATCATCATCCATATAGGGATTGGGCTCGGACAGGATCTCCGCTGGGAGGACATCCTTGGCCAGGGCATAGTATTTGGAGGTGCCGGCCTTGTGGTGTATCACCAGATCACCCTGAAAATAGAGCGATTCCAACGCGGCGCGGGAAAGCCTGGTATGGCTCCAATGCCAATCGACTTTTTCCGCCATGTCAAGGTCGCGGGAGCAGAGGGCTCCCCTCCGGTGGATTTCCTCCACCACCCTATCCACTACGGCATCGACCTCGGTCTTGCTTTTCCCATATCGGCGGTAATGATCCCGTGTCCTGCTGAAATACTTCCAGTCCTCCACGGGAAAGATGGCGAGATTCTTGTCAAAGTAGTCCACCAACGCACGATCCTCGTACAATAGTTCGGACAGCATCCCCTTCGAGAAGGGAGATATTCGGGACTGAAGGACCAGCTCCGCGTTCTTGCCGCAGACATCTATCGGATCGAACTGTACGCACCCCACCTGCCGGATGAACTCCATGATCCCCAACTTTCCGGAAAATCGATACGGGCCGAACAGACCGTGCCTGTGCAGGAGAAAACGACGGGCCTGGCTTTGGGAGAGGTGGATCGTGGACATAGATGCTCCTTATACCGTGATATCGGTCATGTACCGACATCATATCATGAAAGGAGACAAAGTTGCCAATGCTGCCGGAAGCCTTACGAACAGAAATCCTGATAGGCGGCGTCGAGCGTCTGCATCAGAAATTGCTTCTGGATCGCCTTCGGAGTATGGCAGCACTTACAGACATCCGCCGATACCGGATTGAAATGTCCACAATAGGGGCAATGGGAAAACCTGATTCCGGCATCAGCCTGTTCCGCATAGATATACAGTGGGTGGCCCCCGATACCATGTGTCGCCAGATACTGGTCGATGAATTTCTGTGGATATTTGTTCGTCAAACGATGCGGCAACCACTGACAGATGATTTTGGGGGAGGAATCATACACAACGGCTCTTCCCGATGAGGCGTACATGATGACCTTCAGACGGAGCTCCAGATCCATGGAACCTACCGGCAAAGGGGTTTCCAATGAAAGCATGGCTGAAGACCATGGAGAAATATGCTGATAGAAGCGCAGGGGCTCCAACCGGACCTGGAATTCCCGACCGTCATCCAGATACAATCGGTCAACCGCCCATTCGCAATAATCAATCGCTTCGGAAGATTCGTTGGAAACCAGCAGCCGCAGATATCGTTCACCACCATGAGGATCTTCGCCTCGTACGACCAGCAGACTGACCAACTGCAAGGGATAGTCGAGGACATGTATCATCCCTTTGTAGGACTGGTTGATGATCGCCCGGCCATAGAGGCGGCAGAATTCAAGTAGTTCCTCTTCATAATGGACAGCGTCGGGGTGCACAAAGGTACCCTTCCACGCAAAAGTCTGGATATCGACCTTCTTCGCCTCGGAGGAGACCAACGCATCAAGCCAAGCGGATCGATTCCCCTCCACGTCCGGCCTGCGATATAATCGCTTGATGAATGATATGCTTAACACAAGCCATCCCGCTACCGGGATGCAAAGCAGGAGAATCGCACAACGCTTGTTAACATTGTATTCATCGCGACGAGTCTGGACAGCCCTTGCAGATACATGCCTACGACTCTTCATTCTTCCCCCAATCGTCCCTTGGAACGGCTCGATCATCAAGATATAATATCTCTAATTCAAGGTATACAATTAATTTTATCTTTTATTCAAGCATATAATTACAACCGTAAGCCTTGAATTCAAGATTTTACTCAGAGAATCCATGCTTTTTTAGACATATCTGCTTACACTTGTTATATGCGTGATAAAGAGATGTCCATCGCTTTCTGGCATAGGGTCGAGGCCTTGATGCATAAGAAAGGGATCAGACAGGTGGAACTTGCTAAACTTACAGGAATCTCCGTCGGCACGCTTTCCGGCGCCCGGACACAGAAAACCCTTCCTGTGTCTCATAACGGCATGAAGATCGCGGAAGTCTTGGGGACTTCCTTGGAATACCTGTTGTACGGTACGGAATCCGATACGCTCGACGACACAGGTCTGGAGGAAGCGTTCTCTCTGATACGCAAAAGCAAACCCGCTTCACATCTGGTGAAACGGGTCCCTCTGCTGAGCATCAATCAATATACTTTGCTTGAATCTTTGCTCGATTCCTGGGGGATCGAGAACGAGGATATCCTTCAGGAACAATAATCCTTTTCATTCGATCCTCACTCGACAGCCAGCATGTTAGGTTGCATCAGCTTCAACCGAAGCGTCCATTCCTGAAGATCCTGGACGGAAGGACAGAAAGCTTTTATCCGAATTTCATCCTCCGGTCTATAGACTTCGGGAATACGATACGGATTCAATCTCCACGCAGGGATTCTCGGCATCTGCCCGGCTATCGCGAACAGATCCTCAAAGCCCAACGTCGGTGCCATCGTCGTGCGGACCTCCCACATGATCGTCGAAGCCTGCAACACCGTCATGGTATCCCGGACCTTGAGGGGATCGGCATGGGAACCACAGATTTCCTGATACCGGTCCCAAGGGGCTTTTACATCCAACGCAACATAATCAAGCAACCCTTGCTCCAACAGTCGGGTTACAGCTTGCGGATTACATCCGTTGGTATCGAGCTTGACCGCATACCCCATCGCCTTGACCTGGCTGATGAAATCCTCCAGGTCACGATGGATCGTGGGCTCTCCCCCGCTGACGACGACCCCCTCCAACAAACCTTGTCGTTTTTCAAGGAACTCCTGGATTTGTCCGACAGGGATACCGGCCGCATCACCGTTGATGGTGATGCGGTTATGACAATAGAAACAATCATAGGGACATCCGTCCGTGAACAGGACGCAGGACAGACGCCCGGGGAAATCCAGCAACGAGGTTTTTACCAGCCCCGCGAATTTCACAACGCCGCCTCGTCCACGACATAGACCTTACGCTGACGATACTCCTCTTTCTTGCCGACATGAAAGTCCCGGACCGGACGAAGATATCCCACCACACGGGTCCAGACCTCAGTCTCTCTGCCGCAATGAGGACAGACTTTCTGTTCCCCCGCGAGATAGCCATGATCGTCACAGGTGGAGAACGTCGGAGTAAGGGAGAGATACGGCAGCTTGTATTTGGTGAAGGAGGTCTTCAGCAGTCGTTTGGCGACTTCGATATCCTTTACCCGTTCACCAAGATAGAGGTGAAGGACCGTTCCCCCCGTATACTGGCACTGCAATTCATCCTGCAAGTCCAGGGTTTCGAAGATATCGTCGGTGAAACTGACGGGAAGCTGTGATGAGTTCGTATAATAGGGTACGTTCTCCCCCGCGGTGACGATATCGGGATAGCGCTCCTTGTCGAGCCGGGCGAGCCGATAGCTGGTACCTTCGGCGGGTGTCGCTTCGAGATTGTAGTAGTTGCCGGTCTCCGTCTGGTAGGAGGAGATCAAACCGCGGAGGAAATCGAGGGTACGGAGCGCGAATCGCTGTCCGGCATCAGTGGTGAGGTCATTATCACATCCCAGCAGGTTCTGACAGGCTTCCTGCATGCCGACGATCCCGATCGTGCTGAAATGGTTGGCCCACCAAAAACCCTCTCTGTTCTTGATCCCTTGCAGCCAACGCGCGGAGAACGGATACATTCCACGGTCGGTCTCTTTCTCGACCACCTTCCGTTTCAGTTCAAGGCTCTCCTTCGCCAGCGTGGCAAGCTTCGTCAGCTTCTGACGAAAATCCCCTTCATCCTTCGATTCATAGGCGAGCCTGGGCAGGTTGAGCGTCACTACACCTACGGAACCGGTCAGAGGATTGGAACCGAACAGACCGCCGCCACGCTTGCGAAGCTCGGACGTATCGAGCCTGAGCCGACAACACATGGAAAGGGCGTCCTGGGGAGAGAGGTCGCTGTTCACATAGTTGGAGAAATACGGAATGCCGTATTTGCAGGTCATCTCCATGATGGCGTCGGCCACAGGACCTTCCCACAGGAAGTCCTTGGTCACGTTGATCGTGGGGATGGGGAACGTGAACACGCGGCCACTGGCGTCGCCCTCCATCATGACGGCGCAGAACGCAAGGTTGAACAGGTCCATTTCCTCCTGGAAATCCCCATAGGTCTCGTCCCGATATTCCCCGCCGACGATGACGCTCTGGTCCTTGAGGGTGGAGGGGACACGCAGATCGAAGGTCAGATTGGAGAACGGACACTGAAATCCGACTCTGGTCGGAACGTTGAGATTGAATATGAACTCCTGCAACGCCTGTTTGACCGCGGAGAAATCGAGGCGATCGTATCTGATGAACGGTGCACAGTAGGTATCGATCGAGGACCAGGCCTGGGCGCCGGCGGCCTCCCCTTGCGTAGAGAACGTCGCGTTGACGATCTGTCCGAGGAATGCCCTCAGGTGCTTGGCGGGACGGGAGGAGACTTTTCCTGAAACGCCACCGAAGCCCATCGTCAGAAGTTGCTGAAGATCCCAGCCACAGCAATAGGGGCCGAAGAAACCGAGATCATGCATATGCATCGCCCCGTCGGCATGGGCTTCGCGGATCTCCTGAGGATAGACTTCATGAAGCCAGTACTGTTTGGTGAAGGATTCACGGATATAGTTGTTCATGCCATTGACCGACTTGCGGGTGTTGGCGTTCTCCTGGATCTGCCAGTCACGGTCATCCAGATAATCCTTGAACATCCGGGTGGTCGCATCTACAAGGACATGTCCGTCACGGACTTTCCGACGTTGGTCGCGATAGAGGATGAACGATTTCGCTGTAGCGGCGGCACCCGATTCAATCAGCTGCTGTTCGACAAGATCCTGGATCGTCTCGACGTCCGCGGTATCCTTGCCCTCGGCCGCAGCTAAGAGCAAGACAAGCTCCGCAAGCTTGTCGGCGTCGACATTCGGTTCCCCCGCGGCTTTGGCGGCCTTCGCGATCGCTGAGGCTATCTTCTGTCCATCGCAGAAAACTACCTGTCCATCGCGTTTGACGATATGAGTAAGCATAATTCCTCCCATACGGAGAGGCGGTGCGGGGATAGATTACGACGACAGTAGTAACCATCCACGCCGATGCCATGCTCCGTGGCGGCGTGACAGTATAGGCAGGTCTTCTGACTCGGGCTTCAACGACTGGTGGCGCCTTCCCGAAGACCAATGAGGCCTTCAGTGGCATTCGCCATAGTCTCTTCCCTTACAGCGGCGGGACCATGGGGCCTTGCACCCCTTTCCCTGTTAGACTGCAAACGCAGTACCTATACATACACAAGATGTAGTGTGTTCGTACCAAATGGTACGCTATAAACGGTATGCCAAGACGTTTCGAATGTCAATAGGGTTTTACAGTTTTCAGTGGATTCCAGTACAAAGGGTAGTACCATGATCGAAGAATTGCCGATACCGTTGGAAATTAGCTTCCGCAGGAATTCTTTCTTTCGAAAAAAACTCTGGAACAGGGAAAGAGATCTCGTAATGTCAGACTACCAAGGAGGCATAGAGACTGATGACCTGGGGGAATATGATGATGACGAAAATCAACCGGATAATCTGCAATACGGCGATGGCTGAACAGTCGTTGCTCAGTTCGCCGGCGATCAACGCCATATCGGAGGCACCCCCAGGGGCGCAAGCGAACAGCATGGCGGGCAGCTCGAGTTTGAAAAGCCTGCTGAGCAGGATGCCAAGCAATACATGGAACACAGCGAAGCCCACGACCATCAGCAGCGCGGGGAGAAGCAAGCTCCTCACCCCCAGCAGGTAGTCCAGCGAGACCTTGCATCCGATATACGCGCCACAACAGATCTGGGCCGCGAATTTCTCATTCGGATGAACCCACGCCTTCTCCATCCATAGATTGTATACAGATACCACCACCAAGGAGAAAATCAATGCCCCAGCCGGTATCGGCAGGAATTCTCCTACCAGGCCTCCACCTATGGCAAGAAAAAGCGTGATGGCCAGATCGCGGGGTCCTACATTCGCCTTCCCTTTCGCCTTGAGCTTGTCCGCTTCCCCTTCCGTAGGATTCTCGTTCGGACTGTATTTCATTGAAATCGACTTGATCAACGGAGGGAACACCAGCATCACGCTGACAAACCGCACAAGCTGCATCAAGGCTACGACAGGAGTATCGGCACCCATGTCCCCACTGATGATCGTCGTTTCGGTGACGCCCCCTGGAACACAGCTCATCAACGCGGTAACTAGTTCCATATCAGATATATACCAGATCAATGTCCCGATTCCAAGATTCACCAGCAACATACCTGCGACCATGACAAGGGCGGGAAGCAACAGATGGCGGAGCGCCCTGATATCTCCCTTCGTCACCGTGGACCCGATCAAAGCCCCTGAAACGACCTGTACAAGGAACTTCAGCCATTCATAGTACAGAGCCTTCCCTGTCAGTACATTGAAGATCGCTACCGCGATCAAAGCTCCGACAAGGAACCCCGCAGGCATTCTCAGCTTGCGGGCGATACAACCACCGGCGGCTGCGATCACGATAGTCAGAGCGAAGAAGAGCATAGGACCTCCAGATTCTATTTCTGGGGATGAGATAATCCCTGTCACAAATAATTGTATACAATATACAATAACAATAACGCAGACGCAAGCAAAAACTACGGGTACGATAAAATCACCTATTGCCATTCACGAAGGAGAGCCTATATGGACTTCCACAATGGTATTTTTGGCGGTATGCTATACGTATCGACGAGGTGCCGCCATGAATATGTTCCTTCTCAAGAACGCAGATATCTACGCCCCCGGTCATATCGGCCAACAGGATATCCTGATCGCCAATGACAAGATCGCAGAGATTGGACGGAATATCGACTATGCCGTTCCGAAGCTGTCGACCATAGATCTGGAGGGCAGGAAAGTCATCCCTGGATTGATCGACCAGCATGTGCATAGCATCGGCGGAGGCGGAGAAGACGGGTATGCCAGCAGGGTCCCCGCCCTGAAGTTCTCCGATTGCGTCCGGGCAGGGGTCACTACATTGGTCGGAGTCCTGGGAACCGACTGTCGGACACGTTCTTTGGCGGACCTGCTCGCAACGACGAAAGGACTGACTGCGACAGGTATCACCTCCTATTGCCTGACCGGAGCCTATGAGTATCCATCACCAACCCTCACGGGCTCGGTTGGGAATGATATCGTCTACATTTCAGAAATACTTGGAGTGAAGCTGGCGATCAGCGACCACCGTTGTTCGAATCCGACGAAAGAGGATCTGATCAGGCTCGCCTCAGAAGTGAGGATCGCCGCCCTTCTCAGCAAGAAACCGGGAGTGGTACACCTGCATGTCGGAGCCGCCGCCGAGGGGATACGGAAAGTGCTGGAGATCATCCGGGAGACACCGATCCCTGCGAAGCATTTCCGGCCGACCCATATGGGCGGGCATCTTGACCAAGCTTTGGAGTTCGCGGGCTGTGGCGGGTATGTCGATATCACGGCGGGGGAAGATACACCGGGCAAGGTGAAGGAACTGCTTGACCGCGGTTGTCCCTCTCAACTGATCACCATCAGCTCAGACTCCAACGGAAGTTTTCCGAAATGGAACGAGCGGAAAGAGATCGTCGGCATGACCTACGGCAGGATGACCAGCCTGTTCGAGTCAGTACGAAAACTGGTGGAGGAACAAGGCCTTGCGTTGGAGCAGGCCCTCCCCTTCATTACCGGGAACGTCGCGAAAGCGTTGGAGCTTCACCCACACAAAGGAACCTTGCAAGATGGGTCGGACGCGGACCTGGTGGTCCTTGGGCCTGGAAACTCCATTGAATCGGTCCTCGCAAAAGGAGTCTGGCTCTCAAAGGACGATGAAATCCTCGTCAAAGGGATGTACGAGGACTGACTGCCGTCAATCCTCCGTCAATCCGTTGAAATGATCTCAAAGACGATCGTGGAGGTGTAGGTGCCAGCCACAAGCTTTGACGAGTCGGCGCCTGCGCCAGCCCGGATGCTTACCACATGCCGGGAATCGATAGGTGCGTACTTGTCCTTGTCCGAAGTTCCGGGAGTATACATTGGATTACGACCATCGGCCATGATGATGAACTCATCGGCATGCCAGGATTTTCCGCCATCGACAGAAACCTCATAGGGAACACCGGACGAAGATCGAGCATTATCAAGACTGAAAGTTGGAAACCCACCATCGGGAAAGATTCGCAAAGCGAATGAAGTAACGTTCTCGACCCTAGCCGTAGAGACCACGTTGACAAGCCCGACATCCAGGACGGTATGACGGTCGATGAAACCATACAGGTCAAAACCTGTAGAAGATGCATACGGTAGCACATTGACCATGGGCGGGGTATTGCGCATCGCAGAATCCGTCGCACTTTTTCCTGCGAACACCTGGAGTATCTCCTCGTCAATCAGACGCCAGGAGCCATCGTCCATCTCCTCGCTGAAACGGATGTTCAACGTACAATAATAGGCTCCGTCAGGAAAGGCCGGGTTATTGTCAATGGGAAACTCCGCCGCAGTCGGAAGCAAAAGCCAGATACCCCTATAATCTTTTGATTGAGGAGGCATGATGTACTCAGTCTGTCCCTCATACCCCTGCATGATGCTCCATTTATTGGAAGATGGTCTATATTGGACCAACACTCTGACGGGAATGATGACAGCGGGGTCATCGACACTTGACAGACCGACATATCCAGCGGTATTCACAGGCAGGACGTCGATCTTGATCCGACGTCCGGAACTTACGGCCTCAGGAATCGTGACCTGAGCGACTCTCAAGCTTTTCGGACTATAGTCCAACGGTTCTTCGGTACGGTTCTTTATTCCGGTCCGATCTCCACCATCAATTATAGCGTTGTATTGATCCCAACTGACGCCAGCAGGAGAAACATAAGCGGCGAAAAGCCCTTCAAGCGGGAAGAAGCACAGCAACAACAGCACGATGACAAACGCGAGCAAGCGTCTTTTCTCCGGAACTACGTGCAAGATATCCCGAAATGCAACATTGATGACCATAGTCGGAATGTATGGGAAACCTGGCCTTTGGTCAACATGCATCATGAAAAATACAGAAATCTTCATATCAAAGAATCCATGCATATCACACAGTGGCTTTCGGACGATTGCATCGCATATGAAAAAAGTATGAAATTCACACGTCGCTCATACTTTTCCCTTGTCGCGCCTCCCCCACATCAAGTACGGTTGAACCATGCAAGGAACCAATATGCAAAACATGACTTCCAACGGTCAAAAGACCATTCTCGTAGTTGAAGATGAAATGGATATCCAGGAACTGATCCGTTATCACCTCCAGATGGAAGGGTTCAAGGTTGAACGAGCCATGAGCGGAGATGAAGCCATGACGGCGTTACGGGCGAATGAACCTGATCTCGTGGTGCTCGACCTGATGCTCCCTGGCATCAACGGGCTGGAGGTGTTGAAGAACATCAGGTTCGTCATGAACCTCAAGTCGCTGCCTGTCATCATAGCATCAGCCAGGACGGAAGAAAGCGACATCATCACAGGTCTGGAGCTCGGTGCCGATGACTATCTTCCGAAACCGTTCAGTCCGAAGGTATTGACCGCGAAGGTAAAGGCGTTGTTGCGAAGGGTTCAAGGTGACAAGGAAGCCTCCGCGAACGGTGAGCCGGTACAGAAGAACATCGGAACACCCGCAGGGCTTGCCATGGACCCGTTGAGACATTCCTGTTTCTTCAAAGACCAGGAAATCAGTTTCACCGCGACAGAATTCGCCCTACTCTACCTGATGGTCAGTGAAAGCGGACGTGTATTCACCCGGAACCAGCTGATCAGTACGGTCAAGGGCAACGACTATCCTGTTACGGAACGTTCGATCGATGTCCAGATCGCCAGTCTCCGCAGAAAACTTGGTGTCGCTGGAGAAGCGGTGAAGACCGTATGGGGCATCGGTTACAAGTATCAGGAGCAGGATGCATGAAACTCCGGTCCCGGCTGCTGATCCTCGTCCTTATCGCTTTATGTATCACCGTGGCCTGCTGCATATTTGCAGCTTCCAAGGCATTTCATGAGACGCTCACGGAATCTACATCGATCGATCTCGCCGCTCAATGCAGTCATCTTGCCGACGAGGTTCCCGGACTGCTGATCGAAAATCACCAGCAATGGCCGACCGATTTCGTGGACAGCTATCTCGACCGATACGCGACGACCATAGGGGTGAGGATCACCATTGTCGACATGGAGGGAAAAGTCCGCTATGACAGCCAGACGAATCCTATGACCATGGACAACCATGCATGGAGAGAAGAAATACGGCAAGCAATGAACGAAGGCGAAGGTGAAAGCTCGAGAAGAAGTGGGACGCTTGAGACCACCATGATCTACCACGCCGTCCTTGTCGACATCCCCCAGCTCAATGAACAGATGATCATCAGGGTCGGGGCTCCCCTTTCGGACATCAGAACCTGGCAAAGACAGTTCATGCAACTGTTGCTCCCGCTTTTGATCATCCTGCTGATCTGCATTGTCACGGTAACGTTGCTGATCATCAGGCATATCACAAAACCAATCGAACGCCTCGCCTCCACGGCTACACGGTACGCCGCGGGGGATCTCGCCCCGAGGACGCTCATAGAGACACCTCAGGAACTCAGGCAACTCTCCGAAACGCTCAACATGATGGCCCAGGAGCTGGCGCTTCGGATACGGCAGCTGGAACAGGACAAACGACTGTATTCCTCTATCCTCCGATCGATGACGGAAGGTGTATTGTTGGTGGACCAGAGGCAGTCCATCATCCTGGCGAACCAAGCGGCGGTCAGGATGATCCTCAAGGATAGCGCGGAGGAGCAAGCGGATCTGGATGACGCCCCCTCCCAGTTGATCGGCAAAAGCATCATCCAGTTGTTTGGCGATGACGAACTGACGGCCGCAATCGGCCGGGCAGCGGACGGCGAGGGCCCTGGACAAGTGACGGTAGTCCGCTACGGACATCTTCATGGTGAGACCGCCATGTTGATCGGATCCGGCAAGGAGCGGACTTTCCAGGTCTCGATAGCGGAGATCAGTGACATACGTGACAAGAAAACAGGAGAAGTGGTCATCACGTTTACCGATATCACCGATCTCAAGAGGTTGGAACAGATCCGAAAGGATTTCGTCGCGAACGTTTCCCACGAACTGAAGACTCCGTTGACCGCCGTCGGAGGGTTCGCGGAAATCCTCGCCAGTGAAGAGGTCGGAGTCGAAGACTCGAAGAAATTCTCGAAGATCATCAACCGGAACGCCAAACAGATGCAGGGGATCATCAATGACCTCTTGCTTCTGGCTTCGTTGGAAAACACCCACTCCACCCCGGCCATGAGCCGTTGTTCGCTTGAAGTCCTGCTTGACGAGACGATTGAGAACGTCCAGTACAAGGCGCAACAGAAGCAGATGACCTTGATAAAAACCATCGGGGATCCGCTGGACACAGGTGTGTTCGTGAACCGGGGCTTGATGGTACAGGCATTGGTGAATCTGGCGGTCAATGCGATCACCTATAGCGAAGAGGGTTCGGAGGTCCGCCTCGATGCAAAGGTCGAAGGGACGTTCGTAAAATTTTCAGTGACTGACCATGGCTGCGGAATTCCAGAACGTGATCTTGACAGGATATTCGAACGATTCTATCGGGTGGACAAAGCCCGCAGCCGCAGTCAAGGTGGCACAGGGCTGGGGCTCTCTATCGTCAAGCACGTGGCGGTGCTCCATGGAGGCAGCGTCGCCGTCTCCAGCAAAGAGGGCGAAGGGTCCTGTTTCAGCATCATCCTTCCTAAAGAGGATTTACGAATCCATTCTCTCAGGGAACGGAGCAGAGAGTTGTATTCGGATCCCAAGTACTTCTGATAGTGACAAACTCTTGCCTTCCTCTTGATTCATGAACGTTTTCCTTGCAAACTGTTGGTAATCCACAACCGACGGAAGGAGTTCGCACGTGCCAAGCATAAAATGTACAGTATCGCTCCTTCTCTCCAGATACAAGGAGGAACGACGTTTCCTTGAGGACAACCAGACCGAAGTCGCCAGACTCAACGACCAGATGTTGAGATCGTTGGTCACCATCGGCATCGTCGTACTCGCAGGATTGATCGTAGTCTCGCTTTTCATCCCTTCCTATGAAAGGCTGACTCTCATCTATACGTGCCCCTGGCTTGTCTCCACAGTACTCTTCATGATGTATTCGAAGCCACGCTCCTACAATGCGATTCTTTGTGGAATGTACATATACTCCCTGACCATGTTTGTTTTCACTGTATATCTCAGCGCGGTGATCACCCCGACAGGAGGTGCTTCCAGCATCATCGGCTTCTTCCTTCTGGTACCTTTGGTGATCATAGACGATTCGCTCCGGACATATTTCGTATTGGTCATCTACTACGGGCTGTTCGTAGCGAGTTCCTTTCTCGTAAAGCCGTCCAACATCGCGTTGGATGACATGGTCACCGGCGGGGCGTACATCATCATCGGTTCAGTCGTAGGCGAGTACATGAAACATGTCCGACTTACAAATATCGACGGCCGCCGCAGGATCAAGCTGATCAGTGAGTATGATGAACTGACGGGACTCCCGAATCGCCACAGGATGGTTGAGTTCCTCCAAGAACATCGGATGATGGACTGTTCCGATCCGATCACCGGTGTCATCATGCTGGATGTCGACTTCTTCAAGCGATACAACGATTCTTATGGGCATATTGAGGGTGACCAGTGTCTGATGCATATCGCGAATTGTCTCAAGCGGGCATCGGAAGCGTATGGCATGGAATTCTTCCGTTATGGGGGTGAGGAGTTCATCGCTTTCAACAGGGATATGGATGATGAAGGTCTCGCGGCTTGCGCAAAAAGCATCACCCATGCGATAACCGACCTTGCGATTCCTTTCAAGGCATCCCCCTTTGGCTGTGTCACCGTCAGTGCGGGATTCTCCGAAAGTGTCTCCTGCAAGGCGGTTATCTGCGAGGACCTTATCCACAAGGCCGATATGGCCCTTTATCGGGCGAAAGCCAACGGAAGGAACATGGTCATCGGATTTTCAGATACGGACGATATCCATTGAGCTATGTATGCCGTCCCATCGGTTAGATTTTCCGCCTAGAGGTTCTTCTTGATTTCTTTTGCCAGTTTCTGGTATTCAGCGAGGAAGCTGCCGTCGTCCAGCGAAAGCAAGGATTCCGTCAGCCTGTCGGGGATCTTCATGCCGTCGACTGTCAGTGGCTCACGATATGAAATCTCCATGTTCAACGCTTTTTTCACGGAGTTTTCCAAGTTTCGACCTTCCATCAGATCTTCCATGTTCTTTTGTATCCGATCGGCCCTGTCGGCGAGTTCCCGCATATAGAGGCTCAGTTTCAGGAGGCGTTTCGCTGTAGTAGTTTTCGATTTTGGCTCCAAAGGCTTTGGACATTCGTCCTGTGCCGTCTTCAACAGGTGTTCGGCGAGCAATTTCGCCGTCGTCCTTCCCCGCTTTATGCCATTCGCCAACCATTGGGCTCCAAGCCGGTCGTATGAACTGACGATTACCGTGACATTCTGTCGTCCACGCAACCGAATGGCGAGTATCTGATACATAGGGAAATCGTCCTGTTGCAATATAAGGTCACCTTTCTCAATCCGGGCAGTCAATCGATCGATGCCGGTTTTGATACGGAGGCTGCCGTTGGCCTCGGTTCTCCGTCCTGTGTCCAGGTCGATGAAGCAGAGATAATATTTCTGTTGATGTATATCGAGGCCTACAACCCTTTTGTGATCGGCTAATCTATACTGAATGTTCATACTGGTGAGCGTACGGCAAGCACCTGGTGAAAGAAAGTGGTAATCGGAACAAAGCCAGCGCAGGCATTCCAATCCCGACTAGGAGGTATGAGAAAAACAACCATCAGAACTGGATATGCCTGCGCAACATGAAATCAATTGTGTCTGTACTGTCCGTACCCTGCCGAAACGAGGATGGAGGTCAGTTCAGATCGGGTTTCACCCCCGCGGCCATGTATACGATCCATGAACAGATCGTTGTGACATGGTCTCCCAGACGTTCCATCTCCTTCGCTATGTAGAAATAGTTGTAGAGATTCTCCCGCTGTTTCGCGTCTTTCGGCTCTTCTGCGAAAATCATGGCGTTGATCTGCTTGCGCTGTTCATCGATATCATCGTCCATAGCGGCGACTTTGCGAGCCATGTCCGCGTCATTCGCGATCAAGGCGTCTACGGCGGCACGGGTCATCTTTGCGTCCGCAAGGGCCATGTCGGCGATGGCGTCGACTATCTTTCGGTGCGCGGAACCTTCAGTGGTCTGTACTGCGAGCTTCGCGAGATGGGCGGCATGGTCGCCCATGCGTTCCAAACTGGTCACGATCTTGAGCCCGGCGATCACCTGACGCATGTAATGGCCGTAAGGGGCTTCGCTGATCAACAGCCGCACTCCGTCGGACTCGATCAGGTCCCGCATCTGGTCAATGAAGTAGTCCTCCGAGACGACCTTCTCCGCCAAAGCTTCGTCGTGGTTCCTGAAGGCGTGCATCGCCTGGTAGATCGACTCTTCCACTCTATTGACCATCTGGATAAGAAGTTCGTGAAAGAACTGTAACTTGTCATCCAACTGATATTTCTTTGTACTCATAATCTCTCCTTTGAGGGTTGCTCGGTGGTCAACCCTGCGTCCTCTCTATCTCTGGGTCTATGTCAGACGTATGTCCCTATCTGTGGGTCTATGTCCGGGTCTAAGTCAGACGTATGTCCCTATGTCCCTATCTCTGGGTCTATGTCCGGGTCTATGTCAGGCGTATCTCCC
>CAYOWS010000006.1:135383-141758 GCA_964407735.1 uncultured Sphaerochaeta sp. | reverse complement strand
TCTAGTGTGAGTCTGAGACAGCCCTCCCTACAAGCCCCCCCCCCGGCCCCCCCCGCCCGCCCAGAAACCATATATTTCTGCTCAAACCGCTCCAACGGCAACGGCTTGTCGAAGTAATAGCCCTGCACGAATTCACAATGAAGATCCCGCAAAACCTTCAGTTGTCCGGCGGTCTCCACCCCCTCCGCGATGCATTGTACGCCTAGGTCATTGCAGATCTCTATGACATGTTTCACCAAAGTCCGGGTGCGCTGGTTTCCTTCGATATCATCGACCAGGCTTCGATCAATCTTCAAGGTATGGAACGGAACCATGGAAAGGATCGACATGCTCGTGTACTTCGAACCAAAGTCATCAAGGGATATCAGGAACCCCTGCTCATGAATCCGAGCGCCTATCCCCGCTACGACTTCCCGCTCCATCTCCCCGATGCTTTCCGTGATCTCTATCTCAATCAGATTGCGAGGAACGGTATACTTGCCGTGGATGGCGAGGATTTCATCGACCAGTCCATATTCAAGCAACGTGATACGGGAGAAGTTCAACGAGATCGGGAATACAGTGCGGCCTTCCTTGATCCAACGGTCCAGGAGCTTGCATACCTCCTCAAATATATACAGGTCGACATATTTGATCAGCCGTTCCTTCTCAAGGGTCGGGATGAATCGGTTGGGCGTGATCAGGCCTTTCTCTTCCGTCCAGTACCGGCACAGGGCTTCCGCGCCACAGAGCCGACCATTGGACACCTCTTCTTTCGGTTGGAGATACATCAGGAAATCGCCATGCTCCAAACCTTCTTTCAGGTTCTCATACCGGATCGGATCATAATGCTTGCCCAGCGTAGTGACATGCTTGTAATACTGCTGTTTCTCGATATTCATCAATTCATCGGCATGGACGATCAGCGTCTCGATGTCCGGAGTCAGATCGGACCATGTATGACCGAAGGAGACGGATTGGCCGAGCATATCATTGCGGAGCTTCTGAATCAGTTCAACGAAATCACCCTGACTGACAGAAACGCAGACGATGATGAATTCATCACCATCCAACCGGAATACATCATATCCGGAGAACCGCTTGGCAAGGATATCACCAACCTCCCTCACAAGGTTGTCCCCATAGGTATGACCATAGTCCATGTTGGTCTGCTTCAATCCATTGATGTCGGCGACCAACACTCCGACGGCTCTCGGAGCTTCTTGTTCAAGTTCGGCAAGCCGTTTCACATAGCTGCTGCGATTCGGCAAGCCGGTCAGGGAATCATGGTATCCCATGGCACGAAGTTCATTCTGCATCCTTCGCTTGATGATCTCCTCGATGATGAAATATGACAAGGAATCCAGCATGGACAAGTCGTCATGATGAGAGACGGGGTCATCCATTCCGATAAACCCGACCAGCTTCTCCTGGATGAAGAACGGTGTCGCATACAGGGACTTGATATCCTGAGACGCTAGTATCCTATATTCTTCGATATCAATGGATTCGATCTTTTTCATATCATCGATCACCACCGATTCATGCCTATGGAAATATTCCATCCATCGTCGGACGGTAGACAACGGAATCCGTTGCAGATCTTCTTTCTGAGGGGAGACCCCTTCCGCCAGCCATTCATACGTATTCGAGACAGTCTGGGAAGGATAGTCGATCTCGAAGATATAGGTTCGGCTCGCCTGGTAGAACCGGCCCAGCTTTTCCAATACCAATCGCACCGCGACATCCAGATTCTCGGCGGTAATCAAGGAACCGATGCATTCAATGATAGCTTTGGACTTGTCCAGCCGGTCACCAAGAGTCTTACTCACATTCTCTTTCACCGTGACATCCACGGCGAATTCCAAACGAGCGGGTTTTCCGTTCCAGTCGATCAACTTGTCCTTGAGTATGTAGTGTCTGTTGACGATCGGATTGGTATGCTCCCAGATATAGAAGTCATCGTAGGTAAGCTTGTCGTTCGTACAGAATGGACAGGGAGATGTCCGGTGCTGGAGAGCTTCATAGCAACGATGCCCGATATAGTCGGTATCTATCAACCCCAGATGAACCCTACCGGATTTGTTCACATAGAGCAGTTCATATGTTTTGGGATCGCTCACATAGACGATATCATCAAGCACATCGACAAGAAGCCCCCTTTCTGCGGAAAGCCCTTTGGAGGGCAGGAACATCTGCGTATCGTATTGTGAGATCCCGTTGCAACAGATCAGGCACAGGTTCTTTTCCTGCCGTTTGAAAATCGAGAAAGAGGCTGAAACCAGGGTATCGTCAGGGAAAGTGAGAATCGCATTGTCGTGCTGTCGGAGCCCATTCCTCAACGGACAATCAGGGCAAACGGCATCATTGCCGCGGATCGCCTGATAGCAGAAAGAGCCAAGGGTGGCGTCTGGACATTTTCTGACGACATGCTTGTTGATATAGGTCAATCGGAAATCGGCCAGGTCAATCACATACGAATAGCTTCCGATGCGATCCAACAGCAAGGAGGATACCTGTTGCTGTTCACGATCACGCAACAGGAAGAGACAGACTATCTTCGCCAGCTGTGACAGCGTATCCATCTCCTCTCTCGATGGATAACGAACCATATCACATTGCTCAAAGCCCATCAGAGCCTTGCGGCTGCCGCCTTCGGTGATCAGGCAGAGCAATATGGACACGCACTCCCGGCTCTTGAGGATTTCCATGAACTTCGAGTTCCCGCGCAACCCACTTACATCGGGGCAGAAGAAAATATTGTTCTCATCAAAACAATTCTTCAGGTCATCGGAATCCATCGTGGAGATATTCTGATACCGATCCTTGACGGAAGGGATCCCGACATTGCACCATTCGAACGTGGCTGCAAGGGACGTCTCATCAGGACTATATTCGCAAATGAAAACCCGGCTCGTTCCGAACAGCTTCCCGACCAGGTCCAGCAGGACGGGGATCGCCTTCTCCACGTTGGAATACTCGAAGAAGATCTTGAAGAAATAATCATTGATATTCTCTTTGAAATTCTTCTGTCGCATCGGCATTTCATCGACCCGTGTCGTGACCGGATATGAACTGCGGCCTAGCATCACTTCATTCGCTATCTGTTCAGAATAGAACGCACATTGGTTCTTACCTTTCCGTTTCGCATAATACAAAGCGGTATCAGCCTTCTGAAACAGACTGTCGAACCTCGCCAGAAGCGGATCGTCACCGGGTCTGAGTATGACAATACCCATGCTGGCGGAAATCTCATAACCGGAGACGTTGTTCTTCCCGAACTGATGGAGAACCTCTATGATCTTCGAAGTCTGGCAGCGTAACGATTCCTCATCATCCACATGAGGAAAGAATATACAGAATTCATCGCCACCGATTCTGCCGACGATATCGGAAGTTGCGCAGTTCTCCTTCAGGACACGCGCCATTTCACTCAGGACGACATCCCCATACAGGTGCCCCATGGAATCGTTCACCTGCTTGAAATTGTCAATGTCTATCACCGCGAAGGCGATCGTCCCGCAACGATCGCCAAGAATTGATTCTACCTGCTGAGCGGTCATACGACGATTGTATAGCTGAGTAAGGGAATCCCTCCCCGCGGAATCGGTGACTTCCTGCCAGGCCCGTTTCTGCGCATCGATGTCCTGCAAGGTACCGACGGCCCGGACAGGGGCTCCGGTGGAATCAAAGACGGTAGTCGCGATGACTCTGAACCAGATGCTCTCTCCATCGATATTCTTAACCCGTATCTCCCCCTCGGAGATCTGCTTGCCATGTTCGATTCGGGAGAATATATCGAGGAAACTATCGATGTCATGTTCATCTATCAAGTTTTCCTGAACGGCTTTCTCGGGAAAATCTTCCGAGACGGGATCGTAACCGAGCTTCATACGGAACGTATGGGAAGGGTAGATCGTCCGGTCCTTGACATTCCAATCGAAGATGATGTCCTCGGTCTGATTCAGTACGAGGTCGTACCGCCTTTTCGTCATCTGTAGTTGTTCCTGTACCTGCTTGAGGGACGAAATGTTGACGAACGTGGAATGGACACAGTCTCCGATGCTTTCATCACCCCCCAGTTCCGCGTTGAACCAGATCCATTTCAACGATCCATCCGCACAGATCAGACGGATATCCTCTGTCTGGGACCGTTCAGAACCTACAAGCGACTGGATGATTTCAGTGAACCGGATGACATCGGCCGGATACAGGATCGCCGACAATTTGCTTCGGAACCGAGATTCCATTTCTTCCTGCGTATAGCCGATAAGCTGATAGAAGCCTTCGTTGGCGAATATGATGGTCCAATCCTTATCCTTGCGGAATCGACAGATACCTCCCGGAAGTATATCTGAGAAGCGGGTCATGTCATGGTTGACCTGTACCAGCTGCTTGCGGTCACGGGAATGGATCCAGAGGATGTAGGCTACCAATGCGATGAACAGAATCGTCAACAGACCAAAAACGCCCAGCACTTGCTGGAAGACAGCCCAAGAACGGGCATTCATGACGTCCTGTGGCAGCACTGTCATCAGATACCAACCGTTGATTCCGATTGGAGAATACATCAGCAGGAACTCCTGGCCGTCCAGCCGGTAGGTGAAGATATCGCTGACACCAGCCTCCATGTCGGCAAGCATCCTGGCGATATCGTCGGCGGAACCAGCCCCATGGAGGTCCGTTTTGAAATCGGAGATACCCATCGGAGCGTTCTCCGAGCTAAGCAGCACAAGACCGTCACGAGCCGCGAGATAGCTGGCCCCTTTCCCTTCAAAACTTTCCGCGGTCAGGAGGTCATCCAATATCTCCATCAGGTACCGACCGGCGATGATTCCAACGACCTCTCCATTCCGATACACCGGAGCGGCGATCACCAGGACGGGAGACGAGGTATCGACCGACAGAACTACGCTGGAGACGACAGTGTTTCCTGAAATGGCTTCTTGGAAATAATGCTGCGTGGAGATATTGCGTTTTCCCATACCGTCGACGTTCCAGATCGTACCGGAGGAATCCGCGAATACTATGTTGGAGAAATGCGTATAATCGGTTTCCGTCACAAGGAAATCCTGAAGTATTCGCGAAGTACAGGGCTCAGGAAAACGGCTGAAGAAATCAGCGATACTGCTTATGATGCGACGATCACTGTCCACCCGTTCATAGATGAGGCTGACGCTCTGTTTGGAGACCTCCTCCAAGGACAGGTAGGAATCGGTCCGTATGATACGGCCGAGTCTGTCTTGATATGCGAGCAACACTGTGGAGATGCCGATTACGACAGCTATAGCGACCATACAAGACACTATCAACCGTCGAGTCTTCTGTCGCATCGTAAGCACCTCCAGCAAAACCGCATACCTCCCCCGTTGCAACTTGGCGGGATGTCGCTACCAGTATACACAGTCGCCTGAAGAAATACTAGAAAAACAACCTGGGATATTCGCTCCAGCGATTATATTTTTTCGCTTCCCCATGGCCGTCCTCTCAATCAGGACAAAAGGAAAGACCCACTTTCCAATGGTTGAAAAGCAGGTCTTTATGAGTACGGCTACACGTAGATCTTCAAATATTCCAACGGCTTATTTCGTATCTTTGCCGTCATCCATGACTTCGGCTTCACCTTCTATGACGGTAGAGGAAGCGGCACTTGAAAAATGCTTCGCCGCATTACGGATCCTGAAAGCCCATACGATGCAGCCGATACCTCCCAGCGCGATGATGACGCCGACGATCTTCACCAACATGGTACCGATGCTTTGCGGGAACAGGAACATGAGCAATGCGAAAACCAACGACAGGACACCTTCCATCAACAGCCCGGAAAGGACAAAGCCACTCTTGCGCAAAGCGAAGGCATCCCAGAAAGCGATCACAGCGGAGATCGCAAGCTGAATCCCGATGATATACAGCAGTACGGTCCAAGTCACCTGCGCCGAAATCACAGGCAGGAACAACACCACGAAACCGACAATGATACTCAATACGCCCTTGAATATCGTTGCACCTTTGCTATAGACCCCGAAGGAATAGGAATTCAATTCGATCAAAGTCACTACACCTGAAACGATAGCCAGAATACCCATGATGATGACCGCGAGCTTCACGAAACTCGCTGTAGCGAACAACATATAGCAGCCAAGAGCTATCACCAATACACCGGCGAGCAAGGTAAGCCACCAGTGGGCTTTCAACGTATTCTTCATTTTCATTTTCAAACATCTCCTCTCGCCCGCCCTTGTACAGGGGCCGTGGTTTGTCTATAGTACTACATAGATAATCGCAAAACTCACAGCTAAAGTAAAGCGTAGAATGTCCTCATCGTACAAAAGTTTGCTTTTAGTTTGGCCTCGTGAGAATGACGCCGTATGGTTTGTTTTATCCGGGAAGGACATT
>CAYOWS010000006.1:126207-135283 GCA_964407735.1 uncultured Sphaerochaeta sp. | reverse complement strand
CGAAGGAGAAAGCAAGCCAGACCAGGAAGCCGAGCGAGGACAGTATGAAAATACGACCTCGTGAGAATGACACAGTATGGTTTGTTTTATCCGGGAAGGACATTCGAAGGAGAAAGCAAGCCAGACCAGGAAGCCGAGCGAGGACAGTATGAAAATACGGCCTCGTGAGAATGACGCAGTATGGTTTGTTTTATCCGAGAAGAAGGAGATGTAATGTATCGTTACCTATTATTCGACGCCGACGGCACCCTATTCGATTTCGACAGCGCCGAAACCTGGGCGTTCGACGCCACCTGCAAAGAACTCGGGATAGAACCTACGGAGCAAAAGCTTCTGGATTACAAGGAAGCGAACAGGCAGGTCTGGAAGGAATTTGAGTTGGGAACCATCGACATAGATCGTTTGCAGACCGAACGATTCGCACGTTTTTTTCTGGCGCAGGGTATCGACGCGGACCCATTCAAAGCCGGACGACGTTTCGCCGACTACCTTTCCCTTGCCGGACAGCTCTACCCTGAAACGATCCCTTTGCTTGAAGAACTTCAGGAAAGGGGTTACAGACTATCGCTCATTACGAACGGGATATCCAAAGTGCAACATGGCAGGCTGGATTCCTCCAAGACGAAAAATTACTTCGACGTCATATGCATCAGCGAAGAGGTCGGTGTACAGAAACCGAAGAAGGAATTCTTTGACACTTTCTTTGATCTGGCCAATCTCAAAGAAACCGACAAGAGACATTGCCTTGTAATCGGCGATAGTCTTTCCAGTGATATTCTCGGTGGCAACAACGCAGGAATCGACACTTGCTGGTACAATCCCGCAGGAAAATCGGGAGATCCTGATATCCAGCCGACCTATGAGATCGGACTGTTGCAGGAACTGCTGACATTGCTTCCACCGCTTGAGTGAGTCTCGTTCCCGTCATCCGGGCTGGCCGGGAGAATCAGTCCATGATATCCTTGAGCTCTACATCGATGATCAACAGGGAATTGGGTTCGATGACAGGACCGCCTGAGACTCCATAACCTAGTTCGGGGGATATCCAGAAACGATATTTCGAACCAACCGGCATCAGCTGCAACCCTTCCCTGAACCCTTCCACGACGAGCCAGGAGAGGTTGAACGTATCGCAACTGCCCCGTACATAGGTACTGTCTATGACGGTACCGTTCAACAATGAAATCTGGTAGTCCACCGTGACGGTATCCTGTGCATGCGGCCTACGCCCCGTCCCTTCGGTCAGAATTTTGTATTGAAGACCGGAGGAAGTGGTCCGAACACCTTCCGCAGAAGTGTTCTGGGAAAGAAACTCTTGGGCAAGCGACAGGTTGTTGGCCGCCAGCTCATTTACTTTCGCTTGCAAGGTCTCCATCAGATGTGTTTGGAACTGGGAGAAAAGCTCCCTTGTCTCCTCGTCGCTGAAGAAACTCTCCATACCATTGCCTGCATCAAGAACACCCTTGAGGACATACCCGATATTGGTACCGACGCCCTCACCTTGCGACAGAATGCGTAATGCCGAAGCCATCGTCGCATATCCATAGATATAGCTCATCTGCTCTCCGAAATCGTTCGGCTTGGGAAGATCTTCGAAATCGGACAAGAACACCGCGTTGACTTCGCCTATCTCGTTCATACCGGAACTGGTGGCAGACGTCATTGTCTGAGGTGAAAGTGATATCGAAATTGATGCGTTGACGGAAGAACGCTGCGCGGCAGCGGGTGTCGGGGTGGAGGGTTCTTCTGTTTTGGAGCAACCTACAAGCGATATGGTGCATGCGGCGCACATGAATACCGCCGTAAGTACATGAAGTCTCTTCATGATTTTCGTTCCTTTTATACTCACGGTCTACCGGGCTTTCAACCTTCCATTCACCCCACACCCCGGAACCGGATGGAAGCGTTTCAAACCCGACAAGAGAAAATGTAACTCAGAAACTTGAAAACGTCTAGAAAAACTGACGCGGACTCAGAAAACAGCCGTAAAAAGACTATCTTTCCTGTACTTCTGAAAAAACGCCGGCATCATCAATATACACTGTCGCCAAAGCTATCTATGGCGACCACGGCAGGAAAATCCTCCACCCAGAGCCGAAGCAACGCTTCCGGACCAAGATCGGGGAACGCTATGGTCTCCACCTCCCTGACCGTCGAAGCATACAGGGCCCCGCAACCGCCATAGGCTTGCAGATATATCGCCTTGTTGCGGACGATCGCCTCAACGACCTCTTTTGAGCGAGGCCCTTTTCCGACCATTCCAGCCAGACCAAGGTCCAACAAGGTCGGTGCGAACGGATCCATCCGCGCGCTTGTGGTCGGTCCGCAAGCTCCGATAGGGAATCCCTCTGGCGCAGGAGAAGGCCCCATGTAATAGAGCATCTGCCCATTCAATCCAACGGGAAGAGGCAGTCCCTCCGACAACAACCGGCAAAGCCGTTTATGCGCCTGATCCCGGGCGACAAGCAGACTGCCGTTCAGAACGACCAGATCAAAGGCTTTCAACTCCGGGACCACTTCCTTGTCGTACAGGGGAAGAGAGAGATGAAACAGCTCAGACATCACGCTCCCCCTTGTCCTCTCCTGCATAGAGATCCAGAACTTTCAGTGTCTTTTTCTCCCACTGGGAAAAAACGAGCGAAACCTTCCGATCCGCCCAACAGTTGATCGAGACAGCCACAGGCATGCCCGCGATATGGGTGGGAGAGGTCTCCACCGCTACAGACAACGCGGTAATGGAACCTCCCAGGCCACCGGCGCCGATCCCCAGGGACTGGACGGCATCAAGCAGTTCATGCTCAAGTTCGGCGTACCGCGGATCGGGATTCGGATCTCCGACTTCCCGAAGCAGAGCACGTTTGGACAGGACAGCCGCATGTTCCATTGTTCCCCCAATCCCCACACCAAGGAAAATGGGGGGACAAGGTTTGCCGCCCGCCCTGCTGACGATATCCAGAACACCATCTATGACGGCCTTTTCTCCGCCGGTAGGATTCAACATCCTGACAGAACAGCAGTTTTCACTCCCAAAACCTTTCAGCAACACAGAAATCCTCAGATCTTCCCCTTCCACGGGCCGCCAAGTAATGAGCGGCGGAAGATTCGTACCAGTATTCTTCCGATCATACACAGGTTCGGCCACCACTGACCGGCGATAACAACTTCTATCGACGGCCAGTTCAGCGGCCTTGTATATCGCAGTCTCGATCTCCGCCAGTGAGACCGGGCACTCTTTCCCGATATCGACGAACACGTCGAACATACCTGTGTCCTGACACATGGGCAGCCCGTTCGATGTAGCCAACGCCAGATTCCGTTCGATCATTTCAAAGACGCCAAGGCTCGCCCGGCAATGCCTGACCTGTTCCTGAATAGCGTCGGAGGAGGCGTCGGGATTCGCCAGCAAGGCGTCAAGCCGTTGTGACTCCAACGCCTTGGCCTGTGCCAAAGCGCCGACGGCATCAGCGGGGAGTTCAATCGCGGCAGAGGCAAGCGCATCCGCCAAAACGGAAGTCACCGTCAGCATCTGGCGGGATTCACCGGTCGCCTCGACACCACTGCTGCCGGGATCATACAGCCAAGGACGGCCGGCGAACCATTCAGACAACAGGTGGAGAACCAACAGACCAAAAGCGACGCCGACCATCAGACCAAGCAGATCGGCGCAGAGATCGGCGAATTCCCGGCTTCGTCCAGTCAAAGGCTGCAACAGCTCGATCCCGAATCCGATCAGAGAACCGATCACCAGGACTTCCATCGCGGCGAACCCGGACCATGAGGTCAGACGCAGGTTCGTGCCGGACATGTAGCGTTTCCATGTAGGGGTCCTTCCGGATCCAGGGATTCTGATGCAGGCCAGAAATAGGCTGAATCCCATGGCCGCATACGCCAGCGTATGCGCGCCTTTGTCGGCGAACGGAATCCATGATGGGATGCGCCCGGCTATTTTTGTAGGAGGGAGCAAAGACAATACTATGATGCAGATTCCCACGATGAGAGAGAGCACTATACCTGTGATCCGGATTATCTTCTGTAAAGGCAGTGGTCTGGTCATGACAGATCCCCTTGTCGGACGTCCCGTTCGGTCATCGTCTGATGCAAGATCGAAAGGAAACGACTTTTGTCAACGAAACTACGTGGCGCGGCCAACCGGTGCGCAGGAGTCTCGCATATCAGACGTTCTACCACGATATCAGACCGGAGCCTTCTCAGCAAGTAGATGGTGTCCTCCACATGCCTTCTGACGGAGGGACAGGCGGACTCTCCCCGTAGGTATTCATCGTACAAACGAGTTCCCCCAGGAATATGGAGGTTATGTATCTTCACCGCTTCGCACCCGCTTTCATTGATAGTATCAGCCGTCCGCCCATAATCCTCATACCCCTCCCCGGGCAGACCAAGGATAATATGGGTGCAAACGCCAATCCCCCGGTCTTGCAAGCGTCTGGCTGAATCCCGGAAACATCGGCTGTCATGCCCCCTGCCGATACGTTCCAAAGTCCGGTCGCAGGAACTCTGCAATCCCAGCTCGACCCAGACCCTGTCGACGGTCCCGCCATAGGAGGCGAGCAAATCAATCACAGGTCCAGGGACGCAATCAGGACGAGTGGAAACGATGAACTCCTTCCAGGAATCCAAAGCCATGGCGGCATCATAGATCGTTCGCAACTCATCGACGGAAGCATAGGTGTTGGTCCAGGCCTGGAAGTAGAGACTGAGCAGGTTCGCATCGTACCGTCGTCGGAGGAACGCACGGCCATGCTCCACCTGTTCCGCTATGGAAGCGATCCGGAAAGCGATATCGGAAGAGATATCCGCGGCAGGTCCCGCCGCAAGGTTTTCCATGAAAGGGCTGTCATGGTACCAACCACTCTCTTTCGTCCTCTGGTATACGGCGCTGGCTCCGGTCCCGTCGCAATAACAGCAACCACCGCTTCTGTCGCGGGCCCGGTTCGGACAGGAAAACCCCGCGTCCACCCCGACTCGCCATACGGGTTCGCCGTATTGTCTGGTAAGATAGTCGCGATAGGCGTTCCAACGGGTATACATGCTTTCGGCCGGCATCACCACATTTCCACACAGATCGAAAACCTGCCGTCGATATTGGCACCAAACCCAATCATAATGTCCCCGATAGGAGTAGTAACACCAAAACCAGCGCCAAACCCGACATCTACGCCATCAAGTCTAGTGAATGGGACGTCCAAGTCGGCATGGCCTGTCGGGGGATTTCCTGAGGTAAGCGGTGCGAACGGATCGTAGGAATCCTTGCTGCCGCACCGGACCAGAAGCTGGAGACGAAGCGGGAAAGCCATGACGTTGAACGTATGCTGCCACCCGATTCCAGCGAGCAGGTAGTCCCTGCGAAGCGTACCGCCGCCATATCCGGGCATACCGTCCCAGGTACCATAGTCGAAGTAGGATGAGGAAAGTTCCTGAGGCAAGCGGGAGAACCCGAACGAGGCATCATACCAAATGCTGTCGGTCGGAGAGAACTCGAACACCTGTTTCACAGCCCCTTCGACACTATAGGCGATAGCCCCACGGTCAAAACCGACGGAACCAAGGAAACCCGCCCGGATACCCGCGCCGGGGAATATGCCACGCTCAAGTCCTGACCAGACGACCCCGGCACGAGCCATAGGCAGCCCTACGAACCCTTGCTCCCACCTGGCACTTATAGCTCCTTCATTCACATTCGAGGGAACCTTCATCTTGCCGATGGCGACTACAGTCATCGCCCCTCCGAACTCGGCGCGGCCGAAGGAAAGGAAGTCCACACCCAAGGAAAAGTTAAGCGTTGAACTGAAATCCAATGAAGTGACCGGATTCTGGTTCGCGCGGTTGTTCACCACCGAAAGATTCCCCAGACAGAGGTCGAGCCCGGCACTGACGGTCAGTTTCGTAGGAGAGGTCGATACCAGAGGATAGTCCAGAACGAAACCAAGATGCACGGCGTCATCCACCCTCGCAAGGATATCGAAATCAAACTGATTCTTCGTCAGATTGGTGAATCGCACCCCCAGTTCCAAAGCAGGCAAGAACTGTAGGGCGAACGGCTGGGAGACCCCGAACGTCATTGAAGTCGTTCCGAAGACACCCATGAACAAACGGGAATCCTGCTCGGGGAAGGATCGGGTGATGATGACGAGTTCCGTAAGGACCTTGCCCTCCGCATCTGTATCCACGGCCTGCAATTCAAAACTCACCGACGCGAACCGATACAGTTTCCGCACGTTCTCCAGCATCGATGAGAGATCGGAAAGGCACCTGTCATCCGCGACACGTCCGATGAAAGAAGAGAACAGATCCAGATTCAAGGGTTCAACTTCGGAGGAATTGTCCGAGATATCAAGACGGCCCAGTGAGACGATCGTCGCATCGGTGAACGACTGGTATGGCCCGGGTGCGTCCGGATCAATGAACTCCAACGGCCTTGTCTGAGCTATCCGGCGAGCGATGGCTTCAAATTCATCGGCATGGACCTCGCATTCCGCACGCCCCGCCGCGATGATTGAATCGACGTTGAAGAAGTCGAACGTACTGACGTTGCCGAGTTCCGGCTTCAGCAGAATGTCGCAAAGTGGATACTGGACCTCCACATTCCGCTGGGTGACGATGTTCAGACTTTGCGTGACTACGCCGGAAAGCGTATTCAACTGATCACCGGTCACGATCTGGGTCGCGTTCACGTCTACGGCGATCACGATATCGGCTCCCAAGGACCGGGCCAACGCCACAGGCATGTTGTTGACGATACCACCGTCCATGGCGAACCGACCGCCGCCGATGGGATATGGTGTAAAAGCCACGGGAATGGAGATACTGCTCCGGATCGCGGTAACGAGCGAGCCACCGGAGAAGATGATCTCTTCACCGGTCACCGCATCGGTCCCTATACAACGGAACGGAATGGGCAGATCATCGAAATCGGTGATGGGCGAGACTTTCGCCAAAGAGGTGTTCAGCAATGCGAGAATTCGTTGGTCACCGATCAGACCGGGTGCGCTTCCGAACCCGCTGCTGTCGAAACCAATGGAGAATATGTTGTCGTTGATTTTTTCAAAAGGAGCGGGAATCAGCGGTTTTGATTCCAAAGGACTGACAATAAACAAGGATGGCATGTCGTTCTGTTCAATCAGACGTCGTATATCCCCAGGAGAATGTCCTGCGGCATACAGTCCGCCGATCAAAGAACCCATGCTCGTCCCCAGAACCATATCCACTGGAATGCCATACTCTTCCACGGCTTCAATCACCGCGATATGGGCAAGTCCGCGTCCGCCACCTCCGGATAGGACCAGAGCGACTACGGGACGTTCTTCAGGCAACGTGTCGATAGCGTCCACCTGTGCTTTCGTCTCCAGGACATCGACTATCCCGATCCTGTTTTCCGGAACGGATATGGTGACTACGCCGTCATGCGTCGCGGACAAGGCCACCGGCAAACAGGCAAGCAGACAGAACAAGAGGCCCAAACGACGCATACCAGACATAATCATCCTCCCAATACAGATCCAATGAATGAAGGATTGCCGTTCAAAAACGCCTGCCAGTCCAGTTCTTTTCGGGCGGCAAGTTGCAGACGGTCAACCCAGAGCAATCCGTCGGCGCAGGCGATGGCGATCCCTTTGCCTTTCTGAAAACGAACCACCGTTCCGGGAACCACCCCGTCAGGTACGGGATCATTCCCGGCTTCGGACAGAGGTCCGACGACGCTCGTAATCATGAGAGGCGTTCCGTTCAACGAAGTAGTGGCCTTTGGCCAAGGCAACAGGGCGCGGACCTTCGCGTGTATCGTCTTCGCATCCTCGTTCCAGTCGATGCACCCATCTTCCTTGCATACCATCTTGGTGTAGGTGGCTTCCCCCTCTTGTGGGTCCGGGGACAATGTACCTTCTTCGATACCATGCAACACATGGACAATGGCTTTCGCGGCACGTTCAGCGACGAAGTCCGTCAAAACCGGCGTAGTCTCGGTACCATCAAGCGGAAACCGATCCACATAGAACAGATCGCCACAATCCATCTGCTGCGCGATACACTGGATACTGATCGCAGACTCCGAATCGCCTCGGAGAATAGTGTTCTGGATCGGGGCGCATCCCCGACAGACGGGAAGCAGGGATGGATGGATATTCACAGCCCCTTCTCTGAACACGGAGAGGAACTTCGGGCCGAACATCCGGCCATAGGCGAATGAGACGAGGAAATCAGGATGGTAGGAGGCAACTTCTTCACGGGCATCAGCCAGCAACCGTTCAGGTTGCAACACCGGCAGGCCCAGCTCCAAGGCGGCCTGCTTTACGGGAGTCGGAACCAACGACCTCCCCCGCGCCCCTGGTTTGTCAGGATTGGTCAGTACGGCGACGACCTCGAATTCCGAAGCTATCGCCCGCAAGGAGGGTACGGCTATCTCCGGCGTACCTGCGAACAGAACCCGCAGTCTCCCCTTCTCCATCTTAGTGGCGCTTCCTTATTTTCTGCTTGCGCTCATACGCTTTCACGACCTTCTCACGTTCTTCCTCGGAAAGATGATCGATGAACAGTCTCCCGTTCAGGTGGTCGTTCTCGTGCTGGATCGCACGGGCCAGCAGACCTTCGGCATGTACGACGAACGCCTTGCCGTTCACATCCTGAGCCTGCACGGTGACCTTGGCTGGTCGTACGACGTCATGCCATACCCCGGGGATACTGAGGCACCCTTCTTCATATGGAACCTGTTCCATGGAGGTCTCGAGTATCTCGGGATTGATGTACGCCCGTTTTTCCTCGCCGCGGATATCGATGACGAACAACCTCTGGTTTACTCCGACCTGTGGACCAGCGAGCCCCACGCCGTCGGCTTCCGCCAAGGTCTCCAACATAGCGTCGACCAGCACTTTAATCGCCGTATCAAATGTCTTTACGGGTTCGCAAGGTTCACGGAGAACCTCCTCCCCAAGTTTATAAATATCTAGCATGTCTGTATGATACTTGTAAAAGGAGAGAATCGTCAATGTGCAACGGCCTGCTTACTGCGGGTTGTCTGCGGGTTGTTCGCAGGTCGTCTGCGGGTTGTTCGCAGGTTGTCTGC
>CAYOWS010000006.1:0-126107 GCA_964407735.1 uncultured Sphaerochaeta sp. | reverse complement strand
GGGTTGTCTGCGGGTTGTCTGCGGGTTGTCTGCGGGTTGTCTGCGGGTTGTCTGCGGGTTGTCTGCTGGTTGTTCGCAGGTCGTCTGCGAATTTAGGGCGGCGTACCTCCCTCATCGTCCGTATCCAGAACAACGTTTGCCGTCCTGTTGACAAACAAAGCATCCTCCGTCATCATACATACCAACAGTATGTATCCAAGGAACTAAGGAGCGCCCGTGGCACGAAACAAATATCCAGAGGAAACGGTGAAACTGATCATCGATGAAGCGCAGAAGCTTTTCATGCAGAAAGGATACGAGGATACGTCGATCCAGGACATCATCGACCACCTAGGGGGACTGTCCAAAGGGGCGATCTATCATCATTTCAAATCCAAAGAGGAAATTTTTGAAGCCGTCTGCCAGAAAATCGGAGAGGACAACGCGGTGTTCTATGACCGGATCAGGGACGACAAGACGCAGAACGGACGTGAAAAGCTCAGAACGATGTTCAGCTCGGCCTGCACCAATCCGTCGAACGACGTGGTCCGGGCCCTTACTGCGAAAATCCTCAGCGACCCAAAGTTCCTGACGAACCAGATCGAGGAGATATATACGGTCGTCGCTCCGCAGTACGTACAGCCGATGATCGAAGAGGGTATCCGCGACGGATCAATCAAAACCGAGTACCCCAAGGAGCTGGCGGAGGTCATCATCACGCTGGGGAACATCTGGATCAATCCGATCATCGCATATTCGGATGAGGAAGGGATCAGGGGCAAGGTGGAGTTCTTCAGCCTGCTTTTGAAAAAACTCGACCTCGATATCTTTGACCAGGAACTCATAGAACAATATGTCCGATACTTCGGACATTATAAAACCTGATACCAGACCTCCCCTCGCGATATTGTTCCGGACGCTCAGGACTACTGGACGGCATCCGAGGGAGAGTATTTTTTTACCTACTATTCATACCGTCAGTCGGTATGGATAAGTCAAGACTAGGAGATCCAAAATGAATTCACGACGACTCTTCAGTAAAGACTTCACGCTCGTGGTGGCAGGACAGATCATCTCGCTGTTCGGCAACGCCATACTGAGATTCGCACTCCCCCTCTACCTGCTCCGGGAAACAGGTTCCGCGACCCTTTTCGGGATCGTGACGGCCTGCTCGTTCCTGCCGATGATCGTGCTGTCCTTCCTCGGCGGGGTCTTGGCCGACCGGGTGAACAAGAGGAACATCATGGTCTGTCTCGATTTCCTGACGGCGGCGATCATATTGTCGCTGACCTTCCTGCTCGGAACGCTGCCGCTCGTTCCGCTGTTGATCGTAGGGCTCATGCTGCTGTACGGCATCTACGGCATCTACGGCACATACCAGCCGACGGTCCAGGCAAGCATCCCGTTCCTGGTCCCGACGGACAGAATCGTGCCGACGGGCGCGGTCATCAACCAGATCAGCGCCCTGGCGAGCCTCGCCGGACCGATCATCGGGGGAATGCTCTTCGGAACGTTCGGGATCACGCCGATCCTGATCATCAGCACGCTCTGCTTCTTCGCCTCAGCCATCATGGAACTGTTCATCACCATCCCGTTTGAAAAACGGACGGAGAGGGACGGAGTGTTCGCGATCATCCGGAACGACTTCAAGGAGAGCACCGCGTATCTCAAGCATGAAAACCCGGCTATGTTCAAGGTGATCCTGATGGTCGCCCTTTTCAATCTGGTGCTGACCGCGATGATCATCGTCGGGACGCCCCTGCTGATCGTGGATACTTTGGGCATGAGCGACCAGCTTCTGGGGATATCGCAGGGAGTCCTGGCGTTCGGAGGACTGTGCGGAGGGATATTCATCGCCCTGTTCAGCAAGAAGATGAGCCTTTCCAGCTCTCATCTGGTCCTGGCGGGATGCTGCGTCTGCGTCGGAGCGATGGCGGTACCGTTCTTTCTGGGGGCGTCGGCCATGTCCTGCTATATCACGATCACCGCCGCGAACTTCGTCTGCATGGCGTTGGCTACAGTATTCAGCGTCCAGACCTTGGCGGCGGTACAGACTACGACTCCGCCCCAGCTGGTCGGGAAGGTGCTGGCGCTGATGATGGCTATCTCGATGAGCGCGCAACCGGTGGGACAGGCGATCTACGGGGTCGTGTTCGACGCATACCAAACCAGACCGGAGATGATCCTGCTGGTGGTGGCGCTGTTGGCCTTGGGGATATCCCTTGCTTCGAGAAAGATCTTCTCAAGGTTTTCAGCGGACGGCCGGGAGGAAACACGGAGCTCGGCACAGGATCTGCCGGCATGAGGGAGATGCATGGCCAGAGGCGCTGCGGCTGGACACACGGCGAAGAACTACAACAACTGCAAGGGATCTATGTCAACCTCGACATAGATTCCGGAGGGAACTTGGTAGAACTCCATGGCTTTCGTGACGACCGCATGGACCGCCGACGGAGATTCTCCACGAACAAGGATATGATGCCGCCAGTTTCCAGCGATCCGTTCCAAAGGGCATTCGGACCAACCGAAAACCTCAGGGGCGGCGTCGGAGGCACACCCCTTCTCCTCCATCTGCCGTCGAAGCTGTTCACACAATTCCTCCAGCAGACCGGCCAACTGTTCCGTGGCCGCCGAAACCTTCTCTTCATTCCTCCCGCGAAGGACAAGATTGATCATCCTGCTGTAAGGTGGGAATCCGGTCTCCTTGCGGACCTGTAGTTCCTGTTCGTAGAACTCCGTCACCTTGCCTCCGCAGGCGTAGGTGATGGCGGGATTGTCCGGCCGGAACGTCTGGATCACCACGCGACCCTGGTCGTTGTATCGGCCGGCCCGGCCGCTGACCTGTACGAGCAGGGCGAAAGTCCGCTCCTGCGCCCTGAAGTCGGGGATATTCATGCCGCTGTCGGCAAGCACGATGCCGACCAGCTCCACTCCGGGGAAATTCAACCCTTTGGCTACCATCTGCGTGCCGAGGAGGATATCGGTCTTTCCAGTACGGAAATCATCGAGCACCTGCCCCACCAAATCCTTGTCCTTTGCGCTGTCGGTATCCAGACGGGCTATCGAAGCATAGGGAAACAGGTTGTGGACCTCCTGTTCGACCATTTCAGTCCCGAAACCTGAGTAACCCACATCCAGGGAACCGCAGTCGGGACAGACCTCCACAGGCTTGCGCCTGTAGCCACAGTAATGGCAGACCATCTCCCCGCCATGTTCCTTATGATAGGTCAACGCTACCGAACAATGGGGACAGGTCATCTCATAGCCGCAGGAACGGCAATGGAAAAAGTAGGAGAAACCGCGGCGGTTGAGGAACAGGATCACTTGCTTGCGCCGGTCCAGCACACGCTGCATCTCAGTCTGGAGGCTCCGGCTGATCGTGCGGCTTTCACCGAGCATATTCACCACGGACACCTTCGGCGGTACCCCGCCGGCGACCCGGTACGGCAGGTGGAGGCGGCGCATCTGACGATCATCCTCCATCAGCTTCCATGCCTCCAAGGACGGCGTCGCGCTGCCCATCACCAATGTGGCCCCGGAATCGAGACATCGTTTCTGTGCGACCTGACGGGCATGGTAACGGGGAGAAGAACCCGATTTGTAGGAGTTCTCATGCTCTTCATCGATGATGATGAGGCCCAGGTGCTCGAATGGAGCGAACACGGCGCTCCGGGCCCCGATGGCGAGCATCACCTCGCCCCGCTTGATACGTTTCCACTGTGCCAGGCGCTGACTGGGAGTCAGGGCGGAATGGAGTACGGCGACCTTACCTTCGAAACGGGTGCTGACCTGCCTTGCAAGCTGGTGGGTCAGGGTGATCTCCGGCACAAGATAGATCACCTGCTTGCCTTGGGCGATCATGGCTTCGGCCACCTGGAGGAACACTTCCGTCTTACCCGAACCGGTGACTCCATAGAGATAATACATGGGAAGCTCTCTTGAAAGGATCTCCGAGACAGCCTCCCGTTGTGGTTCGGTAAGTTCCTGGACCGGTGCATCCGGGGCGTCGTCGACATCAAGGGCGGGCATCCCGCTGTCCCGACGGCCGCCGGGGATCATCGTGGCGATAGCCTCGCCTTGGCTACACAGGTAGAACCGCCCCATCCATGCGGCGAGCTCGACTTCGGTACGCCCATACAGAGGCTCCTTGTCGATGACGCGCTTGATCTGCTTTACAGTGAAAGAGGTGTCTGGCTCGTCGTCGCTCAGACCGACGACATAGCCGGTGACTTCACGCTTGCCGAACGGCACGACCACACGAACCCCGACCATGACGGAGTCGGCCATGGTTTCGGGAACTCCGTACGTGAAGGCCTGTTTGAGCGGAATCGCCGCTACGATCAGCGCATATTTGCTCACCTAGCCTCTCCCTGGGATCGGCTGGTTGAGGAATTTCGCGAGCTTCTGCATGTCGTCCCATACCGGCCTCCGATATTCCGGATTGCGCAACACCCCCGCGGGATGGTACGTCACCAACAGGGGGATGGAATCATATTGGAAGAAACGCCCCCGGAGCTTGCCTACGCCGTCGGTGGTATCGAGCATTGCCTGGGCAGCTATCCGGCCGATACAGAGTATTACCTGCGGTTTCACCAGCAGGATCTGTCGTTTCACGTAGGCGATACAGGCCGCCATTTCACCAGGAGAAGGGTCGCGGTTCTGAGGAGGTCGGCACTTCACGATATTGGCGATATAGACATCCCTGTCGCGGGACATGCCGACCGACGACAGCCATTTGTCCAGATATTGTCCGGCTCGACCGACGAAAGGACGGCCCGTGGCGTCTTCATCGGCCCCAGGGCCTTCCCCGATGACCATGACCTTCGGCATCATGGCCCCCTCCCCGAACACGGTATTCTTTCTGGTCGAGCAAAGGCCGCACTTCGTACAGGAGGAGACAAGATTCCGCAACTGCTCTAATGAACAACCATCTATATCGGCCCCCGCGGGGGGGATCGGTTCAGGAACAAGCATTTCAGTCAGTGGAGAAAAGTCGGGACGTTTTTGGGGAACAGACGGCCGCTCGGAGAGATTGTCCCCTTTCAGCACCTTCTCCGCGACGTCGAAACATCCCCATAGGTCTTCAAAAGCTTCATTCAGGGCCTGTCGTTGGGCAAGTATATCTTCCTTGGCACTCATCTCTCCCCTTCCTTTCCGTCCATACCGGAGTCCAGTTCAGCACATTCCCGCGGAGCTTCCACGGAAGGTTCGAACCAGGCGAACTCATCGCTGTCATAGCTGATACGGAAGAGGTACAATCCCCCGGCAGGAGCGGTCCTTCCCGTCTGGAACCGGTCCTTCGCTTCCAGACGCCGGCGGAACTCCTCGACAGGAGCGCCATCTTCCCCCAGTTGCAGCATCGTCCCGACCAAAGAGCGGACCATCCTGAAGAGAAAAGCATTGCCGCAGATCGTATAGACCAGAACGGGGTCCCCCCAGAAATCACGGTCCCAACTGAATCGTGAGACATAGATATCCCTGAACTTGCTCTGACACCGATCACCCGCTCCGGTGAATGTCGTGAAATCGTGGGTTCCTTCGATGCATGCGGCATAGCCGTTGAGCAAATTGAAATCGGGAAACCGACGGACCTTCGCCGCCCGGTCCCGGTCGAATGGTTTGAAAACGGGCTCTTCCTTGATCAGATACCGATACTCCCTGGACATGGTTGAGAACCGGGCATGGAAGCAGCCATCGACCTCAGCGCTCTCCATGATACGGATATCATGGGGCAGAAGCTGGTTCAACGCATTGACGAACGCTTGCGGGGGAATGCTCTTGCTCGATATGTCGAAATGACAGACTTGGCCCAACGCATGGACCCCGGAATCGGTCCGACCACTGCCGGAGATCTCGATCGGTTCCTTGAGCATCTTGGAAAGGGCCTTTTCAAGCTCATCCTGCACAGATCTGCCGTTCGACTGCCGTTGCCATCCGTAGTATGGAGTCCCATCATAGGCTACCGTCAACCGTATGCGTCGCCTACCCTCATCCAACGACCATTGCGTAGGTCTTCTCCAATCGGATCGTGCCATCAGCCCTCTCCCCGGCGGCCGTCTCCGAAGACATCTGCACCAGCGCCGTCTTCCCCGGTGGTCAACAGAACCTGAGCCAAAGCGAGCGGAGGTTCGTGGGTCAAGGACAGGAAAATCCTGCAATCGGGCACGAGGCCCTGGACATATCGAGCAGTGTTCCCCTCCAGGCGGAGAGAAGGCCGTCCCCGATCGTCGGTGACGACCTCTATTTCAGAGGGTGTCAGGCCACACATCCCACAGCCGAGAGCCTTGCCGAAAGCCTCCTTCGCCGCAAAGCGAGAAGCAAGATACTGAGCCCTCACCTTGCCTGACAAGGTATCGGCATGCGTTACTTCAGCGGGATGGAACAATCGTCGTACGGCATACTCTTTGATAGCCCCAGAATCCATACGTTCTATCAAAACTGCATCAATACCTATTCCTAGGACCATCAAAGTCCTCCAGCTTGGTCAGCCGGCAACTCGAACAGCACTCGGAACTGCGTGGGGTTGGCGGAGATCGAGACATTATCGGCCTTGTACAAAGTCTCAGCATAGGAGAGCATGACGGGAGCTTTCGCGATTCCCGGCGAACCGACATACGAGAAATCGAGCGCCGCGGAGATATAGGTCGGGTCTATCAGATAGATGAGATCATCATCCCCCTTGATTGATATCTCGACGGAATCCGGCACCAGACTTGAGGCTACGTACCCCGCCGGCAAGGAGACCTCCATTGGAATCGTGATCCTCCGTTCTCCCAACGTCGTATAGTGGATGAACAGATACACCGCTATCGCGAAGACGATGGACAGGACTTTCACCGGCCAGTTATAGAATATGCTCTGGATAAACTTACTCCGCTTCATCGCTCGCCGCCTCCATCAGTTCCTCCGGGGTGATATCATGGTAGCTGAACAGCGCCAGCAACATCCGCTTGACAGTAGGCGGATCCAGATCATAGTACAGGTTCGCGTTGTACGTCAGCGATATGGCTCCGGTCTCTTCCGATACGATCAGCACGACGGCGTCGGATTCCTCGGCAAGCCCCAGCGCCGCGCGATGGCGCGTACCGAAACTTTTCTTGATGTCGGTCTGTTCACTCAACGGCAGATAGCATCCTGCGGCGATGATCTTGCTACCCTGGATGATCATGGCGCCGTCATGCAACGGGGTGTCATGGTCGAATACGGTAAGGATCAGCGAGGATGAGAGATCGGCGTTGATCTTGGTTCCGCTGTCTATGATGTTCTTGATGCCGAGATGCCGGGGGAATACGATCAGGGCGCCCCTTCGTTTCGAAGTCAGTACGGTACAGGCGTTGAGGATCGTGTCTATCTGATCGCCCGATGTCTGGGAACCCATGCGGAAGAAACGGCTGCGCCCACTCCACATCTGGGTAAAGGCCCTGCGCAGTTCCGGCTGATATATGATGCAGATGAAGATACAGATCGGCACCAGCATGTACCTGTATATCCACAGGAACGTATCCAGTCCGGCGATATAGCTGATCGCATACGCAGCGAACAGGATAAAGACCACCCTGACGATCTGCATGGCCTTGGTCTGCGCTATCGCTTCATAGAACCGATAGAAGAGCCATGCCAGCACACCTATCTCTACGGCAGGCCGTAGGACAGACAGAATGGCGTTCAGAATCTCAAAGCCCATACGGCGCTATCTCCTCACCTCTTCGGCATCTTCAGGGTCGACGGATATCCAGTTGAGGGTCCTGCTTACCGCCTTTCTCCAGAACCGGACCTTCCGGTTGCGTGTCGCGTCATCCATCTTGGGCGTCCAGCGATCCTGTTCGCTCCAATACGAGGAGAGTTCCTCGAAATTCTTCCACATGCCGACGGAAAGACCGGCGGCGTACGCGGCGCCCAGCGCCGTGGTCTCGACGACCGCGGGCCGTATCACGGGGATCTCCAGCAGATCGGACTGGAACTCCATCAGCGGTCGGCTGTTGGTCAGGCCGCCGTCGACCTTGAGCGTCTTCATCCTGATTCCGCTGTCGGTCTCCATGGCTTCGAATATGTCGTTCGCCTGGAACGCCGTCGCTTCCAGGACCGCACGGCAGATATGGGCCCGGGTCACATAACCGGTGAGTCCGGCGATGACACCTCGGGCTTCAGCTCTCCAATACGGTGCGAACAAGCCACTGAACGCAGGCACGATATATACACCGCCACAGTCTGGCACCGATTCAGCCAGTTTGTCTAGTTCTTTGGCGTCACTGACGATTTTCAGATTATCCCTCGCCCACTGGACCAACGAACCGGCCACGGCGATGGAGCCTTCCAAAGCATAACAGGGCTCCTGTCCGGCGATCTGATATGCGACGGTCGTCAACAACCCCATCTTCGAAGTACAGAGCTTTTCGCCGGTATTGACCAGCAGGAAACAGCCGGTTCCATACGTACTCTTGCCCAAGCCCTCCGTGAAACAGGCCTGTCCGAACAGGGCGGCCTGCTGATCCCCCAGGATGCCGCAGACAGGGATGGCTCTGCGCAACGGTCCGCTGGCGGAGGTCAGGCCGTAGACGGTACCGGAGGAGGGCACGATCTCAGGGAGCGCGCAACGGGGAATATTGAACAACCTCAGCAGTTCATCATCCCATTGCAACGTCTTGATGTCCATGAGCATGTATCTGGAAGCGTTGGTGACGTCGGTGACGACTTTCGATCCTCCAGTAAGGTTCCATACCAGCCATGTATCGATGGTCCCGAACACAGCCTCGCCTTTCTCCGCCGCCGCCCTCAGACCCTCTACGTTGTCGAGCAGCCAGGCTATCTTGCTCCCGGCGAAATAGGGGCTCATGATCAGTCCCGTCTTCTCCTGCATCCAAGTCGCGTCGATTTCCTCTTTGAGCCGATGAATGAGGTCGCTTCCCCGCAAGTCCTGCCAGACGATGGCGTTGTACCAGACTTTTCCAGTCTTGGGATTCCACGCGATCACAGTCTCACGCTGATTCGTGATACCGACGCCCATGACGTCCGACCCCTGGATTCCCGCCTTGCGTATCGTCTTGATGATGACTTCCGCGCTATTGTCCCATATCTCCCATGGATCATGCTCCACCCATCCGGGTTGAGGGAAGATCTGTTCATGTTCAAGCTGATGCGATGCGCAAGGTTTCCCTTTTTCATCAAACAGAATAAAACGGGTACTGGTAGTCCCCTGGTCAAGAGCTCCGATATACTTCACAGGTGCTGGCCTCCTCTTCTGTATGTAGTATAGCCATTAACGGCTCTCTTTTCAAACTGAAACCGCATCATTCTTCTTCTTATTCCGTGAGCATGAAAAATAAGGCGACGGCGGTACGATATACGGGTGATGAATCCCGCGCGGCGGAGCCGGTGATGCGGGGTTATCCCTCCGGCGACAGACGTGCTTTCCGGGCTCTACACGTGGTCGTAGACGTGGCTCCGCAGGGGGTAGACGTGGCCTCCGCATGGGTAGACGTGGCTCCGCAGGGGGTAGACGTGGCCTCCACCCCGGTACGCCTGCTTCCCGGGCTCTACACGTGGTCTTAGACGGGGTGTTCGACCCCTTGCACCTGCTTTCCGAGGCGTAGACGTGCTTTCCGGACTCTACACGTGGTCGTAGACGTGGCCCCGCAGGGGGTAGACGTGGTGCCATGCCCATCAGGCTTAAATCTGCCCACCCTACGATTGACAACGGCCCTACGCATATCTATCATGAAGCAACGACTTTACCAGCAAAGACATGCAGCGAAGGGTCGAAACAGGAAGTATTGATGGATGATCGATAACGAAACATCTTCACAAGCACAGCATGAGCTCATGAGGAAATCCTTTCAAGAGTTGCTTCCATTCTGGAATGAACTCTCTTGTGAGAAACAGCAGAGGATACTTGCTGAATCCACATTGCATACCTACAAACCAAATGAAATAGTCTACGATGCCCATGGCGTCTGTCCCAGTCTGATACTCCTTGTATCCGGTCGCCTCCGGTCGACGTTCGCCCACGACACCACGAAGAAGATCACGCTGTATTGGCTCTATGAATCAGAAGTCTGCGTACTCAGCGCATGCCCGGTACTGCACAGCATTCCGTTCGGCATCACGATCATCGCGGAAGATCCTTCGCAACTGATCATGTTCCCCGCAGAACTATACCTTTCCTTGCAGGATGAAAACCCGGAGATGAGGATGTTCATCCGGCAACAGATGACCGCACGTTTTTCCGATGTTATCTGGCTCGTCCAGCAGGTTGTGTTTCAGCCGTTCTCGAAGAACCTCGCCACATATCTGATCGAGCGAAGCGCCCGGGAAGGAACCTCGCTCATCCATATCACCCAAGCCGAGATAGCCCAGGAACTAGGCACCGGCCGCAACGCGGTAGGCCGCACCCTCCGCCAGTTCGAGAAAGAGGGCATCCTGCGGCTTGTTCGCGGGGGCGTGTTCATCAAGGATCTGCCTGCGTTGATGAAGGCCAGCGACTGAGCCAAGCTCACTCAGTGCTCACTTTGCCCTTGAAAGACACAGCCCACCCGGCGACGTCGCAGATCACGTCTCTGGGTAGATTTTGGTGATGCTAGACACAATTCATTATACAATAAACAATAAAACGACTTATGCACCATAATCACATACTTTGCTATGGCAAGGGAAATGACTCTCAACTATACTGTTGAAACGCTAAAAATTTACCGATTCATAAGGAGAAGAATTATGGCAGAACGTTATCTTGATTGTCTGGGCGAAGCTTGCCCGGTACCTCTCGTAAAAACTCAGAACGAACTGGCGACAATGGCCTCTGGAGACGTCCTCGTAGTAGGGATCGACCATACCTGCGCTATGAAGAACGTACCCGACTGGGCTCGTAGCCAGGGCTACAACGTCGACATCGAAGAAGTCGGCGAGGGCGAATGGGAAGTAATCATCGAAAAAGCCTGAGGTAGGGAAAATCATGGAAGAGAAGAAAGAGACTGAAGTAAAGCTGTCGTACTACGACCGCATGCTCAAGAAGGAATGGAGCTACGTCACCGGAGGGGTGATGATTTCCGCCTTCGCAATGGCGTTGTTCGCATTCTCCGGCATCTGGGGTGTTTCCGGTCCATTGGCGACCTGGGGAGGAAAATTCCTGACCCTGCTTGGAATCAATGCGGATAGCTGGTCCATCTACAACGGTTCGCTGGCGAAGTATCAGTTCTTCGGAAACAAGGCTTCGATCACTGACATCGGGCTGCTGGTGGGCGCTTTGATCGCCTGTCTGCTCGCCGCACAATGGAAGATCCGCAACATCAAGCACTGGAAGCAGGCTGCGGCCGCCGCTATCGGTGGCCTGCTGATGGGGGTCGGCGCCAAGATGGCGAACGGCTGTAACATCGGTGGCCTGTTCTCCCAGCTCCCTCAGTTCTCCGGCGCAGGCTGGGTATTCCTGCTGTTCGTGTTCATGGGTGCGACCGTCGGAGGCAAGTTGCTGAAGTTCTTCATGCCCCCCGCGTCAAACAAGAGGCCGAACCGCAAAAGGCTTACTCCGGAACAGAGGAAGAGGAACAAGACGATCCAGATCGCCATCGGCGCCGCCTTGTCGATCATCTGTTTGATCGTGTCGTTCATCGTCGCCCCGAAATTCCCCAACGCCCCCGCGTTCATCCTGATCGGCATCGGTCTTGGCTACAGCATGCAGCGTTCCCGCTTCTGCTTCACTGCCGCCTACAGGGATCCAACCCTCACCGGTGAGACCAAGCTGACGAAAGCCGTCTTGATAGCGTTCGCACTGTGTACCATCGCTTTCTTCGGTTTCCATATCAGTAGCTACGGTCCGGACCTGTCCAAGCTCGACCCGACGAAACTGCCGGGCAACCCGATCAACCTCTCGTTGCTGGTAGGTTCGTTCATGTTCGGCATCGGCGCCGTCCTGGCAGGTGGTTGTGCCTCCGGTACATTCATCCGCATCGGTGAAGGCTATGTGCAGAACGTGATCGCGCTGGTGTTCTTCATCACCGGATCCACGATCGGAAGCTTTGTGACCGGAGGGCTGAAGGGTACCTTCATGACCGCCGGCCCGAAAGTATACCTCCCGACGGTGCTCGGTGGATTCGTCCCCGCGTTGCTGATCCAGCTCGCCGCGTTGATGGGCCTGTGGATCCTCGCCGACTGGTGGGAAAAGCGCAAGCATGCAATGGTTCGCTAAGGAATAGGCAGACATGGAAAAAAGAATCGAGAACTATGATGTAGTAGTTATCGGTGGAGGAGCGGCGGGAATGACCGCCGCCCTATATGCCGGCAGGGCACGGCTCAAGACCTTGCTGATCGAGAAATCATTGATCGGCGGCTTGGCCACCTACACCAGTGAAGTGGAGAACTACCCGGGATTCCCCGAAGGAATCGACGGCACGGAGCTGATGAAACTGTTCGACAAGCAGTTCCGGAGGTTCGGTGTCGACGTCAAGCTCACCGACGTGAAGAGCGTCGAGGACAAGCAGAAGTACAAGGTGGTCAGCACGTTCCGCGTCGACTACCATGCAAAGGCCGTCGTAGTCGCCACCGGCGGACGCCCCCGTCTCACGGGAGCGAAGAACGAAGACCAGTTCTGCGACAAGGGCATCTCCTTCTGTGCGACTTGCGACGCCGCACGGTATACCGACAAGAAAGTGTTGGTGATCGGCAGTGGCGACGCGGCGATCGAGGAAGGGATGTTCCTCACCCGCTTCTGCAAAGAGGTCTGGGTCTCCGTGATCCACGATACTGGCATCATGGACGCCAACGAAGTGGCGAAGGCAAAGGCTCTGGCGAATCCGAAGATGCATTTCCTCTGGAACACCGTCGTGGATTCCTTTGAAGGCGACGATCTGCTCAGACAGGTCATGCTCAAGAATCTTAAGACGGGTGAGATCGAACCGATTGACGTGGACGGTTGTTTCCTGTTCATCGGGTATCTCCCGAACACCAAGGTGTTTGAAAACCTGCTGGAATTGGACAACCGCGGCTATATCATGACCAATGAAGACATGGAGACTTCCGTCCCTGGAATCTTCGCCGCGGGTGATGTACGGCACAAGACGCTGCGTCAGGTCGCCACGTCCGTCGGTGACGGTGCGATCGCCGGATACATGGCCGAAAAGTATGTCGATGAGATCGAAACCCTGGAGAAGGACATCCTCAAGGAGGGCAGAGTACTCGTCTATGTCTACAACGCTGTGGATGAACAGGACAGAGCCTTGCTCACCAAGGTCGAAGCGTTGCACAAGGAATTCGAGTGTGGCTGCGACCTGAAGGTGATCGACGTCTACAAGGGAGACCGAATGGCGAAGATCCTCCAGGCTCCCGCGGTTCCGTCGCTGATGGTGTTCAAGGATGGAGAAGCGGTAGTCGCCCTCCCCTGCGCCGACGCCTCCTCTATGGAACAGATCCGCAAGGCGTTGTCCTGCTGATCAGATTCATAGCGCCTTTTTGACAATGAAGCCGTCGTTCTTCCGGTTGTACCGCATGAACGGCGGCTTTCTTTTCGTTGATCGTCCGTCGAATATCCCGTGTACCCCTATCGTACCCCTGGGGTACCCCCATTGTACCCCTGTCGGCAAATGAGTCAGACAGGGAAACAAAAAGGGCTCGGAATACTCTTTCTTTCAGTTCCGCTATGAGAAAACAAAACCTCGTGTTATACTTTTGGGCATGATGAAACTGAGAGAAATAGTGGAAATAGTTCAGGGTAAGGTCGTCTGCGGAGAAAGCCATCTGGACCAGGAGGTCAAGATGGGATTCGCGAGCGACCTCATGAGCGACGTCCTCACCCTGTTGGAAGATGATATCCTTCTGATCACAGGCCTATCCAACAACCAGGCCGTCAGGACCGCCGAGATGAGCGACATCTCGAACATTCTCCTCGTCAGGAACAAACAGCCGAGCCAGGCTATGATCGACATGGCGAAGGAACTGGATATCGCACTGATCACGACCCCCTTCTCCCTGTTCAGGGTAAGCGGATTGCTATACGCCAGCGGGTTGGAATCAGTCTACTAAGGAAAAAAGGAAGCCATATCGATGCACGTCTCCTACCCTGTCACAGCCGGGGATTTCACCATAGCCGGAAACGCCTCCAGCCAGATCAAGCGAACGCTCAAACAGCTTGATATCGCGCCGCTGACGATCAAGAAAATCGTCGTGGCGACTTTTGAGGCCGAGGTGAACGTGATCGCGCATTCCTATGGTGGAGAGGTGGTCTGCGACATCGACCCGGACAAAGTCATCATCCAGGTAGTGGACACCGGGCCAGGGATACCAGACCTCGACCTGGCCATGACCGAAGGATATTCGACGGCCAGCGACGAAGTGCGGGAAATGGGATATGGCGCGGGCATGGGCCTGCCGAACATCAAGAAAAATTCCGACCACCTGGAGATCCATACGGCGGCCGGCGATCACACACATATCACCATGACGTTTCTTCTAGGGGGTGACTGATGGCCGAAGCTGTATTCCATCATACGTTGGCGGTACGGCAGGAACGATGCAAAGGGTGTACCCATTGCATGAAACGCTGCCCGACCGGCGCGATCAGAATCGAAGGCGGATACGCAAGGATCGACGGGGAACGCTGCATCGACTGCGGACAGTGTATGGCGGTATGCCCTCACAACGCGATGGTCGTGGAACAGAGCACCTTCGACCAGCTGCTCACCTATACCTGGCGCGTCGCGATAGTCCCGGCGGTCCTGTTCGCGCAGTTCGACGACCAAGTCACGGAACGGCAAGTCTGCCGTGCGCTGATGGAATGCGGGTTCACCCACCTCTATCTTTCCGAGACCGGCGTCGATATCCTGCAAGTCCTGGAAGCGAAGAACAATGACTACGAAACCCCTCTGATCAGCAATTTCTGCCCTGCGGCGGTACGCCTGATACAGCTCAGATACCCGGTTCTGCTACAGAATCTCAGTCTGATCAGAACTCCGGCGCAGATGGCGGCGATCCTGGCGCGGGCGGAACTGGAAGCGGAAGGGTGTCTGCCGGAAGAGACCGGTATCTTCTACATCACCCCCTGCGCGGCAAAAATAGCGCAGATCAAGACAGAAGGCTCTACAGACCATGCGATCTTCCAAGGGGTACTCAACCTCGATTCCGTATACAACATGATCCAGTCCCTTCTCGCAAAAAACAAGAAACGTTACGAGCAAGAAGCCAGCGGGGCCTGGTTCCATTTCCCCACGTTCACGAGAACCGCGGTTCAGTGGAGCCTGGTCAAAGGCGAATGTCCCATGAAAGGAGAACGTTCCCTCGCCGTCGACGAGATGCACAATGTCATCGATTTTCTGGAGGAGCTGGAAAACGAAGATGAAGTCAATCTCGATTTCCTGGAACTGGATGCCTGCGCAGAGGGTTGCGTCGGAGGGATACTGACGATCCGCAACAGGTTCCTTGCTACGGAACGGGTCCGCCACTGGTCCAACAGCCTGCCTGAAAAACTGCCGGCTGAGCTATGCGAACGAATACTCAGTTTCAAGGACATCCTCCTGCCGCAGCTCTATACTGAGCGGGCGAAACCCAAATCGGCGCTCAAACTGGATGAAGACATGGGCAAAGCCCTGCATAAACTGGAGAAAGTCCGGGAAATCGTCAAGGTACTGCCGGGAATCGATTGCGGTCTCTGTGGAGCTCCGACCTGCAAGGCTCTGGCCGAAGACATAGCGAAAAGTAATGCCAGTATCCGGCAATGCGTCGTGCTGAAGCTCAAGAACCCGAAGGAACTCAATTCATTGTTGAGGATCTGGGGCGAGCGGACACCATCGGCCAAGGACTAATGCTCCTGATACACGACATAACGAGCTTTCCCATTACGTTTGGCCGCATATAGCGCCTGGTCGGCTTTGTAATAGAGTGTCTGGAATTCACGGCCATCTTCTGGGATCCGGACGATACCCATGCTACAGGAGACGCCGGATGTTCCGATGTGACCGTCGGGCAGATTCAGCGCAACCCCCTGGAACGCCAGCAAGATCCGATCCGCATACTCCTCAACCGAAGAGAAATTCCCTGAGTATTCGCAGAAAGCCATGAACTCATCCCCGCCGACACGGCCCAATATCGTTTCGGAAGGGGAAAGCTCCTGGAGGATACTGGACATCTTCACCAGGTATTGATCGCCACAAAGATGCCCGTAGGTATCGTTCAGCACCTTGAAATTATCGATATCAAACAGAATCAGCGCATAGGAAGAGTCTGGTGAAATGGCATCCAGCCGTTGGTTGATCAGTTCCGCGATAGTCGCTTTGTTGTAGATATCCGTCAGTGAATCCCTGCGGGATTTCTCAAGAAGCATATCGTTCTTTTTCTTCTCTTCATCTATATCGATGATGATCCCGATCACCCTGAACAGGTTTCCCTCATCGTCTTTCTGGGCGGTCGCCCGAATCCGGCACCAGATATATTCATTGGCCTGCGTAGCTATCAGGCATTCGATCTCCCCATAGTCCAGACCATCGATGAATTTCCTAATCAGCTCCCGGAGGCCAGCTATACTTTCAGGGTGGATATGGGGCGCCTCCGACAGACAGATCCGGGCATGCTCGGAGACAGGATCGTATCCGAATTTCTTCTGCCAGTTGGAGGAGAATACGATCTTGTCTCGTCCGACGTCCCATTCAAAGATGATTTCGGTGGTCTGGTCAAAGATGATCCGATACCGTTCAAGGCTCATACGTAGCTGCTCGCGGGTCTCATGGCTTTCGGTGACATCCAGCAGGATACAGAAGAATAGCCGGCCGCCCCCCTCAGAGGTGATCAACTGGCCACGGTCATGAATCCATATGAGATTCCCATTTTTATGGTAGCACCTATATTCAAGGACTTTCGCAGTCCCTTTGGACATCTGCAATGAAATCGATTCATCGCATGCCCGACGGTCCCCTTCATAGATCAGTTTACGAAAGCTGTTGCCATATAGATCCGACAGTTCCTCTTCCGTACATCCGAACAAATCAAGAAACCCCTTGCTGTAGTAGCGTAAAGTCAAATCGTCATTGAAGTCGCAGCACATGACACCACCAGGAAGGTTGTTCACGAAGGTATCGAGGTCTATGTTCAAAGACGACAGACCAAGGCTTTCATCCAAGGTCCTCGCAGAAGAGGCCGTATCGGCGTCGCGATCCAGAATTTTCTTCTCTGTCAGCATGGCAACGCCAGTATACCACGCAATTCCCGAGACTTACAGAGGCAATCGTACGGCGTCTCTCACCAACAGGGGCATCCGGCGGGATTCCTTTGTAAGCAGTTCCTGCCCAGCCAGGACAACTCTTGCCTGCTTGCCGTCAAAAGCCTCCACAAGCGCCGCTGCCGCCGCCACAAGCTCCGAAGCATCTACCCGGAGCATCTGCTCACGTCGGTCAGTACGAAATTCGTCACTGATCGAGTAGAGGATTCGGCGGAATCCAAGGATCGCCCGCTCCTGCGGAGCCACAGGCCGGAGGTCCTGTCCGATCAGGGAAATCAAGGCATTGTCGACGGTCTTCTCATCGAAAGGCTCCGCGGCTGCCTGTTCCAACACCGCCCGGTAGTCGGCGAAGGTCCCCGCGATCCGAGGATCTCGATAGGAGGAGAACGAAAAGACCTGCTCCAGCACATCGGCGTGGCACTCGACGCCATAGGCGCCACCTTTGCCGCGCACACGTTCCCAAAGTCCGTTTCCAGAGAGAATATTGCCCAAGACTACCTGGGCGGTCTGTAGTGGAGTTCCCGGCTCCGCGGAAGAGGTAGCGAGGGCCGTATAGCTTACCGTAGATGGAATACGGAACAGTTCCGTACTATCTGCGAGGGAAATATCCTGAACGGCAAAATTCCGGGAACGGGGAAGCAGCAATTCCCCACTGGCCGGGAAACCGTCAAGGAATTCAGCGCAATGTTCAGCCATGAGGTCGGCCATAGCGGCATCCGCCGTGACATGGACGGTGATACGGCTCTGGTCGGACAACAACCGGCGCAAGTCCAACAGCCTGGACGCAAGATCATCCACAATCGCCTTGTCATCACCATTCTGTCGTTCGAGGAACAACCATTGATAGAGCCCGCTGATAGCCTCGCCCTGCTCAAGCATCGGATTGAAACCGCTCGTCGCCCGGAGCGTGGCATAGCTATTGCCGGAATACATGACGCTTCCAGCATATTCCGTCTTGATATCGGTCAGAGCGGCGGCCAGACGTTCTCCATCACCGACATTTCCAGTGCGGAGCAGCTCTCCGGCGAAACGCAGGGCTTCATCCAGATCCCGTTCAAGGGTCTTCATCCGGATCATGAGCATCGTGGCCCCTTCCCTACCGGATGTTCCCTTGCGCATGGTCGTCCCCGATTCCAGATAGATGACGAAACCACCGGTGAGATTGCGTATGCGCATGGCGACTTGGGAATAGTCGAGTTCGGCCATCCCCGTCATCTGTATCAATCGGGTGTAGAGGGGCATCAGCAACATCTGCCGTTCATCAAGATCATCAAGGAATATGGAGATATCGGTATAGACGATGCCATTGGTGAACTGAGGTTGCACCCAGACCGGCCGGCCCGATACCGTCGTCTCATGCTGGTCGATCGTCTTGATGGCTCGCGGCAGGTCAGACAGATCCAGGTATGGAACGGTCGCTTCAGCTTCGGGAGAATCCCCTGCGTTCTCGAAGTCGACGAACCGCTGGTATTTCTCCTGCAACCGCTTGAACTGTTTCTTGTCCATATCCGTACGGAGTTTTTCAAGTTGCTTCTCCAGCTGGTTTTTCTGCCGGGAGACATGTTCCGTATCAGGGACGACAGTCAATAGGCAGCGATGGGGATTCTCCACGATATTCGTCGCGATCCATCGCTCGAAATAACCCAAGGAGGGATCGGAGGCCGCCTTTTCGTAGGAGGCTTCCACCAACTCTCGCAACCGGGTGAGCGGCTCTCCTGTGGAGATCGTTACCGAGGGGGCTCTACCCTGGACCCAGCCGCGCATGGCCCTGCTCATCGCCCTGAATCCGTTTGGAAGGCCTCCGGCTATCTCTTGCTGCCGAAACTCCTGTCGCTTCAACGCAGCTTCCACTTCACCACGGGGAATACCCTCCAACGACAAGTTCCTGAGTGTGTGCAAGAGGAATTTTTCCGCTTCTTCGGCCCGTTCAGGGGCGATGCCTTTGTAACCGACGACAAACGGCATCTGCCGGAAATCGGCGCTCATGCCACTTTCAGGGGAGAGATCCGTACCGATATGGGATTCGATGATCGCCTTGTACAATGGAGCACCAGGATTACCCAGCAGGATATCGACCAAGGTCGAGAGCGTTGTCAACTCCAAGGGGTCTTCCCCCTGTGTCGTCGCCCAGCTCAGAGTCACTGAGGCTTGATTGGCAGGATCGGCGTCGGAAGCGTCGGAGGACTCGCATGGACTGGTCACCACCAACTGCCGGGGACATTTCCATTCCTCAGCCAAAGGCGATGGACCTACACCACCCAGATTGGAATAACGTCCAAGATATTCACTTTCCAGGAAGTCCAGCCGCACACCTGGTTCAAGCGCACCATAGATGAACAGCCTACAGTTGGAAGGATGATAATGCTTGGCATAGAAGGCTTTGAACTGCGAATAGTCCAGCTTCGTGATCTGAACGGGATCGCCTCCCGATTCATACGTATACGGAGTATCGGGGAATAGAGAACGGACGGAGTAACGGCCGACGATGGAATCGTGGTCTGCGCCATCGCCAAGCATCTCGTTGAAGACGACGCCTTCATAATGCAAGGTACCGTCCTCGGCCGGGACAAGCCGTATTCCCTCCTGCCAGAAGGTCTCCTCCCGAAGCAAGGGGTCGAAGACGGCGTCGGTGTATACATCGAACAGATTGTCGAAATCCTTCCGAAGCGGACTGGCCGCCGGATATACCGTTCGGTCGGCATAGGTCATCGCATTCATGAACGTGTTCGTACTTCCCTTGAGCAAGGACATGAAAGGGTCCCGGACAGGATACTTCTTCGATCCCGCAAGGACGCTATGCTCAATGATATGGGCCACGCCGTTGTCATTGTACGGCGGAGTCCTGAACGCATATGCGAAGAAGAGCTCGGTGTCGTCGTTGACGACCTGATACACTTCCATACCTGTCAGTTCGTGTCTGAACAGATAGCCGGTCCCATTGTAGTCGGGGAGATCATCGATCGATACAAGGATGAATCCAGCGAGGACATCCCCGCAGCTCAGTTTCTGAGTCGGGATTCCTGACACGTCATTCACGTTGTCCCTCCATGCGACCCGAATTGTGTCTCGCACCTCCGGGTGACAGAAACCTTAACACGCGAAACATCAATTGACAACCCTGCCATTCTTTCCTACCTTTAGTTCTAGGATCGCGCCGACATGACACGGAACGTGCGGTTCTGAGGGAGATGATACAATGTATTACATAGGAGCCCATGTCAGCGCCGCCGGCGGACCGGTGAACGCGGTGGAGAACGCGAAGGACATTGGTGCCACGGCGTTCGCCCTTTTCACAAAGAACCAGAAGGTGTGGACCGCGCCGCCGCTCTCCGAAACCGCCATCCGGTCCTTTGTCGAAGCCTGTGCGACACTGGGCTACTCCCCTGCCCAGATACTTCCCCATGACAGCTATCTGATCAATCTCGCCAACCCAGACCAGGACAAACGGCGGAAAAGCCTGGAGGCGTTCGTCGATGAAATGGAGCGCGTCTCGCGACTCGGGCTGGACAGGCTCAACTTCCATCCGGGTGCGCATCTCAACCTGGTGTCACCGCAAGAGGGACTGACCTTGGTCGCGCAAGCGTTGGATGAGGCGATAGACCGGGTCCCGGGGGTGAAACCCGTCATCGAGACGACCGCTGGACAGGGATCGAACCTCGGCGCGACATTCGAACAGATCGCCGGGATCATCGACCAGGTACGGAAGAACGATCAGGTCGGGGTATGCATAGATACCTGTCATATCTTCGCCGCGGGATACGATATCAGAACTGAAGAGACTTTCGCAGACACCATGGACCGGTTCGCGAAGGTGATCGGCTTCGACAAGTTGATGGGGATGCACCTCAATGATGCGAAAAGCCAGTTGGGCAGTCATGTCGACCGGCATGACAGTCTGGGGGAAGGCAATATCGGCTGGACTCCGTTCAGGCTGATCATGCAGGACGCAAGGTTCGAGGGAATCCCTCTGATCCTTGAAACGATCGACAGCGCATTGTGGGAGCAAGAGATCCAGACGCTCACCAGCTTCATCATCACAAAATAAAAAAGAAGGGCCTGAACATGGAACATCTGCTTCAAAATATCGAATACCCGATGCTTTTCGGACATCGTGGATACTCAGCGATCGCACCGGAGAACACCCTTGAGGCTTTTCGGATGTGTGTGGACAAAGGGATTCCCGGAGTTGAGCTGGACGTCCATCTTTGCAAAACCGGAGAGCTGGTTGTGGTCCATGATTCCAATCTCAAGCGGGTCAGCGGACAGGATGTCGTCGTGGAAGACCTGACGTTCGAGGAACTACGGAAGCTGGATGTCGGGAGCCACAAGGACGTGAAATACAAGGGGGCCCGGATTCCATTGCTGAGCGAACTTTTCCAACAGTGCGGGGACAAGCTGTACTATGACATAGAATTGAAATGCCAGTCGCCGAAGGATACTGGACTGGCGAAAAAGACCTGGGAGACGATTCAGGAACACCATATGGAAAAAAGATGCCTGATCAGTTCTTTCAATCCGTTCACCATCAGGACATTCAACAAAATCAGCGAACGGGCGTTGCCGACCGCGGTGATATTCGCGGACGATGGTGGAGTCCCACGCATATTCCGTCACGGCTGGGGCCGGCATATCGCGAAGTGTACCTATGTGAAACCGGATTTCCATCAGATTGACGAAGCCATGTTCAAGAAGTTCCACAAGAAGCTCGGCTACCAGATCATCACCTGGACGGTGAACGGACGTACTGATTGTGAACACCTGCTGGAACTCGGCGTCGAGGGAATCATCAGCAACAACCCCGGGGATTTCCTGGACCTGGTCGAGACGGCAGGGAAACGCTGACCGTCGCCGGCCCGCAGCCCGCCCTACGCCTCCACTCCTGCATCAAGTATCGAGAAGGTCCCCGTCGTACAGTCAAACTCTCCCATAGCTCCGTAGGGCAGCACGCACATCGGTTCGTTGTGCCCGAAACTCATGTTGCAGACCACTGGAAGGTCGGTCAGGCCATATTCCGCGAGGACTGACCGGATCACATCCTTGTATGCGGTGTAGTGGACTTCCTGATACGGCTTGCCGAACAGGATGCCTTTGATCCGCCGCAAGATACCCATACCGCCATAGCCCCTCAACCAACGCTCGACATACATCGGTGCGGAGGTTTCCTCGGAAGTCTCCAGGAACAATATGGAACCTTCAAACGCGGCGGGATCGGGCCACAAGGTCGTCCCCTTTGCCATCTCCAGGACTTCCATGCAACCGCCGATCAAGGGGCCCCGGAATACACCTGACCCTTGCAGCACTTCGTACCCGGAGTTCTCCTTCATAGGTTTTGCCACGTCTTTGTTCTCCAGCGTCCATTCGATACGTTCCCCGGTCCACTGGGGAGCGGCGGGGATCCGTCCGACGGGGCTTGCGTCGAACAACACCTTCCGAAGCCAGTCGGCGGTATAGGGGAAGATCCCTATGTTCTCCGCCAGTTCAGCAAGAACCGAAGCTCCATAGAAACTCGACACCCCGGCCTTCAGGCACATGAGATGGGTGATCGTCGTATCGGAGTAGCCGATGAAGATTTTCGGATTGCTACGGATGATATCAAAGTCGATATACGGGAGCATGCGGATGCTCTCATCACCACCGATACAGGCGAAGATTGCCTTGATCTCAGGATTGAGAAAAGCCTCCATCAGATCCTCCGCCCGTTTCTCAGGGTGATGATAGACATAGGAAGAACCTTTCAAGGTATGGGGCATCTCAATGACATGAAGCCCGAAATCACGTTCCAGACGTTCTTTTCCTACCTGATAGCGCCAAAGCAGACCTTCATCGCCGGCGCCGCCCCAAGAGAGGCTTACCGTAGCCACCGTATCGCCGGCAGATAGTTTCCGTGGTTTCTGCAATTTCAACATGGGAACCTCCAGGCTTCAAAACATATTCCATATCAGCACGGAAGCAAGTGTTGGTCAAGGTCAATACATCGCATCATCAAGCAGGCTGGACGCCACAAGCCCGAATCTTCGGAACGCTTCATCCGAAGCCGAATCCAGGTCGCTGCCCCAGGTGGCGATTCGGATATCCTCGGTGTTCTTGATGACGGCCTCAGTGGCCAGATCCAGCAAAGAGACCGAGCCATTGACCATGACCATCTGCCCTCCGCCCATCGGAACCACATCGGATACACCGCCGCGTCCGTAGATGATATACCGGTATCCTGGATATCGTTGCCGCATCTCGGCGAAGAAGTCCTCTTCATCCTGTTCGGAGGAAAAGACGGGAGTCAAGGCCACGCCATCATACCCGAACTCCTCTACGAGCGTGTCCGTGGCGATCAAGGAGTCACGGAGAACGCCCTGCAACGTAAATTCCATGATATCCACGACGACACCGGCTTTCGCCACATTGGATACCCGGTTGTATGAAAAACTCTCGACGGACTTGGCCACCGCCGCCTTCAGGCCTTCCACAGCGTCAGAGCCGGCGGCCGCCTCCAATCTGGAGACAGCGTCGGAGATGTCGATTGAGAAATGAACCTGGCCTTCACCCATCATGCCAGGATTCGTCGGAATGAACTCGAAGAAGCCGCTGGCGGCCGTGTTGAAAGACACATGGTCGACATAAAATTCACCCATTCCATTGCGTGCATCGAAATAAGCGGTCACAGCGGCACCCATCACCTTTGGCGGCAACAGACGGCTCGTCCTTCGAACCGTCACACGACAAGTCGGAACATCCTTGTGGATACGGGATATGGAGATCCGTAGAGAGGAAACGAAAGACTCGATCTTGCTCATCAGCGTATCGAACTGGTATGCGCTCTCCTCCACGTACCCCTCACTGGCGATGATGGCGGCATCCACATACAGGGAAATGGCCTCCAGATCACGGTTGTGGCGATACGCAAGGTCCGCCTTCGATATGATCGAGGCGATTTCATTCTGGCGGGCAAGCATCGCGTTATAAGCCGTCGTCCTTGCCTGGGAAAGCTGGTCGGCATCCACAGCGGCAAGAAGGTGTACCACCTCTTGACCATCTTCGCTCTTCACATGCTCCTGCGTGACACGAAGCCGGAGGGACCCGATTGCGTCGGTAGTGCTCAATTCACGATAATACTGCATCGTGACATCTTCCCCGATATAGCTCGATATCTGAGAAAGAATATCCTCATATGCGAGCAACTTCGCGTTGAATGCGTTCGTGGCGACACCTTGGCCGACAAAGGCCAACTGGGAATTGGACACCTGGGGTTCGTACACCCATGCGGGAACTCCTTCCATGCCGGAACGAACCAGCGTGGAGATGGAAGAACAACCGCTCAGGAGCATGATCGCTGAGACAAATAGCAGACAAACGGTTTTACGACGCATACGGTGTCCTTTCATATATCACCAGCTGAAAATGATTGATGGAGCTATCGTGAGGTTGGCCAGTCTTTGATAGGCGACCTGCCCGTTCTCCACCTTCGCCCAATACTGACTGCCCAGACTGATACCCCAGCCCCAGTGGACGGATGGCGTATGACGGTACCATACCTCCCATTCTCCTCCAAAAATAAATACGGCGGGGGTTTGATCCAATGGAATCTGCGCACCCAGACCAATGAGACAGGCGGCACCCAACGAAGCATCCTCGACCAAGGTAAAGGAGGTATCAAACAGTCCTCCCAAGGGCACGTCCACCTGCACGCCTCCCATTACATACGCTTCAATACCCCGCAAGACAATCGTCGGGGGCTTTGAACTTTCAAGCCAGAAACCGGCCTTCATGACGGGAGCCCAAGGGTACCAGCTCATGGAACGCATCGCCGAAAATTCAACTCCGATTCCGAATACATCAGAACCAAGGACGGCAATGGGAAAAGACAATGAACCGGTCCAGTTCGGACCTGATACCAAAGGCATTCCTGGCTGGGGGTTCCGCACGTAGAGGGGGGCATAGACAGCGACGAGGCGATCCTCATACGGCAAGACATCATCCACGACGACCAACGCCTCCGCCTTTCCTGACGAACCTTGCACGAGCAACCGCTTCCCCTTTTTCAAAGACGCGTTTTCATCGTCGAGCCAAGAAGAGAGACTGTTTCGCCACACATAGTCCAACGTCAGACCTTCCGTTGTGATCGGGAGAATGTCCAGAATGTCGTACCGTAGCTGGCCCTCCACCGACGTAGCCAGCTCGTGGGCTATCTCTTTCAGATTTTTCCCATGGACGGCCACCCCTGTCGTGAAACTCTCACCAGCATAGGAGAGCCGAAGCCAAGCGGTGAATCGAATCTGCGGTTCAAACGTAAACGGATCCAGGTTGGGATCACCCAAAGTCACTTCCACGGCATCGGACGCCTCCTCGGTGAACGACACACGGCTCTCCAGACTTCTATGTACGCCCTTCTCCACCGCCCCGAGCAACAGGGCGTCGGCCTCGGCGTCTCCGGTCGAACCAGACAACGATATGACAAGAGACGTCGCCTGAGGAAAGGAGTCCGCGACCAAGGGAAACGCCACGAACAGGAGTGCCAGGAATCCCGGCAGGAAGCGCCTACGGAACATCAGATGACCTTCGCCCACTGGGCGATGATACCCAGGACCAGCTTCACGGAATCCTTCATTGCGGGAAGGGCCACCCATTCGTATCTGCTATGCAGGTTGTGTCCGCCAGTGAACAGGTTCGGGCACGGTACGCCTTTCTCAGCGAGGCGGGCACCGTCGGTACCACCGCGGATGATGGATTCAAACAACGGCATGCCAAGCTCTTTTCCAGCGTCGTATATCGCTGAGATCACTTCGGGATGCTCTTTTGCGGAACCAGCCATATTGTAGTAGATGATCTTTGAATCCACGGTACAGGAACCACCGAAGAACAATCCTTCCACAGTCCTGCCAAGTTGTTCAAGAACCGCCACCCGTCTGTTCAGGTTGTCCAAGTCGAAATCACGGAGATATACGGTCAAATCGAGTTCGGTGGCATTGCCGGAAATCTCCTGAGGGCAGTAGTATCCATATCTTCCGTCGGTAGCTTCCGGACTTTCAGCCTGAGGCAACGCCTGCATGAAAGTCGTAGCCATGGTCAAGGCATTGACCATCTTGCCACGGGCGGCGCCAAGATGGGCGGCTATCCCTGAGAAATGAACCTTGACGGTCGCGGCGTTGAAACACTCCGTCTCGATCTCATACCGGCAACCGCCGTCGACGGTATAGCAGGCCTTCGCACGCAAAGCCTCATAAGGGAAGAAGTCCATGCCGGCACCGGTCTCTTCATCTGGAGTGAAGATGATCTCGACCGGTCCGTGCTTGATATCGGGATTGTCCAGCAAGTATTTGACCGCGGTCATGATCTCCGCGACGCCTGCCTTGTCATCGCCACCCAACAGGGTGTTTCCATCGGTGACGATGATAGTCTCCCCTACATACTTGCCCAGCTCTGCATTGGAGGCCGCGACCATCGTGATCTCCGGATTCAACTGGATATCCTTGCCGTCATAGGATTCAATGATCCTTGGTTTGACACCATTGCCCATGACATCGTCAGCGGTATCGACATGCGCCATGAAACCGATGGTCGGAGCACCATCGACGTTCCCCGGCAGCAATGCGATCAGATAGCCTTTGTCATTCAAGGAGACATCAGCCAGACCAAATGCCTTCAGCTCTTTTTCCAGCATCCTCAGAAGATCCCATTGTCCCGCTGAAGAGGGATGGTTTCCCTCAAGTGCATGGGGATCGCTCATAGTATCGACTTTCACATAACGGACGAACCTCTGGAGAAGTTCATCGCCGCATATCGTATAATCTTTCATTTCAGACTCCTTGTAGTTGCCGACCGTGCGAGCAAGGTCATGCTACATATTATTCCACAAAGAAGGGCTGTCGACAAGGAGCATAAATGGAAACCTCCTATGGCTTGGTAACAATGATTCGGTCTTTTCCATGCTTCAACTACTATACCAATCCATTGATGACGGTTTTTTCAAATCGGTAGCATTATGTTTTGAGTATGCGGGCAGAAGATATATCGTCTACTGAACGACTATATCCACATGGATCACTCTTATCTCACCTCGTTTTCCGTAATTTCCTACTGCCAACCGAATCTTTCGAATACCATTTGTACCTTGAATTACTGGTGATGATGTAGAATTTGGAAGAACCAGTACCGACCACGAAAGACCGGTACTGGTTTGCGCGACACATGCATCAAGCGGATTCAAGCCTTGAAGTTATATTTCTTGAGCATCGGCTTGACCATGTCAATGACATTGTAGATGGCGAATACACAGAGGATGATGCCGGTCACTATGGGACCTCGTTTCAAGGTAGTCCCCATCGCTATGACCGACGCGGCCAGGGCGTACGCCGTTTCAGGCTCAGTCGTCACGGATTTCAACCAATCTTCAAACGCAACGTCCTTGTCCATGTCGAATTCATAGTAGCGCCAGATGGACATGATCGTCGTAGCGACAATCCCCGCCGCGATCGCTATCGCCGCCGCGGCTGTGATCTTGCCCCAGAATACAACCTTGGGGATGCAGGCGTAGACAATTCCCGCCACCAGCAGAACGATGCTTCTGACCACAAGCTTCTGAAGATCCTTCATGAACGCCGGACGCTGATGTGGAGGAAGGGCTCTCGCCATCTCCTCCCCCTTGTCGAGCATCAAGGAGCGCGCCTCCGCCAACTTTCCTTCCAATGCCGAGAATTCATCGGGGGGGAGCAAGGTCCGGGCGTAATCTACAACGGTCTGGGCGTCTTCCGTGGTGGAGACCGCATACCCGAATTCCAGATAATCCCTACCGGACAGCTCCTCCAACGTATGACCGACTATGGAACGCCCATCCATGGAATCGGAGCTCAGGGCTCGAGAGACCGCCCCCGACATCTCTTCATCGAGATATGGCAGTACGATATCCAACTGTTCATCGATTACCTTGGACATCGTAGGCAGGAGATCTTTGTCCGATACCTTCGGGACTTCCGAACGGTTCCAGTTGAGATTACATCCCGATAGAGGAATAATCAGGACCAGGCAGACAAGCTTTCCAAGCAGACGTTTTACATTCAGCAATCTTTTCATATCATTTTCTCCTTTTGCAATGAATTATGATGAAGAAACAAACGCTATCAGACTTTGTAAGGGATACTGAGGAAGTCCCAACCGATCGTCAGGGAGAATCTCAACGGGCGAACACCCGGCAGCAATTCCCGGATCGCCTCATATTCGACTTCGAAACCACCGGAAGGATCACGAATGATCAAAGCAGGTTCTATATACAGACCTTTGTAGACATGCCAGGTCCACCCCAATACGACCTCATTCAAGAAATGAAGCGGTTCCGCCGGGCGATCCCTCCCTGCCATCATTCCAAGCTGGACCAAAGCCACCGCTATGAACGGGCCTTCTCCCCAAGGATGGTAGTCAAGGAATATGCCGAAATCGAACAGCATGACATTGGTATCACCCCGGTTCATGCAGAACGTCAACGGCAACCGCAACCCGAATTCCGGAGAAAGTCGCAAATTGAGATTCATACGTGCCTGAATCTGTTTTGTCCACGCGGCGTCGAGGATCGAGGTGTCCACTCCAAACCCTAGAATGACGGCTCCATTATCTGTTTTTACAGTATTTTCAACAGGAGAAGCACAAATTGGAGACATCATTATAAGAGGAATACAGATGAGAATTATGGATCGTTTTTTCATTTCGACCTCCCGTCATACATTGACCATAGCATCGGGAGACCTGCAAATCTATTCGCTGTTTAGTATATGCTGGATAGCATATACTCCTTGAGGTATATATCGTTTCGCCCTTTCATGGCATACTGTGGATTTCGCTTGTTTCATTTCAAAAATGTGATACCGTACAGACATGCCAATACGTATTACCGATACCAAAGCGAAGGCTTACGGAATCACGACAAGACACGAGACCATGGACAACGGTTCCAGACGCTTCAGGTTGATCGCTGAAGATGGAAGCAGTTATATCCGTTGTGAGAATTCAGGACGCCCGGTCTGGGAGAACAGCCATTCCCATAGCACCCTGCGAGAACTGATCCTAGTACAGAAGGGAGAATTGATCTTCTGTGAACACAAGGGCGGGAAAACAACCTACACGTTGCTTCGAGAAGGGGACCAGGCCGTTACGACACCCGGTATACCCCACAACAACTGCATGTCGGAGGATTCTGTCGTCCACACCATCAAGTTCGGGGACTGCACGAAACAGGACTGGATACCGTCTCAGGAACTGGACGGACAGACGAAACTCCTGTCGTTTGAAGAGGCAAAGGTCCGATGCGAAACGGAAGACGACGACGGTCAATGATTCTTCCGGCTTCGCTTCCCTTTCTTCGGAGTATTCTGTTTTTCAATCTCCTCCGGAGCATCTACTTCTTCATCGACACCGGAGACGAGGGCTTCGGAAAATGATTTCGCTTTTGTTGCTGAACCTTCCACATCGACGGAAACTCCGAATCCCGGTGATACATCAGGGGCGGAAGCCCACCCGAGGGCGCTGATGATGGCGGGCTTGCACTTGAGTGCCTTCCGACAGATGAACTTGGCCTCCCCCCCCTCTTCGAGATAGAGGATCAGCCCCTTGCGGATCGTGATGATAGGACCGGTCCCGATACTGGTGATTTCACTGACGGGGACAGACCAAACCTCTTGGCAATGATGCTCTGAAGTCCGAGCTTTCCCTTCAAGACGCTTGTACAAGGTTACATTCGAGCTATTGATCACTAAACGACCACGAATCAGATCATCTTCGGAAATAATCGGCATCTTACCGCCGAACAGGGAAAAACCCACAGGCTCGCCCGTCTCCTTCTCGACATCCTTCTCGGAAACCCAGTAGGAAGTAAAATAGAACACGACGACCAGAGCTCCCATGAGGACATACAACCCCCAATACAACAAGTTGCCCATGGGCAAGGAAGAAAATACATCGGGGAAGAATACAGCGACAGCGAAGGCCACCAGAATAAACAGTTTGATCAAGGATTTCATAATACGACTATAACAGATGGGAAATGGAATGTCATCAGGGCCGACGTTTGCAGGAGAAACCGGACACGACCAGTCTGAATACCTCGACACCGCCGACCATGGCTTCATTGAACGTAAAATCCTTGCCGCTTTGATGCAGCATCAGGAGCCTCAACGCCGACATCTTTTCAGCCGGAGGTTCCAGGAACTCAACGGTTCCGTTTCCTACCAAGCTGGAGAAACGGTAACCATATTGGCATGGAAGGTCAGCGGAGATCAGCCCGTGGTCGCAATCCATCTCAAAACCGACCCGTGGACAAGCTCTGAGCAAACCGAGCTTCTTTCCCTCTCGGGCACTATGGAAATAGAGTTCCAGCACATCGTCTTCATATCGATATCCGAAGTTGAGAGGAAGGACATAGACGGAATCACCATCCACCATACCGATCCTACAGACCTTGCAGGAATCCAGTATCCGGAGAATTTCGCTTCGCTCAGTTACTTCACGATCAGTTCGACGCATACGGGCAACTCCTTCGTCATTTTGAAATCAACAGGCATATGGGGACGGGCCGCTCGGATTCACGATTCGTACCAGGCCGACGATCGGATATCTTCAGGAACCGCCGTCCATCAAAGACAATTTGGGCGGAACCACCACCATCAAGATTGACTAGATTCTGAACACCGATCTCCGTACAGTATCGCGCGAATCGAGGAAGAACGCTACCGGAACTCTCCTCCCCTTTCCTATAGCCGAGCTTGCTCGCGCCTTCGGCCCAGATCAGCAAAGGCATGCCGTCCCGTTCACCGACGCTCATTCGAGCCGCGGGGACACTCTCATACGGCAGGGAGAAGACAGTGGGAGGATACGCCACCCCATCACCCTGATAGAAAGGACAGCGGAAATAATCGATCATCGTACCGTCGTCGACCATGGCAGGACCTACCTGCACACCGAACATGAACGCTTCCAGGCCATGATATTGAACGGACATGTCGGAGATATCAATGGAATCATCCGTCTGGATGATGAATCCCGCCATCGGCACCAAGGCTGAACCTCCGGGCTTCAAAGCGACTACCCGGTCATTCACGACCAATATGGCAGCCCCCTCGCATGAGGGTGTCGTCCGGCATTCAGGACGAGAATAAAACGTACAGTTCAGGCCATGACGGTACTCTTTTCCATCAATGACGATACAAAGCTCCGTCAATTCCGGGTATCCGATCATTGCCCGGCCCCGCTGATCGACAAGGAGCGCCTCCCGATGGTTCAGCGGAGGCTGCGTTACCACGCCATCCTTCACCGCAAGGCCATAGGGAGTACCGAGGATATCGTACGGAGACTCCCGATCAGAGACCTCCATCAGAAAGAAATGGGCGTTGCAGACCACAGAAGGAATACCCGTCACAGAATGGTGAGAAGCCTCGATACGGCTCGGAAAATCCATCCGGGACGAGACAGGAAGGAACTGCAAGGAATCGGCTTCGCCTTCCACCAGCACGAGCCAGCCGCCGGAAGAAAGACGGCTCAGAAAAGCACCGATGGACAGGTCGGAAGAAACCAGAGATCCATCCCTGACGAATACACCGCCAGAGGAGATCAGGTTCGACACATGGTAGGCGACCAGAGCCTGACGGTCATAAAAAACCCCATCCACAGTCCTGGAAAGGAACATGGACGGGAGGTCGATATCTTCAGGAACATGACAGAAACACAAAGTCCCATAGGAATCCGGAGCCTTGGGTATGATGAAAGTCTCATATAGACGAGCCAACGCACCGACCGCCTCCGCAGTACAATGTCCGGAAACGAACGAGATATCATCCCACGAAAAACCGGAAACTATTTCGTAATTCTGAAATTCCCCGTCTGGATATGTCTCGGTGTCGATCCGGCGCTCAACGGACATCATTGCTTCCCGGACGCGGACTGCTCGGCGGCGGCTTTTTCCCGTTGCTGATCCTCATCGCTGAACATATTGATCAACAATCGGGCTCCCATCATGTCGGGACTTTCCATAGTTTTGAGACTATCGGCGAATTCCTGGAAATCGGCCAAGGTTTCGGTGATCATCAGCCGGACGAAGGATTCATCCTGCTGTTTCGCGGAAAGCGTCAGTTTCGTTCCGTTGAGGACGGACATCGTGATGACAGTCTCATCCTGACGGATCTGCCAGGCGGGGTTCGCACCTTCCAGGGAGGTGATGAAATACCCCTCTCCGCGGAAACCATCAGAGAGCGAACGCCTGACGAAATCGACAGCCCTGCGGTTCGGGAAATCGAGTTCGATCGTGATGATGTCCGGTTCTTCCTTGACGTTGAGGGATTTCTTGTAACCGCTGCCGCCTTTGAAGGTCGCGACCAGCAAAGGTGGTGCCGCCAGGCTCGCCAGCAGCATGGTCATGACGGCCACGCCGAACATTTCGGGGCCGATGGCACCGGAAGCGAGTCCGAGGCCTGCCACGATCAACGTGACTTCGCCACGCGGCAACATGCCGGCGCCGATACGGAGCGCTCCATGCAGATTGAATCCTACGAGCAACGCAGGGGCGCCACAGCCGACCAGTTTCCCGATGAACGCGATCAACGCGAACAGGATGCCGAATCCGAGGACCGATCTCATCGCGCTGAAATTCACCATCATCCCCATGACAGCGAAGAATACGGGGACGAAATATTCACTGACGGCCTTCGTCCGTTCGCCGATCTCGTGGGCGACATCGGTCTGGGACAACGAAAGTCCGGTGATATAGGCGCCGATGATCATAGCCAGGCCGGCCATCTCGGAGAGTCCCGCGAGCAACAACGCAAGGCCGAACGACACCTCGGCGATGATACCGATGGAATGTATCCGTTTCATGCCCTTCGTAAAGCGGGGAGCCAGCAGGATGCCTACCACCATGCACAAGGCCCAGAATCCGATCGCCTTCAACGCGACAAGGCCGATACCGCTCCAGGCGATGGTCCCGCCGTTCATCTCCACCGTGGAGATACCGACGACCACGGACAGAAGCACGATGCTGATGACATCGTCCAGGACCGCGGCGGCCAGGATAGTCACCCCCTCAGGAGTCGATATCTTCTTGTTTTCACTCAAGATACGGGCGGTGATGCCAATGGAGGTCGCGGTACAGACGGTTCCAAGGAACAACGCTTCAGGATCCATGATCGAATGGACCTCAGGATGCAGCAGCACCGTGATCCCCGCTCCCAGCAGGAAGGAGATGATCACGCCGCCGAAACCGACCACAGTCGCCTTTCCGCTGAACTTGAGGAACGTGGGAAGATCGGTCTCCAATCCTGAATTGAACAGCAGGAAGATGGAACCCAAGGTGGAGATACCATAGAGCTGGACTGAAACAGGGATCGTGGAACCCTCCATTACAGGGAACAGAGGCCCTATGACCGGCAACGGAATGGCACCGAGAATATATGGTCCGATAATCATACCTGCGACAAGCTCGCCCAATACTTTCGGCTGCTTGAGTTTCTTGGAAAAAAAGGCACCGCAGAACTTCGTGGCGATAATGATCACCCCTAGCTGAAGTACCAGAATCATCATTTCATGCGACATGACGCCCTCCCCAGACGTTGTACTGAAAAAAACCGCTTCGCAAACAGGGATGAAGTTGAACGGAAGCACAGCTTTGCATGATAGCGGCCATCTTTCAGACGGACGAGACCTACCCTGCCTTTTTTGTTCAGGAAGGGTAGTTTTCCTTATTGAATCGGGTTAGAGACCGAATACGGACAATACATCGGAGACGGTCTTCGCATTGATCAACCGTTCTCTGGCTTCAGGGGTCTTGATGACCATGCTGATCTCCGCAAGGAACTGCACATGGGGCCCCACCCGGTCATACGGGGAGAGTGTCATGATGAAGATCTTGCTCGGTTCGCCGTCAAGCGACTGAAAATCGACACCTTCCGGTTTGATACCGATGCAGGCGACGAGATCTTTCACCGCTTTCGTCTTCGCATGGGGGATCGCCACACCATGCTGGATACCGGTGGACATGGTCCGTTCCCGCTCCATCATGTCATTGTACGCCAGTTCGACGTCCTGAACCTTGCCGTCCTCGACCAACAGGGCAAGCAGTTCCTTGATCACTTCTTGTTTTGTAGTCCCATCGAGATGGACCTTCACCAATTTGGGTGAGAGAATGTTTTTTAGCTTCATACCTTGAATATATCCATTTTTCTTGTAGGACTCAATGCATTGAAGCTTCATCATTCATCATTCCGAACAAGATTTTCATAAGTTTTCCCTGAACCATTCTGAAGACCGGCGAGAAACAGCCCGGCGCTTACCGCGAAGAGTACCAAGAACGTCTCAAAAACCTGCATCGTAGCTATCTGAAATGCAGATCCTGAATCACCACGGAGGTTTTTGCGCATGGTAGTGGGTGGAGGCAAAGCCATGACACGAAAAAACAAGATTTCCTGGATGATGATCGTCGTCCTCACGACGATCGCACTGATTCTCTTCCCCTCTTGCGCAGAGGACCCGACGACAGCTACGTTGAAGCTGCAACTGTCGACCGACGACACGAAGGGAAGCAGGTCGATCATACCTTCCGGAGTTCCCTTGGATGTCACAAAGTACATCGTATCGGGACAAGGACCGCAAGGAAGCACCTTCAACGTGGAGAGCAAAAACGCGACGGTGTCCATCGAAGGGTTGCTGATAGGTTCGTGGAACCTGACCGCGATTGGACAGAACAACGGTGGAATCGACCTGATACAGGGTTCGACGACCTTTCAGTTGGCACCCGTTCCATCCACCGCGACGATCGTACTGAACCAACTGATGGGAAGGGGAACGGTGAGGATACACTTCTCATGGGAGGCAAGCCGCATCCAGTCGCCCCGTTTCGAACTGGAACTGACGACACAGGGAGGAGAACGGAGCATCGTCACCCCTACAAGCTGCGATCTCGCCGCAGGGACAGCGATCTACAGCGCCGAGCAGGCGGCGGGTTCCTACACGATCCAGGCAAGGCTGTACAGCGACGGGACGGTCGTCGCCGGATGTGCGGAAGCGATCAGGGTCGTCGGCAACAAGGTGACGGAGGGGGCCATCACGCTGGACCTGGACAAATATCCGGATAGTCCGGGAACGCTCAGATTGATCAACAAGCTGGGAACGCCCATCGACTGTACGATACAAGGACTGGCCAGTGAACTTCCGGCGATGTCGGAGACTACGGCGTCCTTGGAGATACCAGGAGTTTCTACCAACGATGCATTAGCGGTGAAATGGTATCTGGATGGTGTCGAGAAAGGTACCGGAACCTCGTTCGCATTCGTACCTAAAGCGGGTGAACACCGCTTGGATGTCGTCGTACAAGGGGCGATGCTCGCCTCAGCGGGGTCGGCCTGCTACCCTTTTCGCGCTACGGTCAGAGGAACGGCCGGAGTGCCGATCCGTATAGCTGAAATCACAGACGGGACAGGCGGCCTGAACCTTTCAGGCACCACCAGAATCGCGTTCCTCTCCGATGGTTGCATGCTGTTGGGAAACACCGGCAACAATACGTTGCAGGTCGCCAGACTGGTCAGGGACAATATCCAGCTCCTGCAATCCTACTCGAATGGCTCGATGTACCACACCCGAGGTATCACGGACATACTCGCCGTACCCGATACCGATTTCGTGGTGACCGCGGAATCGACTGAACCGGGGGTCACTCTGTACCAGTATGACGGCTCAACGAACTCCCTGGTCAAGAAGTATCATCGCGACGGGGCGATAGCAGCGGGGAAAGTTTTCACCAAGACCAGTTCGTTGTTCCATGACCGGGAACAGAACCTCGTATTCGCAACCGATCCACAAGGGTGCTATGTGCCAGGTCAGAATCTGGCGGCGACGGACGAAAGTGGATGGAAATACGGATGGATGACTTGGAAAAGTACCTCGACCATACCGTTCACCAAGGCGACCAAAGTAGCCATATCTCCCGGCGACCAGTGCCTAGCCGCGATCAGCACGACGGAAAACTCCATGAAGATCATGAAAAGGACTTCAATGGGGGTGTTCGGCAACGACTGCTATCTCGACTACAGATCCGCCGGGGTCACCGGGCTTTCCGGAGTCAGGACGGTCGCCTTCTCCGATGACAACAACGCCATCACAGGAGCGGCCACTTTGCTGACAAGGTTCTCGTTTATCAGTGGAAAGAGGTGGGAGCAGACACAGCGCGTCAAGGCGGGAACCCCCGCGACTATCCGCGCCATGCAGAATATCGAACAGATCGTCCTGCACCCGACGGGAAGGTATCTGTATGTCATCGCCAGCGGGTCAAAGAACGTCAATTGCTTCATGATGAGCTCGGACGGAACGCTCAACCATATCGGGGAGCTTGATTGTGGAACGTTCGTCCCGCACCACGGGGCGGTAACGCCCAACGGGGAGTATCTGGTTCTGACCTCTGATTCTAGTGGAAAGATAATGCTTTGCAGAATTCCTAGATAGGAATATTATCCTGTATGAACTATCTGGATATAAGGGGAAAAGCCGTCTTCCTGTATCTGGATGGGTGTACTCTGGCCGGAGTCCGTCGGACTCCGGCCTCTATAGCCTCAAGCTGCTGGTCTTACACAACGACAGGTCGCCGACAAAGCGGGGATCAAATGGGTTGTCTACCAACGTATAGAAAATTCCCGCCGTTCCAATCCGGCGCTGGAGACGGTAGCCAAGCTGCAAAAGGTGTTCGGACAGTCGATCATTCTTCTGCTCTGACCGACACGACACTTTACGAATCATCAGGACTACCCCGTTTACCGTAGAAAATAAGAAAGGCCGCCGTCGTTCCCGACAGCGGCCTGAAAATCCTTGATAAAACCCAAACCTATTGCTTGTAGACCTTCCGTTCCTGATACGTAGTGTGCAACAGGTCGTGGGCCTTGTGGCTCAGAGGCGCGCCGAGATAGTCGGCGTAGATCTTCTGGATCGAGGGGTTCTGGTGGGAGCAACGGAACTCGCTCTCACGGTCGTCCTCGTACAGACCCTCGATACGCTTCGCACGGACATCGTCGGTGCTGGCATACGGCTGACCGCCACCGGAGATACAACCACCGCGGCACGCCATGACCTCGATGAACTCATACGGGGGTTCCGCACCGGCTTCACGAGCTGCGCGAATCTCTTCCATAAGGCTCTTGACGTTGGCCATGCCGTGCGCGATCGCGACACGGACCTTCATGCCCTTGATATCGACCTCACCCTTGCGGATTCCTTCCATACCACGGACGGCCTCGATCTCGACGTTCTTCAGCTCTTCGCCCGTGATCGCATGGTATGCGGTTCTGATCGCCGCCTCCATGACGCCACCGGTATTGCCGAAGATCGTCCCCGCGCCAGCATATTCACCGATCGGACTATCGGCGGGCTCACCCGGCAGGTCCACGAAGTCGATACCGGCGGACTTGATCAGTCTCGCCAGCTCACGGGTGGTGAGCACCAGGTCGACATCGTTGAAACCGGAAGCCTGCATGTTGTCGTCACGGGAAATCTCGAACTTCTTCGCCGTACAAGGCATGATCGCCACGGAATAGATCTGCGCGGGATCGACCTTCGCATTCTCCGCGTAGTACGTCTTGGTGATGGCGCCCTGCATCATCATCGGAGACTTCGCGGTCGAGAAGTGGGGGATCATGTCGGGATAATACTTCTCCATATAATCCGTCCATGCGGGACAGCAGCTGGTGATCTGCGGCAGGGCGCCGGCGCCCTTGGTCAGACGATGGACCAGCTCAGTACCTTCCTCCATGATCGTCAGGTCGGCGGAGAAGTTGGTGTCGAACACCTTGTCGGCGCCGAGCCTGCGCAATGCGGTATAGATCTTGTCGGTCGTGATCGTACCGGCGGGCAGGTTGAACGCTTCGCCAAGGGCTACGCGGACAGCCGGGGCCATCTGGACCACCACATGCTTCTCGGGATCGGCGACGGCCTTGCGGAACGCCTCAGTCTCATCCTTCTCATAGATGGCGCCGACAGGACAGTGGGCGGCGCACTGACCGCACTTGATACAGGGGCTGTCGTCCAACTGGAGCATCGCGGCGGGAGCCATCACGGTACCATCGCCACGGCCGATGAACTCAAGGGCGAATACGCCCTGCATGTCCTGACAGACTTGCACGCAACGACCGCACTTGATGCATTTGGTAGGATCCAGGACGATCGAAGTCGTCGAAGTATCCTTCGGCTGCATCTTGACGCGGACTTCATACGGCTGCTCGCGAATGCCGAACTCAGCGGCCAACCGCTGTAGTTCACACATGCCGTTGCGGCCACAGGTCAGACAGGTCGACGGGTGTGTGCTGAGCATCAGTTCAAGGATCGTCTTGCGAACCTGGAACAGTTCATCATCGTTGGTGATGAAGCTCTGGCCTTCCCCGACGGGAGTCGCGCAGGCACGGACGATCTTCGCCGAACCTTCCTGCTTGACGACGCACAGACCACAGGAAGCCCAAGGCTTCAGGTCCGGGTGGTAACACAAGGTGGGGATCGTAACGTTCGCCTTCTTAGCGGCCTGGAGAACGGTTGATCCCTCTTCTACCTCGACAGGGATTCCATTTATCTTTACATGTACCATACTCAATTGATTCCTCCTCAGCCTGGTCCTAGTGGATCTCCACGGCTCCGAACTTACAAGTATCCTTACAGACTCCGCACTTGATACAAGTAGCGGGGTTGATCGTATGAGGCTGCTTCTTCTCTCCGCTGATAGCGCCGACAGGGCACTTGCGGGCGCAAGCAGTACATCCGATACACTTGGCGGGATTGATCTCGAACGAGATCAGCTTCTTACACTTTCCAGCCGGACACTTCTTGTCCACGATATGAGCCATGTACTCGTCGTTGAAGTAGTGCAAAGTGGAGAGGATCGGGTTTGGAGCGGTCTGGCCGAGGGCGCACAGGGAGCCCTTCTTCATCGCCAGGCTGATCTCCTCAAGCCGATCGATATCTTCCAGAGTACCGTTTCCACGGGTGATCTTCTCCAGGATATTGCACAGCGAACGACCGCCGATACGACAGGGAGCGCACTTACCGCAGGATTCATCGACCGTAAAGTTCAGATAGAACTTGGCGACGTCCACGATACAGTCATCCTCGTCCATGACGATCATGCCACCGCTTCCCATCATGGAGCCGATGCGCTGCAACGACGCATAGTCGATCGGAGTATCCAGATCCTCTTCGGTGATGACGCCACCGGAAGGGCCACCGGTCTGAACGGCCTTGAACTTCTTGCCGTGGGCGATACCGCCGCCGATATCGAATACGATCTCACGCAGCGTGGTCCCCATCGGGACTTCGACGAGACCGGAGTTGCAGACCTTGCCGGTCAACGCGAACACCTTGGTGCCCTTGCTGTCGGCGGTACCGATCTGCGCGAACCAGTCGCCACCCTTGGTGATGATCACGGGGATGTTCGCCCAGGTCTCGACGTTGTTGATGACGGTCGGCTTGCCCCACAGACCCTTGACTGCCGGGAACGGCGGACGGGGAGTAGGCATGCCGCGGTGACCTTCGATGGACTGAAGCAGAGCGGTCTCCTCACCACAGACGAACGCACCGGCGCCGAGACGGATCTCAATGTCGAAATCGAAACCACTGCCAAGGATATCCTTGCCCAACAGGCCGTATTCACGGGCCTGCTGCATGGCGACTTCGAGGCGATGAATCGCCAGAGGGTATTCCGCACGGATGTAGATGTAGCCCTGGTGGGCGCCGATGGTATAACCACAGATGGTCATGGCTTCCAGCACGGAGTGCGGGTCGCCTTCCAGCGTGGAACGGTCCATGTAGGCACCCGGGTCACCTTCGTCGGCGTTGCAGACGACGTATTTCACATCGCCCTCGGCCTGCTTGGTGAAATTCCATTTCATCCAGGTCGGGAATCCCGCGCCGCCACGGCCACGGAGACCGGCGGTCTTCAGTTCGTTGATGACGCCGTCCGGGGTCATGTCGAACAGCACTTTCTCTAGGGCTTCATATCCTTCGCGAGCGACATATTCGTCGATGTTCTCGGGATCGATGAAACCACAGTTGCGCAGGACGATACGGAACTGCTTCTGGTAGAACTTGATGTCCTCCACCTGGGCGTGCTTCGCGCTTTTGTCCTTATCGTAGAGGAGACGCTTGACTTCGCGGCCCTTGACGATATGCTCGGCGACAAGCTCCTTGGCATCCTCGGGCTTGACCTGTACGTAGAAGGAGTCCTCAGGGAGGATCTTGACGATAGGACCCTGTTCGCAGAAGCCGAAGCAGCCGGTCTTGACGACCTGCACCTCTTCAGCGACGCCCTGGGCCTCGCATTCTGCGATAAGGTTCTTGTAGATCTGGTCGGCGCGGCTTGATTCACAACCGGTACCGCCACAGACCAGGATATAGTTTCTGAACGCCATTATCTGCCCCCGTTCTTGATGATGTCAGCGGAGGGCCGGTCAAACACATGGTCGGCCACAAGCTGCTTGTCGATGATATGCTGTACGACGATCTTCCGGACAGTCTCAACGTCGACGTTTCCATAGATGGTGTCGGGCATGCCGGGGACCAACACTTCTATGGTCGGTTCCACATAGCACAGACCCATGCAGCCGGTCTGGGTGACGGCCACGTTGTCGATCTTGTGTTCGTCAAGAACCTTCAGGAAGGTGTCAAGCACCACCTTGGCTCCAGCGGCGATACCGCAGGTGCCCATTCCAATGATAACCTGGCAATCCTTGCCATTGATATCACGCTTCTTCAATTCGTTCTGCTTGTTCTCTCTCAGTTTCCTGAGTTCTTCAAGTGTCATCTTCGCCATTTGTATTCTAGCCTCCTCAGGCTTGTACACCACATTGCGACAAGGCGGGGTCATGCGTCACCCGTATGGGATCAAGCTCATCCTCCTGCGATTGCAGGAACTGACTGAGCAGGACCAGCGACCCGCTGGTATTGAGATCCCCGAGGGCCTCCAGCAACTCCGAACGGCTCGCCTCCCATCCCTCGCTACCAAGTGAAGTGGAAAGCGTCCGCTTCACGATGATCTCGCAGGAAGAAGGGTGCCCGAATATCGCCACCAACGTAGAGGGCAGGTCTCCGAACGGCGGTGTATCGACATTGTACAGGTCAAAACTGAACCGTACCGTCGTACCGACCCCTTCGGCGGACTCAAGGGAGAATTCCCCTCCGGCACCGTCCACGGACTGCACCAGGAATGGAATGCCGAGCCCGACCTTCCGTTTCGCATGCTTGATCCCATCCGTATAGAACGGGTCCAGCACCTTGGCCTGCACCGCCTTGCTCATTCCCTTGCCATCGTCAGCCACCGTAAAGCGGAGCATCCGTTGGTCTTCGTCGATCAGGATCGAGACCGTCTTGCTGCCCGCCTCAAGAGAGTTCTGGACGATGTCCAGCAGGAAATCACATAGGAAAACATGCATGCCGCGATCCCACCTATATCCTTGTGTACATCCTAGTTGAACTTATCGATGATTCCAGGGATCTGTTCCTTGGTAACCTTTCCGAACACTTCACCGCTTACGGTCATGACAGGTGCGAGGCCACAGCAACCTACGCAACGGACAGCCTCGAGAGAGTACTTTCCATCTTCAGTGACAGCGCCGACCTCAAGACCGAGATGCTTATGCAACTCCTCGATGATGATGTCTCCACCTTTCAGATAGCATGCGGTACCCAGACAAACCTGGATATTGTGCTCACCGGGCTTGGTAAGCTTGAAGAAGTGGTAGAACGTGACGACACCCCAGATCTTCGCAAGGGGAACATCGAGAAGCTCGGCAACCTTGTCCGCGGCTTCGCGGGGGATATATCCGAACTCTTCCTGTACCTTGTGGAGTATCATGATGAGATTGCCCTGCTTCTCCTTCCATTCGCTGATGTACGACATCAACTCGGGGGAGAACTTGACTTCATTTTGTACAGACATGGAACCTCCAAATTCCAGAATTTTCACACCAGAACATAGTATCCCAAATCGATAAAAAAGTACACACTAATTCCTGTATGCAAAAGAGATATCAAACGCTCAAACAAAATTCGGCATAATTAATATTGCCTCATCTTTTTGTTTTATGTGACTTGCATAACTTAAAATCAACCAAATAGACGATTAGAAGTTGAATAAGTTGTATCAAATGACACTATTCTTGCATTAATCATCTTTCGGTCGCCACATCTGTACATGGCGCTCACATAACCCCACAAACACCACCGATTCTACCTATTCTCAATACGATGGAATCATGGACAGAAATATAGCCGGTCACTTTTTCTTATCGTTATTTCGCACATATCCACATCCATCATATTACAAACCAACCGACAAGGCTGCTGTATATGCCTGCTATTTCCAGCATGTAAACAAAATACCCTTTTGAACCATCAAAATATCACCAAAATAATATTGCACTATAACGCTACTTGATGTATCATTCATCACATAAATAAGGAGAATAGTATGAACAGTGATATGCTTATTCGCGTTACAAGATATTTTCGGGCACTTAATCGCCTTAAATCAGTAGGCCTTGAGAAAGTTTTCGCACATAACCTGGCAGACGCCGCGGGAGTTTCCGCTGCTGTGGTTCGCAAGGATTTCTCTCAATTGGAGATCCACGGACAGAAGCGCGGCGGTTATGAAATCGGAGAACTGGTATCACGTCTGGGGCAGATCCTTGGCAAAGGAGACCCCCAGAACACGATCATCATCGGTTGCGGACGCATCGGAAAAGCGTTGATGCATTACAGTGGATTCGAACCGGACGGCATCCGTGTCGTGGCAGGCTTCGATTCCGACCCCCTGGTCTACAGCGACGCGTCCTGTCCCGTACCGGTCTACTCGATCAGCCGCATCGAAGAGGTGGTCAACGCACTCGATGTCAAGGTCGGGATCATCACCGTTCCGGAATCCGCCGCATCAGACAGCTATGAACGTCTGCTTGACGCCGGTGTCATGGGCGTCCTCAACTTCAGCCCGGTCACGCTCAAGCCACAGATCCAGCCGGACGGAACCGTACCGGTGGTCCATAACATCAACATAGCCCTTGAACTTGAACAGATCTTCTACGAGCTCAAGTTTCCGAAGAAGCAGGACTAAAGGGTACGATACGGGTACCCCAGGGGTACAATGGGGGTACACGAAAAACGCTGGCGTCACATCGACACCGGCGTTTTTTTATCGAATCGTGGAGATTTCATCCTGCATCGCAAGAAACGTCACTTCTCACTCTTGAGCCCCGCACCGCACAGCGGTATCAAGGAATCCCCTTCCAAACGGTGTCCGGAGGTATAGGAAAGATACGCGGCGTAGGTCGCGGCGGTGGTATGCTCGACGAAGAAACCACCACGGGCGAGTCTTTCACGCGCGGGGAGGATACCGTCCTCAGGAACAAGGATCACCTCCCGTTTCCCGGCATATGAATCGCCAAGGATCTCGGCCCCCCGCATCGGTCTGCCGATCGCGATCCCCTCCGCATAGGTCGGAGTCGGCACGATCTCCCGAGGACTCTTACCTACAGCATCATACAGAGGAGCGCAACGTTCACTCTGTACGAGGAATATCTTGGGAAGGCGGTCGATCAGTCCCGCGGCGTACAACTCCATCAAGGCCAGCTGGCAACCGATGAGCAGGGTTCCGTTGCCCACCGGAATGAACAGATTGTCAGGTATCCTTCCCAATTGTTCATAGACTTCATAGATATAGGTCTTGGTACCCTGGTAGAACAATGGGTTGTAGACATGGTTGGCATAGTAGATACCTTCGGACAAAGCCTTGGCACGGCAAGCGTCGGCAGTCGCATCACGCGTACCGTCGGATACGGTGACGATAGCCCCATGAGACTCAATCATTCTGATTTTCTTGGGGGAAGTTCCTTTGGGGACATATATTTCACATTCGATTCCAGCCCGGGCGCAATAGGCGGCGACTGAATTGCCTGCGTTCCCACTGCTATCCTGAAGCACTTTCCCGACACCTATGTTCTTGCAATGCCAGACCAATATGGAAGCCCCCCGGTCTTTGAACGAGAGCGTGGGCATCGCATAGTCGAGTTTCAGGTACAACCCGTCGTCATACAGAACAGTCGAGGTGGCCCCTTCGCCCAAGGTCACATCCTGCCAGCCGTCACCGGCAAGCGGCATGAACGCACGATACCGGTACATGTTGAACTGAGTGGAGTCGATCAGATCACCGCTGAATTTGGGCGGTGTGTAGTCGAGCCGGAACAGCCCCCCGCAGGAACAGCGATAGTCCAATGTATCCAAAGGATATTCCTTTCCGCAGGTAGTGCAGATGAAACGGGCCATATATCTCCTCCTTATCAGATTGCCACAACAATCGCGAAAGACCATTATCCGTCTATTTTGCATGAACGGTCCGCGGAATAGCGGTGGATCCCCTTTCTACCAGGGAACACCGGTATTCAACCCGCGTCACCTCCTGGGATGATTCATCCTCCTGATCAAACCGTTGTCGCAACAGCATGATCGCCCTTTTACCCTGCTGGATCACTTGATGGTCTATCGTCGTCAAGGCGATATCGGCGAGACGGGACGGGAAGATATTGTCGAACCCGCATACACTGTAGTCCTCCGGGATTCGATATCCCATATCCTTGATCGCATTCATCACCCCATACGCCACCATGTCGTTGATCGCCACGATAGCCGTGACCTGGGGGAATTGCGCAAGGCAGTCCTTGGCAAGACCGTATCCCGTCTCGAACTCTATATCGACGTTGTTGATTTCCGTAGCAGGTTCGATATCCTTGCTGTAGACTTTCAGAAGAGCCTCCCCACCGAGTTCGTCACAGATGGAGCGCAACCCGTCGAGACGTCTGGTCCTCGCACTATGGAAATTGTTCAGGCTCGTGGAGATATAGGCTAGGTTTCGATGCCCAAGGTCCACGAGATGGCTCGCAAGAAGCCGACCCGCCTTGAAGTTGTTGATATCGACGGTATCCATCTGGATATCCTTGTGATAGTCGCCGACCGCGACTACAGGGATGATTGAGTTCAGTTCAATGGCGACTTCCATCTGCTGCGGTATCATGGAAAAGACCACACCGTCGATCTGATGCTGCTTCACAAGCTCCAGTATCGCCTGTTCCCTCGCAAGCTCCCAATAGGTATTGTACACGATCGTCCGGTATCCGCAGTCGATCGCCTCCATATCCATACCCTGGAGCATCGTGGAGAAGTATGGGTTGAACACCGACGGGCAGACGATCAGTATATTGCGCACGCCTGTATTGCTCTTCCTATACCCAAGTTCATCTGCCGCAAGCTGTACCTTCCTGATGGTGTCCATCGAGAACCGGTTCAGCATTTTCTTGGAGAGGACCATCGAGGCCGTCGATCTCGATATGCCCGCATGGATCGCTATATCATCCAAAGTGGTTTTGTTCTTCTTCACGATTTCCCTCTTGTCAGTACCAATATATCATCAATCGGGAAAGAGTGAATAAATATTTTCAAAAATATTCAACAAATATTCAACAATATTATGCTGAAAAAAATTATTGACATATCAAAAACCACTATTTACTCTAAGAGCAGATTGGTGGATTGTTGGAGACTATTTAGAAAATATTCAACACTTATTCAACAATAACGGCAATCAAAAAGGAGTAAGCTATGAAAAAAATCGTTGTCGTCCTGTGTGTACTCATCGCGACATTCGCGGTATTCGCCGGGGGAAAATCTGAAGCGGGGTCGGCGGAAGACTACAAGCTGGTACTCAAGATGAGCCATGTCTTCGCTCCGAACGAGCAGCTGACGAAATCCCTTACCATCGTCTGTGACAACATCCACAACAGGACAGGTGGTGCCATCGAGATCCAGCAATACCCCCAAGGACAGCTCCCGACCTACAAGGACGGGGTAGAACAGGTCGCCCTTGGCGCCAACTTCATTTCGGTGGAAGACCCCTCCTACCTTGGCGACTACGTGCCCGATTTCAACGCTCTGGTCGGTCCGATGCTCTACAAGGATTTCGATGAATACGAATATTTGATCGGCACCGATCTGGTACAGAACATGGTCAAGGAGGTCGAGGAGAAGCACGGCATCAAGGTCCTCGCCCTCGACTATATCTTCGGATTCAGAAGCATGATGACGAACAAAGTGATCAAGACCCCGGTCGACATGAAGGGAATGAAGATCCGTACCCCGGGAAGCCAGCTTTTCATCGACACACTCAATGCGATGGGAGCCATAGCGACGCCGCTGCCGTTCTCCGAAACCATCTCCGCCGTCCAGCAGGGCGTGGTCGATGGGCTGGAAGGGACGATGGACGCCTATGGCACGAACGGAAGCAGCGAAGTGGCCAAGAAGATGGCCCTCACGAACCATTTCCTCGGCACTTGCGGCGTATACATCAACAGGGACCTTTTCAATTCCATCCCTGTGGAATACCAGGTGATCATCCAGGAGGAGTTCACCAAGGGTGCCCAGCAGATGATCGGCGAGATATCAAGGAACTACGACACCGCGATGGCAAGTCTTGAGGCTCAAGGGATCACTTTCAACGAAGTCGACCATGACGCATTCTCCCGTGCGGTCGCTCCGGTCTATGCCAACATGAAGGGAGTCACACCTGGAATCCTCGACAAGTTCAAGGCCGAATTGGCGAAGATGCCGAAATAACACACTGTTCTGATCTTGTTCACCGGCCGGAAATGGCCGGTGAACCATGACAGGGAGAAACGTTCATGAAACAGAAGCTGAAGCTTTTCCTTACCAACTTTGAAGAGATAATCGCAGGAACCTTTCTGATCGCCACCACATTGCTCGTCCTGATAAACGTATTCATGCGTTACTTTCTGAGAACAGGGCTGTACTGGTCGGAGGAAGTCGCTACAGGCTGTTTCGTATGGAGCGTTTTCATAGGTGCCGCGGCAGGGTTCAAGCACAAGATGCATGTAGGCATTGACATGCTGGTAGAGAAGCTGAAGCCTCAGCCTCGCTATTTCGTAAGGCTCCTTGTCGATCTCATCCAGATATTCATCAATGGATACATCGCCATGATCGCCTTGCAGTATCTCAAGATATCAGCAAGAAAGCCTACTCCGGTGCTGGGCATTTCCTCAGCGACCATCAGCAGTTCCATTTTCGTCGGCTTCACCTTGATGACCCTCTACTCATTGATTTTCATCTATAGAGACCTGAAAGACAAACCAGTGCCGAAGGAGGGACCGCTATGCTAGCGTATCTACCCGTCATCATTGTATTCCTCCTCTATTTTTCCAGCATTCCCATAGCCTTCGCCTTGTTCGGCGCGACGATCACATATTTCGGTTTCATAGACCATAGTACACCTGTACCGCTTCTGTTGCAGAAATTCGTGACGGCGACACAATCGTTCCCATTGTTGGCGATTCCGTTCTTCATCATGGCGGGATCAATCATGAACTATAGCGGTATCAGCAAGAAACTGATGCAATTCGCCGACGTCCTGACCGGGCATATGCCGGGAGGGCTCGCCCAATCGAATGTCATCCTCAGCATCCTGATGGGAGGATGTTCGGGGTCCGCCAATGCCGACGCGGCGATGGAAAGCAAGATGCTCGTCCCTACGATGGAGCAGAAGGGTTTCAGCAAAGGATTCTCCACCGCGATCACGGCGGCATCCTCTGCGGTGACTCCCGTCATTCCGCCGGGAATCAACCTCATCGTCTATGCCTTGATCGCAAACTGTTCCGTCGGCAGGATGTTCGCCGCGGGCTATCTTCCAGGTTTGTTGATGGCGATCACCCTCATGTTCACTGTAAGCATCATCGCCAAACGGAGGAAATACGCTCCTTCAAGAACCACCCATGCCTCCGGAAAAGAAGTGGCGAAACAGGCCCTGGATTCCCTATGGGCGTTGCTGTTTCCCTTCGGGATCATACTGGGCATCAGGGTTGGATTCTTCACACCTTCGGAAGCCGGTGCCGTCGCGATACTGTATTGCATCATCGTAGGCAAATTCATCTACAAGGAGCTGCGCAAGGAACATTTCATTCCGATCATGAAGGAGACGATCTACGGAACGAGCTCGGTCGTACTGATCATTGTCACGGCGAACGTCTTCGGATACTATCTCAACTGGGAAAGGATACCTCAGCTGATCACTTCCTGGTTGCTGGGCATCACCAACAACAAGTACCTGATGCTCGCTATCTTCAACGTCCTGCTGCTTGTCGTGGGGATGTTCCTTGAAGGTGGCGCGGCGCTCATCATCCTGGCTCCGTTGCTCGTACCCGTCGCTACCGGTCTCGGCGTCGATGTCATCCATTTCGGCCTGATATGTATCGTCAACATCATGATCGGTGGCCTTACCCCGCCATTCGGTTCAATGATGTTCACCTGTTGCAGTATTACGAAATGCGGTCTGAATGAGTTCACGAAAGAAGTAATCCCGTTCATCCTCGCCCTGATCCTGTCATTGATCCTGATCACATACATTCCACAGATCGTACTCGTCGTCCCGAACCTGCTGTATGGCATTCCCATTTAGTGCAAAGGAGAATTTCGATGCTTATCATTGGACATCGTGGTTGCAATTATCCAAACATCAATCAAAATACCATCAGAGCCTATCAGGAGGTGGTTTCCCAAGGGGCGACGGCCTTTGAAATCGATGTACAGCTGACCGCGGACGACGCATTGGTCGTCGTCCACAACCTCGATCTCTCCAAGGTCTCCACAGGTACCGGCCTGGTCCGCGACAAGACGCTCGCGGAGATCCGGGACCTATACGCAGGAGATCCAAGGAAGGGCAAGGATGCCGTTCCCATGCTCTCAGAAGTATTGGATTTCTGCTGTACCCAGGCCAAGGCCGTCAGGCCGGTCCTCCATCTGGAGCTGAAGGGGGATGGAACGGGAATTCCAGCGGGTACCATGATCAAAGCGTATATCGACCTCGGCAAGCTGGATCAGAAGGACCTACTGATCAGTTCGTTCAACTGGCAGGAACTGACGAATATCAGGACGATATTGCCTGATATCAGGATCGCGTTGCTTGATGGCTCGATCAGACGAAAGCAGCTTCTCCAGAAGCTCCCCGGCCGCGAACAACTTTTCTCCCGAATCTTCAACTACGGGGAAGAGGACTATATGATCCCTTGGTCTACGGACCTCGATGCCTGCAAAGCCCTCTATCGGAAGGAAATCGATGATGATGGAACCTACAGTGTCATCGTCGATGAAGTTGAGAACGTCATCTCAGGGGGATGCTATACGGAAGGGCTTCTTGACACGGCGGTCGCGATGGGGGCGTATTCGGTCAATCTCTGGTACGACACGCTTGTCCTGCACAGTGATTTCGTACACCGAGTCCACGCCCGCGGCTTGAAACTTCTCGTCTATACGGTCAACAGGTCTGAAGATATGGTCCGGCTTGTCGATATGGGTGTCGATGGTTTCTTTACCGACGACTACCTCCTGGCGAAGAAAGTCGTATTCGGTTGAACATCAAATAGATGAAAAAAGAACCTGCCAAGCCAGTCATAGGCGTTGCGTTTCAGAGTTGCGGAATCAGAGAATCCCCTATCGAATCCGCCCTCGGCACAATACAGGAATAGTATCCATCACCTGGCCGTCTTTGATCAGATAGACCTCGTCGTAGAGATTCACCACCGGGCATATATGGTTGGGGATGACCCGCACCACGTCCCCGACCTCCACCGTGTCGTGGAACCGCTGGTCGAGGATGATGGCATGTTCATCGAACATCCCTGTGATCGTGACACCTTCGTAGTCCTTCAACGTACCGAAACCCTTCGTCGCACACAAACCCTTGGTACGGGACTGCATTGTAAGCCCTTTCGCACCCACATCGGTGATGACCCGTTCAGCGGTGGGACGGCTGATCACCGTGGTCAAAACTGTCGCTGCACAATGCTTGTAGGTGCCGAGCTGATTCCCCTGCGACACGTCCATGAAGATATAGGTTCCCGGCCGGATCTCCGTAATCCCCAAAGAAACCGGAAACTCATGGATGAACGGAGGAGTGGCTCCGACACTCACGACCTCACAAGGCATGCCGCATCCGGCGGCGAGTTCAGCGAAACGCAAGGTGCGACGATGGCTCGCCAACGTAAGAGCCAGGCACTCCTCAACGTTCCTCGCCCCGTAGGTATGCCCTTCATGGGAGAACACCCCCTTGAATCTGATATTCCCGCAGGTGCTGAGAAAGCTGAGCAGTTCAAGAAAATCCTGCTCTTCAATCACTCCGCTACGATTCTCTCCCACTTCTATCTCAACCAGTACCACGGCCTTGCCGTCGGCTCCGGTGAAAGCCTGTTCAACCATGTCAGCCTGCACGATACTATCGATCCCAAACGAAACATCGACGGTTTCCGCCAACATACGGACACGGGCCAGCTTCGCAGCTCCTACTATCTCGTTGGCGATAAAGATATCCTTCAGCCCCTCCCGCGCCATCACCTCAGCCTCGCCGACCTTCGCCACAGTGATCCCCGCCGCTCCTATCCGTTCCTGGAGCTTGGCGAAATAAGGCATCTTATGAGTTTTCGTATGAGGGCGAAGCGCAACTTTATTCACATCGGCGAACCGTTGCATCCTCAGCAGGTTGGAATTGACGATATCATAGTCGATCAACAGAGCGGGGGTATCGAGTCCATTGTAGCGCATATAAACTCCTCTCCCACATTATACGCCGTCATCACGCGGATTTCGACCTTTTTTCTATATCAAACTTTTCCTGGAATCCTTTTCAGTCGGACCCACACGGGGAAATGGTCGCTGATACCGCTTCTGGTCCTGACATTCCATGAGAACGGAGTACCCTCCGCGGCACAGAGGGATTCCACGGAACCGACATCGCTTCCATCGAACTCCCATCCGGTGCCGTCGAACAAAGAACCGTCGCCCAGAATCTGGTCGTACCGATGCCAACCACCGGAAAACCAGCAGGAACCTGAACGGGAAAACCGCAAGGAAGCGTCGAGCCAAGGGGCGTACAATACCGACGCGTCACAGGAAACGGCTGACGGAGAGCCGCTTACGACCAATGAACCCCGTCGGAAGAAATCGGAAGCCAGCGGATTCGAAGCCTCGACAAACGCCGTCTGCCCAAAAGCCCCGTCGACGGAGGAGGAATCTGGACTCTCATTGAAATCACCTGCGACAAGCAACAGGGCCGATGGATCGGACTTGCGCCAGTCCTCAAGAATTCCCTGTATGGTCCTCGACAGCGAGATCCTTGCCGGTTCGGTCTCCATTGCACCCTCCCTACGGGATTTCCCATGTGCAGCCAAGACGACGACCTTCCCCGCCACCGTATCGAATTCACATTCAAGGACAGGGCGGCAACCAGGAACCGCATGCACTCTGGCGACGGAAATAGGAATACGGGAAACCACCCCCGTCTGTATGGCGCTGCCAGGCTCTCCGGTGGCGGCATACCACGAGAACCCCAGACGGGCGAGTCGCTGGGTAAGCAGGTCGGTGAGTATCCTGTCGCTTTCAATCTCCTGGAGCACGAGGATGTGGGACAAAGGGAGATTCCTGTCGGTGATCACCCCGACGCAGTTCTTCAGACGCTTGCGATACAGGTCCGCGTTCCACCCGGCCTTGGGAAGATATTCATCGTACTCCGTCCCGTCCACGATGCCGTCCATCAGGTTCTGGACGTTCCAAGTCATCACCACCAGCTCATCGAGGACCCGATCCGTCCCGCTTTCCAACGGACATCCGACACAGAGGACAACGGCTACCGCAAACAACAATACGCATGGAATATGGCTATGACAGTTTTTCATGAAAACCTCCGCCATCCTATATACAGAAAAACCCCGCTGGTGATTCAGCGATGGGATTCTACATACATGGAAGAGGGGTTTTTACAAAAGGGCCTGACCTGTTCAGGTCTTTGAGTTCTTCTTCAGACTGTAGCAGAAATAGAGTTCGGCAAGGGCGTCCTGGACATCGAACAGGGAAAGATCCATAGAAGCAGCATCCAAGATGCCCTGACGGAGATTCTCGAATCGGGGGTCATAGGCGACATCGGCTGTATAGGCCATGCCGAGACAGATATCACGGACCTTCCGCCAGTCTTCCGCGGCGAACGCGGCGAAAATCTCGTCGTAGTGTTCATCAATCTCGGAAATGTCGCGGGCTTCGGTGAGGAAGTCGGTCAGGAAGTCGCTGACATCCCCGTTGTTCATCAGCTCGAAGAGCTTCGTCAGGCGGGGCGAACCAAAATGGAGGAAACTTGAAAGGACGGCGTATCGAGTCTGGCGGAATGTCGCGCTCCGCCCCTGCCGGACGGAGAGGAAGAAATCACGGTAGAATTTCCCTTCATGGTCCATGTAGCGTTTGGCGATCAGATAGTCGATCTCTTCATCGATATGCCTTGCGTTCATGGAAAGGAGGTTGATGGTGTCGAGATATTCCGGTCCTTCGGTGATCCGTGCAAGGGATTTGCTCGCCACGGACCTCACGGACGACCATTTGCCGTCCAACAGGCCGACAAGGGCGTTCTTCGCTTTTTCGTTCTTCCGATAGGAACCCAAGGAGGAGATCGCATCGAGCTGGACGAAGGAATCATCATCGGTAGCGATCCTGATCAGATCCTCGACCAGCGATTGTCGGGGACGATATCCAAGCGACTGGATGACCTCCTGCTTGTCTTCTGAGAAAGGTGAAGCCAGCTTGGCCCTCAATTCACTTGTGGCGACTCCCGTCAGGTTGGAGCCCAAGGCCAGAAGCAACGCCTTCCGTTTCGCCGGATCTTCCGTGTGGTTCAGTTTCTCGATCATCGACACCGCCTGGATGCCATGTACGGAGAATACGACGTGGGCGGCCTCGTTGGTGGAATAGCTTCCCCTTTCACGGAAACGGAACGCCACGGCGAGCCCTAGCGCGGCAAGGATGAACGCGAAGATGAACATGAACGAATAGTCGTTGCCGAACTCGAAGCTGCCGGCGAAGAACATGCCGTCGATGGAATCGCCGAGATTGACCAGCACACCGGAAATGACACCGGCGATCAAGGCGAAGACCGCTATGACGAAGTTCACCATCGAAGTGAAACCCACCGCTTCGTTATCGGGAATGACGGAAGCGATCAGGCGGATATCAAGGATATTGATCAGCCACAGGGAGAAATTGGCGAGAAAACCAAAGCAGAAGAATGCGATGGGCCCTAGCTCGGTCGGCGTGAAGATCCAGCAGGCCAAGGAGAACAGCAGCACCCAGCAGGACCAGATGATCAGGGGTCGGGACCCTAGCCGGTCGGCGAAACGACGGCTCACGATACCCGCCAGCACGACGGCAAGCCCGACGACCACGGAGTACAGGATGACAAGGTTGGAACCGAGAAAGAGTTCCGTGCTCATGAACGGGACCGACATGCTGAGAACGACCGTCAACGTCAGGAAGATCCACCGGAGGAACAGGCGCATACGCACGTCCATGTTGGACATGGCCTCTTTGAAAATGACGGAGATGGTCCGACCTTTCCGGTATTCGACTTTGGCCCGACAAGGTATCTTGCGGATACAGCCCGCGGCGCCGATAAAAGCGAAGACCCCGAACATCTGTAGGCTGATCAGCCCCGCCAGACCGGAAAACCGCTGTACGCTGGTGAGTATGGAACTGATGAACTTCACGAAGATGGAGGAACCTTGATAGGCCACGTTGAGATTGGCGACGACACGGCCCCGGTTCGTGACGGAACTGACGCTCTTCTGTGTAAAATCGTTCAGGATGACACCAAGCATCCGGAGCATGCAGAAAACGGTATAGGTGGCGAGCAGGACCGCTATGGCGAAACCGCCTTGCAGAAAGAAAAGGGAGAGGTATGCGAAACAGAACAAGCCCCGCAGGACCCACATGACGGACTGGACCTTGATCATGTTGTGTCCGCGTATGATCAAGGGCGCTATGGGAAGGATCAGGCCGGCTATGTACACAGCGGAGGAAATATAGCCAAGAGCTATATTTCCCGCCCCAAAATAGACGGCTAGAAGATATATGATTGTATCTCCCAACAGGCTGAACCCCACCCCGTTGAAGATCTCCGACCAATACAGCAGATGGCGTCCACGACGCTTCTCCGCCTCACTCAGATACTTGGTCTTCGGCACTTTCCCTACCCGACCCCATAGGTTCCCCGCCGTTTGGCGGGGCAGGTTTGGCTACAGTTCGCTCCGCGTGGTCACGATCCTGCTAACAAGGCCATATTGTCTGGCTTCTTCCGCGTCCAGCCAATGATCACGTTCGGTATCCTGGGTCACCTCTTCAACGGTCTTCCCGGTCTGCCCGGCGATAAGCCTGTCGAGTTTTCCCCGCAGTTTCTCTATCTGCCTGGCATGGATCTCGATATCGGTCGCGACACCCTTCATCCCGCTCATGGGCTGATGAATCAGATAGGTGGAGTTCGGCAACGCAAGTCTTCGCTCGACCGGTACCGCGAGATACAGCAATGCGGCGGCGCTGGCGACCAGCCCCATTCCGATCATGTAGACGTCGCAGGAAATGAAACGGACCATATCAAACATCGCATAACCGGCGTCGACATCCCCTCCCGGGGAATTGATATATATGCGGATCGGATCATTGCTCTCAGACTCAAGTACCAGCAACTGCCGGACGATACGGTCAGCCAGCTCCTTGTCGATTTCGCCGGACAGGAGGATCGACCGCGTCTTCAAAAGCTTCTCGTTCAACACAGGGTCCTGGGGAGCCTGGGGCTTCTGAGCCTCATCATTCTCTGGCATATCTACGCCTCTTCTCATGAAATCCGGAGCAGAAAAGCTCCAGTGCTATATAGTATAGGATTAATCTTCCCTCTTGAAAACCCCTCATCACGTAGAAAGCCAACGCCACCTCACCGCCTCTCCAAATCCATGGAGATTCGGACTGTTCGCCCACTAGTCGGCGATACCGACTATCCGATATAGTGGAGGATGTCCAGACTGGGGGTTCTTTGGAGCGCTACGGACTGGATCGGAGGAGACCTAGCATGAAATGTGCGACTGTAGCGATCATCGGAAGACCATCGGCGGGGAAATCGACCCTGCTCAATACCATCTGTGAAATGAAGGTATCCATCACCGCCGCTACGCCGCAGACGACACGCAACGCGATTCGGGGCATCTATACCGACCAACGCGGTCAGTTGATCTTCACAGACACCCCGGGATACCACCTTTCCGAACAGACGCTCAACAAACGGTTGCAGGATATCGCCGTCGGCTCCCTGGGGGATTCAGACTCCGTGCTCTACATGGTAGATGCGTCCAGGGCCCCGGGCAAAGAGGAGGAGGCGATCGCCACGATGCTCTCCACCTTGAAGGTTCCGGTCATCTGCTGCATCAACAAACAGGATATCCTCTCCGCGGCTCAAGTCGAAGAGATGCGGAATTTCCTCCTTGGAAAACTACCGGACGCCCCCGTCGTCGTCGCTTCCGCCAAGAACGACGAAGGGGTGGACGAAGTCCTGATCGAACTGTTCAAGGTCGCTCCGGAGGGGGAACTCCTCTATGGAGAGAACGCCTATACCGACCAGCCGATCGAGTTCCGCATCTCCGAGATCATCAGGGAGAAAGCGATCAATATCGTCACCGACGAGATCCCCCATGCGATCTATGTCGAGGTCGCCGACCTGGAATACCAGGAAGCCGCGAACACCGTCTGGGTACGCGCGTTCATTATCGTCGAACGGGAAACCCAGAAAGGAATCGTGGTAGGAAAAGGCGGTGAGGGTATCAAAAAGATACGAATTGCTTCGTTCAAGGAGATCAAACGCCTGTTCCCCGGCAGAAAGGTGAACCTGGACCTCCGGGTCAAGGCCCAGCCGAAATGGCGGACCAACAGCATCGTCCTCGACCGGATCCTGAGATAGCGACCACGGAATTCCAGAAAACACAGACATTCTCGTGCCTTCCACCCATCTCCTGGGATCCGTCCGTTTGCACCTGTAACGAACACACATTTTTCTCATACTTTTTTTCTTGACAGCCCCATTCTCCAATGCTACCGTAAAACATAATCAATTTGTTATATCAAATTCATCATACCACCCATCGACAAAAGGTAGGATGAAATGCGAAGCAAGACATACAAGGGGTAATCAGATGAACGAAATCCGATTCTATTGCGAGACCGACGAGTACGGTTATCTTTCCAACTACTGGCCGGTCGATATCCTGGTCGACGGCAAGACATGGCGTTCCACAGAGCACTACTACCAGGCTCAGAAGACGCTTGATCCTGCATACGCGGAGAAGATCAGACAGGCCCCGACCAGCGACGACGCGAAGAAACTCGGCAACAGCCCGGAATGTGTGTACCGCCCGGATTGGGAGGACTGGAAGATCGAAGCCATGAAGACCGCCATCACCGCGAAGTTCACCCAGCATGAGGATCTGAAGGAGCTGCTGCTCGCCACCGGCGACGACCTGCTGATCGAAGATTCACAGAAAGACTACTATTGGGGGATCGGCGCGGACGGAACAGGAAGAAGCATGCTCGGTAAGCTGCTGATGGAACTTCGCCAATCGCTGAGGACGGCATAACGCAAGAATATCGTGGTCGGACACGAGGGGGTATGGCATGAACGACGAAATCATGAACCTTGAACACAATGAAGGAATCAACCGTTTCATTCAACTGACATACATGACGCTGTGCAGTTCAGGACCGATCCCCTTGCAACGGCTGGAAAGCACGTACAAAGGGATGGAATGCTCTATTCATGAGTTCGCCTCCACCGACACGTTCGATATCGTGGCGTTCCAGTATGTCTGTTCCCGCCTCCCCCTGTGCATCTTCTCCACCCGGAACATCCTGTTCGGCCAGAGCGAAAGTTTTCTGGAAGAACGCGGAGTACCCATGTCGGCATGGTCGGAGGTCTACGCCAAGGCACGGAGACGTCGGTATCTGTTCGACGGACACGACACCCTGATCGCCTTCCTTGCCAGCAAGTCCGACCTGGACGATGTCATCCCGTCGTTGCTCGCGTTGCAGATCGAATGGAACAAATGCCATAGGCTGCTGCGAAAGGCGGGATTCTCCTGCCCCAGACAGCTCGCGCTGACACCGGAGACCTTGACCAACCTTTCGGCCCGGTTCGCTCAGACGGTAGGAATCACGGAGCGGCAGGGAGCGAAACTGCTCGGACTGTTCGGCAATTCCTTCCCCGCCGTCTTGGAAGCCCTGTCCACCCGGCAATGTGATCTGTACGTACAGAACTATGAAGCTTCGTACTGCCGATACAGGAAAGAGACCGAAACCTGGTGGAAGCACATACAGGAAAAATGCCCTGACATCGAACGTCGCCCGATATATTTCGTCTCCTCCAACACCCACAGCCTGATCAACGTCCTCAGCGGCTTCGCCGAGCAGAACGAGGCGGAGATCCTCACTTTCGCGAAGTCACGGGAGGACCTCGCCCATCTGGCGGCGCTCTACCACGACGAGGAAGTCCCTGCAAGACGAAAACAGAACATCCTCTATTATCTGTTGATGAAATATGAATCATCGGCCGCAAACGGGGCGCAGGTCACTCAGCGGCGGATCGCCTATGAGAAACAGGTGGGAATCATCCGCATAGCGAGCACGAAGACCCTCGACGTGCCGACGCAGATCATCGACCTGAAGAAGCTCATGAAGGAGACGGACCGACGCCAGACCGGCATCAACCTGCCCAAGTGCATCCAGGACACCGACGCCATGATACTGAACATCGACTATCCGCTCGGCCGCACCGCGTATTTCATCCTCAACAAGATCACGGAACATGTCGAGAAGATCCTGGGGATCTACGTGATCGGGAAAGCGGCCTCGCTGTTCGCCGACCGGGGTGACATACTGATTCCCTCCTTCATCTTTGACCAGCATACGAGAAACCAGTATTATTTCACCAATTGCATCAATGCGGAGGATGTGACTCCATTCATGGATACCATGGTCCATGGAGTCTACGACAACCAGAAGGCCGTCACCGTCCTGGGGACGTTCCTACAGAACAGACGAATGCTGAACGACCTCTTGCTCGCTGGAATCACCGACCTTGAGATGGAAGCGGGACCCTATCTCGCCGCCATCTACGAACTGACCCATCCGAAACGATACCCTGAGAACGAGACCATCACAACGAACAACAATGGTCTGGACATCGGTATCGTCCACTACGTATCCGACAACCCATTGAGCGAGCACCGGCTGGACACCAGTCTGGAAATCGACGGCATCGACGGAACCTACGCCAGTACCAGAGCAGTACTGAGAAAGATAGTCATGAGCCTGATCAACAACGCGGAAACCGATGACCGGACAGAGGAAGACAGGAGGGACTATGACCTCTTCCCCTCTTTTCACGAAGATACCGGACGTCGGCAAGGGGGTGAAAGAACATGAAACGGAAACAATCTGAGGCGATATCGTCAGGACATGGAGGAACACTCCTTCACGGCAAATACAAGAAACAGGAAGTGCTGACCGCAGTCCTGTTCCTGCTTCCGGCCTTCTCGATATTCATCGTATTCAAGTATATCCCGCTTCTGGACAACTTCCGGATCAGCATGACGTCCTGGAACCTGTTCTCCCCGACGAAGCGGTTCATCGGGTTGCAGAACTTCAAGAGCATCCTGACCTCGAATATCTTCTGGCAGGTCCTGAGGAACACGCTGTTCTTCACTTTCTGGTCGACCGTGATCTCCATGGTGATCGGGTTCTTCATAGCGGTGTTGCTGTTCAACCGCAAGGGCTGGGGCTCGAAGGTACTCAAGACCCTGTTCTTCATTCCGAACATCACCACGGCCAGCGCCGTCGCCATCCTCTGGATCTGGATCTTCGACCCGGACTTCGGGTTGTCGGGGCAGTTGTTCAACCTGCTTGGCAAGCAGAGCCCCCGGTGGCTGCTGACCCCCGGCTACGCCATGTGGATCGTCATTTCCCTTTCCGTTTGGAGAAGCATCGGATACGTCATGCTGATCTACAGCAGCGGTCTGGCGGGAATCAACGACGAGATCTACGAATCGGCTCGGATAGACGGCGCCAGCTCCTGGCAGCAGATCACGAGGATCACCCTCCCCCTGCTCGCTCCCACCACCTATTTCTTGCTGATGACTTCGTTCATCCAGGCGATGCAGGTATTCGACATCGTGTCGGTCATGACCGGCGGAGGGCCCTTCAACAGCACCAACGTCATGAACCTGTATATCTATCAGACGGCGTTCGCACGTTCCAGGGCGGGATATGCGGCGGCGCTTTCGGTGATCCTGTTCTTCATGCTGCTGATCTGCACGATCATCCAGCGAAGGTTCTCCGCGATGAGAGGTAACGACAATGTATGACGCATATACCGAAACCACAGACACCAGACCGGGAAAACATCTGTTGCAGAACACCGCGGGCGTAATCGGCAAGATTATCGCCGGGCTGTTCCTCGCCGTGATCACGATCGTCGTCGTGGCGCCGTTCCTCTGGATGGTACTGACGAGCCTACAACCCTCCTCGGCCGCCGTCCTGACCCGGCCGTTGCATATACCGATACCGCCGGCGTTCAGCAACTTCGCCAAGGCATGGACCGTCGAGCCGTTCGGGATCTATGCGTTCAACAGTCTGTACACATCGATCGCGGCGACCATCCTCCAGCTCTTTACCGCCATTCTCGCCGCCTATGCGTTCACATATCTCCACTTTCCGGGGAAGAGCGTCCTGTTCCTGCTCGTGCTCGCGGTGCTGATGATGCCGACCCAGGTCGCGATCATACCGTTGTATTCCATCATGTCGAAACTCCGGTGGCTGGACACCTTCAAGGGACTGATCATCCCCTTCGCCGTGGACGCCTACGGGGTGTTCCTCATCAAACAGAATTTCGGAACGATCCCCAAGGACTATTTCGAAGCGGCCAGGATTGAGGGTGCGGGACATGGAAGGATCGCGTTCCAGATCATGAGCTACCTCGCCAAGCCCTCTCTGATAGCCTATGCGATCATGGCGCTGAAATGGAGATGGAACGACTACTTCTGGGTATTGATCATGACAAGCAGCGTGAACCGCAGGACCATGCCGGTCGGGATCGTCATGATGAAGGAGGTCAACGACGGCGGCACCCAGTGGCATCTGCTGATGGCGGCCACGATCTTCGTCCTGCTGCCGATGATCATTCTCTATCTCTGTCTACAGAAGTATTTCACCAACGACTATATGAAAGGCGGACTGAAAGGATGACCAAATCCGAACAGGGGGACGGCATGCAGTCCATGCGACGCAAAGCACCTCCGCGAATACAAAATGCATGACACCTTTCGAGGTTCAGTATAGACATCATAGTTTCATGAACAAGGAGATATCAGCCATGAAAGCACGAAAATGTTTGCTCGTACTGTTGTTGCTGGCGGTCTGTACCTGCGGAGCCCTTTTCGCGGCGGGACAGAAGGAATCACAGACGACGGGACCCGTCACCATTGAACTCTGGAGTTCGCTCAGCGGTTCAAAGGCGAAGCTGTTCGATGAGCAGGTAGCCGCGTACAACGCCTCTCAGGACGAGGTCAAGGTCAATGTCGTCCACCAAGGCGGATACAGCATCCTCCGGCAGAAAGTCGCCGCGGCGGCCAACGCCAAGAACATGCCGACGTTGCTGATCTGCGACTACCTCGACGTCGCATGGTATGCGCAGCTCGGTCTGCTACAGAGCCTCGACAAGTTGATGCCGAAAGCGGTATTGGACGACTACTACCCCTCAATGCTCGCCGACCTGACCTACGACGGACAGCTCTACGCGGTTCCGTACAACAGGAGCACCCAGGGGTTCTTCGTGAACAACGACCTGCTCAAGCAGGCGGGGATCGCGGCACCTGCGAAGGACTGGGATGAGTTCAAGGCCTCCAGCGAGCAGATCAAGAAGCTGGGCCGGGACTACTACTATGGCTATGCGTTCTTCCACCAGTTCCTCTTCGACGCGATTGCCTACACCTGGGGCGCCGAGATCAGCACCCCGGACGGAACGGTCCTTCTCAACAGCCCTGAGATGGTCGAGATGATGACCTACTTCCAGGATCTGTTCAACAAGGATCTTCTGCTGATGCAGCCGGTGTTGGTCGGCGGTTTCGAGGAGCAGAACGGCGCGTTCCTTGACGGCAAGGTCGCCACCGTGTTCCAGACGACCTCCTTCATCCCGACCGCGGAAAGCCTGCTGAAGTACGACTGGTCCTTCGAGTTCGTCCCGGCGGGCAAGGGAGGCAACGCCGTGACCATCGGTGGTGGAAACTTCTCCATCTGCTCCCAGGCCTCGAAGGACGCCACCGACGCGGCGGTCAAGTTCCTCACCTACATGTCGAGCCCTGAGATCGTAGCCGAGTTCTTCATGGGAACGGGCAACCTGCCCACCCGCAAGACGGTGCTGGATCGCGCCGACGTGCAGGAATACCTCGCGCAGAAGCCCGCCTACGCCACCATGATCGACCAGCTCGCCTACGGCAAGGCCGCTCCAAGCACCACGAAGAACATCCGCGACGTATTCAACCGTGTCAACGACATGATCAGCCGGATCATCCTCAACAACGAGAATCCGAAGACCGTCCTTGACGAGTACACAGTGTTGTTCCAGTCCGAGTTCGACGAAGCGAAGTCCTTGGGCGAATTCATCTACTGATGGAATCCGGCTTGATGCCAGACGGATACGACCGTACTTGAGTCCAAGGAGCTGCCATGGAGGACCGATGTCCTTCATGGCGACTCCTTTCTCATATGCCTCACACGCGGGTTTATGATGAACAAGACGCGCACGGCATGGACATTGCCAAAAGTGAACCGAACAAGTAAGGTGTCCGCAAAGGAGCGACAGGATATGAAAAGCATACGGATTCTTTCCACCGATATCGTCTTACTGGAGGACCGCACGGACGCTTCCCAGTCGGTACGTTTCGCAAGGATACCCTTTTCCGTTCCCGCGGACTGCGTTTCATTGTCCATACAGCTTGAACGGGACACCGTCCACCCGGCCCAGATACCGGTCGCGCTGTTCGACGCAGAGGGCGAAGTACGGATACTCAAGGCTTCGGAAGGGGTGGCGGGGCCGCAGACCGAAATTTACAGACTTTCATGTCAGGAAGCCTGCGCGGGAGGAATCCCAGGCCCGTTCCCCGCTGGGGATTGGAAACTACTTCTGTATAAACGGAGATTCATCGAGGATATCGCCGTTCATATAGAAATAGTCGCCGAAATAGCCGGATCGGCAGAACTGGCTCTTCCAGAAAACCAGACTTCCCAGGTCGTAGCGGCCTTACGGACGGAACCCTTCTCCGCGGAGATCGTGGACGGGCGTCCCGGATGGTATTGCGGGGAACTGCATGTCCACTCAGAGGAGAGCACGGGCAGGACTTCCGCTGAGGAAGTGCTCCGTGTCGCGGAGGAAAAGCGGCTTGATTTCATCGCCATGACCGACCACTTCACCGCAAGCCATTGGCTCCAATTGCAAAAACATTCAAAAGAGTTCAAGCTTCTCTGCCTACAGAGCATGGAGATCTCTGGCGACTACGGGCACGCCAACGTCCATGGCCTCACCCATTGGATCAATCCGTTGGTCGATGACAATGCCGAACTGACCGAGTTCCTTGGGCTGGAAGCCCCGCCGACAATGGAACGGATAGCCGACCAGGTCCATGCCCAGGGCGGCCTGTTCTGCGTCAACCACGCCCTCAGCGGACTTGTCAGCTGGCGGTACCATGACTTTCCGATGGAGAAGGCCGACCTCTTTGAAATCTGGTGTCTAGCAGACAACGCGACTTCGTACCTCTACCCCACCCTTTGGGACAACTATCTCTGCCAAGGCCTGCACCTTACAGGAGTCGGAAGCAGCGACAGCCATCACCCGACGATGGAGGGTCCCTGGAAACTGGGACAGATCCGCACGTGGGTGCAAGCGCGGGAGTTGTCCCAACAGGCCATACTTGAAGCGCTCAAGCTTGGACGGGCATATGTCTCCTATGGCGGGTCCCGCATGGAATTCTTCGCGGAGTATGACGGCAGGCGATGGGAGATGGGAGAAAGCGTCCCACTTCGCAAGGGCGATGGCTGTCGCTTCACCGTCCGCCTCTCGGACAACCCAAGCGGAAACCTCTTCATCCTGACCGGGGGACAGATACATGACATCAAGTACTTCCAGGCTTCGACGGAAGGGACGGAACAAAGCTATGAATTCACAATGGAAGAAAAGGACCTGAAGCGTATCCCGAACGGGGAATCCTTCTTACGCCTTGAATTCCATGAGGACCTTGTGAAATCGAGGTTCTGGGGTATGGCCTATCGGGACCACAACACCATGCGGCTGCTGTCGAATCCGGTCTGGATCGGAAAAATATGAGATAGAAACGATGACTACGAATACTTTGGGGGAGTGACATTATGGAACTACAGCACATCTGCGTTTTCTGCGGCTCGAACTTCGGAGACAAGGAGATCTATCGTGAAACCGCGCAGCTCGTCGCGAAAGCGATCGCCAGCAGGGGCATCGGGCTCGTCTACGGCGGCGGCAACAGGGGTCTGATGGGAGAAGTCGCCAGAACAATGAAAGAGGAGGGGGCCCATATCATAGGGGTGTCTCCAAAACGCTTTCATCGCCCAGAATCCGTACCATTTGCGGTGGATGAGTACATCGTTGTCGATACCATGCACCAACGCAAGGAGACGATGTACAAGAACGCAGACGCCTTCATCGCCCTTCCCGGTGGCGTGGGAACGCTTGAAGAACTTTCGGAAGTCGTCACGTGGCGGCAGATCGGATTCACCAACAAGCCGACGGCGTTGCTCAATATCGATGGTTTCTATGACCCGTTGCTTGAGTTGATGGAATCAATGTACCGGCATGGCTTCACCAAGGAAGAACAGTGGAAGCAGCTGATCGTCTCCGACTCCATCGAAAAGATCCTCGACACGTTCGCTGCCTACCAATATGAGAAAGCCCCATGGGAGCTGTGAGCCGATTCGGGTGATGATGGATCCGCAGAGCTCGACCGCTTTGCCTGGTCTAGCTGGAACACCCCGCGATCCTCGCGTTCTTCATGTTGATGGAAAACTCATAGAGCTCTGAATTGAACACCGAGTAGTCCACCTGTACGGGGGCGTCGTTCTCCAGATAGCCGACGCTCTTGTACCAGATGTGAGCGGAACCACAGGAAACCTGCAACAACTCGCAGATCCTGTCGTTCGGATTGATCGCCGTCACGGATCCCACGGTATCGGCGACGGCCATACCGAAGATCTTCTGATAGAGATTATAGAAAGATTCGACCGTCAGGTCATAGGTCCTCATGGTATCCCCCAGCCGCTTCTCCACATAGGTATCCATGATCGCTATCGGCCGTTCCCCAGCCAGACGAAGACGGGTGAAATGCCAGACGAGACTTTGGTCATCGTGCAACAGCAGCTTTTGGCGTACATCCTCCGTCGCCGGTACCAGTTCCTCCAGCAACAGGCGGGAAGTGACGGTCACCCCCTGTTCCGCCATATTCTGGGTGAATCCCTTCGGACTCGCCCCGGAATGCATCTTCGTCGCGTTGATGAACGTCCCCTTTCCCTGAATACGCCGTACCATGCCGTCCCGCTCCAGCTCGTCCAAGGCGCGGCGGACGGTAATGCGGCTCACATCATACATGACGCAGAGCTCCGATTCCGTCGGCATCAGCATACCTCCGGACCAAAGCCCGGAGGATATCCTGTTCTTTATGTCGGTGATAAGGAGTTCATATTTCAGCATGGGGACATATCCTTCAACGAATGAAATTCGTCTTGACCGGGGCTTCCCGTTCCGGTTTTTGAACCGTATCCTTGGCGGCGTCGATGCAATTGAGCAGCCAAGCGAGGTTGTCACCCAACGTCCGCATCACCTGCATACCCTCCAGATCCTGCCGGACCTCGTCAGGAGTATTGCCATGGACGCTGTTCCAGTACTTGGAGGATACGACCGGCATCTGGGAAATGGTGAAGTATTTGTTCAACTGATCGAAGGTCGCGCTTGCGCCACCACGGCGGCAACTGACGACCGCGGCTCCCGGTTTCAGGGCGAAACTACCGCCGGAGGCGTAGAACATCCTGTCGAAAAAAGCGGAGGCGGCACCCGCGGCACTAGCATAATGGACGGGAGAACCCAAGATGATCGCATCCGCTTCGTGAGCCAATGCGATGCATTCGTTCACGGAATCATCCCCGAACACACAAAGCCCTTTCCCCTTGCACTTTCCGCAGCCTATGCATCCCCGCACAGGACCGTTGCCGATATGGAAGATGGTGGATTCAATCCGATGCTTTTTCAGTTGGAACGCCACTTCATGCAAAGCGGTGTATGTACACCCCTCTTTGTGGGGACTGCCGTTGATCAATAACACATGCATATATCAGTACCTCCAGACAACAGCATGATAGCACAAAAGGCCGCCGCAAGGCACCCCAAGATGCATGCGACAGCCTTTTTTCGAACAGGTCCGACCAAAAGACGGATTATCAGTACCTTCTGAGGATAGGAAGTATCTTCTCCTTGCCGCAGGTCTTGATGAACCCGGCGAGCTTCGGCCCGCGCTCCTTGCCGATCAACACAAGGTAGACGGTCTTGAAGAAATCAGCGGGTTCCAGTCCGGCGTCGCCGGCGACCGCATACAGGCGTTCGGCGAAAGCCTTCTCGTCGTACTCATCCAGCTTCTCGACCTCCGCGACCAGGCCCTTGACGCCTGCCAGCGCGGCGGCCTCCAGCGCGGCGGGAACATCGGCTTCGGTCGCCAGATGCCACTTGAAATCTTCGGGCGCGAAAGTGGTGATCCAGTTCCAGGCGCATTGGCAACGGACTCTCAGACGGGCTTCCTGACTGGGGGTCACACCCTCCAGCGCAGCAATCACCGCGTCGATGTCGCCGCCATGGACCTGAAGCAGATTGCAGAGATGTCGGAACGGAATCTGGTAGGAGGGTTCGACAGGGACTTCCCCGACCTGGCTCAGCTCATAGATGCGCTTCTCTTTCGCCAACCGCTTCTCATTGACGGGAAGCAAGCCGAAATAGATGCGTTCGCAATTGTCATAATCCTCATAGATCTTCAGCACATCAAGGTCGAAGGAGATCGCGAACTCGGTGTTCGGTCTGGTCCCTACGAACAGATAGCGTGCGATCTCAGGCGTGTAGACTTCAAGTACGTCATACAGGCTGACTACCTCACCGGAAGAGGAAGAGATCTTCCCTCCTCGTCCTTTGATGCTGATGAAGTCATACTGGAACGACACCGGCGCATGTCCGCCGAACACCTCGACGACCTTCCGGCTGGTGTCGAAACTACCGCCTTCGCTGTGGTGGTCCTTGCCTGCGGGTTCGAAGTCGACCCCTTCACGCGCCCAGCGCATCGGCCAGTCGATCCTCCAAGGGAGTTTCGCATACGGAGTGTTCCGCAGGTCTATCGTCTCGGTCTGTCCGGTTTCATCGTCCCGGTAGGTCACGCCCCATTCGCCATCCCATCCGAGGATGGTCGTGGTATCCTTGTCGGTGAAACTACTGAACACGGAGATCGGCCACCAGTCTTCCGGAAGCGGGGTCGTCCTGTACTCGTCGAGAATAGCCTTGATCTCGGCACGACGCTCCAACGCAGTGCGCATGCCCTCGGCGTACATGGAGGAACGGTACCGGTCCGCCTGATAGAGATATTCAGGATTGACACCTACCACTGGAAGTATCTTCTCGACATCGAGTTCATTGCCGCGGGCATAGTTGTCCGCACGTCCCGTGGTATCAGGGACCAATGTGATCGGCTTGCGGAGATAGGTCTCCAGCAATTCCGGCTGGGGCATGTTCTTCGGAACCTTGCGGAATACGTCGTAGTCGTCCCACGAATAGATGAACCGCACGTCGCAGCCCTTGTCTTTCAGTGCACGGGCGACAAGCTCCACCGAGATGATCTCCCGGAAATTCCCGATATGTACAGTCCCTGACGGCGTAATGCCGGAAGCGCAGGTATAACGCGCCTTGGGACCCTTTTCCCTGATAATCTTGTCGGCGTATATATCCGCCCAGTGTGTGGATTGTGTTTGTTCGCTCATAAACGCCGATTATACAGAAAGCTATGTCTCTCGGCAATATGCCGGACCCTTTCTCTTACGTCTCCTCTAGGTCCCCGGCGCCTCCGGAGGAACTAGTCCAGCCACTCGAACGACAGTACCCTGTGCTGGAAATCGAGTTGGTTGTGGTCCAGGCCTTCATCGGCGTACTCGAATTCACCCCGCTGGTTGTCGATCGGGTCGCCACGCCAATGCTTCTTGGGTGGATCAAACGGCGTCTGGATAGCGCCGCAACTCGGCAACCGCAGTACGTCCAGATTGCCGAAGTAATGGTTCCACCGGTCCAGCTTTCCCTTGCGCCAGGCGCCGCCGCCGAAGGAGCAGTCACAGAACATCCAGCCATACGGTTCGACATGGAACTCGGCCCAGTCATGGCAACCGATCTCCTCGTGAGTGACATACAGGCCCGCCTGCCATCGTGCGGGAACTCCACAGATCCGGCAGAGGGTGATGAACAACAAGGCCTGGATGCCGCAGTCCCCTTTGAGATTGACCGCGGCGTACTCGCTCAGATCATCGATCGTATCATAGCGGCGGACATAGGAGTACATGACATGGGTCGTGACGAAATCGTACACCTTGCGGGCTTTCAACAATGGGTTCGATTCATCTCCCACGATCTCCTGCGCTAAGGCCTTGAGATACGGGGTGAACACGATATGGGGAGCTTGCTCCTCCAAGAAGAAACCAGGCTGGTGCTTTGTTACCAGCGAAGGATCCAGTGACACGTGATCGACATGGTTCACATACCGGTACTCCACCCAGAACTCCTGATCGGGTTCCAGAGCGCAGGAGAAGCTGATCGTCCGTTGCGGCGCGTCGGCGTCCGCGACCGACAGTATTCCAGCTCCGTGACCAAGGATTTCAAAATCAGAGATCTGGCGGCATTCCCGAGGCAACGGCAGGTGAACAAGAACCGGAACTCCGGGTCGTTCGAACTCCTTCTTCACTTTGATTCCCAGGTGGACGGTGATCCGGGCCGTCCGACCACCCTTCTCCGCCATGATACGGACCTGTTCATCCCGCAGGGCCTGGTCACGGTTCGTCTCTTCGATATCATCTCGCACGAGAAGCCTGTCGCTGATCTCCGGACGGGTCGACGCAAGATTGCCGAAGAACCGTTTGCTGAATCTGACCTCGCCATCCACGAACACCCAGTCGGCGGCGCCGATGTCACGGTAATGGGCGAGTTCCCCGTCCTGATAGTCGGCCAGGGAACCCCGCATGATGTCTTCCGCCTCAGCGAACGTATATAGATACTGGTCATCCTGCAAGGCCTCCAGCACATGCCGTTCCAACTCCAGCCGCTCACGCAACACAGCGGGGGTTCTTTCAAGGCTGACCAGATGGGCGATCTTCTCCAACGCCTTGGCATAGGCACCGATACATTTCAGTTTGAGGACATCCTCAGGAAGAGGAAATTGCTGGCAGGAAATATCGTTGACCATATATGGGCTCCTTTTATCTTTGTCGTATGTTTTGATAGACATAATATCCACCATCCATCTTCGCTCCATGCACCCTGGATGTTCCGTTACAAAAGAGAGATCCAGGAAAGATATTCATCCCTCCAACTACGTTTCCATTCCATGCGGTTACTTCCAGGCATCCGGTCATCTCCATCACAGACTTGTTGTCATACCGTTATAGTCTCATCATAGTACGACATCGGGATAAAAGAATAGAATAAAGTTACCCTTACCTCAAATCTTGAATATCATGATGATCCGAAACGGCAATCCACTACTTCCAAATTTCTAGGGTGGATTTTTTCAGACACAGTGTTTATAATTCCAGATATGAAAAAGATAGCGATCTGCCTCATACTTCTTGTCACATTGTCCATGAGTATCGGAGCTACCGATGTTCTTGCCACCGATCCACAGAACGAACCGGAGATCGCCGAGCGGGGCATCGCCTCCTGGTACACCAGCGACAAGCCGGAAAGCCTCACCGCCAACGGAGAGATATTCGATCCGACGAAGATCGAGGCCGCACATAAAACGATGAAGTTCGGCACCGTCGTCCGTCTGACGAACCTGAACAACGGTATGACCGTCGATGTGAGGATCAACGACAGGGGTCCCTATGTCGATGGCCGTATCATAGACCTTACACCAGCGGCCGCGGCCGCCGTGGACATGGTGGACAGCGGTATCGCTCCCGTCACGTTGCAGATCATCTACGAGCCGGAAGTTCCTGAATCGAAATACAATCGCGCAGGAGACACCGGCTGGTATCTGCTTCAGCTCGGAGCCTATTCCTCCCCTGCGACGGCCTACACGCAATATGAACGGCTGACCAACGCAGGGCTCCGTCCCGCGGTCGAGATCGTCAATGACTCCCTCGTCCGGCTCTCGGTGCGATGGGTGCCGGCCTACCAGCTGGACAGGACCATCAAGACCCTCGGCGCCCTCGGATTCAAGGAGGCCGACATCCTCAAGAAAAGCGAAGTGAATCCGTACAACTGATCGGTTGGTGCATCCGCCTGTTGTGCGGACATTGCAGATAACAGGCAAAGTCCACAACTTTTCGACTTCGAGGTATGATTTCCCAAGCAGACAACAGACCTTGCCCCAGCGCAACAAACGACAAAGCCATCAGGAGATGTTCCCGATGGCTTTGTGTGTATAACGTATCAAGGTTCCATTGAACCATTTTGAACTATTCCTTGCCGACGCCCTCCCCCCTGATCAACCACAGCCCCAAAGCGAAGAGACTCTCCGCCAGGAACCACAACAACCGGGCCATCGTAGAGCGCAGGCTCTGTGTTTCACTGTTCATTTCTTGATCACCGCCTTGCGCATCATGGGGTAGACAAAAGCTAGCAGAACCGCCGCTATGATCAGGAAAAAGACCACAGGGCGCCAAGGACTCATTCCCGCTACATTCAGCGAACCGGGGGAAGGATATCCCATACACCAGCCCAAGAAACGAATTGTCTTGATACCGAAACGATACCCTACATCGCCACCTCTGAGCGTGATCGTCGGCAGACCGAAAAGCATAAAGACGGGAATGCCGACGGAGACTATCACTCTCCAGAACTTGTCCAACCGCCAGTACATCGTCGAAAGGAACATGCCGAAGGAGCCGACCGCCATCAGCATCGCGAAGCTGAACAGGAAGTGGGCCACGACCGTCATGAACGGACCAAGGCCGGACGTCCGATAGGTAGAGGAGAACAGCGTCACCTCGTTGAACAACGGGTAGATCAGCAGTTCGGTCAACAGGTTGAAAGCTGAATAGATCGCCGCGACCGTTACCAGCGTCAGCGTCTCGCTCGCTATCACGGTACTACGGGAACGGCCGTTCTGCACTCCGAGCCGCATGGTGGACCGGATGGCGACGCACATCTGGACGAACAACGCGATCGTGGTGGCGAACTCCACCGTTCCATTCGATGAAACGCGCGTACCGTCTACGAACCCCCTGGTCATCCGAAGCAGCAAGAAACCGCCGATAAGCAAGGGGACTCCGATCGAGAAGCCATAGACCCATAGCATCGTATTGAGATTCTGACGGAGACTGTATTGATACAAAGGTGAAATCTTCAACGTTTTCATTCTCTTACTTCCTTATCGTGGTCTTGCGCATCACAAGATACATGCCGCCACAAAGCGCTATATCGACGATCGCTATCGACAAAGTCATGATCCAAGGATTCCAACCCAGATTGCTGAAACCCAAAACCGCCAGTCCCAGATCGAACGCCATGGTCAACGCCGACTTGCCACCGAATACGACCAGACGGAGGACCGTGGGCAGGATGATGAACAAGAAGATGGGGATTCCCATGCCCAACGCGATCCGCCAGAACTTGGACAACCGAAGGAAGGCTGCGGCGCAGAACATCCCTGTGAACGAGACGAACAGCAACATCACCATCTCCCAGACGAACCGGGTAACGCTGAAACCGACGGCATTCTTCATCAGCAGGCTATAGATGGACCCACGGCTGGTACTCAACGAATCGGCGGTCATGTTCACCAACGCAAGGATCACGGCGAGGGTAGAAAACACCGCGACGCAACTGACGATCATCGTCTTGCGGCTCCGCCCGTTCTGGACAAAGAGCAACAGAAGCTGCTTGTACATGGCGATTCCGAACACCAACATGAAGATCCAGCTCAAGTTGATGATATTCATCCCGAAAAGCATTCCACGGAAGAAATCCGCCGCATGGGTACCTTTTGAGACCGCCATCGACAGCAGCGCTACCACGAAATTGGCCAGCAACACCGTGGCGTATCCGAACGCGATCCCCTTGCCGCAATCTTTCAGACCATACAGATACGGTGCCTTGAGCCTCATACCAACTCCTCGTTGGTCAGCTCGATGAAGAGCTTCTGCAAGTCAACCGAATCAAGGACCACCCCTTCCGGGAGCTGGGAGGCATCGACCTTCTGCGCCAGATACATCGTCTTGGTCCAGCCGACCTGCTCGGAACCCAGGACCTTGTATCTGGGCATCAGCAGATTGATGGTATCCGCAGGACCAGTAATGCTACAGGCCGCGGCGAGCAGGGTTTCAACCGGCTCCTGCAACAACAACCGACCGTTCTTGATGATAGCTACGTTCTCGACCAGAGTCGCGATCTCTTCGATCAGGTGGGTCGAGATGATGATCGCCTTCGGAGTCTCGGTTTCAGCGAAATTCTGCAACAACAGCTTATAGAACAGGTCGCGATGGTTGGCGTCCAGACCAAGGACGGGTTCATCGAGCAGGATGAACGGGACCTCCAACGTCAAGGCGATCACATTCTTGAAGATCGACTTGTACCCAGTGGAAAGCTTCGTGATCCGCTTTCGGATATCAAGTCCGAACCTCTTCGCCAATCGCTGCGCCTTGTCCATATCGAAGCTATCGTAAAAACGGCTGGTCCAAAGAAACGCCTGCTGGACTTTCATATCTTCCGGGTAGAAGTTCTCTTCTCCCATCATGAACAACCGTGAAAGCTGCTCGTCATGTTCCAGCACTGGTTCGCCATCCATGGTGATCGTCCCTTCATCGGGAACGACACGTCCGGTCAGAATATTCATCAACGTGGACTTGCCCGCTCCGTTACGTCCCAACAAGCCATAGATCTTGCCGGTCTCGAATGTCAACGAAACCTGATCCAACGCCTTCACATCCTTGAAGTTCTTGCTTACCCCTCTTATTTCCAACTTCATTTCGCAAACTCCTCGATCAATTTCTGCATGTCTTCCGTGGTGAACCCAAGTTTCCGGGCTTCCTCCAACATGGGTCTGATGTAATTCTCCGCAAACTGCTGCTGCCGTTTCTTCTTGATCTGCTCTATAGCTCCTGTAGCCACAAACATCCCGACGCCTCTCTTCTTGTACACGATTCCGTCATCGACCAACAAATTCATCCCCTTGAGTACCGTAGCGGGATTGATCTTGTATCCCACCGATATTTCGGTAGTGGAGGGAATCTGTGTCTCTTCCGAGTAGATTCCTGTGAATATCGAATCTTCCAGCTCTCTGGCGATCTGCAAGAAAATCGGAGTTTCACTATCAAAATTTAAATTCAAGCGACCACCTCTTTGTGAAAACTTATTTGGTTAGTTACTCAACTAATTAACCATATAACATAACGGAGAAGTCCTGTCAATGATATTTTGTATTTTTCTGATGATGGGGGGAGGGTATCCCCCACCACTTTTGCACGCTCACATAGACACCTGGACTTGCAGGAACCCTTGATATGAAAAAGAGGATCTACCTAAACGGGGCAGACTAGCGTATCAATGGGCTGACGTGCCTCAAACGCCCCAAACCTGCGGAAAAACAAAAACCACGGTGAATTTCTCACCGTGGCCTACAACGCATTGCGTACGCAAACAGATTCAGTGGATCATTTGCCGGCTCATCAACCGACCAGCCTGTCATGGAGGAAAGAGACTTCATCCTCAGACAACCCGATATGCAGCAGATAGTCCTTGCTTCCGCCGTACCGTTTGTCGAGATACGAAAGGGTCTGTACCATCGTCTCTGGTTCCGACTCCATGACGAAGTCAGGAGCATAGATCCCGGCTTTCTTCAGGTACGCCCGCTGGGCGTCGAACGAATCCTTCATGTAATAGGCTGAAACGGTATAGTCGGCGACGACCAGTTCATCGGAGACGCCCGCAAGCTTCAGCAGAAGCATCGCGATCACCCCGGTACGGTCCTTTCCCCCTGTACAATGGAACAGGACGCAACCTTTCGTCGCAAGCATCGACCGGAATACCTTCAGCAAAGTATCCTGGCTCCGCTCCAGCAGTCCGACATACAGTTCGGTCATGCTAGGGGGAAAATCACCCTTCACACGATCATTCTGAAGTCCATCGAGCAGTGGATAGTTCTCATACCTCGCTCCCGGTATCTCAGAATCGGGTGCACGGGAAATCTCCAGATCAGTACGAAGGTCTATCACACATCCGATATCATAGGTGGCCAAGTATTCCAAGTCATGTACCGTCAACCCGGAGGGAGGATCGCTTCGCAAGAAACGGGCCAGTCGCGTGGTCTTGCCATCCTTGGTCGGGTAACCGCCAAGATCCCTTGTATTCCTCGTCGCATCGAGCGACAACGGCTTTGAAGCCTTCTCGATATAATCTGTAATCATACTTCAATAATACAAGGCGAAAGGACCGATGACAATAAAAACCGCCACTTCAAGAAGAAGTAGCGGCCATCTATCCCGATAGGGGCAGATCAGAAGTCGAGGAAGAAGGTGACGGACTGTGTCAGCCTCTTGGCTGGGCCGTTCACAAAGTTGTCACCCTTGATCAGATAGGCAAGCTGATAACCAAGGTCGATGAAATCGAAGATGGAGACGGTGAACTGGACACCGGTGCTACAGAGAAGGTTGCTTCCCTTTTCCTGAGAATTGAAATACTCTCCAGCACCATAACCGATATCAAAGAACAGGTTGATACGGGGATACAGGCCATTGAAGAAAGGTTCAGGACCCGCGAACCGGATATCGAAGTTGTTCACTACGGTGAACTGGGTGTTGTAGGTCCAAGTGGTGAAACCACGGACCTTTCGGCCCAAGGAGACACCGCTCTGCGCATAGACGGGAACCTTCTTGCCATCGGTCCAGTTGGCATTGAAACGGTCTACCAGGGTGATGGAGAAGAGGTTGAAACGTCCGTCATCCGACTTCAGCTGGTAGGGTGTCCATGCACCTACCGCGTTGAGGGTGATGCTGTAATAGTCAGCCTCGCCATCCAAAGCCCTGTTCAATGCCAGCGGAGCCCACTTCGCGTTCAGGTCGGCCATGAAGCCGTTCTGGCTGGTCATCAGGTCCTGCATCATGTCGAGCTTGGCGCCGATCTGGAAGGTGGTGCCGAGCATCATACGACGACCGTCAGCACCTGCTGTCAGATCGGGATAGATCTTATTGGCAGAAGAACCTGGATAGTTGTCGGAAAACCAATCATTGATGGAATCAACAGGAAAACTCCCTCCATTGGAACGGGTCTTGCCCGTTACCATGGAGTTCACGTTGTTCTCCCAACGACCCTCGTAGCCCACATAGGCGGTCACGAGATCCTTGTCGGGAACCCAGGAATGGCCGAAGCCCTGGGTGAATTTGAGCAACCATTCGACACGCCAGACATCATAGATCAGCGGGTTCGCGACAATGGGTGTTCCATCGGTAGGATTCTGCCAGACCTTGCGCTGGCTGTAGCCGCCACCGGTGAGGAACTGGAATTCCGTCCGGTTGCCGGGGATCAGGGAAAGCCCGCTATAACCGACACCCATCGTCGTATAGGTGGGGACGAACCCGATCAGGATTTCAGGATGCTGGTCCAGATCTCCGAAGATGTATCGCCAGTCACCGCCGAACGCAGCCGTGGTGACTATGGTAAGCACAAGCAACAGTACAAGTAGCTTCTTTTTCATGACTCTCCTCTCCAAGTACATACTTTCAAGTACATTCGATGATAGCACGATGATGCGACCGGTAGCAAGTTAATCTGAAATCCACTACTTCAGGAACTTGTCAGAAAAGCATGAAATCGTCGGCACAAACCCCAGAAGCTCAAAGAGAAATGATGGAAAGCAGAACAGGAGTGACGCAAGAGCTACCATGTGATATGGTATCGGAGAGATTTCGAAGGAATTCGACCCCGAGAGCCGAAAAGGCCACCAGTGGAACGAATACCAGGAAGGAGGCCGCCATGCTAGTCAGTTTCAAAGACCTTTCACCCATCGAACGAATCCGTTGGCATTTCCTGCCCGACCCGGAAGACGGATGGATTCCAGAGGAAACCTATCGATGCGGAGAAGCCTTCTGTATCTTGCAAAAACAACCGGCTTGCATCTCAAAAGACGATCTGATCGCTATAGAATGGTCAGCGAGCGTATTCCGAAGGATATCCCCTCCCCCTCGGAAACTTCGCAAGCCCCTTGACGCCTATGAACTGGTACTCTCCATATCAATCGACCAAGAGGATCTCCGGGCGTTGGCTGAAACTTCCGGCAGCGGTCTGAAAGAATTGCAGGAAGAGTACGGGACGAAAGGATACTTCGGACCCCTCCACTGCAAAGTATATACAGATGAGGAATACGAGGACCTGGGACAATACGAAAACGCCGCAAAGCTTGACGATGTCCGCCAGTTCCTGCTTGATACCGTCTGCGATACGCTGGATCTCGTGGAAGAACCGGAAAAGACGGAGTTCCTGCGAATCTGACTGAAACGCCGATCAGCCGAACACCTCGACCGCAAGCGGAATCGACTCCATCGCCCCGAAACGGGATACAGCGATCGAGGAGGCCTTGCAGGCGATCCCAAGCGATTCTTTTACAGAAAACCCGCGGAACTGAGCCGCGATATAATACCCGATGAACGTATCCCCCGCCGCGGTGGTGTCGGCCACGGGAAGGTCGACAATATCCCCCTGTTCGCGAATATCACCATATCCGTACAGAACACCGTGCTTCCCGATCGTCAGAAGGATTTCCGAACCAGGGTATCGCTCCACCAACGTCTCCAGGATCATTGGATATGGAGAATCCAAGGGAAGCCTTGCCAACTGGGCTCCCTCGATCTCGTTCACCACCAGCAGATCGACTTCATCCAACGGAAGATCAAAGATTGAATCATCGAATGGAGCGGGATTGAGGCAGACCCGCATGCCCCGCTCGTGGGCGGTATGGATCAGAGTGTCGACATGGACGATCTCATTTTGCAGGACCAGCAGATCGCCGGCATCAAACCGGGAAAGGGTTTCGTCAATTTCATCAAGCGTCACTGCGCCATTCCCACCGGCATGGAGTACGATGCAGTTCTGTTTCTGTTCGTCCAGCTGGATGATGGCATGGCCGGTGACATCATCATACAGACGAATGAACGAGGTATCGACACCATATTCCTTCAGGAGTTCGGCCAGCCATACGCCATCGTGGCCGATCTTTCCGGCGTGATAGACCTCCATTCCGGCTTTTGCCAAAGCGGCGCTCTGGTTGGCTCCCTTCCCGCCCGCGCTACGTTTCATGGCGGTACTCGACAACGTCTCTCCCGGTCGCACGATATGAGGTACGGAATAGACGAAATCAATGTTCAGCGAACCGTAGTTCAAAACCTTCATGAGGAGCCTCCCTTTCTGCGTTACAACAAACTACTGTAGAACGGAATCGGCGAACTGGCAAACAGAATATCGTCCACCAGTCCTGCCTCCACGTGCGACAGCTCCACAGTTTCACCGGATAATCCGGCTATTGGATCAAGTCAGCCAGTTCTTCGCCCATTTTCAGGATGTCGAGCCCTTTTGTAAACTGTAGGCAGGTCCCGGAGGGATGCCGGACCTTCTCAACCCATCGGGAGGGGATTCCGGACAAGCCGTATTTCGCCCCGAGGATGGAACCCGCCACAGCACCGATCGTATCGGCGTCGCGTGCGAAATTGCCGGCAAGGATGACACCGGTCTTGAAATCATCGTGGGCGAGCTTCAAGGCAGCGAAAGCCGACGGAATCGCCTCCGCGGTGGTCGCCCAGGTGCTTGCGCGGAGGGAATCATGCAACGGCATCCAGCAATCCAGCAGATTGCCGTTCGCCTTCTCGATCAGCTCAAAGGCGAGGTTCATGTTGTAGTAGAGCCAGCTGTCGTGGGGGATCGGCTTCATGGCGGCTTCAATGATCTCGTCCATCGTACCGTCGACCATCGCCACCGCGACAGCGGCAGCGACAGCCTGGGCTCCCCAGATACCGTCGGCGTAATGGCTGATCGAGGCGTCTATCTCCGCGAGGGCTATCGCCTTTTCCGGATCACCGGCGCAGATGATGCCGACGGGGGGAATACGCATGGCGGTTCCGTCACTCATATGGAACGTACTGAACTTCCCGGAAAGGGGCGGACGCAACCCCGCCCTGAGGTTGTCGGCGGCAGCCTTTTCACTGGCACCCCCGCGCTTATATTCATCCTGTACAACTACATCTTCGAACCAGGCGTCGACGACTATATCGGAAGTCAGCTTCCCTTTGCAGTTGATCAAGGTCTTGGCCGTCAGGAGAGCAAATTCCGTATCGTCGGTGCTCCAGGTCGCCCCGCTGTTGAAATCGGTGGTGATGCCGTAGTTCACACGATTGTCCTGCATTCTCGCCGCGTCGCCGAACGAGTCGCCGATCGCCAGTCCGATCAAGGCGCCGCAAGCCTTCGAACGTAAAAGTTCCTTATCTTCTTTGAGCTGTTGAGTAGTCAACATATCCGTGTATTCTCCCTTCTATATGTCGCTTTCAATGCGGAGCTCGGTGAAGTCGGTTCTACCCATACTCATTGAACCGAAACCGACCATTCCATAATTGAAGCTGTCATCCTGTATTTCAAGGACGATATCACCATCTATCCCGAGTTGGATCAAATCTCCGTCCGAGACCAATTCCATACGATATTCAACGCCGGACCTCCATATGAACGGAACGGAAGCCAGTTTTGTGATTACAAAATCCTTTTTATAGATTGCGACCGTATCGTTTTCATCGAAACCAGCAAAATAACCTTTCATGATACCCTGTGAACGTACGGTCAGCATATGCTGTGTACCAGAACGCGGGGTGACCTTCAGAGTGACTTTCTGGTATCTTGCATAGTAGTTTCCTGTATAGCTGAAGCTCTCCTGATGCCGTACATGCTGTACAATACCACCAACTCTTCTCCAAGAAACATCAGAATGCACCAATGGAGTCAATGAACCGAAATCGACACGTTGTTTAGCGAAATCAACAGAGTAGGAGCCCTTTCCAAATACTTCAAAATTGTCAACAAACAACCGACCTCGGCATCTGTCGGCTTTTTTCGTCAATCCTTCGATTTCAAAGCCGACCTCATCAATTATCTCACCATTCGTATCAGGTATCATGAATTCTATCGAATTCCAGTTGCCGGTCTTAGGTGTCGAGTATTGGACGATATGATAATTGCCGTTGATCGTATGTACATACGGATTGATTCCCAACACACTTAGTCCTGTCCATTGTTCGTTGTATAGATCGAATCGAACCGTCTGTCCGCTGACAGCCTTGGGAGAGAAAGCGGGCATATATCTTTCGTCCGAGAAATCATCCCGGGTATAGAAGGTCTTGTAATATATCTTGCAGGTCTGCCCTCGATAAAACTGACTATATAGAATTTCCAACGCACCTTGAGAATCCTTGCAGATTTCCGCACTATGACGAATTTGGCAAAGGCATTCATCCGATGCTCTGAAATCATGAATGGAACCGGGCAGTTCAAAGTCAAAATACAATTTTCCAGGACGATAGCTGTCGATTAACTCTTGTGGAGCTTTTTCACCTGCGACCTCATATCCGAGAATACAGATTTCCTTGGCGAAAGTCGGTAAGTCAAGAATGTTCAGGTATCCAGAGATACCTGACAGTACGATACCGTCATTGATTGGTTTCCGATATTTCTCTGGTATACCGTCCAGACCACAGACAATACCAAGAATCGTGGCGACATTGCCGGCATTGCAGTCCGTATCCATTCCACAGGTACATGCGATCTCAATCGTCTTGCAGAAATCCCCTTCACCATAGTACAAGGCAAGAAAACAGACGCCAGCATTCGGGATGATATGACAGTTGCCGAGGTATTTCTTCATGCTCCAGTCGCGATCCAGCATCCGCATGCAGGCTCTGAAATCATCAGGATATTCCTGATAAAAAGCCTGTACCGCTCGTGCGACCCGATAGTATTCTGAATCCTGGGGGATCGTTGAAAGGCCAACCTCAATAACCTGGGTGATATCTGAATTTCTGAAAGCCTCAGCGATTGCCGCACAGAAAAACCGTGCTCCGTTCAACCCTTCCCCATCATGGGAAACACTGGCCGCGATCGCCCCATATTCAGCGGCACGTTCCGGTTCACATGGGTTCACAAGTCCGAAAGTATCTATGAAGATCTGTCCCCCGATCTGTTCAGCGATGATCTCACCGTTCTGCTTGATCGAACCGGACCGAGGGGCTTCGATCCCCTTCTTGAGATTGATATATGCTGTATGCTCCGTACTGATACCGTAACCGCCCCACCAGAACATCCCCACACCTTCGCGAGCATAGTTCAACCAAGCTTTCGCGACATCCTGCGGTTCAGGTTTTCGCCCCCGAGCGTCATCAATCAGAGCCCGGATGAAATACGCAGGTCCATTGGAATCATCGTCTGCGGCAAAATTTTTGTAAGGCTTGACGTACTGGTCAATATAGCCGTATGTCTTCTCGATTCTATCCATTGTCCAGAGGGCGGGCTCTACAGGCGCACCCAATCTGATTCCTACACATTTACCGAGGAACCCTGAATAGACCTTTTCCAAATAGTTGTCGGGGATCATGCTGTCTTCCTAAGTTTATGGATACCCCAAAGAGAGGCTAGCTCTCTTTGGGGTCCGTTTCGATTTCTCTTATTTGAGAACCGTATTGGCGTAGTCAGTCACGACTTTACCGCCCATCTTGTTCCATTCATCAACAAAGGCATTCCAGTCTTTCCTTGTCTTTTTACCAGAGACGAAGTCCGCTGCGAACTCCTTGTATACAAGGGTGGCGGCGTCCCACTCTGTCACATAGTCATCCGGAATCATGAATGCGTTGTCAAGAATCGTATGGCTGGAGACCATAGATGAAGCCTCGCCCATGATAGGTTGCGCGAAGAGAGGGATTTCTCCGACGTATTCCATTCCTGGATCGAAGTTCTTCAATTCTTCGTGGAACCTCGCCCACCAGGAACTATCAATGATATGCAGCTTGTTGTCAGGCGTGATTTCATAATGGACGCCAGAGAAACCAAACTGATCAAGCAGGGATCCTCGTGGACCGGCGAGCCAATCAAGGATATCGAATACAAGTTGCTTGTTGTCGCTATACTTGCTAATCGCCCATCCTCTAGTCTCCTTGTCAACCGCGACAGGAGAGAAGAAACAAGAACCATCGGCCCCCTTCGCAGGAGGAAGTACCGTCAGCGTCGCTTCCGGTCCATTGGCGGCGATACTCTTGTTCTCATACTTCGCTACAACTGTATTTTGAGTAGCGAGCACCATTCCTGTCATTCCTTTATAGAAGTCCTGCTCCTTCGCGGAATACTTCTTGCTAAGATACTCTCTATCCAGTAGATTCTCTTTGTACAACTTTGCATAGAATTCAAGTTTGGCAAGTTCCGCATCGGAGACTTTTGCGTATTGATACCTGCCGTCTGGCCCCTTGACCCATGTATTGGTCGCGCCAAAAGCTTGTCCAAACAACATGTCGATCTCAGCGAGACCGTCAGTACCACCCTGACAAGTCAACGCAGTGTTGTGGGTGAACTTCGTCTGAAGTTCCTTCAGGAACGCATAATAGTTGTCAACCGTGGGATCATCCATGACGGTCTGGGCTGTTTCCATTTGGTTGAACCAATCCGTCCTCACGACAGGAACCTTGTTCCTAGGGGAAGAAACCCAGAGCAAGTAGGGATAGTTCTCGAGCCTTGCGAGAGCATGGCTATCGAGGGCATTCTTCAGATATTTCGAATTGTCGATATAGCTGGACATGTCCTCCAAAACTCCCTGAGTGATAGCAAACGCATAGTCTCCACCTTGGAAGTACATGAGATCAGGGATGGTTCCACCTTGAATCATCAGGCTCATGGCGTCTTCATAGCTACCTTCCTGCAGCTGGACTGGCGCAAACTTGACGTAGATTCCGTCTTTGGCCAATTCCTGCTCCATGACGCTGAGCATTTCAAGATAATCACCCAGATCCTTCAGAACTACGGAAACCACAGTAGGGTTATCCGCCGTTCCTTGATCCGCGGCAGGCTGGCTGGACTTCTCTTTCTGCCCTGCGGCAAAGACTGAGAAGACTGAAAGCGATAGCACCAACAGAACAATCAATACTCTTTTCATTGTTCACTCCTTTTATTCTTTGACTCCACCTGAAAGTACCCCGCTTGTGTGGTATTTCAGTACTATAGGGTAGAGTATCAAGATCGGTATCAAGGCAACCCAGATCGTCGTAGCCTTCATAGCTTCAATATCTAGCTGGGCGATATAGTTGTTCGCCGTAATGTTATCAATCCCGATGATATTGGCCTGATCATTCTCAACGACGAATTTTCGGAGCAATACTTGCAGAACAGTGTTCTTGGTACTGCTGAGAAAAATACTTGAATAGAAGAATTCATTCCATCTTGTCACGAAATAGAACATGCCGATGGTGATAGTGGGAGCTTTCATCAAAGGAACATAGATCTTTGAAAAAATCGTGAAATGGCCGGCTCCATCAATTTCCGCAGATTCAACGATTGAACGAGGAATATCCTCGAAAAATCTCATGAAGATGACCAGATAATACACACTGACTGACTTATAGAAAATCATTGAAAAAAGACTGTCCATAAGACCAAGGTTCTTCATCAGGAAATATTCCTGGACCATTCCAGGAACCATGATCATCATAAAGATCAGGAAGTACATGAACACCCTTTTCCCGATCAGGTTGGGACGGGTCAGGACATATGCCGCGGTAGAGGTCAAGAACAAACTCAAAGCAGTACCCACCACCGTGATGATGATGGTATTCTTCAGACTGATCCAGACCAAATCGTTACTCAGAATAACTTTGAAGTGCACGAGGGAAAATCCCTTGGGGAAAATATCCATCCCTCCGACGAGAAATGCCTTGTCAGGATCAGAAAAGGCTCTGGCCAGAAGATTCAGCAAAGGCTGCAGGATCGTCACCATCAGAAAACAGAGGAGGACCGCAATGAGAACTTTGCTTACTGTAATACGTTTCTTTACCACTGCCATATTACCACGCCCCCTTTCCAGTCAATCTCTTCGATGTAACATGCGTTACTATGATCAGAATTGCACCCACTATGCCTTTAAAAAGGTTCGCCGCCGTCGCAAATGAATACTGACTGTTCTTCAGACCGATCCGATACACATATGTGTCGATGATATCGATTTTGCTCAGGACCGCGTCGTTCGAAAAGTTCAGTACCTGGTCGAGCCCCGCATTCAGAATGAAACCGATATTCAGGATCAGGACCGTGATCATAGTAGGAATCAGCGCGGGTAACAAAATCTTCTTGACCACCCATAATCTGTTCGCGCCATCTATCTCGGCGGCTTCGTACAAGGTCGCATCAATGGACAGGATCGCAGCCGAATAAACGATGGAATCCCATCCGATACTTCTCCAAGCCTCTGAGAAGAAGAGCGTCCAACGAATATTATCTTTGTTGGCTAAGAAATCTATCGGCCCAATCCCGAATATCCCAAGAAGTGTATTCACAGCACCGGTACTGTTGAGAAAGTTGAACCATACGCCAGCTATGACTACCCATGACAAGAAGTGCGGTAGGTAGGAAATTACTTGTATTCCCCGGTTGAAAGCCCCCCGTCTGAATTCGTTGATGCAAAGTGCGAAGAGAATCGGCAATGGGAAAAACAGGAAGATCTTCATGAAACTGATAATCAAAGTGTTCTTCAGTATCCTCCAGAACATAGGCGTAGAGAAAAGCTTTTTGAACCATTTAAGCCCGACAAAGATATCGTCACCGAAAATCCTGTAGTCATAGAAAGCCAGTTTCATCTGAAAAATCGGATAGAGATGGAAAATGAAGAAATAGAGCATTGTCGGAAGGAGCATCACATATAGGACGACATCCCGTTTCAATTGCTTTCTGATGGATTTATTTTTCATTGTATCAGTCCTCTCTCAGTTTTGCAGTGATCCATTCAGCGGCTTCAAGGATATCAGTAGCGACATGTATCTTGTCATAGGTTTCCGCAGCATCCAACGAAGACATTTGTTCAAGGCTCTTCTTGCCCTGTCCTGTCAGGACCAACACTCCAATCCCTCCTGCTTGCTTCGCAAGGCCCATATCACTTCTATAGATATCCCCCACGAAAAAACTTCGGGAAAGCTCGATATTGAACTCCTGTTGTGCGATTGTCGGAAAATAAACGGAAGGTTTTCGGCAGACGCAATTGTCACTCTTTTGGTGCGGACAACAGAAAACTTTGTCTATATGAATTCCGTCGCTTTCCAGTTCATGGATCAACTTCCCCATTTTTCCATCAAATTCCGCCTGAGAAATCAACCCTTTCGCTATCCGACTCTGGTTTGTAATGATAAACAACCGAATACCCATGCCTGCAAATAATTTCAACGCTTCCTTCGAATTCGGATAGAACGAAAAATCAGTCACATCTCCAAGCGGGTCACCACCCAAGGTACCCTGTAAATCAAGAAAAACTCCGATCCTTTTGCTTCCAGCCACAACAGTCCCCCCGCTCAAGGAATCAACAGTTCCATCAAGGGCGCATGCTGCTGCGCCCCATAGACATCCCGGTCGCCGCAGGTACCGGATGAAACCTGCCGGTTGTAGGTAATCTTGATCCCCAGCGCGGCCTCAAAGAAAACGATGCCGCAGAGATCATTGTCCTCCAACCCATAGATTTCACAGATGGTCTTTCGTTGTATCAGACCACTATCCACGACCCGCCTGTAGTTCTCCGGTTTGTCGAAAAGCACATCCAGCGTAATGAGGAACGGACCGCTGTTCTTGCTTCGCAACATCTTCGCCAAATCAACCAGTCTGTCCATGTCACTCCCCTTTCCGGCTTGCAAGGCCGTCGTCCGTCACGAAGCCTCGGGAAGGGCTCCACCAATCGATCGGGAACAAGGCCTTTGGATCATCCACCGGCATGAGGTGGTAGACGGAGAATTCAAACACCGGGCCGAACTCGACGTCGCTAGGGGCATACGGGAAAGCAAGGTTGCCAGCAGTGGACTTCCTGCCGTCGTAGCCGTAGTGCATGAACGTGGAGCGGACCGAGGCGCAGATCGTAGACGCCAGCTGCTGGGTATCGGCGAGCACTTCGAACAGGACGCACAGTTCATGCGGCACCTGCCGGGACGGCTCCAGGGACCCCATCACCCCGTTCTTTCCGTAATTGTAGAAATTGACCCTGTAGGCGTCGGAGGGAATCTCCTTGTACTGCTCACGGACGCTCTCCTCCACCAACGCTTCGACTTCCTCCAGCTTCTCGATCAGCAGGGGATCACGCACCCCGGCGATGACGAACGTCCTGTAGGCGACCTTGCGGGCCCCTTCAAGCTTGATCTCGTAGGGATCGGTGGCTTCCATCCTGCTTCCTGTAACCCGCACCCGGTTTTCACCGATCTGCTCGAAGGCGCATCCGGACAGGTCCATGACGATCCCAGGCCCGTGGAGGATATAGGGATGGTCCTTTTCATAGAAGGTATGGGCGGCGACACTCAGTTTGCTGCATTTCCGGTTCACGTCACAGGGATAGACCTCGAAACAGTCCTTGTAGAGAACACCCATCATGCAGTCCTTCGTGGTTCCGGGATCACAGCAGAGGGCGCCGCATTCAAGGACTTTGCCGAGATGATAGCCCAAGGCGGCGTCATATCCGGCATGGATGCCGACGGCGGCGAATGGGGAGGGATCGTAGGCGCGGCCGCATACGATCAGCCGGGCCCCGAGGTCCAACGCGGCAAGGATCGGTTCGACACCCATCTGCGCGACGACTCCGGTCGTCTGGGAAAGGATGTTCTCGGTCAGGGCAGGCACAGTATCGCCAAGGGGCGTCACCCGTCCCGCCCGAAGCTGCCGGAGGATTTCATCGTCCGGGATATCGGCCCAGATCACCGCGGTCTTCACTTCGGGCAGGTTCTGTTCCTGAAAGATCTCCTGGATGATGGAGAGCGTCCATTCCACATGGCTCTTGCCGCCGCTGCCACCGGCCGAGCCGATGACCACGGGAACGCCGAGGCGGATTCCTCCGTGTATCAACCTGGAAAGATCCTTCTTCGCGGCGATACGGCTGACGATGGCGGTCTTCGCGCCAAGTTTATGCGGCCCGGCGTCGGTGGAACCCGCGTCGACGACGATCGCGTCAGGATGGTCGGCCAGCCCGGCCTCGAAGGATGCGTCGGGAAATCCATAGCCGAGGATACCGCACGGGGAAAGTATCTTGAAACATTCAGCCATTACATCTCCTCCTGCGATTCTCTCGCCTTCCGGACCATGCGCATATGGTAGGACATGGCCTCCCTGGCGGCGACCTTGTCCCTGCGGGCAATTGCATGGGCGATGGCGTCATGTTCCGTCGCTATCTGGTCGCTTCGCTGCTGGTCCTTCATGTTCTGCTGGGCCATCTCCTCGATCAAGTCATAGTACGTGTCGATGAAATTCATATAGAAGACATTCTTCGACGCTTCGGCGAGCTTGTAGTGGAAGTAATGGTCGACCGAGGCCGGTTCGGAAGTCTCCGACGGGATCAGGCTTTCAATGATTTCTTCAATCTCCTCATCGCTGGCACGATCGACGACGATCTCGACCATCTTGGTCTCCAGGGATTCCCTGAAGTCCAGCAGGTCCTGGTAGGTGGCCTTCTTCAAGGCGTCCGATACCGGTCGGGTGAACTTGTCCTGCACGTCTTCCTGGATATAGGTGCCGTCTTTGGGGCGGCGGCGGACATAGCCTTGGGCCTGAAGCTGCGTCATGGCCTCGCGGATCACACCGCGGCTTACGCCGAACTGTTCAGCAAACTGTGTTTCCGTCGGAAGTTTCGCGCCAGGCTGAAGATCCCCGTCATGGATCATCTCAAGAATCTGCCTGACGACTTTGTCCGATAATCTCTCCGCCCGTACAGGAGTGACTCTCATTGCACCTCTCCCCCTGGACTTCCCCAGCCCCGAAACGGGCGATGGAAAAGTCCTTTATGTCTAATGGTCTATTTGTCCGACAAATACATGCTACCATCCAACAGTTCTCTTGGCAATGTTTTTTTTATGTGATTTCGCGGAGGGAGAAAACGCCCTGTTTTCGGGCGCGGAACATATCAAACAAGATCCTTGTCGGACAAGAAATCGATGATATTGATATTCAGTATACCCTTGTCATCATACCATCTTTTTCCGACATCCCCCCGAATGACGATCTTCGGAAAGAAGTCCCCGGTCAACGCGAACGGCCTTGTCTCGCTTTCGACTTTCTCTGCCGTAGGCATCGCGAAAACGGACTGGATATATACCTTTTTTCCGCCGGAAGTAGCGACGAAATCAATTTCCCTGGGAACCTTGACGGGCTTTCCGTTCTTATCATGTTCCGTTGCATAGACGATACCCACATCGACCGCATACCCCCGGATCAGCAGTTCGTTGTAGATGATATTCTCCATGATATGCGTCATTTCCTGTTGCCGGAATCCAAGCCGTGCGTTTCTCAGACCGATATCCTCACAGTAATACTTGTTCGGGAAATCGAAATACGACTTGCCCTTGATATCATAGCGGCGGGCTTCGGAAAAGAGGAACGTATCTTCCAGGTGCCCGATATACGATCGGACGGTATTCTGAGAGACACTGATGCGTGCTTTGCTTCTGAGGGTGTCCGCTATCTTCGTCGGGTTCGTGAGAGAACCGACCGAGGAACAGAGCAGATCCAGAACCTGGGACAGGACATCCTCCCGTTCAATTTTCTTCCTTTCGACGATGTCCTTGAAATACACTTCCGTGAAAAGTGATTTCAGATAGTTCATCCTGGCGGTATCGGAGGGGCGGGACAGGATCAAAGGCATCCCGCCGTAGACCGCATAGGTTTCGAACGCTTCCTTCTTGTCTCCGCCGACGGCTGAGTGGAATTCCGAAAAAGAGAGGGGGTGGACATGGATTTCATCGCTTCTACCTCTGAACTCCGTCAGGATATCCTTCGACAGCATCTGGGAATTGCTTCCCGTGACATAGACGTCAAGGTTCTGGAGGGATCGCAGGTCATTCAAGGCATCGTAGAAAGAGATCTTCCCACCTTCCGGATGATACGGGTTCGCCACCTTGTCGGACATCTGTATTTCATCTACAAACAGATAGAAGCGTTCCGAGTTTCCTTCGACACGGTTCCTGACATAGGAGGCCATTTCAAGTGGGTTCCGAAACCTGATGTCCTTCGAGAGGTCAAGCTGGATGGAAATGATTTGTTCGGGAGCCGTTCCCTGAGACAGGAGATAGTTTCTGAAAAGCGTGTAGAGAAGGTAGGATTTTCCACACCGCCGGATTCCCGTTATCACCTTCACAAGTCCGTCCCACTGAAAGTCGATCAGCTGTTTCAGGTATCCGCTCCGTTGAATCTCCATCTATACACTCCTTGCGAAGAGATTGCCGACTCCATATGGCCGACGCCCTTTCAATATGATAGCACCAATTATCCATATTGAAAAGTACAATACTTTTAGACTGAACTTTTCAATGACATAGAAAGAATCTTCAGATTTCAACCAACAACTACTTGCAAACTCGTATTCATAGTGATATCATTTTGATATCAACTAAAATGATGGCGGAGGTTATCATGACACTAAACCAGATCGAAGAAAAAATTCTTCAGCCTAAAAGCGGCTTCTTCGGAATCGCCGTGGAGGTGATCCTGCTGATTGTATCAATCGCATTGTTCATCCTGACCGACTGGGCTTACGGAACGATGCTCAACGTTGTATTCGGCGTGGTGGGGGCATTGTTGCTCTGTATATTCTGCCTTTTGTGCGCCAGCTTCAAGGTGATAGGACCGAACGAAGCAATTGTGCTGACTTTGTTCGGAAAATATCATGGGACGGTCAAAGACGCCGGTTTCTATTTCATGAATCCGTTCGTCGTCTCCTGCAAGCCACAGGGAAAAAGCAACACCGCGGCCGATGAATCCGATACGTTCAAGAACGGTAAAAAAGCGGCGCAGAATGCTGCCAGAAAGATATCCACCAAGATCGAGACGCTGGACAACCAGATGCAGAAAGTCAACGACAAGCTCGGAAATCCTATCATGATCGGTTCAGTCGTGATCTGGCGGGTGGCGAATCCCACGAAGGCCGTCCTCAGCATCAACAACTATTTCGAATTTCTCTCGATCCAGTGCGACTCCACCATCAGGAATATCGCACGGCTCTACCCCTACGACCTGATCGACGATGATCCTTCGAACGACGATGAGACCACACTCCGCGGCAGCAGTCAGGAAATCGCGCTGAAAATGCAGGAAGAACTCCAGAAGAAAGTCGAGGAAGCCGGTTTGGAAATCCTTGAAGTCAGGATCACGAACCTCGCCTATGCACCGGAGATCGCTGCGGCGATGCTTCAGAGGCAACAGGCCGTCGCGATCATCGCGGCACGCCAGAAGATTGTCGAAGGTGCCGTAAGTATGGTAGAAATGGCATTGGAGAAGCTGAGCCAGAAGCAGATCGTCGAACTCGACGAAGAGCGGAAAGCCGCGATGGTAAGCAACTTGCTGGTCGTATTGTGCGGCAACAAGGACGCTCAGCCCATCGTCAACAGTGGTTCAATCTATTAACAAGAGGGTTTCATTTTGGCAGAATCGGCGGACAACAAGGACAAGGTAAAGAAACAGGTACCACTGAGGCTTTCCTCCACGTTGTATGATGAAATAGCGGCATGGGCGGAGAATGATTTCCGCTCCATCAACGGGCAGATAGAATATCTGCTCACTGAGTGCGTCCGCAAAAGGAAAAAAGACAAGACGATAGAGTAAACTGTATCGCGAACACCAACGAGGGGTTGTCATGCTGGAACAAGCGTCCACGAACGACAACCCCTTTTTTTATGCGCACCCCCCACCCCTGGGCTGACGGTCGACAACACTTTCCAGACCATTCCTCTTGACAACTGTAATCAAACTATATACAGTATTAACTGTAAATATAAAATTTACAGATTTATCCTACACAACCGAGGTTCCTGCATGAATAGTGATTTCAACATAGCCGTGCATGCGTTGGTCTATCTGGATCATAAGAATACACAGCTCTCCAGCGAAGAACTGGCGGAAAACATCTGTACGAATCCTGCGAGGGTTCGCAAAGTGATGGCGAAACTGAAACTGGCCGGCCTGGTCAGTACAAAAGAGGGTGCGGTAGGCGGCTATCAGATGGAAAGACCGGCTCATGATATTGATCTCGCGCAAATCAGCCGGATCCTCGATGTCACCTTCGTCAAGACAAACTGGAGCAGCGGGGACCCAGACATGGAATGCCTGGTGGCCTCCGGCATGGCGAACATCATGGACGGCATCTACGATGACATGAATACCCTTTGCAGGGAGAGGCTTTCGACGATCACCATCCTTGATATCGAGAAGACGATATTTGGAAAGAACCCTGACAAAGCGAACTAGCGATCCACAAGGAATCGCCTGACAAGAATACAAGACAAGGAGGTGCCCGATGAACACAAAGGAACATGCGATTCAGAAGACACGAGGAAATGCGAATGTTTCATATCTGGAACAGACAGTCGATCAGATGATCTGGAACTATATGAATGAAAACGGAATCGATGGATTGACCCTGGCGATCGTCCAAGCTCCCTATATCCCGCGAATAGTCGGGTATGGTCTATCCGATAGAAAGCAACGGAGACTCGCCTCCCCCAACACGATGTGGCCGATCGGTCCGATCTCCCAGGCGTTCGCTGCGGTGGCGGTGATGCAGCTTCACGAAGATGGCCTGCTGGAGCTTGAAACCCCTGTCGAGACCATCATCCCCGAATTTCCGGCGGCTTGGAGGGGAATCACCGCATTGCAGTTGCTTCGTCATGCAACCGGACTCCCCGACTATCAGGGACAGCCCGGTTGGGATGCGTTCAAAACATGGAGTTTCAGCGATTTGCTCGGCCTTGTGAAAACCCTCCCCCTGCATTTCGCCCCAGGGACGGAGGTACGGCTCAGTGCCACGGACTTCCTTGTGCTGACGGAGATCATTGAGCGCGTCAGCGGAAAAAGTTATCACGATTTCGTGACGGAACGTCAGATACAGTATCTCGGACTCAGACACACAGGATTCGTGGAAGATCTCGGCAGGTTCCATTATGAGGATGTAAGTCTCACGGAAAATGTCCATCAGCTGTTCAAGAAAGACCTGCGGTATATCGATCCCACGGAACCAGCGGCAAGCTATGCCGAGGACGGCTTTTCCGTCGGCATCGTGCGGTCCTCCGCCTTGCGGGGCTTCTCCGACATATGGGCTTCCGCCCAGGACGTCTCTTTCTGGGACATCGGCCTCGCGGGATCGGTACTGATCAACAAACCGGAGAACAGGGCGCTGGTATACGCTCCGTGGAGTTTGCCGGACGGCAGGGTGGTCCCCGCTGTCGCAGGCTGGCACTTCTACGGACACAAAGGGCTGATGGATATCAAGGGTTCCGTCCCCGGCTATTCCTCGTTCCTCAGCCGGTTCACCGATTCAGCGGAGCTGGTCTGCGTGACCTTGCTGGCGAACAAAGGAGATTTGGACCTGACCAATCTCGGACGGCGGATCGCCGCTTGTTTCGGGGACCCGATGTCCACGAACTACAACGACGGCAGGCTCTTCCTCTCCGAAGGACAGTTTCCCGTACAGGAGAGCGTACGGCGGCTGGAAAAGGAACTCGAACGGAGGGGGATTCCCCTTTTCGCCAAGTTCGACCATGCCAGGAACGCAGAGGAAGTGGGTCTGGAACTCAGGCCGACGACCGTCCTCGTATTCGGTTCTCCGAAAGTCGGGACGAGCCTGATGCAGGCCGACCAGAGCATTTCGTTGGAACTCCCCCTCCGCATCTCGATCTGGGAGGACGAACATGGCAGTCGTTGGCTCGCTTTCCCACGAATCGGACGCATTGCGGCGGAATACGGGTTGCAGGATCATCCGACGGTTCCGAAGATGGAAACCCTCATGGAGGATCTGGTACGGATCGCTGGCAACATCTACTGATATTCAGGATACCATAGACACACGGGAGGTCCCTTGCACGACTTCTCACTCATAAAAATGACCAAGGAGAACGATATGACTTATTTCGACGCGGTGATCATCGGGTTCGGCAAAGGGGGAAAGACCCTCGCGGGAGCGTTGGCTTCGGCAGGAAAGAAAGTTGCGGTCGTAGAGCGATCGGACAAGATGTATGGCGGCACCTGCATCAATGTGGCCTGCATCCCGACCAAGTCCCTCGTCCATAGCGCGGCGTTGTCGCTTGCGCAAGGGGGGACCTTTGAAGAGAAAGCGGCGCGATATGAACTGGCGATACAGGAGAAGTCCCGTGTGACGGGGATCCTGAGGGACAAGAACTACCACAAGCTCGCCGACAACCCCGCTATCGAAGTGATCACCGGCGAAGCCTCGTTCCTCGACGGCCACCATGTACAGGTCGTACTGGCGGATGGAGGCAAGGAAACGCTGGAAGCCAAGCAGATTTTCATCAACACCGGCGCGGTCCCCTTCGTCCCGCCGATCACAGGACTCAAGGAGAGCCGTTACACCTATACCAGTGATTCCCTGATGGAACTCCCCCGGCTACCGAAACGCATGGTAATCATCGGCGGCGGATATATCGGGATGGAATTCTCCTCGATGTTCACGAACTTCGGTTCCCAGGTGACGGTCGTCCAGAACGAAGGATCGTTCCTCCCCAGGGAGGATGATGAGGTCGCACAGACAGTGCTGGAAGCTCTGGAGAAGGACCATATCAGGGTGATACGGTCGGCGGCCGTGGAAAGCGTACAGGACGAAGACGGTCACGCCGTCGTCACGATCAGGACGCAGACCGGGATCGAGCGGCTCCCCGCGGAGGCGGTGCTGGTCGCCACAGGCAGAAGACCGAACGTAGCCGGCCTCAACCTGGAGGCGGCGGGCGTCGAGCTGACGGAACGTGGAGCAATACGGACCGACGAACACCTGAAGACCACGGCACCGGACATCTGGGCCATGGGGGATGTGGTCGGAGGACTACAGTTCACCTATATCTCTCTGGATGATTTCCGCATCGTCAAATCCCAGACCCTGGGAGATGGAAGCCGGACGACGGAGAACCGGGGGACGGTCCCCTACAGCGTATTCATCGACCCACCCTTCTCCCGTGTCGGAATGACCGAAAAAGAGGCCGTGGAGAAGGGATATACGGTACGGATCGCGAAACTTCCCGTGGCGGCGATCCCGAAGGCGCAGGTATTGCGCAAACCGGTAGGCCTGTTGAAAGCGGTGATCGACGCACAGACGGGGCTGATACTCGGTGCGCATCTCTTCTGCGAAGAGTCCTACGAGATGATCAACCTGATCAAGCTCGCCATAGACCAGCGCATCCCCTATCAGGTCCTGCGGGATTCCATCTATACACATCCGACGATGAGCGAATCCTTCAACGACCTGTTCGCCTCGATCCAATAGAACGGCCGGTCCCCCATGCCGGGAAGAAATCTCTTTCCAGCATGGGCAGGCCCTCCCCTCTAGCGTTTTTCGTCGTACAGTTTCTTTCCCCGCACAGCCTCGGACATCGGCAGTCCGGTATCATAGTCCCACTGCCGAGGTTCATATTCCTCGTTCTCACGCTGCCGGGTGCAACCGCTGTTGTGCCATGTAGCGGCTACATTCTTCCGCCACGGCCGGACCAGCCACTGATACCCGCGGTAGAGGTCGCGCGTCTCGTCCATGTGGCGGATCAAGGCGTCGTGCAGGCTGTCGCGGATCGCCTCGCATTCGGGATCGTCGATCCTGTTCACGACCTCGCTCGGATCGCTGTCGATATCATACAGTTCGTCGGTGTCCATCAGGTTGATGGATAGCTTCCACCGCCCGTCGGTCACACCGCGCATCATCTGCAACCCGCCGAAACCGTCATGGTCCACTTCATACCGGGTGAACTCGGTGAATACATGGTCGTTGATATGGACCGAAGGATCCATGATCTGGGGCAGGATGCTCTTCCCTTCCAGCAGTTTCGGAAGCGGCAGACTGAAATAGTCCATGATTGTAGGGGTCAGGTCGATGTGTGAGGCGCACTCCTGGGTCACCACCCCCTTGGGACCTTCCTGGCCATTGCGGATGATCAACGGGATGTTCGTGATCTCCTTGTAGAAACAGGCGTTCTTCCCCTGCACCCTGTGGGCGCCCAGCATGTCCCCGTGGTCTGAAGTGAATATGACCAGCGCATCGGGAGCGAGCTCTTCGATCTTCCGCAGTACACGGCCGATCTCATGGTCCACGAAGCTGTTGCAGCCGAGGAACAATGCGAGCATGTCGGAACTCTTGTGGAGTTCAGCGGGGTCCTGGTCAAGAGCGGTACCGGCCCAGAGCCTCTGCATCAGAGGCTTGTCCGTCAAGGAATCGGCGAATACGGGGTCGTCAGCGAATGCGAAGTCCTTGTACATCGTATTGTAAGGAGCCGGGCACAGGCAGGGGCCGTGGGGCTCGTCATAGGAGACTGTCAGGAAGAACTCCCTGTCCTGGAAATCCTGAAGATATTCCAGCGCCCTGTCCGTCGTCCGGTGGGCGTAGGTCATTTCCTCGGTCCAGTCAGGGGCATAGGCGGTCTGGGACTGTCTTGAACGGACGCGGTCCTTTTCGGAGAGTTCCAGCAGATAGGTCCGCATGTCGTACCAATAATCGGGATTCCAGCCTTCGGGGCAGATTCCGTTGCCGAAGTAGTCGGAACCGTCGAGGTGCCATTTGCCGACATACCCGCAGGGGATTCCGTTGTCGGACAGGCGTTGTCCGACCGTCTTGACGTTCTCACCCATCGGAACGCAGTTCGTGACCACGCCGTTGGAATGGGGGAAGGTTCCGGTGAAGATCGCGGATCGCGCGGGACCACATACAGGCTGGCAATCGTAGGCGCGGTCATACCGGACGCCCTCTTCCGCCAGCCGGTCAAGATTGGGGGTCTTCATGCGGACGTCGCCATAACAACCCAGCATATCCTTGCGGGTCGTATCAGTCATGATCAGGACGACCTGTCTTTTCTTCATCGTCATTCTCCCTTGTACTGCGGGGCCGCTACCCCGACATGATGCTGCCAGCCCAGCTCATGGCTTCTCCATCGTGGATCGGCTTTCCAGCCCTGGGAACGGAAGGTGTCCTCAGTCCGCGACAGATAGGAGTCCATCAGGTTCCGCATCCTTTCGAGCGTGGAAGCGTAGGCGGGATCTTTCACTAGATTCTGTTTTTCTCCGGGATCCTTGCCAAGATCATACAACTCTTCGCCGTTTCCTTCCAGATACACCATGTATTTATACCGGCCGCTTCGCAACATCCGTCCGGGAGAGACGGTATACCCCCATTCAGTCGTCCATTCACTGCTTACATATTCGCGGGAAGGAAGCGTTCCTTCCGTCAATACGGAGGATATGTCCAGACCGTCCAGACCGTCCGGGATCGGGATAGATGCGACGGAACAGAGTGTCGGAAACAGATCGAGCAAGGAGGCGAGCCCCTCAACGGGCCGCTTCCGGGGAGTGACTCCGCAACCGGAAAAAACCAACGGGACACGGGTGACCTCCTCGTAGAGCGAGACTTGCTTCGTCACCGCGCCACGGGAAGTCATGTTGTCGCCATGGTCGGAGAAGAACACGACCAGTGTGTCGTCCCGGTGTCCGCTCTCATCCAGAGCCTGGAGGATCGTCGCGATATCATCGTCTACACATTTCAGATAATGGTAGTACGCGGCGAGGTAGTGACGGTAGTTGTCCGGCGTCCAACCTGCCGTCTGGGATTGCCTGATATGTGAACAACAGATATATTGTACCGGTATCGGTCTATTATCAATATCATCAAATGAGAAATTGTCAGGAAGCTCAGGCAAATCCTCGACTCCAGGCATTCCCGGCTTGTCGGGTACCCGGATATCGGTATGGACGCCTTTGTTCTCCCCGATCCATCCACAGATATTGTGCGGATTGACCAGGTCGGCGACCATCAGCAACGGCTGCTCCCATTGGTATGACTTCAGGAATCGGGTCGATTCCTGGACGGTGTACCGGTCTGCGAAGGTATCCATGTTGTAGGGCCAGGCGGGATGCCGCTGCTCCACAGGAAGTTCCGCTTCGGGGGCGCACCAGAATCCACGCAGAGCGCCGCCGTCATGACATTTGCCGAAATGCATCGTCCTGTAACCTGCGTTCGAGAAGGTTTCGCCCAAGGTGGGCATTGTTTCCGGGACAGGTGTGATCGGCCATTGACGGCCGTTGGAGAGGACGTCGGTCCTGTGTGAATGCACCCCGGACCAGAAGGCGGCGCGAGAAGGCTGGCACAAGGGGCAGGGGCAATAACAGGAGTCCACGGCGACGCCTTGATCGCACAGGCTGTCGATCGTAGGAGTATCGCCCTCTCCCCCATAGGCAGGCAAAGCCCGCCAGGCCAGTTGGTCCACCAGGACCATCAGTATGTTCGGTCTTTTTTCCATGCTCATTTCCCCGATATCCTACCAGTAGGGATGCCAGTCCAGCTTGAGACGGGCAAGGGCCTCCATGTAGTAGTAGTCCCCCCAGGTATTGCATTCGTCCACACCCCTGTTGTTGCAGGTGTTGAACGGACTCTTGCGGGCATAGGTCCCATGCAGCAACTGTCCGTTCGAAACCGCCGGATCCTTCGCCGCGCAATGGCTCCACAAGGCGGAGCACATTCGGGCCGCATAATCCCGATAGGCACCGGCCTCGGGCGTCCCTCCCATGACCCGAGCCATTTCAAGCATGCCGCAGGCCGCGATCGCCAACGCGGAAGAATCGCGGGGCTCGTCGCTCGGATCGGTAAAATCGAAATCCCAGTACGGGATGCAGTTTTCGGGAAGATGCTCTAGGAAGAAATCGAGGACCTTCGTAGAGACCTCCTGTGATTCATCATCCTTCAGATACCGATAGGCCAACGCCGCGCCATACACACCCCAGGCCTGTCCCCGCGCCCAGGCGGACCCATCCCGATAGCCTTGGGCAGTGACCCCACGGACAGGAGCGCCCGTCTCAGGATCGAAGAAATAGGTATGGTAGGTCGAGTTATCGGGGCGCAGGACGTATTTGATCGCGGTATGGAGATGTCGGGTGGCGATCTGCGCATACCGTTCGTCCCCCGTCTCTGTCGTAGCCCAATAGAGCAACGGCAGGTTCAGCAGGCAGTCGATGATCAGCCGGTAGTTATCCTTCGCCCCCAGAGGCCCCCACGCCTGAAGGAACTGGCCCTTCTCCTGGAACCGGGAAATGAGATTATCGGCGGCGAGCAACGCGGCTTTCCTTCCGACAGGATTCCCGGTCAGCTTGTAGGAGGCGACGCAGGATGGAGAATAGAGAAAACCCATGTCATGGTGTTCCACATCAATCTTCCGCTCAATGCGGTCGAGGAAACTCCCCACCTGCCATTGGGCGGCGTCGGAAAAGGCGGGATCCTGGGAGAGCTCGTACGCAAGCCACAGCTCTCCGGTCCAGAACCCGGTGGTCCATTCCACGTTGTCCGATGGGGGTGTGTAGAAATCGTCCACACTATGGGAGTACTTGAACGCGTGTGCGAATTCCGGCAGGCAGCTTTTCGTCTGTCTCACTCCGTGTGCGATAGCGGCGTCCAGTTCAACGCCGGACAATGGCTCATAAGCCTTCAGCGGAAGGTCTTCCAATCTTTTCATATTCTGTTCTCCAACAGGAAGCCATCTTGCTGTTGTGCGAAATAGCTTCTGAGTATATCATCCCAATCCTTGCAGACCGGGTCTTCGGCCGATAGCTCCATCCCCGCTAGCTGGTAGGGATCCTCAAGATTATCATACAGGAACCGACGTTGCGGGGTTCCGGGAACCGTCCCGTTGTCCACTACGTAGGTATGGCGGAGGGTCCGCACTCCACGCCAGCCGAAGCACCGGTTGTCCAGCCCTCGCCTGGTATATTCAGCGACCATGGAGGGCATGCCGGGAACCATGCAGAGGAACGCATGTTCACGCACCGGCCGTCCAGGCCTTTCCCCTCGGAAAGCCTTCGCATGGCTTACACCCTCCACGGTATCGGGAATCGGAACTTCCAGCAAGTCCAGCAGCGTAGGCATATGGTCACAACTGACCAGAAGGGTGTCGGTAACGCCGGATACGACCTGCGGCCCGCGGACATACAGGGGTATCCTGACCGATTCCTCCCACCAGATGTTCTTGCCATACACGCCATGGGAGCCCATGCAGTCGCCGTGATCGGCGGACAGGACGACGATCGTATCCTTGTCCAGCCCGGTCCGTTCCAGATAGTCCAGTATCCTCCCGAACTGTTCGTCGACCCCCGAAACCGCGGCATAGTATTCCCGCCAGGCCTTCCGGTATCCAGGATCTTCCATCATCGACCGCGGAACGTTCTTCCGGAACACCTCGCTTCCTTCGGGATAGAGCTGAAGGTACTTCTCAGGAACCTGGTCATACGGAGGATGGGGAGGATTCCACGACAGGAACATGCAGAAGGGTTTTCCTTCTGCGGAGGCAGCGGCGTCTGCGGAGGGGTCGGCATTTCTGCCGTCCCGCTGCCGTGACAGATACTCTAGGGCGATGTCCGTTTCATTTTCCACGGACCATTTCCCTGGCTTGAGCTGCCGTTCGGTATCCATCCAGTAATGGGGATCGAGATGGTTGTCCATGGCGCCATAGGAATACCAGAAGTCGAAATGATGCCGACGATCGCCGGGAGGTGTATAGGCGTCCCAATTCACGGCCCCTGAGGCGGGATGCCTGTGAAAGTTCAGTTCGCTGGCGTCAAGGTGCCATTTGCCGATATAGGCGGTATCATAACCTTCGTCATGGAGCACGTCACTGATCAGCGTCTCCTGGTCGCGAAGCATCAGCTTGTCGTAGAGTCCCGGCTTGCAGTTTGTCCACATGCCACAGGAAAGTGGATATCTGCCGGTCAGCAAAGAGGCCCTGTGGGGAGAGCACAGGGGATATGTACTGATCGCCTGGTCGCAACGCATCGCTTCCTTGGCGAAACCATCGATGTTCGGAGTTAGTACGGGATCCTCACCAACCTCTCCCACAGCATGATATCGCCATTGGTCAGCGAAAATATATAGAAGATTCTTCTTTTTGTTACTCATCCATCTCTCCTTTCCGACTTTTCCATACAGGTCCTTCCAACACGGACCTCATTATCGTTCATATCCCTCAAGGGGTTCAAACCGCAGATCCCTGCCAGGAACGACAGACTTTGGCCAACGCTCATACCCCATGTCGCGGTTCTTCACCGTCAGCAGCCGATTGAGCAACAGCAGGGTCAGTTCCCAACGCTTGTCGGCATACCTCGTATCATTGTAGAGATTATGTCGTTCCTGCGGATCCTCCGCAAGATTGAACAGTTCGCAGAGGTCGTCGCTATACTGGCAAAGCTTCCAGTCCCCCTTGCGCACCATGGCCCCCGGACCCAGGCTGGTAGGCAGGAACGGAGCCTTCAACCTCAAGCCATCGACGGGGACAGCGCATGTAGCCCCGCCTCCGCCTGCTTCCACCAACACGGAAGCCTTTCCAGGAGATCGTCCTTGAACGATGTCCTGGTAGAGCGATTTCCCTACCATGCTCGCCGGGATATCTATATCCAAGGCCATCAGGATTGTCGGCGCCAGATCCACTTCTTCCGATAACCCAGTGTACACCGGCAAGCTTTCCCCCAGATCCGGGAACCGCATGATCACAGGGATCCGGACCAACGGCTCATAGAATACGGGGATCTTGTGGGTCATGCCGAAGCTACCCAACAACTCGCCGTGATCACTCATGAACACGATGATGGTGTCGTCCAGAAGCTTTTTGGTTTCGAGGAACTGATAGAGACGGCCGACACAGTCATCAACATACCTGATCTGACCCATATAGGTCGCGATCGCATGTTTCATATCCCGTTCGGTACAGAGCGCCATCTCAGAGTGTACACGCCAGACATCGTTCCGTACCGGCTGGTCCAGCCTGTCATGATAGGAGGCGGGCAATTCGATAGAGGCGGGATCGAACATGGAAGCGTAGGGTTCCGGGCAGGTATAGGCGGGATGCGGGTCCTGGTAGTTGACCATGGCGAAGAACGGCCGCTCGGAACGGTCCATGAAACCGATCGCTTCATCGGTAAGCCGACCTGTAATATTGTAGGGATGGTCATCTTCCATAGTGAAGGAGGAGAAAGAATGTTCATATGCGGGATGATCGTCGCAATTGCCCAGGCAGATCTCATCCAGTTCATCCCACACCTCGTTCAACCGTGAATAGGTGAACATATGGTTCTTGCCGAACATCCCCGTCCGGTAGCCCGCATCCTTGATTGACGTGACGAGGTTCGGCACGTCGGGGCTGATGGTGGAGCCATAGTTGCGATGACCATGCTCGCCGACATAGGTGGAGGTGACCAGGCTGATCCGGCTCGGACCACAAAGCGGCGCGGCGCAATAGCAGGAATCAAAACGGATGCCCTCTCCCGCCAAGCGATCTATGTTCTTCGTCCCTATCGCAAGATGACCATAGCAACCCAGATAGTCGGCGCGAAGCTGGTCGCAGACGACCATCAGAAGGTTCTTGCGCGACTTGTCGACCTGGCTCATACCGCGAACACCTCCTGGCGGTCCCCCTGCCTGACGATCACCTTCCCGTACCCAAGGAGTTCTCCCGCCCTCAGAAGATCCACACCTTTGACGCAAGGATTCAGACAGAACAAGATGGTGATATCCTTCTCTCCCGTGATATGGCTGATAAAAGCACGGGCATCGGTTTCTGGGAACCGGTCGCCCGAAACGGCGCTGGTCACAGGCACCTCCTCCACCCAGGAAGGCCCGTCCTTGCTATCGGTTCCGTTGGGAACCAACTGGATCATCATGCATCGGGAGGAGGAATGCCCTACTTTACTACGCAGCTCAAGGGTCAAGTTCTCTTCCAGCGTATTGTAGTGCGGCGAATAGAGCGATGGCGTCAACAGGGCGGATTCATGTGAATCCAGCCAGAGCAAGGCCCGTACTCCATCTGTTTCAAACTGGACGTAGCCATCGCTCAAACCAGCATGCCCGTCCGGGGAGAGGTGAAAGGATCGCAGGCAGTCATGTTCACCGACCCCATAGAAAGTATCGAAGATACAGACGAGTCCAGAACCAAGGGACAATACGTTCCGTTGCAAGAACATAGGGTTCCTGCCCTCCATATAGCCGAGCGTTCCCCCGCAGCAGAAACTCCAGCCGCCTTTCTCAACGAGCGTTTGCTGTACCGCGGCGGCTCTTCTGGAATATCCCCAGGAATCGGTCATGGCGAAAGAATCGGTTTCGTCCAGGATGATGCCATTATGGGAGAACCCGGATTTCAAAGCTTTACGTTCGGAGGTGTCGACATAGGTATAGCGTCCGCTGTCGACAAGGATATCCCGGCCGAAACCGACCAAATCCACATGCAACAGATCGGCATGCCCATGCCCGCTCCCAAGCGCACCGCAACGGAAATGGATTGTCGTGGCATCAGACTCCCAACCGCTACGGAGGTAATAATTGCCGCTTTCCGTCAAAGCTATCGAATTATATGCAGGAATCTGGGATTCCAGGCTATCATATTCGATCTGTTCAGCCCGCTCGAATGTAGCGGGCAATTGGGGAAGCCCACCGAATTTCAGAACGGGATCACTGAACAGCGCGGCCCCTTCCGAAAGAAGGTCACGGACGGAGGTATCGTCGGAATCGCTTTGCAGGAACTGCCGTCCGTCAGGTTTCATAGATGCAAGCGTAGCATGACACATACGGTGGGCGGCGGTGGGGATCGAGTCCGGCAACGTTCTTTCATACCGTCTTGCCAGCCGGACATCCTGCATCAAAGAACGGAGGCATTCGGCATGATACATCGGTGATTGCTCCCAATGGACGCCATCACCCAGTACTTGATAACCGACGCACTCGGCGATACGCCGCACTGCCAGGTCCTCCATTTCGGCATTCTCCAGCCACAAGGAGGCATGATACAAGCCCCCGTTGGATATCAGCCCCCAGTTGGACAGCCTTGAAAAGGCCGTCTCCACGGAAGCCAAGAAACCGGCATGCTCCTGAACGGCGGACCGGAACGCCCGGAAGAATCCATCATCCAGCAAACCGCTTGGCTCTATCAGCGGGAGTGCGGAGAGCCAGTTGTCTATACGGATCGCGCTGTCGAGGCTTCTCCAGCAATTGTCCGATCCATGGTCGGCATAGGGCATCCTTTCCGCGAAGGACCGAATCAGCGAACAGGCCTTCGCCGCATATCGGGTATCGTTGGTGAAAGCGAACGCCCTCGCCAGGTCAAGGACAAAACCATGCCGGGCGAGCATGAAGGTCCATTCGGGGTCGTCATACGGCTGAAAGAGCCAGTCGATCGGTTCCTCCATGGTCTGAGGAATCTGGGTCGCCTCCATATCCCATGGGGCGTCAAAGAGGAAGGTATCCTCAAGAATCCGCCGGGCGTTCAGCAATATACGCTTTATTTCATCATCCATATCCATTACCGTACCGTATGTTTCGTGCCGATCGGGCCTTCCAGCAGGATGTCAGAACCGTTCTCACCAAGACCAACGACCACCAACTGTCTGGCGAAACCAAGCGTCACTTCAAGTTTCGTGATCCGTCCCTTTTCAAACGAGAAAGAGACGAGATGCCCGCCCTTGGTGCGTAACGGACCTATCCGCCCTTTCGTCCAACCCTCCGGGGCGGCGGGCAACAGATACAGGAGGCCGTCACGATACTGCATCAACGCTTCGATGAACGCGGCGGTACCGCCGAGATTACCGTCGATCTGGAAAATCATCGGCGGATCTTCCTGCGGCGAGCTGAACAGCAACGGATCGTCCTTGGGTTTCGTCGCCCGTTTGTTCATCGGGTGATAGTCCGGGTGCAGGTCAAGCAATGACGTCGAAGAGAGGTTCCCGACCAATGTCCTGAAGCACGAGTCCACCATATCTGGTTCACGGAACCGCGCGAACAGGCAGGCGCTCCATGCACGGCTCCATCCGGTATGTCCGCCATCATGGGCCAGCCGGTACTCCAATGATTTCCGAGCCGCCTGAAACTGGGAGACATTCCATTCGGGGGTAAAGATCTCAGCCGGAAAAGCCCCGAAGAGATGGGAAAAATGCCGGTGTCCTTTCTCAAGCTCAACCTTGTCCTCGCTATCCCATTCGAGCAGACGTCCGTCGCTTCCGATCCTGAACGGAGGAAGGTTGTCCAGTATCTTTTGCCAGGGAGAAAACAGGGCGGCGTCATGGTTGAGGAGCTTCGCGCTCTGTATTGCGATATCGAGCGCCATATGGGCAACTTGGACATCCATCGCGGAGGAGATGCACATGCTCACAGGGAAATATCCACAACCTTCATACCGGTTTTCCGGAGACTGGCTCGGCATCAGCTGGGCAATGCCATCGTCGTCGAACTCCACATAATCCTGATAGAATTCCGCGACTTCCTTGAAGAAGGGAAACGCATACTCCCGCAGGTATTCCAGATCTCCGGTGTGGAGGAAACTGTTCCAGAAATGCATCGTCAGCCATCCTGCGCCGGAGATCCAGACGGCATAGTTGTATGCCTCGGGGGTCACGTTCCTCCATATGTCCGAGTTCAACGGGAACACCACACCACGACAGCCATAGAGCGTCCGGGCGGCTTCGCGAGCCTTGGGCAAGAGGGAGAGCACATAGTCGGTCATCTGTCTGGTATAGGAATCGAGACCTAGGACATCGGTGAACCAATAGTTCATCTGTAGGTTGATGTTCAGGTGGTAGTCGCTGTTCCATTTCGGGTAGACCGCATGGTTCCACTTACCCTGGAGATGTAGCGGTAGTTCGGCCAAAACAGAGCCACTCACCATGAGATATACCCCGAAACGTGCGTAAGATGCTATCAACTGGGCATCGTCCGCTCCATTTTTGAGCAAATCCAGCCGTCGGTTCATAGAGAGCTGCGAGAGTTCTTCGGAATGTTCATCCTCCAGATCGAACACCCATCGTTCCATGATTCTTGAGAAGGCCGCGGCCTGGTTTTCCGCGAGGAATCTGTAGTCTTCTGAAAGATCATGCCGGGCCAGTTCCGTCCCAACACCCCGCAATTCTGATCCTATGTCCGCCAAGACGGTGATATAGGTGGCATCATGGATGGTGAATCCTTGCTCGCCAGGAACCATCTCACCATCGGACAATACTTTGCAGACGACCTGATAGCTGACGCCGGCACCGGCGTCTACGTCCAGGACAAGGGTGTCTCGCTGAACATCGTATCTGCGGCACACCCCTTCCTGAGCTTCCCGCACAACCGACAATGTGGCGTCGAAGGGTTCTGTCGAGATCCATCTGGCCGCGAAGATATCCTCGGTACAGTGGCAGAAGGTAGAAACGAACAGGTGTTCCTTCTGGCTTGATACTATTCCGTTTCGTACAGAGAGTTCCCGCCGGACAAGCTCTTGCCCGTCATGGGAAAGGATCAGGTCGCAGGCGGGTTGGTACGAGTCCATCCGTCGTGGGAGTGGGGAGATGCCACCGTTTCCACCGAAAGCGACGGCGGCCAGCGCTGTCGCCTTGAAGTTCTCCCCCCGTCTCAGATAGTCGCGGACATACGGGAGAAAATGGGAGCCGGGTTCGCATTCCCGTTCCTTGAAATCGCCGGTCCACAGGTCTTCATGGTTCAGGCTGATGATATCCCTGTCCCGGTCGCCCCAAAGCATTCCGGCCAATCGACCATTGCCGAAAGGAAGTCCATCCTCCCACTTCTCAGGGAGATTATCAAACCACAAGGTATCCATCATCATGACTGCATCAATCCTTTCGAGCCGACGGCGGCGATGTTTTTCAGAAGCTTCGGGGTCAGACCTGTCGTGAGACCTGCCTACACCCCGGCCTACCCCGAAGCCAGTTCCAAAGACAGGGGCCGCCACCACTGGTGCGACGGCCCCGACCTATACGATTCAGATTACCTGTCGGTACCAACGAAGATGTCGTATGCCATCTGGTTGATTTCGATAGCGCGATCTATACCTCTGGACTTCAGTTCCTTGACGAACCCAGGATAGTCCTTGTCGAAGTCAGCGGTGCCGAGCATCCAGGACTGGAACTTCTCATCGACATACGGACGGATGTTCGCCATGATCTTCTGATATTCAGCTTCGTACTCAGGCGGGTACTTCAGACCGAGGGCGCCGTCGAGATACGGAGGAAGATTCTCAGGGAACCATTCCGGATGGGATTCGTACAGCAGGTTCGCCTGTTCACCGGCCTCGGTCATGAACGCATACTCATAACGGGAGTCCTGCCTCATGCCGATACGATACTGCACGCCGACGCTTCTCAGATAGCCAAGCGGACTCTGGTCGCTCTTCATGACGACATCGGTAAAGTACTTGGTGCCATCAGGATTCTCTTCGTACGTCTCGCCCTTGATACCCCAGTTCATCAGAGTATAGCCCTCTTCGCTGAACATATAGTCGAAGAACTTGATGAGGGTCACAGGATCCTTGCAGGAGGAAGAGATCGACCAACCGGCGCCAGGATAACGCATGACACGTTCAACACGATTTCCGTTCTGGTCCATCGGTGGGGCGAACGCGATCATCTCGAAACCAGGAATCGACTTGGGCAGCGTGTCGTTGTAGTTGCCGGCGGAAACCCAGTCGTGGGTGCAGCCGCCGAGGTTACCGGAAAGGAGGATGTCGCGCCCCTTCGGACCACGGGTGAAGATTTCCGGATCGATCAGGCCTTCCTTGTACCACTTGACGATATTGTGTACGCCGGTGGCGAAATTGGGCTCCAGCGGCTCGAAGGTGATCTTGCCGTCGCGAGGATAGAACTCAGTGGAGGTATCCCACAGATAGAGATATTCGTCGGGCATCTTCCAGCCGGCACGGTCGAACAAAGGAACCTCGTCCTTCAGGCCGTTGCCGTTCGGATCCTCGTTGCGGAAAGCGGTCAGGACATTGTACAGGTCATCGACGGTCTCAGGAATCTCAAGGCCGAGCTTGTCCAACCAGTCCTTTCGGAGCCACCAGTACTCGGCGGAGATCAGCTCCTGGTTCTTGGGGATCATGTAGATATTGCCGTCCAGAGAATAACAAGCGGCGGCGAATCTCGGGTCTTTCTCCATGTAGGCCTTGATGTTCGGGGCATACTGGTCGATCAGATCATTCAAGGGTAGAACACCACCATCCCGACCGAGCTGTTCGATGACCGCGACATCCTTGTAGCCGATGATATCGGCGAGGTCACCGGAAGAGAGCATCAGGTTGAACGCCTCTTCCTCGTTGGAATTGCTCTGGGGGATGATTCCCTTCAGGGAAATATTCGTCAACCTGGCGGCTTCCTTCCAGACGGGCCATTCGGAGTTGAACGGCATGTTGTTGAAGTTCAGGAAGATCGTGAATTCCTTCGGAGTCGAACTGATCTGGCTACCGGTGAGAGGCCCTTCCGCGGCAGGGGCCTTCGCAGTCCCTTTCTCGGAGCTTCCCCCGGCGAACAATGCTGTTGCAACACAAAGGATCAACAACAAGACGATGCAACGTTTCTTCATACTTTTCTCCTTTTCTGCTCGGACAACGAATGCCCTTCGCAATTCTCCAACTCTCACAGTTGGCTTTGATTTTCTTACTTTGGTCAACCCTTCACAGCGCCGATGGTCAGACCGGACTTGAAGTATTTCTGGACGAACGGATATGCGATCATCATCGGTATGATGGCCAGTATGATGATGGCGTAGATCACCGTCGTCGGGGAGCTCATTGACTCGTGAGTGATGATCGCGGCCTCCGTTTCATTGGCCACACGGTCGACGATCAGCTTCTTCAGCAATACCTGCAACGGCATCTTGTTGTCGTCGCGGATCAGGTTCATGGCCCAGAAATAGCTGTTCCACCTGTTGACCGCATAGAACATGCCGACAGTCGCGAGCGCAGGTTTTGAAAGCGGCAGATAGACGGTGGTGAATATCCTCAGGTTGCTCGCGCCATCCATGAACGCGGCCTCCTCCAACGATTCCGGCACCTGCTCGAAGAAACTCTTGAGGATGATCAGGTTATAGGTATTGACCGCGAAACCGAAGATGATCGAGGTCCTGGTGTTCAGCAGCCCGAAGTCCCTGAAAGTCATGTACAACGGGATCAGACCTGCGGAGAACCACATGGTGAATACGGTGAACAGCGTAAAGAACTTCCTGAAACCCAACCGTTTCTTTGAAAGGGCATAAGCCATGGTAGTCGTGAAGAACATGTTCACCAGTACACCGGCTACGGTGTAGAAAATCGTATTTCCATACGCTATCCAGATACCGGGTTTCGCCGCCGCCTGACGATAGCTTTCGAACGTCAGGGCCTTGGGGGAGAACATTACCGATCCATTCTCAACCAGCAGCGGCTTGCTGATCGAGGCTATCAACGTATAGTACAAGGGGTACAACGCGATCAAGGAGATCATGATGCCGACGATGATCATGATGGTATTGAAAACCCGCTCGCCACGGCTCTGTATCAAATGTTGAGATTTCTTTTTCATACCGCCCCCTACCAGATCGTCGATTCGGTGATACGCTTGCTGAGCTTGTTCGCTCCGACCACCATGATCAACGCGATGACCGCCTCGAACAGACCGACGGCCGTGGCAAGCCCATAGTTGCGGTTGCCGATACCGACACGGTACGCATAGGTCGCGATCACGTCCGCCGTCGCATACGTCGTCGGCTTGTACAACAACAGGATGGCCTCGTACCCGACCTTGACCATCTTGCCGATGTTCAACACGAACATGGTCACGACAGTCGGCATGATCCCTGGAAGCGTCACATTCACGATCCGCTTCCATTTTCCCGCGCCATCGACGATAGCCGCCTCATAGAGCTGCGGATCTATGCCGACCAACGCGGCGATATAGACGATCGCGTTGAACCCGGCGTTCTGCCACAACGTCATGCCGGTGTACACCCCGCGGAAATACTCGGGCAACACCATGAAGTAGATCGGGTCATGTCCGAGTTTCTTGAGGACCAGGTTCACGATACCGGTGCTGGGGGACAAAAAGTTGACGACCAGACCACAGACGACGACTACAGAAATGAAGTGCGGCAGGAACGTCGCGGTCTGGGTAAGCTTGCTGACGAACTTGTTCTTCATCTCAGTGACGGCGATGGCCAGGATGATCGGGGCGGGAAAACAGATCACGATCTGCCACAGGGCGATCATGAAGGTATTCTTCACCGTACGTGCGAAGTCAGGTCCAGAAACGAACTCCCTGAAATTCTCCAGCCCTACGAACGTACTCCCTTCGAAACCCCGGAATATATTGTAGTCGTAGAACGCCATTCGCAGACCGACCATCGGCTTGTACGCGAACATCACGAACCAGATCAATCCCGGCAACAGCAGCAGATACAGGTCCCAATCTCGAATGAGACCTTTCTTCAATTTGTAAAGCAGGGGTGGCTTCATAAGATCCACCGCCTGGCTCCCTCTCCTTTTCATCAATGACCTCCCGTCAGAATGTATTCCCCTGGCATCGGCCTCGCAGGGCAGGCATGGCATGTACACAGGCCGGATGCTTTCAAAAACTCATCCACAAAAACTCGGTCCCGAGCTGTGAATTGACCTTATCATTGATCTGAATTTTCAACCTGTAAATCATCAATATTCCCTTTCATCAACAATTATCTTTTTTGTATCTCTATAAAATACATATACTTATACAATTTTCCTTGCGAGATTCCCCAATACGTGCAACAATCCTTTCCAAGGGAGTCCGTTTTCATGGCCAAGGGTTTGTATCATAGAAAGCTCATCCGTATTTTCGTCTCGATCGCGATATTGTTCATAGTTCTGTTCATGATCCTCTTCTGCGTATCGTCCGTTTCGCTGATAAACAGCCGCAACGCCGCGCTGAAGACTTCGATCCAATCGCAGTTCAGTCTGGCGCGAACCAGCCTGTCGGTCATCAACTACAGTCTGATCAATGTCATAGGGAGTTCCACGACATCGAACTGGGCGAACGAAGCTCCAGGAACAAGCGAGTACTACTACAGGGCCCTCAAGCTCTATCACGAGCTACAGCATCTCACCAGCCAGTTGGACAGCAGGGAATACGAGATAGCCATTACTTCCGCTGATCCCGACGCCTTCATCGTGACGAAGAACGGGACACGCCCCCGGCAATGGTACTTTGAGAACGAATCCCGAATCTCTTGGGAGACAGCGGCCGAAGTCTATCGATTCTTCGAGACGAACAAAGGGGCGCTATTGCTACCTATATATGACAAGCATGGTGACCTTGATACGATCGCATACGCCCTCAAGTCTTCGTACTATGGGCATGACCTTGTATTTTTCGTCTATATCCCCGCGCAAACCCTTTTTCAGGACCCCGACGCCATGCCATACTTCCTGCTTGGGCCAAACGGCTCAAGGGTCTACAGCTCAGACGCGCAGGAAATTCACGGACTGCTCGACATGGTCATCGATTCACTCCCGGACATATATCCCGACGGCATCGAAGAATTCACGTATAAAGGGTATCGGACATACATGGACAGGATGCCGGACATCGGCATAACGATCGGATTCGTGGACAACCATTACAACAGGACCGCCGACATCTGGATCATCAGCCTGATCATCGGTATCCCGGCATTGGCCGTCTGTGCGCTTTTCGCCGCGTCGTACATGATCAAACGACTGTACGCACCGATCAACGACGCGATCGGAACCAGCCATATCGCCCTGATCACAGCCTCCACCGATACAGGATCGGAAGATGAAGAGGCGACAGATATGGGTCAGAGCAAACCTGTCGATGAATTCGCCGTAATCAAGAACATGGGGAGCAGGATCAGGGAACTGACGGATGAACTTTTGGAAATCACCGCCACGCAACAGAACCTTCCCGTCCAACAGGACTACCGGCTCTTGCTCGCAGGTACCATCCCCGCAAATGAACAGGATTCCGACCGGTACGGAATAGCTCTGTTCGAAGTAGAGGAATCACCGTCGGAGGGGTACTCCTACAGTTTGATATCCCTGCAAGCGAACGCCAGCACGATGGAGGGAATCGAATGCATCACACTGACGCCGTCACTCAGCGCGGTAGTATTCCATCTGGTTTCGGAAAACGAAGATCCCCACGGACTGTTCATGCAGAACGTACAGGCTCTTCTCGATAGCGTCCGTAGTGAAGACGAGCTCAAGGTCGCGGTCAGCGATATCGTCACCGGCAAACACAATGTATACCGGGCCTACAGACAGGCACAGGTGATCCTTGACTATCGTCGCATCTATCCTGGTGCGGAGATCCTTACAAAGGAGTATGTATCCTCCTCGGAGAGCGAGGACTACTACTATCCGGCGTCGCTTGAGCAGACATTCCTCAACTATACGCTCAACGGTAGCCAGAACGCCATCTCCCTGTATGATGAGATCATCAAGGAGAACACGAGGGACAAAAAGTTGACAGGGCCGACCTACCAGTATTTCGTGTTCGTCCTTTCAGGAACCTTCCTCCGCATATTCCAGGAACTGAAGAGCTCCCCGGAAGAGATCATCGGGGAATCGGTAGACTGGCTCGATCTCTACTCCCAATGGAACAAACCGGAAGCGTTGGAGACACTCCGTTCGATCCTGATCAAGATCGTGCGGTCGGTACGGGTGTCGAGTTCAGCCGAGGACGACAGGCTGTTGGAGAAAATGAAGGACTATATCCATACCCACTACATGTACGACATCATGCTCCAGGATCTGGCGAAGAAGTTCAACATCACCCCGAAGTATTGCAGCACATTGTTCAAGAAGCTCAGCAACGATACGTTCAAGAACTACCTCAACCAATACCGTATCGAGCAGGCGTGCCTGCGTATCAAGCAGAATACCCAGATCAAGATCAGTGAACTGAGTTTGGAGGTCGGATTCAACAGCTCGACGAGTTTCATCAGGGTGTTCAACAAGTATACGGGTATATCCCCGAAAGCCTATGCGGACAAGATAGTGGCGGAGGAAGATCGAGAGGATTCCCATTGAACAGACACAAAAGCTAGAATATGATATGAAGCGATACGAACGGGGATACGGATCCGAGGCATCGGGAAACGTGAACCGGTACGGTCCGACATTGAAAATCATTCCAAGGAGATAATCCATATGCAGGATCTGCGACTAAAAGTTCTTGACGCCTCCGGGCATACCCTGACGATCAGCCACCCCACCGGCGACGGCATCGGCGCCGTCCATACGAAGGAATACCGGGACAGCGACAGGATCGTCATCAACGCGGGAGGAGAGAAGGGGCTGTTCTGGATTCAGTTGGATGAGGCGCTGGGGAAAGCCCTGGTCTATCTCGACGGCAACGAGTTCAGCTACCCCATCCCCCCGCAGGAAAAACGGGTATGCTTCAGCCCAAAGGCGTTCTTCGGCTCCCGGCATGTGATCTATGTGCATCCCGCGTCGGAGGCGGAAGGCAAGGTGTACAGGAACCTTGCGTTGAATCCCTACGACAATCATGCCGTCGAGGGTTTCTTCCCCCATGCCAAGGCGAACGTCGAGACTCGCAATGAGATGACTTTCGCGGCAAGGAACGCCATAGACGGAATCTTCGAGAACGGTTCCCATGGTGAATATCCCTACAGTTCGTGGGGAATCAACAGGAACCCCGACGCATGCCTGACTCTCGATTTCGGCAGACCTGTGGTCGTCGATACGGTCCGCCTTACGCTGCGCGCCGACTTCCCCCACGACAGTTATTGGACGGAGGGGACGATCACGTTCAGCGATGGCACCTCCCTGGTCCTGCCGCTTGAAAAGAGTGCGTTGCCGCAGAAATTCTCCTTTGAACCGAAAACGATCACAAGCCTGCAACTCAACAAGCTGATCAAGGCGAACGACGATTCCCCCTTCCCCGCCCTCACCCAGCTGGAGGCGTTCGGAACGGAAGCGTAACGAGATTCCACCATATTCACACAAAGACAAAGCAACGCTGTCGTTCAGAACTTTCAGATGAACGACAGCGTTTTCATTTCACGAACTTGACGGCGGTATCCTTCAACGCTTCCCAGGAGGATATTGCCGCCTGACGATGCCATCATGTGGTCATCTTGTGGTTTTTATTGTTTACTTTTTTATAAAAATATGATAATATGTAAACAACAGAAGGAGGAAAACATATATCCATGATAGGCAAGAACATCCGCTATTTTCGCACTCAGAAACGATTGAGCCTTGATGCCTTGGCCGTGCGGCTCGGCGTGAGTAAAATGGCTTTGTCATATTATGAGAATGACAAACGGATTCCTCCGGTGGATATGCTCCGCCGCATTTGCGAGATCCTGGATATTTCAATGGGAAAACTCATGTCCTATAGCGAGGGACGGCTCCGCATCAGTCATGGTGCGTATAGAAAGGGTACGTTGACACCAAAAGAACAGGAATTGTTCAATTCACAGATTGATTTCAAACTTGAGAAGATCTTTGAACTATACGACATCGTGAGTGACAGTTATCGTAATGACGGCATAGAAACCGAGGTGCCGACCGCCTTGCGGGATCATGACGAAAAAGCGACGTATCTCCGCCATCTCCTGCTTCTCAGTGATGTGGGACCAACCGGGAATTTGATAAACGCAATTGAAAACCGTGGATTCATCATCCTGATGCTCGATATCGCTCCTGAATCATTCTCCGGCCATAACTGCCTTGTAAATGATAGATATCCTGTCATCGTCATCAACAAGAACATGGTGGGAGAGCGCCAGCGATTCACCATAGTCCATGAATTGGTCCACCTCATATACAAGGAATCCAATGAGCGGGTCACCGACGACATCAGCGGTCGTTTCCTGCTTCCCAAGTCGGACATACGCAGGGAGCTAGGAGATCGTCGCGACATGCTGTTACGTACTGAAATCAAAAACATTCATACAGAATACGGAGTGTCCGATCCCTGCATCTTTCTCCGGGCAAGACAGGAAAGAATTATTTCTGAAAATTATTTCAAGGATCTCATGGATACCGTACAGGGCAATGCCGATCCTACTTGGAAAGAGCGGCCCACCATGATTGAACAACTTGTCTGCCGAGCCTATAGCAAAGGTCTTGTTACACGAAGCAAAGCCTCGGAATTGCTTGACGTTCCATATGATGAAGCTGTCAGACTCCTTGCGTAGAGACTTCTGCCATGTATCTCATCAATGACACAAACATCTGGATCGTACTTGAAATGATCGGTCTCAGCGAAACGGTGTTCAAAATCCCAAACGCTCATTTCGTCATTGACAGGGATATGTTGGACGATGAAGTACTGACCCCACCTGGATTCAAAACGCATTTGATTGAGTCCGGTCTGCAACCAGTCGGAATAACGGATGAAGAACTTGTCCTTGCTATGGAATACAAACGTATACAGCCCTTTCCTATTATGACAGGGCGGCATTGGCGTTGGCGAAGAATCGGAATTGGACACTCATCACAAGTGACGGACCGCTCAGAAAAGCCGCTATGAAGGAAGAAGCCGGTCTTAAAGGAATCATCTGGATCATCGAACAGATGTTCGTGCATCATTGTGCAGACAGGAACATGTTGCTACGATCAGCCTTCAGACTGAAAGAGCAATCCCGTTCACAACGCATTCCAGAAGATGAAGTGATAAACCTCATTGAACGATGGAAATGACTCCTTGTGAATCCCGAAAAGGCATAAACCATCATCTGCATTTCCCACAATCGCTACACCCATTGCAGATCAGCCTGCTCCCGCACCGCTCGCAGTTCTCCCGGTAGCGGGGCACATACAACGCCTCTTCCGCAATGGGACCGTACTCGTCCACCAGCTTGAAGACAATGGGCTTGCCGACGAAGTTCATACCCGATTTATGAGCCATCTCACTTTGCAAGGACTTCCGGGGCAGATGATAGGTCTTGCCATCCTTGATGAAGTAAGTACCGGTCTCCATGAAACAGAAGGTGACATTCGCCTCCACACATTCAGTGCGCAATGCCTTGATCCAATCGAAATCACAAGGCCGGGCACCGCCATAGTTCTCACCGCCGCAAGCGACCTGCTCGATCAGACCCGTTGAAAGATACCGGGCTATGCTCACCGGCCCAAGGAACGGGGCGCACATGAGACCTTTGTGCTTGAAAGGGAGATCCAGCAGGATCGGGATACGTTCATCGGCCCGCCGCTGGTTCTCGCAAGTCACATTGAAAAAAATGTTTTCCCACCCCTCGCCCCAATCGGGAGGCAGGCAGGAGACCACCCGTTCAGGGCGTTTTGTCAGGAGGAAGAATTTGACATCGCTTCGCCGCTTCATGATCCGCCAAGCTTCCCTCCGCCACGGATCGGCCTCTTCAAGAAAGAAATCGGAGGTCATGCAGACACGGATCAACTCCCCGCTCTGGATCTTGTACGCACCCCGTCGGTCCGTCTTCAAAGGATATTCGAACATATCCTTCGTCCGATAGATGTCGGCGCCGTCCCTGTCACGAACATGATCCAGAAAGTACATATAACAATTTTCACAGCCCTCGCTACATTTCACGCAGCCATGCCAAGGGTTCCATATATCATGCATGTTCGTTCTCCGATACACAATCGTACGGGGCCGGCGATATTTCATCGAAAAACAAAAAACCTGCGAAACTCATTCGAATTTCGCAGGTTCTGTTGGGCCCAGAAGGACTTGAACCTTCGACCCACGGATTATGAGTCCGATGCTCTAACCAACTGAGCTATAGGCCCGTGCATATTTCTTTATATAGCACATATTTATATACTATACAACTAGAAACGCGAGAGTGAGTATACCATATATCAGAAAGAACGTAAATTACCAAGATGGAAAAAAACATCCGTCGCACCCCGCTATCAGCCTCCCCTTGCGCTGATCTGAGTTTCAACCTCTACAAAATGCATCTTTACATTTCTTCAAGGCGAGCGTATGTTTCAATATATGAACGAACTGTTGAAAAACCCTGTATTCATGGCCTTTCTGGCCACTCTCGGCACATGGGCGCTTACCGCTCTCGGCGCTTCTTTGGTTTTTTTCTTCAAAGAGATCAACCAGCGCGTATTGAACGTCATGCTCGGCTTCGCCTCCGGTGTCATGATAGCGGCCAGTTTCTGGTCCCTGCTCGCCCCTGCGATTGAAATGGCGGAAGGAAGCTCAATTCCGGCCTGGCTGGTAGCTGCGATCGGGTTTCTTGCGGGAGGAGCTTTCCTCTGGCTTGCAGACCATCTGATCCCGCACATGCATTTCGGGGCCCCCGAAGGTGAAGTGGAAGGTATCCCTACCCACCTGCGGAGAAGTATCCTGCTGGTATTGTCGATCACTTTGCACAACATACCGGAAGGGTTGGCGGTCGGCGTCGCGTTTGGAGCCTTGGCCTTGGGAGGCGGCAACGCAGAGCTGCTCGCGGCTGTGGCGGTCGCCATCGGTATCGGTATCCAGAACTTCCCGGAAGGCGCCGCCGTTTCCATCCCCCTGAGACGGGAAGGCCTCAGTCGTGCGAAATGCTTCTTCTACGGTCAAGCCTCGGGCATCGTGGAACCGATAGCGGGCGTCCTGGGAGCCTTGCTCGTGGTCATTGCGCAACCGATACTCCCCTACGCCCTCGCTTTCGCAGCGGGAGCGATGATCTATGTCGTGGTGGAAGAGTTGATTCCGGAAGCACAACATAGTGAAAAAGGGAGCGAACACGCCGGTACCCATTTCGCGACTTTCGGTTGCATGCTCGGTTTCGCGATCATGATGATCCTTGATGTAGCGTTGGGTTGATTCCGAATTCATACACCAAATACAACGATAGCCCCGAACCGGGGCTATTTTTCATGGATACCCGCCGCAAGAATAAAGCGCGTCGTACCCGTTCATCGCAATCAGAGGAAAACAGACGGGACACAACTGAGAGTCACTGTGTACCCCCATTGCACCCCTACTACACGCGTTCCAGCAGATTCTCAATCGTAAGCGCTCCGAGAGATTCAATCCCATGCCCCTGTATCTGTGCCGCGACGGCCTCTCCCGGTGTATCCTGCTCCTCATCGGTCATCCCCTCGAACCCATAGAGGGAATTGACCAGATCATGCACTTTCAGATCCTCAAGCGGACGGGAAGGCATGAAGGAAGTCTTTCCGTTGTTCGTCGGGATGATATAGTGCAGCTCGGTCAACAGATCGAGGTATCCGTACAGCCTGCGATCGGGAACGAGCAGCCGCTGGGTCAACTCACGGACCGTGGTGACACCCCGCCCGCTTTTGTAGTTGCCGCCGATCAGCATCATGATATTTACGCCTTCGGTGAGCTGTCTGGCGGGAGACTGTGGAAGCCCACGCATCTGCTGCTTGTCCGGACGATACTGGTGTACATAGGCGATCTCGACGACCGTCAGGGAAATCATCCACAGTATATACACATAGAGCAAAAACAGGAATACCGCGGCGAAAGAACCATAGATCACCGAATAGGTGACGGCCTTCGCGGTCAAACGGGTGTAGAAGAAATTGAGGATACTTACCGAAACCATGCCGAGGAACGATCCAAGTACAGCACTGGAAAAACGGACCTTCGCATTGGGAACGGCGAAAGCGAGCAGGAAGAAACAGATCCAGATGATCAGCCATGGAGCGACCGTCTTGACAACCTTCAGCCATCCGCTGATCGCGGGCAGGCCCATCAACCGGGTGAACCAGTTGCTCAATACCGACTGGACGGAGAAATAGGCGGCGAGCATCAGGGTACCGACGATCAGGAACGTCAGGAATCCTGCGAAACGCTTGATCGGATTGCGGTTCTGAGAAGTATGGTAGATCTGGTTGACGATCGACCATACCTTGTTGATCAACAGCAAGGCGGTTATCACGAACGAGATGATACCGATGACACCCAGACTCGTGGCGTTGCCGGTATAGGTCTCGATCATGCGCACGAGCTCATGGCCGGCCTCCGTACCGAAAATCTCAATGAAGAATTCCGTCAACACGGCTACGACCGATTGCAATACACCGAAAGCACCCAAGAACACGAACACGAACGTAACACAGGGGACCACAGCCATCAGCGTGGTATAGACCAGTCCTGAAGCCATGATGGTGACCCGATCCCTCAGGACATTGCGGAACACGATTGAAGTAAAGTCGACGACCTGAACGGCCTTTCGTTTCACAACGGACAAGACACGGGCCATACCCTTTTTCTCTGGTTCGGCGGCATTCTGGGGATGCATGAACGGATCGGTCTCATTTCCCATTGTCAGTCCTCTATGCGGCGGTTGATCCAGTGATAGACTTCCGCCTGGATTTCATCACGGTTCGTCTCGTTGAGCAGCTCATGCCGTCCTCCGGGGATCAGTTTCATCGTTACATCGGCGATGCCCGCATCACGATACAAGGCGTAGACCTTGCGAATGCCCTTGCCATAGTCTCCTACGGGGTCCATGTCTCCGCTGATGATCAACAAAGGCAGGTCCTTCGGCAACTTGGCAGCGTTGGCCTTGTTGTTGGCGAACTCCACGCCGGTAAGCAGGTCCACGAAGAACTGGGAGGAACAGACGAACCCGCACAGTTCATCATCGATATATTTCTGGACTTCCGCTTCGTCCCTGGACAACCAGTCGAATGGAGTCTTCGTCTGACCGAACTTCTTGTTGAAAGAACCGAAACTCAGCTTGTCCATCGCCTTGTCCGGAGTACGGGAGCCGTTTTTCTTCGCATGACGTTTCGCCAACCACATGCCGACCTTGCCGATCGCCCCCTTCGCCGCGCCGGTTCCCATGATGATCACCCCGCTGTACAGGTCGGGATGCTGGACCATGACCGTCCGCGCAAGGAAAGAACCCATGCTGTGCCCCATCAGGAACAACTGAAGGCCGGGATTCTCCGTAGCGATCAGGTTGGACAGCTCGTAGGCGTCCTCCGCGACACGCATCCATCCGTCCTCTTCCGCGAACCAGCCCAACTCAGTGTCGGTGGCGGTATCGCCATGACCACGATGGTCCTGCGCATAGACCGCGATTCCGTGGGAGTTCAGGAACGTAGCGAACCGGTCATACCGGGAAGCATGTTCAGCCATGCCATGGAATATGTGGAGGACGGCACGAATTTCCTTTTTTTGAGGAATCCAGGCGCAATATACGAGGACATGTCCATCCGAGCAAGTCAAGGTTCTTGTATCCATGGTGAGACCCTACCCTTTTATATTTGGTCAATCTTGTTTATTCTATATAAGTCTTATATTATAATAACAGTATAATGAACAGCTGACAAGCGAAGAACCTATATTCATCACACAAAATATATTGTCGCGTAAGATTATGTATATCACACCTTCGCCAATATGCTATAGTGATGGGTATCAGTTGACCAACGGGAAGTTATTTCTATGCCTTCAGACGCGACGACAGAATTGCAGACGATCCTGGTAGCATCGGACATCCACGGCTCACATGAAGCCCTGGACCAGCTGTTGCTGTATGCCGGGGAACTGCATGCGGACCTGCTGGTTCTCGCCGGTGATACATGTCCCGCCTGTTCGACCGCGATCGTCAAAGGAATCTGGTATTCTCCAGTACCGATACTGATGGTACGAGGGAACTGCGAAAGCCCTTGGGACTTCCAGGAGGCAGGGCTACCCGTCCCGCCGATCTATAGAACCGAAACTTTCGGGGAAAGGACGATACTGGTAACGCACGGGGACAGGTTCCCCTCCCCTCTGGGATTACCTGTCAAACTCGGCGAACAGGACATTTTCATCTGCGGGCACTCCCATAGACCGGTGATACATCATGAAACAGGGAGCCCCTGGCACCTCAATCCTGGATCAACGACCTATCCGAGAGGCTCGGAGGGCGCGACCTTCGCGATCATCGACAAGGACGGAATCTCAGTCAGATCCTTTGAGAGAAACAAACCGGTTCCGGGACTTCAAATATATTGGTAGGTTGCAGGACTAGCCTCTGAGAAACCAGTAAGCTTCCAGAAGACGTCTCAAGGGAACTACCTGATCTTTCGGATAATTGCTGTCAGGATTGATCTGGAAGTAGTCGGGCAGGGTTCCCGCTCCGAATCTGTCCTTGCCCAGCTTGCTGTCAAGAGCCATCTGCAACCGCCATACATCATGTCCCAACCGCATCAATTCCATAGCGGAGAACTTGCCGCCATACATGGACTTGATGAGCGATGCGAACAATTTCGAGGAAGCAAGCCGTGACGGACGACGAGCATGTTTCATCAGCAGGCGCGCCAGCACAGGCTTTCTCAACAGTCCGCTCCCGCCGTACCCCTCGTACAGAACGGAAACGGCGAAAATCGGACAGACTCCCAGGCTTTCCAACGCATAGCAGATCTCTTCGTTGAATATAGCCCATCGGGCAAGAACCTTGGGCTTCGCGCCACGAAGGCGTGGCAGCATGACTTCAGGCAGGAAAGGAACGTCTGTACCGACCGCATCATACAGTCCTTGCCCGAAAGCCCCGCGGACATCATAAGGCCCCATTTCCAACCCGCCGTTCAGACAAGCCCATTCCTCTCCCCCAAAACGCTGGATCAAGGATTCCAGGCCGATGCCCAGAATCTCCCCGGCCCCTTTCCGATAGGCGGCGGCATCGATCACCTTGACCAAGGTATCCACTCCCCCATGCTCAAGATCAGGAACCATGGAGAGAAGACCATGCCTGCGAGCCATAATGGCCCATCCGAGAATATTCCCCATTGAAACTGGATCGACGCCATCTTCAATGCAGGTCCGCAGAAGCCGTTGTACCTTGTCAGGATCGAAGATGCCAAGATTGGTTCCAAGCATCGCCGCCGACTCATACTGTGGCAACAAGGTCTGTATCCTACCATTGGTATCGGTAACCGCATGATAGCAGGAGATATGACAAGATGAACAAGAATTGTAACAATCGCCGTATCTGCGACGTTGTTCGCTGCCGCCCAGATAAAAAGCCCGAGGATCGGTCCGCAACGTATAGTTGTGTATCGGGAGCCATCCTCCAGCGTTCGCCTCCGACATCAGGGAGACGGAACCTTCAGAGCGAAGACGCTTTGCGAACGGGCTCTTGTCACAGACGCTGAACAGGGTTTTCTGAATCTTCGACGTCTCTTCCGACAGCGTAGCCTGATGTTCAGCCGGATTTCCGTTGACGATCACCGCCTTGACATTCTTGAAACCGAACACTGCGCCGATCCCCCCCCGTCCGATACTCTTTCCGTCACAGACGACGGAGGCATACGGAACCCGTTGCTCCCCCGCGGGGCCGATCGAAAGCACGCAATCGAATTGGTCACGAGTCATCAACTCTGAGATACGGATCGTAGAGAAACCGATGAACCGCTCGGAATTCAGCACGGACATGCCTTCCGACTCCACCAGCATGATCACAGGACGCCGGGAACGTCCACGAATCACCAAGGCGTCATATCCGGCGGCTTTCAAGGCGGGACCGAAACTGGCGGAACTGCGGCCGACGGTCATACGGCCGGTCGCGGGAGAGCGGGTTGCTATGCAGAACAGGTCTCCGCTTGGAGTCGCGGTGTTGGTGAGAAGACCACAGGCGATCACTATGGGATTCCCCGCTTCATAGCTGGAGGGGTCGGTGACGGTGTCATCCGCGTATTCTTCCCAGAGCCGTAAAGCAAGGCCTCTTCCGCCGGGATATTTCCGCCTGATATCAGGTTCGATATCATGGACTTCCCAGCGTTCGGTGGCAAGGTCGACCACCAGGCAACGCCCGGCGGGAAGAAGCTGCAATGTATGTTCATCGCTCGTGTGGTTCATGGTATCCACTCTACCCGTAGAGCATTGGACTGTCAATGAACACGTGATGGTCGAATTGTATTCGCGGACAGTAAAACAGCATGTCCCCAAGAACGACGGCTGCCGCCCGGGTACTGCTTAGATCCAACACGGTCAGTGATCGAGTCACTGGCGAAAGTCATGGCGGTATCCAGGAAACCGCTGCCCATTTCCCAGAAGATGACCTCCTGAAAATAAAAAATGAAACGTCCCCCCGCCTTTGGGAGGACGCCAGAACATGACCGGCCCTTCAGGTCCCGCGATCATCAATAAAAAAAGAGGTTTCCATGCCCCATGCGTGCGCATGAGGCACCTTCCGTACCCGCACCCGGTTCCTACAGACGGGACGGGCCCCCTCCGCCTTTCATCCAAGCCCGGCTCGCCCCCGTACGCCTTGACGCACGGGGTTCAGGCCATTCCGCCTGGACAGCTCTCCAGGCGGTCATATGTCTCCCTATGCCGTCCATCAGCGGCGCGGTACGCATATGTATCCCAACACGGGAAGGCCGTACCTCCTGACGGACGGATCCCTCCCCGTCCCAGGGAAGCGGCAGCCGGAACAAACCGGCGACCACGCCCAGGACGGGGAAATGATCAGGATCAAACCGCAGGGGAAGTCTCCCCTGCACCCCTCCAACTCAATAAATAGTTGAATTGGTCAATTGATAAATGGTTGTTAGAAAGGCCTACAATTTAACCCAACCCATAACATTAATAGGGGCCCCCCGATGAAACACCATTCTTGATCCAACCAAGCTATGGGTGCCACATCGCCATACCCAGGGTATCGACTCATAAGATCCCTATAATAGTATCGCTGGTCTGCCGGTCGTATACCCCCCAGCCGGACCATTCCAGCCTCCCACTGGATACTAAACGGGGACAAGCTTTTTCTAGTAGCGTTCTTCGTCCATCCCAATTCGTCCGCCAACCAACTATCCATGTTATAAAAATAGTCAAAACCCTGCGTATCAGCATCCAGATTGCAGACTCCCGTACTCTTATGCACCTGATGGGTATAGTTCCACATCTGGCAGGTATTCCCCGGCAGGCACCTGTGGGCGCTATCGAATCTGGCCGCGAACTCCTGCGTCGTATATTCGCCCTCATCCGGGATAAAGCAACAGAGGACACCCGCGTTTTTCATCTCTTCTGGAATGACCACCTCCCAGGTCCCTCCTTCAGCGTCTCCACTCTGTATTATCTTCCCACCCATCGGCCCCATCTCTCCTACCGCATAGCCACCAGGCTTCCTGGTCCATCCTGCCGCATCGTACACTGTGTCGACACGTCTCGCCATAAATCCACCGGCAGGAAACCCGACATACAGAGCCACCGATTGATTCTCTTCGCTCGTCACGGCCACAGTCACCTGTCTCTTGTCCTCAGGATCGGACCATTCCGTCGGATCGCTCCCTATCACGACCTTCACCTCAGGACTACCATATAACTCTACCGTCACCGTCGGGTAGCTGTAGTTCACGCCGCCCCAGTTTTCCGGCAAGCTGCTCCCCTCGACCATGTGACCAGGCGTAATGTATACATCAAGATCCGCAGGCACTCTTTCGTATTTCACCTCCTTCGTCCGAGATACCAACCTGTCAACCATGTCCACGGCCCTTACCCTGACCACGGTCTCGTCGTCGGTCATATCCTCCGGGAACACAAGGGGCTTCTCATCCTCGTCATAGTCCCGCCAGAACCCGTCAAAGCTGTTCCAGTACTGCAACCTCGTCCCTGTCGGCAGGCCGCTGCCGCTCAGTTCAAGCTCAGGGTTCCATACGTCGATACTGATATCTACGGTCCCGATGACAGCTAGAGGCTGGAAAACATTGGTTGAGACAAATGGCTCGTAGTCATCCTTCGCTACCTTTGTCAGCCAAATATACCCTCCTGCAATGGTATCGTATGGGATCTCTACGCTCACCTGCATGCCGGTCGCGGTCACGGGATGCCCCCCTGAGACTGAGAGGTTGTTGCCATAACAGTATGTATACGTCGCATTGGGCACGTCGCTGCCGAACGTCACCCGGTAGTAGGCGGGGTAGTCAAGTTCCACGGGCACGTTCCTGTCCGTCGCAACGTTACCCGTTGCCTCGTACACCAGTTCCACCGACACGATCTCCACGCGGCCTATCACAGGCTCCACGACCTTCACCAGGTAGGTGTCGGTCTGGGGCGTATCATCGGGATAGTCCGGGTCGGTGTAGCTCACCTCCACCGTATAGGTGCCCGCGACATCGAGTCTCACCAAAGTCGTATCGACCATCATCCACGCAGGGTCCGTCACCCTCTCCACAGTCCCGTCGTCGTACCTCACGTCCAGCGTCATGTCATTGGGCAACGGGTAGATCGCTCCGGCGTCCACCGTGTACGTCACCTCGTACCGGCTCTTGTCCACCACGGAAATCCCGCTCACCTTCCTCGGCGCCTGGTACGTCACGGGGAACGTAGCCTCCATTCCTCCGTAGCTGACAGTCACCGTCCCGCCCTTCGTGACCACGGAATCAGGTGTCAGGGTGGCTTCGCCGGATTCTGTTATGTCGCCACGGAAGGACATGTTGGAGCCGTCGTAGAGGATCGTCCTCTCCGTCCCGTCGCTGTACCTCGCGAGCAGGCTCAGCCCCTCGGCGCTGAACTTCCCGCCCCTGGCGTAGTTCGTCACATGTGGCCGCGTCAGCACCTCCATGCCATCCAGCGTCACTGGCTCCGTCACCTTCACCGTGTAGGTGCAGGTCAGCTGGACGGGCTCGACCAGGCCCCGGCTGGTGAAACCCACCGGCAGCTTCAGCTCCGGAGTGTACTTCACCGTCACCGTCCATTCCCCGGCGTCCGGGAAGTTCATGCCCTGGTCCACCCACGAGTTCCCGTCGCCCGCGTACACAGTCAGGTCGCCGCCCCCAAGCTCGTCCACCGTCCGCGTCAGCATCATGTCGTCACGGTAGCGGATGTCAAGCACGAGGCCGCCGTAGTCGAACTCCTCTCCCTTGGCGAACTCCATCGCCATACCGCTCAGCGGCGACACCGCGATCGACTTCGCGTCCACCAGGTCCATGTACCCGACCTTGAACTCCGCGCTCTGGCTCACGCCCCTGTCCGAATAGGTCACCGTCACGGTCCCGCCCCTGGTGACGACGGTGGAACCAGGGGTCAGCCTCACGCTGCCGCCCGAATCCGTCACGTCACCCTCGAACCTCAGGCCACCGCCTGTCGCATACCTGACAACTCTCTGCGTCCCGTCGCTGTATTCGGCGAGAAGGCTCAGGCCTTCGGCGCTGAACGTCCCGGCCTCGGTGTAGTTGGTCACGTCCGGCCTGCTCAGCACCTGGACGTCCATCAGCGTCGCCTCCGTGCATCCGGTCGCGGCCAGCAGGCACGCCAGCACCAGCACCACCGACAGCGCCACAAGCACGGTCCTTCCTCTATCATTGTTCCTCTTCATCCAATACTCTCCCTCGCCCCTGTGGGGGCATGTCGTATCATCAGCCCGCTGTTTCCGTCAGCACTCGCCAGCGCACCAATGCCCCGGGGCATAGCCTCCGGGGATACCGTCGTGGTGCGATGGGCTATATGGGATGCGGCCAGGCGGGGGCGTGACGAAAGATCCCTTCCACAGGGAAGGGACGGTCGTGCGACCTCGCCCGCCGTCTAGCGGGTCATCATGATGAGAGAGAGAGAGAGAGAGAGAGAGAGAGAGAGAGAGAGAGAGAGAACAAAAGCGACGCCAGGGCATATGACATACGGCCGGGCATGTCCCGTCCGTCGCTTCCCCCATGTCTCGCCGCCATGCGGCCTCCATGCGTCGTCAAGCCTCTCCCCTCCCCGTATGCGGGCGTCCTGCGCCCTCCGTACGCCCCGGTACGGCTCCGGGCGGGGGACCTCGTCCCCCGCCCGGCTGTCACATGTCATGATTCTAGTACGGATTTATCGCCGGGGCAACGGAAAACTGTCACCTACGGTGTATTTTTATGACTATATGGCTGTGGCGGTATATATCAGAGGAAACGGGGAACCTTCTTTACCGGCCCGATGGTCGAATTGTCTTGTACACGGGGAAAGCGGGCTTTATATTGTATAGACAGAAGGAAGGAATATACGACCGATGAAACAGACTATCAAGCTTATCTGCGGAGACAATCAGTTCGAAATGGAATTCGGTACTACGGTCGGACAGGCCTTGGCGACATTGGGCTGCGTAGACCCCTCCGTAATCCCCTCCTATCAGGATGACCCTGTGATCGGAGCGTTGGTCAACAATGACCTGCAACCGATTTCCGCAAGACTGGAATCGGATTGTACGCTGGAGCCTATCCGCATCTTCTCCGACCTTGGCAAGAGGATGTACCGCCATAGCATCTGCTATCTGCTCGGTTGCGCCGTCGCCGGCCTGTATCCCGACAGGCGGCTGGTCATCGGGCACTCATTGGGAGACGGCTATTACTACTCTTTCGATGATCAATATCTCCTCTCCTCCGAGGATATCGACCAGATATCCAAGGTGATGAGGGAGCTGGCCGACGGCAATCTCCCCATTGAGCAAGTGAAGGTCCCCTATGAGCAAGCCATGCAGTATTTCCACCAGCGTAAGTTTGAAGAGACGGAAGCGTTGCTCTCCTATCAGAACGAACCGGTGATCAGCCTGTATCAGCTCAACGGCTACTGGGACGTGACCTATGAACCATTGGTCCACACTACTTCCGTACTGACCGTCTGGGAGCTCAAGCCCTATGGCGACAGAGGCATGCTGCTTCGATACCCGAGATCCTTCGACTTCACTGAACTCGACACCTGGAAAGACAACCCCCTGCTCTTCTCCGTATTCAGGGAGTACAAGGAATGGGGCAAGATCCTGGATGTCGGCTCGTTGGGACGCTTGAACCAGATATGCGCCACGGGCCAGATACAGTCGTTCATCCGCATGGCGGAAGCACTTCAGGCGAAGAAGATCGCACAGATCGCAGACAAAGTCATTGGCGACAGCAACATCCGTGTCGTGTTCATCGCGGGTCCTTCATCCTCCGGCAAGACGACGTTCGCGCAAAAGCTTTGCATACAGCTTCAGGTCATGGGGATACGGCCGATCAAGATATCCCTGGATGACTATTACCTGACACGGGAATTCGTTCCGGTCGATGAAAACGGAGAAAAAGATTTCGAAGCCCTGGAGGCCCTCGACACAGCCCAGTTCCAACAGGATCTTCATGATCTGTACGACGGGCTGCCCGTTGACCTGCCCTGCTTTGATTTCAGGGAAAACAAGCGTTATTACAAGCAATGTCCCATACAGTTGGATCGGCATTCGATACTGGTCATAGAGGGCATCCATGGCCTCAATCCGGCGTTGGTCCCCCAGCTCGATCCAGAGACGACATTCCGCATCTACATATCCGCTTTGACGCAATTGAACCTCGACGACCACAACCGTATCAGTACGACGGACAACCGGATTCTCCGCCGGATGGTGAGGGACAACCGGACAAGAGGGGTCGCCGCTGAAACGACGCTGTCCATGTGGCCGTCGGTGCAACGGGGTGAGAACCTCCATATCTTCCCCTACCAGAACAACGCCGATGTCATGCTCAATTCCGCGCTGGACTATGAACTAAGCGTTCTCGCGTCTTTCGCGCAGCCTCTACTCAAGACGGTGAAACCTTCCGCGAAGAAAGCGTATCCTCTGGCAAGAAGGCTGCTGGCGTTCCTTGAGAACGTATACCCCGTCCCGGAATCGATCGTTCCGAAGGATTCCCTGCTCAGGGAATTCATCGGTGGTAGCGAATTCGACGTTATCTAGGGGTGCAATAGGGGTACGCTCAATGTCATTAAGTTAAGCTATTGAAAGGAAGGGCGGGGCGAACCATGAGGGCG